>NZ_JBBOBY010000001.1:1617500-3692500 GCF_038002205.1 Paenibacillus sp. FSL R7-0340
CTTGTACACACCGCCCGTCACACCACGAGAGTTTACAACACCCGAAGTCGGTGGGGTAACCCGCAAGGGAGCCAGCCGCCGAAGGTGGGGTAGATGATTGGGGTGAAGTCGTAACAAGGTAGCCGTATCGGAAGGTGCGGCTGGATCACCTCCTTTCTATGGAGAATCGTTTCCTGCAACGGAAACATTCAAATCAGCAGGTACATGTACCTGCGAACGGATATTCAATTTGGTTCATCACGTTCGTGTGAATGAAATGAATATCCTTAACTTACTCACTCGTTGCTCAGTTTTGAGAGCTCAAACTCTCAACATACTGCATGAATATCATCTACTCGTTTGAGTTAGACCGATATTCACACAGGCTACAGTTTCGACGAAACTGTATTGCACCTTGAAAACTGGATACCGAAACGAAATTGCGTTTTAGAATATTCCTTTAAGCTGATCTTGTGTAAACAAGTGAAATAAAGGTAGCAGGTAAGGAAAGATCTTTTGCCTTTGGCAAAAATCATTCTTTATCGAACATCGACATTTTCTTTCTTTGAAAGAAAAGTCTAGGTTAAGCTACAAAGAGCACACGGAGGATGCCTAGGCGCCAGGAGCCGACGAAGGACGTGGCGAACAACGATAAAGCCTCGGGGAGCTGTAAGCAAGCTTTGATCCGGGGATGTCCGAATGGGGAAACCCGGCTGTCTTCATCGACAGTCACTTTCTGCTGAATACATAGGCAGAATAGAGGCAGACCAGGGGAACTGAAACATCTAAGTACCCTGAGGAAGAGAAAACAATAGTGATTCCGTCAGTAGCGGCGAGCGAACGCGGATTAGCCCAAACCAAGGAGCTTGCTCCTTGGGGTTGTGGGACGTCTCACATGGAGTTACAAAGGAACCGGTTAGATGAAGAGGTCTGGAAAGGCCCGCCAGAGAAGGTAAAAGCCCTGTAGTTCAAAACTTGTTCTCTCCGAGACGGATCCCGAGTAGTGCGGGGCACGTGAAACCCCGTATGAATCCGGCAGGACCATCTGCCAAGGCTAAATACTCCCTGGCGACCGATAGTGAAGCAGTACCGTGAGGGAAAGGTGAAAAGCACCCCGGAAGGGGAGTGAAATAGATCCTGAAACCGTGTGCTTACAAGAAGTCAGAGCCCTATTTATGGGTGATGGCGTGCCTTTTGTAGAATGAACCGGCGAGTTACGTTCCCGTGCAAGGTTAAGGTGAAGAGCTGAAGCCGCAGCGAAAGCGAGTCTGAATAGGGCGAATGAGTACGTGGACGTAGACCCGAAACCGGGTGATCTACCCCTGTCCAGGGTGAAGGTGCGGTAACACGCACTGGAGGCCCGAACCCACGCATGTTGAAAAATGCGGGGATGAGGTGGGGGTAGCGGAGAAATTCCAATCGAACCCGGAGATAGCTGGTTCTCCCCGAAATAGCTTTAGGGCTAGCCTCGGAAAAAAGAATCGTGGAGGTAGAGCACTGATTGGGTGCGGGGCCCGCAAGGGTTACCAAGCTCAGTCAAACTCCGAATGCCATAGATTTAGTTCCGGGAGTCAGACAGTGAGTGCTAAGATCCATTGTCGAAAGGGAAACAGCCCAGACCATCAGCTAAGGTCCCCAAGTGTGTGTTAAGTGGGAAAGGATGTGGAGTTGCACAGACAACCAGGATGTTGGCTTAGAAGCAGCCACCATTGAAAGAGTGCGTAATAGCTCACTGGTCGAGTGACTCTGCGCCGAAAATGTAACGGGGCTAAACACACCACCGAAGCTATGGCTTGATGCTTGCATCAGGGGTAGGGGAGCGTTGAATGCGGGTTGAAGGTGTACCGTAAGGAGCGCTGGACTGCATTCAAGTGAGAATGCCGGTATGAGTAACGAAAAGATCTGTGAGAATCAGATCCGCCGAAAGCCTAAGGGTTCCTGAGGAAGGTTCGTCCGCTCAGGGTAAGTCGGGACCTAAGGCGAGGCCGATAGGCGTAGTCGAAGGACAACAGGTCGAAATTCCTGTACCACCGTAATCCGTTATGAGCGATGGGGTGACGCAGTAGGGTAGTGACGCGGACTGATGGATGTCCGTCTAAGCAGTGAGGCTGGTGTGTAGGCAAATCCGCACATCGTAAGGCTGGGCTGTGATGGGGAGCGAAAATTATAGTAGCGAAGGTCATGATCTCAGACTGCCAAGAAAAGCCTCTAGCCAGGAGAAGGTGCCCGTACCGCAAACCGACACAGGTAGGCGAGAAGAGAATTCTAAGGCGCGCGGAAGAACTCTCGTTAAGGAACTCGGCAAAATGACCCCGTAACTTCGGGAGAAGGGGTGCCTCGGTAGGGTGAATAGCCCGAGGGGGCCGCAGTGAAAAGGCCCAAGCGACTGTTTAGCAAAAACACAGGTCTGTGCGAAGCCGCAAGGCGAAGTATACGGGCTGACGCCTGCCCGGTGCTGGAAGGTTAAGGGGAGTGGTAAGCCTTCGGGCGAAGCTATGAACCGAAGCCCCAGTAAACGGCGGCCGTAACTATAACGGTCCTAAGGTAGCGAAATTCCTTGTCAGGTAAATTCTGACCCGCACGAATGGCGTAACGACTTGGGCGCTGTCTCAACGAGAGATCCGGTGAAATTTTAATACCTGTGAAGATGCAGGTTACCCGCGACAAGACGGAAAGACCCCATGGAGCTTTACTGCAGCTTGATATTGAATTTGGGTACGATCTGTACAGGATAGGTGGGAGCCGTTGAATCTTGAGCGCCAGCTTGAGAGGAGGCATCCTTGGGATACCACCCTGATCGTATCTAGGTTCTAACTTGGTACCGTGATCCGGTGCGAGGACAGTGTCAGGTGGGCAGTTTGACTGGGGCGGTCGCCTCCTAAAGAGTAACGGAGGCGCCCCAAGGTTCCCTCAGAATGGTTGGAAATCATTCGAAGAGTGCAAAGGCAGAAGGGAGCTTGACTGCGAGACCTACAAGTCGAGCAGGGACGAAAGTCGGGCTTAGTGATCCGGTGGTACCGCATGGAAGGGCCATCGCTCAACGGATAAAAGCTACCCTGGGGATAACAGGCTTATCTCCCCCAAGAGTCCACATCGACGGGGAGGTTTGGCACCTCGATGTCGGCTCATCGCATCCTGGGGCTGAAGTAGGTCCCAAGGGTTGGGCTGTTCGCCCATTAAAGCGGTACGCGAGCTGGGTTCAGAACGTCGTGAGACAGTTCGGTCCCTATCTGTCGTGGGCGTAGGAAATTTGAGAGGAGCTGTCCTTAGTACGAGAGGACCGGGATGGACGTACCGCTGGTGTACCAGTTGTTCCGCCAGGAGCACCGCTGGGTAGCTATGTACGGAAGGGATAAGCGCTGAAAGCATCTAAGCGTGAAGCCCCCCTCAAGATGAGATTTCCCAATTAGTAAGACCCCTTGAAGACGACGAGGTAGATAGGTTGGGGGTGGAAGTGCAGTAATGCATGGAGCTGACCAATACTAATCGGTCGAGGGCTTATCCTAAGAATAAAACGCAATGAGTTTCGGATCCAGTTTTCAGGGTGTAACCTTGAAAGTATGTACAAGTGACATACAACAAGCGCATGGCTATTCATTCACATGATAAGTGATGAACCGAATAACCGTACGGGAGAATTTACGATGTAAATTCATGTTTGGTGGCGATAGCGGAGGGGTTCCACACGTACCCATCCCGAACACGACCGTTAAGCCCTCCAGCGCCGATGGTACTTGGACCGCAGGGTCCTGGGAGAGTAGGACGTCGCCAAGCAGAGCTTTATGATTAATATTCCCTGATAGCTCAGTTGGTAGAGCACTCGACTGTTAATCGAGTTGTCACAGGTTCGAGTCCTGTTCGGGGAGCCATATGGAGAGGTGTCCGAGTTGGCCGAAGGAGCACGATTGGAAATCGTGTAGGCGCCAAAAGCGTCTCGAGGGTTCGAATCCCTCTCTCTCCGCCATAATTATTTTATTGTATGGCCCGTTGGTCAAGGGGTTAAGACACCTCCCTTTCACGGAGGTAACAGGGGTTCGAATCCCCTACGGGTCATAAGTAGTATGGAGGCTTAGCTCAGCTGGGAGAGCATCTGCCTTACAAGCAGAGGGTCGGGGGTTCGAGCCCCTCAGCCTCCACCATTTATTTAAATAGTAGTCCCTAATATTATCGCGGGGTGGAGCAGTTCGGTAGCTCGTCGGGCTCATAACCCGAAGGTCGCAGGTTCAAATCCTGCCCCCGCAACCAATTAACTTTTGAATGTAAACTGCTATGGAACTGTGGTGTAGAGGCCTAACATGCCTGCCTGTCACGCAGGAGATCGCGGGTTCGAATCCCGTCAGTTCCGCCATTTTCACAAAGTTATATTACCCTGTTGGGAGCCATTAGCTCAGTTGGTAGAGCACCTGACTTTTAATCAGGGTGTCGAAGGTTCGAGTCCTTCATGGCTCACCATTCATGAACTTATATGTCATGGATATAATGATATTGCGGACGTGGCTCAGCGGTAGAGCATCGCCTTGCCAAGGCGAGGGTCGCGGGTTCGATTCCCGTCGTCCGCTCCATATTTGCGCCCTTAGCTCAGCTGGATAGAGCGTTTGACTACGAATCAAAAGGCCGGGAGTTCGAATCTCTCAGGGCGCGCCATTAACTTCATAAGCCGGTGTGGCGGAATTGGCAGACGCGCGCGACTCAAAATCGTGAGGGAAACCGTGGAGGTTCGAGTCCTCTCACCGGCATCTATTTCGGGATGTAGCTCAGCTTGGTAGAGCACCTGGTTTGGGACCAGGGGGTCGCATGTTCAAATCGTGTCATCCCGATTCAAAAGGAAAGTCGCTGGAAGCAGCGGCTTTTTTGTTATATTCATATCTTTTTGTATAAATCAGTAATCGTCAGGTCACACTAACACAAAAAGTGGGACGGAAGGGATTACTGTGAAGCGATTAAGTTGGAAAAAACAGATGAAACGGCGCTGGAAACAGTGGAGAAGAACAGTGTGGGCTTTTAGCATTTTTGGTGCGGCTTGTTTGCTGGCAGGGTTGGGTATTCTGTTTTCGAATTATTTGCAGGCTATGTTGTCACAGCCACTCGCTACTACCGTCATGGCTGAGGAGAGCATGGAGGAGGCTTCACATCTGAGCCCAACTGAAGATCACTCCTCACAGATGCAACTACTGCAAAGTATTCGTGCTTCCGGTATAAGCAGGAAGACCCGTCTATTAACCACCTACGTGTGTGGTACGGAAACACTTTCCTTGGGAACACTAAGTTCACAGCAGCTAGAGACCTTACTGAAGCAACATCCCGATTGGAAGGGGCGACTTAATACCAAAGGAGAGGTGTGGCTGGAGCGCAGGGTGGAAGACTTGTCAGAGTCATGCAAAGAGCGTGGATACATGGGTTTGAGCACTGACGGCCAGCTTACATTGTATGAAGGGCTACCTAAAAGAGAAAAAGTTATCCGCACTTTTTTTCAATTGGATGTGGGTTCCATGGAGACGGCCTTGCCAGAAGGGGTGTATAAACAACTTCAGCAGGGGATCCGTGTACAGGATATAAATGAGTATAACAGTGTAATCTCCACTTTTAGTGACTTTGCCGTGGAGCGAACACAAAGGGTATTAAAGCAGCACTATTGATTACAACTACGGAGACGTTAGGCATTGCCCATGAGGTGAGGCTTGAAGCGTCTCTTTTTATGTTTTTACTCACGTTTAAATTTTTTCCTCTATTAGATACAAAGTTTTGTTATAATGAAAAGAACGACACATATGTTCGCTTTATATGGTATTTGGTCATGATTATATTAAGGATAACGTCTGGCTATTGTTTAGTTACGCCATGTTTGAGCGATAGGGGAGAGATTTTTTTGCGTTTTTTAGGAATTGATCCGGGCATTGCCATTGTGGGCTTCGGATTTGTAGACAAGATTGGCAGCAAGGTGGTTCCTGTACAGTATGGCTGCATCCAGACGGAGGCCCATACACCGGAAGAAGAAAGGCTGCTTCATGTGTATGAAGGCATGTTGCAATTAATAGATAAATATAAGCCTGATGCGGTAGCACTGGAAAAGCTCTTTTTTAATCGCAACGTTACAACCGCTATGTCTGTAAGTCAGGCACGTGGGGTGCTGGTACTAGCTGCAAAACAACGTAATTTGCCTATAGGTGAATACACGCCGATGCAGGTAAAGCAGGCTATTGTAGGGTATGGTAAGGCTGAGAAGAAACAGGTACAAGAAATGGTTAGAATGTTTCTAAAGCTTCAAGTTGTGCCCAAACCGGACGATGTAGCGGATGCTTTGGCGGTGGCTATTTGTCATGCGCATTCTTATGGATTAAATTCAAAATTAAATGAGGTATTGCGAAAATGATAGATTTCTTGCGTGGTTCTGTGGCCCATTTGGAAAATGAATATGTCGTTTTAGATGTGCAGGGTGTAGGGTACCGGGTATTTTGTCCGAATCCTTACGCGTTCGCCAAAACTGAAGGTTCAGTGGTCATTTACATTCACCATCATGTAAGGGAAGATGCTATTTTACTGTTCGGTTTTGCGACTCGTGAGGAGCAGCAGCTGTTCCGTAAACTGATTGATGTATCTGGTATTGGACCGCGTGTTGCGCTTGGTATTTTAGGAGGCGGTACGCCTGCTCATGTGGTAACGGCGATTTATCAGGAGAATATCACATTTCTCACCAAGTTACCGGGGATCGGTAAAAAAACGGCACAACGTATGATTCTGGATTTGAAAGATAAGCTCGACGGTATTGGCTCGTTGGGGATGACAACCGGATTGTTTGCTGAGCCTGTCGTAGAAGAAGGCGAAGGTTCATATTGGGGCGAGGCCCGTGAGGCGCTCAAGGCGCTGGGTTACACTGATGCTGAGTTGGATAAGGTATGGAGCAGAATGAAGAAAGATGCGAAACCTGATGAATCTGCTGATATTTTGATGAAGCGGGCTTTGCAACTGTTGTTTGCCGGATAGGACGCTGATGTCCGTTAACAAATGTCTGGTGAAAAGAGGAGCGATGGAATATGGATGACCGGATTATTTCCGCCAATTTGATGATGGAAGACCAGACGGCGGAGCTAAGCCTTCGCCCCCGTTATCTAAATGAATATATCGGGCAAAATCAGGTTAAGGAAAATCTGAAAGTATATATTGAAGCGGCCAAAATGCGTAAAGAAGCGTTGGACCATGTACTGTTGTACGGACCGCCGGGGTTGGGTAAAACAACTCTTGCTAACATTATCGCCAATGAGTTGGGGGTTAATCTGCGTACGACTTCAGGTCCTGCAATTGAAAGACCGGGAGATTTGGCAGCATTGCTGACCAATCTTCAAGAGGGTGATGTTTTGTTCATTGATGAGATTCATCGCCTTCATCGTACGGTGGAAGAAGTCATGTATCCTGCAATGGAGGATTTTGCGCTGGACATTATGATTGGTAAAGGCCCGAGTGCACGCTCGGTCCGTCTGGATTTGCCACCCTTTACCCTTATAGGGGCCACTACGCGCGCTGGGCTGCTCTCTGCGCCATTGCGTGATCGGTTTGGTGTTATTAGTCGATTAGAGTTTTATACGACAGACGAGCTGGCTTACATCGTGTCCAGGAACGCGGATATTATGGAGATTGAAATTGTTGGGGATGCGGCAGAGGAAATCGCATTGCGTTCACGGGGGACACCGCGTATTGCCAACCGACTGTTAAAAAGGGTGCGTGATTTTGCCCAGGTTGCCGGAGACGGTATTATTCATTCTGAGTTAGCTGCAGAGGCGCTAAAGAGGCTTCAAATAGATCCACTCGGACTTGATGAAATTGATCATAAAATGCTTAAGGCCATGATTCATTCATTCCGGGGCGGGCCTGTAGGATTGGACACAATTGCTGCAACCATTGGGGAGGAGAGCCAGACAATTGAGGATGTGTACGAGCCCTATTTGTTACAAATTGGCCTTTTACAAAGAACACCTCGGGGACGAACAGTGACTCCGGCGGCATATGGCCACCTTGGAATTCCAATGCCAACGGATCCACGGTGATTAGGAAACATGATGCACTTTTAAAAAAATCATTGCATGGTTACACGCAAGTATGGTGAATACGATATCGGCTGACGGATGATTGAGGGAAGTGAGAATGTAAGTAAGATTCGAGCGGGTTCATATTTTGGTTTATTCCGCCGATGTATTTAAAGGGACAGACAAGGGTCGAGATCCCGATAAATTACGCAATATAAGTGCTAGACAGCTAGATTGGGGGAGCCAGAAATGAGTGGAGAAGCATTTAACCGAAAAAGTATTTTCGGTGCATGGATGGGCCGGGCCAAACGAGCAGCAGCGATTATGGTATTAGCTACAGTGTGCATACCTTGGTCTTCGGGCGTTCACGCTGCTGCCGCCCAAGAGGATATTCGTGTAGTGATTTTTGCGGATCTAGGTAGCAAATATAAAGCGACAGTTCCCGCTGTAACCTTGAAATCATCAGGAGGTCTGAGTGTTGGACAGAACAGTGGAGGCAGTTTTCAAACTTGGATGGGACTGCCAGACAGTACGGTTCGTTTTAGTGTAGACAGCTATCGGGTGAAGGTACTTGAAGGAAATGAAGCAGCGGCGATAAAAGCGGCCCAAGCCCTGCAAAAGACTAATGATAAACCTACGGTTTTTATCGGTTCAAAAAATGGTAGCTCTGTGTATCAAGTGTACGCGGGAATATATGCTAGTGAACAGTCTGCGCAGGCTGCTGTACAGCGGATTTCCTCCGCAACCGGAGCGCAGCCCGAGGTTAAGGGAAACAAGCATTGGTCCACAGGAAGCTACGGAAGCGAGCAGGAAGCTAATCTCGTTCGAACGACAATTGCTGCGGCGGGCTTTGATGCTTTTACTGTGATTCAATCAAGAGGCCAGTATGCTGTATGGGTTGGAGAAGAAAGTAATGACAGCAAGCTGTCGGCTTTGAAAACAGAACTGGAGAGCAAGCAGCCGAGACTCACGCTGTCTAAAGTTAATGCTACTCAAACCGGCCTCATTATAAGACAGGAAGCAGGAGTCACGACTGGCTCGCAGGTGATGTCTCATTACATGCTAAGTGGTTCTGATAATAGCAAGGTAATTGTTAACGGCGGTAATAATGGAATACAAGTGGTCGAAAGATCCCAGCGTACATATCGCGGCGAGATGGAGATCGGCATGACGTCAGGCCAGCTGGCGCTTGTGAACGAAGTTCCTTTGGAGCAGTATTTGTATTCCGTGGTAGGAGCAGAGGTCTATTCCTCATGGCCAGATGAAGCGCTCAAGGCTCAAGCGGTAGCGGCTCGTAGCTACGCGCTTGCTCAAGGCAATCGGTTTCAGATCGGCAATGTAGTAGATGGCACGTTAAGCCAGGCTTACAACGGTAAGAGCTCGGAACATGCCAATGTCAATGAGGCTGTAGATGCAACAGCTGGTGAAGTCATTAAAAGCGGCGGCAAAGTGGTCGAAGCTGTATTTTCATCTAATGCGGGCGGTGTGACAGCAGATGCTTCTGAAGTGTGGAACAGTGGTGGCGAAGCCTTTGCCAGCGTAGACAGCTCGGGGGATACTTCGGCACAAAAAGGAGCACAGGAATGGTATCATGTACTTCTCTCCAGTGGCAAAACAGGTTATATTCGTGAGGATAATGCTAAGGAACTGGAGGGTGTCACAGAAGCGGGGTTAGACAAAATCACCGTCACTGCGGAAAATACAAATGTGCGTCCTATTCCCCAAATCCAATCGACAGTTACACCAATAGCCAAGGCGCAGCCGGGCGAAGAGATAATTGTATTAGAAAAGGTGCCTCAGTCCGGAGACTATGCATGGGTGCGGGGGCCCTTTACCTCAGCTCAGCTTGCTAAATCCCTGCAAGGGAAAGTCACGGGCACAGTGCCTTCCTCTATTAATTACCTCGATGTCACCAAACGTGGTCCATCAGGGCGAGTGTTGGAGGTTGAAGCGGACGGATCCCCTTTGAAAGTGAAATATCCAGATATGTTTCGCTCAGCGATGGGCGGACTCCCAAGCACACTGTTTGATATTGCGAGTACCGGAAGTTATACTGTATTAGGCGCTGATGGGGCTACTTCTCATGTAAGTGGTACACAAGGAACCCAAATCCTGTCCGCATCTGGTAGCAGTACTTCAAGTGGTAATGGGGTGATCGTCATGAATGAAGATCGTCATGCACGGGTCATTGACAAAACACAAAGCTTTATTTTTACAGGTAAAGGAAATGGTCATGGTTTGGGCTTATCCCAATGGGGTGCCAACGGTTTGGCCGAGCAGGGGTATGATTACAAGAAAATTTTGCAACACTATTACAAAAATGTGGATATAGTTAAGGACTGACCAATATATGAATGTAAACGACTACGATTTTGAACTGCCTGAAACATTAATTGCACAGACACCTTTGCTTGATCGGAGCGCTTCCAGATTACTGACGTTAAACAAAAATAACGGTGAAGTGGGTCATCATACGTTTTCGGATATTGTGCAGTATCTTCAACCAGGGGATACGCTGGTGTTAAACGATACGAGAGTGATTCCTGCACGCTTGTTTGGCATCAAGGAAGATACGGGAGCAAAGGCTGAGGTTTTGCTGCTTAAGCAACTGCAAGGGGACCGATGGGAAGCATTGGTGAAACCCGGTAAAAAGCTGAAAAAGGGTGCTGTTATCGTTTTCGGTGATGAGCTGAAAGCAGTAATTGAGGAAGAAGGAGATATGGGCGGAAGGGTACTTTCATTTTCATATGACGGTATTTTCCAGGAGATCTTGGACCGTCTGGGGCAGATGCCGCTTCCGCCGTATATCAAGGAACAACTGGATGACCGCGAGCGTTATCAGACAGTTTATGCTCGGCATGAAGGTTCTGCTGCGGCTCCAACGGCAGGGCTGCACTTTACAGAAGAATTGCTGGACCAGATTAAAAAGAAGGGCGTTACCGTTGCCTTTATCACACTTCATGTTGGCTTAGGGACGTTCAGACCGATGTCTGTGGATACGATTGAAGAACATGTGATGCATGAAGAATACTATTCATTGTCACAGGAAACAGCGGATGTACTCAATGAAACCAAGGCGCGCGGCGGAAGAGTCGTGGCGGTGGGGACGACCAGTTGCCGAACGCTGGAAACGGTGGGCAATAAATTCCTAGATGGAGTATTAGAGGCCAGTAGTGGCTGGACACAGATTTTTATTTATCCAGGCTATGAATTCCGTGTGGTGGATGCGATGATTACGAATTTTCATTTGCCTAAATCCACCTTGGTTATGCTGGTCAGCGCACTGGCGGGCAGGGAGAATATTATGCATGCTTACCAGGAGGCGATTGACCGACAATATCGGTTTTTCAGCTTCGGGGACGCAATGTTCATTTATTAATTAAGGATGGTAGAGAAAATATGGCACCAGCAATAAGATACGAACATATTAAAACCTGCAAGCAATCGGGAGCCCGTCTTGGGCGTGTACACACACCTCATGGAGTTATTGAGACACCAACCTTTATGCCTGTGGGAACTCAAGCTACTGTTAAAACGATGAGTCCTGAGGAACTGAAAGCGATGGATGCTCAAATTATTTTGAGTAACACGTACCATTTGTTTCTTCGTCCTGGCCACGATATTATTCGTGAAGCAGGTGGACTGCACAAGTTTATGAATTGGGATCGCCCTATTTTAACGGACAGCGGTGGATTCCAGGTGTTTTCCTTAAGTGAAATGCGCAAGATTTCAGAGGAGGGTGTTCATTTTCGCTCTCATTTAAATGGAGATAAGAAGTTTCTTTCGCCTGAAGTGGCGATGGAAATACAAAACTCGCTTGGCTCAGATATTATGATGGCCTTCGATGAATGCCCGCCATTTCCGGCTGAATATGAGTATGTGAAAAAGTCACTGGAACGTACCAGCCGTTGGGCTGAGCGTTGTTTGGAGGCACACGCGCGTCCTCATGATCAAGGGCTGTTTGCCATTGTTCAAGGAGGCATGCATGAAGATCTGCGTAAGCAAAGCGCTGCGGATTTGACTTCCATGGATTTCCCGGGGTATGCTATTGGTGGACTGAGCGTAGGTGAACCGAAGCATTTGATGTATGAAGTGCTAGATTACACGCTGCCTCTGCTTCCCACCAACAAGCCAAGATATTTGATGGGTGTAGGTTCTCCAGATGCCTTGATTGAAGGCGCTATCCGTGGTGTGGATATGTTTGATTGTGTACTTCCAACGCGAATTGCTCGCAACGGAACAACGATGACCAGCCAAGGTCGTCTTGTCGTTCGCAATGCCCAATATGCAAGCGATTTTGGCCCGCTCGATCCCGCTTGTGATTGTTATACCTGTCGCAATTATTCACGTGCTTACTTGCGACATTTGATCAAAGCGGATGAAACCTTCGGGCTCCGACTGACAACGTATCATAACTTGCATTTCTTGATACAATTGATGCGTAATGTCAGACAAGCGATTATGGATGACAGGCTGCTTGATTTCCGAGATGAATTTTTTGAGCAGTACGGTCTTCATGATAATGATAAAGGCTTTTAAGTTTTAGGGAGAGTATACGAAAGGGGGATTTAACATGTTTCATTTTGCTACAGCCGCTACTGCACCCGGTGGAACTGGCGGACTTTTTCAAATGATCTGGCCACTGGCTCTGATGTTTGTAATCTTCTATTTCTTGCTGATTCGCCCGAATCAGAAAAAACAAAAGCAGCGTCAAACGATGCTTCAAGCTTTGAAAAAGGGAGATAAAGTAATTACGATCGGAGGTCTTCACGGTACAATTGTGGAGATTACGGATGATGTAGTAGTTTTGCGTGTGAATGATGTCACGAAGCTGACCTTTGACCGCAGTGCAATTAGTAATGCGATTGCAAAAGACACGGCATCTGAGGAAGTTGTTTCCAAATCGTAAAATGCTTCTGACCGTTATGCAAAAACCGAGCCTTTGAGGAGGCTCGGTTTTTTTGTGTTGTTTTATTACATGGATACAAACATTTTGATTACTTGCTGAGATTAATGCCAAACATCCCACCACCTGCACCTATGACAAACGCGAAAGCTAAGTGTAACAGGTCCTTGCCGTTCATGCCCGCATCCAATGCCAGAAAACCGACCAGAAGAACGATTAGTCCATACAGGATGCCTGTAATACCGCCTTGATACCAGCCTTTGTTTGTGGATCTTTTACCGGCGACGAAGCCGCCAGATAGCATGGCGAATGCGTGGACGATGTACGTATACAATGATAAGTCCTGTTCCTGCATCTGTGTCAGCCACAAGAGTAGTGAAAGAATCAATGCGCCAAGCAGCATCCATGCAAAAGCATAAAATAAGCCGGATAAAATGGGATGGGCCAGACGAAACGAACACCAGCGGCGAATGAGCTCCATTGATAATTCCTCCTGTACCAAGGTTTGAACTATTATCATTCTATGGCCAAGCCTCTCGGCTTAGTACCAAGTCGCAAGCAGTCTTTCTCTTTATTTCAATAATTTAGCCTTTGGTTTTTTGTATGAGCCAAGTGAGGAACGGTCAGAATACGTGTACAATGAACGACTAATGTCTTATTGCAAGTACAGGGGAGGAGGCGAACATATTGAGTCACGATATTTTTGCTCATATTTTTCGGACGCTGCTCATGTATTTTATTGTATATCTGGTGATGCGCTTGATGGGTAAAAGGGAGATCGGCAAATTGTCTGTTTTCGATCTCGTCATATCGATTATGATTGCAGAAATTGCTGTATTCAGCCTGGAGGATATAAAACGTCCACTTTATGAAGGGCTGATTCCTTTAGGAGTGCTGTTAATTTTGCAAATCGGGATTTCATTTTTTAGTCTGAAAAGTCGGCGACTGCGCTTACTATTTGATGGTAGGCCCAGTGTATTGTACTCCAATGGACAATTAAACAAGGACGAAATGGTGAAACAACGTTACAATTTAGATGACTTGCTGTTACAACTTCGTGAACAAAATATAGAAAGTCTGGACGAAGTCGAATATGTTATTTTGGAAACGACAGGTAAGCTAACGGTTATAGGTAAGGATGATAACGATGGAGTGGAACACGGAAAAATGAAGCAAGAATTAAACGGAACAGATTTGATAAACAAAGAGCAACAGGTGAATAAGGTCCATCCTTCTCCACAAATCGGTGGAAAGTTTAGATATGAGGGACTGCCTATTCCATTAATCATGGATGGCAAGGTGCTGGATCGAAATTTGGAACGGATGGATATGAACCGTTTTTGGCTTAAAAATCAGATTCAAGCAAAGGGACACAAAGATTTTAAGGATGTTTTTTTATGCTCGGTTAACCATAGAGGTGATGTGTATATTACACCACCGGCCTATGGAAAATCTTCGGATTAGATTTCCTATGCTTTAAACCATCTTCTCAGGATTGGAATGCGTGTAAGGTTGTCCCAATCAATCATTTTGATCAAGGTCATTAGGAAAAGGTACAGTATAATTCCCAAACCTGCGGCAAAAATAAACTGAAGCCACATTTGGTTGAACATCGTTAGATGTCTGTAGGTATATAATACTGCTGCTGCCATGATGATCATACCTATCCCGGTCTTCCAGAAATCGAGCAAACGTACGCGGAAGCGAAGCAGTCTGCTGACACTGAAGCCATGAAGGAGTGTAACAATGGCACTGTTAATACAAATGGCGATGACAGCTCCGTAGATACCGTACTGAGGTTGGGAAGCAAGCCAGACGATTAGCGCAATTTTGATAACGGCTCCGATAAAGGTATTTAATAAGGCACTTCCAGGACGGTCTAATGCCTGAAGTGCTGCCTGAAGCGGGGCCTGAATGTACATAAAAAGAGCAAAAGGTGCCATGAGCTTAAGCATGCCTGCAATATCGCCATTATTATAGAGTAGCAGACACAGAGGTTCTGCCAAAACATACATGATTACGGCAAAGGGGGCTCCTGCAACCAAAGCGAGCCGAAGCGATTGATGTAGACGTTTGTGAATGGCTGTAATATGCCCCTTGGCTGCTGCTTCGGATAACGAAGGAACGAGTGAAACTGCTAGCGAACTGGTAAGAACCCCAGGTAGTAATAATACAGGAATGACCATGCCCTGCATGGCTCCATATTGTGCGGTTGCCACGCCAGTTGCAATGCCTGCTACGGCGAGGCTACGCATGCACAAGATAGATTCGAGCAAATAGGATAAGGAACCAACAAGCCTTCCAGCAGTAACGGGAACGGATATAGACATAAGACGTGACAAAACGGATGATTGCTCGGGTTGAACCTCAGAGGAGGGGATAGGCGACTTCGGCTGAAGGATGCGATCTTTTCGATGGTTACACACGTATTGCCATAGCAGCACAATCATGCCAATGAATTCGCCCGCCAGAGCACCGAGCATGGCACCTGCAGCAGCGTAGGCTACCCCATGAGGAAGTAACAAGTAAGCAAACCAAATGACACAAAAAATGCGCATAACGGTCTCCGCAATGGAGGAGGTGGCAGAAGGAATCATATTTTGCTTTCCCTGAAAATAGCCCCTATAAGCTGAGGAAACAGCTACAATGACTATCATTGGGCTCATGCTCACGAATGTATAATACACGCGGCTGTCGGTCAGGAGATGGCTTGTGATCCAAGGCGCGAACACAAGACAGAGCACCATGGCGATCAGACTGAGTGTAATGGTGAAGCGCAGGCTGGTGTGCAAAATACGCCGCGACATTTCGGGCTGTCCCGCCGTTTCGGCTTCGGCTACTAGCTTGGCTACCGCAAGAGGGATTCCCCCTGTAATAAGCGTCACCAGAACGATAAAAAAGGGATACCCCTGTTGGTACAAGCCAACTCCTTCGGGGCCGATGATACGCGGGAGTGCGATTCGGGGAATAAAACCTAGTATCCGGTTGATAATTCCTGCTGCCAATAAAATAATTGCTCCATGGATGAATGTCTGCTTTTTCAATCGCAACTCCCTCTTCCCCAAAATGTAATTCTGCGTCTATACATTACTTTAGAAGATATGCTGGACCTGTCCATCTTCATGACAAGCTTTTCCGTTCAGAAACAAAGTGATTTAGACAACAAGAGGGAGAGTGGTGAATTCTGCTATTGACGAGCGAAATGAATGCATATATTGTTGATTTAAGGCTATTTTCAACGAAAAGAAGGGTTTTCCAGGATCAGGACAGAAATGTTCTACAAAGCAGTCAATAACCCCGCTAATTGCTGATCTGCGGAACCGGTAGTCGCTGGGAGGAGGAACGGCCATCGTGGGTATGGAAGAGCTGGATGAGCAGGATTGGGATGACGCAATTGAGATGCTCTGTCAAAGTAAGGCGGACGAGTTGATTCTCGTAGGTTATGAGCATGTCACAAGTAAGGACGTGTGGAATTGCGTCAGCCATAAATATGAAAAGGAGGGTATCCCTCCGCTGCACAAGCTCGTTAACGATATACTTTCCCTTAAAGCGACGAGCTTTATGAACTATTTGACTATGTCCGCATTACGGGGCTCCACTTTCGAATAGAAGGGGGTCTTTTTTTGCGTTCAAATTGACTGCTTTTTGAGGGGTAGCTATAATAGGAATATTGAGAATGAAAGGGGAACATGGGACGGAATGAAGAGAATTCTAAGTTTCATCGTGGTCGTGCTCATAACTACTGGTGTTATGATCGGGACAAGCCCGGGCCTACTGAACAGTTTAAAATTAGGCCTCGATTTAAAGGGAGGCTTTGAGATTTTATATGAAGCCCAGCCTTTGGAAGCCGGGCAGAGTGTAACCAGACAGTCTCTTATACAAACAGCTCAAAGTCTGGAGAGACGGATTAATGCGCTCGGTACGACTGAGCCGGAAGTAACAACAGAGGGAAGCAACCGAATTCGCGTGCGGCTTGCTGGTGTCACTAATGAGGCAGAAGTCCGCTCCATGCTGAAAAAGCCTGCAGAATTAACGTTCCGCAGTGCAACGGCAGCAGATGCTAAAAAGCCAGGCCAATACAGCAAAATTGAGCTCCGCGGTAATGATTTTGTGGAGAATGGCGCTGTTGTAGGCTATGACCAGCTGAATCAACCTGAGATTAGTATCAAAGTGAAGGACAAAGCTAAATTTGCAGAAATCACAAAGCGACTTCTGAATAAAGAATTAGCTATTTTCCTGGATCAGGAATTGCTGTCTGCACCTACAGTACGTGGGGAATTAACGGACGGTAGCGCGTCAATCACAGGTAGCTACACTCGTGATGAAGCGAATAAACTGGCGGATACGATTAATCTGGGTGCCCTTCCGCTCAAACTGACGGAAAAATATTCTCAGAGTGTAGGTGCTACGCTGGGTCAATTGTCACTGGATCAGACGATTCGTGCTGGGTTGATCGGCTCAATCATTATTCTGGTATTTATGATTGCGATGTTCCGTATACCAGGATTAGTGGCCAGTTTTTGTCTCATCGTTCATACTTGGCTGGTGCTTGCGATCTTCTACTTGGGTGGATTCGTGCTCACGCTCCCAGGTATCGCCGCCTTCGTGCTCGGGATCGGGATGGCAGTCGATGCCAATATTATTACGTATGAACGGATTAAAGAAGAAATCAAGACGGGCAAAACGATTCGTTCTTCCGTTATCGCAGGTAGTAAGGCTTCGTTCCGTACCGTTATGGATGCCAATATTACGACAATTATAGCGGCAGCGGTTATGTTTGGTCTCGGAACAGGCTCCGTTAGAGGTTTCGCTCTGGTGCTTATCGTTGATATTGTCACCAGTATCTTGACGAATATCTTCTTCTCCCGCTTCTTGCTCAATCTGCTGGTTAAAGCGGATGCTGTGAAGAAGCCCAAGTATTTTGGTGTGAAGGAGAGTGATATTAGTGCGCTTTAATTGGGACTATAAATATATCAAGATGAGCAAGTGGTTTTACACGTTCTCGATTATTATCACACTGCTTGGTATTCTGAGCTTGTCGATATTCGGCTTGAATTACGGGGTAGACTTTCGTTCCGGTTCCAATGTGGATGTCAATTTGACTAAAGTCGTTACGCAGGAACAGATTCAAACTTTGCTGGACAAGCAGAAGATCGGTAAAGAGGTGGATTATACACCGGGAAAAGAGCGTTTCGGCATTCGCTTCTCACAGGTTTTGACGGATCAGCAAGTGAATGACTTTAAGACTTCCTTTAATAAAGAGCTTGATCCAAAGGCTTCCTTTGAGGTCAATACAGTAGATACGGAAATGGCACAAGAACTGGAGCGGAATGCAATATGGGCGATTTTGCTAGCATGTGTAGCCATCGCGGTCTATATTTCGATCCGGTTTGAATGGCGGTTTGCCATTGCAGCCATCGTTTCGTTGTTGCATGATGCCTTCCTCGTTATCAGTATTTTCTCGATTTTCCGGCTTGAGGTGGATTTGACCTTTATTACGGCAATTCTAACGATTGTTGGTTTCTCCATTAATGACACCGTCGTTATTTTTGACCGTATTCGGGAAAATCTACGATTTGCGAAGAAGAAGTCCAGAGACGACTTAGAGCAGGTAGTTGATCACAGTATTGCGCAGACAATGACTCGTTCACTTGCAACCGTGTTTACGGTGTTTATTGCCTCCGTATGTTTGTTCATATTTGGCGGCGAATCGATCCGTATGTTCTCACTTGCAATGGTCATTGGTTTGTTGTTTGGTGCTTATTCCTCCATTTTCATTGCCAGCCCGCTGTGGGTGGCATTGAAAGGAAAACAAAAATCCCCGACAGCTGGCGGGGGCGCGGTCAAAACTGCAAAGTCTTAAGTTACGCAAATACCAGTAGTATAAATTAAAGAGAAAGCCGCGTCTGCTTGGGCGCGGTTTTCTAAGGTTTTGAGATTTACCTTGAGTAAGGCACAGTAGTGGCACTTAAATGTGAATGGTTTTTGGTTTTGAGAAATTCGGTTATTTTAGAATGAGCTTTATTGGGAAAGGGTTAGTTCAGGATTGAGGGGGAAACGTTGTGAATAGCGAACGCAGCCGATCATTGGAAACTGCGGCGTTGAGCGGGATTGTAGGTAATCTCGCGCTGGCTGTTCTAAAGGGAACCGTCGGTTATGCTGCAAACAGCAAGGCGTTGTTGGGGGATGCACTGCACACGGCTGCGGATAGTGCTTCCCGTTTGCAGGAGCTTCTGTTTTCCAAGGGTGCTACAGGGCACGGAATGCTGGCACGGTTGCGGAACGGTGAAAAGGTTCGGACGGTCATATCTGTGGTGCTGGCTATTTTAGTGCTGATGAGCGGTCTTCAGCTAGCTATCTCGGCGGTTCGTTCATTAAGCAGTTCGGAACCGCAGGCTCCCGGTCTGTATGCATTAATTACCGTATTTATTGCGTTGGTGTTGAGAGAAGCGCTATTTCAGTTTCAATATCGCTACTCGATTAAACATGGTCATAAAGCGGAAGCAGATCGGTACGCTAACCATGAACGTTACTCGCTGTATGCATCGTTGATTGCATTGATCGGCATGATTGGTGCAATGACTGGCGAAGCAATGGAATGGCCTGCATTATTATATCTTGATCCAACCGCAGCTTTGCTGGTAGCCTGTCTGGTGCTGCGTAAAGGATATTTGATGGTAATGAATACCGCTTACCAGGTTCCTGCACAGCCCTTGCAGGAGGAAGACTCCCGACGCTTTATGGAGACGATTCAACGGGTGTATGGTATTGTAACGGTTGAACACTTACATGCCCAGGAAACAGGCCATTTCATAACAGTGGATGTAACGATAAGTGTGAACCCGCGGATTACGGTACAGGAAGCGCAGGAAATTGCCGATCGAGCAAAAAATTTACTGTTAGCCCGTTTTCCACAGGTGACCCATGTACAAATGCAGTTCATTTCTTATCAAGCCGGATATCCTTACAAATCCAATCATGAACTGCCAGATAATGATGTGTCGTCGTTGCTTCAATAGGGCAGACGACTATGAAAGAAAGGTGAATAGGATTGCTTCATTCGCAGTACAGATGGAAGACCCCAGAGGCTAACCTGGAAGCGGCTCAGCTGTTGACAGAAGAACTGGGGATTTCACCATTGTTGTCCCGGCTTTTAGTGAACCGGGGCGTCACTACCGCCGGGGAAGCAAACCGCTTTTTGTACGGAAGTGTGGACGATGTACACGACCCTTTTCTGCTTCTTGGTATGAAAGAAGCCGTGCCGAGAATTCGCCAGGCTCTGGAACGTGGCGAGCATATATTAATCTATGGCGATTATGATGCGGACGGCGTATCCAGTACATCATTGATGATTCAGCTCATGCGTTTTCTGAAGGCTTCTTATGATATTTATATTCCCCATCGTTCTAATGAGGGATATGGTCTGCATAACCATGCCCTTGATTGGGCTCATCAGCAGGGAGTTACGCTGGTCATTACGGTAGATACGGGAATTAGTGCAGTAGAGCAAATTATTTATGCAACTTCCTTGGGGATAGATGTTATTGTGACGGATCATCATGAGCCGCCTGCTGTACTTCCCGAGGCATATACTTTGATTAATCCGAAGCTACCCGGTTGCCCATACCCATTTAAAGGTCTTGCAGGTGTTGGTGTTGCCCTGAAGCTCGCCCAGGCGCTGTTGGGTGAGGTGCCGGAGGAATGGTTTGAAATCGCCGCTATCGGCACGGTAGCCGATCTGATGCCACTACATGGTGAAAATCGGACGATGGTACGCAGAGGGATTCAATCCATGAGAAACTCTGCATTTCCGGGTATTCGTGCGTTGCTCCATGTAGCGGGCGTGGATATATCTACAGTGACTTCAGTCAACATCGCATTTGCATTGGCTCCGCGGATTAATGCCAGCGGGCGTCTGGATCATGCGGGACGAGCAGTTTCTCTGCTGACGACAGAAAAAGAGGAAGAAGCAGATCAACTTGCGCATGCGCTGGACCTGCTCAATCGTGAGCGTCAACAGGTGGTCGAACGTATTGTGGAGCAAGCCGAGCAACAATTGGCATCCAAACTGAATCGAGGCAAGCTGCCGTCAGTTATTGTGTTGGCTGGTGAAGGCTGGAATGTCGGTGTTGTCGGAATTGTGGCATCCAAGCTATTGGATCGTTATTATCGACCGACCATTATTCTTGGTATAGATGCTGAGACAGGCATGTGCAAAGGTTCTGCCCGTTCTATTCCTGCATTGGATATTTACAGTGCTCTTACGGACAGCCATGAGCTTATGGAGCATTTTGGGGGTCATCCTTCGGCTGCGGGTATGACGCTGTCCCGTGACAATCTGGAATTGTTTGAAGAGCAGCTGAACCGCTATGCGGGTTCCATTCTGACACCAGAAGATCTCATTCCTGTAGCTGAAGCTGATATGGTCTGTCGTTTGGACGAGGTATCTTTGCAAGTGGTTGAAGAACTGGAGTTGCTTCAGCCTTTTGGTATGGGGAATCCTTCTCCACGATTCGTATTACAGGGACTGCAATTGCGTGAAGCTCGTAAAATGGGACGTGAGAAAAATCATGTGAAGCTCTTGCTGGAGCAGAACGGTTTATCGCTGGACGCGATTGCCTTCCGTCGTGGCGATTTGGCTGATTTTTTACAGCAACAAACGGAGATAGATCTGCTGGGTGAATTGTCAATTAACGAATGGAACGGTAAAAGGTCTCTCCAGCTAATGATGCAGGACATTCGAGTGCAGGAGCCGCAAATTTTTGATTATCGTGGAGTGTCGGACCCTTTTGCCGAATTAGAGCGGGGACTCAAGATCTTTCATCCACGCATAGAGGAAAGAAAGAAAGACGTTGCGGTGTTGATCCACCCGTCATCTAGGCTTCGTCCCTCGGGCTCCGTGGATGCTGAATCCTTATGGTTGTACGATAAAGATGGCAGCGTTATTCCCAGTGATGGTCAAAGAGATGCACAGCACTCTGTAAAGTCGCTGTTCGTACTAGAGCCGCCGGATACACCGGATCAGTTTCAGGCATTATGGTCTACCTTTGAGAATGTAGAGAACGTATTTCTCCTTCATTCGGTCAGTGAGCGTGGCGGTCGACTCGTAAGCCCCGACAGAGAGCTGTTCAAGCGTATTTACGTTGTGCTTTCCCGAATGGGGACACAGCCTATTGATGAAAAGGCAATGCTGCCTGCTCTTAGCCGACAGTGTTCCTGTTCAGTACGCATGTTATCCAAAGTGTTGGACATCTTCGAAGAACTTGAGTTTATGACGCGTACAGATGGTCAATTCTGTTTTGTATCCAATCCGCCTAAGCGGGATTTAACAGCTTCTCCACGCTATCAGGAATTGTATAATATGGCTGAGATGGAGAAGTACTTGTTGGATGCGGACACTACCCAGATGACGAGCTGGATTATGTCGCTTATGAAGGGTGCGTCTTGAGATACTATTTCGCAATTTATGTTGTAAAATGTATATACTAATTTGAAGTTTACAGTAGGAGGAACTAAGTTGGACTACAAAGAATATATTCGGGTGATTTCCGATTTTCCACAACCAGGGATTAGTTTTAAGGACATTACGACCCTGATGAAAAATGGTGAACTGTATCGCAAGGCTATCAACGATATGAAGGAACTGGTATCGGATTTGAAAATTGATTTGATTGCAGGGCCAGAAGCACGTGGGTTCGTTGTTGGTGCTCCTTTGGCTTATGCGCTTGGTGTTGGTTTTATTCCCATCCGTAAAAGTGGCAAGCTCCCTGGGGAAACCATTGAGGAAGCATACGGTTTGGAGTATGGTAAAGATACGCTGGCGATGCATAAGGATGCTATAGAGCCAGGCCAAAATGTTTTGATTGCTGATGACCTGCTTGCTACAGGTGGAACTATTGCTACATCCGTGAACTTGGTACGCCAGCTTGGTGGTAATGTGGCAGGGGCTGCTTTTCTTATCGAGCTGTCTGACTTAAACGGTCGGGCGAAACTGCCTGATGTAGATGTATTCACCCTGATTACGTATTAAGTATTTCGAAACCCGGGTTTCCCGGGAAATAATTATGTGCGGATCGCCTAAATAGTCCGATGGAACATCTCTTTATCTAAAGAGTTGCTCCATCGGACTATTTTGTTTCTTTGTTGGAAAATAGGTATGAAAAAATTTCGTAAATGTCTATGAACAATAAAAAAAGGAGCAGAGGTGGTCATAAGGAGCATAGTGGTCATACTGATTTCAATCAGTTTTTGTTTTATTTTTTGCTAAGCAGAAGCTAGATACGGAAATAAGTCAAAAATGCTGCTCGTTGCTTATCTAGGGTTAAAGCAGTTATTGCAACTGACTTGGATGGGGTGCTCTGAAGATGGATGAAGGAGTATCTATTTTAAAAAGGCCGTGCATAAAAAAACGCCGACACCATGGGAGACGGATCCTTACACGCTTATCTTAACAGCTCAAGCGTATTGATCCGTGACTCATGGAGCAGCGTTTTAAAGTTTAAAAACAGATATCAATCTGGTGTTTTCTCGGTTAAAGGTTCCTGCGATTTATCGTTGGACCAGCCGAGCACGTCAATCAGCTTGAAGAACAAGCTGAGGATGATGCCGATGATTGTAGCCAATGCCATACCTTTCAAGGTTACAGCGCCCCAAGTGAGCGTAGTACCGCTGATTCCTACAACAAGCACGATGGTCGCAAGCAGCATGTTGGTTGGCTTGGCGAAATCAACCTTTTGCTCAACGAAGATTCTTAGACCGGAGGCAGCGATGACACCGAATAATAGTAAGGATACGCCACCCATAACTGGAGCTGGAATATTAGAAACAATCGCTGAGAACGTGCCTGAGAAGGACAATAGGATGGCAATGACAGCCGCTCCGCCAATGACCCATACAGAGTACACTTTAGTTAATGCCATGACACCAATATTTTCACCATAAGTCGTATTAGGTGTAGAACCAACAAAACCGGAAATGACGGTGGAAATACCGTTACCCAGCAGAGAGCGATGGAGACCAGGATCTTTGGACAACTCGCGCCCGACAATGTTGCTAGTCACAAGTAAGTGACCAATATGCTCTACGATGACGACCAGAGCAACAGGAAGAATCGTCAGCATAGCAGAGGTATTAAAAACTGGAGTGGTAATTGCAGGATGTCCGAAAAAAGGAGCGTCTGCAATGGCCTGTGTATTGACCATGCCCATAAAATAAGCAAGCACATAGCCCACTACGATACCGATCAGAATATGAATGATTTTGGCAAACCCGCGAAACAACACCGCACCGAGAACAGTGACCCCGAGTGTAACGAGCGAAAGAGTAATCGTTTTGGGATCTGGAGTCCAGGCTTTAGTAGGATCGGCATTGATAATGCCTGCCATGCCTGCTGCAACCGGAACCAGTTCTAGACCGATTAAGGCTACGATGGAGCCCATAACAGCTGGAGGAAAAACGACGTCCAGCCAACGGGTTCCGGCATATTTGATCACCAGTGCGACGAGGCAGAAAATAATACCTGTAACGATGAAAGCACCGAGGGCCATAGCATAGCCGTTGCCGCCGGGATTGTTTTTAAGCACAAGACTGACGGGAGCGATAAAAGCGAAGCTAGAGCCGAGATAGGCGGGAATTTTGCCGCGGCAGATCCATATGTACAACAATGTGCCAATACCGTTCATTAGCAAAATCATGCCGGGATCGACGCCGAAAATATTCGGCACCAGCACAGTGCTGCCAAACATGGCAAACAAATGCTGTACGCTGAGCAGGAACCCGGGTCCTGCCGGTAGCTTTTCATTAACTTGAATTTCGCGTTGCAACGCAGTTCACTCCTTAGTTCTTTCAATTATTCTTATATACATTAATTACTTTTCGTAATTTTTTCAATATAATTCGTTTCATTTCGTCAACAATCCTCATTTTACTTATCCATGTGTGACAGAATAATGCGACAATGCCAAACCTGTAATAGTTGACGTGCGACGTGCTAACCGTCATAATTGTAGGAAATCACTTTTAAAAGGGAACCTTTGCGCGACATTGATCGGCGGGTTCCATTTTGCATAGAAAGGACACGGAATAGAGCAGAATGGGGATAGAGCAATTACTTAAAAAGGCCGGGGCCTATACCAGAGAAGCAGATCTTATCCGCATCAGGGACGCCTATGATTTTGCCGAGCAGGCCCATTCCGGCCAGACTCGTAAGTCCGGTGAACCTTATATTCTGCATCCGCTTGCGGTTGCTGATATCGTCGTTAATATGCAGATGGATACCATCTCCATTATCGCCGCTCTTTTACATGACGTTGTGGAGGATACGACGGTGTCTTTGGCGCAGATTCGCGAGCATTTTGGCGATACATGTGCGATGCTTGTCGATGGTCTGACGAAGCTGGAGCGTATCCAGTTCCGTTCCAAGGAAGAACAACAGAACGAAAATTATCGAAAAATGTTTATTGCTATGGCGCAGGACATTCGTGTCATCGTCATTAAGTTAGCAGATCGTCTGCATAACATGCGTACTTTGAAATATCAGTCAGAGGAAAGCCAGCGTCGGATTGCTTATGAAACGTTAGAGATTTTCTGTCCGGTTGCAAACCGACTGGGTATTTCAGCCATTAAATGGGAAATGGAAGATATTGCTCTACGCTATCTGAATCCTCAGCAGTATTATCGCATCGCTAATTTGATGCATAAGAAGCGGGCCGAGCGGGAGCAGTTTATTGATAATGTCATACAGCGTATCAGAGAGAAGCTGGAAGAGATGGGCATTCAGGCTGATCTGTCCGGACGCCCTAAACATATTTACAGTGTGTTTAAAAAAATGACGACGAAGAACAAGCAATTCAATGAGATATATGATTTGCTGGCGATTCGAATTATTGTGGATAACATTAAAGACTGTTACGCCACACTGGGGATTATCCATACGTTGTGGAAGCCAATGCCGGGGCGGTTTAAGGATTATATCGCTATGCCTAAGGCCAATATGTATCAGTCCCTTCATACGACAGTAGTAGGTCCCAACGGGGAGCCTACCGAGGTACAAATTCGCACAGTGGATATGCACCGTACTGCTGAATTCGGGATTGCGGCCCATTGGGCCTATAAAGAAGGCAACGGAGCAAACAACACTAACTTTGAGGATAAAATCACCTTTTTTCGAGAAATCCTGGAGCTGCAAAATGAGGCGAAGGATGCGTCGGAATTTGTGGAATCGCTCAAAATGGACTTTTTCTCAGACCTTGTGTTTGTGTTTACTCCTAAGGGAGAGGTCATTGAGTTGCCGGCCGGATCCGTTCCGCTGGACTTTGCTTTCCGTATTCATACCGAAGTTGGCAATCGAACGATTGGCTCTAAGGTAAATGGAAGAATCGTACCTTTGGATTATCGACTTAAAACCGGTGATATTGTCGAAATTATGACGTCCAAGCATTCTTATGGACCTAGTCAGGACTGGCTCAAAATTGCTCAGTCCTCTCACGCGCGCAGTAAAATCAAACAATGGTTCAAGAAAGAAAAGCGTGAGGAGAATGTTGAAAAAGGCCGCGAAAATCTGGAACGTGAGCTAAGAAAACGTGATATCGAGCCATCGGTGTGGATGAGCGACGACAAGCTTCAGGAAGTGGCACAGAAGTTCTCTTTTAACGATTCCGAAGATATGCTGTCTGCGATTGGCTTTGGTGGTATAACCGCAGCGCAGGTCTGTACACGTTTGACAGAGAAGCTGCGTAAGGAACAAGAAGAGGCACGGTTGATCGAATTGACGACCGAGGTCAAGGAGTACAAGCCGCAGGGCGAACGGAAAAAAACACCGACCAACGGTGTCAGCGTCAGAGGCGTCGATAATTTGCTCGTTCGTTTTGCACGATGTTGTAATCCCGTACCGGGAGATGACATCATCGGCTATGTAACACGTGGACGCGGCGTATCCGTTCACCGGACGGATTGCCCGAATATTCCTTCGGGTACGGGCGAAGATCAGGCGCGCGTGATTGAAGTGGAGTGGGAAGAAGCAGCGGAAGTCAATTACAGCGTCGATATTGAGATTACGGGGCATGATCGCAACGGTTTGCTGAATGAAGTGCTTCAGGCCATTTCTGAGAACAAAACCAGCTTCTCGGCCGTTACAGGTCGTACAGATAAAAATAAAATGGCGATGATTCACATCACGATTCTCATTCGCAACACGGATCATTTGCATTCTGTTGTCGAACGGATTAAACGGGTGAAGGATGTATACACTGTGCATCGGATTATGCAATAACCTTATTAAGCGTACAGATAGGTTTATAGCCTTTGTAACACATCTTGGGTAGAAAGACCCATAGGCTGCTAAAAGAGCCGTAATACGGCTGTGAGCACCTTTTAAAAGGGAAGGTTAAAGGAGATATCGGATAGGCGATGAAGATCATTATTCAGCGCTGTAAAGACGCTCAGGTGACGGTGAATCAAAAGGTGGTCGGCAAGATTGGAACCGGATTAATGCTGCTGGTTGGTATTGGTCAGGGAGATACAGCAGCCGATGCCGTTTATTTGGCGGATAAAACAGCGGGATTACGTATATTTGAGGATGCTGAAGGTAAAATGAATGACAGCGTTCTGGATGTCGGTGGAGCCATTTTGTCTGTCTCTCAATTTACGTTGTATGGTGACTGCCGTAAAGGAAGAAGGCCTAACTTTATGGGGGCGGCCAAACCAGAGGAAGCGGAGAAGCTGTATGATTTCTTCAACAGTCAGCTTCGAGCCAAGGGCCTGGAGGTAGAAACGGGAATTTTTGGGGCTATGATGGATGTTTCATTGACGAACTGGGGCCCAGTGACACTGATTTTGGATACCGAACGTTCGTAACTATGCATTCATGGCGTGATCTGAGTAGAATAAAATAGCTGTTCAGAGGGACCATAATGTCATCCTGATTGGTGATTAGCCAGGCGGATAGCCTAAGGGTGACAGGAGAGACGAAGCTATGCGTCAAACCCCAAAAATGGACGGGCATCGAAGCACTGTGCTGCTTTTTCCCGGTAGTATGCAGGAGGCAATCAGCCTTACTCGTAATGCTGATACGTTATTGCAGCATGTTGCAACAGCCATCGACAAGCCGGGACGCGGTGCTTTGCCGCGCAGGTAACATCGGGTTAAATGGAGCGTTAATGAGGTTCTACCCGAAAGCAGCACAAAGAGGTCAAAAACAAAATATGTAGCATTGAATTAGTGCAGGAGCCGAAAGGCTCCTTTTTCTTTTCCACCGCTGCGAATTGTTATAAAAACTGATCAAGCGGGTAATAACAAAGCGTGATAGACAAACAAACTTAATTTTAAACTTGTTTTGAGGATAACCGGAAAGGAGATCTGAACATTAATGAGTAAAATTGCATTTTTATTGGCTGACCAATTTGAAGATTCCGAAATGAAGGTACCTTATGATGAATTAAAAAAGGCTGGACATGAGGCAGATATTGTTGGGCTGAAGCAAGGTGAAAAAGTGAGCGGTAAGCAAGGTAAAGCAAGCTACACTATTGAAAAAGCCATTGCAGATGTGAAATCAAGTGACTATGATGCAGTTGTTATTCCCGGCGGATCCTCCCCGGAAAATCTACGACTAGATGCAAATGTTCTGAAATTTGTGACTGAAATTAATGAGTCCAAAAAAACGATAGGCGCTATCTGTCACGGACCACAAATTTTGGCGAGTGCTGATTTGTTACAAGGCCGGACGATTACAGCTTATCCTCCATTGAAAGATGACTTGATTAATGCGGGTGCTCATTTTGAGGATCGAGAGGCGGTTGTGGATGGTAACTTTATTACGTCTCGGACCCCTAAGGATGAGCTTGCCTTTGTGCGTGAGTTATTAAAAGTATTGTAAGCTGAACGCGAATATTTCTTTAGATTAATGCCAGTACAATTCCCAAACGAGGAGGATTTGATATGGCAAAACAGATTCAGGCTTATTTTCGCACAGAAGATGAAGCTGAGGGTGCCAGAGCTTCGCTTCAAGCTTATAGAACCGAACATTTGGAAGTAGGTGCTTTGGGTGATACGCTCGGCCGGGAGACGAGAGTTTTAATTCCGCTGGTCCCCTATAACAATACAGGCTCTGTGAGCACAGGAGGCTCTGCGGGTGCGGCAATCCCTGCGGCGGGTGCTTATGGCGAGAATATTCTACCAGATGCGAAGGATGACCAGATTAACTCTGGCTCAGCCCAAAGGGATCTGGATGAAGATCGGAACGGAACAACGAATCATGATGGAGGGTTGCTCCGTGCGACAGATGTGTATATTAACGGTGATCAAGATGAATTGCGGTATGTATTATCAGCAAAGGTGAATGACGCCGATTATGATGAGGTCATTTATAAGCTACGTTCCAATCGTGGATATGTATCGCAGTTGGATTAAAGCTGAGAGCGCGCCACAAGATTGTCGATACTTGAGGGATTTAGCCGCAAAAGAGTGACTGTAATACAATTGTAATATTCAAAACATCATTCCTTAATATTCGTTGTTTATAATAACAGCATGACCCCCTTTTGATATATCTTTTTGAACCTGCGGACCGTTTCCGCAGGTTATTTTCTTTTTATAAGCCTTATTTGTCCGATTATAGGGAGAATGTCTTGACTTTGTCGAAGCGGTTCATTAAAATCATAAAATAATGAAAAATGATTTGATGACGGGACCAAGTACTCCGAACCCACAAGCGCAGAGAGGAATTTCCAGGCTGTAAAAATTCCCTTGATGAGCGGATGAATGACCTCCCCGAGAACAGGCGGCGAACAATTGAGGAAACCCTACTGAAAGTGCATTGCAACTGTGCCTACAGTGGATGGTCCTGCATAATAGCCGTACTGCGCGTTACGGGCGTTATACGTATGAGCGGAGTCAGCATAATGCTGACGGGCAATGAGTGATTCTTATGCTGGTTGTCTGGGCAAACTCCGGAATGTGGGTGGTACCACGGGTGATTGTAAACGACAATCCCTCGTCCCTGTTAATGTTAACAGGACGAGGGATTTTTTGTTTTATATTGAAAGTGGAGCAAGAAGAAAGTGCACAATACGAAATACAACGATGGGGGGATACGTTAATGGCCTTTCAAAAACCGACAGGAACACAGGATTTGCTGCCGGGCAGTGTAGAAAAGTGGCAAGTTGTCGAGGAAAAAGCCCGTGAGATTAGCCGCCGCTTTAATTACCGAGAGATTCGTACGCCAATGTTCGAACAAACGAATTTGTTCGTTCGAGGTGTGGGTGAAACGACGGATGTGGTGGAAAAAGAAATGTATACTTTTGAGGATAAAGGGAAGCGCAGCATGACTTTGCGTCCGGAAGGAACAGCAGGGGTTGTCCGCTCCTATGTGGAGAACAAACTATACGGGGAGCCGGATGTAACTAAGCTGTATTATATCGGCCCGATGTTCCGGTATGAGCGTCCACAGGCTGGGCGTCAGCGTCAGTTTCACCAATTTGGAATTGAAGCATTTGGTGCGGTCGATCCGGCGTTGGATGCAGAAGTTATTGCTTTCGGGTATCAATTCTGCCGTGAGCTGGGCTTGAAAGGAGTACAGGTGGAGATTAACTCCGTCGGTAATGCAGCCAGCCGGGCAGCTTATCGTCAGCATCTGGTGGACTTCTTGATGCCAATTAAGGATACGTTGACCAAGGAGAGCCAAGCACGCATTGAGCGTAATCCGCTGCGAGTGCTGGATAGCAAAGATGACCAGGACAAATTTGGAGGTGCACCTTCGATTTTGGATAGCTTGGACGAGGAATCTCGCACACACTTTGAGAAAGTGAAGCAAAATTTGGATGCCATGGGCGTGGAATATACAGTTAACCCGCGTTTGGTACGGGGGCTGGATTATTATACGTTGACAGCGTTCGAATTCAAAGCTGAAGGAATTGGTGCCATAGATACGATCGGTGGAGGCGGCCGCTACAACGGATTGGTTGGAGATTTGGGCGGACCGGATCAGCCGGGCATTGGTTTTGGCATTGGACTGGAGCGAATTCAGCTGATCCTGGAACATCAAGGTGTCAAACTGAACGAAGCCAAGCCGTTAGATATCTATATGGTAGCATTGGGAGAAGCAGCAGAAACAGAAGTGACCAAACAACTATTCAAGTTGCGTCAAGCCGGATTTTCCGCGGAGCGAGATTATCTGGGACGTAAAATGAAGGCGCAGATGAAATCAGCCGATCGCTTTAAAGCAAGGTATACTGCGATTCTGGGTGAGGATGAGCTGGTTCAAGGTGAAATCGCACTGAAAAACATGGAAACTGGCGAGCAGCGTACCGTTAAACTGGATCAGCTGGTGGAAGAATTAGGCTAAAGAAAATGGTGTAACATCAATCGGTGGAGCTTCCTCTGGTTGTCATATAGCATTAACTACTAAACATAAACAGGAGTGTGTATTATGAAAAGGAGTCATGAATGCGGCGCATTGACTCATGCGCATATCGGAGAAACAGTTACATTGAACGGTTGGGTACAAACCCGTCGTGATTTGGGGGGCGTACTTTTTATTGACCTGCGCGACCGTAGCGGAATTGTACAAATTGTGTTTAATCCGGCATATTCCGGTGACGCACTGCAAATTGCGGATCGTGTTCGTAGTGAATACGTGCTTGAGGTTACCGGTACTATTGTTAAGCGTGATGCAGAAACGATTAACCCGAACCTGCCAACAGGTGAAATTGAAGTGCGTGTCACTGAAATTGAAGTATTGAATGCGTCCAAAACACCTCCGTTCTTCATTGAAAATGGTGTAGAAGTGGACGAGTCTCTGCGTTTGAAATACCGTTATTTGGACCTGCGTCGTCCGGAAATGTACCAGACGTTGAAACTGCGCTCCAAAGCAGCAAAAATATTCCGTGACTTCCTGGACGGAGAAGAGTTCGTCGAGGTGGAAACACCAATTTTGACGAAAAGCTCCCCAGAGGGCGCACGTGATTATCTGGTACCTAGCCGGGTGCATGAAGGTGAGTTTTTCGCCTTGCCGCAATCGCCACAACTGTACAAGCAATTGCTGATGGTGAGTGGCCTGGAGCGCTACTACCAAATTGCACGTTGTTTCCGTGATGAAGATTTGCGTGCTGACCGTCAGCCTGAATTTACGCAGGTCGACATCGAGACCTCCTTCATGCAACAGGATGACTTGCTGCCAATGATGGAGCGTCTTATGGTGAAATTGTTCAAAGAAACCGTTGGGGTAGAACTGGAAACACCGTTCCAACGGATTACACATGCTGATGCGATGGACAAATACGGCTCGGACAAGCCGGACCTGCGTTTTGGCCTTGAGTTGATTAAAGTCAATGATATCGTGGCAACTAGTGGTGTAAAAGTATTCGCTTCCGTAATTGAAAAGGGTGGCGAAGTAAAAGTCCTCAATGCCAAAGGATGTGGCACTTGGAGTCGTAAGGAGATTGATGACCTGGGTCCTTACGCTGCACGCTATGGAGCTAAAGGCTTGGCTTGGATTCAAGTGAAGGAAGGCGAATTCAAGGGGCCTATCGTTAAATTCTTCACACCGGAAGAAATCGAAGCTTTGAAGGAGCGCACAGGAGCCGAAGAAGGCGATCTGTTACTCTTCTCTGCGGATAATAAAAAGGTAGTTGCTGATGTATTGGGCGCACTTCGTCTGAAAATTGGCCGTCATTTGGGACTGATCGACGATAACAAATTCAAATTTGCCTGGGTTGTAGACTTCCCGCTTCTCGGCTATGACGAAGAACAAAAACGTTATGTGGCGGAACACCATCCGTTCACCCGTCCGAAGGACGAAGACCTTGGCCTCTTGGATACCGATCCAGGTCAAGTTCGTGCTCAAGCCTATGACATCGTACTGAACGGCTACGAAGTGGGCGGCGGCTCGATGCGGATTTACAAACGTGATGTTCAGGAGAAAATGTTCAAAGCTCTCAACCTGGCGCCGGAAGAAGTTACTGATAAATTCGGCTATCTGTTGGATGCGTTCGAATATGGTACGCCTCCACATGGTGGTATTGCCTTCGGTTTTGACCGCCTCGTGATGTTGCTTGCAGGTCGTACAAACCTGCGTGAAACGATTGCATTCCCGAAAACAGCTAGTGCGACAGACCTGCTTATGGATGCACCAGCCGAAGTAGATCAAGCTCAATTGGAACAGCTTCATATCCGTATTGCTCCGAAGCCTGTTGCTCCTAAAGCTTAAGACGTTTGCAAGTGCCATCCATTGGCATGAGATAGCTTATAGAATGCCATGAACCCGTTACCCTCATATGGATAATGGGTTCGTGGTTTGTATGCTGGAGTTCAGGCATAGAGTTTAAATCAGTGAGGGAGGATATACCATATTGTTGCATCAATTTTCACGAACGGAATTGGCCATCGGAACTGAAGGTCTAGAGGTTATGAAAAATAGCACGGTGGCCGTGCTGGGTATCGGCGGTGTCGGTTCGATTGCAGTGGAAGCGCTGGCGCGCACGGGTGTTGGACGTATCATTTTGATTGATAAAGATGTTGTAGATATCACCAATATTAATCGCCAGATACATGCGTTGACAACGACGGTAGGCCAAAAAAAGGCTGATCTGATGGTAGAGCGTGTGAAGCTGATTAATCCTGAATGTGAAGCGATTGCACTGAACATGTTTTATACGGAAGAAACATATGAGGAGCTGTTCAAGTACGAACTGGATTATGTGCTGGATGCTTCGGATACGATTATTTACAAAATTCATTTGATTAAGGAATGCCTGAAACGGGGGATTCCGATGATCTCCAGTATGGGGGCTGCGAACAAAATGGATCCGAGTCGTTTTCAAGTTGCAGATATTTCCCAGACGAGAATGGACCCGATTGCCCGTGTCATCCGCACCAAGTTGCGCAAGGAAGGTATTACCAAAGGCGTCAAGGTTGTATTCTCCGATGAAGAACCAATGAAGCCACGTGAAGAAATTACAAAAAAAATTGTACCTGCAAACGCACCTGAAATCCGGAAGGCGAAGCAGCCGCCTGCAAGCAATGCATTTGTACCTCCGGTAGCAGGACTGATCATGGTTAGTGTAGCCGTGAAGGATTTGTTAGAACATGCTGGTGTGTAAGTTGCAAAAATAGCATGGCAGTGCATTCGTAGATTTACATCAGTATGTATTCACTTTAAGACCTGTAGTTCTGTGCATCACATCCTTTGTGTCACAGTTGCTACAGCTCTTTTTTGTTTTGAAAAAGCGCAGCTTACTGCAAACAGATTGAACAACTTGCTGGAGGGTTTTGGTATGAAGGATGGACTGTGGTCCAGAAGTCTCGGTTTCAAGCCCGAGCATCATTGGAAAAAGGAATTAGCCGCTGGGGCCATTTCTTATTTTTCCGTTGTATACATTGTTATGGTTAATGCAACTATTTTGGCAGATGCCGGGATTCCTCTCCAAGGGGCGATGCTCGGGACACTGCTGACATCAATGATTGGCTGCCTGCTTATGGCTTTTGGTGGGAAATCTCCAATGGTCGTTGTACCAGGTATGGGGATTAATGCCTTTTTCACTTATACGCTCGTACATTCTATGAAGCTGAGTTGGCAGGAAGCGTTGATGGTGGTTGCCATCACAGGGATCTTATTCGCCATTGTGGCCTTTACATCATTGTACAAGCTGATTAGCCAAGCGATTCCCCATAATTTGCAGCACGGAATTACGGTAGGCATTGGTTTGTTTTTAACCTTTATCGGATTGCAAAAAAGCGGCATCGTGATTGCTCATCAGACGACTTTTGTGGCTATTGGCCATTTTAATGATCCCAAGGTAATTACGGCTTGTGTAACGTTGCTGCTCGCTATTGTATTGTTTGTGCGTAACGTTCAGGGAGGTTTACTAATTAGCATTTTGGCGGGAACTGGGCTTGCTTATATACTGGGAGCTGTAGAGCCTACAAGCACGGTACGAACCTCTGAAACGGTGCGACAGTATGGGCAATTGTTTGGAGAGCTTTCCTTTTCAGGCATTGTCTCGGTAGCTTTTTGGATCGCTGTCTTTTTGCTCCTACTCATTGTACTATTCGAGAATATTGGTATGATTACTGCACAAACCAACATGATCGGAAGACCAGATTTATTTAAAAACAGCTTGCGTGTGTTGGCTGTAACCAATATCTTTGCCGGTATTTTGGGCAGCAGTCCGGCGGTAGCCGCTGCGGAATCGACGGCTGGTATTGCAGCGGGGGGACGCTCGGGAATGACACCGCTGGTAACTGCTATTTTATTCGGGGCGACGTTTTTCTTTATTCCACTGTTGGCTTATATTCCTGACAGTGCCATTGCGCCCGTGTTGATCATCATTGGGGGTCTAATGGTGCAAAATGTGCGAGAGATGGATTTCAGTGATTTTACTGAAGCGTTTCCTGCATTTCTGATCATGGTAATGATGCCCTTTACTTACAGTATTGTAGACGGTATGGCATTTGGTTTTATTGCATACCCCGTAGCCAAGCTGGCAGCAGGACGGGGCAAGGAAGTGCCTGTCGCATTATATATCATTTCTGTACTATTTGTGGCTAACTTTGTGCTTCATTCTCTGGTGTAGTAAACTCGAAGATAGATTGTACTGTTCATACCCGCGCAGAGCGCGGGTGTTGTTGTTTGAACAAGAATGGTCAGACAGGAAGCGAGGTTGATGGTATATGGAAAAAGAACATCATATACACCGAGATGAGCAGGAGGGCCGGATGAAGGAAAAGCCGGGTAAAAGACCCGATAAGGCTGGCATGGGGCGGTTTATCAAATTGATTGCGAGTGCGCATCCGCCCAAGGCCATTCTGATCATCGCCCTGATTCTGACGCTGATTCAGACCACTGCTGGTTTAATCGTACCCATGATGACCAAAGGGTTGATTGATGGCTTGACCTTTTCTTCATTAAACCGTATGGTCATTGTTGGTCTGCTTGGCGCTTTTGTGCTTCAAGCGGTGGCTTCGGCGGTTTCTATCTATATGTTGAACTATGCTGGGCATAAGATTGTGGCTAATTTGCGCAAACGCTTATGGCATAAAATCTTATCTCTACCTATCCCTTACTTTGATCGAAATCGGTCAGGAGATACGATGAGTCGCGTCACCAATGATACAAGCCTGATTATGAACTTAATTACGGAGTATCTAGTCAATCTGATTTCTAATGTGATTGCAATTATTGGTGGTATTGCATTGTTATTTTATCTGGATTGGGTGATGACGCTCATTATTATGGCTATTGTTCCGCTAACAGCCCTAATTTTATTTCCTGTAGGCAGAAAAATGTACCGTATCTCCAAAAAACAGCAGGATGAGATGGCAGATCTGACCTCAGTGTTGAGTCAGGTTATCGGCGAAATCAGACTGGTGAAGGCCTACGGAACCGAAAGCAGAGAGGCTCAGGCCGGTGAGGATCGTATTTACCGGATGTTCCGCTTCGGTTTGCAAGAGTCACGCATCCTAGCCCTTGTAGGTCCCATTTCTACCTTCTTGTTGACTGCAGTGCTGGTCATTATATTGGGTGTTGGTGGTGTTCGTGTCGCATCGGGTGTGCTGACCGCTGGGGATTTGGTGGCTTTTATTTTGCTGCTGTTTCAGGTGATCACACCGATGGCACAATTCACGACCCTGTATTCACGACTACAAAAGGTGGTTGGGGCTACTGAACGGATTCAGACGATTTTAGATCATGAAGAGGAACCGCTCGAGTTGAAGCAGGAAGCGGCAAAAGAGAGCAGAGATATTATACTTCGTGATGTTGCCTTTTCCTATACTGAAGGTGAAGAGGTCCTTCATAATGCGAACTTGGTCATCCCGGCTAACCGGACGACAGCATTCGTGGGACCGAGTGGAAGTGGGAAGTCCACCTTGTTTTCATTGTTGGAACGCTTTTATGTGCCGGATACAGGGGAAATTCGTTATGGAGACGAACCGATATCGTCATATACACTTTCCTCCTGGCGCTCCAAAATTGGTTATGTATCGCAGGAAAGCTCAATGATGACCGGAACGGTCAGAGATAACATTACATATGGCTTGGGGCGCGAAGCTGACTTGGAAGAAGTGAGACGAGCAGCCACGATGGCGTATGCGGATACATTTATTATGGATCTACCTCAAGGCTACAACACTGAGGTGGGAGAACGGGGAATGAAGCTGTCTGGAGGGCAGCGTCAACGGATCGCTATTGCGCGTGCGCTTCTTCGTAGCCCTGACATTCTCATGCTGGATGAGGCTACATCTAGTCTGGACAGCTCATCTGAGCATGAGGTACAGAAGGCCCTAGCGAACTTGATGGAGGGACGCACGACGATTGTCATTGCTCATCGTTTGTCTACAGTGGTTCACTCCGATCAGATTATCGTGTTGGACAAGGGCAAGGTGACCGGTGCAGGAACTCATGCTGAGTTATTAGAGTCCCATCAGGTGTACCGTGAGCTGGCTCAAAAGCAGTTTGTGGAGATGGGGGAAAGAAGTATGGAGTATTAGAGGCCGCTTCGCGTGTGATTTGATCCTCCGATCGCTCCGCTTCTTCGGATTCAAATCACACGCTCCACTGGTGCCGCAAAGCTTCATACTTTTGTAAAAGAATAGGGAAAAAGGCGTATTAGGAAATAAGGTTGGATTTTTATGGTTAAATGTGTTACGCTTACTTTCCTTTTTTTGTGTCGGAGCAAGTGAATGCGATGCAGAAATCGAGACTTGATATTCTTAGGAGGTAACTGAAATGGAGAATGAGTTTCAAAGTGCCTATCAAGAAGAACAGCATAGGCTGTCGCTTGCTATGGAGGAAATTGATCGGAGATTGGAACGGCTTCGCAATACGCCGGTGTACACCGGGCATGATTTTACGGAGCAAGTGCTGGAATCGGCACGGGAGGAAAAACGTCAGGCTTTGGCCAAAAGCTCACAGGAGCCTTATTTTGGTCGTATGGATTTTGACGAGCGTGGCAGAGGGCAGCGGAAGCCACTTTATATCGGTAAAATTGGAGTGGAGCGTGAAGAAACGTCAGCGTATCCGCTGGTGATTGATTGGCGTGCACCGATTGCCAGCTTGTTTTATTCGTTTACAGGTGGTGAAGAAACCGCGTCTTACGAAGCTCCTGAGGGAACCATTGAGGGCTTGGTCTATCTGAAGCGTAATGTTGTCATTCGGAAAAAAATCCTGGAACGGGTAGCCGATACATATAATCGTGAAAGCGACGAGCCTGCCGTTTCTGATGAGTTTCTCGTTTATCGTTTGGGAGAAAACAAGGATAACCGTTTACGGGATATCGTGTCTACCATTCAGGCGGAGCAGGATCAGATCATCCGCGCGGCCAAAAATACAGCCCTCGTTATTCAGGGGGTAGCGGGTAGTGGCAAGACGACGGTAGCGCTGCATCGTCTCGCATTTTTGCTGTATCAATACAAGGATCAGGTATCAGCGGACAAAATGGTAATTTTCGCACCAAACCATATGTTCCTTGACTATATTTCAGATGTACTTCCAGAGCTGGGGGTCGGGAATATTCAGCAAAGTACATTTGCAGACTGGGCACTGGACTTATTGGGTTTGGATTTACCTTTGGCTGATCCTGCCGAAACATTATCTTATTGGTTTGAGAGTGGCAGTCTGAGAAAGGAATCCATGGATGAGGCGCCGGGAAGATTCAAGGGCTCGGTTCACTTTATGGAGTTGCTTCAAGCTTTTGTTGAACGACTGGAGCCCATCTCCGTGCCCGAGGGGGATTTTTCACCATGGGATGGAGCGGTGCTGCCACAAGCTGAGATTTTGAATTGGTTTAATGAGGAATATAAGCCTTATCCGCTCGCGAAGCGGAAGGAGCGTGTGCTGGCAAGAGTGCACCGCTGGATTGAAATGGAACTGAAAAAGTCGCCTTCGGCGGCAGCGCTCAAGGAACGCAAGAAAAAGGCAGGGACACGGGAAAAGGCATATGCTAAAAAATGGCCACAATATGACGCACTGACGCTCTATAAGCAGCTTTTTCAGGCAGCTAAAGGGTTACCCGCAGATACGGCTGCGGAGATGAAGGCTTCTCTGCCGACTGCTATTTTTAAGACCACACAGTCGGACCTGCGAAAACAGATTATCCGTGAAGAAGATCTGACTGCGTTAGTGTATCTTCACGTGCTGATTCATGAGGTAGAGTCATCTCAACGTTTTGACCATGTGGTCATTGATGAAGCGCAGGATTTTTCACCTTTTCATATCGCATTGCTGGATTTGTTCGTGAAAGGGCATTCCTTCACTATACTGGGCGATTTATCGCAGGGCATTCATGAATATCGTGGCGTACATGCGTGGGAGGAAATGAGTTCTCTTTTTGCGCCCGAACATACAGGGTATTTTGCACTTACGCGGAGCTATAGATCAACCTTGGAAATTATAGAATTTGCAAACACGATTTTGGAGCAGGGAGTTCGCGGCGGTATTACGGCAGTTCCGGTATTTCGTAGTGGCGATCCGGTGCGTACGATGTCTTACGACTCATCGGTGCGTGAGCAGAGTTTGCTCACCGCTCTAAAAGAGCTGTCCTCCAAGGAGTATCGTACTGTTTCTGTGCTGACCCGTACCTTAAAAGAGGCTGTGGAGCTACATGAGGTTTTCACAAGCGCGGGGTTGGATGTGAATTTGATTGACGGTGGTAAAAAGCAATATGAAGGCGGATTGTCGGTACTGCCTGTGTACCTATCCAAAGGTCTGGAGTTCGATGCAGTTATTGTGGCGGATGCCGACCATGAGCATTATGGAGAACGGGCATGGGATGCCAAGCTGCTGTATGTAGGATGTACCCGTGCGCTGCATGAGCTGTGGCTATTGCATGATGGCTCACTTCCTAGTTACGTACAGGCACAGACGGAGTAAACAGAAAAGCGTTGTAAAGCATCGCCTGAGTTGTTGTATTCCTTTTTGTTTACTGTTTATCTTAGTGATGGAAATTAGGAAGTCATGTCAGTCGAAGAACAGCGACGAAATTCATCTTTCGTCTAAAGCTGTTCTTTCTTTTTTTGTGGGCGACTGACTTGGAGATCTACAGCTGTGCCGTGACCATGCTATCTGCAACTTGTTAACGGATATGGTAGAATAAGAGGCGGTTTACACTGTATCAGGATTATAGATGACTTGAATTTTCATGATTTTTAACCGTATGAGCGAACATAATATAGTAGGTTTCGAAGAAAAAGAGAAAGTGTTCGTTCATAAACCATAAGGAAGTGAATGAAATGGACTTATTTTCATATTCCCAAGAGTCAACGCCAAGCAATCGGTTGCTTGCGGATCGCTTGCGTCCGACTTCGCTGGATGAATATATTGGACAGGAGCATGTTGTGGGTCCGGGTAAGCTGCTGCGAAGAGCTATAGAGGCAGATCAGGTCTCTTCTATTTTGTTGTACGGACCACCGGGGTGCGGCAAAACAACGCTGGCACATATCATCTCGCAACACACGCAAGGCGATTTTGTACGTCTGAATGCTGTAGAAGCATCTGTGAAAGACGTAAGAGAAGTCATTGACCGTGCACAGACGAATAAATCGATGTATGGCAAAAAAACTATTTTGTTTCTCGACGAGGTACATCGGTTTAACAGTTCACGTCAGGATGCACTGCTGCCTGCGGTGGAAAAGGGCACGATCGTGTTTATTGGCGCCACGACTGAAAATCCCTTTCACTACGTCAACGGCGCTTTAATGAGCCGTTCTACGCTGTTCCAGCTTGAAGCGCTAACGCAGGAGCATTCGCTGGCTGCTATGCGCCGCGCCTTGAGTGATGCGGACAAAGGGCTCGGCTACATGCAGCTTCAGGTAGATGAAGCTGCACTGGCTCACATCGCGTCCATGGCGAACGGTGATATCCGCCGCGCTTTGAACGCGCTAGAACTGGCGGCGCTCACGACGCCTCCGCTGGCAGACGGCACGATTCACGTGACACTGGAAGTCGCAGAGGAATCCATTCGCCGCCCGATTGTCAAAGCAGATGAATCCACGCAGTATGACGTGCTGTCGGCCTTTCACAAAAGCATTCGCGGCTCTAGCGACGCCGCGCTATTCTGGTTCCTGTACGCCGTAGAAAAGCTCGGCATGGACCCGATGACCTTTATCCGCCGCCTCATCGCGGCGAGCAGTGAGGACATTGGCCTGGCGAACCCGCAGGCAATGGTGCAAGCGGTGAGTGCGCTTGAAGCTTATCGCAATAACGGCTGGCCCGAGGCCAAACTGAATATTGCACAGGCCATTTTGTTTGCCGTGGAAAGCCCCAAATCGAATGCCGTATATACAGCGATTTCACGGGCCATGTCGGCTATGGACGATATCAAATCGGCCGAGGTGCCACTCCATTTGCGTGACGCACACTACAAAGGCTCGGAAAAGCTCGGTCATGTTGGCTATCAATATCCACATAATTATCCGAATCATTATGTGAAGCAGCAATATTTGCCCGATTCGATAGCAGACCAAACCTTCTATCAGGCTACTGAGCAGGGGAATGAGTCCAAAATCAGGCAAAACCAGCGGTGGCGGGATTCACAGTCTTAATATATGTGCGACTTCATATACAGAGTGTGTACGATATCGTCACGTTACACCATGATCGTGCAAGAGCGAAGAAGGGGATAAAAAGATGAAAGACGTGCTATTCGTTGCTGCGGGCGGAGCGCTTGGAACCTCTACCCGTTATGGCCTGCAATCGCTGTTGCCTGCGGCGGGTGCGGATTTTCCACTTGGTGTGCTGCTAATCAATTGGATCGGCTGCCTGTTTCTGGGTTGGTTCTTTACGGTAACCTTGCGATCATGGCGGATCAAGCCGCGATTGCGACTTGCCATCGGAACAGGCTTTACAGGGGGCTTTACCACCTTTTCCACCTTTGCAGTGGATGCTGTCCGCCTCACGGTTCACGATCGTATGCTGACGGCTGTGTTGTACCTGCTGCTTAGCGTAGGCGGAGGGCTGTTTTTGACATGGACAGGTATCCGCCTAGGTTCAAAAATGACGCAGGCTGCTCCCAAGGAGGAACGCTTATGATCTGGTGGGCAGCGGCAGGCGGTATCGTGGGTACACTGGCGAGATACGGGCTTGGCATGTGGGCCGGAAAGAGGTTTGGTACCGCATTTCCGTGGGGGACGTGGATCATTAACGTCAGCGGTTCATTGCTGCTAGGCTGGCTCTATGGCGAGTTTACGCAAAACCATTTGTCTCCTGCACTCTGGATGCTGCTAGGAACAGGCTTTTGTGGCGGCTACACCACCTTTTCCACATTTGGCTATGAATCTCTTCAACTGATGGAGCGTAAAGAATACCGACGCATGGCTACGTATGTACTGTCCTCTGTCGTGGTAGGAGTTGTAGCTGCGGCTATCGGGTACAGAGTCAGTTAAGCTTTATGCATTTTCGAAATAACACGTAAAAATGCAATAAAAAGCTTCCAATCCCGTACTCAAGGCATTTTCAGCCGTGATACGGTTTTGGAAGCTTAGTGCTGTACCTATACAGCTATTTTTTATCTCGTTCTTTGTACAATTCAGGTAAAAGGGATTCAAGTTCAGGTCTTGGATCAGGATCAGACAACTTCATTTCCTCCAGCGTTTGGACGGCAATCCGTAGCACAGTATAATCCCTATACCAACGGTTGTCTGAAGGAACGACATACCAAGGAGCTTGTTTGGTTGCGCTTAGCTCTAATACATCCTCATAATACTGGGTATATTGCTTCCAAAATTTTCGTTCCTGCAAGTCACTTGGATCGAGTTTCCAGTTTTTGTGAGGCTTTTCAATCCGGTCGATCAGCTTTTCTAACTGAAATTGCTTTGAAATATGTAAAAAGATTTTAACCACCTTTACACCATTATCCAGCAACAACTGTTCAAAATGCTTGATATGCTTAATATTCCGTTTGGCCTGCTTATCGGATATCTGTCCGTGAACACGTGTAATCAGCACATCCTCGTAATAAGAACGGTTAAATGCTGCAATATATCCACGTCCTGGGGTAACGCTATGAGCACGCCATAAGAAATCATGACTCAATTCCTCAGCCGTAGGTGATTTAAAGCTGTGGACAGTCACCCCCGCAGGGTTAAGGTTGGAAAATACCTGTTTGATGACGCCATCTTTGCCGCTGCAATCCATACCCTGAAATACAAACAAAACGGATTGTTTTTTCTCTGTAAATAATTTGCTTTGTAATTCCGTGAAGCGTTCCTTCAATTGATCTGTTTCCAGTCGGATTTCTTCTTTATTTTTGATATTTTTTGTATCCTTGGGGTCCCATTCTTTCAAAGAAACTTTTTTACCCGGTGTCAGCATTCCTAATGAATCAGACATAAAGGCACGCTCCTTTTCAATTGAAGTATGATCTTGTCTACATCATATACCCAAATGAGGATGTTATCAAAAGTTCCTTATGTATTAATGGTCTTTCAAGTTAATTCGAAAAGGATTACATAGGGAAGAAGTTAGAAGTCCATTGTAGCGATCTTATTTAAATATGACGGTTCCTATTTTAAATGGGAAGCATACCAATGGATTAAAAAAGGGACGTGCATACACCATGGAAAATTTTTTGCAAGGAATGTTTGTCCAGCATGACAGACATCATAAAGAGCAGATTATCAATTCTTTACAAGCCATTACTAAAAACATCTTTCATTAAAAAAGTCGCCTCCCAAATCTGGAGAGACGACTTTTTTAATTCCCTGCTATATCAATGCAAAATGGTCATTTTATTTAAACTGTTTCAGGCTGAAGTTTTTCAACCTTATCAATGGTTCCGCCACCCAGACAGCGTTCTCCGTCGTAAAATACAACAGCTTGTCCAGGCGTAATGGCCTTTTGATGTACATCGAATATGACATGCACGGTTCCATCCGCAAGCCATTGTAAAGTTACTTGCTGATCAGGTTGGCGATAACGGAACTTGGCTGTGCAACGGAATTCGCTGGTCGGACGAGTATCTGCGCCTTCAATCCAGTTCACGTCCGTTGCAATCAGGCTGGTAGAATACAGACTGTGGTGACGATCACCTTGTACCACATACAGAATATTCTTCTCCAGATCCTTATCCGCTACGAACCACGGTTCGCCTGAACCTGAGCCGCCAATGCCCAAGCCTTGTCGTTGACCCAGTGTATAGTACATCAGACCATCGTGGCGTCCTTTGACTTCACCAGTAGCGATATCCACCATATCTCCACCTTTTGCAGGCAGATATCCACTCAGAAACTCCTTGAAATTACGCTCGCCGATAAAGCATACGCCTGTGCTGTCTTTCTTCTTGGCCGTATACAGTCCTGCAGCTTCCGCAATTTTACGCACTTCTGGTTTCGGCAGATGACCGATAGGGAACATGGCTCGGGACAACTGTGTTTGGCTTAATGCATTTAGGAAATAAGTCTGATCCTTGTTGCTATCCACACCTCGCAGCAAAGTAAAGTGCCCGTCTTCTTCCACAACCCGTGCATAATGTCCAGTAGCAACATAATCTGCTCCCAAATCCAGCGCTTTATTTAGAAACTCGCCGAATTTAATTTCACGGTTACACATGACATCCGGGTTGGGTGTGCGTCCAGCTTTATATTCATCAAGAAAATAGGAGAATACTTTATCGAAGTATTCTTTCTCAAAATTGACGGTATAGTAAGGAATGTCGATCTGTTCACAGACGCGGCGCACATCCTCCGCATCCTCCTCAGCCGTACAACGGCCAAATTCATCCGTGTCATCCCAGTTTTTCATGAAGATGCCGATTACGTCATAGCCCTGCTCCTTCAGCAGCAGCGCGGTAACGGATGAGTCGACGCCACCGGACATCCCGACGACGACACGGGTTTCATGATTGGCTTTAGCCATGGTCATCACCCAATTCTTTCAATATTGTTGTAGAACCCACCTATTGTAACATAAACGATAATAAGATACGATGTTTGGACGATCAAACGACACGGCGAACGATGGAAGAAAGCTATATAAAATGGGCTAAAGCTGTTCCAAATCGCTCGAAAGCAACTTTTTTTAAGATTGTTACCGTAATGTTTCCCTTTACCTGCCCTAATATGTTAACATAAGCTGAGGGTTAGGATCGGAATAGAGAGGTTTACAACACCAGTTATTCCGCGTGTTTAACGGAATTGTTACTATAAGTGAGGTGGCACAATTGAAAATATCAACGAAGGGCCGTTATGGCCTGACCATTATGATGGAACTTGCAGCCAGGTTTGGCGAAGGTCCAACTTCTTTGAAAAGTATTGCCGAAAAAAATCAGTTGTCAGAGCATTATCTGGAACAGCTCATCGCGCCTTTGCGTAATGCAGGTTTGGTAAAAAGTATCCGTGGTGCTTACGGCGGTTATATTTTGGCGAATGAACCGGCAGGAGTAACAGCGGGAGACATCATTCGTGTACTGGAAGGTCCGATATCTCCGGTAGATTTCACGGAAGAAGACGATCCGGCAAAACGTCAGCTGTGGCTGCGGATTCGTGACAGCATCGCTGAAGTGTTGGATTCTACTACACTTAAGGACTTGATCACATACCAAGAACATGATGAATTGGACAATTACATGTTCTATATTTGAGGTGGATTAACATGAACAGAATTTATCTGGATCATGCCGCATCGACTCCTATGCATCCTGAGGTTGCGCAGACTATGATGGACATCATGACCGGCCAATATGGCAACGCTTCGAGCGTTCATGCCTTTGGCCGCGATGCCAAGCGCACCGTCAGCGCTGCTCGGGATGCCGTTGCGGCCTCTTTGGGCTGCAAGCCTGAAGAAATTATATTTACGAGCGGAGGGACAGAAAGCGATAATCTGGCCCTGTTTGGGACGGCTACGGCAGACGGCCGTACTTCCGGGCATATGATTACAACCGCGGTTGAACATCACGCAGTGCTTCATGCTTGTGATGAGCTGGAAAAAGCGGGGTATGAGGTGACTTATGTCCCGGTCAACGGTTTTGGACGCGTGAACCCTGCGGATATCGAGGCTGCCATTCGTCCGGACACTTTTTTGATCAGCATGATGTATGCCAACAATGAGGTGGGCGTCATTCAGCCGATCTCAGAAGTAGGGCAGATTGCGAGAGAACATGGCATTGTATTCCATGTAGATGCGGTTCAAGCTTACGGTCATATATCCATCGACTGCCGGAATCTCCCAATTGACTTACTGAGTGTGTCGGGTCATAAGATTAACGGACCACAAGGGGTGGGTGCATTATATATCCGCCAAGGTACACGCATTCAGCCGCTAATGCATGGGGGACTTCAGGAAAAGAAACGCCGTGCCGGGACAGAAAACATCGCCGGTATTGCGGGTCTGGCTAAAGCCGCAACTCTAGCTAATGCTTCCATTGAGGAGCGTGGGGTGCACGATACGGTTCTTCGCCAGACACTGCTTAAAGGGTTGGAAGACACTCTGGGTAGCCAAAATTTTGTAATTAACGGTGATCCTGATCATTCTTTACCTAATGTCCTTAATGTTAGCTTTCCGGCCATTGGTACAGAGACCATGCTGATGAACCTTGACATGGAAGGAATCGCAGTAGCAAGCGGATCAGCCTGTACTTCCGGATCTCTAGAGCTATCGCATGTATTGCAGGCGATGGATCTTCCTGAAGATGTTTTACATTCAGCGATTCGGTTTAGCTTCGGTTTGGGTAATACTACGGAAGAAATGGAATACACGGCCAAGAAAATTGAAACCATATGGAAGCGGCTGCGTACTAGGTACTAGGGATTTCTCCGCATTTTAATAAGAAGGGAGGGGCGGTTTTCCATTTCATTGCATGAACGGAAGCAAGGTCTGACAGGCATGTAGGAAAAGGACCGCACCTTCGTTCGGATTGCAGAATGAGGAGGTACCCTATATATGAAGCTTCAAGATATGATCGGACTTGCCGTTTTCGATGTGGAGGACGGGAAGCAGATTGGTAAAATACATGACTTTATGGTGACAGCTGATTGGCGGATCACAGGGATCGAGTTGGAAGGAAAAGGGCTTTTTTCTTCTCACGTGAAAATGGTTGCTTGGGATGACATCGTTGCTTACGGTGAGGATGCGATCATGATTCGCAATCAGCAGGCTGTCCGTAAAACGGAGGCCCATGATATACAACATACGTACTTGCTTGGACCCGGTAAACTGAAGGATCTATCCGTGCTAACAGAGGAAGGGCTTATGCTCGGGCACATCTCGGATGTTTATTTTGACCAGGAAATGGGCAATAACATAATAGGCTTGGAAATCAGCGATGGTTTTGTATCGGATATTATAGAGGGGCGGAAATGGCTGCCCTGCACCGAAGATATGTCCATCGGGGAAAATGCTGTTATGGTTCCCCCGTTAAGCGAGCAGCGTCTGGAAAAAGCCATATATTCTGTTAATGGATAGGGTGAGTTTATTGAGATGTCCGAATTGTAATTCCAAAGATATCGGCAAAATCGGCTCCCATCAATTTTATTGCTGGGGATGCTTTATCGAACTTCAGGTGAATGGTGAAAAAATGTCTGTCTACCAAGTGGAAGAGGATGGAACGCTCAGTTCGCTGGACGACCTATTCTTTGGAGATGAGATGGCACAACAGGACTTGCCGCAAATTCATGCTTCTTCCTAAGCTTGACACCGAAAGTGGACAGGCTGCTTGCTAAGAGGTGTGATCTACATACGCTTAGTAGGTTGGATAATGCTTGATAAAAACAACGAAGAGGGTGCCCCGAACGGCCATATTGGCTGGGGCACCCTCTTTTGTATACCGTTTTTGTGAAGATGGTTAGTTCTACAATTTAAAGCGTTTGACCTCTTCCAATAAAAGATCTGCATGAGAATCGAGTTTGGCAGAAAGGTCGGCAATATTGTTCATGGCATGACCTTGTTCTTGCACAGAGGAAGCCACTTCCTCTGTAGATGCTGCACTTTGTTCAGAAACAGCGACAACGCTGGAAATGACATCGGAAATATGTCCAGCATTCACACGGAGATGATCTGTAGCAGCGGTAACGTCCTCAATTTGGGCAAGCATATGCTGAGAAGCCCCACGAATGGATTCAAACGCCTGTCTCGTTGCAATGGCAGCATGCTCCTGTTCTACAGTTACAGCAAGAGCCTTCTTCATTTCCTCCGCGCTTTGTACTCCTGCAATTTTAATTTCTTCCAGCTTACTCATGATACTGTCACTGGAACTGCCCGCTTGCTCAGCCAGCTTTCTCACTTCTCCCGCGACGACGGCAAAACCTCGTCCGTGTTCTCCGGCCCGTGCCGCTTCGATGGATGCATTGAGGGCCAGCAGGTTTGTTTGTGCGGCGATATCGTGGATGGCCCCGGCCAGCCGCTCAATATCCTGAGTTTTCAGCGCGAGCGAATCTACGGCTTCTCCTGCCGCAGTCGTCGTTTGTCTGGACTCGGCGGCCAGTTTCGCTTGACGTTCTGCTGTTTCATACCCTGCAAGCACGGCAGAATCTGTTTCGAAAACGGCAGTTTGGGTCCGTTTAACACTTTCGCCAATCTGGTCGATGGAGCCTGTCATGTGAGTCAGCTTCTCAGAGCCGGAATATACAGCTTCAGCCTGATCGCTCGCTCCTTGGGCAAGCTCCTGAACTGCACTGGAGATTTGTGACGCGATGGTTCCAGTATCCTTAGCGTGCTGATGCATATCATGGGAAGCTGAGCTGACATCGCCCGCCGTATCTGATACCTTGCGCAACAGGTGAGAGAGATTATCAGACATGATATTAAAATCTGTCCCCAGGCTGGCAATTTCATCTTTACCTTTAACATCCACACGAGCGGTCATATCGCCTTCAGCTATACGTTTGACATTCGCTTGGAGTCTGCGAATCGGCTTAATAAAGTTGTTTGCCGCCCAGATCGCCAGCAGCATAGCGACAACCAAGATGATAGCAACCGTTATAATCAACATATTACGAGTGGAGTAATACTCCTGAAAAGCAATATCTTTGGAAATGGACAACCCTACAATCCAGCCTGTGCTAGGCATCTTTTTAAAATAAAGCTGACGGTCACTACCATTATAGCTATAGTCTGTTTCTCCCGAAGCTGCGCTCAGCAGGGCCGCGGTTGATGAACCCAACTCGGGATTGTCCTTGAGGTTTTTGCCAGCCAGCTTGTTGTCTGGGTGCGCGATCACGGCTCCATTTTGGTCAATCAAAAATGCGTAGCCCAATCCGTTCAGGTCTATGCTTTTAATTATTTTTGTCATATCGTTGAGCATTATATCCTCGCTGACCACACCAGTGACGGAGCCATTCGAATTTTTGAGAGGCTTCGCAATAGAAATGGTGAAATTCGTACTATTTGCATCAATGTACGGGGACGAGTAATACATTTCTCCCTTGGTTTTGGCATCCTTGTACCACGGTCGAGCGCGAGGATCATAACCTGCTTCAAACCAGCCAGATCCATCCCAGTAGGCTCCATCTTCAAAGCCTGCGTAAATATTGGAAATATTTTGATCTTTATAGTTTTGAAAAGCTGCCTTCAGAGATACGGCTTTGGCATCTGATGAAATATCGCTGGATTCCAGACCTGCAGCCAATGTTTCAATAATTTTGGCATTACCACCTATCCATCCGTCGAGCTGATGGACGGTTTCGGAGGTTTTGCTGTTCATAAGCTCTTCGATATCATGATTGGCCTGATTTTTAACGCTTGTCATGCTAATGATCGACAATGGCCCAGCTGCAACGATAACAATGCAAGTGAAAAGGAGAATAAGCTTGATTTTTAAGTTCATGTAACGACCCCCGATGTTTCAGAAATGTGAAAACTTAGAGTAGTGCTTTGTACTTATATCGTCAGATGGAATGACTTTGTTAATTGTTTTCATCCGTTTTCATCATTTTTTTACAATGGTAATCTATGGGGCATTCCAGACTCGCGGGAAGGATTAAAGTAGAGGTACAGGCATATACTTAAAGGAGGCTAGTCCAGTAAGGGGGCACGAAATGGAGCAATTAACGAAAAGTAGACTGTTCCGGTACGGAATATGGACGCTGCTGGGACTTGTCATTCTATATTTTATCTGGCTGCTGCGACCTTTGTTTTTGCATTTGTATGAATTTCTGAAAACAATCATTGCTCCGTTTGCGGTAGCGATGATCATCTCCTATGTACTTAATCCGGTTGTCAGTATGCTGGGCGGTCGCAAGGTGCCTCGAAGCGTAGCTGTGCTGCTCATCTATGCTGTGTTTTTAGCCAGTCTCGTTGTGATTCTGATGAACCTGATTCCGATGTTCATTGAACAACTAGATGAGCTGAATGAGCATCTGCCTGAGCTGACCATGCATGCACAAGGATTAATGACGAATATGGATAGCGGCATTTTGCCCCAAGGGGTGCGAACGGGTATGAATCAATGGTTTTTCCAACTAGAGAATCGGATGGCAACAGGGATTTCTAACTTTATGGATAACATCGGCGGGATGATCAATATGCTGTTCAATGTGTTCATTGTACCGTTCCTCATTTTTTATATTTTGAAGGATTTTGATGTGTTCGAGCGGACGATTGTGTCTTACCTCCCGCGTTCTCGTCGCAAGGCGATTGTAACGGTACTTAAGGAAATTGATCAGGCGCTTGGCAACTATGTCAGGGGACAATTACTGGTATGCGTCATTATTGGAGTGATGGCTTATCTCGGATATATGCTCATTGGCATGCCTTATGCGCTGTTGCTGGCAGGAGTGGTTGCGATTTTTAACATCGTTCCGTATTTGGGTCCCTTTTTGGGAGCCGCTCCGGCAGTAGTCATGGCTTCTACGGTCTCCTTAAAAATGGTGCTTTTGGTCGTGGTCGTTAACACCTGTATTCAAGTGTTGGAGAGCAATGTCATTTCTCCCCAGGTGGTGGGACGAACGTTGCATCTGCATCCGATAGCTATTATTTTCGCTCTGCTAGTGGGTGGGGAAATTGCGGGAATTACCGGCTTGATTTTAGCGGTTCCCGTGATGGCAGTTTTAAAGGTAGGACTTCAGCATTTTTTTGCTTATTACGTGAAGCGGAAAACAATCTGATTTTGTCCATACACCGTATGTATCTTGTCTGAAATCGCGTTGACACGGCTAAATGACACGGATATACTGAGTTGAGTATGTTTAAATGTGTTTATCCAGTAGGGAAAGCTCATTTCGAAGTGCGGGCTGAACCCGCCGGGATGCTCCCGTTACCAGTGAAAACAAGGCGATCGATCGTCCGTTAAGCAAATGTTGGTGTGCAGCTTGCGCATGGGCATTTCGTACAGAGGGGACGGCGTTAACCAGGGTGGTACCGCGATACAATCGTCCCTGATCCGTTCAGGGGCGTTTTTCTGTTTTTTTATGGCCTGTGCCAGGAACCAGTGACACCATAATTAGGAGGCTACTTATATGAAAGCTAGTGAAATCCGCTCCAAATGGCTGGAGTTTTTTGAAAGCAAGGGACATGTGATTGAACCAAGCGCGCCGCTTGTTCCACATAAAGATCCTTCCCTGCTGTGGATTAATGCGGGTATGGCACCGCTTAAGCCTTATTTTGACGGACGTGTGAAGCCAGAAAATCCACGTATTGCCAATTCGCAAAAATGTATCCGGACGAACGATATTGAGAATGTCGGTAAAACGCGCCGCCATCACACCTTTTTCGAAATGCTCGGCAACTTTTCCATTGGTGACTATTTTAAGGAAGAAGTCATTACATGGGCATGGGAGTTTCTGACGGATCCAAAATGGATTGGTTTTGATCCAGAACGTCTGGCTGTAACTGTGTATCCTGAGGATGAGGAAGCGTACAAGCTGTGGAACGAAAAAGTTGGACTTCCTGCCGAGCGTATCATCAAACTGGAAGATAACTTCTGGGATATCGGTGAAGGCCCTTGTGGACCTTGTACGGAAATCTTTTATGATCGTGGCGAAGCCTACGGCAGCGACATGACGGACCCTGAAATGTATCCGGGGGGAGAAAATGAGCGTTATCTGGAAGTGTGGAACCTCGTATTCTCACAATTCAACCATAACAAAGACGGCAGCTATACGCCGCTTCCGAACAAAAATATTGATACAGGGGCTGGATTAGAGCGTTTTGCATCCATTTTGCAAAATGTGGATTCCAACTTTGATACGGATATCTTCCAGCCACTAATCCAAAAAACAGCCGCGATGGCAGGAGTAAAATATAACGAAAATGTGGACAGTGACGTAGCTCTTAAAGTTATTGCTGACCATGTCCGCACCGTAGCTTTTGCAATTGGTGACGGTGTGCTGCCTTCTAATGAAGGACGGGGTTACGTGATTCGCCGTTTGCTGCGCCGGGCTGTGCGCTATGGAAAAATGCTGGGCATGAACCGTCCATTTATGTTTGAGCTGGTGGAAACCGTTGGGGATGTCATGGGTGTGTATTACCCTGAGGTAGTGGACAAGCGTGATTTCATCATTAAAGTGATCAAAACGGAAGAGGAACGCTTCCATGAAACACTGACAGATGGATTGGCAATTTTGTCCGATATCAGTGCTCAGGCGAAGGCCGAAGGTCGCAATGTCATTAGCGGAGCAGATGCTTTCAAACTGTATGATACGTACGGGTTCCCATTCGATCTCACAGAGGATTATGCGGACGAGCAGGGCTTGAAAGTAGACCGTGAAGGTTTTGATGAAGCGATGCAGGAGCAACGAAAACGTGCCCGTGATGCTCATCAGGACAGCGCGAGCATGAAGATTCAGGGCGGAGCTTTGTCCGATCTGGCGGTTAAAAGTGAATTTGTTGGATATAATGACCTCGTAACTGAGTCTAAAATAGTGGCGATTGTATATGAAGATGTACTGGTGGACAGTGTTAGTGAAGGGCAGTCTTGTCAGGTCGTGCTGGATGTGACTCCTTTCTATGCCGAAAGCGGAGGACAAGTCAGTGACCAAGGCTTGCTGCGTGGAGGTACGGTAACTGCGAAGGTCGAAGGGCTGTTTAAGGCGCCACAAGGTCAGCATGTGCATCAGGTTGTTGTAGAAGCCGGTGAGCTGAACGTTGGCGATACGGTGAAAGCAGAAGTAGATCAAGCTTCACGTGGAGAAATTGAGAAAAACCATACGGCTACGCATTTGCTTCACAAAGCGCTTAAAGAAGTGCTGGGTGACCATGTCAATCAAGCGGGTTCTTTGGTAGAGCCTGGGCGTCTGCGTTTTGACTTCTCCCATTTTGGAAGCATTACACCAGAAGAGCTGGCGGATATTGAACTGCGTGTAAACCGTGCCATCTGGAGCCAACTGGATGTTAGTATTGAACTGAAACCGATTGATGAAGCCAAGGCTCTCGGAGCAATGGCGCTGTTCGGTGAAAAGTATGGAGATATCGTACGGGTCGTTAAGGTAGGCGATTACAGCATTGAACTATGCGGTGGCTGTCATGTCAGCAATACTTCGCAAATTGGCTTGTTCAAGCTTGTCAGCGAGAGCGGCATTGGATCAGGTGTACGTCGTATCGAAGCGGTGACCGGACGTTTTGGCTTTGAATATATGGAAGGTCAATTAGAGCTGTTGAAGGTGTCAGCTGGGCTTGTAAAATCCAAGCTGTCTGAGGTGCCAAAGCGTATCGAATCTTTGCAGCAACAAATTAAAGACCTCAGTCGTGAAAATGAATCGCTGCAAAGCAAGCTGAGCGTTATTGAGGCGGGCCAGCTGACCGATCAGGTCGTGCAAGTAGGCGGGGTGCAGCTGTTGGCTGCACGCGTGCAGGCTTCCAGCATGGATGCGTTGCGTGCGATTGCTGATGAACTGAAAGGGAAACTTCCGGCTGCTGTGCTGGTGCTCGGCGCTGCAATGGACGACAAAGTTAATTTTGTCGTAGCAGTTCCGGCAGAGCATACCAAGGCTGGACTTCATGCAGGCAAGCTCGTGAAAGAAATTGCTGCCGTATGCGGTGGCGGTGGTGGCGGACGACCTGACATGGCGCAAGCCGGTGGTAAGGATGCCAGCAAGCTGGACGAAGCACTTCAACGTGCGCATGAACTGGTGTCGGCAGCCTCACAAGGATAAAGTTCGATAATTTTTGCGGATTTTTGGGAAAAAACGGGCTTAGATATTTCCTTGTAGGGCTTTGCTTATGGTATGATGTAAAAGAATAAGCTGGCATAAACATGTACACATGTTTTGTGGAAGCGAGGTGTCAACAATGGATTCCATGGACAAAACGGTCAAATTTAATGTCAAGGCAGATGAGAAGGAAGCTTCTGCACAGGAGATTTTGTTGACCGTATATGATGCGCTGGTGGAAAAAGAATACAATCCGATCAATCAAATCGTCGGCTATTTGCTATCCGGTGATCCGGCTTATGTGCCACGGCATAATAATGCCAGAAGCCTGGTACGTAAAAAAGAGCGCGATGAGTTGATTGAAGAGTTGGTTCGTTTCTATCTCGCCAAGCACCGTTAGGAGACAGGCATGAAAGTAATGGGATTGGATTACGGGGATCGCCGAATTGGGGTCGCCGTAAGTGATGCCTTCGGCTGGACCGCCCAAGGATTGGAAGTCATAGAACGACGCGGTGACGACAGTGAGTTCGGTAAAATTGCAAATTTAGTTCGTGACAATGAGGTGGGCGAGGTTGTTGTAGGTTTGCCAAAAAACATGAACGGAACCGTGGGTCCACGCGGTGAGATTTGCATCGAGTTTGCGAACCGACTCAAGGAGTTACTGGGTTTACCCGTTCACCTTTGGGATGAACGGCTGACGACGCGTTCGGCGGAGCGTACGCTTCTGGAGGCCGACGTCAGCCGAAAAAAACGCAAGCAGGTGGTAGATAAACTGGCCGCAAGCCTGATCTTGCAAAACTATTTGGACGCACACAGTACAAGGTGAGGGGGATTTCGTAATGGCTGAAAATCAAGTGGGTATGGAAGAAGAGCCGGAAATTATTTATATTGCCGATGACGAGGGCAACGAGGAAGAGTTCGAGGTCATTATGAAGTTTGAGGTAGATGGTTCCGAAGCGAAGTACATGATGGTTGCGCCAGTGGACCCTGAAGCTGATGAGTCCGATGTGTACGCCTTCCGTTACGAGGAAGAAGGCGATGATATTAAATTGTTTGTGATCCAAGACGATGCCGAATGGGAAATCGTCGAAGAGACCTTTAATACATTTGTAGAAGAAGATGAAGAGGAAGACGGGAAATGACGAGCTATTCACGTGAAGACCTGAGTTGGACCTCTGATTTGAAGGAAACGTTCGACGGCGATGTAGAGCTGCAGGATGAACAGGGCCATGCGATTCGCATGGAATTGGAAGCAGAGTTCAAGGTAGGTGAGCAACGGTACGCCGTATTGCGTAGACCTGGGGCTGCTGTTGGCGAACATGAACTTTACCATGTAAGCTCATCCACAGACGGCGAAATCTCCATCACCACCATTGAAGATGATGATGAGTGGGAAGATATTTCCGAGCTGTACGACGAATGTACGTTGCCGGAAGAACTGTAAGTCTGGATAACGATGAGATCAAACCTGAAAGGGCGGACCAGTCCGCCCTTTTTGGCTGTGAAGGAGTTGGGTGGATGTGAAGCGAAGGACAAGGATGTTTACGTTATTTCTACTGCTTATCATTATAGCAGGAGGTGCAGCCCTCTATATCTGGAATGCCATGCAGCCTGTTCAGCCCCAAACACAACCCGTTGCTTTTACGGTGGTGCAGGGAACAGGAACATCGGCTATTGCAGATACGCTGGAGCAAAAGGGACTTATACGTAATGCGCTCGTGTTTAAGGCTTATGTAAAATTCAAACAGCAAGGAAGCGGATTTCAGGCCGGAAAATATGAGGCGAAGCCTGGCGCAACCTTTGATCAGTTGATTACTAAGTTATCGGCTGGAGATGTTGTCAAAGAGGAAATGATTCGTTTTACAATCCCGGAAGGTTTTACGATTAGACAGATGGCTGATAAGCTGCAAAAGGAAGGACTGGCAGACCGGCAGCAATTTTTGCAGCTGGCCAACGATCCGTCCGCTTTTGACGTCGCGCTGGTGCGGGACATTCCAAAGCAGGCGGGGCTTCGCTATGCGCTGGAGGGCTATCTTTTCCCGGAAACCTATGAGCTGAAAAAGGGCAGCACGGCCAAAGATATTATACAGGCGATGCTAGAACAGACACAAAAGCGGTTGGAAACTGTTTCCGATTTGGATGCGAAGCTAAAACAACGGGGTGAAACGCTGCATCAACTGCTGACAGTTGCTTCTCTAGTAGAGCGCGAAGTGGTTGTGGAAGATGAGCGGTCTGTAGTAGCTGGCGTCATTTATAACCGACTCAAACAGGATAAGAAGCTGGAAATTGATGCTACAGTTCAATATATGCTGGATAAGCAAAAGGAACGGCTGTATTACAAGGATTTGGCTGTGGAAAGCCCTTATAATACGTATATGCATCAGGGACTTCCACCAGGGCCGATTGCAAGTCCCAGTCTGAAATCAGTGATAGCGGCTTTACAGCCGAAAGCTACAGATTATTTGTTTTACGTGACCAAAAAAGATGGGACACATGAACATTTGTTTGCCAAAACGTATAAAGAACATTTGCATAACATTCAGGTAAGTAACCGTAAGACAAATTAGGAGGTGAGCCTATGGCTTACAAACCCGAACTACTGGCAACTGCCAGCTCTTCGGAGGATGCCCGCCATATGCTGGAGGCTGGAGCTACTGCATTACTTATTGGAGATGACCGCTTTGGAATGCGGCTGCCGGGACATTTTACACCGGACCAAATCCGTGAAGTGGTGGAAGAGGCACGGAAGCATACGGCGCAGGTATACGTATCCATGACGAATTTGATGACGAACGAGCTATTGCCGCTCCTTCCCGAATATGTGCAGACCCTAGCTGGATGCGGCATAGACGCCATTGAGTTTAATGATCCCGCAGTGCTCATGGCCGTGAAGGAGTACGCCCCGCATCTTAAGCTGTTCTGGAACGGTGAGATGATCTCCACCAACTTCGCAACCGCCAACTATTGGGGTGAAAAAGGAGCTTCCCGGGTCATTTTGGCTCGTGAGCTCAGTATGGATGAAATTACCGAAATGATACCAAAGTTGAACATAGAAGCACAGGTTCAGGTACATGGCATGACCAATATTTATCACTCCAAGCGTAAGCTTGTTCAAAGTTACATGCTGCACCAGGGACGTAATGTAGAAGGCGATTTGGGTAGAGGGCGCGGCTTGTTTCTGATTGAAGCAGAGCGAAAGGAAGAGAAGTTCCCCATCTACGAGGATATTAATGGGACACATATTATGAGTTCAGATGATTTTTGTATCATGGAGGACCTGCATATTCTGATGGAGGCGGGCGTGCATAGTTTTAAGATCGAGGGCTTATTGAAACCTACGGCTTACAATGAGGCGGTTGTTCGTGCTTATCGTAAAGCCATAGATAATTATACAGCTGACCCGGATGCTTATGCTTATGATGAAAGCTGGCTGGATGAAGTTCGCCGTCTTCAAGATCCGGAACGGGAACTTTCCTTCGGATTTTTCTATAAAGAGCAGGTTTATTAATTTTAAAATGAATTCACAGAGGGGGGAACGTCATGGGGACGATAACCAAAACGAGAAAATATATAGGTAAACGGAATCGTCTGGATAAGCCGGAGCTATTAGCTCCTGCCGGAAATCTGGAAAAGCTGAAGTTTGCCGTTCACTATGGCGCGGATGCTGTATATATTGGTGGACAAAAATATGGTCTGCGTTCTAACGCCGATAATTTCAGTTTTGAAGAAATGCGCGAAGGTGTAGAATTTGCTAACAAGTACGGTGCTAAGGTGCTTGTAGCCACCAATATCTATGCCCATAATGAGGATATTGCCGGAATCGAAGAATACTTGCGCAATCTGTACGAGGCAGGAATTCATGCCGTTATCGTCGCTGATCCGGCTATTGTATCCGTGGCATTGCGTGCTGTTCCTGGATTGGAAGTGCATTTGAGTACACAGCAGTCCACACTGAACTGGCAAGCGGTAAAGTTTTGGAAAAACGAGGGACTACCGCGTGTGGTACTGGGACGTGAGACCAGTCTGGAGGAAATCGAAGAAATTAAAAAGCATGTGGACATCGAAATCGAAGCATTCGTCCATGGCGCGATGTGCTCTTCATTTTCCGGCCGCTGCGTGTTGTCCAATCACTTTACAGACCGTGATTCCAATCGTGGGGGATGTTGTCAGTCTTGCCGCTGGAAATACGATTTGTTTGAGGATGCCCGCCCAGGTGAGGTTTGGATATCTGAGGAAGAGGCACAGGAGAGCAATGCACTGAAACAGTTCCAGCTCGGTGTTAACCAGCTTCCACTGTTCGAAGAGAGCGATAATGCCTTTTCTATGGGTTCCAAGGATCTGTGTATGATTGAAAATGTCCCTGATCTGATTGATGTAGGTGTAGACAGCTTTAAAGTGGAGGGACGTATGAAGTCCATTCACTATGTGGCTACCGTCGTGAATGTCTATCGTCAAGCGATTGATTCCTATATGGCTGATCCTGAAAATTATGTGCTCAAACCAGAATGGATTGAAGAAATTAATAAGGCAGCCAATCGTCCGTTGAATACAGGGTTTTTCTACGATACACCGGATCATGAAGACCATATTTATGAGCCGGAAGAAAAGGCAGTCCCTTATGATTTTGCCGGACTGGTCATGGACTACGATGCCGCGAGTGGCATTGCAACCATTCAACAACGGAACCATTTTAAACCAGGGCATGAAATCGAATTTTTCGGTCCGAACGGAACATTCTTTAAACAAACGGTCGGAACGATCTGGGATGAGGAAGGCAACGAATTGGATGCTGCTCGTCACCCGCTTCAACGAATTAGAATGAAGGTAGATCAGCCCGTATCGTATTTTGATATGATGCGTAAAAAGAAGTAAATAAGCCTTAAGTCACAGGTGAAAAGATTCAAAAGCCTCTCCTATCGGTTGGAGAGGCTTTTTTTTGAATAGTTTTCTAGGAAAAAAGTTTCACAAAATTTAGTTGATACTCAAAGGAAAGCTACATTCCTTGTCGAATAGTTCCGATAGAAGTTATATAGATAATAGATACATAATGGATGACGTGGAATTAGAAACTAATTATATGGTGGTAGGTGAGAGAAATGGGTTTACGGAAAAAAGAGGGGAATACAGCAAAAAGGCAACCCAAGAAAACGGATCAAATGCAGGGTTTGAAAGGCAGTAAAGTGACAACGGATAAAGAGGAACAAAAGGTTGCGGTGTCTTCGAAGGTTGCCCCCTGGGTAGCTAAGGCGACTCGTAAAGGTACACACAATTTAAAGCGTTTACTTAAGCCAGAAAGGTACAGTAAAGATTTCATGCATTTGGTCAAAAACTATAATCCGATACGTTCGGTTGGAATGAAGTTGTTTCTGATCTTTTTTGCGGCAATTATGTTATTTGTGGTCAGCTTGGGGATGCTCTCATACTACAAGGCTAAAAGTACGATTGAGCAAAATGCAGCTACGGCTTATCAGCAGACCGTCCAGCAAACTTCAGAAAAGCTTGATATTATTCTAGAGCGCTTTCAAGACACGTCGACACAGGTATTTTTCGATACTGAATTAAGTGATCAGTTGCAAAAGGCTGTAAAGCAAGATAAAAATCCCTTTGCATCTTTTGTTGCTATGGGCGAAGTGAATAAGAAGCTAACGAATCTTGCTTTTACGAATAAAGCGATTGATTCAATGTACTTGTACCCGGAAGAAACCAATTTAGCTGCTATGGGCACCGGAACACAAAAGGATGTACGGCAGGAAGCGTGGTTTAAGGATATTTTGAAAAACAAAGGAATTGTTTGGCTACCTACGCAGGTGAATGACAATGGTAGCAAGACCTTTCGTCTGGCACGCTCCATGAACAGCATGTCCGGGTTGGGAGGGACTTATGTTCTGGTTATGGATTTAAAGTCCAGTGCGGTAGAGGACGAGTTAAAAGGTATTAATTTGGGTTCAGGCAGTATGATTAGTCTTGTGACAGACAAGGGTGAGTTTGTAGGTTCTAACAATGAGGGCTTGGCAGGAGGAAAGACAAAGCTGGATTACGTGTCCAAGCTTGAAGGGATCGAAGGAAATCAAATTATGGAGCAGGAAGCAGACGGCAAAAAGCAAAGTGTGCTTGCGGTTCATAATACACTGGGAACTTCCAAGTGGATTCTCGTGGGTGTAGTACCTGTATCTGAGCTGGTGAAAGACGCTAAGGGGATACTAACTACAACATGGATATTTGCCGCAGTGGCTGCACTCATTGCATTGTTCATTGGCCTGTGGATCGTGCGCCTCGTGGCTCGGCCATTGACACATCTGAAGGATTTAATGGTCGAAGGTGCCAAAGGCAACTTGCAAATCCGAACGAACTATAAGGCTCAGGATGAAATTGGGCAATTGTCAGAAAGCTTTGATACGATGATGGAGCAAATTACATTGCTGGTAGAACAGACGAATGCCTCAGCTCAGGAGGTTCTGAATACAGCGACGGAACTAGGCGATGCCTCGAAGAAGACAGCCATTTCAGCCAAAGAAATTGCAGCAGCAACGGAAGAGATTGCTCATGGCGCCGCCAGTTTGGCAACAGAGGCTGAACGTGGCAGCGGACTTACCGGGAATATATCTCAGCAAATGGATACGGTTATGGCTTCCAATCATGAAATGAGTCTGGTCGCACAAGAAGTTGAACAATCCAGTGAACAAGGGACCATTCAGCTGAAAAATCTATTGAGCAAGACTAAGGTTACGGAAGAAACTACGCATGCTCTGGTGGGCAAAGTAGATGAACTGAAGAAGACAACTTCCGATGTCTTTAAGGTGCTGGACGTATTACAGGATATTGCTAAACAAACGAACATTCTATCACTGAATGCGACGATTGAAGCAGCACGAGCGGGGACGGCTGGGCGTGGTTTTATGGTGGTAGCTAATGAGGTTCGGCAGTTGGCTGAACAATCACGTCAAGCTATTCGTACGGCTACAGGCATTACTAACAACATCGTCAATGAAATGAATGAAACGGTACAGGCATTATCTGAGGTGTACCCGCTGTTCCGGGAACAGATGGGAGCCGTGCAGGAAACAACGGACATTTTCCAATCGGTTCAGCAGCAAATGGGAGAGTTCGCGCTACGATTGGGAACGGTCACTGCCTCCATTCATCATCTGAGTGAATCGCAGACCACTTTGTCCGAGGCAATGACCAATGTAAGTGCGGTAGCCGAGCAATCCTCAGCTACTTCGCAGGAAGTCGCTTCGCTCAGCACTGAACAGGCTAATATTGGTAATCAACTGGTAGGTTTGTCGGATAAGCTGGAAGGAGTATCAGTGAACTTGAAGGAACAGCTTTCGCGGTTTACGGTGTAGATATAACAAAACCATGGAAATCAGGATTGTCACTGATCTCCGTGGTTTTGTACTTTTTATTAGTAGATGTGCTTAAAAATCCCTCAAGAAGGAAAGCAAAAGATGAATACAAACACAAAGGTAGCGTGGGTTGTACTGGCCATTACCATTTTTATTACGGTTTTTTATTCGTTAGACGAGTTTTTAAATTGGAGCCCAGAAGCAGACATCACAAGATACAAATAAATTCGGAAACCCATTCACGTTAAAAGTTGAGTGGGTTTTCTTTTTCAACTACAGGACATACTACTGGAAAAAAGATGAAAGAAGGATGGGTGTGCCGAGGCGTGGTAGCAGTTTCATACGAAAACGTCGAATTGCATATATGGGCTTGGGGGTGATGGCGCTACTGCTGATTTTATTATTCCGACTGGCTTGGATTCAGGGGACAGCGGGCATTTATATGTCCGTCTATGGGGGGCATTCGCTTAAGGAAATGTCAGCACGTCAGCGACAGGAGGGCATTTCTATCGACTCTGGACGTGGACAGTTTACGGACCGGCATGGGCAACCCTTGACTGGCGGAGTCGTATGGGCGCCAGTGCTTTTTCCCGATGTAGATGGCAAAGCGGCTTTACATGGCGAAGAACTGGCCAAGCTACTGCGTACGAATAAAAAGCAACTACTGACACGATGGAAAGGACTGCAATCCCCGCTCATATGGCGAGATGGGCGCGGAGAGCCCGTACAAATCAATCCGAATGAAGCAGGCAAGCTGCTGAAGCTAGCTCCTTCGCTTATTGAGCTTGTACCTTATGCGAAACGTTACAGGGATTTGCCCAATGGCAGGCAATGGCTTGGCTTTCTGTATGAACGTGCCGACCGAGCGAGTGAACTGCCGATGGGGGCAGCCGGGCTGGAAAGAACGCTGGAGCCGCTGCTGAGCGGCGTCGGTGAAACGTTCGTCTCCCGATTTGTAGATGCGCAGCGTCGTCCATTGACTCATATACCGTTGCGTGTCAGTGCTCCATCCAATGGTCACTATCCTTTACAGGTGCAGACTACAATTGATCTGCCTATACAGGAACAAATTGAAAAGCTGACGGAATCTAGTCATTTGGCAGAAGGGGCGGTGGTAGTGCTCGATGCAGGCAACGCGGATGTACTGGCGATGGTGTCTCGCCCTTTTTATAATCCCAGTCATGTTGATCCTAAGAAAAAAACAGACTGGTCTAATCGTGCCCTCAAGGCGATAACGCCTGGATCCATTTTTAAGTTGGTCACGGCTGCTGCTGCACTTGAATCAGGTGTTGTCCAACCGCAGGAACAATTCCATTGTCATGGAACTTATGGCAAGTACGGTTTGGCTTGCTGGAAAAAAGAAGGACACGGTACCCTGAACCTGGAGGAAGGGCTTGCCGTATCCTGTAATAGTGTGTTCGCTCATCTCGGCGAACGGCTTAATCCTAAGCAAATTCAGGCCACAGCCTCTGCACTGGGATTGAGCCGAACTGTGGGCTGGCAGGAGCGGAATCTTGCGGGACTACCTCAATTCAGACCGCTGGATCACGAAGAAAAGGGAGCCGTATTCGGCTCCCATACGAACGCGTCTGATCCGGGCGTACGTGTACAGACAGCTATCGGTCAGCGCGATGTGCTGGTAACGCCTCTCCAAGCTGCCAATCTCATCGTCACCTTGCTGCACGATGGTCAAGTACATGCACCACGCATTGTCAAACGCATTAGCTACGCAGACGGTAGCACCTTACTGGAACTACCTGCTCATGCTGCATCTTCACCCGAGGGCAGCCGCTCGATTCACACATCGACGGCTCGCACGCTTCGTGAAGCAATGGAAAAGGTTGTGACACAGGGAACTGGTGCCTCCTTGCGTAATAAATCATGGAATCTGGCCGGCAAATCGGGTACGGCCCAAGCTTTAAAGAACGGTCACCCTATCAATCATCAGTGGTTTATAGGCTATGGTCCGATAGAGCGGCCTCGTTATGCGGTCGCCGTCCTTGTGCAAAATGCTTCAACGCATTCTGCAAACCAAGCTACAGCATTGTTCGGACAAGTAATGGATCTGTTAGCTCAATCCTCCTGAGTACCACGAGTAGCTTCACGATCTTCCTCCTGGATTTTTACGATAAACGGGGGCTCGTCAAATTCCTCTGTCGGAAACCGAATCCATTTCTGCAGATAGCCTTGCTGCCACAATTCCTTGAGCAAAATGATCAGAATGGGAGACAGGATTAATCCGGCCAGTCCAAAGATGGACAACGATATAATGGCAAAGGAAAGCATCAGATAGGCAGATGAAACACCGATGGAATTACCAGTGATTTTAGGCTCTGCCAGCTGGCGGACGATCACCGTCACAGCCATGACAATAAGCAGGCCTACAGCCAGGCCGGTATTGCCTGTGATGAACAGATACACGGCCCACGGAATAAAAATAACAGGCACACCCAGCAAGGGCAGAATATCAAACAAAGCTGCCACGAGCGCCAATGAGAGGGCATTATCCACTTGCAAAATGAGTAAACCTATAAATACGAGAACAAAGGTAATCCCTACCAGTAGAGCTTGAGCCTTGAGAAAAGCGGAGATAGCTTTAAGTACGTGATTTTTTAGAAAAAGGTAAGCAGTTTTTAGTGTCTTGGGTGTTTTACTACGAGCAATGCCCTTCCAAAGATTAATTTCCATACTTAAAAAGAACGCTAAAATGATGGCAATGGCAAAGTTGCCCATAAAAACAGTGAAAGAACTGAGGAACTGTATGAAAAAGGATAATCCTAGCTGTGCCCACTTCGTAGCAATGGTGGTGGCAGTCGCAAAATAATCATTCACACGTTCAGTAACACTCGGAGGTAAAGCAGCGATTTTATCTTGAGAAAGATGAAGATATCGCGTGAATTCCGCTTGGATAATCTGAGTATATTGTGGGAGGTTTTGCGCGACTTTCGTAAATTGCGTAACCAGAATCAGGCCCAATCCGAAAAAAATAGCAAGTAAGAGGATGATAAATAGCAATACGGAGAGTGCGGAGGCAAAAGGCTTTTTCATTCCTTTCCGATGAAAATAACGGGCAGCAGGTTCAATGCACCAGAACACGACGAACGAAAGGAACACAGGTGCGGCAAGTTGATACAGTTTGCTGGATACGAACATAATTAAATACACGGTTAATACGATCAAACCGATATCAAAAACGGTACGCCAATATTTTTTGTACAATGGAAGCATATGTATACAACGACTCCTTTTAGATTTTTATTTATTGTACACTAAATTGGACCTCAATGCTGACCATATGCAATAGCGAAATCTCGGCATGTTTGCTTCATTGTGATAATATATAAGTAAGTGAGTTTTCCTCAGGAAGCCTGCTTGGGGAGTTCAGAATAGAAAAGTGGGGATAAAACGTGCAGACTCTGCTGTTATGGATGTTTTACATTTCAACTTTTTATGCTTTTATTCCAGCGCTGGTTAGTCGTATATTTGGTTTCCGGGTGTTCACGCGCGGCAAAAGTGAGCAAGAATATGCACTCACCTTTGATGATGGCCCTGATCCAGTGTATACATCACAGCTGCTTGATTTACTGAAGCGTTTTGATGCCAAGGCTACTTTTTTTGTTGTTGGGATGAATGCAGAAAAACACCCTGAGCTTCTGAAACGCATGCATGATGAAGGTCATCTAATCGGTATTCATAATTATGTGCACAAATCGAATTGGCTTATGAGGCCTGTTACCGTCAGAAGACAAATTGCTCAGACAGAGTCAGTCATTCGTCGAGTAACTGGCGAGGGAACGACCTTTTATCGTCCACCCTGGGGGATAGTGAACTTTTTTGATATTTCCAACACCCATGGTCGTCGAATCGTATTATGGTCCTCCATGTTCGGGGATTGGAAGGCCAGCATTGGAGCGAAACAATTGGCGGAGAGAATGCTCAAAAAGCTAAGGGGTGGCGAGGTGATGCTGCTCCATGACTGTGGTACGACATTGGGGGCAGACGCGGAAGCGCCCCAGAATATGCTAATCGCACTGGAGAAGCTGCTGAGGGTCGCCCAAGAACGACAATTACGCAGCGTACGGGTGGATACATTGTTTTGCCGTCAGTCTGTCAATAAACCTACTGCCTCCGAGATGTCCAGTACGGGCTGGTTAAAAAGAACGCTGGTATTTGGATGGCTCCAGTATGAGCGGCTATTCCATGTTTTGTTTCGTCTTCGTCCCGTAAGCAAGGAGGATACGATCTTTTATTATCGTCGCCGTATCTATCATGGGCCAAATGTAAATATGGAGAACAGCAGGTGGCTAGAAAAAGGGGACCCGATAATTGAGCTTCATTTTGATAATAAAAAGTTATTTCAATTGGGTTCGACGGCAAAGTCGATGGTACATCTAGCTATTCAATTAATTCGGATTGTAAAAAAACAACTTCCTGATCTGGCCCAACGCATTGTACATGATTCTGAAATGAAGGGTGTAAAGGCGATATACGCAGTAAGTATGATTCATCGGGGACCAGAGAAGTTGGGATTTCAAGTTCGGGAGCTTCCCAAAGGACTGTTTAAGCATGTGTCCACTGTATATCTAAAGCTGTTATTTCGTGTTATCCATCCTTTGGGTTCAGAGCAATTGAGTGAAAAAAAAGATGTAATGGTACCGAAACTGATTGTGATGCCAATGGATACCTTGTTTGACCGTTTTCATCAGGGAGACTTACACCGCTTAGACGAAGCTCTTGAGCAAACAGCACAGAGAGATGATGTCCATACACTCAACAGCGAAATGACTGAATAGGCTAAACCTAATGACCTAATAAAAAAATCCTCTCGATCCTTTGTTAGGGTCGAGAGGACTTTTAGCTGTTTATAAAGTAATCCTATCTTGGCAACGCATTTAGATTTTCATAATTCCGCCGTTACTTGCGTTCGTTACCAGCTTGGAATAACGTGCCAGGTAACCCGTTTTTACCTTCGGCTCAAAGCCTTTCCAGTTGGCGCGACGACGTTCAAATTCTTCGTCCGTAATGTGGAGCTCAATCTTACGATTGTTTAAGTCCAGCTCGATGATATCGCCGTCCTCAACAAAAGCGATAGGTCCGCCTTCTGCGGCTTCAGGGGAAATATGACCGATGGAGATACCGCGGGAAGCACCTGAGAATCGTCCGTCTGTAATCAGACCCACCTTGGCACCAAGCCCCATGCCCACGATTTGTGAAGTTGGAGCGAGCATTTCAGGCATACCAGGTCCGCCCTTTGGACCTTCATAACGGATAACAACAACGTGTCCTTCATTAATTTTACCGTTGGCGATACCTGCCAGTGCATCTTCCTGTGAATCAAAGCAGATAGCAGGACCTTTGTGATAACCACCAACCGAAGGATCAACTGCACCGACTTTAATGATGGAGCCTTGCGGTGCCAGATTACCGAATAATACAGCTAGGCCGCCACGTTCAGAATAAGGGTTGTCCAGTTTATGGATGACGTTAGTATCCAGAATTTCCTGACCTTCTACGTTTTCACGAATGGTTTTTCCGGTCACAGTAATACAGTCTCCATGCAGTGCGCCCGGTTTCTTCAACAATTCATTCAGCACTGCGCTTACGCCGCCTGCATTATGGACATCCTCAATATGATAGTCGGAAGCAGGTGCCAATTTGGACAAATGAGGTACGCGGTTTGCGACTTCATTAATACGTTCGATAGGGTAGTCAACTTCTGCTTCATGGGCAAGTGCCAATGTATGCAATACTGTATTCGTGGAACCGCCCATTGCCATATCCAATGCAAATGCATTATCAATAGCCTCTTTAGTCACGATATCACGTGGTTTAAGATCAAGCTTAATCAATTCCATTAATTGGCGTGCAGATTGTTTAACGAATTCTTTACGTTCTTCTGCTACTGCGAGAATGGTGCCGTTACCCGGCATAGCCAGACCCATCGCTTCTGCGAGACAGTTCATGGAATTCGCTGTGAACATCCCTGAACAGGAGCCACATGTCGGGCAGCCGTATTGTTCTAATTCAAGCAAGCTTTGATCGTCGATTTTACCAGCCTGATATGCACCTACGCCTTCGAAGACGGAGGTCAGGGAAATAGAGCGTCCGTTCTTGTCTTTACCAGCTTTCATAGGACCGCCGCTGACGAAAATAGTTGGAATGTTAACGCGCAATGCGCCCATCATCATGCCAGGGGTAATTTTATCACAGTTAGGAATACAAACCATGCCATCAAACCAGTGAGCGGAAACGACAGTTTCCAGAGAGTCAGCTATAATTTCACGGCTTGGCAGAGAATAACGCATACCGATGTGACCCATGGCAATGCCGTCATCTACACCGATGGTGTTAAACTCGAAAGGTACACCGCCTGCCTCACGAATGGCTTGCTTGACAATTTTTCCAAATTCCTGCAAATGGACGTGGCCCGGTACGATATCAATATACGAGTTGCATACCGCAATAAACGGTTTGTCAAAATCTTCTTCCTTGACACCCGCTGCGCGCAGCAAGCTGCGGTGAGGAGCGCGGTCAAAGCCTTTTTTAATCATATCGGAACGCATTTTCGTCTTAGCTGTCATGATGCTGGTTTCCCCCCAAAGTATAAAAATAGTATGGCGTTCAATGGACGCCGTAATAGCGCAGATGTTTTCTAAAGAGTCTATCATAGATGTGAGCTTTTTTCTACATATATGAAGATTTTGAAAAAGAACTAGTAGGGTTCTGTAATCAACAATATATAGACATGAGCAGTTTTATTTGTCTATATATTGCATTTAGAAGAGTTAGAATTTGATTATATTAGAAATATGTATACTGACATGTTTGCGTATCAGGTAAAATATGAAAGAGCCCATTCCGCAATAAAGCGAATGGGCTCAAGCTTGTTTTATGTTAAAGGAGGGCGGAATATGATATTACACCTTAATTTCTGCCGCCTTTACGACCGATGTCTCTGTAGAAATTTTTGTCATGCGACTCAGCTGTAGCATCGCCGCCTTTTTTGCCGATTTCCTGATAAAATTCTTTATCGTGAGAGTTTGCGGTTGCTTCCCCGCCCTTTTTACCAATCTCCTGATAAAATTCCTTATTGTGCTTCTTGGAAGTAGCTTCTCCACCCATACGACCTGCTTCTTCGCGACTCATTTTCCCCTGATTTTGATTACGTGCCATTACAAATCACTCCTTAATAAAAAAGTTGTTTTTTGTTGCGCGCATCCTTTACTTACCACATCACGCCTGTATGAAACAGGCTCCAAGTGGAGTAAAGAGGGGGTAGACTCGCTTACATGTTCGTCTGTGAGTGGGTTGTCGCGTGTTCAATGTTAAATAAAAAATGGATAAAAAGATTACGCGGACCGTCTAAAAGGATAAGGAGCTGGCTTTAGCATCCACTCTACCTGTGGCTCAATCAGAGGTCGTGTTGCAGTTCGAACCCAAGGCATGGTCAACATACAGCACAGACCTGCAGCACACACTACAATCAACATGACTTCCACTGGAGTATCTATATATTCGTAGACTCCCTTTGCAACGACGGTACGGACGATCAAGCCATGGAGTAAAAAGACATATAGTGTCCGTCTTCCCATCTCGGTTATACGTCCTGTGACAGCTGGAACAAAGCTTAGGAACGCCATGGATGCTATCCATTGAACTCCATAAATGCCGATGCGGTAAATTCCTGCGTACCATTCGGTATGGCCCAATTCACCGTAAGTCATGTTGCCATACAGCCAGCCTGCCGGGATGCCGAAATACGACGTTCCCGCCAGTACCATAAGCAGAAGAGATACAACGCCAGCGATTATGCGGACTGGAGCTGTGAAGAACCGTCGAACGTCTGCATAATTCAAATGATAACCTGCTACAAAGTAAGGCAAATAAACAAAGGTTCTGCATACGCTCAGCCATATACCATCCACAGGGAGATACCCGACGAGGATACCCAGCAGCACGGATATACCCAATTGGAGGACAGGTGGTATTTTCTGAAAAGACAGCATCAGCAGTCTCCAACAGATATGGCTGGCAAGGAACCAGAGTAGCAGATAAGGAGCAAAGAACGAATGATGGATATGGGGAACGTGGAAGAGTGCAACATCCAAGATCGAATAGAGCGATTGAAAAATAAGATATTGCATACCGATCTGAAGCAGAACTTTTCGGCCTGCTGATCCGGTCAAAGAAGTTTGGGCAAAGTAGCCTGTAACGAGTACAAACAACGGCATATGAAACATGAATATCCAGCTGAACCATTGTTGGGCAATATGAAGTGAACCGACTAGAGGCTCCAGAGCATTCCCTGCAAATACGCATATGATCAACAGAAATCGCAAATTGAGAAAGAAGCTTTCCCCTTGTACATCATGGCTTGTCGTCATGTGTTTCCCTCCGAACGGCTTCTGCCGACTAAACTATTTAAAAAATAATTCTTTACAAGGAACAAGGTACGATACTCTGGACATTATCATTGTGATTTTATTCACAATAGTAAGCGTTATCATAACCTTAATGTGTGGCGAAAGCTTGAACACCGGACAAAGATGGGCTAAGACATGGAAATGTATGCTGATTTGACCCTGTATGTGCAACGATGTTACCCTAACAAGGCTAGTTACGCTGATGAATACAGCGATACATTTTATATTCAAATTACGAATTACGAGGTACGAAAGGCGAAAGGAACTTTTACAATGAGAAGAAGAACAAGAAGATCATACAATTCATATGGGACACGTGGTCCTCGGAAAATATGGAAAGTTCTCTTAGGCATCCTGATTGTTATTGCACTGATCGCAGGGTGGGGAGCATGGAAGGTGTTTACGCCTTATCAGCCTGACGAGACGGCTGCTGCTGCACTAGCTGAAGTAGCGGATGCTGTGAAAGTAAATGAACAAGAACATTGGGTCGGTTTTGAGCCTGCAAAAAGAAGCGGAGCCGGAGTCATTTTGTACCCAGGGGCATTGGTGAAGCCCGAAAGTTATGCGCCCTTGGCACGCCGTCTGGCGGAAAAGGGTCATCATGTGATCATTGCAAAAATGCCACTCAACCTTGCATTGATCTCCCCGGATTTAGCGAATGAAGTGCTAAAGGCATATCCGAAAGAAGCGTTTGTTATTGGAGGCCATTCGTTAGGCGGTGTGATGGCGGCCCGATATGCAGCTGCACATCCTGATCAGGTCAAAGGTGTATTTTTCCTCGCCTCCTACCCGGATAACAAGGGTAATTTAAAGGATAAAAATCTGCCCGTTATTTCTCTACTGGGAAGTGATGATGGAGTCGTCCAGATGGAAAATGTCCAAAGTGGAAGAACTTATTTACCAGCCAACACGCTGTATTTTACAGTCGAAGGGGGAAATCATGCCCAATTCGGCAGTTATGGTGTCCAAAAAGGGGATAATCCTGCAAAAATTAGCGCTGTCGAGCAATGGAATCAGACGGTAACGGCTTTACAGGACTGGATGAAAGAGAGTGTGGATGGGGCTCCTAAGAACCAGTAAAGGAGGTGTGCTGCATGTCTGAGCTGATCGTGCAGGGGGAGCGGTACCCATGCCGTGGTATTTTATTGGATAAAGATGGAACGTTGCTGGATTTTATTCAGTTGTGGGGCCCCTGGGCTCGTTCTATACTGGATATGATGGAGCAGCATCTTACCGTGGCGGGTGCCGGTTTTACGGTGGAAAAAGGTACCGTTCTAGGTACTGTTCACGATCTAGAGGGACGTGTGATCGGTTACGATCCTTCTGGCCCACTAGCCATGGGGACGGTGGACGAAAGTACGGGGGTACTGGCTTGGCAGCTTTATACTGCTGGTGTACCGTGGAATGAGGCTGTGCGGCTTGTCCGCGACTTTAATAAAACGGCGATGGCTGATATTCGGCGACATCGGGCAGCGAAGGTGTTTCCAGGATTGCGGACGTTGCTTGAGCAAAGCCGCCATGCCGGGCTGAAGCTGGCGGTTGTGACCTCTGACAGTACAGAGGCTGCACAGGAGCATTTAGAGTGGATGGGGCTGACATCCTATTTTGACGAGATTATCGGACATGATAGGGTTACATACGGCAAGCCTGACCCGGAAATGGCTGAAAAAGCCTGCGCGTTACTAGGATTGTCGCCGGCGGACGTGGTAGTCATCGGAGACAGCAATGGGGATATGCAGATGGGCAAGCGTGCCGGAGTACGGCTCGCTATTGGATTTGCGCCAGAAGCAGAACGTTCTGGTCATTTGCTGGATGCGGATAAGGTTGTTCGTGGATATGAAGAGCTGGAGGTGCGTAGGGTATGAAAGTTAATACGTTGGCGGAATGGATACAGCAATCGCAGAATGTTGTTTTTTTCGGCGGAGCAGGGACATCGACGGAAAGCGGTATTCCGGATTTTCGTTCGGCAGCAGGCCTGTATCAAAGTGAGGAGAAATTGCCTTATTCCCCTGAGGTTATGCTGAGCCGTTCATTTTTTGTGAAGCATCCTGAGGTGTTCTACGACTTCTATCGCAGCAAAATGCTGCATCCCGATGCGGAGCCGAATGGTTGTCATCATTTCCTCGCGTCATTGGAAAAGCAAGGCCGTCTAAAAGCGGTTGTGACACAAAATATTGACGGATTACATCAGGCTGCAGGTAGTGTGAATGTACTAGAACTTCATGGCTCGGTGCATCGCAACCACTGTATGGAATGCGGACGCTTTTACAGTCTAGATGAAGTGATGAACAGCTCTGAGGTTGTACCCAAATGTCCGATAGATGGAGGAATTATCAAACCGGATGTCGTTTTATATGAGGAGGAGCTGAATCAGGATACCATTATTCAATCCGTTCAGGCTATTTCGCAGGCTGATTTGCTGTTAATTGGAGGAACGTCGCTGACAGTACATCCTGCTGCGGGCTTGATTACTTATTTTCGTGGTAAACATACGGTGCTGCTGAATACAGATCCCACCTCGTATGATCATAAGGCGGATCTTTTGATCACCGATCCAATCGGTAAAGTTATGGAAAAACTTGCTCACCAATTAGGTCTGTAATCGTTTTCTTGTCAACGCTCGGATAAAAGCGCTATGATGATGTTGATGGACATTACAATGTTTCGAGAGAGGCTGGGATAGCATGGTTTATTTAGCTGGCGAAGATCGTTATGAAAGTATGAAATATAACCGTACAGGGAGATCAGGTCTAAAACTGCCGGCTATTTCGCTGGGCTTGTGGCACAATTTTGGCGGAATTAACAACGCGGAGAATGGCCGCAGCATGATTACTCGCTCCTTTGATCTAGGAATTACGCATTTTGATTTAGCTAATAACTATGGCCCTCCTGCGGGATCAGCTGAGGAATTTTTTGGACAAGTCTTAGCCAGTGATATGAAACCGTACCGGGATGAGTTGGTCATCTCCACCAAAGCGGGCTACAATATGTGGGCAGGGCCTTATGGTGACTGGGGATCTCGCAAGTATATGATATCCAGTCTGGATCAGAGCCTGAAGCGGATGGGGCTGGACTATGTCGATATATTCTACTCTCACCGATTTGATCCTAATACGCCGCTGGAAGAAACGATGGGAGCACTGGATCATATCGTACGATCCGGCAAAGCGCTGTATGTGGGTGTGTCCAATTATAGTGCGGAGCAAACAGCAGAAGCAGCTCGCATTCTGAAGGAGCTGGGAACACCGCTTCTGATTCATCAGCCGAAATACTCCTTGCTCGACCGCTGGATTGAAAGCGGATTACAAGATGTACTGGACGAAAACGGGGTAGGCAGCATTGCCTTTTGCCCGCTGGCTCAGGGATTGCTGACCAATAAATATTTGAACGGAATCCCCGAGGATTCACGTGCAGCGAGTACATCGGTTTTCCTGAATGAGAACCATGTAACGCCAGAGACACTTCGCAAGGTACGCGCCCTGAATCAGATGGCTGCTGCACGCGGACAAAGTTTGGCTCAATTCTCGCTGGCCTGGGCTCTGCGTGGCGAACGTCTGACCTCTGTCTTGATTGGGGCAAGCCGTGTAAGCCAAATTGAAGAAAATGTTGCTACCTTATCCAATCTGGACTTTTCTCAGGAGGAACTGGATCGAATTGATTCGATTCTGAATGCCGGGAACTGACAGGACGGCGGCACAGCCTAATGGTGAAAGTTAATCTGTAGTCATCGGCCTAATTTCGTGTTCTCTTATACAATATAAATTAACAGCCCGTATCCGTTTGAAGGATGCGGGCTGTTTAAGTCTGCTTTACGACTGTGGGTACTGCTTAACCTTGCTTCGGTACTCGGTTGGAGACTGACCACAGAAGCGCTTGAATTGACGTGAGAAATATAAGGCATCGGTTAGTCCGACCGAAGCGGCCACTTGCTCTACTGATAGTTCAGGACGCTCACGCAGCAGTTGACGTGATTTGTCGATTCTTAGCTTAAGCAGATAGGTGACGGGGGAGATGCCCGTTTCCTTTTTGAATATCCGTGACAAATACGCACGGTTATAACCAAGTCCTTCAGACATTTGCTCAATGGAAACGGGATGTGCGTACTGAGTGGACATATATTGCACCATCTGCTTGACTGTACGTTGAATTTGCGAATCCGCCCCGGACGGATCAGTCCAGTCACTCAGGTAATTGCCTGCTTCCCCCATAATCAGATACAAATAGCCCAAGGCTGATAGATGAGAACTAGATTTTCTGCTATAAAAGGCCAATTGCATTTGCTCCAAATAACCGGGGATGGGACTTTGATCGGAAGCATGAAAGACAGGCTGGTGAACACGTAGCCCGGCCTCCTGCACCACCTGCTCAGTATGGTGCCCGGTAAACGCAGACCAACGATAACGCCACGGTTTCTCTTCATCAGAGGTATAGCTCACCAGCTGACCGGGATGAATAAGGAAAAAATCGTTTTCTTCAAGCTGATATGTGTGCTGTTCCGTTCGGAAGATACCTCTGCCCGATTCTACAAAGTGTAGCAGATAGTAATCATAGATTTTCGGCCCTACGGCATGACCGGATTTGGTTTGGCTCTCTCCTGCAAAAAGCACATGCAGCGGGCTATTTTCATAAAACACCGGATTAGAGGCGACGGCATAACTATATGAATGCGCTTGCAAAATAGGGTCATCCTTCCTGCATTTGTGAATGGTTTAGCGGATGCGGTATACTTACATTGTACATATCCAAGTCACATTTATCCATAGCTTAAACACATGGATGCATTACATCGTGTGACGCTTTCATTTATACTGAAATCATAAGAGATGTCAACCTGATTAAGATGTTACAGGGAAATCAGGGGAACCTTTACTAACGGTATATGAGGTGGATGCGGATATGAACTCTACTGAATTAAAGAAACATTTTATTGAAAAATATGGTGAAAGCAGCAATGAACTGCGGGTATTTCATGCGCCTGGACGTGTCAATCTGATTGGAGAGCATATCGACTATAACGGTGGTTATGTACTCCCGGCTGCGCTGGAATTCGGAACGACGCTAATCCTTCGTGCGCGCAATGATGATGAAATTCATTTTGCTTCAACAAACCTGTCGTATGAAGTGTCTATCCCCCGTGGAGAAATAGGTAAAAACAAAACGGATGAGTGGGTGGACTATCCGGTGGGTGTGCTGGTGGAGTTGGCTGAAAAGGGAGTTTATCCGTCTAACGGATATGACCTGCTCTATCATGGAGAAATACCGAATGGTGCTGGATTATCCTCCTCAGCCTCCATTGAGGTTGTTACAGGATACGCGTTTCTCACGATCGAAAAACAGGAAACAGATACGGTCGAAATCGCTTTGTTGTCCCAGCGGGCAGAAAACAATTATGTTGGTGTCAATTGCGGCATTATGGACCAGTTCGCTGTAGCGAACGGAGCAGCTGATCATGCAATTCTACTGATGTGCGATACGCTGGATTACCGTAAAGTGCCATTCCGCACGGGGGCTTATAAGCTCGTGATCGGCAATACAAACAAGCGTCGCGGTTTGGTGGACTCAGCCTATAACGAGCGTCGTAGTCAATGTGCCGAAGCACTGTCCATTTTGCAGCAGCAGGAACCGTCACTGGAATACCTCGCTCAGCTGGATGAGGCGCGTTTCGGAGAGCTTCAGCATCACATCGCGGACCAAACAGTGCGTCGGCGGGCACAGCATGTGGTGGAGGAAAACGCTCGTGTGTTGGCCTCTGTTGATGCTCTCGCGGCGAATGAACTTGCAGCTTTTGGTCAGTTAATGAATGCTTCTCATGATTCATTACGCGATTTGTATGAGGTCAGCTGCACGGAGCTGGACGTCATGGTTGAAGAAGCACGACGCATTCCTGGCACGCTGGGTGCTCGTATGACAGGAGCCGGATTTGGAGGTTGTACGGTTTCATTGGTTCATGAGAACGATGTGGAACGTTTTGTGAAGGAAGTCGGCGAAGCTTATCAGACCCGCACAGGGCTGGAAGCCAGCTTTTATGTATGCAAGGCAGGAGACGGAGTTAAAGAACTGAAGGAGGACGAATAACATGGCCATTTTAGTCACAGGTGGAGCTGGATATATCGGTTCACATACCGTAGCAGAATTGTTGGATCTGGGAGAAGAAGTTGTGGTGCTGGATAATTTGCAAACCGGGCACAAAGCAGCATTGCTTGGAGGCAAGTTGTATGAAGGGGATTTGAGGGATAAAGAACTACTGTCCAAACTGTTCTCAGAAAATAGTATCGATGCAGTTATCCATTTTGCAGCCAACTCGCTGGTTGGAGAAAGTATGCAAAATCCTGGTAAATATTACGACAACAATGTATTTGGCACGCTGAGCTTGCTGGAGGCAATGAAGGATGCTGGAGTGCGCCGAATCGTGTTTTCCTCTACTGCGGCTACCTACGGCGAACCGGAAAAGGTGCCGATTGAAGAGGGTGACCGTACAGAGCCAACCAACGTGTATGGTGAAACAAAGCTGATGATGGAGCGCATGATGTCGTGGTTTGACAAAGTTTTAGGCATCAAATATGTGTCTTTACGGTATTTTAATGCGGCTGGTGCGCATGAGAGCGGCAAGATCGGTGAAGATCACCGACCAGAAAGCCATCTGATCCCGTTGGTGCTCCAGACAGCCTTGAAACAGCGTCCACACATCGCTGTGTTTGGTGAGGATTATGCGACTCCTGACGGCACGTGTGTTCGGGATTACATTCACGTGAGTGACCTGGCGGATGCTCATGTGCGTGCAGTAAATTACTTGCGCGAAGGCAATGACAGCAACGTATTCAACCTGGGCAACGGGCAGGGCTTCTCTGTGAAAGAAGTTATTGAGACGGCACGCAAGGTCACTGGGCTCGACATTCCAGTTGTGACAGAGCCACGCCGCGCAGGCGATCCAGCGATATTGGTTGCATCTTCTGACAAGGCTCGTTCGGTGTTGGGCTGGAGTCCAGCACGTACCCAACTAGAGGACATTATTAGCGGAGCATGGGGATGGCATCAATCGCACCCTCACGGCTACGGCGACGAATAGACGGGAGACGATGACACATGAGCGAGCGCCAATCTGCAGATAAAGGCCAAGGCCGGGAACATTCCCGGCATCTGGCCAATGACATCGACGAAACTGTACAGCAATCAGCTCTATATGCGGTGGAGCAACTGGTTGCATTCGCACAAAACAGGGGCTTGATTGGTCCACAAGATACAGATTACTGCCGTAATTTGCTATTGGATCAGTTTGGTTTTTCCGAGCCTTATTCAGGTGGGGAAGCAGGGGGCATTATGGCCCCCGAAGCCCTCCAGCCTGTGCTAAATGTTTTGATAGATTATGGTTTTGCCACTGGACTTATCCCTGAAAACACAGATACGTATCGTGATTTGCTGGATTCCAAAATCATGGGGCTGTTGATGGCGAGACCATCTGAAGTCATCCGTGACTTTCATCAAACGGAGACTGAACGTGGCATAGAGGCGGCGACAGATGCTTTTTATCAATTATCCATCGATTCGAACTACATCCGAATGGATCGGGTTGCCAGCAATGTGTACTGGAATCAGTCGACATCTTACGGAGATATGGAAATCACGATTAATTTGTCCAAGCCAGAAAAAAGTCCCAAGGAAATTGCGATGGCGAAGCTTTTGCCGCCGCCTGTTTATCCCAAGTGTCAATTATGCCGTGAAAACGTCGGATATGCAGGAAGAGTAAATCATCCGTCCCGTCAAAATTTGCGCATCATTCCGGTGGAATTGAATGGGGAACCGTGGTTTTTTCAATATTCACCCTATGTGTATTACAACGAACACTGCATTGTGTTCCATCATGATCATGTACCGATGAAGCTTACGAAGGATACACTGCGCCGATTGCTGGCCTTTACGAAAGCGTTTCCGCATTATTTTATTGGCTCCAATGCGGATCTGCCGATTGTCGGCGGATCGATCCTGACCCATGATCATTTTCAGGGTGGTCGTCATACATTCCCAATTGAAAAAGCGGGTGTGGACGGCATATACCATAATGAATCGTTCCCGCAGGTTACAGCGGGGATTGTAAACTGGCCGATGTCGGTCATCCGTTTTACGTCAACAGATGCCGAGGCGTTGTTGGAAGCGGGAAATGCTGCTTTTGAAGCCTGGAAAGTTTATAGTGATCCTGTAGCTGATGTCCTCTCTCATACAGAGCAGGAAGGGGAAACGATTCCGCATAATACCGTGACGCCGATTGTGCGCCGTGATGCCGAAGGCAGGTACCAGATGGATCTCGTACTGCGTAACAACCGAACGAGTGAAGAGTATCCGGAAGGTATTTTCCATCCTCACCGCGAGATGCATCACATCAAGAAGGAAAATATCGGTCTGATCGAAGTTATGGGACTTGCCATATTACCGGGGCGGCTCAAGGATGAACTGGATGGAATTGCAGATATTTTGTGTGGGGATGACAAGCTGGCTGTGGCTATGCAGCAGGAAGGACATCCACTGTTTAAGCATGCAGACTGGATTTATCAGTTAAACACCCGGTTCGGTCGTTTGCCTGACAAGGAGACGGCTGTTCGTACCGTACAAAATGAGGTTGGACTGAAATTCAGTGAAATTTTAGAGCATGCAGGAGTGTATAAACGAAATCCGTCCGGTCAACAGGCCTTTGGTCGTTTTATGAAACAATTGGGATATACTTTGGGAGAATAAAATCGCTTGCGCAGCACATAATACACTACGAGAACCCTCCCAAGATATGACATGGAACCATGCTCCTCAAGGAGTGTGGTTTTTTTCTGAAAATAAAGCAGATTTGTTTCCTGTAACCGAAAAGGTTATAATAGAGTAGTTTCTTAACATTAAACTTTAGAACTATTGGAGGCGAGCGTTTGCGATGAAAGCATTCGAATTTTATAATCCTACACAATTGATCTTCGGTAAAGGACAATTGGAGGCTCTCAAGCGTGAAGTTCCTAAATATGGTAAACGTGTACTGCTTGTATATGGCGGCGGCAGCATTAAGCGCAGCGGTTTGTACGATAATGTAATAAGTTTGCTTGGTGAAATCGGTGCAGAGGTAACGGAACTGGCTGGTGTAGAACCGAATCCTCGCTTATCTACAGTACATAAAGGCGTTGAATTGTGTAAAACACATCAAATCGACCTCGTTCTGGCTGTAGGCGGTGGTAGTGTGCTGGATTGCTCCAAAGCCATTGCTGTTGGTGCAAAATATGATGGCGACATGTGGGATTTTGCAGAGCGTAAAGCGGCACCACAGGCTGCATTGCCATTAGGTACGGTTTTGACCATGGCAGCTACCGGTTCTGAAATGAATGCGGGTTCTGTTATTACAAATGAAAAAACACAGGAAAAATTGGGCTGGGGCAGCGTATTTGCGTTCCCTGCGTTTTCTATTCTTGATCCTGTGAACACATACTCTCTGCCGCAAAATCAAACCGTTTACGGAATCGTAGATATGATGTCACATACGCTGGAGCATTATTTCCATTTGGAATCCAATACTCCGGTCCAACTTGGCTGGTGCGAAACGATTTTGCGTACGGTCATGGATGCGGCTCCAGGTCTGGTCAACGATCTGGAAAACTACGAGCTGCGTGAAACGATTATGTATTGTGGTACGATGGCGCTGAACGGCTTCCTAAACATGGGGCTGACAGGTGACTGGGCTACTCACAATATCGAACATGCTGTGTCTGCTGTTTATGATATTCCACATGGTGGAGGACTGGCTATTCTGTTCCCGAACTGGATGAAACACAATCTGCATGTGAAGCCTGAACGCTTCAAACAACTGGCCGTCAATGTGTTCCATGTAAACCCAGAAGGCAAGAGCGATGAAGAAGTGGCGCTGGAAGGTATTCAGGCGCTGCGTGATTTCTGGAACTCGATTGGTGCACCAAGGCGTCTGGCTGATTACGATATTGATGCGTCCCAAATCGATGTTATGGCTGATAAAGCTGTGAAATTTGGATCTTTTGGTGGCTTTAATAAGCTCAATCGCGAAGATGTAGTCGAAATTTACAAAGCATCTCTGTAAACCGACATTTGTATCATTTTAAGCACGTTTGTGCGTCATTAGACGTACGAACGTGCTTTTTTGGGTTTGATTTGGGATTTTGGAGGAAAATTTTGAAACTTTTTAAGGTTGAATACGTAAACATAGTTATAGACTGGAAACCAGACTGAAAAGGTACATGGAAGGAGGAGTCGCATGGAAACCATATTTTGGTGGTTATTGGCAGGGGGCGCTATCTTTACCGTAGTCAGTGTGCTGATTGGAGATGTACTCGGTGGTTGGCTGGATGGTGCATTGGAGCTACCGGGCCTCGATTGGTTCAGACCTGTCGTTTTACTTGGAGCCATGACCGCTTTTGGCGGGGCTGGAGTACTGCTGACAAAGTATACCGGGCTGAGCATGGGGTGGGTCGTCGTGCTTGCTTTAGGGATTGCGTTTGTCATCGGAATACTCGTGTTCTTTGCGTTTATCAAACCCATGGCGAATTCGGAGGTATCCAGCGGCTTCTCCATGCGTGAGCTGACTGGCCGGATCGGTGAGGTCACCATTCCTGTACCTGAGGTTGGTTACGGGGAGGTTATGATCCGCTTGGGTGCAGGCAACACCATACATACAGCATCTAGCTTCGATCACAAACCGCTTGCTGCGGGAACCCGTATCGTCGTGGTTGAGGTCGCAGAGGGCGTCGTCCGCGTAGCGTACCTGGACACATAGACGGCGCATTCGCTTAACTTGAAGGGAGCGTGATCGGGAGTGTCAAATTTGCAAGATATTGTGTTGGTCCCTGGGATTGTTGTCATCGTTATCGTTATATTAGGGATCGCTTTTTGGGCCCGTTACAAAACGGTAGGACCGGATGAAGGGATGATCGTGACGGGCTCTTTTCTGGGAAATAAAAATATTTCCGAGGATGACTCTGGACGCAAAATTAAAATTGTACGCGGCGGGGGGGCCTTCATTTGGCCAATTTTCCAGCAGTCCGAATTCATCTCTCTGTTGTCCCATAAACTGGACGTAACCACACCGGAAGTGTATACGGAGCAAGGAGTTCCCGTGATTGCGGATGGTGTGGCGATCATCAAGGTCGGCAGTTCTATTGAGGATGTGGCTACAGCAGCCGAGCAGTTCATCGGGAAGCCACTGGAGGCTCTTAGGGGAGAGGCTCAGGAAGTGCTGGAGGGACATTTGCGCGCAATCCTCGGTTCGATGACAGTGGAAGAAGTTTATCGTAATCGGGATCGGTTTGCGCAGGAAGTGCAAGGCGTGGCTGCTCGTGATCTGAAAAAGATGGGCTTGCAAATCGTTTCATTCACCATCAAAGATGTGCGTGATAAGCACGGATATCTGGATGCGCTTGGTAAGCCGAGAATTGCCGCTGTGAAACGGGATGCTGAGATTGCAGAAGCCGAGGCTGTGCGGGATGCCCGGATTCAGAAGGCGCGTGCGGAACAGGAAGGCCAGAAGGCCGAATTGCTGCGGGATACCAACATTGCGGAGGCAGCCAAGGAGAAGGAACTGAAAGTGGCTTCGTTTAAGAAAGAACAGGATACAGCGAAGGCAGAAGCCGATCAGGCTTATCACATCCAGGAGGCCCGTGCCAAGCAGACTGCTGTCGAGGAGCAGATGAAGGTCGAGCTGGTGCGCAAAGAACGGGAAATTGATCTTCAATCCAAGGAAATACAGGTACGTGAAAAGCAATATGATGCGGAAGTGAAAAAGAAGGCAGAAGCCGATCGGTATGCGGTCGAACAAGCGGCGGAAGCAGATAAATCGCGTAAAATGCGTGAGGCTGAATCGCTGCAATACTCGATTGAGACACAGGCTAAAGCGTCAGCTGAACAAAAACGTCTCAACGGGCAAGCAGAAGCGGATGCCGAACGCGCCAAAGGTACGGCAGACGCAGATGTCATCCGTTTGCGTGGACTTGCAGAAGCGGAGGCCAAGGAAAAACTGGCGGAGGCGTTCCAGAAGTTTGGAGAGGCCGCCGTGCTCGATATTATCGTAAAAATGTTGCCTGATCTGGCTGGACGTATTGCCGAACCGATTGCGTCCATTGATAAACTCACCGTAGTTGATACGGGAAAAGGAGAAGGAGCAGCGCGTGTCAGCAATTATGTCACCGAACTGATGGCTACGGCACCTGAGATGCTGAAGAGTGTATCCGGCATTGATGTGGAGCAGTTAATCAAGGGGCTGACGACTGGGAAAAAAGGCCTTCATTCCGTGCCGTCCTCCGGTGAAGGGAATAAGCAGCATCTTCCAGCCTCGGTGGAGGCAGCACTAACAGATAAAGAATAACGGTAAGTCTTTAGGGAGCATCTACCCCTAACCAAAAGACCGCTTTTCATCACAGCATTTCCCGGCAATGTGATGAAAAGCGTTTTCTTTTTATTGACCTTTAGCCGAATATTTGGTACTTTAACGTGGATTCCTCTGAGCTTCATGCTATAATTCTTAGGATCAAGGTTCTGATAAAAGAGGTGCGGATGTGAGCAGCCTAAAAGTGGCCAAAGCGCTGAATAACAATGTGATTATAGGGATGCATCCCGAGCATGATGAGGTTGTTGTGATTGGAAAAGGAATCGGTTTCAATCGCAGACCCGGTGATCTTATGCCGTTGGATTCAGTTGAAAAATTATTTATATTAAAAAGCCATGAAGAACAGGAGCAATACAAACGGTTGCTTCCTGAGCTGGATGAAAAGCTCATTGAGGTCATCGGTGAGGTACTTCATCTTGTTCAGCTTCAAGCAAAGAAGCCTCTAAATGAGCACATACTGATTGCTTTAACTGACCATATCGCTTTTTCCATCAACCGTCATAAACAGGGAATTACGATTCATAATCCGTTTTTGTATGAGACTAGGGAAATATATCCTCAGGAATACAAGATGGCTGAGCAGGCTGTTGCTCTAATCAGGGATAAGATGGATGTAGATCTGGGAGAAGATGAAATCGGATTCGTGGCCCTGCATATTTATAGCGCCATGACAAACCAGCATATCTCCGAGGTGAGGAAGGATTCTCGTCTGATTGCGGATATGGTTCAGGTTGTCGAGACCACACTGGATTATCGTATTCCTCTCCAATCTCTTGATTATTCTCGACTGCTGACTCATCTGAGGTTTGCGATTGAACGTGTGCGCCGGGGAGAAATTGTGCAGGAGATTTATCGATTGGACAAGCTTTTGAATGAGGAGTACCCGGAAATGTATATGCTGGCCTGGAAGCTCACGAAAATTATGGAAAAAAGACTCCGTAAATCTGTGTATCCAGCTGAGGTTAGTTATTTGACAATGCATCTGCAGCGGTTGTCCCAACGCAAAGAGCAGGGGGAGCAACAAAAGTGATAAAACCGGAATAAAAAAGTATTGCCTCGCATTTAGCGGGGTGCTATAATCAATTTTGCAATGAGGAAGACAACAACTGAACATTAAACGTGTTACTGATTCGATCAGGCATGAGTTGTTTTAAGTTATGATTGTTTACAGCCTACTGGGGCAAGCTATATCCCAAGGTTGTTTTCAAACATACTTAAATCGGCTCATGCCTTTTTTGTTGTTTTGCCTCTGTTCTAAATTTCAGAGAAGGATGTGGAAGGTATGTTTAAAAAGCTTTTCGGCGTTTTACAGCGTGTCGGTAAAGCATTAATGCTTCCTGTAGCGATTTTGCCAGCTGCGGGGCTTTTATTGGGTATCGGTAACATGCTGGTCAATCCTGATTTTCTCCAGTACATTCCGGCATTAAATGCGGGCTGGGTTCAATCGGTAGCGACGATCATGATGAATGCCGGACAAATCGTTTTTGATAATCTGGCACTATTGTTCGCAGTCGGCGTAGCCGTCGGTCTGGCGGGCGGTGAGGGTGTAGCAGGTTTGGCTGCCATCATCGGTTACCTCGTTATGAACATTACTCTGGGTACAGCCGTGGGTGTCACACCTGGTCTGATTGCTCAAAAAATACCGGGTTATGCAAACGTGTTGGGGATTCCAACGCTTCAAACCGGGGTGTTCGGCGGGATAATCATCGGTATACTGGCCGCGGCCATGTACAACCGCTTTTTCAAAATTGAGCTTCCTTCGTATCTGGGCTTTTTCGCGGGTAAGCGTTTTGTTCCGATTGCAACGGCGGTATCCTCACTGATTGTCGGACTTGCGCTGGTTCTGATCTGGCCTCCAGTTCAACAAGGACTTAATGCAGTATCTCACTTTATGGTGTATTCCAACCCGACTTTGTCGGCGTTCCTGTTCGGTGTTATCGAACGCGCGCTGATTCCATTTGGTTTGCATCACATCTGGTATTCACCGTTCTGGTTTGAGTTTGGTGAATATGTTAACAAGGCAGGTCAAACCGTTCACGGTGACCAGCAGATCTTCTTCAGCCAGCTTCGCGACGGAGTGGCGTTGACAGCAAGTACGTTCCAAGTGGGTAAATTCCCATTCATGATGTTCGGTTTGCCGGCAGCAGCGCTTGCAATGTACCATGAAGCAAGACCAGAACACAAAAAATATGTAGCAGGTATTATGGGTTCAGCAGCATTGACTTCGTTCTTGACAGGTATTACGGAGCCACTGGAATTTTCCTTCCTGTTCGTAGCTCCACTGCTGTTTGCAGTACACTGTATATTCGCAGGTCTGTCATTTATGACCATGCAAATTTTACATGTCAAAATCGGTATGACCTTCTCAGGCGGATTTATTGACTTCCTGATTTTCGGGATTATTCCAACCCGTACGCCTTGGTGGTATGTAATTATCGTCGGTCTGATTTTGGCAGTTATTTACTACTTCGGATTCCGGTTCATCATACGGAAGTTCAACTTGAAAACACCAGGACGTGAAGAAGCTACAGATAATGTGGATGGCGCAGCAGTCGGTAGTAGTGATGAGCTCCCGCACAACATTTTGGCAGCTTTCGGTGGTTCATCGAATATCAAGCATCTGGATGCTTGTATCACACGTCTTCGGATCGAGGTTAATGAGAAATCGAACGTTGACAAAGCTCGTCTGAAACAACTTGGCGCATCGGGTGTCCTTGAAGTCGGTAACAACGTACAGGCAATTTTCGGTACACGTTCCGACACCATTAAATCTCAAATGGCTGATATCATGGCTGGACGTACACCTGCACCAGCTCCGGCGCAACCTGCTCCACAAGAGGAGAAGGAAGCTGGAGAAGAACAACAAACCATTATTGTAGAAGATATTGTAATGCCTGTTAACGGCGAATTGGTTGATATCTCGACGGTTCCCGATCCGGTATTTGCAGAACGTATGACAGGTGACGGTTTTGCGGTCGTGCCAAATGATGGAACGATTGTGTCCCCTGTTTATGGTAAAGTATTCAATGTATTCCCAAGCAAGCATGCGATTGGTATTCAATCCGATGGCGGTAAAGAAGTGCTTGTTCATATCGGGGTGAATACTGTGAAGCTTAAAGGCCAAGGATTTGACGTTTTGGTGAACGAAGGCGATCTTGTGTCAGCTGGCCAGCCTATTATGAAAGTAGACCTGGAATACGTGAAGGCAAACGCTAAATCCATCATCTCACCTGTCATTTTTACTAACCTTCCAGAAGGTTCTTCGGTAACTTTAAACAAAACTGGAGTATTGAAGGCTGGCGAAGATGGTATAATTACGATAAAATAAACTCTATGTGTTTCGGATTAGTTGATTAGGCGGCTTAGGCCGTCTGATCAATGATCTGGTATACTGCGTGTAAACAAATATTATCTTTAGGAAAGTGGGAGGAACAAATTATGCAAACAACTTTTAGAATTACGGATGAAGACGGTATCCATGCACGTCCTGCAACTGCGCTGGTAAATACAGCTAACAAATTCAGCGGTGCTGAATCTTTTGCCGAAGCTAACGGTAAAAAAGTAACTTTGAAATCCATTCTGGGTGTATTGTCCCTGGGTCTGGAACAAGGCGATACTATTAACATTATCTGCGAAGGCGCTGAAGCTGCCGAAGCACTGAAAGCTCTTGAAAATGTAATCGTTAACGAAGGGCTGGGCGAAGTTCATGCTTAAAATTTCCGGGATTGCCGCTTCGGCAGGCATAGCCATTGCCCGGGCGTTTATCTTGGAGCATCCGAATTACGCTGTAGAGAGACGCGCGGTTGGTGATGTTGAAGCTGAAATCGCGAGATTGGATGCGGCTTTGGCACAATCTCAAACCGAATTGGAATCGATTAAGGAGAAAACGCTTCAGGAGCTGGGAGAGAAAAAAGCAGAAATTTTTGCATCTCACCTGCTCATCCTGAATGATCCTGAATTGATCGATCCGGTTAAAGCTAAAATCAGAGACGAGCAGCTTAATGCTGACTATGCTTTGAATGAAGTAGCTACACAGTTCATTTCCATGTTTGAAAACATGAAAAGTGCCTATTTGCAAGAACGCGCATCGGACATGCGTGATGTAACCAAGCGGATCCTGAATCACCTGCTTGGTGTTCATTTTGTTAGTCCTGCAGAAATTGCCGAAGAAACGATTGTGCTTGCAGAAGATTTGACACCTTCCGACACAGCTCAGCTGAATCGTGAATTTGTTAAAGGTTTTGCAACGAACATCGGCGGACGTACTTCGCATTCGGCTATTATGGCTCGCTCACTTGAAATTCCTGCAGTTGTGGGAACGAAAAATATATTGTCTCAAGCTAAAAGCGGTGATTTGATTATCGTTGATGGTTTGGATGGTCACGTATTCGTGAACCCTACCGAAGAGATTGTTGCGGAATACCGTGCTAAACAGGTGGCATACGACAAGCAACGCGAAGAGTGGCGTAAGCTGCGCGGCGAAGCTACGGTTTCTGTCGATGGTGTTCATGTCGAACTGGCAGCCAATATTGGTACGCCTAATGATGTAGCTGGTGTTCTGGACAACGGTGGTGAAGGCGTTGGCTTGTACCGTACGGAGTTCTTGTACATGGGACGCGATAAGCTTCCATCCGAAGAAGTACAGTATACGGCGTACAAAACCGTTCTGGAAAGAATGGAAGGTAAACCGGTTGTAGTTCGTACTTTGGACATCGGTGGCGACAAAGAACTTCCTTATCTGGACCTGCCGAAAGAAATGAATCCGTTCCTCGGATTCCGTGCTATTCGTCTGTGTCTGGATCGCCAGGATATTTTCCGCACTCAATTGCGTGCTTTGTTGCGTGCGAGTGTGCATGGTAACCTGCGCATCATGTTCCCAATGATTGCTACGCTGAACGAATTCCGTGAAGCTAAAGCTGTTTTGTTGGAAGAAAAGGAAAAGTTGGTAACCGAGGGTGTATCCGTATCTGAAGAAATTCAGCTGGGCATCATGGTAGAAATTCCTTCTACAGCGGTATTGGCTGACCAATTCGCAAAAGAAGTGGATTTCTTCAGTATCGGTACAAACGATCTGATTCAATACACAATGGCAGCGGATCGCATGAACGAGCGGGTTTCTTACCTGTATCAACCATACAATCCATCCATTCTGCGTCTGGTGAAAATGGTTATTGATGCCGCTCACCGTGAAGGACGTTGGGTTGGTATGTGTGGCGAAATGGCAGGAGATACAACAGCAATTCCGTTGCTGCTGGGTCTGGGACTTGATGAGTTCAGTATGAGTGCAACTTCCATTCTGCCAGCACGTAGTCAAATCTCCAAGTTGTCCCGTGCGGACATGGAAAAACTGGCTACAAAAGCTCTGGACATGCAAACAGCAGAACAGGTTGTTGAATTGGTTCAAAGCATCGAAGGTTAAGGAAGGGTATTACATTTCAAAGGTTATATCTTTTTCCAACAAAAAAATTGCTGTGTACATACAGCAGCCGGTATCTAATAGATACCGGCTTTTTTGCATGCTTTAAGTAGAATTTGTTTTTAACTGCATGAGCAATTCAGTACAGGTTTGCGAGCTGCGGTAGTTTCGTCCAATCGTGTGACTGGAGTAGTATATGGTGCATTGAGCACCAGCTCAGGGTTCTCTTCTGCTTCCCGCGCAATATGAATCATAGTGTCAACAAAAGCATCAAGTGTCTCCTTACTTTCCGTCTCCGTGGGCTCGATCATGATGCACTCCTCTACATTCAGAGGGAAGTAAATTGTAGGCGGATGGTAGCCGAAATCAAGCAGCCGTTTGGCTACATCAAGCGTACGCACTCCAAATTTTTTCAAGCCTCGCCCTGACATGACAAATTCGTGTTTGCAATGTCCAGGGTAGGGCAGGTCAAAATGTGGAGCGAGCCGATGCATCATGTAATTGGCATTGAGCACAGCGCATTCCGATACACGCTTTAAGCCGTCAGGACCGTAGCTACGGATATAGGCATAGGCACGAACGAGAATACCGAAGTTGCCGTAAAAGGCTTTAACCCGTCCAATAGAATCTCCCTGTTCCCGGTCCCAGTGGTACACCCCCTGCGGATCCCGTACGACAAGCGGCTTGGGCAAATAAGGGATGAGCCGTTGCTTTACGCCGACAGGCCCAGCGCCGGGGCCACCGCCGCCGTGCGGGGTACTCATCGTTTTGTGCAAATTGAGATGCACTACATCGAAGCCCATATCTCCGGGACGGGTAATCCCCATGATGGCGTTGGAGTTTGCCCCGTCATAGTAAACCAGACCACCCGCTTCATGCACGATGGCAGCAATGTCAGTGATTTGCTTCTCGAACAGCCCAAGCGTGTTCGGATTGGTCAGCATGAGCGCCGCGGTGTCGTTGCCTACGGCTTGACGTAACGCATCCAGATCCACCAGCCCCTCAGGGGTGGAGGGAAGGGTGACTGTTTCGAAGCCCGCGACGGTTGCGCTGGCGGGGTTCGTTCCGTGCGAGGAATCCGGCACGAGCACCTTGGTACGTCGCTCACCACGTGCTTCGTGGTATGAGCGAATCATCATCAGCCCGGTCCATTCGCCATGGGCGCCCGCGGCGGGCTGAAGCGTGACGGCATCCATGCCAGTTAACGCAGCCAAATCATTTTGGAGCGTATGCAGCAGCTCCATGGCACCCTGGATGCTCTCCTCGGGCTGATATGGATGGATTTTGGCGAAGCCTGTATATCGGGCGACATCCTCATTCACTTTTGGATTGTATTTCATCGTACAGGAGCCGAGCGGATAAAATCCGTTGTCCACGCCGAAATTGCGCCGGGACAAGGAAGTATAATGCCGAATAACGTCTACTTCGTATACCTCGGGTAATGCCGCAGGTTCGCTGCGCAGCGCATAATCTGGCAAAAGCTCTGCCACCGGGCGACGGGGAACGTCGCACTCGGGAAGGGAATAGGCGATGCGACCCGGACGGCTCAATTCAAAGATGAGCGCTTGATCGTGTTCCTTCAACAGCCCTTGTTTCTGATCCTGTCCGGTGTGTGTCATAGCAATCCCCCCAAGGTGTGTACAAATTGGTCAATCTCTTCTTTGGTTCTTTGCTCCGTCACGGCAATCAACATGTGACCAGCAAGTTCCTCATAGTCCCGGCCCAAATCGTAGCCAGCGATAAATCCAGCAGCTAGCAGCTCGGCCTGGAGTTTGCTCATATCCGTACCCTCAGGCAGTCTAAGGGCAAACTCGTTAAAGGTCGGTGCGTTAAACGAGGCAGTTACGCCCTTCAAGCTCAGCAATTGCTCTAAAGCATAACGGCTTTTATGCAAATTTAGCTCGGCTACTTCCTTGATCCCCTGTCTACCCATGACAGACAAGTATACAGATGCAGATAAAGCTAGCAACGCTTGGTTGGAGCAAATGTTAGAGGTGGCCTTTTCGCGGCGGATATGCTGTTCCCGCGCTTGCAAGGTCAGCACGAAGCCGCGTTTACCGTTGCGGTCTGTGGTCTGACCCACAATACGGCCGGGGATACGGCGCATATGTGCCTGAGAAACGGCAAAGTATCCACAGGTCGGACCGCCGAGAGAAGAGGAGATGCCAAGTGGCTGTGCGTCTCCTACCACAATATCCGCGCCCTGTTTGCCGGGTGTTTCCAGCAAGCCAAGTGCTAGTGGATTGGCACTGACGACCAAAAGACCTTTGTGCGCATGGATGAGGTCAGCCATCGGCTTCAGGTTTTCCACGGCTCCGAAAAAGTTGGGGCTTTGGACCAAAACAGCCGCGGTCTGTTCCGATACGGCTGCCGCTAGCGCATCAGCATCCGTTACGCCGTCCGAACAGCCGATCTCCACGATGTCCAAATCCAATCCGCGTGCATAGGCTGCCAATACCTGACGTGCCTCCGGATGGACGGACCTTGATACGATAAGCTGTTTACGGCGGGTAGCTGCGGCGGACAGTGAGCCCGCTTCCGCCAGTGCAGTCGCTCCGTCGTACATGCTGGCATTAGCTACAGCCATGCCCGTCAATTCGCAAATATACGACTGAAACTCGAAAATGGCTTGTAGCTCGCCTTGGCTTACTTCCGGCTGATAGGGGGTGTAGGCTGTATAGAATTCCGAGCGTGAAGTGATGTGCTGGATGACGGACGGAATATGATGATCATAAATTCCTGCGCCAAGGAAGCTGGCATGTGTGTCTGTATTGGCGTTGTGTCCGGCCAGCTCGGCCAAGTGGCGGGTTAAGGCTTTCTCATCGAGTCGAGAAGAGAGAGGCAGTTCCCCTTGATATCGAATGGCCTCTGGAATGTCACTGAATAAATCATCAATAGATGATACACCCACCACACGCAGCATTTCGGTTTGATCCTGTTCAGTCATAGGGAGATAACGATGCTGCTTCATAGGTTCTGACTCCTTTCGAAAAGCAAGATTTTAGATCGTAAATTAGCTAATAAAAAAGTGTGTGAGATGAAAAACCCAGAAGTTCATATCTGACATATTTGCTTTATAGAAATAAAAAGAGTTTAAGATCAGCGCGGGCGTTTATAAAAGGGTGTTGCCACCACCTCGGCACGCAGGCGTTTGCCACGAATCTCAACCTCCAACGGTGTGGAGAGGGCGCTAAAACGACTGTCCACCAAGGCGAGGCCCAGATTACGCTTCAAGGTGGGCGACTGAGTCCCCGTTGTGACCTCACCAATGTGTTGTCCTTCTGCGAATACCGGGTAATGGGCGCGTGGGATACCGCGATCAATCATTTCCAGCCCGATCAATTTGCGAGGAATCCCTTGTTCTTTCTGACGTTGCAGTGCTTCTCTACCGATAAAATCTCCTTTATTCAGCTTGACGAAGAAACCTAGACCAGCTTCGAGTGGTGAAATCGTGGCAGATAACTCCTGACCATATAGCGGCAACCGTGCCTCAAAGCGTAGTGTATCCCGAGCACCAAGTCCAGCGGGAATCAGCCCATACGACTCACCGGAACGAAGCAAACCCTCCCATACGGCTGGTGCTTCCGCAGCAGGTATATAAAATTCAAAACCGTCTTCGCCCGTATATCCGGTTCGTGAGACCAGTGCTTTTGCTCCGAACAATGGCACATTCTCATGGAAGCGGAAAGATGCCAGATTCGTAATGTCCGTATCTGCCACGGCTGCGGCAATACGTGCTGCCTCCGGTCCTTGCAACGCTAGCAATGCTATCGCATCAGACACATTCTCCATGTGAACGGATGCAGGCATATGGCGAATTAGCCAATCCCAATCCTTATCGATGTTGGATGCGTTCACAACGAGCATGTAGCGTTCCGGTCCTTTGCAGTAAACAAGTAGGTCGTCTACTACCCCTCCATCGGGGTAACACAGGAGTGAATATTGTGCCTGACCTGGTTCCAACTGGCTGACATCATTCGTGGTCACCCTTTGCAGAAAAGCTTCGGCCTCTTTGCCTTCAACCAAAAATTCGCCCATATGCGATACATCGAATAAACCCGCACGTTGCCGGACGGCCTCATGCTCCTTTTGAATGCCGCTAAACTGAACCGGGAGCTCCCAGCCGCCAAAGTCAATACAACGAACCCCAGACTGCGTCCCGTAGGACGAATATAGCGGTGTTTTTCGCAAATTAGTCATTATTCCACTCCTATCCGGTGTGATCGGCTAAACAAAAAAGACAGGCCGAAAAAAACGTATAGACGGCAGTCTACACTCTTTTTTTCAGCTCTGTCCTTGATACCAGAAAGTTACCCCGGTATGTACCGGGTTTCCCCTTGGGTGATCCGCTCCAATAGCGAATGCTCTCCAGAGATGCGTCCGGCAGAGGTCCTTTTGCCTGAGAGATTCACCTGCAATGCAGGTTTACTCCTTCGGCGCTACCTTCGGGATCAACGGTATATTACCTGGCTTTGCAGATAACAACCTGATCCGATTCGCGTGCACTTATGTCTCACAAGCGGCAACAGCTATGCGAATCTTTTTGGCAGTCTCTCCCTCCGCGTTCATCCGCGTTTGCAGTTGTCGGGGTGTTTCCCAAAGCATTTGCTATAACCCATTAATACGCAAATTCATTCAAAATGTCAATAAAAATGTCATCAAAAACAATAGAAAAAACATTTAATATATAAATAAGGATATGTAAGCGTTTGTTATAAGCTATCATATTTTTATATAGTACGCTATATGAGGTGATATGAAGTATTTTTGTTAGTATTATTGACATGAGTGTTCTTGTTGTCATAATCTTAACCTGTCTAGTACAGGTGAGCAAAAGCGATTTTATTCATATGGAAGTGAGGGGAACAGAATGGGTGAAGTAAAGCAGCAACTTTGGTATACAGACGAACATGAGTGGGTTCAGCGGACAGAGAATGGAACGGTACGAATTGGTATTACAGACTTTGCACAGCATCAACTGGGTGATATTGTTTTTGTAGAATTACCTGAGGCGGGAGCAACGATTGAGCAGGGAGCGGAGATCGGTACGATTGAATCGGTGAAGACAGTATCCGACCTTTTTGCTCCGGTGACGGGAACCATACTAAAAGTGAATGAAACGCTGGAAAGTACACCTGAGCTAGTGAATGAATCTCCCTATGAAAAAGGTTGGATGATCGAAGTAGAGATGGATAAAGATGTGGAGGAAGCCTTGGGCAAGCTACTGTCTGCGGATCAGTATGAGCAGTTGATTTCCGACGAGCAATAATGGAGCATTGTAGTATGGAGTAAGAGGGTTATTTGTCTGCTCGATTTTTGTATAAAATAGTCGCTATGATTTGACGTAGCGGCTATTTTTTTGTCTTTTTGCAAACGTAATTACGTGTTTTATTCTGATTTAGAGGGTTGTCCCCATATAAGAATCATACATAATCCAGCACGGTTTTTCGACTAATTTCTATAGCTACAGGTCATATTAAGAAGAATTATGCAGGTATAATACCTTCCCGGATAATTTAAATTTAAATGTTGTCATCAACGTTCATGACGAAAGTACGTTTTCATTTCGTTGATGAAGATAGCGCTGTCATTTAGTATGAATTTTAAGAAAAGGTAGTGATGCTTACCTACAAGGAGGATTTGAATATGAGTACATTGGACGCAAAGCCAAGTTCAAAAGGAGGCACTCGTGTCGCCGTACAGCGTTTTGGCCGTTTTCTTAGCGGTATGGTTATGCCCAATATGGGAGCATTTATTGCGTGGGGGCTGATTACGGCACTCTTTATTCCGACCGGATGGTTCCCGAATGAAGGTTTTGCACAATTGGTTGACCCGATGAAAAATTATTTGTTGCCGTTACTGATCGGTTATACAGGGGGCACGATGATTCACGGACAGCGTGGAGGTGTGATTGGTGCCATTATGACGATGGGTGTCATAGTGGGAGCCGATATCCCGATGTTCCTGGGCGCGATGGTAGCTGGTCCGCTGGCTGCGTGGATATTGAAGAAGTTCGACAAGGCCATTGAAGGCAAAGTCAGATCAGGCTTTGAAATGCTGGTCAATAACTTTTCGGCCGGAATTATCGGTGCCATTCTAGCGCTGCTTGCCCATGTGGCGATTGGCCCGATTGTACAAATGATCAGTCAAGTGTTGTCGGCAGGGGTACAGTTCCTCGTGAACGCAGGGCTATTGCCGCTTGTCAACCTCATTATTGAGCCCGGAAAAGTATTATTTTTAAACAACGCGCTGAATCACGGAGTATTGAGTCCGATTGCGTTAGAGGAAGCTGCAAGAACAGGAAAATCCGTACTGTTTATGCTGGAATCCAACCCTGGGCCGGGGCTCGGTATTTTGCTAGCCTACTGCCTGTTCGGCAAAGGCTCTGCGAAGTCATCGGCTCCTGGAGCGGTCATCATTCATTTCTTCGGCGGGATTCATGAAATTTATTTCCCTTATATTTTGATGAAGCCGATTTTGATTCTTGCTGCTATAGCTGGGGGCGTTGTGGGAACCTTCTGTTTTATGTTGACAGGTGCCGGGCTGGTTGCTGCTCCTTCACCGGGCAGCATCATCGCCTATTTTCTAATGACGCCAAAAGGCGGATATTTGCCAATGCTGAGCGGGGTGATCGCTGCTGCGGTCGTATCCTTTGCTGTTGCCGCAGTGTTACTCAAGACTAGTAAGCAAAAAGAAGAGGGGCTGGAGGAAGCTGCTTCCCGCCTGAAAGATATGAAAAATCAAAGCAAGAGTGCAAGTGCTAACGCCACTGTAATGGAAGATAACCACGAATCTGATCGTGCTGCTGAGATTGCCGCAGCTCGAACGCTCAAGGATAAATCCGAAGTGAACAAGATCGTCTTTTCCTGTGATGCAGGTATGGGTTCAAGCGCTATGGGCGCCTCGATTTTACGCAAAAAAATGAAGCAGGCGGGTGTAGGCGTAACAGTTACGAATACGGCAATCAGTGAAATTCCACAGGATGCGGATATTGTCATTACGCAAAAAACGTTGACAGACCGGGCTAAAACAGTAGCCCCGAATGCTGAGCACATTTCCATTGACAATTTTCTGAAGAGCCCTGAATACGAAGCGCTGGTTGAACGTCTGAAATCCGATTCTTAATCCCCGTCGTAGTCAGGCGGACTGTATGCAGTGTACGTCTCCTGCTGGAGGGATGAGCTTGGGAAGGAACGGTATGCGCTTATGAATATTACGAAACGACAACGTGACATCGTGGAATATCTTCTGGAGCAGTCCAAAGAGGTTACAGCCGGGGAAATTGCCACGAAGATCAATGTCAGCACAAGGACGGTTCATCGGGAACTGGGCGCAGTCGAGCATTGGCTGGCAGCTCATGAGGTGAAGCTGGAGAAAAAGTCAGGGATTGGTATCTGTATAGATGCTGACCCAGCTCAGCTTGTATGCCTGCGAAGGCAATTGCTGCATACAAAGTCAGACGAATATTCGGCTGAGGAGAGAAAGATCGTGGTTCTCTGCATGCTGCTGGATACACAGGAGCCGATCAAGCTGCTGGCGCTGGCTTCAGACTTGAAAGTCACGGTAACTACGGTCAGTCATGATCTGGACGAATTACAAGGCTGGATTGGGGAACGGGGGCTCGTGCTTGTCCGCAGACGGGGGTACGGCGTCGAGATTACAGGACGGGAGACAGACAAAAGACGGGCGATTTCCGAGCTGGCTCTCGAATATTTGGATGAATCCGATCTGTTTTCAGCCCGGGAAGAACTTCGTTCTGTAACCCGTGTCGCCGACAAGTTGCTGGAGATGATTGGCAGAGATAACCTGCTGATTGTGGAAAAGGCCCTCTGGCAGCCCCATGAAAAATGGTTGGAAAACATGGTGGAAAGCAAATACATGGAGCTGCTGATTCAAATTTGCGTTTCGCTGGTACGTCTGCGACTCGGGTATGTTATAGATCCTCTTCTCTCGTATTTAAAAACAGATTCAGATGAAAATATCATGCTTCGCACAGCTATGGTGGAACGCATATGCACGGAGTTGTCAGAGGCGCTGGATATTGAATTTCCAGAGCCGGAACGATCTTATCTCAGGCTGCTATTTCGTGATGCCGAGGATCACTCTACCCGACTACTGCCGTTGGATGATCTCGTACTGTTGGAGTCGGTTCATGAGTTGATTCGTCGTGTGGAGGAAGAGACAGGCACGCCATTGGAAGAGGACCGTGTTCTGCGTGAAGGACTGATTGCCCATATGGCCCCGGTGTTCAAACGTTTGAAGGAAGGCAGGTCGATTCGTAACCCCCTCCTTCAGCAAATCCGCAAGGATTACAGCAGCTTATTCGACTCAGTGAAAAAGGCTGCGGCGGACATGACAGAAATGAAAGTACCAGATGAAGAGATCGGATTTCTCGTCATGCATTTTGGCGCTTCGCTGGAGCGGCTACGACAATTGCGGCGGGAGGTGCGGGCCATCGTAGTCTGCACGAGCGGTATTGGATCATCCAGACTTTTGGCAACAAGGCTCGCCAAAGAGCTCCCACAGATCAAAATTGTGGATAGGGCTTCATGGTACGAGGCGGCGCGGATTCCCAAGGAGGATTATGATCTGATCATTTCGACAGTAGAGCTACCGCTTGAACCGGATCGGTATCTTAAGATCAGCCCGTTGCTGACGCAGGAGGAGAGTGATCGCCTGCGTCAATTCATCCAGCATATTACACTCAATCATCCCAATGACCATCAGCAGGAACAGGCTGTTCAGCCTGGTCAGGATATAGAGTGGCTTACCGGTCTGCGGAAAAGTCTTGAGGAAATTGTACACATTGTACAGCAATTTCAAGTGTATCCGCTGGAAAATCAGGGGATGGATATGGCGGCGACCGTAGAGGCTATATGCATGTTGGAGGCGGGGCGGGGGAATGTTACAGAGCCTTCTGCGGTTGCTGCACAGCTCATGGAAAGAGAGCGCCAAGGTAGTCAGGTGATCTCTGATACCTCCATTGCTTTAGTTCATACGCGCAGCCACTATATTCGCAAGCCTTCGCTTACCTTGTATAAGCTGGCAGAGCCGCTGTTGGCGGATACAGGCGAACAGGTAGAATGCGTGCTGCTCATGTTGGGACCTCGTGAGCTGCCGAGAGAAAGCTTGGAGGTATTGAGCGAGATTAGTGCATTACTCTTGCAGGAAGACATGGTTACGCTACTGGAACACGGTAGCAGGGATCATATTGTCAATTATATATCGAGTGAGCTAGCTGAATTTTTCCACAGTAAATTAGGGACAGGGAGGAACCTACCGTGAGTATTATGACGATAGACAAAGTAAAAATGAACGCAACCGCCAAAGACAAATATGAGGCGATTCGTATGGCTGGACAAATCCTGCTGGATGCAGGACATATTTCAAGTGAGTACATTGACAAGATGCTGGAACGCGAGGAGATCGTGTCCACCTATATCGGGAACGGGCTGGCTATTCCACATGGCACCAAGGAATCCAAGATGCTTATTCAATCCACCGGCATCTCCATCGTTCAGTTTCCGCAAGGCATAGATTTTGGGGAAGAAAAAGCATACATGGTAATCGGCATTGCAGCACAAGGCGGCGATCATATGGAGATTTTGACGAGTATCGCTGTAGTGTGTGCGGAGGAAGAAAATATGGATAAACTTCGCAACGCGGTGACTCCACAGGAAATTATAGATCTGTTCGAAAGTGAGATGGAGCTATGAGAGCCGTCCACTTTGGAGCAGGAAATATCGGTCGCGGCTTTATCGGATTGATTCTGTCGCGTGCAGGCTATGAGGTTGTCTTTTCAGATGTCAACGACACCCTTGTATCCGAGTTACGTCGTCGTAAACAATACACCGTAGAGCTAGCCAATGATACAAAGGATACGGAGCTGGTCACGAATGTGACGGCGATTGACGGCAAGGATGCATCCGCTGTAGCGGATGCGGTAGACCATGCTGATCTGGTAACGACCGCGGTAGGGGTTAGCATCCTCAGGCATATTGCAGCAGGTATTGCCGAGGGAATAGCGCGGCGGGTGGAGCGAGGGGCAGGCCCGCTGCATGTGATTGCTTGCGAAAATGCAATCGGAGGCAGCGCCCAACTGAAAGAGCATGTTTTTGCGCTACTGGATGAGGCGACTCGTGCCAAGGCAGAGGCTTCGGTATATTTCCCCAATGCTGCTGTAGACCGGATTGTGCCGATCCAACACCACGAGGACCCGTTACATGTGCAGGTAGAGCCTTTTTACGAGTGGGTGGTGGATCGTTCACAAATGGCACCTGAGCATGAAGAAATCGAAGGCATCCTGTACGTGCAGGATCTAGAGCCTTACATTGAACGAAAGCTGTTCACGGTGAATACGGGGCATTGCGTGGCAGCCTATCTTGGTTATACCGCAGGTTATGCTACCATCCAGGAGGCCATGAAGGATAGCAAGGTGGTGGATTCGATACAAGGGTCACTGGAGGAGACAGGAGCAGTGCTTGTGAAGCGCTTCGGTTTGGATCAAGGGGAGCATAAGAAGTACATCTCTAAAATTTTGGATCGCTTCCGCAACCCTAATCTGACAGACGATGTTACTCGAGTCGGACGTTCACCGTTGCGTAAGCTGTCTCCCAATGACCGTCTTGTACGTCCCGCGCTGCAAGCGCAGGAGTATGGCATCCCGACGGATCATCTGGCGTTAGGAATGGCGGCTGCCTGTAAATTTGATATTACGGAAGACCCCGAGGCAGTCGAGCTTCAGCAGGTGATCCGCAGTGAAGGACTGGGTGTGGCGCTGACGCGTTATACTTCCATAACCGCAGATCACCCGTTACATCGGCAGATATTGGAGCAATATGATATTATAAATTCATAAAACAACGAATTATCAACATCTACTTTCGATAATCCTCTTGAAGATAAAGCATCCACATCAACACTAACGTGTTCTGTAGAGATGTGCTTCAAGAGGATTTTTATATGCGTGATTTACATCACATAACAACCTGCTTAAATTGTTTATATTGATAATGATTATCATTATCTATAAAATGAAATCATTACTATTATAAGTATTAGGGAGGATTATAGTGAAACCGATCTATATTACCTTAGGGTTTTTATTTTTGGCGCTTGGAGTTATTGGTGTAGTGCTACCGTTGCTACCGACTACACCGTTTCTGCTGCTAGCGACCTTTTTCTTTATGCGGGGATCCGAAAGGATTCACCAGTGGTTTTCGAATACCGCTCTGTACCAAAAGCATCTAGAGAGTTTTGTTCAAACAAGGTCGTTGAAGCTGTCTACGAAAATCACCACATTGGGCTTAGCGTCAGCGATGCTGATTACAGGCTTTATTTTCACCCCTAATGTGTGGGGCAAAGCGCTCATCGTCTTGGTCATCCTTTTTAAATATTATTACTTTATATTCCGAATCGGAACAGTGAGAAACGCTGCAGCAGAAATAACGCCTTCATCTTCACTTGCACCTACTCTGAAAAAAAGGTCTAAAATGGTCGACAGCCGTCTGCTCGGTCTAGTGGAACATTCTCGGAAATATATCGTATTGGGTGTGCTTGTGCAGTGGATCGGTCTTTTGGGGAGTATAGCCGCTGTGTTGTCTATGGCCTTTGTTATGCAACAGGCATGGGAAGGACAAGTGACTCGTAAGCTGATTCTATCTATGACTGTCATTGTTATTGCTGCTATTGCAGTTCGCTGCCTGAGCAATTATACAGCCAGTATGTTATCCTATCGTGCTTCGGTAAATGCTAAAAAAACGCTGCGCTCGCAAATTTACGGCAAGTTGCTCAAAATGGGACCCGCATATACAGATCATACCTCCACCTCGGGGGTTATTCAGGTTGCTGTAGAAGGGGTAGAGCAGCTTGAAACCTATTTCGGTAGATACATGCCTCAGCTATTTTACAGTCTGCTTGCCCCCGTAACGTTATTCATCACCCTCTCTTTTGTCAGCTTCAAAGCAGCCATTATACTGTTGATCTGTGTTCCCTTAATTCCAGTGTCGATCATTGTCATTATGAGGATGGCTAAAAAGCTTTTTCGGAAATATTGGGGCAGTTACGTCAATCTGGGCCACAGCTTTTTGGAGAATGTACAAGGTCTGACTACGCTCAAAATGTACGGAACAGACCAGGATAAACATCAGGAAATGAACACAGCAGCGGAGGATTTTCGCAAAATGACAATGAAAGTGCTGACTATGCAGCTTAACTCCGTGGCCATTATGGATTTTATCGCATTTGGTGGTGCCGCTGCGGGTGTACTGGTCGCAGTAAGCGAATATTCTTCAGGCCATATTGGCTTGGCAGGAGCAATCATCATTGTTTTGCTGTCGGCAGAATTTTTCATTCCTCTGCGTCTGCTGGGTTCTTACTTTCATATCGCCATGAACGGAATGGCAGCAAGCGACAAAATATTTCAAATGTTGAGTACTGAGGATCTTATACAAGGACAAGAAAGCATAGAAAACACAGATATTCGACTGGAACAGGTGAGTTTCGCCTACGACGAAAGAGATACCTTACGAAATATATCCATGGATATTCCCCAGGGCAGCTTTGTTTCAATTGTTGGGGAATCAGGCTCTGGTAAAAGTACGGTAGCCGGATTGATCGTTGGGCATCACGAGGGGTATCGAGGAAGTCTGACGATTGGAGGAAAAGAGCTTACCGATATTTCAGAAGGAAGCCGCATGCGTCACATGACCTGGATCGGTTTTAACAGCTATATTTTTAAAGGCACAGTGGAAGCAAATTTAAAAATGGGCAATGAGCACGCGGATGAGCAACAAATGCTGGAAGCTTTGCGACAAGTGAAGCTGTATGATTTTATCCTTTCAGAAGGAGGACTGGAAGCAGAACTGGAGGAGCAAGGGGCAAATCTGTCAGGAGGACAGCGCCAACGGCTAGCACTAGCCAGAGCATTGCTGCATGATAGTCGTGTGTACATTTTTGACGAGGCCACCTCTAACATTGACAGTGAAAGTGAGGACGGCATTATGGAGGTTATACATGCGCTGGCAGGTCAAAAAACAGTGATTCTTATCTCTCACAGACTGGAAAATGTAGTTCAATCCGACTGTATCTATGTGCTGCAAAACGGTTTGGTGGCAGAATCGGGAACGCATCATGAGCTGTTGAGCCAGCAGGGACATTATGCGGAGATGTATCTCAGTCAATACCGGGTAGAGCAGTTTGTAAAAGGAGGGGCTGTATATGCGTAGACATGGATTACGGATCATGGGCCAATTATTGGTATTGGCGGGGCCTCTTTTACCTGTGCTACTCATCACGATTGTTACAGGAGTGCTTGGTTTTGTTTGTGCTATTGGCATTATAGTGTTTGGAGCCCTAGCTCTGCTTACAGCAACGGGCATCACGACAGGCTACACCATGTCGTTTTTGCTGACGGCGATCGTGGTTTGTGCCGTACTACGCGGCGTATTCCGTTATGGTGAGCAAATGAGTGGTCATTATCTCGCTTTCAAGCTGCTGGCTGTACTGCGTGATAAGGTACTTCAAGCCCTGCGTAGACTCGCTCCAGCCAAATTGGAAGGCAAGGACAAGGGGAATCTGATTTCACTCATTACGAGTGATATTGAGCTACTGGAAGTATTTTATGCGCATACGATAGCGCCTGTTATAATCGGCATCATCACTTCACTACTCATGGTGTTTTTTATCGGTTCTTATGAGCCTCTATTAGGCTGGCTTGCTGCGCTTGCTTACCTAACTGTCGGTTTATTTATTCCTTTACTCACGTCACGTATGGGCAAACGTCAGGGGATGGAATACCGAAGTAGCTTTGGCAAGCTGAGCAGTTATTTTTTGGACAGCTTACGGGGTATGAAGGAAATTGTGCAATATGGGCAAGGAGAACAACGTTTGAATGAGATTAACCGTCGTACGGATCAATTGGATGCCAAGCAGAAGGACTTGAAGCATCATGAAGGTATCACAAGAGCCATCACAGATGCGGCTGTAGTTGGATTCTCATTCTTGATGCTGCTGGCTGGATTGTACGGTATGTCTAATGGTCAGGTTGACTTTACAGGTATGCTAATTTCTGTCATTTCCCTGTTTAGTTCATTTGGTCCTGTCGTCGCACTGAGCAATTTGTCCAACAATTTGCTTCAAACGCTGGCGAGCGGGGAACGAGTGTTGAGTCTATTGGAGGAAACCCCGGAGGTAGAGGAAAATATCGAAGGGATGAGTGTTGCCTTTACTGGGGCACAAGTAGATAAGGTGACTTTTGCATACGATGGTCAAACGGTGCTGAATGATGTAAGTCTCACGATACCGCATAAGCGGATTTTAGGCATTCAGGGTAAAAGCGGCTCTGGTAAGTCTACGCTGCTGAAGTTGCTGATGCGATTTAGGGACCCGCAGCAAGGTGGAATTTTGCTATCCGGGCACGATTTGAAGGAAATTGGAACCCGACATTTGAGAGGCTTACAGAGCTATGTAGACCAGCATACGTTCCTGTTTGATGATTCAATTGCAGCTAACATCAAAATCGGAAAGCCTGATGCTACGCATGAGCAGGTTGTGGAAGCAGCACGTAAGGCATCCGTGCACGATTTTATTATGACCTTGCCTCAAGGGTATGACAGCCGAGTTGGAGAATTGGGGGACAGGCTGTCCGGTGGAGAACGCCAACGCTTGGGGTTGGCGAGAGCCTTTGTCCATAATGCGCCTCTCTTACTGCTCGACGAGCCTACCAGCAATTTGGACAGCCTGAACGAGGCGATTATTTTAAAATCGTTAAAGGAACAGCAGCAAGATAAAACGGTTGTCCTTGTTTCGCACCGAAGTTCTACCATGCGGATTGCAGACGATATTTTTGAAATGGATAACCGTAGATTGTCCTGACTTTTCTAACGTGTTTTTTAACGTACTTATTTAGCGATAAGTGATGAAATCTAGGAAATTATTGTTATGCTTGAGGGCAAAAGCTGTAGCCTGTTCATGGTTTTGTCATAAAATGGAGTGTGCGTTGAAATGGAAGCGTCATCCTTATTTAAATCATCCAGCTTTTCAAGCTTGTCTTATTTTGATAGCCTATTAGGTGAAGATTTTACAAAATCCTGAGGTATATTGACAAGTCATAAACATCATAAATGATGGATGAACAGAGGCTGTATGCCGATGTACAGAAATGGGTGGTGAACAGGAATGTCAGATTTCAATCAGCTCAAAGAGCTTGAGCACACAACATATCCCATATATGAAGGCTATGATTTGGGTCTTACTTATACGCCTGTGGGCAGCAAGTTCAAGGTATGGGCACCGACTGCGCAGCAGGTCCATATAGCGTTGTATAACGATGCGGGGGTGTACGATCAGGAGGGGAACGTTCAGGAGCACCACGGTGGTCAAGAATTTCTCATGAACCGTGATGATCAAGGTGTATGGTCTATAGAGCTGGAAGGGGATTGGAACAAATATTATTACATGTACAGGCTGGAGTGGGTGGACAACACCATTCATTATGCTGCCGATCCATATGCCACAGGGGTATCAGCCAACGGGCAGCGTACAGCGATCATTGATTTGGCTCAAACCAACCCGGACGGATGGGAATTGGATGCGGGGCCTCTACTTAAGCGGCCGACGGATGCCATTCTCTATGAGCTTCATGTACGTGATTTTTCGATGGATACCCATTTTAATACGGGGGAAAAAGACTTATCTGCTGCTCAGGGACGGTTTGAGGCCTTTACGTATACGGGATTGAAGGATACTGAGGGGAACAGCATCGGGCTGGATCATCTACTGGAGCTGGGCATTACACATGTTCATTTACTTCCAGTAGCTGATTTTCATACGGTAAATGACTTTGCGGAATTAGATACTGAATATAACTGGGGTTATGATCCGCAGCATTATAATGTGCCGGAGGGGTCTTATTCTTCCAATCCGGCTGATCCGGAGACACGCATACGAGAGCTGAAACTGCTGGTACAGTCTTTGCATACTGCCGGCATTGGTGTCATTATGGACGTTGTGTACAACCATACTTATTCGGTGGAACAGGGGCCATTTGAGCCTGTTGTACCTGGATATTATTACCGTACAGATGAACAAGGGCAGCTCACCAATGGATCAGGGGTAGGTAATGAGGTGGCAACCGAACGTCCGATGGTGCGCAAGTATATCAAGGATTCACTACGCTATTGGGCAGAGGAATATCATATAGACGGCTTTCGATTTGATCTGATGGGTCTGATTGATACCCCAACCGTGGTGCAGCTTACGCAAGAACTTCGCTCTGAAGTGCGTTCGGATCTGCTTATCTATGGTGAGCCTTGGACGGGAGGAGAATCTCCGCAACCCTTGCTTACGCTAAAAGGAACGCAACGGGACAAAGGCTTTGCTGTTTTTAACGACAACTACCGTTCTGCTATTAAGGGGGATAGCGACGGTACTGGGAGCGGGTTTGCCACAGGGGCAGAACATCAGGAGGAACAGGCGCTTAAAGGTGCTTTTGGGGCTATTCATGATTTCACAGCTCAGCCATCGGAGACCGTCAATTATGTAACTGCCCACGATAATCTCAATCTGTGGGATAAAATTTTGACGGTAAGACATTTGCGGGAGCATTGTCGTTTTCCACAATGGGAGCAGGGGAAGCCACAGGATGGGAGGACACCTGAACAAGCTGTTGCCGAAGCAGACCCGTATTGGGAACTGGATGAAAATAACTTGCTAGAGGACGAAACCGTACGCAAGTCCCTGTTAGCTAACGGCATGGTACTCACATCTCAAGGTATTCCTTTTATTCATGCAGGGGATGAACTGCTGCGCTCCAAATGTGGAGACCATAATAGCTACCGAAGCTCAGATGTAGTCAATGCCATCCGTTGGGATAACAAGGCGAGGTTTCGCCCAGTGTTTGATTACTACCAAGGCTTAATTGCTTTGCGACGCAGCCACCCGGCATTCCGAATGGATCATCGTGAGCTGGTGGAGCAGCACATGGAAGTGCTGCAAAGCAGTGGGCATGTGGTGGCTTTTGCTTTGAGGCACCATGCTAACGGTGATGCCTGGAATCATATTGTGGTGATTTATAACGGCTCGGATGCAGAGCAGACGATAGCATTGCCTGCGGAATCGGATCGTTGGCATGTGGTCGTGGACGCACACGGGGCTGGTAATGAGACACGGTATGAAGTCGTAGGCCATCGTGTAACCGTATCACGCTGGTCGATGATGGTGTTATATGATCAGGAAGAACCTGCACGAGTCTCATTTGTGACTGAACAAGATCAGGCTAATCGTCAGGCGGAGAACGAATTGGAAGACTCGGATGAAGGGACAGATCAAGAAATTGCAGGTACAGCCATAGCGTTGACAGATGTCCAGCTTGGAAAAGATAGTGAAGTCGCCCCATTTCGCACGATTGAACTGATCTACGAGCGTGCGGATCGGCAATACACTGGCTGGAACGTATGGGTATGGGGAACGGGGCACCGCGACGGACATGTCGAATTCCGTGATTTGGATGATGGTCGTGCAGTAGCGCGTATTCAGGTGGCCCCTGATATACAGCGAATCGGCTACATTGTCCGGCTTAATCACTGGGATGCTAAGGATGTGGAGGCAGATCGATATATTGATATAGACCCGAACCAGTCTGTGATGCAGGTATTGATTCATAGTGGCAGAGAAGAATATTTGCTACTGGTAAATGATAATCGGGCCGGATAGACTTGTATGCTTGGTCGCTATATACACGCAAGTAGCATTTTTCGATCATTTCGAGAAATGCTATTTTTTTATGCAAACGTGTGTCAGTTTCAGAAAAAAGGGGTAAAATAGAATTATGGACTTGTTTAGTTTTGCCAGCTTGCTGGCTTATAACCTGTAGTACGACTGGTAAACAGGCAAGATTCTTGGAGGAAAATCATTTGTAAGGTAACCTGAAGGAGGTTGTATATCATGAGTTCTAATGGAGGAAGTATTCAACTGACCGCCCAGCCGAGAACAGAGAAGAAGGGTTCGGCTATTCGTGAATTGAGGTTAAAAGGACGGATTCCAGCTGTGGTTTACGGCTCTGAGCTTGAAGGAACCCCTGTACATGTCGATGCCAAGGAATTTAATAAAGTAGTCAGAACCGGACGTTCAGAGGTGTTCAACCTCACTGTAGAGGGTGGAGAAACCATTCCAGTTATTATTAAAGATTATCAACAGCGTGACAACCAATGGTTGCATGCCGATTTTTTGAAAATTGCCAAAAACAAACCGCTTCGCGTGCGTGTTTCTATTGATTATCAGGGTACACCTGTAGGTACAAAAACAGGCGGTATTCTGCAAGTTCAGGAAACGGAAGTAGAAGTCGAAGGTCTTCCGGCTGATTTACCATCTACCATTGAGGTGGATGTATCCGCACTGGATGTTGGCGACAAGCTGAGCGCTAGCGACTTGAAACTCCCTAAAGGAGTAACACTGCACGTCCCTGAAGAAGAACTGCTTGCTTCTATTATCGTTCCGCGTGCAGTTGAAGTGGAAAATGCTGCTGTGGAAGGTGATGCAGCGGCAACCGAAGGCGCTAAAGAGGCTTCCGAAAACAAGGAATCCTAATGTTGTCAGTTGGTATATGAACCTTTTCCAATTGCGAAGATCATCAAAAATGAATTCAAAATCGCTCCCTGTCTGGGGGCGATTTTTTGCATTCATTCATTTATTTACGATTACATACTCTTTCCCTTTAAAATTGTTCTGTTGTAATTTGGAAATTAAAGGGAATGTGGAGTGTTTGTACGATTTTCATTCACTACGTGTTCTGATATGACGATATATAAAGTATGGCATTTACATTTTTATTTTATAAATACCTAATATATATCTAAGGAGCGCGTACACAATCATGGACAGAACGAGTGAATTGTTGTGGCAAAGAAACAAATTGGTGATCATTATTTTTTGGATTATGGCCTTGAGCGGCATCGTCCCGGCATTATCTAATCCCTCGATGTGGGTATCTAATGGTGTAGGATTTGTAGTCGCGGCAGTTTTAACGATCCTGAATATGAAAAAGAAAGGAATCCGCCTTATTCCGTGGATTACTACGTTTTTTAGCGTATTAATGTGTATATTTTTGAACTTATCTAGCGTCGAGGTAGTGACCACCATATTAATTTGCTCTTTGTTTTTGCTGTATCCGTCTTACCGATATTTTCTGGTAGCTATGACCTTAAATCTCTGTAATATTTTTGTGCAAATAACAATCGGTACGCCCCCAGTTCCCCCAGCTACCGGTTCTTTGCGCTATGTGCATGAGTTTATTATTGTTTTACTTATTGGTTTGCTACTGTTAGTGGTATCGGTGTTAAATCAAAAGCAGTTTAAGAAAAGTGAAGAGCAAAATAAAGATATCGATGCTACAAGGCAACGAATTGAATTTCTGTTTGAGCAAGTTAAACAAGCAGTGGCTGGATTGCATAACTTTACAGAACGATTTAGGAATCAAGTGGATGCTACGGGCAGCGTGACGCATGAAGTCGCTATCGGGTTTCAGGAGGTTGCCAAAGGGGTAGAAATGCAAGCTTCGAATATCACCGAGGTTACGGATAACTTGGCCCAATCTGACCGGCACGTGCGAGAGGTAGCTGATCATTCCCGAGAACTGAAGCAGCTTTCCGAAGATACGAAAAATGCCGGGGACAGAGGGAGCAGTCAACTGCTGGCATTAACGTCTCAAATCAAGGATTTGGGTCAGGTCATGAGTCGTACCAAAGAAGAACTGGACGAGTTTAAAGTACAAAGTGATAGCATGTCTGCCATGCTTAAAGATATTACTCAAATCTCAAAACAAACTAATTTGCTGTCCTTGAATGCATCCATTGAGGCCGCCAGAGCGGGAGAGCATGGAAAAGGATTTGCCATCGTAGCTGGAGAAGTGCGTAATTTGGCTGAAATGGTAGGGAACACCTCGGTGGCGATGGAAGGTATCTTGACTCAACTGAGAACTCAGATGGATTCTGTCGTTAACCAATTTGATATGGGACAGCAAAGGCTACAGCAAAGTATGGAATCGGCACATTCGACCGAAATTGTACTGGAGGATATCCTGCAAAATGCCAATAAAGTGCTGCAGCAGGCCGTAGATGTGGAAAACAGTACGAATAGCATGCAGCAATACTCATCTCAGGTTGTTCAAGAAATGACGGAATTTTCAAGTGTAACGGAACAAGCGAGTGCAGCGTCAGAACAAATTTTGGCTGGAGTAGAGGAGCAACGAAATATAACCTCCAATATGGTGACCGGGTTTAGTGAGCTGGAGGCGTTGATTATCCAATTAAAAGAACTGGTACATGATCAGAAGGAGGACAACATTCCTACCGAAATCAGCAAAAGCAAATAACCGAAATGCTTCATTATCGGACTAGAGATCCGGGGATTATCGCTATCTAGCGGTACTCTCCGGTTTTTTACTGTGTTTGAAGAAGGGAAATGAAGATGGGATTTCTAGAAGCTATAATTAGATGGAAGTTGATGGTATAATTTGTGGCAGTTTAAATGCTTTGTAACTAAGGGGGGATGACCATGATCATAGGAAAGCAAGCACCCAAATTAAAAGTTGGAGACGAGATACGTATTCTTTCGCCGTCCAGAAGCTTGTCGATCGTTTCTGAGGAAAATCGCTTGATTGCCCAGCAACGACTGGAGGAGCTAGGGTTTAAAGTGAGTTTTTCGCAACATGTGCTGGAAAATGATGATTTTACATCTTCCTCGATAGAGTCCAGAGTCGCAGACTTGCACGAAGCTTTTGTCGATCCAAAGGTAAAGGGCATCCTGACTTCAATTGGGGGCTATAATGCCAATCAGCTCCTTACCCATCTTGACTATGAACTGATTGGAGCTCATCCTAAACGATTATGTGGTTATTCGGATATAACAGCGTTAAGCCATGCGATTTATGCAAAAACGGGGCTTATCACGTATGCAGGACCTCATTTTTTGACGTTTGCCATGTTGCGAGGAAATGATTATACGACGGCGTATTTTCAAAGGTTGATGTTGGAAGAGGGCAGCATTCAAATCCAGTCTTCGTCGGAGTGGAGTGACGATACTTGGTATCTAGATCAGGATCAAAGAAGCTTTTACCGCAATGCGGGTCCGTATGCGATTCATGAAGGTGAAGCAACGGGTACGATTGTGGGCGGAAACTTGTGTACCCTGAATTTGTTGCAGGGGACTCCGTATATGCCGAGTCTGGAAGGAAGCATTCTATTTGTTGAGGATGATTACGAAAGCTCTCCCGCTACGTTTGATCGGGATTTGCAATCACTGTTGCACCAGCCTGGATTTGATCAGGTTAAGGGGATCATCATAGGACGATTTCAGCAGGCGTCGCATATGACAGAAGAATTGCTGCGGCAAATCATTAGCTCGAAAAGAGAATTGGCCTCCATTCCAGTGATTGCAGATGCTGATTTTGGTCATACTACGCCGCAGTTTACATATCCGATTGGTGGGAAGGCTAGCATCCATGCCCGTAATGGCAGGGTGAGTACTGAAATATGTGAATAATTAACACAACTTATGTAGGCATATCCGTTTTTATTTGGGAGGAACGCAGGTGAACGCCTTGTTGGAAATGCTGATGCAGCTATTTGAGCGCGCAGCGTTGTTACTGATTTGTTTATTTTTTATTACACGTATCCCGCGCTTTAAGGAAACCTTGCAAAAGAACAGCCATTCTCCGGCAGAGCTGGCCATATTAACATTGATCTTTTGTATGTTTGCGCTGTTCGGCACCTACACCGGGATTGAAGTCGAAGGTTCGCTTGTTAACGTTCGAATCATTGCAATTATGGCAGGCGGTATTTTGTTCGGACCATGGGTTGGGATCGTTACAGGTATTGTATCAGGTATCCACCGTTATCTAATTGATATCGGGGGAGTGACCTCGATTCCGTGTCTGATTACGAGTATTTTGGCAGGTGTGGTGTCAGGATACATTGGCCGCCGGGTCAACCGTTCCAAGAGATGGCTAGTCGGTATCGCCGCAGGTATGGTCTGCGAAGCATTAACGATGCTGCTCATTCTGGTGATGGCACAACCCCATAACCTTGGAGTGGACATCGTTTCCAAGATTGGTCTACCGATGATTATCGGAGAAGTCAGTATCGGTTTAATCGTTCTGTTGATCCAGAGTGTGGAGGGGGAAAAGGAGAATATCGCGGCCAGACAGGCCAAGCTGGCGCTGGATATTGCCAATAAGACGTTGCCTTATTTTCGCTCCATTAATGCGGAATCCTTGCATACCATTTGTTCGATCATAAAAGAAGATATCAAGGCAGACGCGGTGGCGATTACGGATACCAGAGATGTGCTGGCCTATGTCGGTTTTGGCGAAGAGCGTTATCACATCGGAGATGAGATCATTAGCGATGTGACTAAAACGACGATCCGTAGCGGTAAAATCACGATCCGCAACCATATTGCAGACGATAAAACACCCCAAATCCAGTCTCTGCTCATTATCCCGTTAGAGGAGCGGGGAGAAGTAACCGGAACGTTGAAGATTTATTATCGCAAAGCTTATAAAATTACGTATCCGTTGCAGACGATGGCGATTGGCTTGTCTCAAATCATTTCCACGTTAATGGAAGTGTCACGTGTGGAGCAAATTAAGGAAGCAGCGAATAAAGCCGAGCTAAAGGCGCTCCAAACGAAAATTAATCCCCATTTTCTGTTTAACGCGCTGAACGCCATTGCCTCTACGACACGCACCAAGCCGGATAAGGCACGAGAGCTGATCATTAATTTATCAGGCTATCTGCGCTATAATTTGGAGCTGAATGATGATTTGATCGAAATTCATAAGGAGCTTCAGCAGGTGTCTGATTACGTGGAAATTGAAAAAGCACGCTTCGGCAACCGACTTCAGGTAGAGTATGTAATGGATGAGGTGTCTGTGCGTATTCCAAGTCTTATTATCCAGCCCCTGGTTGAGAATGCGATTAATCACGGAATTCTCAAGAAAAAGGGGACAGGTACAGTAACTATTTCTGTAAAGGATCGTGGAGAAATGGTGCGTATTTCTGTAGCAGATACCGGGGTAGGTATACGGGATGATGTTGTGGATAACCTGTATCATGATCGGGTTCCGGCTAAACAGATCGGCTTGTACAATGTGCACAGACGACTCAAGCTTATGTACGGCGAAGGAGTTATTATTCTGAAGCATGAACCGGGCACCGAAGTCTATTTTGACATACCAAAGGAGAAGTCATGAAGGCCATAATTGTAGAAGACGAGCTTCCGGCGCGTGAAGAGCTGGAGTATCTTATTCAGACTCATAGCAACATTGAGGTGACCGATAGTTTCGAGGATGGGCTAGATGTGTTTCGGTTTCTGCAAGATCAGGAGACGGACGCGATCTTTCTGGACATTAACATTCCTTCATTGGACGGGATGCTGCTGGCACAGAACATTAGCAAATTTGCCAAAAAGCCCTATATTATTTTTACGACCGCCTATAAAGAACATGCGGCGCAGGCTTTTGAACTGGAGGCGTTCGACTACATCCTCAAACCATATGATGAAAAACGGATCGCATCTATGCTACGCAAGCTGGAAAATGCTTATGAGCAGCAGAACGTTCCAATACAGGAGCCTGTCCAGACTGCACAATCCCGAGCTGCTGAAGCCAGTACTGTTGCTGCGCCAGGTCGTATTAATTTGCTGAAAAATGACAAAATCATTGTGACGGATGCGAACGATATTTACTATGCGTGTGCGCAGGAAAAGGTGACCCGTGTCTTTACAAGGCACGAAGAATATACGATGCCGATGAGCATTTCGGAATTTCATGCCCGGCTGCCGCAGCAGGACTTTTTCCGCTGTCACCGTTCATACACGGTGAATCTATCGCAGATCCGTGAAATTGTACCTTGGTTCAACCATACGTATCTCCTGCGTTTGCGTGGACTAGAAGCAGAGATTCCGGTGAGCCGTAGTAAAGCCAAGGAATTTCGGCAAATTATGCGACTTTAAAGGCATTTCATTCCGCTATATGTGCATTTCATTCCTCAAACGATTTCTGGCTAACATGCAGGGTTATAATAATCGATGTAGAGAGAATCCTTACAGACTTGCTCCTCCACAGGCGCAAAGCGTACTGGATTCCCGGTTATCATGATAACAAACTGACGCTGTAGAGCCGGAATGAAAAGAGGAGATTTATATGAAAACAAACAGCGGAAATCGTTGGCTTGTCGTGCTTGGAACGATAATTGTCCAGATGGGATTAGGAACCATTTACACATGGAGTTTATTTAATCAACCGTTGGTGGACCGCTTTGGCTGGAACCTCAGTTCGGTTGCCATTACATTTTCAATTACCAGTTTTGCACTGGCGTTTGCTACATTATTCGCAGGCAAACTACAGGATAAATGGGGACTACGTCGTTTGATTTTGTGTGCAGGTGTCGTGTTAGGAGCAGGGCTTATGCTCAGTTCGCAGGTAACATCGCTGTCCCTGCTTTACATTTTGGCGGGTATTGTCGTAGGTTTTGCGGATGGAACGGCATATATTACATCATTGTCGAATCTGATTAAGTGGTTTCCTGAGAAAAAAGGACTTATTTCCGGTATTTCGGTTGGGGCATATGGAACAGGCAGTCTTATATTCAAGTATATTAATGGTTCGTTGATTCAGTCCGTTGGCGTATCACAAGCGTTTTTATATTGGGGAATGATCGTGCTGATCATGATTGTGGGTGGTTCTTTCCTGGTAAGAGAAGCTGTAGTTGTGAATAAGCCTTCGGTACAAAATGGGGTTGTACAGCGGGACTACACCGTTAAAGAAATGCTGCGCACCAAGCAGGCATACCTGCTGTTCGTAATGTTCTTTACCGCTTGTATGAGTGGTCTCTACCTGATTGGAGTAGTCAAGGATATCGGCGTACGGATGGCCGGTCTAGATGTAGCAACAGCCGCTAATGCGGTCGCTATGGTCGCTATTTTTAATACGGCGGGTCGGATCATTTTAGGTGCGCTATCGGATAAAGTAGGTCGTCTGAAAGTAGTAGCGGGTGCTCTATTAACAACGGCGGTCGCAGTTACAGTGCTGAGTCTGGTACCGCTGAATTATGGTTTGTTCTTTGCCTGTGTAGCAGGAATTGCTTTTTGCTTCGGCGGCAACATTACAGTCTTTCCTGCCATCGTAGCTGATTTCTTCGGCCTGAAAAATCAAAGCAAAAACTATGGTATTGTGTATCAAGGCTTTGGCCTCGGTGCGCTGGCGGGGTCATTTATCGCAGCCTTGCTCGGTGGATTCATCCCGACCTTTACCACGATTGCTGTGCTGTGTGTCGTATCGTTCCTTATTGCCCTCACCATTCGCACTCCAGAACAAGGCAAAGGCAAACTGCGCAGTGAACGGAAGAAAAATACGAACAGTGTGCGCAGCATGAAGCCTGGAACGAAACTGGGTTAAACGATTTGAGAAAAAAGAACCAAATGAATGCCAAAAGACCTGTCATCATTTCTCTAAGGGAGATTATGGCAGGTTATTTGTTTTTCCAATAATCTATTTTACGGTATAATAAAAAGATGTGTAATAAGCCGATATATACAAAAGACATAAGCTAAGAACCTGACAGGAGGACGAGTCATGATCGTGGATACAAGCGGGAATCTGCTTGCCCGCAATACGAAGCTGCGAAATACATATCAAATTCGAAGCGCCTTGTCCCGCAGTGAGCTGGCCATCGTGTATACGGCAAGGCTGTTGGATAACCGAGAAAAGGTCATTGTTAAGGAATTTTTTCCGAATGCACTGGCTTTGCGGGGGATGGATCGAAAAACGGTCACTTGCGGTGCTTCTATGCAATCCAAATACGTGGAGTTTATGCATTATTTTTTGCGTGAAGGGCAAATGTTGAAGGAGTTAAGTCATCCGGGAATTGTCGGTTATATAGATCACTTTGAGGAAAATGGAACTGCCTATCTGGTCATGGAATACTGTGCAGGCAAGACACTGGATCGAATGATGAAAGAAGAGGCTGTGCCAACGTATGATCCCACTTTTTTGTACCACACGGTGCTACCTTTAATTGATGCCATGGAGTACATTCACGACAAAGGAATTATTCACCGGGATATTAAGCCGGGCAACATTATGATTGGGGAAAATGGCAACATCAAGCTGATTGATTTTGGTTCGGCTGTGCATTTTGAAGGTAAAGAGCATCCGATCTTCACCACGGCGGGCTATTCTCCGCTGGAATTTTACTCTAATCGTTCGCAGCAGGGGCCTGTATCGGATATCTATAGTTTGGCCGCCACGCTGTATTATTGCCGAAAAGGAACACCTCCGCCAGATGTGCCAGGCCGATTGTTTGCAGATCATTCCGAGCGGATTCAGATTGAAAATGCGGGACTTTCTCTGCTGCCGTATGTCATTCGGCGTGGTCTGGAGGTACAGGCTAACAAGCGTTGCCGCTCACTTCGATGGTTTAAAGCCGCACTACGTGCGGAATATTGGATAAAAAAAGGGAAGCGCCCTACTCTTACGGTTCGTTAATCGTAAGAGAGGGTGCTTCTCTTTTTTTACGTTGTGACGGACATTATCCTGTCGGAGCTTGGATATGGTCGGTGTACACTGAAGTATTCGGTTTAATCGCTTTGTATCGCAGCTCGATTTCAGTGACACCATCCTCGAATGTAATGTACAGTTTGTCACTGTACTCCATAACCGCTTTTTTGTTACGGGCTAATCTGATCTTTCCATGCTGTAAGGCACAGCGTGTATCATGTTTCACGATTAGGCTCCCTTTTTTGCCTGCGGAAAATAGAATCCGTTCCGCTTCTGGCAACGGTTCGTGAACGTCAAGCGTACGGAACAACTCCTGTAAGCTGACCTTACGACCCGGAAAGGAGGTGAGCGGCCAAGATTTTACCGGAATCTCCTGTCCACTTGCTGTAGCGAGAAAATATCCTTCGATTCTTCCGGCAAACTGCGGCTTCGGCCGCAAGAACCAATACAGAAAAGCGGCTACCACGACACTGATGGCTACCGTCCATTTAATGGCTGTATACCGGGATTGTACGGAAACGGTTAGTGTAGCGCTGCTGGATGCGCCTTCCGGATCGGTAGCGGTAATCTTTAGCTGAGTGTCACCTGTGTGGAGCTCGGATAGCAGCAGATCATTACCGTTAATCTCAGCATGGACCGTATCCCCAGAGGCTTCTGAATCCAGCTTATAGTTCAGCTTGTCATGATTCGGGTCAATGATAAAATCCGATAAACTTCGACGGGAATCGCCGTCTTCTTTTACCAGGCGAATCGTCAGGTCTTTCAAGACTTGAGGCGCTGCATTGGCCGCGTGAACTTTATGTACAGTTCCCTTACGGTACCATTGCGGACTATCCAGGGATAGCTGCCATGTATAATCCCCGGTTTGAGGGAACGCATATTCGGTATGGAAGGCTCCTGACTTATAGGTCATAGGCACCTTTTTGGCTGTGCCCCCCTTTGGAGTAACTATAATATGGGCTTGGAGAGACGTATATACGGCTTCATCCGTAAGCTTTTGACTGTCGGGTAACAGGAGCTGAGCTTGAAACGGTGTGGCTTGACCTTTCAGCAACTGCACAGGCTTGTCGCCATGAGTTGCCGTTGCTTGCTTTCCTCCCATGGTAGCTTCGGCTTCCAGTCGATAGCTGCCAAGTAAATTGATTTTTACCAAATCCCCGCGTATGCCCCGTAGTTTCAACTTCACTTTACCTGCCTGTGGATGCTCGATTTTTAAAATCGCATATCGGCTCGACTTGTACCTGCGGACATTTTCTGAATTGGAATATAGCTGTGTTTCCAGAAGGGGATGCTCCGACAAAAGCACCAGATTGGCTTCCTCCATACTAGAATCAGGTAGAGTTACAGTTAATTCTTGCATCTCGCCAGTGGTCGTAATTGCAGCAATTGGAACGAGCTTGGAGCGAATTTGACTGGCGAAAATACGGTTCAGAATTTCCGGCAGATCCTCGGCACTACTCGTAATAAAAGAAGCTCCACCCGTTTGAGAAGCGATCCGTTCGAGTTCTTGTCGGTTCACTGTGCCATCATGGTTCAGACCAATCGTGTACACCGGATATCCCTTGGTCTGTGCAGATTTGATGACAGAGGACACATCGTTATTGGAGTCACCTTTAGATCGGGAACCAGAGGAGGCACCAAAATCAGTCTCTCCATCTGACAATAGAATCATAAAAGGCTGACGCCCTTGGGATGCTCCTGCCGCTAGCAGCTCCGAGCCTTTGCGCAACCCAAGTCCCAAATCCGTATAACCGGAACGGTTTAGCGTTCTGATATCCTGCTGGATTTGGGATTTTTGCGCTGCCACGGCAATCGTAGTCAGTGGTTTCGAGGCGACCACGTTGTGATTGTAGGCAACGAATCCTACGCGTGTGCGGTCTGCATCACTCAAATCCATAAACATATTGATGACTTCGGCAGCAATGCCCTCAGGATCAGTATCCCTCATGGAATAACTGGTATCCAATACAAAAACGGCATCATAACCCTCGATCGGGACAGCACCCAAAGATGCTGCATTAGCCTGATTTACAGTGCAAATGCCCCCATTTAAGCCCATTTGTAAAAATAGTACAAAAGTCATGAAAACAATAATCCCTAGTTTCCTTATTCTGAACATAAGCTCCTCCATCGTCGAGACCAACATGGGGGGATCAACTCTCCTAATCCTTGGGATATAAGGGATAAAGGATCAAAACAGCTGATAAACCTCACATTAGCCATGAATTTGATTCTTTTACGCTTATCAGAAATATCCAATGGACTTCTATCGGTAATTGGGTTCCATTTGTGAATATTTCCCTGAAGAAACAGGTCTAACATATCATGAAAATTACGTATTCACGCATAAAATGAGTCAAAATGCCCTGTTTCAATCTGAGACTACAGAAATTGACAAAACTGAAGGGTACTTTGTATGATAGCTCTCGTATCAACGGCAAAAATTGGGATTGAAGTTAGGAATACGAAATCATAAATTTAAAATTTCTGTGTTATCTGACTTTTGAATTTGAAAAACATCTCATTTGTATACTTTGCCGTTAAAAGCCGAATAACGCTTCGGACCGATTTTCGAGGTTACATGCCTGTACCGTAAATGTGGTATAAGCTCAATCCTTTGACGAATTTAAATGTTAAGTAGGGGGGAGGAGGCAAAAGAACTAAAAATGAGTATTCGTCCGTTTCAAATTGGACATCCCGTGTCCGTATATGGAGCAATGGACCTATAACTCATACTTTATTCATTTGCCGACAGCGATGGAAATCATTTATCAAACCAACCGTACAATGCTTTTTGAAGAGATTAACCCGGAAAAGCTGGACCTGATCACCATTGTAGGTGATGTGAAGGGTATTGACAGCTTGAGCGATGAAAAGATCAAGGAAATTAATCAGCACCTTCTGGTGCGCAGCTTTGACGAATTTTTGGATAAGTTTTCACCAACCGTGTATTCGTTTTTTAACGCGGCCAATCAAAAAGTCGTCTACACCCTTAAAAAGCCAGAGGGAATTGATGAGGATAGCATTTCTGAAATTCGTGTAAATCAAAGTAATGACTTTCTGAAAATGTTGTTTACGCTCATCGATACCAAGCGCAGTCAAGGAATTACAAATGTAGATTTCAAATTTGAAAATCTGCTGGATATGATTTCACCGAAAAAGGTCATGGATGATATTCGTCAAGTCCGCAAAGAGATTCACTATATGTATGGTGAATACGACAAGCTGGATGATGGCGATCCAAAGAAACTCGACATGGGTGACAAGCTGAATGGAATGTTCGAGGAAGCGAGTCAGAACTATAACAATGTTATGGCTATGCTCCCACTGGCAATTGAGGACATCAAAACCCGCCTTCTGCTCGGTGGCGCCCAAGAGGAAAACTCCGGCGAGCTGATTCAGGTGGGTATGCTCTCCATTGGGGAAAGCGGCGAACTGAAAATTATTGAAGCGCCGAAGAGCGACAGTACTGAGCTGATGTTATTGGATGAGAACAGCACTGGCGATCTCTCCCAAGTATTCGAAGAGGATTATAACTCCATCACAGATACGCCTTCTGACTATGTGAAGGATTTGGTGGTTCGCACATTTGTGCCACTGCCAGCTGTTCAGACGAAGGTGGATACAGCGGTTGAAGTTCAAAACTACAACACGTATCTGGAGTTCTATAAAAATGCCAAGGACGATTTCGTAAAGGCGGTTAAGCCGCTTGTGGAGAAAATCCTCGGTGTCAAAATGTTCTTCGATCAATATGCAACGAAGAGCAAAGGCATGCTGCCGACAATGCTGGTGGCGAACAACAAGCTGGACATGCTGGTGAAAAGCAGCAATATCCCGCGCTTGGAAACGTACCTGAACACTGTGAATGCTAAGAATGAATTCAGCGACACGATCTGGTTCGGTATCGTTCCATCCGTCGAGCTGGAAGCAGCCGGTAAGGTAAAGGTTTCACGTGAACGCTTCAAGGGTAACGAGAAGGTCGTTAAGCAGGGCGGGAATTCTATGGAATCGCTCTCGATGCTGCTGCAAGTCGTGAAGGATTACAAAATTCAAATGTTCTTTAACTTTGAATCCGGTGAAGAAACGACTTTCAACAGTATGGCGACAGCAGGTATCGACAAATATGTCGATAAATGTGCCAGTCTCGTTCGCAGAGAATATAGCGAATTTGCCATTCCTTGTGTACCGAACTTTACGATTATTCCGAAGGACAAATCGGGTGTCATTATCGACAGCAAAATGCTACAGACCGAAGACGGTGTACAGCTCTCTAAGGAGAAAGAGGATATTCTCAAGCTGTGGATCGAGGGCGTTTATGTGGGTGCAGCCTATGTTGCCGCCGGCTTGGTCGCTTCCTATCAGTGTCCTGAATACCTGCGTGAGACGTTCAAAACGGTCAATAAGAACTTCCCTGGCGTACGCTTCGACATTGAAGCGGGAGACAACAGTCTGCGCACGGTGACGACGATGGCCAAGGAAATCACCGGTTTCACCAACACGATCAAGGATGCCATCAACCGTAAAAACTTCGGCTTTGTATTCTCGTCGGAGAATGCTCAGATTCAGGATAAGGATATCCGCCGGATTACCGTCTACAAGGCGAGAAGCATGGCGATGTCCGAGGACGGTTTTGACTCCATCTACAAGACGCTGGTCAGCACGTACATTGAACGTATTTTGCGCTACCAGACAGGGGACTTCAAACACGAAAATATCGTCCGCTTCTTCAGTAACAATCCGAGCAGTCAGAAGAGCAAGTGGCTGAGCAGCAGAGGATCTGTTAACTCGATCATTCAGGACGGAGACGATATGAGCTTCATTATTGATGAGAAAAGCAATATGTGCCATATCGATCTGGTCTTCAACGGTAATGTGAAGAACCTGGAAGTCATGATCACTAAGGGAACCAGCTCGGTCAAATCATGATCCGAGCACTACGAAAGATGTTAGAGGCGTTTCTATCCAGAACCGCCTTTATACATAAATCGCGGAGAAGCTCTGCATCTCCCGCCATCATATTACCTAATTTCAAGGAGGCAACACACATGGGATTCAGATTGAAAGTAGAAGGACAAGAAACAATCGAGCTGGGCTTGGATAACATCCAAACGGTTATTTATGACACCGATACACCGGACGATTCCAATGCACGCTCCACTGACGTAGGCTCCACGCTGCGCATCAGCGGCAAAATCATCACAGCAGTAGATGGTGACAGCGCGGATGACACGCTGAAACTGGCTCTGTGGTCTCTGGTTCCTGCTGAAAAAGCAGACAGCTACCGTAAAGTAACACTGGAAGTTATCGCAGCTGATCAAGTTGTGCGTAAAATCCACTTCCCGAATGCTTTCGTTGTAGACTACAACGAGCACTTCGGCGACACAGAAGGTGTAGGTGCATTTACACTCTACATCAAACAAAAGAAAGACAAAACCGAGCTGGCTACAATCGACGGCGGATATCCGGTTTAAGCTTAACGTCTTCACGTTAAGTGCAGCTTAAACACACACTCACCTGGCACACAAGTGCAAGGTGGATAAATATTAAGAGGCCTACGGGTCTCTTAATATTTATTTTTTTCGGAGAGGGGAACATCACACAATGACCAACTACTATGAGCTGCTCGGTGTCAGCCGGGATGCTTCGGAGGCAGAGATTAAGCAGGCTTACCGTAAACTGGCCAAAAAGTATCATCCTGATACCAACCAGGGAAGCGAGGAAGCAACGCGCAAGTTCAAGCTAATTCACGAGGCTTATAATACCTTGCGTGACGAAGCATTGCGGCAGGCATACGATGCCGAGCTCATCCGAAAAACTGAGGGAGCTGGCGGGGAACAGCGAGAGAGAGGCAGAGGGGCTGCATCCTCCGGCGGTGCGCGTACGGCTGCCAAAGGATTCAATCCGGCTGATATAGGTACTGATTTTGAGCAATTTTTTGGTTTTCATCCGAAAACGAAGGAGGGCTCACCAGGGAAAAAAACGAAAAAACCCGGTGATCCGACGGATACCTCAGCGATGTTTAACCAATTTTTCGGTATTCGTAAAAAGTGATGATTTCAGGATAGAAATGGGGGAAGCAAGCAGTGAAAACGGCGCAGAACAGATGGGTTTTCATCATAGATGTTGCCATGTTCGGGCTGATGCTGGCGATCGCCTTTTATGTGTTTAATCGTACAGGCTACAGCGGTTTGAAAACCGTGGTCGCGATAGGTATTGGAATCGGCGTGCTTGTATACATATTGCGCAATCTGGTGTCCGTTGTACCCGTGGCCAAGCCAAAGGCACAACGTCATCGGATTGCCAAGTTGGTGTTGATTGATGAAGAGGGCGAGTCCATTAAAGAATGGTATATCGAAGGCGAAACGTCGCTCTTAATCGGTAAAACAACGTCACGTTCAGAGGCGGATATTGATTTGGTAGGTACAGACTATGCCTCCCTGGTAAGTGTGGAGCATGCGGTACTCAACCGGGTGAACAGCGACTGGTTTGTGGAGGATGTGGATTCCGGTAATGGTACAGGCTTGCGGTCTGCCAACGAAAGTGCAACCAAGAAGTTGGAAAGCGGTGAGCCATACCGGATTTACTCAGGTGACTTATTATATATTGCCAATACGAGACTGCTCGTTAAATAGATGAGGATGCTGCAAAATCCTTAGATCGCTGAAAAGACAATCATGACAATGGGGGAAGGAACCGACTATGAGTTTGACAAGATGCCCGAACGGACACATGTTCAGTACACGAAAGCACGGAAATACGTGTCCATATTGCAACACGGTAGTAAATGTAGCTGCACCCAAGAGCGTAGAGCCAGCAGCAGCGAAAACAAACGTCGCAGGAGATAACGACAAAACAATGCCGTATTTGGGTGAGACAGTAGGCATTCATCCAGTAACTGGATGGCTGGTATGCATCGAAGGAGCACAGGTGGGTCAAGATTATCGCATTATGGCGGAGAAAAACTTTATCGGGCGCGCAGAGGAAATGCATGTCCGCATTATCGGGGACAACACGATTTCCCGTAGAAATCATGCGGTCATTGTGTATGATCCGAAGAAACGTAACTTTTACTTGCTGCCAGGCGATTCATCAGGTTTGGCGTACCACAATAACGAAGCGGTATATTCACCAGCAGAGCTGGCTGCCTATGACGTGATTCAGCTGGGACACAGCAAATTTATCTTTATCCCGCTGTGTGGCGCCCATTTTGAGTGGGATAACGAAAACTAGGACGGAATTGGGCAATGGTGCAGGGAGGTAACGATATGCAGCCTTATTTTGTTGTAAGTGGAGCTGCGGTACTATTCGCTGTTCTGCTCATGATCCGTATACGACTGACGCGAATTTCCGGCAGCCGTACCGTGAGTGGAATTGAGATCGGAAATGGTCAAACGATCGGGAGCCGGAGCGAGCAGGATGATTATTTCTCCAGTATGACGACACCTGTCGGTACGCTGGCTGTTGTCGCAGACGGTATTAGCGGACTGGCCAATGGACGTATGTCCAGTACCTTGGCTGTGACGACTTTTACGAAGGCGTTTGCCAAGCTGGAAGATGCAACGAATTTGAACGGATATTTTGCAGAGGCGGCAACTCAAAGCAATCGCGGCATTTTGCAAAATTTGAATGGACAGGGCGGAGGAACGACGCTGGCTGCGGTCATTGTGTGCGGCTATCAGCTGTATTACGGAGCGGTGGGCGACAGCCTGATTACGATTTACCGCAATGGTCATTTCCAAACAGTCAATTCCAAGCATACAGCGGAAACACTGCTGGAGGAACGAGTGCTTGCTGGACAAATGACCTCGGAGGAAGCCAAAACGAGTCCAGTGCGTAATCAACTGGTCAACTACTTGGGCTATGAGGGCTTTGAGAGCATGGAACTGGGTAGTGCACCGATTCGTCTGTATTCGGGCGATCATGTACTGCTGTGCAGCGATGGCATTCAGGAGGCGCTGACGGAGATTGAATTGGAAGAGATTATGCGCAAGGGTGGAACACCGCAGGAAACAGCGGATGCCATGATCGACGCCATTAATGATAAAGGCTTTAAAAGTCAGGATAATGCGACAGTACTTATTTTGGCGATAGGATGAAACAAGAAAGACGGGGGTAGCGATGCGCAAGGACAACAGCGATTTTAGTACCGCCTTTGTGTCGGAAGCGGGCTCTTACATAGACAACCGGGACTATTTTGCATTCATGGAGACGGACGACATGGCCTGTTATGTCCTCGCAGACGGTCTGGATTCGGATCAGGAGCTGCGCAGCGCAGAAATGGTTGTCAAAACGGTACTGGAAAACTTCATGGAGAAGCCTTCCATGTCCAAACGGCGCTTGATGAGAGATCTGCGTGAAGCGCAGGAATGGCTACAATTTGAAAGCCGTCGTGTTCGGCTCAAAGCCAGTCTGCTGATGGTAGTGACCAACTACAACAAAATGGTGTATGTTTCGTGCGGTAATGTGCGGCTATATCATTTTCGCAATGGAAGGCTTAATTTTCGCAGTAAGGATCATAGCCTGGCTCAGTCATTGGCAGATGATGGACGCATTCCAGACGAAGCGACCAGCACACATGAGGAACGAGGCAATCTGCTGGAATACTTGGGAAATCCGAATGGAGTTCATGCCCATTACGCCAAAAAGACGCAGCTTGCAGATGGAGATGTAATCCTGCTCGCTACGTCAGGGATGTGGGAGGACGTCGAGTTGGCGGAAATGCTGGGGGCGCTAGAGGAAGCGAAGGACCCGGTCATGCTGACGGACACCTTGGAAGAGGTTCTGCTAAGCAAACAGCACCGGACGGTGAATAATTACACGGCAGCGGCCATTTATGTAAATAAAGTTTTTCAGGAAAAGCCTAAAAACCGCCGTAAGCTGATCAAACGGATTTTGATTGCGTTGCTTGTCTTTATTGTTGTGGGCGGGGGAGCATGGATTACGCTGGCTCGTATGGCTGCGAATAAGGCAGCTGCACTGGAAACGATGATCGAATCAGCCCAAGCCGCAGACGATTATGCAAGGACAGGAGATTATGCGAAGGCGCTTAAGTCCTACAGCGAAGCGAAAAACGCGGCGGTTAAAATTAACGATAAGATTCATAAGCGACTGTATACAGCCGAACAGAAACTATCTCAATTGCTGGTGGACGGAGACGGCTACGTGGAAAAGGCGGACTTTACCAAAGCTGAAGCCAGTTACGAGAAAGCACGGAAAAGCGCCGGGCTATATCCACCGTTTAATGTGAAGGATATTGAGCATAAAATCGATCAATTGGACAGCTATGCCGAGACAGCGAGCTGGATGAAGGACGGAGATTTAAAATTTCAGGGCGGCGATTACACGAATGCGCTTAAGCTATACAAGAAAGCAAACAAGGCTGCGATGGAATCCGGTTATACGTCCGCGCAAAAAGAACTGGAGAAGAAAATTACCGAGGCCAACGATAAATTGACAGCTATTCAGCAGCAGCTCAAGGAGATTCAAGCTGGCAAACTTCAAGCCAAAGGGGATCGGATGATGAAGGATCTCGATTATGAAGGGGCCATTGATGCCTATAGCGGGGCACAGGAAATTTATCAGGAGATTGATAAGCTCGAAAGTGTTCTGGCATTGGAGCGGAGCATTGCCAAGGCGGAGGAAAAGCAGAGCGCGGAACAGCAGAAAAATGGTCAGCTTCCTGCTGGATTGGGATTGTCTGACGGAGCGTTGAACGACACGGACGCAGGGGACACAGCGGGTGGAGCTTCATCTTCCGCTGCTGCAACCCCTGCTGCAGAATCGCAAACGAAGGCTGCGCCAACGGCTTCAGCGGGAACTACACCCGCGAAGAAGGAAGCCACTTCGGCTGCAAAGAGCATGGGTACAGGCGATGGAACTGCCCCTTCGGCCAAGGTGGATACCAACAAAGAGCAAGGAACTGCTGATTCCGCTTCTAAAGCAGCAGGGGCGTCTGATTCAGAGAACCAAGATCGGGCTGCTGCGAACGGAAGTTAAGTTTTTCATGTTCAATGAAGCTGGAGCCGGAAAGGAGTGAGACGTCGTGAAAGAGCTGGTACAGGACCGTTTGAGTAAGATGGACGATTTAGAGCAGAGACGTTTACTGAAAAATATGATGGCGGGGGTATTTATGAACCTCGTCGAATATCAGGAAGAAATGACCCGCCAGCTAGAACGGCGGGTATTTGAGGAAATTGAGAATACGGAAGAAAAGATTGATGTGTACGTGTCATTGACATCGCGTGAGGACTATGACCCGATTCATGAATTTTTATATCCTGTGTTACCGTCTGATACGGAGGAAAAGCAGATGGACATCAGCCGTGTGGCAGAGGTGGTACGCGAAGGCGGTGCGATGCCGCTGTTTACGCTTTTTCTTGAGATGGAGACCGAACGAATCTCAGCGCTGGTGCGCAGCAAGCGAATTTTCTCAGGAATGTTGGTCACGGAAACCGACAATTATCCGATTCGTTTTCGTTTGGAGCATAACCGTTCTTATATTTTGGAGATTGAGCAGTTATATCACACGTTTATGCAAAATGGCATGCCGTGGAAAACAATTAATCACCCATACGCTTATAAGTTTGTGGACTGTGTATTGATTGGTGGAGACGGAGAGCCGGCCGCCCATGAAGAAATTCATGAAATTACAATTTCATTGGAGGAATTCGACGTTTTTAAAAGGGGCGACGTTTTTCCGCTTTGGAACATTGAAAGGCTATCTCTAAAGAACAGCGGATTCCCTATACCCGCTATGGATCGTGTGAACTATGAGCATGTGCTGCCTTTGCGAAAAACAGGTCCTGAGCATGGTTATTTGATTGACGGGACTGAAGGTGATATCCGGTATATCAAGCGTACAGAAGAGGAACTGACGATTGTCACACCACGTGATAAGTCTGGCGAATGGAATGTGTTGAAGGTTACGAAGCCTGTTACAACGAGACTTAGTCGTCAGACTTATCCGTTATTGTCCAATCGGCGACAGGACAGCTTTTTGGGCCGCTATGCAGGAAAACAGGCCGTGATTGTCCGTGCCAAAGCGGAAATCATGCGCATCGTAAACTCGTTTGAAGCAGCGCAGGGGCTGGAGCTGGAACGTGTGGACATCTGGGGAGGTGCAGGGAGAAATGATGTAAGCAACCTGTTAACCAAAACCCAGACGTATCCATTAAATCCGTTTGTCAGCGATAACGTACGGACAGAGGAAGGCAAGCAGATCATGCGTTTGGGGTTCAGACGTGGTTCTGACGATGTTTTGCCCACCACGCCTGCTTATATTTTATCCGATTTAATGAGCTTTCTGGTATCGGAAGTGCAGATGTATTTTCCGGAGTACAAGTGTGAAGGAGAATGGGTGTGAATTACGTCTGGGATTTGCTCATGCGCGCGAGGGAACAGGGGCTGGATGTAGATAAATTCCGCTTCGTACCCGCTGTCAGCTACTCTCCGTATATGGAGCTTAGTCTGGCAGAGTTGAATACTTCCCATTTGGAGCAGGTAGTGGAAATAAATCCGTACTACCGCTTTTATTCTATTTTTCGGGATCTGTTTCCACCGGATGCTGAAGAGTATCTGGAGCTGAGAGAATCGCTATTTGATATTATGATGCATTTTCTGGCGGAAATGGACTTGTATCAAGGGATGAATCGGCGGGAGTACCATATCCGGTTTGTTCGGTGTGATATTGCAGAGGGCATTTTTGGCCCGAAGGTAAAGGAAGGCTTTGGACAATTAAACCGTGAGGATCAGGACGCGATTGCTGAAGGACTGCTGCGGCTGTATGAGACGGGAGAAGCCGTACATCTGCTAAAAGAAACGATGCGGCGCGTCTTTCATCGCTCAATCATTTACACCAATTGTGAGGAAAAAGACGAACTGCTCATCTATATCGGCCAAGAGGAGACGCCGTTGTCACGGATTAAAGTGGATTTGATTCTGGATTTGTTTCTTCCGGCACGTTTTACGACGGAATTGTATTGGACAAGTCATTTCGGCATTTTAGAGGAAGATCCTACGATGAAAATAGACGCTATCGCCCTCTATTAAGGCTAAATGGCTAAGAAAGGACATGTGAACGATGAACGGACCCTATACATACAGGTTGCTAGACCCGCTCACCGATCGAAAAAGCATACGCTTCACGGCGAAATACACGCGGGCGGAATTGGAACAAATGACGACCTTTCAGTTACGCGGAATATGCGATAAGGAACGACTGGTCGAGGGCTTTGCCAATCGCCTGGCACGTGAAGAATTGATTCGCGTGATTTTGCGTTTTCGGAGCGCGGAAGAGCATTTACTCATCACAAGGCCGAACCCTGGCGGTTTTGAACGCATGGAATCGGCTCTACAGCGAAACTGGAACGACCGTCGGCAGGAGAGCAGCGGTATCCGGGTTCCCGCTAAAATCACGCTGTATCAGGGTGTACGCACAGGTCGCATGGACAACTACCGGATCGAATCCGATTTGCCCTGGCTGAGCTCATCTAATGTGCTGCTGGTGAATACGACAGGAGAACTGTGCGGTGTTTTGAATTTGGTGAAGGATGAGGGACGAACAGGCGTATATTATCTTTCTCGTCATCGCGACGCTGAACTGCGAGAGACGTCCAATCATAGTTATAGCCTGCTATTTCTGCGAAGACAGGAATCAGAATATTTTTATAACCTCTACTATGGAGATAAGCCGATGCTGCCGCTGAAGCTTCAAGGTCACCGGGTTCCGGTGGCAGAGCTGATCATTCGAGGCACGGAAACTACAGATGCGGTACTTGCGATTGATTTTGGCACCTCTAACACCACAGCAGGTGCTTATTTGGATAGTTCCTACGTTACGGCCCCTGATACAGGTATGAGCAGCACAGTAAGGCTGAACGCCATCAATTATGTGTCATTCCCCGGCCCAGAAGGGGCAGAAGGCGACTGGATCGAAGTATTGCCGACTGCTATTCGCGTCGCAGACTGCTCCAATCCGGAACATATCCTTTATGTATTTGGGGAGGATGCATTACGTGGATCTGACGTGGCAGGCAGCCGTGCGACAGTATTACGGGGAATCAAGCGGTGGGTCAACGACTACAAGCGAATCGAGGAATTAATGGATTCCGAGGGGAATACAGCAACTGCCTCCCGCAGCGATATTTTAGCTGCTTTTATCCGTTATGTGATTGCTACAGCCGAGCAGCAATTTAAGTGTCGGTTCCGCAATCTGCACTTTTCTGCTCCGGTCAAGCTGCAGCCCCAATTTATAGAGATGTTTAGCGATATTTTGCCTGATTACCGGATTGAAGCGGAGGATGCGTTGGACGAAGGGCTGGCGGTGCTGTACAACACGCTGGCAGACCAGATGGAACGAGGGACTTTTGCGGACGGTGAGGAGTACCAGGCACTTGTCATTGATTGTGGTGGAGGCACGACAGATTTGTCTTCCTGCCGATTCCGAATTGAGGACGGACGTATTGCTTACAAGCTGGATATTCACACAACGTATGAAAATGGGGATACCAATTTTGGCGGAAACAATCTGACGTATCGGATTATGCAGTTTATGAAAATTGTATTTGCAGGTTATTATGCTGCGGAGACTCGTTTGCCTGACACCGATATTGATGCCCTGATCGGTATTCCTTCGGGAGATTTGTACCGTCATGTGGATGAGTTTGGTGTAGATGCTGTATATGCGGGACTGGAGGAACGCTACCGTGAGGCAGAGGCCATCTTGCCTACCGCGTTCAAACAGTATGAGCATGCTACACGGGATGAATATCAGCGGGTACTGAGTAATTTTCATCTGTTGTGGAGCGCGGCAGAAAATATGAAAAAGGAATTTTTTCTACGTACGGGGATCTTGCGCAGCCGCTTCGAATCCGAGCAGGTATTATCTGCTGAAAGCGACCTGAACATTGCAGTGATGGATCGTTGGCTGGTTTCAGTCATCGAGAACGGACGGTTTCGTGATGAATATGGTTTGCCTGATGTGGTGTTTAACATTCGGGAGATACAGCAACTTCTTAAGGCAGACATCTACAATATTGTGCGCAAGTTTCTGGATGATTTTTATCTGGAGGGGCGCTTGCAGGATTATTCGATTATCAAGCTAACCGGGCAGTCCTGCCGGATTGACGTATTTCGCGAAGCACTCAAGGAATTTGTACCAGGGCGCAGTATTGAGTTTCGTCAAAAGGCAGAGGACCTCAGCCGGGTACCTGAGTTGAAAATGGCCTGTCTGCGCGGGGCTATCCGTTACCTGAACGCTAAAAAAATGGGCACGATTGAGCCTGTCATTACCAATCATATTCCGGCTATTCCGTATACGGTCAGCGCATGGACACATACGGGACGCGAGAAGGAGCTGATTGCGAGTTTGGAGAGCAACCGGGTACGCGGTTCTATTTCCCGGCCGTCTCATGCGGCTGAGGTGGAGTTCTTCCTGACGGCCGACGGTGGCAAGCTGCGTCAGCGCCATGTGTATCGTAGTCGGCCAGAAGCTTTTGAACCCATGCCGTATGAGGAAATTGCCGTGTTGTATGGGCGGGATATCCCGCAAGATGATACGGACTCCATCCGCAATGAGGAAACGAAATATTTTGTTTTTGTCGGGGATAGCCGCTGGGGCTTTTATGTAGTCCCGATTACCCGCCGAGATGAATTGTTGCATCTGGGTCCCAAACGCTTTTTTGCCTTCGAAAATGATCTCTCCGAGCTGGATTTCTTTGACGGCACGAAATAATTGAATAAGAAAAGTAAACACATTTGGAGGGGACAGCATGCTGTATGCGGGTTTTTGGAAACGCACCTTAGCTTATATCATCGATAGTCTTATTCTATGGTTTGTATTTTTAATAATTGGATTGATCTGGATTGTAATTCGGGCCTTAGGGGATTGGGTACCCTCTCCAGCAGAAAGCTCTTTGCTCTCAGACGGATCGCCTTATATTTTTACAATGAAAACAATAGGACAGACCTTGCTGAATTGGGGGGCTATATGGCTATATTATGCGCTTATGGAATCATCCAAATGCAAAGCCACGGTGGGCAAGCTGGCTCTCGGCATCGTTGTGGTAGATGAGTTTAATCACAAGCTCAGCTTTGGACGTGCAAGTGCCCGCTACTGGAGTAAGCTTATATCGGTCATCATTTTGTTCGTCGGCTTTATCATGGCAGCCTTTACGGCGAGAAAACAGGCCCTCCACGATCTAATTGCCCGTACCTATGTTGTGGACAAACGCGAGCTGGACTATATCCTTCGTGAGCAGGCTCAACGGGGAGCCGGGATGTAAAGGTGGATAAATAGATTCTAAGATTATTATGAACCGTAGTTTTCAATCAGGGGGAGCACGATGGATATACGCAGATTTTTAGAAAAGAATATTCGCCTATTTACTGGACTACTTGGAGTAAGTAAAGCTCAACCCATCGATGATGCAGTTCCTGTTCCGCCTCCTGCACCCGGTGTGAATCGGCTATCTGTTCCCCTAAATAAAGAAGAATAGGGAAAGGAGGGGAGCACCATGTTAACGCATATCGTTCCGAAGTTTGAGAAGGGCCGTATTCTTAAAACCGAGATGCTAGAGAACCTGCGAGACTACCCTCGCAGTTTTCTGGATATCCGGTATCAGGATTTTTCGGATGGCATTATTACCGGAATGAACGTAACTGTAGGGGAGTACACGCTGACCATTGGTAGAGGCATCGTGAAGCACAAGGACAGACTATACCTGCTGGAGCAGGAGCAGGAAGTGCCGTATGCGGCCACGGGGCGGCTGTCGGTGTTGAAGCTGCTCTTTTTGGAACAAACAGATCGCCCGGATTTCACAGCCCATCATGCAGATATCGTGCTGGAGGATGAGGCAGAGATCGGTCTGGATGAGATGGAGCTGGGCCGATTCAAGCTCAAAGATGGAGCCGTGCTTCGCTCGGATTATCAGGATTTTGCTGACATGGCTACCGAATTCAATACATGGAGCGATATTTATGCTCCTTTTGCGGGTTTGAAGCAGAGTACATTGCGCCCGGAAACGATGCGCTACTTCGCATCCGAACTGCTTAAAAGTGGTGCCACAGATCCGATGGATTGTATGTTTGCGCTTATGTGCCTGAACCTGGAAGCCGTGGACAGAGAATCTATCCAGCATTACATTGCAAACCGAAATGGTGCGGAATACAGAGATTATTCTCATGCTCAGTTGCATAGACAGCTAGTTCTTATTCTAGAAGGCGCCGGACGTGGAAAACGAACAGCAGGCCGTTGGCAGGGCGGCGGAGCAGGACGGATGATTGTGGATTAGAAAATCAGGTAGAGGAGTGTGCATTATGAAATATGAGGATGAAAAGATTTTGGCTCGGCTCCGTGAGATGGAGAAGCTGAAGAGGTCTAACAATATTTTAGCAGGACCCATAATCATTAACGGTCAATCCTATGTGTTTGAAGAGCGATCTTTTTTTGAGGATCGGCTGAAAATGCATGTCCCCTCTATCTTTACTCCAATGCCCAAGCATTTACAAAAGATCAAATATCCTCATGAGCAACGTCCAGAAATGATTTTGACGAATGATTTGGGCAGTGTGGATGTTACCCTGAATCGGGTGGACCAGACGTTACAAGATGAATGGGTGGAGCAGCTCACTTCTGGCATGAAGGCTATGATGAAAAATATGAATCCTGCCCACGTATTTTATGAAGAAAAAATAGAAGAGATACATGGTAAGCAGATTGGCTATTTTGACTTTAAAAGTCCTGCGCTGGACCAGCCCATCTACCACAATATGTTCTACTTTGAGCTGGAAGGAAAGACGGTCATGGGAACATTTTGTTGTCCGTATAAGCAGTATGCTGAATGGCGGGATGTCGCCCTACAGATGATTCGTACCATTCAAACGGTTGACGAGGCAGAAAAGGAGGGATATGAATGAGTAACCCCATTTACACCACAGCAGATGTTCAGGTGGCCCCTTATCAGTTTCAGCGTGTATTAAGTATCCATCTCATTAAACAGTTAAACGAACATGTGAGCTTCTGCATACGTGGAATTGTTTCGGAGGACAAGCTGGATCAATACGTAGAAAAAGCGGATGAAGATGAGCACATCGAAGTCTTTTTAAAGAGTGAAGGCAAGGAGATCCGGTTTTTTCAGGGAATTGTCACGAATATTGCTGTAAAAGCTGTAAACGGAGTACGCGAGCTTACGATTGAGGCTAGCAGTGAAACCTTAATGATGGACATTCGCCCTAAACGTCGTTCATTCCAAAAAACAGGAGAGTCGTATAACAAACTGTTTTCGCATGTTACAAGTTCATATACTGATGCAGAAGTGATTGATGAGGCTTCTCATGGCGCAGCTATCGGTGAATTATTAGTGCAATACAATGAAACGGACTGGGCTTTTGTCAAAAGAATTGCTTCTCGGCTACATGCTGCTTTAATTCCAATTACGATGCAACAAGGACTGAAATATGTGATTGGTGTCCCCCATTCTAGTGCCCCTCAACCGCTGAACGAACATAACTATTCCATAAAAAAAGACTTGAAGGAGCACAAGCTCATGTCCCGCAACGGACTGCCGGAATATGGCGAGTCTAACAGCTTGAGCTATGAAGTGACCAGCAACAAAGTGCTAGAACTCGGTAGTTCCGTCATTTTTCATAAAAGAACTCTTTACATAGCCAAGGCGGAAACGACCACAGAAGGAAATCTGATCGTGAATCGTTACATTTTACGAGATGCACATGGGTTAAAATGCCCAACCGTCTATGCCTATGATCTGTCAGGAGCCTCTCTGTTTGGCAAGGTGATTGATATTTCCAAAGAAAAAGTGAAAATCAAGCTGGAAATTGATCAAGACTCGACTGCATCCGGGGCTATGTGGTTTCCCTATTCTACGGTTTATTCTTCTCCTGATGGCAGCGGCTGGTATGTTATGCCAGAAGCAGGGGATCAAATTCGTCTGTACTTTCCGGATGAACGGGAGCAGCATGCTTTTGCCGCCAGTTCTGTCGATCTTGCCTCCTCTGATCCGGTTAAAAGGAGTGATCCTGCGGTCAAAAGTATCAGCACCAAGTACGGCAAACAAGTCGTTTTCAAGCCTGGTGCAGTAGAAATTATCAACAGTGGGCAAATGCTCATGCGTCTCACGGATGAAGGCGGGATTGAAATTAATAGTAACAAAAAAATAACCCTGTCTGCTCAGGAAGATATCCAAATTACAGGGGGAGCGAAAATTATTATGGAGGGGAAAGAAGGCGTAAGTTTTATTCAATCCGGAGCCAAACTCGACATCATGGACGATGTGAGATTAACCGGGGGTAAGGTGAACATTGAATGAAGCTCATGGATCGGGATGCTGCGTTGCAGGATTTGCTGGAAAAGCACGTATTTACGGAATGGCTACATGATTTGGCACTTATTGAAAACAACTTTCTGGCACGGCAGCAAGCCATTGAAGAGGAGCTTTTAGCAGCTTTAGAGTCGCTATGCCAGCTCGCTACCCTTCAGCACGAGCAAGGTCGCAAGGGGGATATTCGATATATTTATATCTCCTTGCTCAGAACCCGTGTTATGAAAAATAGAGCGGTTTATCGTATAGACGCCTATGATGAGAATTGGTTTCTGGATGAGGCTGAATGCGCTGTGGAATGGTCGGCAAACTTTGTTTTCGAGCCTCTGTTCAATCGCATGGCTAAGCTGGAAAAGCTCAAGTCCGATTATGCCCGTAAGATTACGACGATGGATATTGAGCAAATTCAACAAATTGAAGCGGTTAAATACCATCTGCTCACCGTTGAGTTTCTGAAAAGTCAGATGCCCGCCTTCGTTGCTTCCCCTTCACTAGAAAGGTTGCCGAAAGCTGACATATGCACGATATTTGCCGGAGAGTATCGAGATGATAGCGAAATATTGTGCCGTTTTACGCATAGTGAGGGAGCCGAGACACGAGAGGGGGAATCTTCATGGATTATTTCCTCTTAAAGCAGGATGTGCGGTATACCAATGTTCCTACGCTACAAAAGGTGATGGAAACGATTGATCCGTGGAAGCTGTATGATTTGCAGCCGGAGGATATTGTCAAGCCATTGATGTTTCACGTGAAGGCAGATGCAGAAAGTATTTTTATTGATTATCTAGAAGGTCCCATTCCTCTTATTTCAGATGCTTTAAAGCGTCTTGTCCAGGCCTATGTGCCGGAGATGCCTATGAAATTAACGATACTTACTCAGATCGAACAGAGGATACAGAAGAATTACTATATTCCTTTTGTGGAGCGGCTCACAGCTGTACATCCGGAAAGTGAATGGAATTTGGATCAAAGTGTGTTTCGAAAGCTGGTATTACAAGCAGATGCTATTCGGAGCCACAAGATATTTACAATCCAGGAGAGTGCTATCCCGATGATCATCGTCCGTTTAGACGTGGCGGAAAGTATATTGCGGCGTGATTACACAGGGATCGCTTTGGAGCAAGTCGAGGTGAAATAGGGAGGGAAAGGGCACATGTCAGACAATGAGTATTATGTCGTACGGGGGGCCTGTATGCGTTGCACTTGCGGGACCCATCCTCGAAAGATCAATTTGCCGAACAGCCACGGGGCTTTTGTTAATGGTAAACCCATGATGAATGAAGGAGATTATTCTCCTGAAAATGTCCCTCATTTTGGAATTTGTAACAGTCCGGAACAGCCGAGTGCCGAGACTATATATCTGATCGCTGAAGATGGCTCCACAATCTCAGGGAAACCATGCCTGCCGATGCTGATGGATAAGTGGAAAAACACAAAAGAACAGACAAAGGTGGAAGGCCAGCCAGCCTTGACGACCTCTTCATTTCAGACTTGTTTATATCATGGATTTATCGAATTTCATACGAATGGCCAGCAGGAGGAGTAGCTGGAAGGGAGGTTTGAAAACATGATAGGATATGATCAGATTCGAATAGATTCCCCCTACCCCATTCAGGTCTTAAAGGATGTTCAGATCGAGTGGAAGCCGAGTGAGCATGGGCGTATTACACTCACAGGCATTTGTAAGGAGTCGAGTCATGCCACGGCTGCGCTAGATGCGACCTCAGAGGATCAGCTACATGTGTATGCGCAGAATGGACAAGAAGAAATCAGCTTGTTTAAGGGTGTCGTCCATACGGTGGAAGTTGAGAACCATAATGGAGTATATACACTTACACTGGAAGGAATCAGTGGCTCATTTGAGCTGGATATTGTCAAAAGAAAGCGGTCTTTTCCTGAGGAAAAACAAACATATAGACAGTTAGTGCACAAGCTTGCTCAAGGCTATGAGCAAAGTGATGTCTTGTTCCAGACCGGAGAGCAGTCGGTAGGCGAAGCCATTTTACAATATGATGAAACCGACTGGGAGCTTATGAAACGGATGGCGAGCCGTTTACATACAGTGGTGGTCAGCGACATATGGGAGTCCGCAGCGCCGAAGCTGTATTTCGGCATGCCTGCTGGCACCCAACGAACGATTCGGAAGGATACGCCTTATACGGCAAGTAAAGATTTAAAGGGCTATCAGTGGGCAGGCGGAACGTCAGCCGGGCTACATGATACCGACTTTTTCAAATACGAGATCGAAAGCGGAGAACGGTATGCTCTTGGAGACGAGGTGCAATTTCGCCAGAAAACAATGATTGTAACTGAATTGCGAAGCCGCATGGAAAAGGGGCATTTGCTATTCAGTTATGTGTTGGCCCGCGCGGAGGGCATTCGCAGTGATTTCATCCCCAATCCCAAAACAATCGGGATTTCACTGGAAGGAGAGGTTCTCGCGGTTCGGGGAGAGGAAGTGAAGCTGCGGCTGACGATTGATAAGGATGATGGGGTATCCGAGCCGCATTGGTATCCATTCGCTCCCCCAACGGGAAGTGCGATGTACAGTATGCCGAAGGTGGGAACACAGGCAAGCCTGTATTTTCCAGATGCGTCTGGTTCCAGAGCAATGATTTTGGGTGCGGTTCGTACAAATGGAGACGGTTGCGCGAAAACGAGTAATCCCAATGATCGATATTTTGGTACGGAGCATGGAAGTGAGCTGAAAATGGCACCGGGTCGCATCCATATCATGGGTGATCCGGGTGGGACATTGCAGATGAGTCTGGACGATGCTACTGGGATTGAAATAACTAGTCCCAAAAAGCTAACACTAGAAGCAGAGCAGAAAATCATTCTGAATACGCCGAAGAAAATCATTATTGACGGAACCAGTCAGGTCATGGCGTACCAGACGGGAGGAAGCACGGGACTTTCGGTAGAGAACGAATACCACGTGTTGGGAGGAAATGTATGGGCGGACGGTAGCGACCGAACCGCGTACCCGCCGTTCGACGATGAGCCGAAGGAAGGGCAGCCACCTCCACCGCCGCCACCCCCTGAACCGTTTAACTGGGGCAAGCTGGGGATGAATATTTTGGGCGGTTTGGCGGTTGTCGCAGCCGTAGCCGTGGTAGCAGCCATTACGGTAGCGACGCTTGGAGCGGGTACGGTGGTCATTGCGGCGGTAGCCGGAGGAGCACTGCTTGCAGGCGGCTTGGGCGTAGCGAGTTTGGCGGCATCGGATATCGCCCGAGGGGAAGTGAGCGACTTTAGTGACTATGCCCTGACCGGCTTAAAAGAAGCGGGGATCGGGGCAGTGTCTGGAGCGATCTTTGGTCCACTCGGTGTAGGAGGAACGTTGCTAAGAAAAGCAGCGATCGGCGGTGTAACAAATGCCGCGGAAAATTTGGCGAGTCAGGTGCTAAGTGGTGAAAAGATCAACTGGGGCTCAGTAGCAAAAGACGCAGGACTAGGTTTTGTCACCGTAGGCGTACTGGATTCCAAAGTAGGCAAGGCCATCGGCGGATTCGCGGAAAAGGTAGGCAGCAAGGTTACACCGCAATGGATTAGCAAAGGTGTAGATGCAGTCGGGGCAGGCTTTGGCAAAGCTCTAACCAAGCTGGAGCAGTCCGGCAGTAAACTGGGTCAGAAGTTCAATGAGCAACTAAGTAAAATGGCAGACGGCCTCAGCCCCGGGAAGTTGGCCACAGCCAACGGAGCGCCAGTTCCGCACGTTAATAAGATGGACAGCGGACCACTTCCACAGACGGATGTGCAGAAGAATTACAACAAGGTCATGAAGGAAATGGAAGAGAGCGCGGCGAAAAAGGTTGATGGGACTGGTGAAGTTAGTAAGACTGTAATCCCTTATGGAAAACAAATTGAAAAAGTCGGTAACAAAAAAATATTAAAACCGAATGCAAAGTACACAACACCAGAAGGATATAATTATGAAACAAATGAATTTGGTCGTATTGAAAGTGTCGAGGCTGATTTACAACTCGGCAAAGGAACAAGAAATCAATACGCTCAAAGTAATGTGGGAGAAACAGACAGAATTCGAGGTGATTATCCAGATAGAGATGATGGTGGTCATTTAATTGGTAGTCAATTTAAAGGTTCTGGGGATATTGATAACTTACTTCCAATGAATTCCCAAATTAACGAAGCTGGTGGAAAATGGCATCAGATGGAACAAGAATGGGCATCAGCGTTAGAAAGAAAAGAAAGCGTCAAAGTAAAAATAAACCCCCAATACACTGGTAATTCTGCTAGACCTGATAGCTTTATAGTAGAGTATTCGATTGATAGCGGTAGGACAAAGAAAATCACAATAGAGAATCAAATTGGAGGTTGATAGAATCATGGAGCAACAGATGGATCAGCTTTACCCCTTAATAGCAGAGCATGTTTTAAGTATGATACCTGACGACAACTGGAACGAGATTTACTTATATGCCGAAATACTGGATGGATCTAGAGAGGTATATTTTTATTTCAATACTTCTGAGAATGAGGCTTTTATATACTCCCATGATATTCCTGAAAAATATAGTGTGAATGAAAAAATTTACGACAAATTACTATTAGAATTGCAAACAAAATTTAAAGAATTAAGACAAATATTTATAGACAACGATCAAGACGCGTGGACAAATTTAACCTTAACTTTGAAGTTTCCTGGTAAGTTGAAGATTCATTATGATTATGAAGATATAATAGCTTCGACACTAACCTCAACTCAAAGACAAATGATTTTTGAGTATCGATATTTAGGTTTACTTCCTGAGAATGAAAAGAATAAACTGTTTGTAGAGAATTATTTAAATAGTCAAGATTAATAGCTCTGTAGAACTAACCTGACTATGACAAACTATAGGGAGAATTTCGCGACATGGGGCTACCCAGTGCCGAATGAACCCCTCTTTCAGCCAAACACACATATAACCTATGTAATATCCGTAAAAATATTTTCCCATTATTTTTATACGCACATCAATGCTTTAATTTTATATTCTTAATAATACTGTTCTGTTGCTTCGAACAGGTTGATTATGGTCAGAACCCACCATGATTGACCTGTTTTTTGTTATTTTTGTTTTCTCCCTGATTTTTTGGCATTCTTCCCAACTGTAGAGTACGCTGTCCTGATGGATATAGTGTTAGAGACGTTGCACCTAAATTGCAGGATAGTCCAACTACTATATTGTTAGGCTGTTTCTGAATAATGTCTACAAGGAAGCACGCAACGAATTTTGAAGTAGTTAAGATTTTTATTTTGTAAGGATAATCTGGTGACGACCAGTTGACATACAACAGGCAGGGTAACGTTTAAAGGCTACCCACCTACCCTCTAATTAAGCCCGAAATTCATGAAAAAAATCGGTAAGGGCGCACATGAAAAAAATCACTGTATCCATTGACCGCATTATCATTGACTTTACAGATATCTATTGGAACTTTTTCAATGAGTTTCATAAACGAATCTGTCACTTGCTTCAATGGTTCAATATCCGCCGCAGTTTAATAACAAGTATCTATGTGTAGTGCTAACGGACTTGACTAAGTTTACTTCAAAAGTGGGGCGGCTCGTGCAGGAGATCCAGGCGGTCAATCAGCTTTTATAGCCAGGATAAAAAATAGAAAATATACTTATAAGTACCTTTAAAGGTGAAGAGAAATACGACCGCCATGTAAAAAATGTAAAAAGGCACTTTTCGATTTTATTAATGACTTTCATGAATAGTATTTTTGAATAAATAGGAGGATGCTTATGGATAACTTATCATATGATGCGGAGAGAAATACTGATACAAGCAGGATGGAAATCAAATATTAACCGCAACAGCAAAGTTTTTAGAAGCAATGGGGTATCAAGTATTCGATTCAGTGATTGATGCACTGACGGCGGACATAAATTGCATCTTTTAACAAGGATAGTACAACAACTATAGTAAAGAAGGTAGACAAAGAAAGTTACTTTAATCGCAGTTTAACTACGCGTAGCAGGGATTATTGTGTGAGAAAACCATTTGGTGACGACCGGTCAACCGATACAGGTAAAAGGATAAGTTTTAGGTTAGCACCCTTACCCTCTAATACAATCCGAAATTAACTTTATCTTTGTTTCTAAGTCGTGAGCATGTTTGGAACAGAGGCGGCGCAATAATAGATTTGTGGGAAAGGTGGTTTGATAAGTTATGAAGTACGGAATACACAGTAATTTAGTTGAAGAGGTTATTCAGTTCTCAAATTCTATGATAGATTTTCCAAAAACAGAGAGACCTCAAAATATTGTTACAATTAATCAATATGAAGAGGCAAAAAGGCTAGCTATTACTGAAGTTTTCGGTGAAGATGAATATACTTGGTCTGATATAAGACAACTTAAAATGGGAAAAGTTAAGGGAAAGTTATATAAATTAGATTCTTCCCAAAAACCTAGTGGTTTGGATGAATTAACTGGATTGCTAGCTGATGGTCTTAGCAGTCAAATAACGGACTCTTATAGTGATTTTTTTTGAAAGTGTTGTAGTTGATTTGAGAAACTGCGCAATAAATCGTGCAATAAATGGTGAGATTGAAAATTTTTATGAACAAGTTTTTAGAATCTATAAGGCTGGTGGTTTTCCATGTGGGTGGGATGGTGATTACCCAGACGAAGGAAGATTTATTGCTTACTTTGCCTAAAAACAATAAACTGAGTGAGGTTAACATATGACTTTTTCACAAAGAACTATTGATATTTTAAAGGATGCTGGTTGGTATCCCGAAAGAAAAGTAGAGATCAGCTCAACAATAAACTTTTTAGAAAAAAAAGGATTTGAAGTATTTAATCCTGCTAAAGAGGCATTTGAACATTTCAGAGGACTAGAGTATTCAGTGCCTAGTGACGAATCAGATGACTTTCAGATAGGTCCTGAATTTTTAAGGGAAGGAATTGAAAGGAAACACTATAGCAGGTATGAAACGATAATTGGAGAAGAGCTAGTTGTGATCGGATTGGCATATGACGATAATGCAACTATGTTTATGTCTAAGACTGGGAAAGTATACGGTATCATGGACGATTATTATATTTGGAAATTTGGCAATAATATATATGAAGCTATGAATAATTTATGTGAGAGTAAAGAGCTAAAGGTAATTAGTGAGGAATAAAGCTAAGTGTTTAACAAAGTCAACTAAGCAACAAATAACTTCAGTTTTAATAAACTTTTAAAGCTTATTCCGTTATGAATCAATGAAGGAATAAGCTTTTTTTCTGTATGCCCAAAATAAAAGTGGAGAGCAACTACATGGAGAAGAAATGGCGATAGTAGAAGTAATTGTGCTCAATCTCAAGTAGCTGGACAGCAGACCTTTTTAGATTTCATTAACGATTTACAATAAACATATGGTTAAATTTACCGACTTTTCCCTTGTGCGGCTAACTTTTTAAGGGAATTTGGAGGGATAAAGTATAGCTTTAATCGACTTAATGGAGCTAAAGACTCATTTCATACAATTACAGAGGAAACTTATGGGGATTACTATGAAAAAGAAGACATCGATGCGGAAGCCATTCTAGATAATTATAAAGAGGGTACGGAAGAGAGTAACAAGGAAAAAGCGGAAAGTGATCGCCTGTATGTTACGGGTTGGGATGTGGAGCCTTTTTATAATGAAGCGACCTATAATTTAACCTGGTCTATGCTGGCGGAGGATGGGAACAAGGAAAAGCTGATCAATTATAATGTTCGCTTGCTCACTCGTCAGGGTTATATCTCTGCCATATTAGTGTCCGATCCTGCGCATTTGGACGCAGATAAGAAGTTTTTGAATGAGAACATATTACCCAAGCTGACAGTCAAATCAGGTGAGCGGTACGAGGATTTTAATGCTTCAACGGACAAAATTTCCGAATACGGCCTGACCGGATTGATTTTGGGAGGAGCAGGCTTGGCAGTAGCTAAAAAGGTAGGCTTGTTGGCATTACTCATTGCTTTTTTTAAGGGCGCGGGAATTAAGGTTATCATACTTATTGGTGCTGCTTGTGCAGGTATGTTTGGTGTAATAGGCAAGTTTTTCGCCAAATTATTTCGCAAGAAAAAATCGGAATCCGTGCACAATGAAACGAACGTTCAGGATCAGTCAGAAACACTACAGTAAAGATAAAAAACACTCTATAAAATTGCTGATAAATAGGGGATGATGATTGAGCGCAAAACACAATCTCAGGCAGCCTGGAAGCACACTTGGATACGTAACTTGAGCAGAACTAATTTACATGAACAGATGATCATGGAGACGATAGACCCGTGAATCATCTGTTTTTCGTTTATTTTATCCCTTGTAATACTTTCGGTACACCGCGGGCGTTGTGCCTTCATATTTTTTGAATATTTTAATGAAATATCCCGGCTCATTGAAGCCGAGCTCGCTACTGATCTGAGATACAGGAATATCTGTAGCTTCGAGCAATTGCTTCGCCCATTTAATCTTCAGGCGGGAAAGATAGCTGGAAAAGTTCTCCCCCGTTTCCTTGGCAAACACCCGACTAAAATAGCTTGGGCTAATGTGGCACAAGTCAGCCATGGCTTTGAGAGAAAAAGTTTCACCCTTGTGCTGAAAAATATATTCAAAGGCGGGTTTTAGTACGGGATTTCCACACGGAATATCCACATCTCCTGAGGAATTCAGATAGGCATCTGCTAAGAAATTATTCATTTCTTTCTTAAGGCTTTCGATATGCTCCAGCGAGTAGCCAGGAAGGATCTCGGACAACTGCGGAGTGGACTGTGTGGCCGACGCCTTCTCGAACATTTCTGCGAGAAGATTTTTGTTCATGGCTTCTTCAACAATATAATTACACAATAAGGATAACATGTTGGAGATCGTCTGAATTTCCTGATAGGTCATGGATGGCAGATCGGCGTAGTCGTTCTTAAGTTCCTCCCATTTGGAACTGTACAGTTTTTCATTTTTTGACGTGAGGATTTGCTCCAGCTGTAAGGCGCTCGAAGGATCGGCTAAGCGGACCTGACCTGCCATGACGGCGCCGATGTACTTATCGTCAATAATGATCGGTACCGCGATGTCGACGATGTCATAATGACAGAGATAAATATAAGGTTTGTTGGAACGCACCGCTTCAAGTCCACCGCGAGAGTCACATTTTTGGCAGTAGGGAAGGAGACTCTCATCCTGGCGAACCTTCTTGCAGAACGATTGGCATTGGCTGTGGCTAGTTACGGGATTCCCTTTATAATCGACGGTGAGAATGGCTAATTTGGTAACGGATGCTAATGAATCCTGCAACTGCTCCCACTTTTTCAAATCAAAGATTTTCTGGATGCTCAAATGTTCACGTATCAAGATTCTCATCCCTTAATGGTAAATTATCCTGTAAGCGATAACAAAAAAGTACAATTTGTGATCTTCAGTGCAAAAAAATACGATTGTAGATTATAATATATTCCTTGATTCCTCCAATGTAAAGTTTACATGGTTCGGTTATAGTTTTAATCAGAACGAAGCCAACACAATCATAAGGAGGAATTATAGATGAGAAAAGCTTTTATCAGCCCAAGCAAATATGTACAAGGTGAAAACGAATTGTTGAATTTGGGTTACTATGTGAGCACCTTCGGCAAATCCGCTTTACTGATTGCGCATCCTGCCGATGTGGCGCGGGTAAAAGATAAGCTTGATTCCACTTTGGATAAATATAACGTGACCTTTATTGAAAGCGGTTTTATGGGTGAGTGTTCCAGACAGGAAGTGTCTAGACTTCAGGAAATTGCTACTGCGAATGGATGCGATTGTATCGTAGGTCTCGGCGGTGGGAAAGCGATCGACGCGGCGAAATGCGTGGCCCAAGGGGAAGCGCTTATCATCTGTCCGACGATTGCTGCGACGGATGCACCGACAAGTCACTCGGCCGTTCTTTACACCCCGGAAGGCGCTTTCGACGATTACGCCTATTTTAAGCAAAGTCCGAGTGTCGTATTAGTCGACACCACCGTAATTGCCAATGCACCAACCCGATTCCTCGTATCAGGCATGGGTGATGCACTGTCGACTTACTTTGAAGCCCGTGCGACCTCCCGTTCTTACTCCAGGGTCAATGCCGGACTGCCTAACGGAGTACGCGAAGGACAGTGTGCGCCAACAGTAGGTACAAATGCGGCGATTGCACTTGCAACGCTATGTTATGAAATGCTGTTGAAAGACGGTACCAAAGCAAAAGCGGCATGTGATGAAAACCAAGTTACGCAAGCACTCGAAAATATCATTGAAACTAATATTTTACTCTCAGGCCTCGGCTTCGAGAGCGGCGGACTTGCGGCGGCCCATGCGATTCATGATGGACTCACGATTTTGGAAGGCACGCATCATTATTATCATGGAGAGAAAGTTGCATTCGGCACGATCGCACAGCTGGTGCTCGAAAACGCACCGACGGAAGAATTACATCAGGTACTTGATTTCTGTTTAGCCGTCGGTTTACCGGTCTGCTTGGCTGATATCGGCGTCGATCATATCAGCCAGGAAGAACTCATGGAAGTAGCTGCAAAGGCCTGCATTCTGGAGGAATCGATTCATTCCATGCCGTTTCCGGTCACAGTGGAGCAGGTTGCAGCGGCAATCGCTGCGGCCGACCGTATCGGGAGCCAGTACAAAGCGGAGGTAAAGTAGCATGAAAAAGGTCATCAACCGTGCGGAAAATTTGGTCCTTGAGATGTGCAGCGGTATTGCGCTCGCGCATCCCGAGCTGGAATTTCTGCCAAAATACAAAGTGCTCAAAAAAAAGGAATTGAACGCGGAGAAAGTAACGCTCATCAGCGGCGGTGGCAGTGGTCATGAGCCCGCCCACGCCGGCTTTGTTGGCAAAGGGATGCTCGATGCCGCGGTCTGCGGTGACGTCTTCGCCTCTCCCTCACAAATTCAAGTATATCAGGCCATCCGAGCGACAACCGGGAAAAAAGGTGCGTTGCTGATTATTAAAAATTACAGCGGCGATATTATGAACTTTAGAAACGGCGCCCATCTGGCCACTGAAGACGGTCTGGAAGTGGACTATGTAAAGGTTGAAGACGACATCGCTGTAGAAGACAGCCTATATACGGTCGGACGGCGCGGGGTGGCGGGAACGGTACTCGTCCATAAGATTGCGGGTGCAGCGGCGGAAGAGGGCCGGAGTCTGGCGGAAGTTAAAGCAGTGGCCGAGAAAGCCGCTGCGAATGTACGCAGTATCGGATTCGCATTGACTTCGTGTACCGTGCCGGCGAAGGGTACGCCAACATTAGAGCTCGGGCATGATGAAATCGAGTACGGCGTCGGCATTCACGGCGAGCCTGGGACCAGCCGTGAGAAGCTGACGGATGCGGATACGTTGGCAGGCAGAATGGTAACCGATCTCCTTAGAGACATGCAGATTGAAACTGGATTCGGCGGAGAAATCGCCCTGTTGATCAATGGTTTCGGCGGCACCCCTCTGCAAGAACTGTACCTCTTCAATCATTCGGTCACTCGCGAACTAGCAGCGAAGGGGATCACGATCGATCGCACTTTTGTCAACAATTATATGACGAGTATCGATATGGCAGGCATCTCGGTTTCCATCATGAAGCTGGACAACGAACTGAAAACGCTCCTTTCCCATGAAAGCAACGCACCTGCGTTCAAGGTGGCTGGACCTGTTGATCATGTCGTATTCACGGATATTTCAACTGTAGCAGACGAAAAGCGGCAAGTATCCTTTGAGGTGGAAACGGACCCTGCCTTCGCGGTTATTGAGAACAACAAAGTTACGTTGAACAATCTTATCTATTTAGTCGATAAGATGAGCGAGGTTATCATCAAGAATGAGGTACCTTTCTGCGATCTTGACTCTCATGCAGGCGACGGCGACTTTGGCATGAGCGTTGCTAAGGGATTTCGTCAGCTGAAACGAGAATGGAGAGACATCCTGAATCAAGATTCTTTGACGATGGGAGCCTTTCTTCATTCATGCTCGCTCGTCATCATGGAATATTGCGGTGGCGCTTCGGGTCCGATCTGGGGTTCAGCATTTCGCGCAGCGGCACGATCTGCGGGCGAACGAACCGAACTCACCGTTTCCGAATTCGCGGATATGATGCAGGCTGCGGTGCAAGGCATACAATCAACAGGCGAACGTTCTTTCGGCAGAGGAGCCGTCGTTGGCGATAAAACGCTTATAGATGCATTAGTGCCATGTGCGGATAGCTGGTTGGAGAGCGTAAAATTAGATTTTGATGTGAAGGCAGCCTTTGTAAGTGGTGCTCAAGCCGCTGTATCAGGGGCCAAAAAGACGGAAGACATCGTGGCGCGCATGGGTCGTGCCGGAACGGTCGGAGAGAGAAGCCTCGGTTATCCAGATGCGGGGGCTTATGCGCTTGGGGTGATATTTACGGAGCTCGCTGAGTGTTTGAAATGATTCTCTATATATCCAAAATTACTGTAGCGAACATTTCGTTTAGATATCCATTCTGTAACACTCGCTAATTCTTAAAAATTCAAGGTTTGTTCATTGCAATTGATGTGCATTAGGTTTATAATTTCAGACGGATTCAAAGGGCTTATCCCGGAATCCATGGGAGTTCATCCCATCTGAGCTAGCTTACTGCATGCTCAAATATGAATTAAGCGAGGGATTTACAATGAAAACCTGCTGCACCATCCAAGTTGACGAAGACAGTTTAGTTATTGATTTGCCAGAAGAAGGAACCACGCTAGAGTCCCTGCTCGGTGATATTGAGAGCTGTGGAGGTAGTGAAGAACCTTGGCTGCAACTTATAGACAAGGTAATAGGTAACTCATCTGAGACTTTACTGACAGATCAAGCGACGGATGGCGGCGATATGAAGGAAGATCAGACGACCAAAGAACCTCAAGCAACTGCTCAGGGGTAATAGGGAGATCCTACGTTAAGACGAAATTTGTAACATTATTCGATCACATATAAGATCATTTATAAGACTGCTATACCGAGCCAAGGCATCGGGAAGCAGTCTTTTTTTATTAAACAACTAAAATTCTCCAAATTTTGCAATTGGTAAATGAGTCTTTTGTCCCTTTAGTACTCTATAGTAGCCAACTAAGCAGAACACATCCCAAAACCGTGACTTCCTGTTCATTTTCTATCATAAAGTCGAAATGTAACATGAAACTAACTATAATAGTAGTATCATCCATATACAGGTAAGTGACATCTATGTTTGGACCTGATCCTCTTGTTGTATGAAGGAGGGGGCAAAAGAGCGGAGAACAACGTACTGATAAGTCTCATCTACTTTATAAAAAGGAAGGAATGTGTAAATGATGAATGGGCAATGGATCCTGCCAAGGATCGCAAAAAGAGTAGCGGTGATGCTAACAGCAGTATTACTGTTAACGTTAACGAACGGATTCAACTGGAATACGCAAACAGCAGAGGCTGCTGGGACGACCCCTGTGGAACGTTACGGACAACTTTCAGTAAAGAATGGTAAACTGGTGGATAAAAACGGTAAACCTGTACAACTCAAAGGTATTAGCTCTCACGGCGTCCAATGGTTTGGGGATCTGGTAAATCAGGACTCTATGAAATGGCTACGGGACGATTGGGGCATTTCCGTATTCCGGGTTGCACTGTACACTGAAGAAGATGGTTATATCGCCAATCCTTCTTTGAAAAATAAAGTGAAGGAAGCGATTGAGGCAGCACAGAAACTGGGCTTGTACGTCATTATTGACTGGCACATTCTCTCAGATGGCGATCCGAACATTCATAAAAATGAAGCCAAAGCTTTCTTTAATGAATTTTCGACTCAGTACGGCCATTTGCCTAATGTAATCTATGAGCTTGCCAATGAGCCGAATGGGAATGTGAACTGGAACAATCAAATCCGACCTTATGCGTCTGAGGTATCTCAGGTTATTCGTGCTAAGGACCCGGACAATATTATTATTGTAGGAACAGGCACATGGAGTCAGGATGTACATGATGCAGCAGACCATCCACTTCCAGACAAGAATACAATGTATACCGTACATTTCTATGCGGGTACGCATGGACAGTACTTGCGCGATCGGGTCGATTATGCGCTGAACAAAGGCGTGGGCATATTTGCTACCGAGTGGGGTACAAGCGATGCTTCGGGTAACGGTGGTCCGTTCCTGAATGAATCCAAAGTATGGACTGATTTTCTGGCAAGCCGTGGAATCAGTTGGGCTAACTGGTCGCTGGCAGATAAAAATGAGACCTCTGCTGCGCTGTTGCCTGGTGCTGACCGTAAGGGAGGATGGCCTGATTCACAATTGTCCGCTTCCGGCAAATTCGTAAAACAGGCGATTCTGGAAGGCTCCAGCAACAATGGTGGAGGCGGAAACAACGGTGGGAATAACGGCGGAGATGGCGGCAACACTGGCGGTAATAACGGTGGTGGCAACAACGGCGGCGATAACGGTAACGGAGGAAGTACACCAGGCAGTAACGATCAAGGGATTGTGCTTCAGTATCGCACCGGTGACACGAACGCCAAGGATAACGCAATCCGTCCTGAATTTAATATCAAAAATACAGGGAAAACAGCTGTGAAGTTGAGTGATCTAAAAATTCGCTACTATTACACAGATGAAAGCAAACAAGCTCAGCAGTTTTTTGTAGACTGGGCCAGGATTGGCAATGAAAAGGTAAAAGTAACATTTGTAACATTGCCGAATCCAAAGGCTAAGGCTGATAAATATATGGAGATCTCTTTCACAGATGGAGCGGGAACGATTCAGCCCGGAGGGGAAAGCGGAGAAATTCAACCCCGGATTCATGCTGCAAATTGGAGCAATTTTGATGAGACCAACGATTACTCCTATGGTGCTACCCAAACAGCATTCGCAGACTGGGACCATGGCACTGTATATCAGCAGGGTAAGCTGGTTTGGGGGATAGAGCCTTAGAATTTAATCGTTACTAACTTTATCGGAACGAGTAAAGATATGGGACTTTTGGGTGGAAGATTTCCAAGGTTTGGAGTATAGAATATGCGCCTTTGGTATATGAGGACTGGAACTTTAGAAGGTAACGACTGACACTTTAGTTTCGGTATATATACTACCAAAGTACCAGATGATGTTCGACTTTTGTGGTGCTTGAATTACTTCCATAGTGCAGAGTGGGTGGTTCCAATGAACCCCTCTCTACGACAAACCCCCGCTGTTGCCATTATAGGCAGGCGGGGGTTTTTATGTTTCTGAAGCTCAGCCTCCGTTCAACTGTGTCTATACCAAATCAAAAGCTTTGGCCAGCAGACGGTAGGACTGAACACGTTTATCAAAGTCATGTATGGATGAAACGATCAGCAACTCATCGGTACGATACTGCTCAGCCAGTCTTAGCAGCTGTTCCTTACACTGTTCAGGGGTACCAACAACACGCCATGCTGTGGATTGACGCAGCCGCTCACGATCCAACTCCGTGTACGGATAGGACATTGCTGTTTTCACCGACGGAAGAGAACTCATTTCTTTACCTTGCATAAGCAAAAGGAAATACAAACTAGCACTGGACGCCAGTTGTTCAGCTTCTTCTTCGGTTTCCGCGCAGGCCACCGTAACTGCCGCCATGGAATGGGGCTTATCACCCAGGATCGAAGGCTGGAATTGCTCGTGGTAACGTGCGGTAGCTTCTACACCACCTGGAGTCCCGAAAAATTGGGCAAAGGCATAGGAGGCACCCATCATCGCAGCCAATCTAGCGCTTTCTCCACTGGAGCCGAGCAACCATAATTCAGGGACGGTCGATATCATCGGGGAGGCATGAAGACCGGCAAATCGATGATTGTCAGGCACCGAATCATGGAAGTAGTCGATTAAATCGAGAATCTGCTGTGGATATTGTTCGACAGATTGGTACTTGCCTTCCTGCAGAGCACGAGTAGCCAGCGGTAAACCACCGGGAGCACGCCCTATTCCCAGGTCGATGCGTCCTGGATGGAGTGCCTCCAGCAAGCGGAAGTTTTCGGCGACTTTATACGCGCTGTAGTGTGGCAGCATAATACCGCCTGAACCTACACGAATGCGTGATGTGTGAGCAGCCAAATGCGCAATCAGCACCTCAGGGCTGGAGTGCGCTAGTGTTTTGGACGCATGATGTTCGGATACCCAATAACGGCTATATCCCAGTTGATCAGCTTCACGCGCTAAATCTGTTGTATTGGATAATGCATCCTGAGCAGTACCGCCTTCAGGAATATGAGACTGGTCCAGTATACCCAGTTTAAGCATTTATAATCACCTCTTACACAACTGTATCAGACACAACTCATTAGGTCAAAATTCAAAAATGGATAGGTTGGAGTTTGGGGACCTTTTCGTTATAATAAAGGATGTGTAAAGGATGAGAGAACATCCTTGCTTATGGAGAGGGGATTAAATTTGTGTTAAGAACACCTTTGGGGCGTGTCCGAATCATGCTCTGGATTCAAGCTATAGCTTATTTGGCGATACTATTCACCCACCAGCCCCTGCAAGCTGCGGGCATGACCCAGGCGGTTATGGTGATTGGTAACATATACCGGGTGAGCTTTTTGTTGCTCCTCGTTGCTTTAATCTATGGAAAAACAGCACTGCACTGGTCTATACGGCGGCCTCTTTTTATTATGTTTGCCTCCTTCATCCCGTTTGGTCTGATGATTATGGATTTTGTTTGGGTGCGAAAATGGACAGGGGATTCGGCAGCAGAACAGCGAGCTGCATCGTAATCTTAGAAGATTTTTTAGTGTGAAGTGTCGAGGAGTTTGTCTAGCGTAAGCGGAACTGGCCCCGATACAGTAGAAAAGAACATTACGCAGTTTGATGCGTGGTGTTCTTTTTTTGTGCACCGGAGGAATTATGAAAAATGCTGAACTAAAAATTCTGCCGTTTTGCGTCTTTGAAAGCCTTCAACCCAATGTCCGGTAAACGGATAAATTTCAATCGTTTTCGGTGATTCAATACGGTTATAAGCGGCGAAAATCGTCTCTGGCATACACACAGTATCCTTGAACCCTACCGATACCATGATCGGGGTACGAATGCGATGAGCAAGATTCATCACGTCAAAATAACTTAATGTATGTAGTACCTGCTCCAAATGCTCCGGAAATCGGTTGACGAATTCAGCTGCTTCCGTCAGTGAACTGGTAGAATTCATCATACCAAAATCCATATGACACATATTGGGGATATCCGCGACCGTAATGGCAGCTTTATCGCTGAGCGCAGCCACCATTAATGAAAGTCCGCCGCCCTGGCTGGCGCCACTGATTGCGATTTTAGCCGAATCAACATCCGACTGCTCCGCTACCCAATCTACGGCTCTAAGGGCATCGGTTGTAATCGTTTTGTAGTAGCAGGTATCCTTGTCCAATATTCCTTTCGTTACCCAGCCTTTAACCGTACCGTGAGGATCACCCAGACGGTCTCCCGTTTCTCCTCCCTGACCACGTACATCTACTGCCAATACAGCAAAGCCAAGCATGAGCCAAGAGGAATAATCTTCAGGATAGCCTTTTCCGCCTGTATAGCCATGAAACAGAACGATACACGGCAGCTTTTGATCTCCGGCAAATCGGGGGCGTACATACCAGGCATGCAGAGGCGTATCATCGACACCCTCAAAAGTAACCCGGTAGGCAAGGATATGAGGATAAGGTGTTTCTACGGGAGCTTTGAACGCACGTACAGGTTTGGTGTGTACTTCTTCCAATGTTTTGGCCCAGAATAAATCGATATCCTTCGGGGCGGTAAGATCGGGCCGATATTGCTTTAATTCGGCAATTCTTTTTTCAATAACATTCATAATTAAAATTCTCCTTCATATAGAATGAACTTCTCCTTAAGCTTTACCCGGTAAAGTTGACTCCTCCAGCTCTCTCAGCAGTTCAAATGCTCTTTCATTAGTGCTTCCACACGTATCCTCATCAGCATGGAATCCACTGCATACAACTGGGCGCTCAGGTTTGCCAAACAATCGGCAACGGTAATCGGAAGTGAGCTGAGGGCAAGGAACACCAGCTGGTTTTCCATCTGGCATGCCGGGAATAGGGGAAGAAATCGTAATGGCAATACAGCACGCGGCACATCCTACTCGACACTCCAGTTGGGGTCACTCCTTAAAATCTGTTATTTTTGTAACTTATGCATGAAGTGACATTAATGAAGCCATAATGTGAGGATGGCACAAAAAAAGCAGGAATACAAGGATGAACGCATATTAGACACACTTTTCACACAAGGGGTATAAATAGTCGTAGAGGCACGTAAGATGGTATCAAGTCCCTAAATCAGTGTTCCGTTCTGTGGTAATATTAACCAATCGTCTTTTGTGTGTTCAAAAGGAGTTCGAGTGGTTAATAATAGAACACAACGATAAAAACTTAAACGAGGTGACGCAAAATGAGTTGGTTATGGGCATTGATTGTTGGTGGTATTATTGGTTGGTTGGCAGGAATTATTGCAGGTCGTGATGTTCCGGGTGGCGTGATAGGTAACATCATCGCTGGTTTTATCGGCGCATGGTTGGGTAGCTTGATTCTGGGAAACTGGGGTCCTGAAATCGGATCGTTCTACATCGTTCCTGCATTAATTGGTGCGATTGTGCTGGTCGTGATTGTAAGCTTGATCTTCCGTTCCGTTGGACGAAGTAGAGGCTAACTTTACGAATCAATGAATAGACTAGCCCCTATGGGGCACAAGGCTAAAAATGGAAAGAAGCTGCTTCCGCAAGGTTCGAAAAAGAACCTGTGGGAGCAGCTTTTTTTGAGGAAAAGTGACGAATTTTTCCTATTGAAAACGCCTGATATGAGGAACACTTAGAACGCCGAGCACGATACACATGCCGATGGTTGCAAACATGCCAATTGTGAACATACCACCAAGCTTATCCGCTACAGCACCTACGGCCAGATAGCCGACAGGGAGCAGGGCAAAGGAAAACATTAGATCCAGACTAGCTACACGTCCAAAAGACTCGGCTGGGACTAATTCCTGAAGGCTTGTCTCCCAGATAATCGCAAATATCATAATGCCAAATCCTTCGAGCATCATGCTCATAATCAGTCCTGGCATCCAAGTGACTACAGACAACAGTAGTAAAGCAAGGCCGCTGACAAAAGCTCCTAAGTATGCGAGCAGACCGCGATGCTTCCAATGTTTGCGTGATCCATACACAAAGGCCCCCAGCATGGCGCCAATGCCGCTACTTGCCATCGCAATGCCGTATACGACTGGATTGTAGCCATGATGAACCTTGAACAGCCACGGAATGAGTACAGCGATAATGCCTGAATAACAAATATTAATGAAGGAAAAGGCAAGAATCGTAATCCATAGCCAGGGGTGGCTTTTGAGAATGATAAAGCCTGCGATAAAATCCTTGAGAAAATGCTGTCCACCCTGATCTTGCTGTTCTGGATCTACCTGACCTTTGCCGATGATGGAGGCCAAATGAGCGCTCAGCATCCAAAAACAGGCAAAAGATATCAGATAAGCGATGGAATCCAGTCCAAAGCCGACACCCGGTGAGGAAAAAGATACAATGAAGCCTCCTAACGGAGGGCCAAGTAGACGGACGGCTTGTATACTGATCTGACTAAGCGCGTTAGCTGCATTACGTATGTCCGGTGTGAACACCTGTGCGCGTAAGGCAGAATAAGCAGGATTAAAGATACCGTCCATCAATCCGTACAACGCTAGGCCAACGAATAGAACCGGCAATTTCATCCCGCCTGTAAACATCAGCACTGCCGCAATGAACATCAGTCCAAACCGGGCGATATTCGTAAACAGAAGGAGACGAATTCGGTCAATTCTGTCCACGATCATTCCTGCGAAAGGCAGAATAAGTACGTTAGGCAGCATATAAACAGTCATCGCCAGTCCCATGATAGTAGTCGAGCCTGTTAGGGAATAGATAACCAGTGGCAAAATGACTGTGGTGACTGAGCTCCCCAACATTGCGATCCAATGTCCAAGCCACAACAAGGTGAACGCTTTGGATTGTTTTAAAGGTGAAGTGAAGGTAGCCCAGGCCGAGTGACTTCCTTCAGGTGATGTAGAGGATAAGGTTGAATTTTGGGTATCCATGATCACACTCCGGTATATTTCTAAACTGCATATTAAAACCTATTATACGAAATCTCTAACGTAAGGGTACAGAAAAAGTTGCTGTGAGGGGAGTTGTAATGAATAGCCTGCCAATGAAAGAGTCAACCTAGAATAACTTTAGGCTGCAAAGATATATAACTTACCTTTTGCATAGGGATTATTGGATAAAAGCATTGACGCGTGAAAATGAATGATGTACTATTCAATGACCAGCCGCGTGCTAGGTTATCAAGAAAAAGGGAAAGAGTGTGGATACCATGAAAAAATTTAGTTTTTTGCCGATTGTACTCATCGTGATGGCATTGCTGGTTTCGGCCTGCGGTAACAACGATAAAGGCGCCAGTACCAATAATGCATCTACCGGAGATAACGGATCTAATAATGGAAAAGCAGATACTACTGCTACAGCTACTCTTGAATCTGTAAAAGCAAGCGGCAAGCTAAGAATTGGCACGGAAGGTACCTATGCTCCGTTTACCTACCATGATGCTGCTGGTAAGCTGACAGGCTTCGATGTCGATATTGCGACTGAAGTGAGTAAACGCCTGGGGGTACAACCGGAGTTTATCGAGACGCAATGGGACGGCATATTCGCAGGATTGAACTCCAAGCGGTTTGACACGGTGTTCAATGAAGTATCCATTACAGATGAACGCAAGCAAAAATATGATTTTTCCGATCCGTACATTGTCTCCAAGGCAGTTCTGATCGTAAGCGAAGACAATACAGACATCCAGAAATTTGCTGATCTAAAAGGAAAAAAGGCTGGGCAGTCCCTGACCAGTAACCTGACTCAAATCGCGAAAAGCAACGGTGCGGAAATTGTGGCAACAGAGGGATTCAACCAAGCCATCGACCTCCTCACTTCCAAACGGGTGGATGCGACCGTCAATGATGGATTATCCTATCTCGATCTGAAAAAGCAAAAGCCTGACGCACCCATCAAAAAGGTGGACGAATCTCCAGATGCTTCACACAGCGCAGCTGTATTCAATAAAGGCAGCGAAGATTTGATCAAGGAAGTAAACAAAGCGCTGGCTGATATGAAGGCTGATGGTACGTACCTGAAAATTTCCGAGAAATATTTTGGAGCTGACGTATCCAAATAATAAATGAAGACCAAACGTTCGCCAAGTCGAACTGAATCTTCTCAAACCTATCTTTTCAAAGGATGTCTGTACAATGGATGATCGTCAAATACAAATCATTATCGATTCATTATTGCCTCTGCTAAAAGCAGGGGTTTCTTTTACGATTCCACTCACGCTTATCTCCTTTGCTCTGGGACTCGTGCTGGCGCTGATTACAGCGTTGGCCCGGCTGTCCAAATGGAGAATACTCAAGCTGATTTTCGGCTTCTATGTATGGGTGATTCGAGGAACTCCTTTGCTGGTGCAATTGTATATTATTTTCTATGGTTTACCTTCCGTGGGTATTACACTGGACCCGTTTATTGCTTCAGTGATCGGCTTTACCCTCAGCGTAGGGGCTTATAGCTCTGAAATTATGCGTGCGGCTATCATATCCATTCAGGAAGGCCAATGGGAGGCGGGATACTCTCTGGGTATGACGCGCTGGCAAGTATTGCGGCGTATCGTGCTTCCGCAAGCATCCCGTGTGTCCGTACCTCCGTTGGCTAATTCATTCATCAGCTTAGTGAAGGATACCTCACTGGCTGCGACCATCACTTATGTGGAAATGTTCAGAACGGCTAACCAGATTGTAGCTACCACATACGAACCGCTATTGGTGTATACCGAGGCTGGGGTTATTTACCTGCTGTTTAGCACTATTTTGACTGTGCTGCAAAATTACCTGGAGAAGCGACTAGGCCGTTTTTCCGTCAGATAAAGGAGATTGTACCGGTGATCCAAATTCGGAATATACACAAATCGTTCGGCTCGCTGGAAGTGCTTAAGGGTGTTGACGTGACGTTGGGTAAGGGGAAAGTGCTTGTTATCATCGGTCCTTCAGGTTCTGGTAAAACAACGCTTTTACGCTGCTTGAATTTGCTGGAAATTCCTGACCAAGGAGAGATCCAAGTAGGGGATATTGTACTGAATTTTGCGAAAGGAACGAAGCTCCGGCAAGAAAACATTTTGGCGCTGCGCAAGCGGACAGGGATGGTATTTCAATCCTACAATCTCTTCCCGCATATGACAGCAGTACAAAATGTGATGGAGGGCCAAGTCACGGTTCAGAAAAAGAGCAAGGATGAGGCGCGCAAACGTGCATTGGAGTTGCTTAAAAAAGTGGGGTTGGCTGATAAAGCGGAATCCTATCCGCATCAGTTATCGGGAGGACAGCAGCAACGGGTCGGTATTGCCCGGGCAATGGCGGTCGAACCTGAGGTACTATTGTTTGACGAGCCGACCTCTGCGCTTGACCCCGAGTTGGTAGGCGAGGTGCTTAAGGTCATGAAGCAATTGGCCGCCGAAGGGATGACCATGGTCATTGTCACCCATGAAATGAAATTTGCAGCTGAGGTCGCGGACCATGTGATTTTGATGGATCAGGGTGTAATCGTTGAGCAGGGTACGCCGCATGAGGTTCTGGAGCAGCCCACCAGTCCACGGGCTATTCAGTTTTTGAATCGTCTGAGCGGGGAAGCGGAATAAAGGGAATTACAGTATTTATTAAAATAAGCGTTTAGACTGAATAAAAAGGCAGCTACAGCCGGGCATTGAAAAATAAGCCTCGCACCCGTAGCTGCCTTTTGCTCATCAGTTGTCCTCTTTTATTTCAATTTTAATGTAAGCAAAAAAGTAATCAACAGAATACAACAGCCTGCTATGAATGGAGCGAACAGATTTGCATCAAATAAAAATCCCGCTAGAGTAGGGCCTAAAATATTCCCGACACTCATATAGGCATTATTCATACCCGCTACATATCCTTGCTCATTCCCGGCCATCTTCGATAATTGTGTATTAAGAGCTGGACGAAGCATAGCTGTGGCAAAGAAAATAAGGGAAGTGACAAGGAAGATACTCCAAAAATCTTTGGCTAAGAGAAATAAAATATAAGCAACTGAGGTGAAAAGAAGCGATCCTTTGATCACCCTTTGTTCACCAAACTTATTGATTATTTTAGCAACAACTAATGCTTGCATACCGACTCCGATCACAGCACCTGCGGTCAGAATGACAGCAATATTTTGAGGTGAGAATTGGAAGCGGTTCGTTACATATAAACCAAGAACAGATTCAAAATTAGCGAGTCCAAAGGTCATCACCAGGACAAGTACAAAGAGCATCGTATATTTTGACTTCAACGATCTCGCGTATTGTTTGTAAATAGATTCCTTCTGAATCATTCTTGCCCGTGCTGCTTTCATTTGCTCTTTCGATAAACTTTCAGGCAAACAAAACACTGAAAAAATAATTGCAACCATAGCAGCACCTGTCGCTGCGTAAAGCGGCACTCTCGTTCCATATCCTGCAAGAAGACCACCCAGTCCAGGTCCAATAACAAATCCGAATGACATGGCTGCGGCTAGCAGGCTATTTCCTTTGGCGCGTTCTTCGGTTGTTGTAATATCCGCTACATATGCCATCATGGGTGGAACAATCAGGGCTGCTGCCATTCCTTCCAGAAGTCTTGAGGTATACAGCATCCACAGCTCATCTCCAATAGCAAAGATAAATTTAGCCACAGCAAAAACAATGACACCTACGACGATGAATGCCTTTCTCCCATATCGATCAGACAGCTGTCCAGTCAGGGGAGAGAGCAGGAATTGTGTCATGCCATAGGCTGCTACCAATAAACCGATCGCCCGTCCACTGGCTCCAAACTCAATGATCAGTTCTGGCAGGATGGGGGTAATTAAACCAACGCCCACCATAACGATGAAGATATTAATCATTAGGATTCCAAGTATTCTTTTCATGCAAAAAACCTCCTTATCCATTGGTTTCTGGATAGGAGGTAGACGTGCGAACAAGAAGATACACTGCTCCCGTCAAAGAAGCAATGCTCTTATCGTGAATACCCAAAGCCTACACTAATCCTATCCAGAAAATTCGTAAGATTACGATTTTTTTCTTCGGTGGAATAGGATTAGTAGATCATTGGCTTAAGGTCACCCTTTCGATACTTTATTATTTATAAACGTAACATAAATTTCTTGATAAGGCAATGAAAGGATAACTCAGAAGAACCCGACTCGTCCTTCGGCCACATTTTTTAACCAGTCCTGCTTACGGCTCTTATCGAGCTCGCCTCGCATACCTTTGATAATCAGTTCAATATCGGCTTTTCCCTGCTCATGCCACTCCAGAGCAGTGCTGACATACAGTTCTCCGAGCTGTGCCAGCGAAAACCCGTCAGTCATGGCTGCCGCCTTCTGTGTACCTGTTTCCCCTGCAAAAACAAGGAAGTTGCGCAGCTTGAGATACGCCAGTCGCAGCGCTTCGTCAGGCAAACTGATTTCATAAGCCCGGTCGAAACGCCCTGCCCGGTTCATCAGACCTGGGTCGATTTTTTCGGGATAATTGGTCGTTCCGATCAGGAAGATGCCCTCCTTGGATGTAGCACCGTCGAGGGTATTCAGGAAAAAAGAACGCACCTCCTGAGGCATGGAATCAATGTCCTCAATAACCAGTACCATCGGAGCCAGGCGAGTAGCCGCCTCGAACACCTCTTTGACCGATTCACTGGTTGTATACTCCGTAATTTGCCAGTAGGCTGCCGGACCCGGTACACTGCTGGCAATTGATTTTACAAGTGTTGTTTTACCGTTGCCCGGATGGCCGTATAGCAGAATACCACGCTTGTAAGGAATGTTATAAGTCTGATAGAAGGTACGATCCGCTTCAAAAAACTGATCGAGTGATCGGAAAATATCCCGTTTTATTTCCGCTTTCAAAATCACGTCATCCCGCGTAATTGCGCGGGTTATCGGCTCTGCCTGCCGAGAAAGTCCACGGCTTGTGTCGGTAAAAACGGTGACACGCTTCATATTCTGCTTACGTTCACGACCGCGTACTCCCGCGAGGAAGCCTTGCAGCTCTTGGTCGCCTATCGCAAATACGTAATCTTCATTGTACACGCCATTCTCACGGAAAAAGGGAACTCGCGCCAGCGCGATGCCCCACTTGGGATAGGCGAATACATTATTACGCATCGACAGATGCACGCCATATTCAGGAGTCGGCCCGTCATCGTCATACTGGATGGTGCGTTCCTCCAGACGATCGAAGACCCGTGCTACATGCTCCAGATCGGGACTGCCTGCACGAATGTCCTCCTCCAGTAAATCCCAATACTCAATATTGGGATCATCGCTGGCATACAGCACGTATTTTACGCCGTAGCGGTTATAGAGTGCTTCACTGATACCGTCGATCAGACGGGCATAAGCGGCATAACCGGTAATGCGCCCATCTGTACGTTCATCAAATTCGTAAATAGCTGGGATGTCTATACTCAAATTATTTGGCTCCTTTCAGGGCGGCTAGCGGCTTGCATTTGGCTACAACTGCTGCGAGTCCTGCCCCGGTGACACTTTCGATAATATCATCTACATTTTTGTAGGCTTGCGGAGATTCGTCGATAATGCTTTCCAGTGATGCCTGATTGACCACAATTTCGTCGTCTGTCCCTACACCCAGGGCCCCTGCAAAATCGTCCACACTGACGAGTCGTTTGGTCGCAGAACGCGAACGAATACGGCCTGCTCCATGACAAATGGAGTGGAAGTTATCCTGACCGCCCGGTAAACCTACCATAATATAAGAGGCTGTCCCCATAGAGCCGGGGATCAGGGCCGGATGCCCTGTCGCCTGATAAGGCCGCGGATTGTCGGGGTGTCCTGCTGGAAGAGCACGCGTAGCACCTTTACGATGCACAAACATGCTGCCGTGATCCGGATGGGATTCCTCCCAAGCATAATTGTGCATTAGATCGTATAAAGTACGCAACTCGCACTTTGTACCAAAGACATCGCGGAAGGCTTCACGCACCGAGTATGCGATGAGATGTCGGTTCACCACGGCATAATTTAGCGCCGAATACATCATATCGACATAATGTGCAGCCTCGGGATGGTCCAGCGGTGCGAATACCAGTCTTGGATCGGAGGTACCGAGTCCGAGACGGCTCATCGTCTTGGCAATAGCAGATGAACTTGCCTGGCTGACTGCTCCACCCCAAGCCCGCGATCCAGAATGAATCATCACAGCCACCTGACCGTCGAACATACCCCACGCTTCAGCTGTTTCGCGGTTTTCCTCCGCGATTTCAATCGCCTGAATTTCGACGAAATGATTGCCTCCACCCAGTGTGCCGAGCTGTCGGTGAGCCCGATGCCATGTACGGTCTTCGACAAGATTCAGCACCTCCTCGTCAAAGGAGAACTTACTGTGCTCTACATGGGTGAGTGAGGTGGATTTCTTAGGAGTGTAGCTGTCCGGAATATATTTGTTGGGTAAGCCGTGTAGACCCTTGCGTACAATATGCTCCAGTCGGATATCCGAATAATGCCCGCGCTGGTGGGCTTCCATGGGCAAGTATTTGTCGATGGTTTTGACCAGCTTGCGGCGTAGCTTGGTTTCCTTCAAAGCATCCTTGTGCAGATTGGTCAGGTGTACGCGCATGCCGCAGCCAATATCACTGCCAACGATGGAGGGAGATACATAGCCGTCCTCCATTCCCCATACAGCAGTCGTACCGATGCAGGTTCCGACGCCTACATGTACATCTGGTGTGTATCCCATATAGCGGATACCTGGAATTTGTAAATTGTTATTAGCCATCTCGAACACCTTGTAATCTAGTGAGGAGAAAAGTTGCTGAGAAGCATATACGGTTAGATCACCTGCTGGAAGCTTCATCAGATGGCTGTATGGTCCTTCATGCAAGGACGAGTTGGTTGTATGTTGTATATTCATATAAATGGGTAGTTCCCTTCTTCATGTAAATTCATAAATACTTGCATAAAAAGATTTAAAAAACAAAAAAAACCGCAGACTTGTCGTCTACGGCTTCCTGCACCGAAAGTGTCATTACATTTTATGATCAACACATCATAAATACGTAAAATAACTTGTTCTTCCAATAGCATAAGAAAATAAAAAAGCCTGGCTAATCACGCCGTCAGACAGCGTGATATCGCCCATCATGTCGCCCGAACGGGGCCGATGAGACAAAAACTCAAATATGTGGTTGTATCGTGCTGCCTGTCTGTCGTTATCATATAAAGCTCGGTCATGTCTGTCGGCCCCCTTTTCTTAAAGTTAATTGCTATGTTAATGGAAACCTGTGGAAGCTGTCAACCCCTGAAAGGTAGAAGTGTGGGAGAATGTGACTTTACTCATGGTGAAGTGTGAGTAACATCATAGTTCAATTGGCCTAAAGCTGTTATTGTACTGAATATTCAAATATTCAGATATTGTTGATCGTTTATAGGACAATTCTGTGAGGGGGACGGAGCAGGCATGGAAGGAGATCTCCAGAAATTTAAGGCCGACTTTTTCAAAGCATTGGCTCACCCTCTGCGCATCCGCATTTTGGAGGTGCTGAGTGAAGGGGAACGGAATGTGAACGAGCTGCAGACTGCGCTCGGTTCCGAAGGTTCTGCCGTATCGCAGCAATTGGCCGTTTTACGGGCCAAAAATTTGGTGAACAGCTTCAAGGAAGGTACATCGGTTGTATATTCACTACGTGATCCGCTTTTGACGGAGCTGCTTGCGGTGGCGCGGCGGATTTTTGACAATCATTTGGTCGAAGCTATCTCGTTGCTGGAAGGTATACGTAACGAGAAGTAATGCTATTACAGAAAAGAAGGGTTATAGGAATGAAGTGGATAGGAAGGTTCGAAGGCTATAACGCAGGGGCTTTGCGAAAGGATCTAATTTCCGGAAGTATTGTAGCGATTGTGGCGATTCCGCTCGGTATGGCGTTTGCCATTGCATCAGGAGTAAAGCCGGAATATGGGCTGTATACGACCATTGTTGCGGGAATTTTGGTTTCGCTGCTGGGAGGGTCCAAATTCCAGATCGGAGGACCTACAGGCGCGTTTATTCCGATTTTGCTGGCTATTGTCATGCAATACGGTTATGAGAACTTACTCATAGCCGGTTTTATGGCGGGCATTATGCTCATTTTAATGGGTGTGCTAAGGCTGGGGGCACTGATTAAGTTTATTCCCAAGCCAGTAACAATTGGCTTTACGGCCGGAATTGCCGTGACGATATTCAGCGGTCAGATTGCTAACTTTCTCGGCTTGCGCGGGGTAGAGCGGCATGAAACTTTTCTGCCTTCCATGGCAGAGCTCATCCATCGACTTCCTTCACTGAATGTATATAGTATCCTGACGGCTTGTATCTGTCTTGCCGCGCTTATTTTGGTGCCTAAAAAATGGCCCAAGATACCCGGCTCACTGGTTGGCCTACTCTTGTCAACGCTGGTGGCAGCTTTACTTTTTCCAGGGCAGGTGGCTACCATTGGATCTGCGTACGGCGCAATTCCAGCATCTTTACCTGAGCTACATATTCCTGTGATGACGTGGGACTTGATCGTGAAACTCTTGCCGCCAGCACTTGTTATTGCAATGCTGGGAGCTATTGAATCTCTGCTTTCAGCGGTGGTAGCTGACGGTATGACGGGAGCTCGGCATAACAGCAATCGTGAACTGGTTGGACAAGGGATTGCTAATTTGCTGACACCGCTGTTCGGCGGTATTCCTGCGACAGGTGCAATTGCCCGCACCGCCACAAATATCCGTAACGGTGCTGTTTCTCCTATGTCAGGCATCGTACATGGGTTCGTGGTGCTCCTCATTCTGGTGCTTTTTGCACCTTACGCATCTAACATTCCGTTGGCCAGTATGGCTCCGGTGTTGATGGTAGTAGCGTGGAATATGAGTGAGCGCAAGCATTTTGCGCACATTCTCAAAACGCGGACAGCGGATTCTATTGTGCTGGTTGTCACCTTTTTGCTGACGGTTTTTACGACGCTGACAACGGCTGTGGAGGTGGGTTTAATTCTGGCGGTTGTATTGTTTGTTAAACGTATGAGCAATACACTTTCAGTAGACAAGGTACTTCCTGATCCTTCTGTAAAACATGAAAAAGTAGGCGCGCATATGGTCACAGATCAGCATGATTGCCCGCAGGTGGCTATTTACAATGTGGAAGGCCCTCTATTTTTCGGTGCAGCCTCGGTATTGGAAAACTCAGGTGTGGGAGGTCAGACTGACCACCTACAAGGGATTTTGTTGTTGCGTATGGGAAAGGTCCCTTTTATGGATATGACGGGAGAAGGTAACTTTACCGCATTAATTCAGAAATACCGGAAGTCTGGCGGGACGGTGCTTGTTTCCGGACTCCAGCCTCAACCGCTGGCATTACTACAGAAGACCGGATGCTACGACATGATTGGACAAAAGCATTTTTTCGAACATACAGGAGAGGCCCTTACGGCTGCCCTTGCGCTGGTGAATCAGGATCATTGCTGTGGATGCAGGCAAATGGCTTTCCGAGAATGTACGAGTCTGTGCCGCAGATCGCAGCAAACCAAATCTTCCTTTCCAGACGGAGCCATTTCGGTTCCCTTACCAGTAAATAGCGGCAGATAACACTCTTTTAAATTTGTTGCTGAATGCCGAAAAATCTCTTCTAATCTCCGAAACCAAGTGCACAATGAAGACTTGCATTTGCTTCGAAAATGGAAGAGATTTTTCTCTTCTTAAAGAAAAAAAGGAATAAAATTCAAAAAAATGCTTGAATATCTGATTTTATGACACTATACTAGATTCAAAAGATACCATATGTTTCATTCTTTTGTTTTAAATTGTATTTTAATATTTGCTTATCAACCTCCTCGATCACTTCTAGTTTCTTACCCTACCTTTTTCTTCATTTTTTTCACTTACTATTTTCAAACTTGTCCACCTGTTCCTACCCGATGCTCGTTCTTTGCGGTCTGCACCAAGGGTTATTCACCTCAGAATGATGACCTATGGATTTCACCCCAGCGGAATCTATATTTTTTAAAGGAGGTGAGTACCAGAGGCTATTTTGTGAGCTTTTGACGTAGCTACTCGGAAGGCTGTCCTTGAGAATTAAAAAACCAAGTAAAGGGAGATGGAAAGTATTGATTAAGTCGAAAAATATCAAAAAGACGCTGTCGGTCAGTTTTACCGCTCTTCTTGCTTTTTCTCTAATTTCTCCGGTATATGGAGATTCCAGCACAACCACCTCAGCAGGAGGATCAACCATTTCCGCCAAGGTTTCAGCCAAGCTGAACCAACAATTCAGTGCCAGTGAGTATGTCACCTATCTGGTTAAATTGAAGGATCAGGTGGATACGGAGTCAGTTGCCAAGCATGCTTTCCAAAAGGCCTCTGCAGAGCAAATTTCACCCGCTGCTGCTAAGCTTTCTGTACGTACAACGGTTGTGAACTCTCTCATGGATACAGCAGAAAAAACGCAACAATCCGTGGAAGAATACTTAAAGAAGGAAGTCAATAACGGAAACGTCAAAAAATACAAGAGTTACTTTATCGTGAACGCATTTGCGGTAACCAGCACCAAAGAGGTCATGGATAATCTCGCCACACTTCCTGAGATCGACAAAATTTTACCGGATGAAAAGCGGGAACTGCAAAAGGTAGAAATAGATAAGGATGCCCAGCCCGTAGTTGAGGAATCTACAGCTGACCAAGCGGTTGCAGATCAAGCCGCTGTAGATACGGCTGTGACGGAAGAGAATGCGCAAAAATCGGTGGAAGAATCCGTGTATAAGGATGCTGTAACGCCGAGCCGTGTCGAGTGGAATATTTCTAAAATCAAAGCACCACAGGTTTGGGCCAAAGGCATTGACGGCAAAGGCATTGTTGTCGCCAATCTGGATACAGGCGTTGAATATACTCACCCGGCACTGAAAAGAAAATGGCGTGGTCTGAACGCTTCCGGCCAGGTCGTTAATCCAGAACTGAGCTGGTATGATGCGGTTAATGGAGCATCGCTGCCAACTGATTCAAATGGACATGGTACACATACGATGGGGACGAGCGTTGGCTCGGACAGCAACGGTACGAATGAAATCGGTGTTGCTCCCGGCGCCAAATGGATTGCGGTTCGAGTATTCAATCCAGATACCACCGACTCCATCTTACTGGACGGTGGACAGTGGATTCTTGCTCCTGTAGATAAAAACGGTAAAAAGCACCCTGAGCTTGCACCGGATGTGGTGAATAACTCTTGGGGCGGTGGACCTGGCCTGGATGAATGGTATCGTCCAGTCACCAAGGCGTGGAGAGCGGCTCAGATTTTCCCTGAGTTCTCCGCAGGCAACACAACACTGTCCAATCCGGGCGGACCTGGGTCTGTAGCCAATCCGGCGAATCTACCGGAAGCTTATGCGACAGGAGCCACGGACGTTAACAACAAGCTGGCCAGCTTCTCGCTGCGCGGTCCTTCTCCTTATGGCGAAGTGAAGCCTGAAATTTCGGCTCCTGGTGTGAACATCCGTTCTTCTGTACCGGGCGGAGTGTATGAGGGGGGATGGAACGGTACTTCTATGGCAGGCCCGCATACTGCTGGATTAGCAGCATTACTGCTTCAGGCCAAACCATCTTTGACTGTGGATCAACTGGAGGATGTTATTTCAAAAACAGCGACTCCGCTGACAGATAGCCAGTATCGGACTTCACCGAACAATGGTTTCGGATATGGTCTGATCGACGCGCTTGCTGCGGTGAACTCCGTACTTAAGTGAGGATTTTGCAAAAATCCTATAAGCGACTTCCAATGAACAAGATATAGAGCGAAAGATAGGATTAAGAAAGACCCCCGAAAATCCCTTTGAGCGGCTCGTACAGAGATTGCATACACCTATTAACCGTGTAATGCACTATTACGTAGCCGCAAAAAGGGGTTTTCGTACATAAAAGAATATAAAAGTCATAGAATTTCAAGAAAAATGCAAAAAAATGACTTGTATATCTGTTTTGATAACTTTATACTATTCCATAATATATGATTATATATCAATTTTTAATATAAAATGTAATGATATAACATGTTTTCTTCGAATTTCTCCTGCTTTTTCTCCTTGGTTTCTACTGAATTCATCGCTTTTCTATTGGGATTGCAAACTCACCTATGAAGTACTGCTACCTATGAACAGCCAAATATTTTTGTGCCTCTATATTCTATGAAGGAGGTGGTCGCCAACCACATCGTGTTGCGCAACCCGTGTGTTTGATGTGTAAGGTATGAGGTCTTACTCTGTACAGGTTATTCCAGAAACATTAAACCTAGTAAAAGGAGTGGAGAAGTAATTGATTAAACCTAAACGATTCAAGAAACCACTATCTATCGGACTATCTTTGCTAATGGCCTTTTCCTTTGTTCAACCCGCTTTGGCGAATAACACACCAGATGGCTCCAAGCTGGAGCTAAAATCCGCCTCGCACAAGGTCACGACCGCGAAGGTATCCCCGAAACTGACCAAACAGTTTGAGGAGAATAACTATGTTACCTATCTGGTCAAATTAAAAGAACAGGTAGACACCAACAAGGTTTCCAAAAATGCTCTTCAAAAGGCCTCACTTGAGAAAATAACACCTTCCGCTGCCAAAATGGCTGCACGCAGCCATGTGATCAGTTCTCTGCGTGAAACGGCTTCAAGAACCCAATATGGGCTTGAAAATTATTTGGATAAGCAATCAGAGAGCGGCGGAGTGAAGGAATATAAAAGCTTTTTTATTGTCAATGCATTGGCTGTAACAAGCACCAAGGAGGTGCTGGATCATATTTCGCAGCTGCCTGAGGTCGATAAAGTCTTGCCGAATGAAACGCGTTATCTGCAAAAGGTGACGGTTGACAAGCAAGCAGAGGGAGCAAATGCCAAAACAGCTGAAACAGCGACAGCAGCAACGGCGAAGTCTGCAACGGTAGAGAAAGCTGTAGAGCTGGAGAAGGACGATGGCAAAACATCGGCTAAGCCTGGCAATGCAGGTAAGAACGCTGTAGACCCATCTACGGTGGAATGGAACATATCCCATATTAACGCACCACAAGTGTGGGAAAAAGGAATCGACGGAACCGGAATCGTGGTCGCCAATCTGGATACAGGTGTAGATTATACACATCCGGCCCTTCATCGCAAATGGCGGGGTCTGGACGCGGCAGGCAATGTCGTGAATCCTGAGCTGAGCTGGTACGATCCGCATAGTCATGCAACGCTTCCGGTCGATCAGGAAGACGATTCCCATGGTACACATACGATGGGCACGATGGTCGGCTCTGAGGAAAACGGAACGAACCGAGTTGGCGTTGCACCTGGTGCGAAGTGGATTGCGGTTCGGATTTTTAATCCGGAAACGACGGATGCGATTATACTGGATGGCGGTCAATGGCTGCTTGCGCCAAAAGATGCCCAAGGGAATCTTCATCCCGAGCTTGCTCCAGACGTAGTGAACAACTCGTGGGGAGGCGGACCGGGTCTTGATGAATGGTTCCGGCCTGTGGTTCAGGCATGGCGGGATGCTCAAATCTTCCCCGAATTCTCCGCAGGTAATACCTCTCTTTCCAATCCGGGCGGACCTGCCTCGGTAGCCAATCCGGCGAACTATCCGGAATCCTTCGCTACTGGAGCCACGGATATCAATGATAATCTAGCCAGCTTCTCCTTGTTAGGACCATCACCCTATGGTGAGGTGAAGCCCGAAGTTTCCGCGCCGGGTGTAAATATCCGGTCATCTGTGGCTGGTGGCGGCTATAAAGGCGGGTATAACGGTACTTCCATGGCGGGACCTCATGTTGCGGCCCTTGCAGCTCTGTTGCTGCAAGCGAATCATTCTCTTACCGTAGACCAGCTTGAGGAAATTTTGATGAACACAGCTACACCGCGCACGGACAGCACATATCCTACTTCGCCAAACAATGGCTACGGACATGGTGTCATTAATGCGCTGGATGCAGTCGGTTCGGTCATGCAAGGTCTGGGCTCCGTGTCTGGTAAAGTTGTAACGGGTGGCGACGATCTGGAAGCACCTGTTCTCGAGCATACACCGCCCGCAGCGGCATTCGAGGGTATTGATATACCTCTGACTGCTCATGTAACGGATGATGTCGGCGTGACGGCCGTTGAGGCATTTGCCAAAACAGCAGGTACGTCAAACTATGTATATATTCCGTTGGAACGGACCTCCGGCGACAGCAAAGATGGTACATATCAAGCGTCCATCCCGACTTTTTTGGTGGACAGCGCTGGTCTGGAATACTATATTCGTGTAAATGATTACGGTAATAACGGATTTGAAACTGAAGTATACAAGGTTAAAATCTCCAAAGGCGTAAAACCAGGCTACACACAAGACTTTGAAAAAGACATTGCCGGTATTAATATCGGTGGACAGGGCAGTGTTTGGAAATGGGGAACTCCGACAAGCGGCCCTAAAAGCGCACATTCGGGTACAAAGGTCATCGCGACTAATCTCGAAGGCCAATATCAGGCCAACTCCAACAGTTATTTTATGGCCCCTCCGATTGATCTGACCGAGAGCTCAAAAGGGGCGCTGGTCAGCTTCAAGCATTGGTACGATCTTGAAAACAATTCTGATTTCGGCAAAGTGTACGTAGCAACCACAAACAATCAGAATGCGTTTGAGCAGGTATTATCGTTTACTGGCACCAGCAATGGCTGGAAAACACAATATCTTGATTTGCGGGCATTCGCGGGTCAAAAAGTATACCTCCTGTTCAACTTTACTAGTGACAATACGGTTGTGAAAGATGGCTGGTATATTGACGATCTGTCGATTCAGGAGCCAGACACCGTTGCACCTGCTGCGCCGAGCAATTTGACTGCTGAAGCCGATACTGTGGGCAACGTCACACTGGCCTGGAATGCTTCCTCCGATGAAGATGTGAAGCAGTACAAGGTGTATCGTTCTACCCAATCAGGCAAAAATTATACTTCCATCGGTACAACCTCAGCACTGACACTCACAGATACCATCACGGTCGGTGGAGCGACCTATCATTATGCAGTGGCGGCTGAGGATTATAGTGGCAATGAAGGAATCAAGTCGAATGAGGCTTCTCTGAGAGTAGACGTGCCGGATACGCTGTATAGCGATCATTTTGACGGCAGCTCGGATAATGGCTGGACTCATTCCGGTACCAAGGATGAGTGGGAACGTGGCATTCCGAAGGAAGTAGGACCAGAAAGCGCAGTGTCCAGACCAAATGTGTGGGCAACCGATCTTGATAGCAATTATGAGAACGGAGCTGAATTTTCGCTGGTTTCTCCAAAAATTAATTTGCAGGCTGTACGCAATGCAACACTGACCTTCAATCACTGGTTTGAAATTGAGGCCGGCTATGATTACGGTTATGTGGAAGTGTCCAAAAACAATGGCGACACGTGGAGCGAGCTGGGCAAGTTCTCTCACAATACGAATGGGAAAAAGTGGACTCCGGTTTATTACAATCTGGATAGCTACACCGGCAATGAGATCCAAATTCGCTTCCGTTTGAAATCGGATAACAGTGTGAACAAGAACGGCTGGTACATTGACGATTTCCGTGTGTTGGGTATTCCAGCTGCGACAGTGACCAAGGACATCGTACCTGAGTCGAATATCAAGCTGGAAAAAGCGGAAGAACAGTTCCCGCTGTACAAAATTACAAGCACTGAAAAGAGTGAATTCCAGGAGAAAGTGAAGCCGGCAGAAACAACGGTGGATAGTGGACGTGTCGGGCTCGACAGTCTTCCAGCCAGCGCTACGGTTACGGTATTGGAAACCGGACGTTCGGTGAAAACGGATCCGACCACGGGCAAATACAGCTTCACCCATGTAGCGGGCGACTATACGCTGAAGGCTGAAGCCTATGGTTACGTGCCTCAAACGAAAGCAGTCACGATTGAGAATAACAAAGTCATTAGAGCAAACTTTAGCCTTCAGGCCATACCTCACGGTACGATTCACGGGGTCATTATCGACAAGCAATCCGGTGAACCGATCCAAAAAGCGAAAGTGTTGGTGCTGGAGGATGCACGTATTGCTCCGGTAGAGACGAATGAGGCTGGAGAATTTACGCTGGACGTGCTGGAAGGAACATACACATTGTCTATTTCAGCTGAGAATTATTATAGCGACAGTGTATCTGTTATTGCTCCTCCGAACGGTAGTGTGGAAGCGAATGTCACGTTGAAACCTTTCATCGGGTTCCAGGGAGGCATTGCTTACGATGACGGGACAGGAGAAAATGCCAGAGCCTTTAATGCGGCAGGCAATTCATGGGCAGTCAGAATGACGCCTGAGTCGGAAGTGGCTCAAGTGACAGGAGCATCGCTTTTGTTCTGGAACTCTGCCTTCCCGAATCCGGGAGGAACGGCATTCCAATATGCTGTTTATGACGCCTCTGGTGCGGCAGGAGCGCCTGGACGATTATTGGCTGGTCCATTCGACGGGACTGCCGTGCGGGATGAGTCACAATGGACGACAGTGCAGCTTCCAGAACCGGTGACGGTTCAAGGTGACTTCTACATCGTATATACACAGTCTGCTGTGGGCACACAGTCGCCGGGTCTTGCTACAGATGAGAGTGGCCCGAATGCACTTCGCAGCTGGCAAGGTGTAAGTGGCGCATGGAGCCAATCACCTGAGGAGGAAGGGAATTACATGATCCGGGCTATCGTCAGATATCCGGTGAATGCTCCAACGATTACGACTCCTACGAAGGCTACGTATACGCAGGAAGAGTCGATTACCGTAACAGGAACTTCCCCGGCAGAAGGAGCCGATATTCAGCTCTTTAACGGTAAGGAGCTGGCTGGCACAACGAAAGTGAAGGATCGCCACTTCAGTTTGTCGGTTGATCTTCAACCAGGAGCTAATCCGCTAAGTGTTCAAGCAGCGGTATACGGCAAATTAACGGATCGTTCCGAAACGGTGGTTGTGACACTCGATCAGACTAAACCGGGTCTGATCCTGACTTCACCTGATGAAGGGGCCCGTACAAACGCGGGTGTAGTCAGTGTAGTCGGTACCGTGTATGACGAGTTCCTCACCGAATTGACGATTAATGGTGAGCCCGCTGAATTTGGAAGTGACGGCAGCTTTAACAAGCGGTTGCTTATCAACGAAGGTGAAAATCAAATTACGGTGACGGCCAAGGATCTTGCCGAAAACGAAACAAGTGTTACGCGCTCGGTGTATGTCGATACAGCTCTGCCGAAGCTTGAAAACATCAGCCCTGCTGAGGATGTGCGTATTACTCCAGGGCAGCCGGTACGAGTATCCTTTGACAGTGCATCCGGTTTGGAGGCGTCCTTCCATGTGGAGCTGCCTTTCAACCTGTCCACTTTGGGCCGCAACGATATTCCATTAAATGAAACTTCGTCAGGCCACTATGAAGGTACTTATTTCACTTCATCTTCTCTGAACCTGGAGGGCGGAGTCATCGTGATCCGGGTAAGGGATGCAGCGGGAAATGAAGTGGAGACGGAGGCACCGGGAAGATTGTATGTAACCAATGGTGGAGGACAGAACCCTGATCCGAATCCATCCAATGAGAAGCCGGTAGCCATTATTCAGGCTAATGAATCAGCTAAGAAGAACAAAAATGTACAATTTAACGCCAAAGCTTCCCGTGATGTAGACGGTGAGATCGTTAGTTACAGCTGGAATTTTGGCGATGGCGATACGGCGGTCGGTTCCAAGGTGAAGCATAAATTCACCACAGCTGGAACGTATACCGTAGAGCTAACGGTAACGGATAATGACGGCGCAAGTGGTAAGACTGTGCATACGATCACGATCCGTTAACAGCCAGTAGGAAAGGAAATGCTTCTTTTAGAATAACAATGAAGGCCCACAGCAAGCCACGGTTTATAGAGGCTGCTGTGGGCCATTTTTAAATTGTCGAACCGTTCAAGAAGCGGTACAATGAGTAGAACTCTATAAAGTGAATCGTTTCACAATAGAGGATTTTGCAAAAATCTAATAAGCGATTTTCAATAAACAATATATAGATCGAAATGGTCTAGTTTGTCTATATATTGCACTTTGGAGCGACTGGAATCGAATTTTGCAAAATCCTGAATAATATTTTTTAGCAGGAGAGGATCCTATTGATTCATTTGCAAAAAGAAAGCGGACGTATCCGTCTTGTGCTGGATGCCTATTTTATGGGGGAAGATATCATTGTACTCATTTCAGGCGGTGATCAGCCTCATTTGGGAACGATTACAGCAGGGGCCAGACTCGAGCCGATTCAAACTGTGCAATTGCAAAATCACAAGGAGTTTTATATTACCGAAGAAATTGCAGTTCGCTTGCGAAAAGAGTTTGCAGGCAATTTTGCCATTTGCTGCGGGGCACATTTAGATCATGCAACCAAGGACGAAATCCGAGTGCTGACAGATATGGCTATACAACTGGGGAAAGAGCTCATTGGAGAACTCAAGCAAGCACGCTAGTAGCATACCTTTTTAAGTGAACTCCCGAAAGAGCAGATTGCGATATGGGTACTTACTAAAGGGATACTTAAATAGCAATGCAAAGCCATCATCCTCAATTTGTACGGATTTCAGCGCAGAGGATGGAATCAAACTACGGATCATGACATGAACTGCACGCTGGTCTTGTCTGTTGATCGCTTTGGCTAAGGCAGAAGCAAAACATGGATTGCGTGCCAATTCGCGATACAGTGGAAAAACGGCTTTTGCAATGGCGCGATGAACTCTCGGCTCAAACGTAAACTGCACAGTCCCCGGTGGAATCGTCGTTCCATTCGTATAATAGAGCATCGGTGGCTGAGCTAAAAAGGAAATAAAGTAGCCGATGCCATTCGTGCCTAAGCCTTGTTTGGCGGCAAATGGCGCTACTGAGCAGAGAAGGGATTTCATCCGATCCAAATTGCCTTGAACGACAGCTCGTGACCATTGGACGGCAAAAGCACGTCGGGTTGCAATAGCTTTGTAAAAGGGTAGCATGGCAGCGGATATTTTCCTAAGTGTATTTGCATTTAAACGTTTGTGAGGCGAGCCCTTTCTGCGGGATGTTGCACGATATAGCATAGCTCCGACCTCCTTGGTAGGATGCTCTCATGGAGCGCAATTGATCTGTAACAGGTACAATACTGTATGCCCGGTTACCTCAAAAAGTGCTAATATCGCTAGGTTTCTTCTTTTTAACGTTCTAATTTAAAAATTCGAAATAAGTACTGTCCTGATTTGTAAGATTGTGGTACCCTAGAACTTATATAATTGCTATTTTTCGTATTGGAGTTGAATTTAACAGATGAGTGATTTGTACAAGGAGCCTCGATCTTCCGATCCTTTTCAGGAGACGAACGATTATAACGCCCCATTTAACCCGCCCCCAGTAGTTCCACCTACGAATAGTAAAGCTGTTGCCTCGATGGTGCTCGGGATTTTATCTGTTGTCATTCCCTATATCGGGTTGATTATCGGAATTGTGGGTATTATTTTGTCCAGTCTTTCCTTGAAGGAAATTAACCGTCATGGCGAGCAAGGCAGAGGTATGGCCATTGCTGGATTGGTATGTAGTATTATCGGTACACTGATTTATACACTGATCATCATTTTTATAGTTATTGTTTTTATTGTAGCGGCCTCCAGTGGCGATCCGGATATTTTTTCAGACATTTAATCAATTGAAGAATGCTTGAGTCAGACAAACCATTCACGATTTGACGATTGGATGCTATGATAAAAGGAGTCCAATGAAGGAGAGTGAAGCCATATGGCACGTACTCAAACACAAAAAGCGTTGAGCAAGGCAAAACGCGCTGGAATCTATTGCGCGGCACAAAGCCGCAAAACGAATGACCATTATGGCGAGATTTCACAGCACATACGAAAGAAGCCGACCAAGCAAGAACAATTACAGAAGATCAAGCACAAGAAGCGAATCGTTCAGAGCGACGCTTCTTTTTTTGTCTTTAGAGAGAACAGCAGTGTCCTTTTCGGCTTGGATTTATAAAGTAGCAGAGAAATGATTGTATACAAGCGAATAGCGTTTTTCTGTACCGAAAAAGGACTTGATAATAATTATCATTCTTGTTAGAATATCATAAGAAAGAAGGAACCCGGGCATGGGCTCCTTCATTATAAAACTAGGCTTGAAATCAAAGATTTACTTGGCTTCGAAGGTTTTGCAGTCTGTTTCTTCAGACTTGTGAGTGTCTTCAGGTCTGTTGCTTACGATGTAAATGGAGCTAGCGCTGCATTTATTCTCTTGGGCCCAGTGCGTACATGAATTGACTTCACACAGAACGTCTTTTGCCATGTTGTACACCTCCTTATATGGATGTGGTGGGCTGAGCAAATATAATCACGGTCAGTCAAGGTAGGACTTGTCCAACTGTGTTTACCCTCTTGTTAGGAAGAGGGACTTTGCTATGCCTACTTGTACAATATCAAATGAATTTTAAAATTGCAATGTTTGCTTCATTTTGCAGTTCGAAGCGGACACAAGTGTCTCTTTTAATTAAAAAACAAAAGCTGTCCTCCATGCAGAACGAAATGTTTCTCTGCTGGAGAACAGCTTTTGTTGTTTTTCTGACATAATGACGATATGAAAAGACTTAGCGCACGTTAGGAATATTTACGATGGGATCGATGTCAGCATCATAGTCTACGCCCTCAAACTCAAAGCCGAACAGTTGGAAAAATTCGTGACGATATCCTTCAAGATCTGACAATTCGTAGATATTGTTGGTCGTCAGCGCCTCCCATATCTTCTCAACCTCTGCCTGTACGTCTTCGCGCAGTTCCCAATCATCAATACGAATACGTCCTTCTTCATCTACAGGAGTTTCTGGTGCGTACAGACGCTCAGCAAACAGGCGGTAGCTCTGTTCTACGCACCCTTCATGCAGCCCTTTTTCCTTCATTATCTTATATAAAGCAGAAATATACAGAGGAACGACAGGGATAGCGGAGCTAGATTGGGTAACGAGTCCTTTGGTGACTGCGACGAAGGCGCGTCCGCCTGTAACTTTCAGCTGATCGTTCAGCTGATGTGCTGTCTCCTCCAAATGATCCTTTGCACTTCCGATACTGCCTTCTCTGTAGATGGCTTGCGTAATATCTGAACCAATATACGAAAAGGAAAAGGTTGTTGCAGTATCAGCCAATACACCGCCTTCACGCAAGGCGTTAATCCACAATTTCCAGTCCTCACCACCCATAACCTCTACAGTTGCTTGTACTTCTTCTTCTGTTGCGGGTTCAAGCGTCACGCTGCTGACTTCCCCGGTGTGGAAGTTAACGGTCTTGTTTGTGTAAGGCTTACCAATAGGTTTGAGCACGGAATTAAACGTTTCGCCTGTGCGGGGATTTGTACGACGACCTGAAGCGACACTGTAAATCACCAGATCGACTTGTCCCAGTTCTTCGCGAATGGCTTCCACCGTTTTGGATTTGACCTCATCCGAGAAGGCATCGCCTGTTACGCTTAAGGATTTAAGCCCAGCTTCCTGAGCAGCTTTTTCAAATGCAGCAGAATTGTACCAGCCTGCCGATGCTGTACGTGTGGCGGTAGCATTACTAGGGCGATATACACCAATTGTATTGGCACGCGCACCGAAGGCGGCAGTAATGCGAGAGGCCAACCCATATCCGGCAGATGCCCCGATCACAAGTACATTACGGGGTCCTTGGATAGCAGGACGGGCCTGTACATAGTCAATTTGCTCCTGAACATGTTGGGCACAGCCCACCGGATGAGCAGTGGTGCAGATAAAGCCACGTGTTCTTGGTTTGATAATCATGGTATTGTAATTCCTCTCTTCTTGTAGCGATCTTCACCCTTACTATTTTAACTTTTAACTATATTTTTTCAAACGTGGATTTTAGTAAGTATCCTTTTTACCCAAAAGTGTATCCTTGCACGGGGTGGCAAGTGCCTAAGTGCCTGCATATGATGCTGTAACGATAAATATGAGAAGGGAGAGAGTTGCTTGAAGAATAAGAGCCGCAAAACCATAAGAAACAAAAAGCCGCTCTATAGTGTAATTGACCCGGATATGAATGAATTAAGTATGATACATCGCGTGAAGCCACAGCCTGCGGAGAGGGAGACAGAAGCAAGACTTCATCAAGTTGCTTCTCCGCCTCCCCCAACCAAAGAGGAGCCGGAGTTACAGACTGTTGTCGAACCTGAAGTCGAGGCTTCGCATGAGACGGAGGTTGAATTTGCGGATGCAGAGGAGACTCAAGTGTCGATGGAGGAACCCCCAGAGCTAGAAGCAGAGCCGGAGCCAGAGCCAGAGCCAGAACCTGATCCAATTGATGTGGAGGAAATTTTGAGCAATAAGAAGGCTCCGCATGTAAACAACGCTTTCATTTATACAGACGATTTGAGCGATCTCGCTGTAACGGGTGAGAAGATCGCTCCCGCTTCCATAGATTCCAGCAAGCTGAAGCAAGAGAGTATCCACACGGAATCTCTGGCGGATTATGCCGTTCAAACGATTAAGATAGCCGACGGTGCTGTGACTTCTTCGAAGATTGCCCCAGACTCCATTACGGTGGAACATCTGTCGGACGCATCGGTGGCAGGCAGTAAATTGCAGGATCGCTCCATCGGTGGTGAAAAACTTCGAGATGGCAGCATCACTCCAGAAAAGCTGGCTGATAAGATTATCAGCGGCGATCATATTGCGAATGGCTCCATTGAGAGTCGTCACTTCAAGCAATGGATCGTGTCTTCAGATATGCTTCAAGATCAGGCGGTTACATCTGATAAAATTCGCAGTGGTACGATTCAATCGAACAATTTGGCTAATGAAGCTGTCGATAGCTCCAAGCTGGGCGATCAATCTGTGACCACTTCCAAACTGCGGGATGGGGCTGTGGATGGAGTTAAAATCCAAGCTGGCAGCATTGAGAGTGCACACCTGACCGAACATGCCGTTCATGCAAGACATCTGGCCCCCGGTTCAATTAATCGCAAGCAGCTATCCAATGGAATTGTGGGTAAGGAACAGTTGGAGGAAGGCGTTGTCAGCGGGCGTCATCTGGAGTCGGAGGCAGTTACCAGTGCGCACATTCAGGCTGGAGCGATTGAAAGAAAGCATCTGAGTCCTGGCTCCATTGGGGAAGAGCAGCTTGGAACGGGCCAAGTGACAGCCCGCCATCTGGCGGATCGGAGTATTCAGTCCAATAAACTGGCAGATCAGTCTGTAGGCTCATTGCAAATTGTCGATCAATCCGTCACTTCATCCAAGATATCGGATCAGAGCATATTACCACACAAAATTGCCGATGAGGCGGTACTTACCAGACATATTGCTACAGCAGCCATACAAGGTCCACAAATTTCTCCGGAGGCAGTTTCTTCCTTGCATCTCCAGTCCGAAATCATTCGAAAGAATCATATTGCATCGGAGGCGGTTACGGAGCAACATTTGCATTCCGGGGCTGTGACGAGCGAGAAATTAGGGAAGGGAGCAGTTCTGGAACACCATGTGGCGAATCATGCTGTCAAGGAAAATCACATTGCTTCGAGCGCGATTAAGTCTGACAAAATCGCTGACGAAGCAGTGACAGAACCTAAAATTGGCAAAGGGGCGGTAACCGGAAATAAGATTGCCTCTCAAGCCATTACACACGTACACATTGCAACGGGGGGAATTCGTGAAAACCACCTTGCCGACAACAGTGTGGGTGGAAAGGCATTGCAGGCTCAATCCGTCGATTCGACCCATCTGGCCCAGAGTTCTGTTTTGAGCAAACATCTTGGGGAAGACAGTGTTGGAACCTCGGCTTTGCAAGAACAGTCCGTTACCGCGGACATACTAGGTGAAGGCGCTGTTCAAACCGCGCATTTGGCCAGCGGAGCGGTGTACTCCCATCATTTGCAGGATCATGCTGTTACTTCGCTGAAACTATCGCCGGAAAGTGTGGCCACGGATAAAATCAATGATTTGGCGATTACGGCTCCTAAGTTAGCTGAGGGTAGTGTTACTTCCTCTAAGCTGTCTGCTCGTTCCGTGCAGCCGTGGCATATTACGGATAAAGCAGTGCAGAGTAACCATCTGGCTGTTGAAGCGGTGGAGGCGAATCATCTCGCTCCGGAATCCGTCACCTCTAATCATTTGCAATCTGCATCGGTCCAAACCAAACACCTCGCCCCCGATAGTGTATCCGGTCATGCGCTTCAGTCGGAAAGTGTCACCTCTGAGAAGCTAGCAGCCCGTGCTGTGCAGGCTCCCAATCTGGCGGAAAATAGCGTGGGTCCCGGACATTTGGCTGCGCAAGCCGTACACACTCGGCATTTGGCAGCAGGAGCAGTACAGGAGACGGAATTAGCCCAGAATGCTGTGAAGTCTGCACATCTTGCGCCCGAATCCATCCAATCGGAGCACTTGCAAAGCGGGGTCATTCAGGGAGAGCATATCGCATTGCAGGCTATAGCGACTCCGGCTTTACAGGATGAATCGGTCACCTCTGCCAAACTGTCGGAGGGAAGCGTAACTCCCACGAAACTGTCTGCCCATGCCGTGCAGTCCGGACATATTATGGACGAAGCTGTACAAAGCAACCATTTGGCTGTGGCGGCCGTGGATTCGGCACATCTGGCTGCAGGAGCGGTCACCTCGGTGCATCTACAGGCTTCCTCGGTGCTCACGAGACATTTGGCCCCGGATAGTGTGTCAGGTCGTGCGCTTCAAGCGGAAAGCGTCACCTCGGAAAAGCTGGCAGCGCGCTCGGTACAAGGAATGAACCTCGCGGAAGGCAGCATCGGCCCTTCACATCTTTCTGCGCAAACGGTGCACACTCGGCATCTGGCAGCTGGAGCAGTACAGGATAGAGCACTGGCAGAGGGTGCAGTGAAGTCCGTGCACATCGCACCGGAATCCATCCAGCCACATCATCTGCAAATTGGAACCATTCAGGGAGAGCACATCGCATCACAGTCCATATCGACCGATGCTTTGCAGGATGAGTCCGTTACGTCCGACAAACTGGCGGATAAGGGCGTGACTGCCGCCAAGCTGTCTGCCCACTCGGTCCAGCCGTGGCACATTACAGACGAAGCGGTGCAAGCCAAACATTTGGCAGAAGAAGCCGTTCAGTCCAATCATCTGGCCCAGGAATCGGTCACCTCTGCCCATTTGCAGGCTTCAGCGGTGCTTGCGAGCCATCTGGCCCCGGATAGCGTATCCAGTAGTGCGCTTCAAGCAGAAAGCATCACCTCAGAAAAGCTGGCGGCACACTCGGTGCAAGCGACGCATCTCGCGGAAGGCAGCGTTGGCCCTCCACATCTGTCCACGCAAGCGATACACACCCGGCACTTGGCAACGGGTGCAGTACAGGACAGAGCGCTGGCAGAAGGGGCAGTGAAATCCGTGCATATCGCACCGGAGTCCATCCAGTCGCATCATCTGCAAACGGGAACCATTCAGGATGTGCATATCTCCTCACAGGCGATATCGACTGATGCTTTGCAGAATGAGTCCGTTACGTCCGACAAATTGGCGGATGAAGGCGTGACTGCCGCCAAACTGTCTGCCCACTCAGTCCAGTCGTGGCACATCACAGACGAAGCGGTGCAAGCCAATCATTTGGCAGAAGAGGCTGTCCAGTCCAACCATTTGGCCCTGGAATCCGTCAGCTCTGCCCATTTGCAGGCTTCGGCGGTGCTTGCGAGCCATCTGGCCTCGGATAGCGTATCCAGTAGTGCGCTTCAAACAGAAAGCGTCACCTCGGAAAAGCTGGCGGCACACTCGGTGCGAGCGTTAAATCTCGCGGAAGGAAGCGTCGGCCCTTCACATCTGTCCACGCAGGCGATACACCCCCGGCATTTGGCACCCGGCGCAGTACAGGACAGAGCGCTGGCAGAAGGGGCAGTAAAGTCTGTGCATATCGCACCGGAGTCCATCCAGTCGCATCATCTGCAAACGGGGACCATTCAGGGTGTGCATATCGCCTCACAGGCGATATCGACCGATGCTTTGCAGGATGAGTCCGTTACGTCCGACAAATTGGCGGATGAGGGCGTGACTGCCGCCAAGCTGTCTGCCCACTCGGTCCAGCCGTGGCACATTACAGACGAAGCGGTGCAAGCCAATCATTTGGCAGAAGAGGCCGTCCAGTCGAACCATTTGGCCTCGGAATCCGTCACCTCTGATCATTTACAGGCTTCCTCGGTGTTTGCGAGACATCTGGCCGTTGACAGTGTGTCAGGTCGTGCGCTTCAAGCAGAAAGCATCACCACGGAAAAGCTGGCGGCACGCTCGGTGCAAGCGACGAATCTCGCGGAAGGAAGCGTCGGTCCTTCACAGTTGTCTGAGCATGCCGTACACCCCCGGCATTTGGCACCTGGCGCAGTACAGGACAGAGCGCTAGCAGAAGGGGTAGTAAAGTCCGTGCATATCGCACCGGAGTCCATCCAGTCGCATCATCTGCAAATGGGAACCATTCAGGGTGTGCATATCGCCTCACAGGCGATATCGACCGATGCTTTGCAGAATGAATCTGTTACGTCCGACAAATTGGCGGATGAGAGCGTGACTGCCGCCAAGCTGTCTGCCCACTCGGTCCAGCCGTGGCACATTACAGACGAAGCGGTGCAAGCCAATCATTTGGCAGAAGAGTCTATCCAGTCGAACCATTTGGCTCCGGAATCCGTCACCTCTGATCATTTACAGGCTTCCTCGGTGTTTGCGAGACATCTGGCCGTTGACAGTGTGTCAGGTCGTGCGCTTCAAGCAGAAAGCATCACCTCGGAAAAGCTGGCGGCACGCTCGGTGCAAGCGATGAATCTCGCGGAAGGAAGCGTCGGTCCTTCACAGTTGTCTGAGCATGCCGTATACCCCCGACATTTGGCACCTGGCGCAGTACAGGACAGAGCGCTGGCAGAGGGGGCAGTGAAGTCCGTGCATATCGCACCGGAGTCCATTCAGCCGCACCATCTACACCTTGGAACCATTCAGGGTGTGCATATCGCATCCCAAGCAATATCAACTGATGCTTTGCAGGATGAGTCGGTTACGTCCGGCAAACTGGCGGATGATGGCGTGACTGCTGCCAAAATATCTCCTCATTCGGTCCAGCCGTGGCATATTACGGACGAAGCGGTGCAAGCCAATCATTTGGCAGAAGAGGCCGTCCAGTCGAGCCATCTGGCTCCTGAATCCGTCACCTCTGCCCATTTGCAGGCTTCGGCAGTGATGACTCGGCATATTGCGCCAGGGAGTATATCGGTTCACGCGCTCCAGGCAGGCAGCGTGAACGCTGAGAAGCTTGCGCTTCGGGCGGTGCGTGCTTCGAATCTGGCAGAAGCCAGCATAAACTCCGTGCATTTAACGGAGCAAGCCGTACACGCTCAGCATTTGGCCGAGGGGGCGATCCAAGGGTCCGCACTGGCAGAAGGCGTGGTGCAGTCCAGGCATATCGCGCTGGATTCAGTCCAGTCGGAGCATCTGCAGGCAGGGGCTATTCAGCCACAGCATGTAGGCTGGCAGGCAGTGGCTGAGGATGCTATACAGGAAGGAGCGGTGACGTCCAGCAAGCTGGCAGATGGAACGGTACAGTCCCGCCATGTGGCTGAGGAGGCTATTGCAAGCCACCACATTGGAGAGGAAGTTATTGATTCGCATCACCTAAAGCCGGGCTCGGTGACACTGGCTCAGCTGTCCACAGATATACATCTCTCGGGACTTTTGCCAGAGGAAGGCGTCAGTGGCGACAGACTTCAGGCAAACAGTGTATCTCGCAGCCATCTGAAAGCTCAGGCCGTCGACAGCGAGGTGCTGAGCCCAGAAGCCGTGGGACCAGAGCATCTGCAAGCGGCTGCGGTACAAAGCCATCATGTGGCAGAGCAGAGCATTGAAGGTCATCATCTGGTGGAAGGCTCGGTAGGCTCACGTGAGCTGGAGCTGAACGCAGTGAAGCCGGAGCATTTGAGCATCACTCCGGTCCGTACTTGTGCGAATCAGCCAGCATTGCAGCAGTTTGGCAGAGCGCCGTTTCTTTTGAAAGGCAGTGAAGGAGAGACGGAAGTAACCATTGTATTCGGGGAGCCTTTTGTAAACCCGGACTACACGTTGGTAGCGATGACGAACCACCCTCTCTTTCATGCGACGCTGAAATCTCAGACGCCGAATGGAGCAGTGATCGTCGTAACCAAGTGGAACGAAACCGCGCATAACTACGGTATTATTTCCTGGATCGCCATTGGTTAGTGAAGATGGTTATTGTAAAACTCATAGCGTGCAGACTCATGTATTTTCTAAATACAGGGCTGCACGCTTTTTCATATACTTTTCACACATTTGCTCCACAATTATCCCGAATTCTCCTGATAAGCTAAAGATACTTTAAAGGAGAGGTGATTCAATCATGAAAAAATGGACTAAAAATGCAGCAGCCGTATTGACCGTAGTAAGTGTATTGGGAGGAGCAAGCAGTGCATTCGCCGCTACAGCAACAACGACTCCAGCGAGCACTGCACCAGCAATCAAAGCTCCTGCGGTTACGACTCCGGCTACCAAAACACCGGCAAAAGCACCTGTGACGAAAACACCTATGGTGAAAGCACCCGTTAAAAAAGCTACAACAGCTCATAAAACAACAACCAAAGCGAAGAAAGCCCCTGCCAAAAAATCCGTTGCGAAAAAAGTGGCAAGCCACAAAACAAAAGCAGTGAAAGTGCAGCATCGTACAGTTAAACATCATGCAAAAAAACATAATGTTGTTAAACACAAAGCAACAACTCATAAAACTCGTGCACATCATGTCGTAGCTAAAAAAGTGACCCACAAAGCTCCAGTTAAAAAAGCAGTTCCAGCCAAAGCAGCTCCAAAAACAGTCAAAACAGCTCCAAAAACAGTAACAACCAAGAAATAAGACTGATATGTAGTTAGCATTCAGCTCGCCTGGCATATACAGCAGCGATTCATGATAAGAAAGACGGGACCGGGAACGGTATACCCGTCTTTTGTCTATTCTGCTGGGCTTCTGTTAAGCTTAAAGAGAGGATGGAAGCATCCAGAACAACGGCAAGGGGTTAAGGTCATGACAAAAATAGTAGTAGTGGATGACGATGTGTTCATTCTGCAATTAATATCTGAATATTTGAAAAAAGAATCCTACGAGGTCACTTCCTTTTCCAGTGGTAAAACACTGGTAGAGCATATCCGTACGAACCGTCCGGATTGTCTCGTTCTTGATATTATGATGCCTGGCATTGATGGGCTTTCTCTACTGACTCAGCTTCGTGAGTTTACGGAAATGCCGATCATTATGATCTCTGCCCGTGGAGAAGAAAACGACCGTATTCACGGGCTGGAGCTGGGATGCAGTGATTTTTTGACTAAGCCCTTTAATCCAAGGGAGTTGGTAGGAAGGGTCAAAGCGATGCTGAGACTGAGCAAGGCCGGAATGTCTGCATCAGACGATAGGCAAGCGGCAGAAAGCGCAGATATATGCCATGCGGGCAATCTGTGTATTTTTGCTGACTTTCGTAAAGTGACAGTGGACGGACAAGAGCTAAATTTGACCTCACGTGAATTCGACCTGCTGCTGTTTCTTGCGAATCATCTGGAAAGACCTTTCGGCAGGGAACATCTGATTCAGCAGGTGTGGAGCTATGATTTTATAGGTGATGTGAGAGTCGTGGATGATTTGGTCAAGCGGATTCGTAAAAAGTTAGCTGAATATCACTCTACGCTCGTCATTAACACCGTATGGGGTTTCGGATATAAAGCAACGGTTCAGGAGTTGTAACCATGCGTACGATGAGAGCTAAAATACTGCTTTCCCTGACCATCGCCATGCTTATTACCGTCTGTATTACGGTGGTCTTATTCATCAGGCTTATCGACGACATTCTGGTGAATCAGGCCAAATCCAAGCTTCATGAGCAGGCGCGCAAAGCCGTCCATATTATGAGTGACGGAGGCTTTGATCGACTGGATAATGCTGAATTTAACTATGTTATCAAGGGCGTGCTTTTATCTGCTGATTACTTTATTTTAAGCACGGATAACCGCATCATCGACTCAAGCGTCTCTGGAATGGAAGGCAAAAAGATAGAGCATTTGCTTTTGATCCGCCAAGGATTTTTTGCATCGGTTCATCCGTCTGCCCAGGATCTGACCGCTACACATGAAGGGGTGGCTGTGCTTCAAGGTAAAAAGGTACTGTTTACGAATGAAGAATTGCCCGGACAACCTTTTCGTATTTTTGTATACTCACCCTTATCTTCTTTACGAGCACTGTATGTGCCGTTAATGAGAACCACATTACTGTCTATCATCGCGGGTTTTTTGGTGATTCTCGTCATTGGTCTGATGGTTGTCTCACGTCTGGTGCGTCCGCTCAAACGATTGAAGGAGGCGGTAGGCAACTACGAACCGAATCAGCCGCAGGATAGTGATTTTCCGCAGGCGGATAAAAGTGAGATTGGCGAGCTGATCGGTACCTTTCATTCCATGTCCGCCCGTATTCAGCACCATCACCACGGTCAAATTGAATTCCTGCAAAATGTATCTCACGAGCTAAGGACACCGTTAATGTCGATTCAAGGCTATGTATATGCCATTCAGGATCAAGTGGTATCCCAGGACGAGGGGCTAAGTATCATCAAAGTGCAGTCCCAGCGGTTAATTGATATGGTGGAAAAGCTGCTGCAGCTATCGAGGTTGGAGGCGCTGAATGAAGAATGGCCTGTCTCTCTGGTTGATCTTAGAAGCATGGCGGAGGATGCTGTTCATCTATTGATGCCGGTGGCTGCTGAACGTTCTATCTCGCTTCGAGTGGAGGGAGAGGGCCTGCATGTGGCCGTTCCGGCCGAGCAATTGTTCCGTATGATATTGAATTTGTTGCAAAATGCAGTTCGGCACACCTCTACGGAGGTTGTCATTCATTTGGAGACAGGGACAACACCGGAGGTTGTATGGGTTATGCATGTGGATGATGATGGGGAAGGGCTGACTGAACAAGAGGCAGCCGAGGTATTTGGAAGATTCTATGCGGGCTCGAATGGTGCCACAGGTCTTGGATTGGCTATTTGTCGTCAAATTGCTACCCGATTGAATGGAGAACTACTCTGCACACGTTCGCCATGGGGTGGAGCACGCTTCAGCTATATCCAGCGCATGTTATAAATGAGTACAGAAATGGTTAAAAATGATCGTTTTTTCGGACAAACATTCCATTTATATAACATGGTGTGAAAGGTTTTTGGTGATATTTTAGATATTGCTTGACTGGTAGGTACTAAACTGAGTAAAATTAATCGTATATACCTTGACTCATGGACGTCGTTTTTTTAGATAGTGGTCAATAATAGTGATGAATAATAAATGAAAGAGTGATGAGATGAACCGCCTTTTGGAAGTGAAGGACTTAACGATATCTTTCAAGACCCGTCAGGGACTAGTGCAGGCCATTCGTGGCGTAAACTTTCATGTCAATAAAGGAGAGACGCTGGCGATTGTGGGCGAATCCGGCTCAGGCAAAAGCGTAACCTCACAAGCTGTTATGAAGTTGATTCCGACCCCTCCGGGCATTTATCAAAAGGGTCAAATTATGTTTGACGGACAAGAGCTGATTAATAAAACAGAGAAGCAGATGCAAAAAATTCGTGGTAAGGAAATTGGCCTGATTTCTCAGGACCCAATGACTTCGCTTAACCCGACGATGAAAGTGGGTAAGCAGATCACGGAAGTGCTTTTCAAGCATGAAAAAATATCCAAGGATGCTGCTCGCAAGCGGGGTATTGAGTTGCTGAATCTGGTAGGTATTCCACATCCTGAACAGCGTTTTAACCAATATCCGCATGAATTTAGTGGCGGTATGCGTCAACGTGTCGTCATTGCGATGGCATTGGCTGCTAATCCGAAACTTCTGATTGCCGATGAGCCGACGACTGCGTTGGACGTAACGATTCAAGCTCAAATTTTGGAGTTAATGAAGGATCTTCAGAAAAAGATCGATACTTCCATCATCTTTATTACTCATGACCTCGGTGTTGTGGCGAAGATGGCTGATCGCGTTGCCGTTATGTACGCAGGACAAATCGTGGAAACAGGTACGGTTAATGAAATTTTCTATAACCCGAAACATCCATATACATGGGGCCTTCTCGCTTCTATGCCAAGTTTGGACAGCCATGGTCAGAAGCTGGCAGCTATTCCGGGAACACCTCCGGATCTGCTTCACCCACCTGTAGGGGATGCTTTTGCAGCCCGCAGTTCTTATGCTATGAAAATTGACTTTGAGAAAGAGCCTCCACTCTTTCAATTATCCGATACGCACTTTGTGAAATCATGGTTGCTGCATCCAGATGCGCCTGCGGTTGAGCCACCAGAAGCTGTAAAGGCTAAACTTCGCAAGCTGGATAACGCATTTGAAAAGCCGGTTTTGGTAGAAAAATACGGCAGTTAAGGCGTGTTATAATTTGTAATTAAACAAATGAAAAATAAAAAAAGGGCTGTTCTCTCCGTGTGGAATCATTCTACGGAGGAAACAGCCTTTTTGGTGTAAAATCGCAGGTTGTAGGCGCCTGTGGTTATTTGTGTTAGCAGGCAGTGCTTACAGCTTACCGGAACCGGCTTGGGAAGTGACTTCTGCCTTCACACTGGCGGATGGGGAGATTTTATCGTTCAGCGATGGTTTCCAGCCTACAGAGGAGCTAAGACCCGCGCTGGAGCCTGCGTTAACAGCTTGTCCATTCAGGATTGTGCCCGTATCTGACAGGGCAGTTCCTCCAAAGACAGTCACGATTTTAGCTGCAGTTAAACCGGCAACGTCAATGACATTGTTTTCGGCGAAGATTTTGGAGGATTTACCTGCGCCCCATATATACAGTGAAGGATATTCGGAGCGTTTTACATCACCAGTATAGTAATTGTTGTACAGATGGACTTGTCCATACCGCACGCGTGGTGTGCGTTGTACCGTGTTTTCATAATAGTTGTGATGCAGAGTTACACGTAAAGCCCCTTCATCTGCTGTTTTACTGTCGCTGTTGCCAATAATCGATGATTTATCATGATCGTAAAAATGATTGTAAGAAACAGTAACCAGATCGCCTTGGTTAATCACATCGAGAAGTCCATCATGATGCTGGTATTCTTGGCCGTAAAAGGTGCCATTTTGGCTGTCGGGGTGAGACCCATCATTGAAGGTATTGTGGTCTACCCATACATGTGTGGCGCCGTTAACTGTAATGCTGTCATATTCCGAATTCCAATTGCCTGTACTGCCGTCCGTTGGGTCCCACTGAGGAAAATAATCGTAGGCATCCTGGAATTCGATATTACGGATAATAACGTTGTCTGTCCCTTTTTTTAGTTGGAAGTTTGCGCCATTAATGACCGCGTCGCTTCCCAGACCGACAATCGTAGTATTGGACGGAATTTCAATGACGACACGACTGGCCTGATTTTTTTGTGAAGCCTCACGTGCCTTTTCCAATGTGCCAGACGGGGCCTTTTTACCCCATGTGGACGGGTCATACGCTTTGAGGTAGGCGTCAAACTCATATTTAGAGTCCTTGTAGTCGTTCAATCCCAATGACTTGTTATTGTCATCGACGTTGGCGTTGATCGTGCCTTTGACATAAATGATTTTAGGCGTACTATTGCTGTTTTTGCCCAAAGCATCGACAAGTTGCTTGCGATTCGTTACGGTGAAAATATTGGAGGTAGTCGCCGTAGCTCCACCTGTTGTGCCTGTAGAAAAGGCTGCCCATCCGTTTTTGCTGCCGAGCGTCTCCTTGCCAATATCGCTGGCTGCATGAGCAGGTGCACCTATAGGAGCCAGAGTAGTGAACAGTAGAGCCGCTGCGATTCCGAGTGAAAATCTCTTTTTCATAAAATACCTCCGTATATTGGATTAATGGAGTAGATGAACGAAGGGAGTCCCGGGTGCTCCTGTGGTTTCTACATTTTCTATCATACTTTCTGTTCCAGTATTTGTTAATATAATAAAAGTTACATACTAAAATTTTTGTCGAATTTTTTATATAATTCAATAGACCCCTTCTTTTTCCAATCAAGACGTATATGCAATAATGAAAACGTTAACAATCACACGGAATAGGAAATGTATATATGAATATATGGAATTGTTTTTGTATTTTTATCAGAATGTTAACGATTTCAATTCTTGATCGTATCTTGATGGCACGACCAGCTTCTGTATAATAACTGGGAGATCAAACACTGCGTGATGTGTTTGAACAGGTGATTATTTCGGAAGAAGTAGGTTACCAAAAGCCACAAGCTGCTATTTTTGATTATGTATTTACAAAGCGGGTCATTTCGGATAAAAGGAAGGCTCTCATGATCGGTGATTCACTGACTTAGGATATTCAGAGAGGGAACAATAACGGAATTGATAGCTGTTGGTTCAACCCTACCGGGAAAATAAACACATCTGCAATTCAACCAACCTTTGAAATAAAAACCCTGATGGAGCTAGCGAATATTGTACTTTCAGAAAGTATGTGTTGAATCTTACAACGCCCGAAGCGGAATGTTAAAAACATTGGATAACACATAACCGTACAATCGTACACTGAAAAAGTTAGAAGCAGGATTTTTTTCATAATATTCACAGATGAAGGCAAATGCAATGATAAATTTGCCCATTTTGACAATACTAGTATTGTTGGACACTGGCATAAATGATAAGCCTGGATTAACTGAAAATTGCAAAATAATAGCCTACAGTGAAGCTTGTCCGAGGCAGATTATAGAGAATACGGGAAGCTTGTCTACGGTTTTCAATGCCATATGGAGTTTAAACATGAATTGGTAGAGCTTCTAATCGAGAATTCGGAAGCCGGACTATCTGAACGTAGTAGCCACAGATTCATTCAGCAGCCAGAACTACTGAGAAATAGTGACTACAAAGTGATGAATGAAAATCTGTTTTTATTTTTAGACAAATTCGTAATCGAGTATTTAAAAAATAGCAATTACACTCCAAGCAGGTTTTAGTCATATAGGAAGTCGCCATATTGGCGGCTTTTTTTTAAAACGTATCAGTTTCTCAAAAAAAGATTTGACCTGTAATGCGTTACACTAATTACGGTGTAAATGTAGTACATAACAACAATCATGTCATTTGTGTTTATCGACATTGACGGTACACTTGTCGGTGATGATAGCATGGTGCCAAAATTTAAGACCTCATCTGGAGAGACGGATCTATGGAGATGTTGAGAACGACCCTGTGGCCAGAGAAAAAATGGAGTGTTCCCCTCACCCATTTATCGCGGGGTTTGCCATATGGAGAGGCTGATTTGTTCGTGAGAAACTAGATATAGCCTTGCATAAAAGATTCATCTTAAAGAGATACTAATCAGCACATTAAAAATAGTTTAAATAAAGGATAGCTAAGAGGTGGGAGCGGTGATGATATCGAAATGCTTGGCCGAAAATTTAAAACAAATTCAGGACAGCTTTTCCGATTGTACCGATCTTGTTCTCATACCTTGGAGTTATGGTTCGAGTTTTGAACATAATGCTCTTTCTGTTTACTTTGAGACAATGATTCAAAATGAACATTTAAAATACATGAAATCTGCTATGGAGGATCTAATCACTTATGAAGCTGGCTCGGCGGAGGCGGTCACTCCCAAAGCTGTGATGCGTTTCTTCAAAAAACATGGAATAACTGGCCATTCTCCCAAGCTGTTGAAAGACATTGATCAAGTTAATGAACAGATATTAAGTGGAGCCATAGTTATATTCTTTGATCATTGGGAGGAAGCAATTAGCTATGCTGCTAGTGGGCTTCCCTTTAGACAAGTTAGTGAGCCGATCACAGAACCGGTCGTTCAAGGGCCTCATATAAGTACAATTGAAGAACTGAATGTGAATATAGGCATCATTCGTGGCTTGCTCAAATCAGCCAAACTTAAATTTGAGTATTTCACGGTAGGAGAAATAAGTCAGAGAAAAATTGCTTACGGATATTTGGATGGGGCCGTCAATCCTGAATCGCTATTAGAGTTTAAACAAAAAATTGCAGACATCGACACGGAAGAGATTCTTGAAACATCTTATTTGGAAGAATGGATCAGCGACTCTGTCTATTCTCCTTTTCCTCAGGTGCGCTATACGGAACGGCCAGATACCGTTGTGTCTGCCCTGTTGGATGGAAAGATTATCGTAATGGTGAATGGAACTCCAACAATATTGATATGTCCGGGAATTTTTTTTGAGTTCCTCGCCTCCAGTGAGGATTACTATCAGCAAACCATCTTCGCTTCGCTGATACGTATACTAAGATTTGGTGCATTCGTGATGGCACTCCTGCTTCCAAGCATATATATTGCCTTATCAACCTTCCATTCTGAGATGATTCCGACCGTTCTGCTTCTAGCCATTCTGGATACGAGAGAAGGGATTCCGTTTCCCGCTTTCGTGGAAGCACTGATTATGGAGGTTTTTTTCGAGCTTCTTAGGGAAGCTGGAATCAGGTTGCCCCGTCCGATAGGCTCTGCTGTAAGCATTGTCGGAGCGCTTGTCATCGGTCAAGCTGCGATTCAAGCCAAGATTGCTTCGCCGGTAATGGTCATAGTCGTCGCTCTGACCGGTATCGCATCGTTTACACTGCCTCAATACAGTATGGCCATATCGATCCGCATGCTGCGATTCCCTTTAATGATCCTTGCTAGCACTTTGGGAGGACTTGGAATTATGTTCGGACTTCTCCTCATATTTTTGCATTTAGTTTGCTTGCGCTCTTTGGGTCAACCCTATTTTGCACCACTGGGGCCGCTTAGAATCAATCAATTGCGCGATGTATTCATTGTTGCCCCGCGAAAAATACTGCTTCACCAACCGCGAAACCGCCATTTGCATAAAAGAAAAGGGGGGAAAACATGAGAACGCGAATATCCATTGGTTTCTGTATATTGGCTGTCATCCTGCTCGCGGGCTGCTGGGACAAGGCGGAGCTGGTGGAATTCGGGTATGCACAAGCGATAGCGGTTGACCTGGACCAAAGTGAAGAAATATATCTCACTACCCATTTTTACAATCCCTCGGGTTCGCAGGAGATGGGAGGAGCCCCCAAGCAGTCCTCAAAAGCATTTAATATCCTAACAAAAGGAGATAACATGAATGAAGCGATAAAAGACATTCCCATCCACCTTGGTAGAAGGGCAAAATTGGATCACATGCGCATTCTTATCATCGGGGAAGAAATGTCCCGACAACGAGGTTTAGAAGACGTTCTTGATTTTTTCATGAGAGATCCTGAAACTAGAAAAACCATACTTGTCCTGATTGCTCGGGGGAAAGCAAGCGACTATTTAGAAACCAAGCCGTATATTGAGAACACCATAGGTCAGCAATTACGGAAAATTGAAGAAACGACAGCACGGTTTTCTGCCAAAACTTCCAGAGTTCCGTTACTTGATCTGGCGATTCAACTAAAAAACGAAACCGGAGTCACAACGCTTCCTAATGTGTTCAAAGACAAGCCCCTCGATGAGATTTCCATTGCCGGAGTTGCGCTGCTTAAAGAAGGAAAGCTGGTAAAAAGTGTTATCAGCCCGACAAATACCCAACCATTATTGATGCTGCTTGGAAAATTCAAAAGCGGAGTTATCGATATTGCGGATAAGGATGCAGAGTCTGAAAAAAAGAAAACCAAAGAAAGCCTCCAGGTTATCTCCTTAAAAACGAAGATAGTACCTTTTATCGAAGGAGAGGATGTCGTTGCTCGTGTACATATCAAAATCATAGGGGCAATCGGCGAGCTGCATAGCTCTTCCGTGATGACCAGAGAGGAGCAAAATAAATTTAAAGGCAGACTCGAAGCCGAGATTAAGGAGAAATTGAGGGAAACGATTTCCCTTCTTCAGAAGGAACGATTAGATGCAATAGGAATCGGCAATCAGATTTTTCAAAAAAATTCGGCATTATGGAAACGCTGGAAGCCAACCTGGAACGAACGGTTTGCCAAGGCTGAGTTTAATGTAGCCGTTGAAGTTAATATTGTGAGTACGGGAATGGGGATAGGAGTACCATTTTAGAAAAGGAGATAGCCATGTTTGCTAAATTTTTGTTTTTTATGATTTGTAATGCTGCAATGCTGATCACTGATATTCCAAAGTGGAAACGGACAAATCGCAGAGCACGTATCCTGTATCTATCGCTTATGCTGCCTATAGCCTATCTTGGCTTACTCTATATTACGAATCTCCCGTGGCCAAATCTTGACGAGCTTATTGATTTCTTTCTTCTCGCTCCGGCCAAACGCATCGTCGCATGGTTCAGGCTCCCGACCTGAACTCACTTCATATCAGCGGAGGAATCTCATGAAAAATCAAGAGAGTATCAGTGCGCTCCAGACAGCGGTGTTGTTTCTTGCCGGAATGACGGGATCGGCCATCGTTCTGATCCCTGCTTCAGTAATCGGCGCTGCTAAAAACGGAGCATGGATTTCCTTATTAATAGCTTGGGTAATGGGGATGTGTCTATTGGCCTGCGTCCTTTATTTGCACAGCCAATATCCCGGATTGCTCTTCGTCGAATACAGCCGTAAAGCGCTGGGAAAATGGTTGACCCTCTTAATGATCATTCCTTTTACTTGTGCCCTGTTCTGGCAGAACGCCGCCATAATTATTGAAGTTGGCGGTTTTTTCAATAGTACTATAATGACAAAAACGCCTGTAACTGTTGTCCATACCTTGTTTTTTGTGACGGCTGCACTGACAGCCCGGGCTGGAATTGAAGTTATGGCCCGAATGTTTTTCATTTTATTGATTATGATGTATGGGTTTATTTTATTGGTTTTGGTCTTGGCTTCTGCCAACTACCATCCAGAATTTTTACTGCCGATCATGCCGGACGGAATGAAACCGATTCTTCATGGAGCCTATATCACCTATGGGTTTCCATTCGCAGAAGTCGTATTGTACTCTTCACTTCTTCCGTTTGCACGTAAAGGCGAAGAGCGAATGCTCGGAAAATATATGTACTTTGCTATTATAATGAACGGAGTCACATTAATTGCATCTATTATTTGCACCATTCTGGCTCTAGGACCTTTAGCAGGCGAGATGAATTATTCCATGTATCAGCTGGCCAGATTAATCTATATACAGGAGATTATCGAAAGAATTGAGCCTGTAATCGGATTTTCATTAATTGCCGGTTCGTACATGAAAACCTCGATCATGGTATTTATATTGACGAATTTATTTTCGCGATTTTTTAGAGTAAAAAATTACCGTATTTTAACGTTTCCGATAGCATATATCTGCTTGCTTCTTTCAGTTACCATGTACCATGATCAGGCGTCCTTCAACGAGGACGGATACATGGCTTGGACCTTATTCGATAATCTGGCATATGTTCTTCCCTTACTCTTGATCGTAGTCGTTACACGAATGAGAAACCGAAGCAAAAGAGCTTGATTTAAGTAGAGGTTCCCCTTTTGGGATAGTTTCAAATTAATGAACGGTAAAGGTGCAGACAGCCCGCAAAAAGCACAGGAGTTGAATAAAATAGCACATTGAAAATTAACAGTATTCGTTCGTTTTTGCGAAAATATACGTGCTAGGAATGGAAAGTATGAGGCTGTCAGTATTAGAGAGAGGTACAATTTTGTTGATGCTCAGATCGGCACGAGAGGACGTTTCCAGTATAAACTGGAAACGTCTTTTTTTTGCTGTTGTACAAGATAGAGCTGATCAGCATTTGAATAGACGGGAAGCTGGCTCGCGCTTAACCGATCTCTAGGGAGGCTTAAAAAGTCGCTGGAGGAGTTCTTGCCTGATACAGGCCATTCATGAATATCAAATGTTAATAAATTGCTCATTTCATCGTAGACTGGGATGGCAGCTTCTTCGTCCATACCGTCGCACAAAATAGATTTCTTTCTATATATTAGAAGAGCAGATCGATTTATAGATTTTTGCAGAATCCTCAGGTAAAATGGCTTGTAATAAAGCTGAGGAGGAATGGGCATCATGGCAGAGCATTTAGCAGATATCTTGAAGTTGTTGAAGCAAAAAGAGTGGGTGGATTTGTCCCACGCTTTTTATCCTGAAATCCCTCATTTTCCAGTATTCGATAATGTTCAGGTGGATACCCTGTTTACCCACGATGATGGCTTTTTTGTAAAACAATACTGCTTTCCCGGTCAGTATGGGACTCATATTGATGCACCCGTTCATTTTGTGAAGGGCAAACGTTACTTGCATGAGCTTTCGTTGAAGGAGCTGGTTTTGCCGCTAGTTGTCATTGACCGTTCAGCAGCCGTTGCAGCCAATTCTGACTATGAACTTACGGTTGCGGATATTTTGGACTTTGAGAAAGAGCATGGACGCATTGCTGATCAGTCCTTTGTCGCTTTTCGCAGTGATTGGAGCAAACGTTGGCCTGATTCAGATGCCTTCTCGAACAAGGACGACGCCGGAGATGCACACTGCCCGGGCTGGTCGCTGGAGGCGCTGCGCTTTTTGGTAGAAGAACGGAATGTGGCTGCCATTGGGCATGAAACGCTAGATACCGATTCCTCTGTAGCTTATCGCAAAGCTGGCAAGCTGGTAGGGGAATATTACATATTGGAGCAGGATCGGTATCAAGTTGAGGTGCTGACGAATTTGGACAAGCTGCCCCCGACGGGCGCGGTCATATATAATATCGTTCCGAGCATTCAAGATTCCCCTGGATTTCCGGTGCGCTCCTTTGCTATTTTGCCTTAATCATACAGTATCCAGTCATTTGAAAACGATTATATAATCTAAAAGACCGATTCAGATATCGACATCTGAATCGGTCTTTTCTAGCTTATACGGGGTAATGTACAGCGTGAATGACCGTTCAGTCCAACTTGAATCAAAAATATGAAAAGTGTTAAGTGATAATAGTGACGGTAGGCGCAGAGATGGTAGGCTGAGTCGCGATAATGGAAGTTGTGCCGCTAAAATCTGTTATTTCTATAACAACTGGGACACCTGGTGTAATATCTACGGAGGCAATGACCAGACTTGCTGTGGTGAGGGTGAATAAGGAGCTCTGCTGAATAACTCCGTTAATATAAAAATTAGAAGAATCAGTAGCTGCTAATGTCGGCAAAGCAACAACTGGAGCATCGGCGTCATCTACAAAGCTTGCAGCAGGAACGGTTGTTTCTGTTGTTCCGATCATTCCAGCTGTAATCGTTGCAAAAAAGCGAGTCGTGGCTGGGGCTACGGTCGTGGCTATGGCGCCACCCGTTGATACGGGAGCAGTAGCTACTGCTGTAAACACAGGTTTTATGATTGGCATAGTTCTCATCTCCTTTCTTTACTGGTAATGAGCCATTTGCATTCGCTGGCTCTTAATCAATAAATGATTGTTCAACCTATTCGGAAACGGCATATTAACCTTTCTATTAATAATAGGGTAAATGGAGAAGGCCCTATTTTGCTACAAATATAGATGGAAGCGAATACTTGGAATCTGAAGGTTACAAATGCCTAAAACCCTAAAGGGGGATGTGCATACACTACATAAATAAGCATGTGAGAAGGAGGTGTATACGGCTGGTATGAGGAGACGCGATTCATCACTAAGGAGGCTAGGAAAGAGGACCGTACATTACAAGATCAACAAACGTAAAAAGTGTAAAACAAGTTATTCATTCAAAGGTAGAACAAAAACGGGGTTCCATGCCAAAAAGCATCCAAAGCTAATCATGCAACGGAGGTGCAGAAATACTCCTAGCAAGCGGAGGAAGAGCATGAGCCAGACGGGAAAGCGAGCTGCACCGGGTTCGGCAGGAGCACAAGGCATTCCCGGTTTGACAGGGGTACAAGGTATTCCAGGTTTAGCAGGAGCCCAAGGTATATCGGGAACTGCGGGAACACCGGGAGTCCAAGGAATACCAGGAATACAGGGTCCAGCAGGAACACAGGGAGCGCCAGGAGTGCCAGGTCCGGCTGGAGTCCAAGGAAGTCCAGGTGCAACAGGAGTACCCGGCCCTACTGGAGCGCAGGGCATAGCTGGTCCTACTGGAGCCCGAGGTATAACAGGGCCAACCGGCCCGGCACCTGACATTTCAAATATTGAAATTATACCCATAGCTGAGCGGTATTTTTATCTTGCACCTGCTACAATTGAATCTTCAATCACGATAATGGCGGATCAATTTTCTGTAGATGGTGTACAGGAGGCCTTTAAGCGTTTTAATGTCGGAAGCAACAGTTATGCCAATCTATACATTAATGGAATGATACAAGAAAGCACATTGTATAGCCTAACACCTTCATCGCTGACGATTCGCCTTAACGAAGGAGAGGCAATTCTCTCCGGCACACCTATTATTGTGGAAATTGTCCAATTTAGTGTGCGATCCAGTGGATGATACTGTTTGCGGTGAGGCAACCCAGAGGCAGATACAGCTGTTTCTTGGGGCAACGAGCCTTTGCGCCCGACACGCCAAAGCTGAAGATCGGCTTTGGGGCCTTGGTCATGGATGGCTTGTACGACTTTTTGCAGCGGGGAAATGTACTCGTCGCTCCATATCCAAGACTGCCTGAGTCTTTTCCCTGCTGGGTGACTGCATGCACCTCAAGCATAATTAGTCCCACCTATCCTAGCGCCCGTTTTATTCGGTTACATATCTTTTTTATATGAATAAAATGGGATGATGCACGTATTATTTAGGGTATTTATGATTAATCGCTTATAAAACATGGTTTTTAGGTTTAATTCAATATATTTCAAATGAAAGTATGAAGACAGAATGAGCCTGCATAAATATAATTTGCATTTTAGTTAGTTATCACTTACTATAAGCTTATGAATAAGAAAACACATGTAGACAGCAAAAAGAAAGATATTCTGCAGGCAGCAATGTGCTTATTTGCAACCAAAGGAATTGACGGCATTTCAGTCAAAGAAATTGGAGAGGCTGCTGGTGTGACGGATGCCGCGATTTATAAGCATTTTAAGAGTAAAGATGCGATGGCCTTGGAAGTATTCGGGCAGTATTGTAATAGCTACACCACATTAATTGACTTCTATCGCAAGCAGAGTGGGAACTTCGTTAGTCGTTTCCATCAACTGGTGGATGAAGTGCTGGATATGCATGATGAGGACCAGTATGGTTTGCTTCTACTATCACAACATCATGAGCTGTATGTTGAAGCAAGCCAGAGCCAGAATGTGCGTCAGCCGCTGGAGGCGTTGACTGAATTCATCGAACAGGGGATTCAACAAGGTGAACTGCCGAAGCAGGATGCTCTGCTATCCGGTGTGCTCATCATTGGAGCCATTACACGCTTGTCCGTCTCCAGCCTGGAAGGTGAACTTCCACAGCAGTTGGTTCCATTTGCAGCAGAGGTCAAACAACGTTTAACTGCTTTATTAAGTAAAGGTCAGTAGTGACCTTTTCTTTTTAAATATAAAGTTAGTGTCTTCTAACTAAAATCATAATATGAAGGTAGGAAGTGGTTTATATGTCTAAAAAAATATTGGTGATTCAAGGGAATCCGGTCGCTGGCAGTTATGGGGAAGCGCTGGCTCAATCCTATGTAAAAGGAGCGAAGGCTGCAGGGGCGGAGGTTCGTTTGTTGCAGCTATCCGCGTTGGACTTTAATCCAAATCTACTAGGTGGATATCGTAATAAATTACCGCTGGAACCTGATTTGATCCAAGCACAGGAGTCGATTAAATGGGCAGAACATCTCGTTTTTGTCTTTCCGATCTGGTGGGGCAGCTTGCCTGCATTAATGAAAGGATTCATTGACCGTACCTTTATGCCGGGATTTGCGTTTAAGTATCAAAAAGGAAAACCCCTGCCTGACAAGCTTCTAAAAGGAAGAACGGCCCGCCTCATTACAACGATGGACGGTCCGCATTGGTACTACCGATTTTTCCAGGGACAGCCTGGGCATCGGATGATGAAGGATTCCACGCTGCATCTATGTGGTGTCAAACCGGTGCATTCTACTGCGATTGATCTCATGAATAAATTATCGGATCAGCAGCGCAACGATTGGCTGAGCAAGGTGGAGCAGCTGGGGCGAAATATGAGCTAGGTTTTCACCTGCCTGCCCCAAATTCATTGGCCTACAGGTAAATCATGGTGGTATCTGATCATAATTGACCTGCGAAAAGGAAAAAGACCACAATGGGAGCAACTGGCTCGCATTGTGGTGTTCGGAATAGCTCATGTTTGCAATCAACGTTATATAAATATCGATGCAACGATTAAAATAAATCCGATCGCTAGACCGGCAGGGCCCCAATAATGCATAGGGATAAAAAACAGACTGTGCTGGGTTCCCATTCGATAGCGTTGCCCCGTTTCCATATCAACTAGCACTTTGTCCGAGTCGGCGTTAAGCGCTTTTCCCAAGTACCAGATAATAACCCCCGACACAATGAACACAAAAGCCATCGGTAGCCGGGAATCTATGGAGTCAAGCCCTAGAGCGGATACTAAACTCCCGACAATAACAAATAAGATCCCTGGAATAACGATGTTTAAAATACCAAAACCCTTCCAAATAATCACATGAAATCTTCCTTCCTGAATTCAAATCCAACATATGTATTTATCGGTTAAAAGAGAGATTTAGTTTACAAAATGACCCATTAGATGGGGGATTTACAATGTGTAAAACTGGAAAGAAGGCGTCAAGAAGGGGAGGAAAGCATGTACACACGTGGAGTGTAATCCTGGAGGTTTGCAGGTATCACAAAAAAAAGCCGTTTCTCCACATCCTCATAGCCCAGTATAATCTGGCCTGAAGGAGGAAAATCGGCTTTTTCAATAAGTGAAGTGAAGCCCTGTGCCTATTCGGCGGTTGCTTTCGCTTGTTCCGCTACAAAAATAACAGGCTTCATAATCCGGCTCAGCATATCCTGCTTCGGACGATTCCAGGTAACCCAGTCGTCCAGCAGCAGACCGCCTGTGTCGCCGCTATTCGGATTCAGGGACCAGTACGTAAAGTACAGGTTGTTGGCACCAATATAGTCTACGAGTGCATTTTGCCATTTCCCCTCAGTAGTAGACAAATCAACATTACGACCGCCGAATTCACCGACCAGCACCGGAGCTATGTTTTGCTTGCTGATGTAGCCCCAGGTTTGATCCCAGATCGCTGGCAGGTTGGACGGGAAGGCCGGGTCGTTGAACCATGGCTGCGAAGACACACCAGGGCCGTAATCATGAGGAGAATATACGACACGGTTCGGTACGTCCAGAACGACAGGATAGTTGGCTACACCTGTCAGGTTGCCACCCCACCAGTATTGGCTATTGTTGCCTTGTACATTGTGGTCTACACCTTCTACGAGAATCAGCCAATTCGGATTCACGGACAGAATCGCATTCCCTGCACGTTGTGCCGCCAGACGCCAGTCTGTGGAGGCATTGCCTGTGCCCCAGCTTGCTTGACCGTGTGGCTCATTGTGTAAATCCGCACCAATGACGGTAGGGTTGTTTTTATAACGATCAGCCAACATTTTCCAGTCGCTAATCCAGCGAGACTCAGGGTACTGGGATGTGTACCACAGCTCGGATTGCCCACCTGAGCTTGGACGGTGACGGTCAAGGATAATCTGAATACCGCGTTGTCCAGCTTTTTCGATCAGCTTGTCCATAATTTGAATCGGAGTTAATCCGACCAGGTCAGGGTTTTTGTGATAATCAATACTGTCTGGACGGGAACTGGAATCGAATAACTGATTGCTGTAAGGCAGACGAATCAGATTGTAGCCTTCTTTCTTCACCTGATCCAGCATGTCGTCCATTGAGCGGCTCCACAGTCCATGCAAGGTGTAATTAGGAGTTTCTAGACCGAACCAGTTCAGGCCGTTAAATGCCGCTTCTTTCCCGGATTCGTCTACAATCTTGTTTCCTTGGGTGTGATAATATCCTTTCACACTGGCTGCATCTACTGAAGCGGGAGTATAGCCATACAGTGTGAAGCCCATTACGAGGGAGGTAATGATGAAAAATGTTTTTTTCAGTCCTTTTTTCTTCATAATTCTGCTTCCTCCTTTATTTAAAAGAAATTGTAACCGATTACATTCTCATTTTATGTTCAAATCTTCCATCAAACAAGTTCATAAAATTCGTATATTTCTAAGATTTCGTTCGAATTCAATAGATTCGTAACAACGGATGGTTAAGCTAAGTGTCCAGCATTTGTAGGGGCGGTTATATATGAGGTGGAGGGCACGCTCTAACTCCTCATTTATTATATTTTCCTGCTGTAAAAGAAGGTATATAATAAAGTGAAATTCACTTTACATACAGGTTGCAGAATATATATATTTGAAAATTAATACGGCTGACATGCAGAAAAAGAAAGGAGGGTAATTATGGTAACAACGATGAAGGAAGTTGCAGAACGTGCCGGGGTGTCGAAGAGTACAGTTTCGCAGTTTCTGCAAAAGAGATACAACTATATGAGTGAAAACACTAAGAAGAAGATCGAGCAAGCGATTGAGGATCTCAGTTATATACCTAATGAGGTGGCACGTAGTCTCAAGCAGAAGAAGACCTTCATTGTGGGGGTTATTTCTTCAACCATTTTATCGAGATTTACAACAGAAGTCGTGCGTGCAATTGAAGATGAATGCCAACTGGAAAATGTCCAGGTCATTGTCTGCAATACCGATGATGATTCGCTCAAAGAGAAAAAGTATGTCCAGTCGATGATTGCTCGGCAAGTGGATGGACTTATCATTTTCCCGACGGAAGAGAACAAGAAATTATATGTTTCCCTTGCCAAGAATGGCTATCCTTTCGTGTTTGTGGACCGAAAAATCGATGAAATCAGCGTAGACACAGTGCTGTTGAATAATGAAAAGGCCAGCGAGCTTGCGGTTGAAGCACTCATTGAGCATGGTCATAACAACATTGGGATTATCACGTTCCCCTTAGGCAAAAAAGCGATTACCACACGAAGTGAGCGGCTGTCAGGTTATCGAAATACGTTGGGCAAACATGACATATCAGTGAATGAAAACTATATCAAAAGCGGCAGGTTGGATGAAATGCCTAATCTGATTGGACAACTATTCCATATGGAGCATCCGCCCACCGCAATCATTGCTACGAATGACATGATTTTGGAGCAGGTGCTGATTTATGCAAAAAATAATCATCTGACCATACCTAATGATTTTTCCTTGATTGGCATAGATGATGTATCCTTTGCATCTTTTTATAATCCGCCGATCACAACCGTTTCCCAGCCGAGTTTTGAAATGGGGAGAAGAAGTGCCAGGCTACTGCTGGAGAAAATTGATCAAAAAGAACAGGATCATGAGGATCTGTCAGAAATCATCCGAATGAATCCGGTCATTAACCACAGAGAATCTGTTCAAAAACTGAACTGAATGATTGAATATGTCCTTTTCATCTTTTTGAAAACGTTTTTATAAATTCTATTGTAAAAAGAAAATAAAGAGCTATAATGATCTTATGATTCGAGTCATGAATACCCTTTCATTTATGTATGTCCTGATTTTAGTGATGATTGTGATTGAAGAGAGGGGAGGAATGAAGCTTAACGAATAATGTATGGAGTGAGTTGTGAATTAATTCACAAAAAATGATTCTGCTTCTTTTTACATTCCCGAGAGGGAAATTTTTTTCGAGTATTACTAAATCGATTTAGTAAGAATGGAAAATAAATAAAAGAAAGTCGGAGATCACTATGGAAATGTTTATGAGCATTATCAGGGAGCCATCCATCATTATCGCGATTGTGACATTACTCGGCCTTATATTCCAGAGGAAGAAAGTATCAGAGATCATTACTGGAACTACCCTTTCTTTTATGGGCTTCACCATGATCAAGGTCGGCGGCGGAATTTTAGGTGGCGTTCTCACTAACTTCAGCCAAATTTTTTCTTATGCCTTCAACCTTAAAGGTGTCGTACCAAGCAATGAAGCCATTATGGCACTGACCATTGATCAGATCGGGGCGGATGCTGCACTCATTCTGCTCTTTTCCATGATCCTTAACATCGTGCTTGCACGCCTGACCAAGTTCAAGTACATTTATTTGTCTCTTCACTTGATTTTGTTCATGAGCTTTGCCGCTACAGCCGTTATGAAAGGTCTGGGTCTCAGTTCGCTGACTACGATCATCGTCGGTTCTTTGGTAATTGGGAGCTATATGGCGGTGTTTCCTTACCTACTCCGGAATGCCAGCAAAAACATTATTAAATCGGATGAATATACGATTGCTCATGCTTCCATGACCTCTTACATTCTAGGTACCTATTTAGGGAAAGTTTTTGGCAACCGTGAAAATGACACCGAAAATGTAAAAATTAATGACCGCATCAGTTTTTTGCGCGACCCCAATGTTGCAACGACCTTGACGATGCTTGTGCTTTTACTGGTATCTGGACTGGTTGCTGGTTCTGATTATGTCAGCAAATTATCGGATGGCAAAGAATATATCGTCTTCATCCTCGAACAGTCAGCTATTTTTGCTGCCGGCTTGTATATCGCAAAAGCAGGTGTTAAGCTGTTCACAACTGAAATTGTACCCGCTTTCAAAGGTTTCTCCCAAGTGTTCGCACCTGGAGCAATCCCTGGTGTGGATGTTCTGGTACTGTTCGACAAATCACCCAATTCCGCGTTGGTAGGCTTCTTGGTCAGCTTCTTCACAGGCGTTGCCTGCGTCTTTCTTTTCCCGTTTATCGGATTGCCTGTCATTGTGCCAGGGATCATGGCCTGCTTCCTCGCTGGTGGTGCAGCCGCGATATTCGGCAATTCCAGCGGTGGTTTCAGAGGAGCTGTTATTTCCAGTTGTCTTAATGGATTCTTGCTCTGTCTGCTGCCGGCTCTCACCTTGCCGCTCTTTTCTTTTTTGGGTGCCGAAGGGGTAACGTTCGCCGATCCCGACTTTACTACTCTTTCTGGAGTACTTTGGCTTATTTTTCGCTGGTTTTAAACTAAATCGATTTATGAGTTTTTCCAAAATAACTTATCTAAATCATTTGTGCCTTAAAAAGAGGAGGAATTATCCATGTTTTTTAACGATCAAGATATTCAAATTGATATCGTTGACAGTAATACCACCCGGAAAGTGCTGGCCCACAGTGACCAGCTTATGTATGTCAAAGTGATGTTTGCTAAAGCCCAAACAGGGGAGATCCTGTTGCATAAGCATGTCCATGAACAAGTCACTTATGTAATAAAGGGAAGCTTTAAGTTCATGATCGATAATGGCGAAACAAAGGAAGTGCAGACTGTCAAAGAAGGAGACAGCATCCATTTTCCATCCGATACTCTTCATGGCTGTATCCCACTGGAGGATGGCGGTATTCTGCTAGATGCATTTACACCAGCACGTGCAGATTTTCTGTAAATTCCCCTTTCAAAATACGGTTTATCTACCCCGATATCTGGAGGAATTTACGATGCCTTTCAGCGGCAGACAACAGAGGCGAATGAATGCCTTCTGACCATGTTATGTCCGATACATTTCTTTTTATCTTTTTTTAGAAGAAGACCTGCAAGTATGTTATATTTAACAAACGGCAATCGTGATGAACAGTAATATAGTGATTTTTAGAAAAGGATGAGATGATTTTGGAAAACAACGAAACTCAGCAGGAATTTGCAGAGGTATATGAGCAGCTTAAAGTAGCTGCAAACCGAACCTCCGATTGGAAAACACGCCTAGCCGCGGTAAATGATCTGGGTGCATGGAAGAACCAGCAGACGATTGACTTGCTGACACACCGTTTGAATAATGATACGGTATATGCCGTTCAGGAAGCCGCTTACCGCAGACTTCAGGAATGGGGCGAGAATGTGCAGCCGCCTGTGCGCAAAGAGGGTGAGCTTGTTAAGGGCCTGACGAAGATTCTGGTGCGGATTAAAAAAAGCTTGCCAGCCGACCATACCTATAACGATTTTCGCGAAAAGTTGCACAAGATGAGAGTCGATATTTATGACATCTATGAAGGTGACAAGGGTGCTGAATTTGATCAGTGGCTGGAGCAAAAATGGGCTTCGTTATCCACAAGATAATGTCTGAACCCTGTAATTGAATGTATTTTTAAGGATTGTTGCTGGTGATACAGACAGAGCCTTAACAAGGATAAGGGATTATCTTTGTTAAGGTTTTTTTATCTTGTTCTCCTTAAGAATCATGTCCTTTATCTTTATGCCACTGTATATATACTTCGGCAATATGGTACGATGGGATCGGATTATTTTAGTGTGTACATGGGAGGGACTAACATGAGCAAGGCGAAGCTGTGTTTTATCGGGGCTGGCTTTCACGCTTCAACGAATATATATCCTGCTGTTATTGGGGCAGGTGCTGAAATTCAGGCGATTGCGACTAGAGATCTAAGCAGATCGAAGACGGCACTCCAGCGGTTTGGAAGCAGTGGCACACCTTATGACAATTACAAGGCTATGCTGGAGCAGGAAGATTGTGATGGAGTTGTCGTGATTGCACAAGCGGCAGATCATCCTTCGCTCGTACTGGACTGCATTAAGGCTGGAAAACATGTTTTTGTAGACAAGCCACTGGGCTGGAATGCCGAGGAGGCGGCCCAAATTGCAGATGCGGCAGAAGCAGCGGGTGTCGTGCTGATGGTCGGTTTCATGAAGCGCTACGCGCCTGTATACATAAAATTAAAAGAATTGATTGAGGGTGGCTCGCTTGGAGCCGCACGCTCGTTTCAGGCGAAATTCCTCGTGGACAGTACCCTGTTTTGTAAAACCGGCGAAGATTTCATGAAGCTAGCGGCGGTTCATATGGTCGATCTGGTACGTTATTTGTTCGGAGAAGTGGCGCAGGTTACCGGATTTGCGAACGATAACGGCGAGTGTATTTCCCATACGATTGCCCTGAAATTTGAAAATGGTGTAGTGGGTAGCCTATACTTCGCAGGTATGACAGCATGGACACGCGAGAGTGAAGGGTTCACGGTAACCTTTGATCACGGTTTTGCGAACGCGGATGAAGTGAATACACTGATCATTCACAAGTCGGAGAGTCATACAGAGCTTCCTTGGAAATCCCTTGCGGAAAACGATACGGTTCTGACACCGTCAGCCTCCGCGATGTCGGGTGGATACCGTGATTTGTACTTGCGCGGTTTTGTTGGTGAAATCGCACATTTCATGAACTGCTGCCAAGAAGGACGGACGCCTGATTCAAGTGGACGGGATAACGTGAAAACGATGGAGCTGTGCGACCGCATTTTGGCTGCGCTCCAATAGGATACCCATTTCATATACAAGCTTCGGGCCTGGACGGTACCTTAGTTTGGATGATTTGAAAGAAGCTTCGGTGTAACTGGTCAGTAGATGGCTCCTGCATTTGTCGGGAGTCATTTTTTCGTTTACCCTACGACCTTTCTATTTCATAGCATTCCTGCCCATTTTGATTAATCTCTGCTGAAAATATGCCAACAAAGACGAACGATGCGATAGAATAGGAAAAGGAAAGCGTTATCATCACCCATTTTTCTGCGATGGTTCAGGGGGAGAAGGCTTATGCGTTCAAGGTCAAGGTTTCAGCCATTAAACACATTACGTAATCAGATTTTTATCGGATTTATACTGGTGATGCTCATTATGATGAGTGTGGCGGGGGCGTTCATTTATCTCAATGTGTCTCACCTGTTAAAAGACAGTGCCGAGCGGCATATTGGTCAGACTGCGGTACAAGCAAGCGGTAGGCTGGATGCATTAATCGGCCAGATGGATAGCTTGACGGAGCAGGTCGCGAATCACCCGTCTGTTCAGCATATTCTGCTGGAGGAGCGCAACGGGGTCAAGGTGAATTTCGGACAGCGTCAATCACTACTGCAAGTGATGCATAGCTATCAGGCATATATGCCGAGTGTCGGCTCACTGGAGCTGTATACCGCCGAAGGAAAGATGTTGTTTCCGATTAGAGAGGGCAGTCTGGAGGAACGTATTGGACAGGCAGACATCCGGGAAGCGAATCAGATGAAAGGAAGACTGGTCTGGATCGGCATTGATCCCGAAGACTCCCGGTCACTGCTGGCAATTCGGCAGGTGAGCCTGGTGGATCGCTGGTTCTCACGTGGAGGGTACTTGATTACCCGTATGGAGCGAAGTTATTTTGGGCTGAATGGTGCGACAGCGGTCAATGAAGAAGCGGATGAAACTATGCTGCTTGTAGATCGACAAGGCCAGCTGCTGTCGGGTGAACCAATGAACCAGACGGATTTGTCAGGTGTACTGCATAGCAAGACACAGACGGTTCATATTGGGGAGCGGGAATATGTGAAGGCAGTTCAGCAGTCGGAGCGGACGGGCTGGTCGCTGCTGATCCTGATTCCGGTTAGTGTCGTCACAGACGGAATTACGGTTTTACGGACTACACTTATCATTTCTGCGACTCTTGGTGCCGTGCTATTCCTGTTCATGTCCTTTATGTTGTCTACGTTGATTACCAGACCGATAGGTCACTTGATTCAGGCGATGCGTCGTTCACGGGAAGGGGCATTGGCCCTGAATCCAGAACCGGCAGCAGCGGTCGAGCTGCGAGAATTGAACGCAGAGTACAACACAATGATTGTCGATATCAATGAATTGATCCGTGTTATTTGCGAGAAAGAGGTTTTACAAAGCCAAACCGAGCTTAAAGCTCTGCAGGCGCAGATCAATCCGCATTTTCTTTTTAATACGCTAGATGCTTTCAACTGGTCGCTACAGGAGAAGGGAGAGGAGGAGCTTGCCGGGCTGATGGTGTCCATGTCGCGGCTGTTTCGTTATGTTATCGAACCGGCTCACCATGACTCTTGGGTGACACTCGGGGAAGAAATGGCGCAAATCCGTCGTTATCTGGAACTGATGGAGATGCGTCTGGGTGAACGTCTGAGTTGGCAAATTCATATGCCTTCGGAGGCAGCCAGAATTCCGCTTCCTAAACTGTTGATCCAGCCTATTCTAGAGAATGCCATTTTGCATGGTGTCGAAAATCGCATCGGCAACGGCCGCGTTGAAATCAGTGTCACTCCTTCGACCAGATCGGGTTGGACCAAGATCGCGGTCATAGATAACGGACCTGGAATGACACTGGAAGAACTTGCAGCTGTGCGTACAGCGTTGATGGGGGGAGCAGCCTGCCAGAGCAAGGGAACTGGTATGGGACTAGTGAATGTGCAGCGCAGGCTTGCTCTTTATTATGACAGCGCATCTTATCCAACGGACGGTGTGCTGATACATAGTGCTGAGCAGGAAGGAACTGTGGTCACTTTTGAAATTCCTGATGAATATGGAGGGCGGTAGGAATGAGTGTTTCATCCAAAACCATTGTCATTGTAGACGATGAACAGCGAACACGTCAGGGGATTCACCAGACATTGGAGCAATGGGCCGCCGGGAAATACCGGATTGTGACATTCGATAATGGTTTGGAAGCATTAAATATACTGCGAGCGGAGACAGTTCATCTGTTGATTACGGATGTCCGGTTGCCGGAATTCAGTGGGCTGGATTTAATCCGCTCTCTGGAACGGGATTCACGACGACCAGCGATCATTGTCATCTCGGGTTATGCGGAGTTTGATTATGTCCAGCAGGCTCTTCGTCTGGGAGCCGTCAATTATTTGCTCAAACCGATTGATAAGCAGGAGCTGCTGAATGCGGTCAATGAAGCGCTTCGGCTGGAAGAGGAGCGGCAGAGGTACGAGAAGCTGGACAAGCTGGCTGACCCTGTTCTGCTAGAGCTGGATCTCCAGGCGACTACTCTTAGTGATCCGGTACGACGTGCCTTCACCTATATGGCGGAGCATCTTCACGAATCCATTACGATGGCGCAGACTGCCTCGCATTCACACCTGAATGCCAGCTATTTTAGTGTTTTATTCAAGGAGCAAAGTGGTTTGTCCTTCAGCGAATATCTGCATCGGCTACGGATCCAACGGGCTAAGGAGTTGCTGTTGCATACCCAGTTAACGATTGCCCAAATCGGCGAGCGATCAGGCTACCGAACAGATAAATATTTTATTAAAGTATTCAAAGCGACCGAGGGGGTAAGTCCCAGCCGCTACAGGCAGCAGATGCGTACAGGGCCGGAGAATATCGACTGACGTATAGGCAGATCAAACCCAATAAAAGTGGAATTATACCCAATGAGCGTACCCTGTTGGAAGCAGGAATGGAGTGCTAAACTTACAAATGATAACGGTTACAAAAAATATAAATACAACAAACGGAGGTCTAACGATGTCCAACAAGTATGGTTTACGTAAGCGCTCACATCAAAAATGGTTTGCTGGGTTGACCCTGCTGCTGTCATTCATGCTGGTGCTATCCGGTTGCGGTGCTGGTAAGGATGGTCAAGGCGGTTCCAGTGGAGAAGGGGGAAAGGTTACACTCAAAATGATGCACCTGTGGCCAGAGGGAAGCTCGGCACAGCAGAGCAAGCTTGTGACTCAGATTATAGATCAATACCAAAAGGATCATCCGAATGTCGTCATTCAGCAGGAAGTGCTGGAAAATGAACAATATAAAAACAAACTCAAAGTGCTGTCAGCTTCCAATGAATTGCCGGATATCGGAATTACCTGGGCAGCGGGCTTTATGGAGCCTTACGTTAAAGGTGGATTATTTACACCGATGGATGACCTGTTGAATGGTTCCAAGCTGAAGGACAAATTCGTACCAGGAACGACCGAAGCTTATGCGCTGAATGGCAAAACGTATGCGCTTCCGATTGAATTGAATATTACACCTATTTATTACAACAAAGCCATATTCCAAAAATACAACTTGAAGGTACCTGTGACATTTGACGAGTTTAAGCAGGTTGTGAAAACACTTACGGATCATGGAGTTGCACCGATTGCATTGGGCAATAAAGACCGCTGGACCGGCTCACTCTGGTACATGTATCTGGCAGAGCGTATAGCGGGTAACGAAACGCTGAAAAAAGCGATTGACGGCTCAGGTTCGTTCGATGACCCTGGTTTAATTCAGGCGGCCTCCGAAGTCCAGACGCTTGTGGATATGAATGCCTTTAACAAAGGATTTAACGGCTTGTCCAATGATGAGGGAAAATCCGAGTTTATGAACGATAAGGCAGCTATGTATTTGATGGCTACTTGGGAATTACCGAATTTTACGACCAATCCCGCAATCCCACAAGCATTTAAAGATCAAATTGGCTTCTTTAAATTCCCGATGGTTGCAGGCGGCAAGGGCAACGAGAACAGTTGGGTAGGAGGTCCGGGAGTAGGCTTGTTCGTTTCGGAAAATTCCAAGGTGAAAGAAGAGGCCAAAGCGTTCGTTGAATACTTCGTAGTCAAATGGGGAGAGCAATCAGTCACACAAGCGGGCGTAATTCCGGCGACGAAAGTGGACACCTCCAAAGAAAAATTGCCCAAGCTGTATGTCGGTTTGCTGAACGGACTGAATCAAGCTAGCAGCATTACATTGTTCGCCGATGTACAGATGAAGCCGAATGCAGCGCAGGTGCATTTGAATATGATTCAGGCGTTGTTTGGTAAAGCGGTGACACCGCAACAATTTGCCGACCAGCATAAGGCTGCCATCGAGAAAGGGAATTGAAATTGACCACCTAAGGAGGTCCGACCGTGGAAAAGGTCATGTCGAATAAGCTTGTTATTGCTCTATATGTATTGCCTTCTCTGCTGCTGTTATTCGCCGTAATATATGTACCCATCGTACTGACCGGCTATTACGGCCTGAATCAGTGGAATGGAATCGGCTCTATGACTTTTGTGGGGCTGGACAATTATCAACATTTGTTCACAGACAAAGCGTTCTGGCAAAGTGCCTGGCATTCGCTGCTGTTGGCCTTGTTTTCAGGCATTAGTCTGATCGGTTATCTGGTCATTGCGATGATTTTGTCAGGGAAAATCAAGGGAGCGAATCTGCTGCGGAAAATTTATCTGATTCCCATGCTGCTGTCTTCTGTAGCAATCGCACAGCTATGGCTCAAAATATATCATCCAACGAACGGAGTGCTCAATTCCTTACTGGTGTCGGTCGGCGTTCACAACCCACCTGAATGGTTAGCTAATCCGTCTCTGGTGTTGATTGCCTTGTTTATCCCGATTATTTGGCAATATGCAGGCTTTTATATCCTGATCTACTATGCCGGGCTGAAAAACATTCCCGAAACGCTGATGGAGGCTGCCCGGATCGACGGGGCCAGTGCCTGGCAGATTGCGACTCGTATCAAATTGCCCCTGCTGCGCGAGGTGATTAACGTTACGATCATATTGTCCATTGTCGGCTCGCTTAAATATTTTGACCTTATCTATGTCATGACGGACGGTGGACCGAATGGAGCCAGTGAAGTGATGGCCTCATACATGTACCACCAGGCATTCCGCAGCTTTGACTTTGGATACGGCAGCGCTACAGCCTTCGCCCTGCTGTTCATCTGTTTGATCGCTACGTGGCTGATCCGTAAGGTTACGGCCACAAGTGAAACCATCCAGTATTCATAATCCAGTCTTGCAAACAGATGAGGGTAACAAAGGACAGGAAGAGGGAGGAACGGATATGAAAACCCAGGCAGCCGCCAACTATCCGCTTGGAGTCGCTAGCCGCGGCAAAATGTTAAATCGGGTCGGTTATGCCGCTTTGTATATCATTTTAATCATCTTGGCGGTGACGCAGCTTTTACCGCTGGTGTGGCTGATGCTGTTCTCGCTTAAAAATAATCAGGAAGTGTTTAACCTTCCGCCGTTTGCACTCCCGTCCCAGCCGCATTGGGAGAACTATATGAATGTGTGGACCAGCGGCAACATCGGGCGGTACTTTTTCAATAGTGTGTGGATTACGGTCATATCCGTGGCGCTAACGGTGCTGCTAGCCAGCTTTGTAACGTTTGCCATTACGCGTATGCGGTGGAAAGGAAGCCAGCTGGTTCTCGGGCTCTTTATGGTCGGACTAATGATTCCAGTCCATTCCACCTTGATTCCGTTGTTCAGTATGTTTCTCAAACTGCATTTAACAGACACTTCACTCTCCATCATCTTGTCGTATGTTGCCTTTAATCTGCCGACAACGATGATGATCTTGCTGGGCTTCTATTACGCCTTGCCCCGTGAAGTGGAAGAAGCGGCCGTTATGGACGGCTGCTCCGTCAACCGGATGTTCTTCCGAATCGTGCTGCCCATGACAACCCCCGTCATGGCAACGACATCTATTATTAACATGATCTATAACTGGAATGAGTTTATTTTCGTCAATACGTTCATCAGCTCGGACGAAAACAAAACACTGACCGTAGGCGTTCAGAACTTTATTGGACAATATACGACCGACTGGGGAGCTATCGGAGCTACGTTGATGATCAGCATTTTGCCCATTTTGCTAGTATTCCTCATCATGAGTGACCGGATTGTGGAAGGGATCGCGGCAGGATCGGTTAAGGGATAAAACAAATTCCCCAGATTAGAAGAGTACCCCCTAGTGTAGACATTGGAACTTGGAACAAACCTCTTGGTTTGTCCGGTGAATGCTAGGGGGTGCATTTTTGTGTGATTTTAGGTCAGATAGGGAGGTATGACGGGAAGAATCAATCGAATCCCGTCTTTTACTCCTTCCATATAGATGGATTGTTTGTCTTGACTTAGCTGATAGCCTATGACTTCTTCCCATTCGGATAGTAGACGTTGGATATCCTCGTTTTGGTTCATATTGAATTGATCCATTTGAGTGAATAGATTTTTGCCCTCTGTTGAATACGAGGCTTGTTGCTCACTGGCAAGTTCTAATTGATAAAAATCGCTGCCGTAATGCTTCTTGAAACCATTCTGGCCAATCTGACATAGTACATTTTCTCTCCCGTGGTTTGAGTGTGTGTATGTTAACTCTGATGGAGAGGGATGGCAAGTTATTGTTTTGTGCAGGGAGAGTAATGGAGTCGCTATCTTTTTAATTCTTTTTTAGAATATAAAAAAGGCTCATTCCTGCTCATAGTTCGAGATGGAATAAGCTCTTAAAAGTCATTTATAATTTTTTTAGTGTTGGGTTCTTTTATATTTCTTTAAGACTGGTTAAAACCCTCTTAATACGAAAATACAAATCTTCTTTTTCTGCATCAGGTAACAAAATCTTCAAGTCGTCCATCTTAAATTGTTCAAGTTCAGTTTTTACAATTCTAAGCTGCTCATATGCATGTATTTTGTTTTTTAATAATAATTCACCTAATGTGGTTTGAATAATAACATTATCACCTAATGTAGCCTTGCAGTCTCTTAATTGTTCCAGTAAGTTTGCAGCAATTTTCTCAGCACTATCTTCTTCTATAGTTAGATTTAACAAATAATTCTTCTCTGATATTTGATTGTAGTACCATGCATTATCCATTTCATCTAATAACTCATTACGTATATCTTTTGGCTCATATGAGCTTAAGCTACTACTAGGTATACGAGATCTACCTAAACGGCCACATATAATATCAGCATGATGATACTGTACTCGCCCACCTCTTTTAAATAATTCAATAATCGGGTCATACATATCTTGAAACTGAAGAGCAACGGGATTCTTTTGATCAATTAGATAAGCCCATTCCAAACTAAATAAACAAGTCCATTTTACTAACCAATCATCTTTTATTAACTCTAATTCGTGGCAAATTGCTTCTATATCTACAGGCAATTGAATTCCACTCTCTTTAGCAGCACTGTGAAAAGCTCTTCTTACTGGGGTTGATATTGAAAGATGATCTAAAAATATCGCTCTTCTTCTATAAAATTCAAAGAGCAAAATGGCATGTGAAGGTTTATCCTCCTCTTTATTTAACCAATCAATATTCTTAATACGTATTCTAGTTTCTTCAAATTTCTTGTACAAGTATACATTCACCTCATTTAAAATTTAGGATTAAATCCTGGATAACTACCTGGTGGCTTTGGTGCATTATCATGAGCGCCAGGGGGATTACCTGTCATTCCTTCTACAGGATCCCACGATTCAATAGTACGGTACACTTCATTATTTTGCATTCGCTTACTTTCATCTAATTCATGATCTGTTAATTCCCTAAACCATTTTTTTTCTTCAGGTGATAATTCACCTTTTAGTGCTTTTTCCCAACCATGAGCAATGTCTATATTGGGATCAAAGTATCCCTCATAGTAGTATTTTCCATACATGTGATCCGGTAAATTCACATGTTTCGTTAAAATTAAGTGTGTTTTTAATTGCTCCGCTTCTTTTACACTAAGTCCAGTATTCTGGGCAAAAGTCTCAATTTCTTTCATATCTAAACCCGTCGCTCTTAATTTCTCATAAGTTTTTAGAGCAAGTTCTTCTTGTTTAAATGCAGGAATAAACTCAATTGGCTTGCCACGTGGTTCGACTGGTTTTGGTTTAGGAAGTGAAGTTTTTTCCGTCCCCTTATTCCCTTTACCCGTATACTCTCCTGATTCTAACGCATCAATCTGTTTTTGTCTCTCAGGCGAAATCTTTGCACCGGAACCTTTAGAATGTGGGACGTCGGGACCAGGATCATGAAACCGATAATGACCTCCAGCAGTTTCGAAAATGGGTGATCTTCTAGTTATACGAATGTTCATCTTTCTTGCTACACTTTGCAAGTAACTCCCTAAGGATTCAAAATTGGTTGGAAAACGGATGGCATTCGTTTTGAATTTTCCATCTCCGACCTTGGCTAGAGCAGAGTCGGCCTTTGCTGAATCTCCGAATAACCCCGGTGTTCCTCCTTTACTGGCTTTCTTTTCTTCAGCTTCCTTGAGCCCCTTAGATAAGGAGGCTTCTTCTTTGCCCAGCTTTCCTAGATTTCTAATTAATTTTGCTCCACCTTTGACAATTGTATAAATGTCGGCTCCACGTTCAACGGCCTTGATACTGTCATATCCTGCATCGTAACTTTCCTGTTTGGTATCGGTCAATGGATTAGGGAAGAAATTATTCAATTTTCGCTCAATCGGATCGGGTATGCTTTTTATGCCGTCCCACACGGTTTCAAGGTCGTGAACTACATCTTTCTTTGTTTTTTTCCCTTGGAATGAATCGGCAATATAGTTCCAGCCAAACTTCGCACCGCCCTTAATACCCTCGAGCGTCTCATTGCGCTCCAGAAAACCTTTACCAGTGTAATTTCCCGGCATAACGAAAGGAGTCATTACCATGGTCCCCATATCCGCTATATCGACAACTGAGTCCCATACCCCGCTTAAAAACTCTATACCCGCATCCCATTCTCCCTTGAGCGTGGCGCCTACATTTTCCTTAACGCGTGCTCCGAGCACACTTTGGATTCCGTTTTCAGCGACTTGCTTCTCAAAGTCAGACAAAATCGGTTCTGGGTAGTATTGATGGAGGGAAGCTTTAAGCTGGATTTCTGAACTCACGCTGTTAACTTCCTGCTCCAGATCCAACGTATCGGTTGTCGTATTTAAGTGTAAGCCGTTGGTTCCTTGCAGCAGGATGCTACCTGCCGAAAGACTAAGACTGCCTGTGGCTTGAATTTGTACACGTTGGGTGCTGTTCAGGCTGACACCGTTATGGGTATTCATGGAGATGTATAGTGATCCTTCCTGAGCACTCATCGACAGTTCGGAGTTCCCTAAGGAAATTTCTTTTCCCTGCGGATTCGCAAAGGATTTGACCCCGGGATCGGCTGTTTTACGCTGGTGGCGTACTGCAGGCGATTCGACCACGGCACCTTGAGCTGCGTGAGATGAAGGGACAGCAACGCTGGATGGTTTCGTTCGAACCGATTGTATGACCATCGCATCGTCTTCGTCAGCACTTGGAAAATACAGCTTCACCTGCGCACCTTTTTCCGGCATCAGATACCAAACCTGATTACCTTCAGCAGAATAGGGGAACCATTGGGCATCCTTGGGATTCTGCTGATCGTCTATATCCAGATGCAATCGAACCTGATTCCGGCTGACCTCTAATATTTTCCCCTCAATAGCGGCGCCAATGATCGTTCGATTATATATTTTAGGGACCTTCAAGCCCGCCAACAGGGCGCATTCATACGACCAAGTAACCAAACCGCGAATCAACTGTCCTTCACGTTTGGTGATGACGTAGGTTTCGTGATTGCGTTCGACTTCATCTCCCAATTGCAGCATTTGATCCCACTCAAAGGTATACCGGGTGTAATCTCCGATGCTGGCAGATCTCCAGCCGTTCGCCTCCTGATCCAAATAGGGAGCAATCTTGCGCTGCAACGAAAAAGGAACCTCTTTCAAATGAATATGCTGTCTGGCTTGCGGAATACCGATCCAAATTTGTGCGTGGTGTGAAACGATATTTGGGACGAGAAGGGCTCCCAAATGCGAAGCCAGCCGTTTTAAAAAAGTCCAATCGGTCTCCTGATACTGCAACATAAACTGGCCTGTCGCTTTTTTCTCAAAAGCTTCATCAATCTTGTCCGAGCCCTTATAATCGGCCAGCACTGCGTCGACGATTTCAACATATTTCTGGTTTATGTGCTGAAAGGAGCGGTTTTTGAGCTGCGTATCCAGTTTAAAACTATGAGAAATGACGTCGAGAGTTACCACGATCTCCTGATGTCTGTGCTCCACATCTAAGCAGTATAGTTGTCCCATAAATAAGGGATGCTTCTGATCTTTGGCATCGGAATACCATAGCTCAACTTCGTCGTCACTGCTTGCTTTGGTAATGATTGTGTCTGCTTGATCGGCTTCTAGACTACCCGTGATCACCAGTCTAGCATGCTCTCCCAGCTCGTGACTCATATGGACGTTGTGAAGACGCAGCTTGCCATAGGGCCAAGTGACATGTAAGTGCTGATAGGTAAAGCGGTCTTTCGCTACGATGTTCATCCTTAATCTCCTTGCTTGATAAAATCAACCATCCTGTCCGTCATCAGTAATGGAGATGATACCTCCACCACCTGATCCCGTGCTGTCTGCACCAAAAAAGGAGGATATCGCCTCTTGTACACCTTGACAGCTACACATTAAGGTAGAATTGTTGAGTAGGGCAGGTGCCCCCTCAATCAATACGTCTTCCTTACCGCCTGTCCACTTGGACCCAAACGCAATCTCCGGTTCACAGGGAAGACCCTGCTTCAATTTACACAATCCAAAAGCATTGATTTTGCTAATATTGGCTCCACAAATGGCATCGTCCACGTTCAGAACGGGCTTATCTTTAATGAAGACACCGTGGCTGTACATCATATTGAGCACACCAGGGTCTGTGCCTTGACTGCACTGTAACTTGGCTCCTCTCACCACATAAGAATGTTCTCCGCTGAGTGCACCTTGAGCCAGAGCTTTAATAAGTAAAGGTAAAAACATACAAGTACCTCCTTGAATAAAAGGTATAGAATCAAGAAAGCTCCAACCATGTTGCGGTGTGCAGCATGGCATAGGTTAAGGGAACCCAGAGGGGAGCATCCTCCAGCTTAAATTGGCAACTTCCGATCACAGCCTTGCCATGCCAGGAACGCACAAAGACAATCTGATAATAGGGAGAGGGGGAAACTAGAAAAATAGCTTCATAACAACCAATGACGGTATCATGAATAGAAAGAGCCTTTTCATCCACGAGCTTCATACTTGGTTGTGCGCGACTCGTTTGCTCAATCATCTGCTGTTGATAGATTTCTATTTGCGTGGGGTTCAGTTCTTGCCTGCTTTGGTGCAGACCTAACAGGATTCCACCCAGCTTGTCCTGAACAACGAAGCTTTTCGACGGATCTACCGTCTGTCCAGCCCGAACTTCTGGAATAAGAGAGTCAGGCAGGGAAATGGTGTGTTGATTTTCAAAGACAGAAAGGGTTTGAAATCGAATTTCCTGTTCATTCGGTAGGGTTAGTGAGCCTTTCAAAATTCCCTCCATCGCCGCTTCAATAGATATCATCATCCAGCTTTCATCGTTTTCCGCTGTACTTAGTTGCTCTTTCAACGTTTGTTGATGATGCAGTTTCAAAAAAAATTCATCCCAATGCTCCGTCAAGGTTGAACCTCCTTATAAGAGTTCTAGCTTTTGTAGCCGAAAACCACTCAAACTCCGTCGCAGCAAACTTTCAGCAGCCTCTAAGCTAATGATGAAATAAGGTTCCCTCACGTTGGAGAGTCTGAAAAAATGGTGTCCATTCACCTTTTGACTATCCAGCACAAGGCGTTTCAGGGTTTGATCATGCGGATAAAATTCAGTCTGTTCCGAAATACCATCCACGGAGGTAACAGATGGAATCCAATATAGCTCCTGACGGCTGGGTTCCCGGTTCACGATATACAACTGCTTAAAACGAGCTTGTGTATTGTATAGTTCTAGAATCCGTTTCATAGGATCGGAAAATAGCGGTTGTGAGGGTGAAAACGGTAGCCAGTCCGTGTACTCGGCATTTTCTGTCGCATGAACATCTAAAACCTGAGCCGGAGGCATGCCAACAAATGGCGTTTTAAAAAGGTCTAAATTCATCGGTTTAATGTTTCGGGAAATACGATGATCATCGACCAGCACATAATAATGGCGCATACACATTCCTCCTTATTCCGTCCACACAATAGATTGACGCTGTGCTTCGCTTAATTTCCAATACTGTTGGTACTTTCGCGGGACAAGGGTTCCTTGCATCGAAGCCCCCTCAAAATATGCATGTTCAAACGAATGTACATCTGTAAAATCAGCCCCATCCAGGTTGGCGTGCTCGAAACGAAGTCCACATAGCCCCGGCACACAAACTCCATGTTCCCGATGCGGCTGTCCGCTGGCACTGCTGAAGTTAGCACCTCTCAAATCGCTATATCTAAAATCCGTGTCGGTCAGGAGGCATCCCTGAAAGCTGCTTCCTGCCAGATTCGCTCGTTGCCAAATGCTTCCGATCAATATGCAGCTGTGAAACTGGCTTTCCCGTAAGTCACTGTGGCTAAAATCGTTATAGCGCAAATCCTTTTGCATCAGGTGAATGTGGGGAAGAGAGAGCCGCTTTAGGTTTTCGTAAACATAGGGTTCTTCTTCACTGGAATGTATCAATTGCTCTCTCACTTGATCTGCAAGAAGCGATTTCTGATCTTCGACATATAGATTCTCGCTGATATCCTTGTACTCGCCCGTTCGGATAGCTACACGATCAGCTTTATGAATGGCGAGATACTCAGGCATTTGAACCACTTCTGCCATTCCTAAGCGCAGGAGGGAGTTCACAAACTGATGGAAAAAAGGAGCGGATTCCAGCATCATTCGTTCAACGTCCACAGAAGTAATCGTCCCCATATATATTTTTCGTTCCTGCTCCAAGGTTTCCAACATGGTACTCATCGGTGCATAGGCCCATGAAGCGTCATAGGTTAACTTGCAATCGGAATCATCTTCGTACCATTCAGCAGAGTAAGCCTCGACCATATACAGGTAGGATTGCTCTAGGATCTGAGTGCGCAAGAACGAGTAGTGAATATATCCAATGGGTTGTTTTTGACCTTGTTGCTGCATGCTCAGAATGTGTATACACAAATCCCTGAACGATTCTTTGAAGTCGAAGATCAGCTGATCCTGACAACGCTGAAACTTGGCTTCCAGCACGTCCAACTGAATGTCCAGCAAAGGTGTAAAATGATGCTCTTTAAAATGGTGTAACGCCGCTTGTTTATCCATCTGCTAGTTCTCACCTCCCGTTAGTTCATCTTGATTTCCGTACCGGAGAAGGTCGTTTTGTCATCCAGCGTAATGGTATTGCCTTTACCAGACAACTCAATTTTTCCGGCAGAAAGCTGGATGTTACCAGAACTCATAACAATATCCGAAGCCGCACTAATACTCACATTTTTTCCGCTTACAATATCAATGCCTGTTTTATCGTTAATGACAATGGACATGCCATTGCCAGAAATAACGATTTGATCCGGAGCGAGCATGATTTCTTTGCCGTATTTGGTTCGCAGCGTCTTAATGGCAGGGTCAGCCATTCGATCTGGCGCAGGAGCTGCCGCAGACAGTGCCGAAGAAGACTTTGATCCAGCAGACGAAGCAGAAGCTGTGGCATGTCCAGAAGTAGCAGTAGATTTTCCCCCGGAAGGTTGTGGTTCTCTTTTGACTGAGCTGATCGCGTAACCCTCTTCTTCCTTATAACTGGGGAAATAGATACGGATGCTGTCCCCGTCTTCAGGCATACAATACCAGCCCGTGTTATCCGCAGATGCATAGATGGTAGAGTAGGGAAACCAGTAATCCGTGTTCGGATCTTGCTGATCGTCCATGTCAAGCTGGGCGCGTACTTTGTCCCGACGAACGCTCAGTACCTTGCCATGAATGGAAGCGCCGATAATGGAGCGATTGTAGTCTTTAATCGGACGTAAGCCGCTTCGTGGTGACAGCTTGGCGGTATGGGTCAGCACCCCATCCTTCATCTCCGTTAGCACCTCAGCTACGATCAGTTTATGGCCTTGAAAGGTCACTTCGTAGCCAGGCTCCAGCAATTTCTCCGTCTCGACTTCATATTGGATAAAATCAGCATCACGTACGCCGGGGATATGATTCTCTGAGGCGGTTTGAAAATCCGCGACCCGTTTGCTGACTTTATAATTGGTAGATTTTATTTCCCCCTTGCTGAGTCCCATAGGTAGGCCAAAATAAAACTTGGGAACCCCATAGCCCACCGCAGGAATGAGTGGAGAGTAAAAGTGGGAGGCCATCCGTTTCAGAAATTGCCAATCGGTTTCATCATATTGCATGATAAAGGTGCCGATAGGCTTCTTTTGGGACACAACATCCATCGCTTCGGCTTTAGAATAGTCCGATACAATACTTTCGATCAGACCCGTATAGGTGAGCTTAGGGTTCTGGAAAGAGCGTTGATGGCGCTTAATATCTAACTCGTAGGTATGAGATATAGCTTCGACAGTCAGGTAATGGACCCCGTGAACAACTTTTTCCTCCACATCCAAGGCAATGCCTCGAAAAAGGGGCTGCCGATTACCGTTTTTGTCTGTAACAAAGGCTTTGACCTGGGTTTCTTCATCCGAAGCACGCACATACAGCTCGCGTTTTTTCTCCGAGATGATGCCTGTAAAGATCATTCGGGCATGGTCATTGATTGTTTTTAAGATTTTAAGTTCATGGAGGCGTACGAATTCATAAGGCATGATTTCGATATGACCGTACGTCACGGTATTTTCCATAGTTGACTCCTTCTATAGTTGGGATTGGTAAATGTTATTATGAGATTCCCAGCTAGATATGTTGTTAATGATAAATCCAGCATATGTATTTATCGGTTAAAAGAGAGATTTAGTTTACAGAATGACCCATTCGATGTGGTATTTACTATGTGTATTATTGGAAGTAGGAGATATGGGAGGGGAGTTTTGAGCAGAGAAAAGCATATAATAGGTGGTAAGAAGAGTACAAAGAGATATTTATAAAAGATTGAGTTCTAATGAGAGATGAGGGTTCAGGTTATGCCAAAAAACGATAATATGCTGGCCATTCTATGGATGCTGAATTCGGGCGTAAAAATGACTGCAAAACAAATATCCGAAAAGTTAGAAATAAATATAAGGACAGTTTATCGTTATATTGATGCACTAAGTGCCAGTGGAGTGCCTATAATATCTGACGCGGGTCATAATGGCGGGTATAGCCTGCTGAATAATTTTATTAGAGCACCTTTACTATTTGATATGGAGGAGAAAAAGGCACTCCTTCATGCTGCTGTTTTTGCAAAAGAGGCTGGATACCCTTTGAGTGAGGCATTAGACAAAGCGACATCAAAATTGAAAATGTATTCGAATCAAGAGCAGGAAAGTATACTTAGCCGTCATTTAGCCGGATTTGAAGTGATTAATCGCATGGGAGACCCTTCTCTTCAGCCGGTATTGGCGGAATTAGAGCAGGCTGTAGCCAACCAATTCTCTGTAGAAATGGATTATCGCACAAGCCATGAAGAACAACCCAAGAATAGGGTGATAGACCCCTATGGAATGGTCTACTGGAACAATAAATGGTATACTGTTGCATTTTGTCACCTAAGAAATGAGATCCGTTGCTTTCGGGCAGATCGAATTCTACAAATCAAGCGTACTCCAATCATATTTAAGCGTTCTGAAGCTTTTTCAGCCCGTGAATTTTTTATGCAAAATCTATTACCTGATTTAGTGGGCAAGCACAGTTTAATTTCTTTAACTATCGAAGGCAGGACAGAGGCATTGGATGACTTATGTCTGCATTGGTTTTTGGGGCATCATCTGAAAGAGAGGACCTCTAATCATGCCATCTTTTTGCTTGAGAAAAAATCACTTCATACATATGTCCCTTATTTACTCCTACCCTACGGGAAATCCATTCAAGTCATCGAACCACAGAGTTTGAAGGAAAAACTTGTTGCTGTTGCGTCGGAGTTAATGGAATATTATCAACGTTAAAAGCTTCACTGACAGTAGATGTCAGTGAAGCTTTTTTATAATGAGGATAATCATGGATTACCGAGGGCTGGTAACACTCGATAAATTATAAAATAAGGAGAACTTGCAAATGAATAATACGGTATATCTTTATGTGTTTGACACTATGGCAGACTGGGAGATAGGTTATTTAACTGCCGAACTGAACTCGGGGAGATATTATAAAAAGGGGGTGGCCCCATTAAAAATAGTTACCGTGGGAATTGAAAAGACTCCTGTAACTACAATGGGCGGATTAAAAATCCTGCCCGACATCAAACTGGATGAGTGCAGCATTGAAAGCACAGATACATTGATTTTACCCGGTGGAAATACATGGACAGAAACCATTCATCAACCGATTTTAAAAATCGCTGAGAGGTGCTTAGAGGAAGGGATATGGGTTGCTGCGATTTGTGGTGCTACTATGGGACTTGCCCAAGCAGGATTGTTGAATTCACGTTGGCATACAAGCAATGATTTGGAATACCTCAAAATGATCTGTCCCACCTACACGGGCGAAAAGTATTATAAAATGGAGTCTGCTGTAACGGATGGAAAACTAATCACTGCATCTGGAACAGCTCCGTTGGAATTTTCCGTACACGTTTTAAAAGCTCTGGGTGTGTTTTCTTCTAAAACATTAGAAGCCTGGTATAGTCTTAACAAAACACGTGAATCCAAATATTTCTATGAGTTGATGAATTCAATCCAATGAAGGTATAAGCATAAAATTGAACTATTACGATTATTTAAAGGAGGAGTCAAAATGACTGAAAGCAGAGAATATATGGGAGTGTCAGGTAAATATACAAAGAAGGGGATGCCCAACGGCTTTACATCTATTACCCCTTTTATTACCGTGAAGAATCCTTCGGAAGCAATAGAGTTCTATACAACGGTTTTCAATGCAAGGGTTAAGGATATTACTGAATATCCTGATGAGAATGGCAATAAAATAATTGTTCATGCGGAATTAGATTTTGGAAATGGTTTTTTGCAGCTGGGAGCAGCGAATCCGGCATATCAATTGGTCTTGCCGCCAGATGAAGAGAATGCGTGTTATTCTTTCGGAATTTACGTCATGAATGCTGATCAGGTCATTGAAAATGCGGTAGCAAGAGGAGCAAAAGTAAGGGAACCGATTGCAAACTTTGTTTCAGGTGATCGATTCGGAAGTATATTGGATCCTTGCGGAGTAAGATGGTCTATTATGACCAGAATCGAGGATTTGTCAGAAGAAGAAAGTAGTCGTAGGGTTGCTGAATGGGCTAAAAGCTTTAGTGGAGAATAAATGCAATTACTTTTTTGGTAAAATGTATTAAAGTGACAATCTGCTAAAATGATGTTAAGGAAAGATTGAATATAGGGAGCATTGGTATTTTGCCTTCAATGAGGGTCTAGTTGATAAATGGAGAGAGGCCCTTCAAGTCTGGTACATAAGGCTTGAAGAGCAATAATAATAACAATTAATGCATAGCTGAAAAAGTTTGAAATAGGGGTTCGACTCCCCCCGCCTCTATACTAAAACCCGCTCATTGAGCGGGTTTTTGTTTTTAATCAATTGAAAAATGTAGACATGAAATATTTAAGGCATAGAGTTTGATGGAGCTTGTAGACATTCTGCTATGTTTAAATCATGTTGTTTACAAAATCGCTGGCGTAATTCTTCTTGAAACCATCTAGCCAATTTGGCAGGATACATTATAATTTGAATTCATCAGCTTTATTTTTTGACTTTATCTATCATTTGGGAATTGTGGTTACTATTTTTTATTTAATTGGATACAAAGGCCGCCTTTTTTCAATTCTGACCTTGTATGTTCGTTCTTTTCATATAAGTGACGGAGGAGACAATTTACTGATAGTAAATATGTTTTTTCTCCTATTCGCCAATAATACTGCATATTTCTCTTTTGATTCTAAATTGAATAGCTTACATGGAAAAGGCTCGAAGCAGTCTTTGATTTATAAGTTATCCCTAATAATTCACAATTTTGCAGTACTTTTTTGTATTATACAACTGTGTATTGTTTATTTCTTCTCAGGAATGTATCAGCTTATGGGAGAAATGTGGCAAAACGGAACGGCACTTTATTATATCTCTCAGGTGAGAGAGTTTAGCAGACCTATTTTGGATTATATGGTTAACCATTATGTTGGACTCACCATTTTATTCACTTATTTATCTATAATTGTTAAAATAGCTTTTCCTTTTGCTGTAATTAATAAAAGCCTTAAACCGTTTGTAGTTATTGCTATGATATTGTTTCATGCAGGAATCGGTATAGGCATGGGCTTACTGACGTTTTCACTAATTATGATTGTAATGGAATTATTGCTGTTTACGGATCGAGAATATAAAAAGTTATACCATTTTATAAAGATCAGCTTCCGGAAAATATCAATTACAATTCGAAGAAAAACAAGAAAATTAGGATATGTAAGTTTTCAACACAAACAAATTCTGGTTTTCTATGATGGTTGGTGTCCTGTTTGTTAATGAATTAGAAAGGCGAATGCATAGTTTCTCAATGAATGATTCTAGTAAAATACAACGTGGAATTGACTCTATTGCACAAATTTGTACAAGAATACCGTATCTTTGGTGGGCGGTTCTCTTTATAATTATTTTCAAAAAAATGGTTATAGGTGGTTATTTGTATGATTATATAGCTTCTAAAAGAAAAGTGATTCCCGTGGGGAACTGTGACGACTTATGTGAACTTCAGCCTAAGCGTGTCCATTAAGGAGCAAAGTATGAAAATAATTTTATCGTTAGTAGCTATAATTTTAATATTTGTGTTCATATGTATCCTGTTTTTGTTCATTGCGAAGCGCCAAAATAATAAGAAAACAGAAATGGATGTTCTAAGTTTTTTGAAGGAAAATCCGAGTAAAGCATCTTTGTTTATGATCAAAAATGGTATGGAGAAAATCAGCTATAACTCAGAAGTTAAAATGCCGCTTGCCAGCACGGCCAAAGTGATCATTGCTATCGAATTTGCTCGCCAAGTTGCAGCGAAAATATTAGACGAGCAGGAACTTGTTCCTTTAGAGGAATTAAATAAATTTTATATCCCTGGTTCCGATGGTAACGCTCATCATAACTGGATCAAATCCATTCGCGCAAACCATAAAGAGGTTCAAGGGAAAATTACGTTATTGGATATTACTCACGGCATGTTAGCATATAGTTCCAATGCAAATACAGAATTTCTGATGGCGAAAATGGGTTTGGATAAGATAAATGAGAATATTATGAAGCTCTCACTTTCTTCCCATGATAAAATCTTTCCTTTTTCATCTGCGGGATTCATGTCTCCTTATATCCAAGAGACCGAAAACATAGGTTTTAAAGAGTCGATACAAAAGATAAGTGAGATGAGTTACGAGGAATATATGAAAAAATCTATTGAAATTCATCAGATTTTAAATCGTGATCAGGGGATAGAATGTATTCAGAAATGGAACACCAGGCAGAATTATGTACGAAAGCTTCAAGTGCTGGAATCGCGCAAGCTTCCTCGTTCAACGACTAAAGAGTATGCTTACCTCATGAAGCTTATACACAAGGGGGAGTTGGTTCCTTCTACTATAAATCCATATCTAAAGATGCTAATTCAGCGACAAGTGGATAACTCCAAGTTAATAGAGTTTGGAAACAAAGGTGGATCTACCATTTCTGTTCTAACAGAGGCTTTATATTGTACGGATCGGGAAGGAAATGACATTCAACTAGCCATGTTTATTCAAGATGATTCTGGGGTGGATCATATTTGGCTCAAGCAGAAGCTGGATTTGTTTTTTTACAAATTATTAACGGATACTGCATTTCAAGAAGAGGTAAGAAGCAAATTATCATATGACAAGGGAAGAAATTGAATGTTTTTTTATTTTGTAAAAATGCTGCTGATTCCGCTTATACTTTACTGGATCATGGTTTACTTTCCATTTAAAAATCGTATTTCGTGGTATATACACATTTTGTTTACAAGTGCATATACGTTCATGATTTTATTCATAAATGATTGGACAGAAATTAGCTATTATTTACGACCGGTTTGCATCGTATTGTTTGGATGTTCCTTATTCCGTCAAATGGTTACTTTACGCTCTTTTAAATTTAATGGCTTAAATAGAAAAACACGAATATTCCTTTCTCTTTATGGTTTATTAGCAATATATCAAGTTTTTATATGTATTTTATTTAGTATTTCATACATTACATCCACTCCTAAACACGAAGATGCAGTCGATTTAGCGTTCCCTTTGAAAGGAGGGGCTTACGAGGTAGTGAATGGTGGAATGAGTTCATCTATGAACTATCACTTTTCGCATCGTACTCTGAAATATGCGGTGGATATAACTAAGCTCACCCCGTTAGGTTCAAGAAAAGGGATATTTGATAATCCTGAATCTTTAAAATCCTATCCCATTTATAATGATTCAGTATATAGTCCGGTTGAGGGTAGAATTATCGAAGTTGTGGATGGAGTAGAAGATAATGTCCCAAACTCCCTGGGCCGTAGTACTACAAATATGATTATCATCAAACACCAAGGATATAATATTCTGTTGTTACACTTGAAGAAAAATAGTCTATTAGTCAAGAAAAATGATTTTGTCAAGGTTGGACAGGAAATTGCGAAAGTAGGGAACTCAGGTTACAGTAGTGAGCCGCATCTTCATGTTCATGCTATAAAACATGACAATAAGAGAGATTACTTCAATGGAACCTCGGTTCCTATTACTTTTAATGGTAATTACTTAAAGAGAAATGATTTGCTATTTAATCAAACACTTATTTTTCGTTAAAAATGTATACCTACCTAGAAAGTCGGTTTGAGAATTTGTTTACCAGATTTTTAGTATGGTGTATTGTTCTTCAAAGCAAGTATTTTCAACTTAAGCGAGAGGTATATCCTTACCATCGTCTCGATACATGTAGAGTGCGTGGTAGTAATATATCGAGATAAGAAGCATTGATGTACGAGGGATAGAGGGGAATTTGAATATGTTCCTGCATTCCAAAAAAACGTTTTAGGATTGAGTGCTGTTCATTTTTACTGAACAAGGACATTAATTTGGAAGAGGTAGGGAGAAACGGTAAAGAGGGGCCGCGAGCCCCTTTTATTTGTGTGATGTTGAGCATTTTTATTCATTTACAGAAAGTGTAGCATTTCATTTCACAATTTTTCATCACAAAAAGGCTTTTGTCTCATTCAATGAGCGTGCTATATTCGATAAAAGCTGAATTGTATTCCTTATCTCATGTTCCGTAGTGTCTGGGTGAATTGCACAGATTCGGAGAACAGTTTTTCCATTAAGTTGTGTCGTAAGCACAGAGGCGTATCCGTTTGTCATCATTTCTTGGGAGATCCTTTTATTGAGTGAATCTAATTCTTGCTCAGATAATCCAGTTGGCGCATATCGAAAATTAACAATCGCTAACTGTGCGGGGGATACAATTTCCCAATGATTATGTTTTTTGATTTCATCGTCAGCCCATTCTGCGAGTTGAACTCCATGCTCTATGGCTTCACCGACAGCATTAGTTCCTAAAGCCTGTAGTGTCACCCATAGTTTCAAACTTCGAGCAGGCCGCGTTAATTCAGGGCCCAGATCCCAATAATTAATATATTCTTCATTAGTCTCGGCATCTTTCAAATATTCTGGATGTGTGCTGAAGCAGTTTCTAAGCTGTTGATTTTCTTTGGCTAAAACTACGCTACAGGAGTATGTCTGCATTAACCATTTATGTGCATCCCAGGTGATGCTATCTGAACGCGATATCCCGCTCAAAAGGGGCTTATATTTCGAAGAAGCCAAAATCGATGCACCGTAAGCTCCATCCACGTGTAACCAAATGTTATGTTTTTCACATAGGTCAGCAATTTCGTTCAACGGGTCAATGCTTCCCGTATTGGTTGTGCCTGCCGTGGCAATGATCGCAAAAGGCTTCATGCCAGCCGCCTGATCATCCATTACTTTTTTTTCTAAGGCTGAAACATCCATACGAAAATTTTTATCACTTGGAATCTTTCTGATTTGATCACCACGGAATCCGAGGATGCGTAACCCTTTGGCGACCGATGAATGAGTTTGATCTGAAACATAAGCAGTTCCAATGGCATATTCCTGCTCGGATAACCTTGCATTGCGTGCAGCCGCTAAAGCGGTCAAATTCGACAGCGATCCGCCCGACAGAAATAAGCCTCCAGCAGTATTGGGATATCCAGCTTGGTCACACATCCACCGGATCACTTCCCCCTCTAAAAGGCTTGCGCTCGAACTCAGCATCCAGCTTCCGGCATGGGTATTATAAGCGCTGGTCATGATATCTCCTAACCACGAGTAAAGAGACATTGGACCAGGAACCAATGCGAAAAAGCGAGGGTGTTGCATGAAGGTTTGGTGAGGATAGACGTTTTTCCTCATTTCATCGACGACCTCTTGTATCGGTCTTCCTTTTTTCGGAAAACCAATTTCCCTTAAATGAGCTATTGTATCCTCATCTGCAGTGTTGATTACTTTTCGGGATCGAATATTGTTATTTTCTGCAATATATGAATGTATGAACTGTTCAATAATCTCACCTAATTGCTGATTTGGTTCTTGATTCATCATAAGCATCTCCTTTGCTTAACTTCAATCAAGTATAATATAACATCTGTTGTCATATTGTGATATTCACTGATTTCATCATTACGTTTATTTTTAGGCTCTTCGCTATTACGCAAAGTAATTCTCAAAGGCAAAGAGAGCTATAAAATCGCCGTTCAGTGCAAATGCTGGAAACGTGATGTTGAGAATGATATAGTACTCCAACTCAAGGCTGGTAAGCAGGTACATAGTTGCTGTGTTGCTTGGATGGTAACGACGAGTAATTTTACAAGGCAGCAAGGAGCGGGGGAGCTTGTAATATAGGAGGGGGAACCTTAGTTATCTGAAAATAATTAAAAAAAGAGAATAAATGTTTAGTACTTGTAAGAAAAGTGTTCGAAAAACGCTTTGCCAGATGTTGCATGAGCTACTTAAAAATTTAAAAAATGACTCTGGATTAAACTGGGAGTAAAAAAATACTGGTGGCCCTTAAAGATGCGATAGGAGCCACCAGTAAAAACTAATTTACTTATATTGTTAATAAGAGCCAACTATACTTTTACTGTATATTGTACCAACACCTCAAAGGAATAAAAAAATGGGTGAGCCATCTTTCGATACACACCTTAATTTTGACTAAGAATTATTGTCCAATTTGTTCTAAGATTTGTGTGTAAGCATTCCTATAATGATCGGGGTTAGGATCTTCTCCTATTATCTTGGGTACGTCAAAGTCAGACAGCAGGAAATGGTGTTTGGGTTGAACATCATGCCTTGCTAAGCAACTCTTGCAACAGGACAAGGGACAGCCGTCAATTGCAATGATGTCACGTCCCGATTTTGCTGTTCTGACAAGGGGTTTGACATCACCACCAACACCAGCTATGCAGGACATTTCAGCGACTTTTTCTCGATCCATTTGTATAGCGATCATGTTAGCGGTTTGTGCTGCGGAGGAACATCCAGAACAAGAATAGACAAGAGGTAAATCAGTTCTTTTCATCTTTGTACACTTCCTTGTTTTTTCTTTGTGATCGATCACAGTATCTTTGGTTTCAGCTGAAATAAATTTAAAATTGTTTGTATTTTAACTTAAATTTACAGTCTAAACCGTGATCACGATCACGACAACATTTTGTAAAATCTATTATAGGGCTAACTGTGTGTGTATAAATCAGCCAGATCCCTCTTTTTAACTTAATTTTTCTAATAGAGAATTAGCTTTATCTAAATATAAATCTGATTTCCAGGGATATTGTTAATTATTCATCCATCTCCCAATGGAAATATGCAGATAGGTTTTTGTATGCCTTATTCATATCATTATCTGCGCACTTATTAATGATACGATTTAATGTGGCTTCAAGTATATTTTCATTAAAGTTCTTTGCTATAAAATGACCATGCCCGATAATAATATCACCTTGATCTGTCATCCTATCTAACCTTTTAGGACTTACTAGTTCAAATGAAAACATGTCTGATGCTCCATTTATTTCAACGGGTCCGATATCTACATTATAAGTAATATAGAAGTCGTCTATATCTTCACCCCAATCCTCGTACACCTTTGTTAAAGCCTTTATTGTAAGCATTTGATTATTCTCCTATTCTAGAATATCAATATGAATGTTTCTTATCTGCTTTGTTGCCCATGCTTTTCCAGCGCTGTATTCTTCGAGCATTTTCTTTTGCAAGTCAAACGCCTTCAGATGGTGAGGGATCTCAAGTCATTGTTTTAGGGGAAAGATAGGGGCGGGTTCTACGATTTCTTGCATAGTTATAGGACATGAACTTATCAGTTTAAGATGATCCAATCAATTGAAGCGAGGATATTTTTTCTATTTCCCTACAGAAAACTAAGCCCGATACAAAACGCAGCAACTCTCGCAGCGACTTCTTTGGCGTTATGTTTTTTATTTTAGTAAAGTGTAAATAACATCAAATGGGTTCTTATCTTCAAAAAAATCGGTGTAGAGCTTTGCAATTTCGTTTGAATTCAAGTCCTCATTACATCGTAATAAGCTCCCTAGTTTCACCAATACGTCAGCTTCTTTTGAGGTTACTATTTTCTTTTGTACTATATTTTCTGTATTTTTTGGAGTTACCCACGCCCAATCATTCACAGCTGCTTCAGTAAATGGATATCCAAAAGAAAACGAACTGACATGAGCGTCTGAACACAGAGGATGAACAATGCAATTATTCCTGAACGATATCTTATCCTTTGTGCTTTTTGAACCTCTTGGGCAAATGTTTCTAGGTAATGAGGGATTTCTCCCCAATTAGAACGTCCCATTGAAACTAGTATTTCAACGGCAAATTCATTATTTAATTTATTGGCCAATTGTAAGAATATCTGCCGGAGGCGGTAAATGCACCTAGACATCTTGCCGCTTCATGAACGTTAGTCGCACCTTCTGATATAAGTTTCACATATTCGTCCGTTCGACGTAATGGAAACACGTTATTTAGGATACAAAACTCAAGCAATGTTGTGCATACAAACAGAATGACAACATCTTAATACGGGTATTACATGGGTTAAGTCTAGTCTGCTTTTGGATGAATAGATGACTTACTTGGCAATGGGGGGCTTTTTAACAGCCGTCCCTTGTAGTTTATATTGTTAGCAAATAGCGGCGGATAAAACAGAATTCACAACACGGGCAGCTGATTCCCATTGCGATGTTATATTATATAAAAAGTATACGAATTACCTTTTATATCCGCTACCTTTAAAAAACTTCTTCTAAATAAGGATAATTCTGTAGCTTTGGATTTTCTTTAGTGATATACCTGGTTTGATATTCATCTAGATTATTATTGATAAATAAACGCCCTTCATAGTGAATTTCCCTCCCTTAGTCGTTTGAGTCTCTGTATGTAAACTCTGATGGGGAGGGATGGCAAGTTACTGTTTTGTGTGGAATAAAAGCTCATCCCTACTAATAAAAAAAGTTGGAATGAGCTTTTGTAAGTTTATCGAGTGCTTGAATCAGTTAGTGTTTAGTTTGTTGGTAAGTATTCGAATTTACTCTAAAAACTTTTTTCTGCTTGAATTTGTTCAAACCATTCCATTGAAAAATCATCTGCAGTTTTAACCTGATGATTAGTGTGTACTAATTCATAGTTGTAATTTATTAAGAAACTCCCTACATATTCTACCTGACATATTATAAATTAATTCCATTTTTCTCAATTTCTCCATAAGTTCATGGTTATTTATTATACAATCTTTATTATTATCATTAATTAAAAATCTTAAAGAATCAATACACATTTCAAATAGTTCTTTGTCTGTTGTTTCGATAAGTGATAATATTATATTAATTTCTCTTGCATCATTTTCTTCTTCAAAGCAATATACTACCCTTTTTTGCCACTCTAACGACTTTTCCATTATATTTTTTTTAAGCAATTCCCAATCTGTTTCAGAAAATTTTTCCATCAAGGTCATCGCATCATTTACTCCAACATCATACCAATAATCATCTGAAGCATTCTCTCCAGACATTTCAGTTATTAATTTGTCAAATCCCTCATATTTCATAAATTTTCCTCCACTAATTTATTGGTTCAAATCCTGGCGTTGGTTTACCTCCCACTGGATATCCAGCAGTAATGTTTTTGCCTTCTTTAATAACATCTATTTCAACACCATCTACAGTACCGCTATGCAAAGTTGTAGTTACCCCATCTGAAGTACGACTTCCAACTGCTGGCGTATCGCTAATTTTTTTATAGAGCCTATAATTTTCTCATCACTCCATGAATCAGGAAATACTGTGCTTTTTTTAAGCTTTGCGAGAGTTCCATCTGGAAACTGATGATAAAATTGAACAAATTTAGATCTATCTGGATTTTCCCTGAGAACTTCTACTGCATAATTAGAATTTTCATCATTTACCACATTAGGCGAATGCCCCTCTAATTCCATTTTTACCTGGTATTCTCTCTCCCCCTAATATTTTTTGCTCCATCTCTGGTGATAAGTAAGATTCACTAGCTTTGCCCGTCCCCTAAGGAGAAAACGATCTTAGTCAGTATCCGTCTACGTTACCCAAATCAAAATTTATGTAATGTTTCAATATTATAAAGACTGTTGATATACCTGTATACATATTGAAAAACTTATTCCTCATTATGACTCTTATAGGAATAAGCTTCTCAGTGTTTGTTATGTTTATTCGTTATTTTCTATACTCTTAACTTCTATCATTTTTTGTTCAATCCAATTCATAACCATTTCTGCCTCCTCTCGAGGAATCCTCCCCCTCTCGCTTTTATATTTATAAGTTTCATAAGCCCATACTAATATAATTTTCACAAATTCAACTGTCTCTAATTTACAAATCGGTTCAATTTCATCTTCTTCCTCGTCATAAAATGGATCTTCAATTATTGTATAGTCTCTAAAGGATATAACGCTTGATGCATTTCCTCCATGTCTATATTCGGGTATATTTCCCCTTAATAAATCAACATAATTATCAATATCAATTTTCAAATCTTTAAATCTCCAAGGTATATCAGATCCTAAGGGATCACTTATCATATTGGCGAACTCCAGTGATTTTTCTTCGTCAAAATCCAATATAACTATATTAAATTCTTCCATATACCTCAATTTATATTTATATTTTATCATTATTCAAACAACCTCCAATTCAATATACTGGATAAGCTGAAATTATCTTATCATTTCTTAAAATAAACTCTATTTCCATTCCCGTGCTTGTTTTTCCTATATATTTATTGTTTTTTATAATTACTTTATTATTAAAAGCTTCATTTACTGAATCTATCACCTGTTGTGGTGTCCATTCCTTTGGAAAAAATGTGGATTTAGGTCCTTTTAATACTCCATTAATTTCAATATTAGCTTGATAGACACCAAACTCATTAGGTGGGTCAATATTTCCGACAATTTTACCGTTACTACTTGGCATTCCTTCATAATGAAAACCATTGGCATTTCCATTCTTGAGTATTTCACCATCAAAAATATGGTTTAATCCATTTTCTTTAGTCCCTTGTTTGAAGTTTTCTGTGTTCTGTAGACTCTCAAGCCATTTCTCTTTCTCTATAACAGGTTTACCACCTTGTCCCGTCCCCTCTAACGCCTGTCGTTTCTTAATAGCATCAAGAGTAAGCTTTTCTTTTTTTACATATTCCCCAAACTTGGATGCTTCCCTTGCGGCCTTGCTCTGGGCGATGTTTTGTAATACTCGCTCTTTTATTTGGTCAGCCGGAGATACTTTAATTACTCCTGTCCCCGGTGTTTCAACATTAACTTTTGGAGCTTTAATTGATTTAGAAGGTATCTTTATATTCCTGCCAAATTTAGCTCCGTATAAACTTCCAACCATCTGAAATTCAGAAAATATGCTACTGATTATAATTGCATTTGCTTGCCATTTTGGTATTTCTTCGCCTGTCCAATAGTTCTTTCCTTCTTTAGCTGCTTTAATCTGTTCTACGAAAATATCCACATTTTCTGGTTCGTGATGTAATTTGATTTCTCCATTTTTAATAGCTTCGTTATAGGCAAGAGTGGCTTGGGCTGCTTTCTGATCGGTAACTCCATTTTTACTGAGGACCCACATAGTACCCATAAATTCTTTATCATACTCATCAAAATTATAGGATACTTTGGCTTTTTCAGCTGCCATGTAGCTGTCATAATTGGCTCTCCAGCTTTGTCTCAGATCTATAGGAATCTGCTGATACGCATGAACCATGGCATTAGACTCTTTCAGCAGGTTTTGAACCAGTTCCAGTGGGCCACCGGAATGCGCTATATGACGTGCACTCGTAAACACTTTCCCAAGAATCCACTTGCTATAGTAGGCTTGTCTCGCTTGATCATGTTCATACTGGTTAATCAATCCTTGGAGTGCTAGACCAGCCAAGTGTTTCAACGGATGAATACCGTTCCCCTTTCCGCCTCCAATCGTAGCAGTTCCTTTGCTCCGAACAGGGATCATTGCGGTTGCTTTCAGAATGACACCCGCCGCAGGTCCACCTAAAGCTCCCGCAACAACGCCAGCCACTTTTCCCATCACTGGAATGGAGCCTAATAGCTTGGACACCGTACCCAACAAAGAGTTGGCCTGTTGAAGTGCAGCCGGACTTGTCACTTTGGCGGTAGGAGTGCTGCTTGATGTCTTAGTAGCTGATGGAGCTTGCGCCGCCTCGTATGCTTTGATGCTCATGAGTGGCGGCTCAGGCACAGGAGGGAGGTCAGTCACGAAAACAGGAGCCTTCACCGTACCTTCCTGATATATCACTGGAGCTTTGGTATCCGTCTCACCATCTAGTACCATGCCGCTGGCTCCGCCTTTTAGATATAGCGCCGTTCCAGCTTCCAGTGAAAGCTCCTCGCCAGCATCGAGCTTCACGTGACCACCCTGAATCTGCACATTCCCCGGACTGTCGATCGTAATTCCGCTACTTTCATGCAGTGTAATGGAAAATTCACCGGAGGTGGATAGGGTCAGTTCATGCTCAGACATTTCTACGCCGCTACCTTGCACATGTTGCCATACCTTCACATTCGGCTGACCATTTGTGTGGCGTTGTTGTCGCAGTGAATCCGTTACATAGGCATCTTGTTCGAGGTGGGTAGGCAGATACAATTCCACCTGCTCCCCGATCTCAGGCATATCGTACCAGCCGCTATGCTCTTCCGCGACATAACGGGTGGCTACGGGAAACCAGCAGGCTTTGGCAGTATCTTGCTTCGGGTCGATGTCCAGTTGAAGCTGTACAAAATCCTGTTGTACCTTGAGCACTGTTGCTGTCAGTGAAATCCCGGTGACCTGATCGTTTTCATAACGGGCATACCGGATATCCTGTTCGGATTGAAGATCATAACGGGTACGCAGTAAGCCATCCGCTAGCGTAGTCATTGCTCTAACCACGACCAGTTCTTTGCCTTGTCCAATGGATAACGTGATGAGGTCGCCCAGCGCATAGTATTGCAGACTTTCGATCATATAGGTGACATACGAGCCAGCACGTTCTCCCGGCTTTTCCGTATCCAGCTCATGAAACGTTTTACGTACTCGATAAAATACATCTCGCTCCACCTTATGCTGCTTGCCTTCGGGCATCCCGAAGAAAACCTTGGGCGAGGCTGCGGTTACCTCTGGCACAAGTACGGAGCCAAAGCGAGAAGCGAGACGTTTTAAAAACGCCCAATCGGTCTCCTCATATTGTAAAACAAATGTCTCCAGTTTGGCATGGTTGCTTACCGTATCAATGGCATCTCCGTATTGATATTTTCGAACCAGCGCAGTGACCAGATCATCATAGGTGCGGTGAATATCTTGATAGGAGCGCCTTTTACGCTTAATATCCATCTGGTACGAATGGGAAGCGGCCTCTAGTTCAAACGTATACACGCCTCGCACGCAGTGTACGGACATATGCGTAACAATCCCATGGAACAGCCTTCTCAGCGATTGTCCCTGATCATTCAACTGACGGATCACAATGGGCTCTTGCTCCATATCCTGTCCGATGCATACAGCTCCTTGTTCTTCGGAGAGCATGCCACTGATATGTAAAAAGGCATGATCGTTAATGACGCGTGTTATTTGAAGTTGTTCGATGTGTAGTGGCTGAAAGGGACCATAAAAGCGTAGGCTTTCATATCCGATTCCATCTGATAATACGCTCAAGTGAGTTCATAACTCCTTTCTAGATGCGATGGGTATTTCCAAGTAAAGCACGTCATCTTGAATGCGCTTCTGATTAAAGAAGCCGCAGATGAGTGCAACTGTGAGTCAATATAAATATGTATAACAAGGTTTGTACGCTATAAGGGTACGAGAGGTGGTATTTAATAAACAACCCAGCATATGTATTTATCGGTTAAAAGAGAGAGTTAGTTTACAGAATGACCCATTCATTGGGTGATTTTCAATATGTATTTTTGAAAGTAAGAGATGTGGGAGAGAGGTGTAGAGTAGTAAAAAACATACAAATAGAGGGAGTATATCTTTATCATCGTCTCGACCCATGTGGAGTGCGTAGTAGTAATATATCGAGATGCAAAACGTTGAAGTACACAGGTTGGAGAAGACAGGATAATTTCATAGAAGCGAATATAATCACATCATTTTAGCGGATGTTTATATTAATTATGTATCTATTATTTTCTCATATAACAAGAAGGTATACTCAATTTAAAGCAATTCAAGTAGTTAAAGTTTAGCTGAGTTCCTTTGTATTATTAAGAAAATAATATTATAAAAGGGTATTATGTATGATTATTATAGACCCAATGACTTATTTTTTATTCCATCACCTGGAAAATCGGTCGGGAATCATATATATTGAATCATAAGAACTTTTTTGTACAAGGCATCGAGAATGCTAAGTGAAATTATAGATCAGAAATTGAAAAGATGATACAAACTGTCAAATATGTTGTTGGATGTATGTGTTAGATGTTCTTCTGGTACCGCGTTAAAGACGTAAAACAAATAATAGTAGTACTTAATTGAGATATAATATATAAACCAAAGAGGAGATTAGAGATATATGCAAGTTTCTCAGTTGAAAATATCTAATTTTAGAAGCTTCAATAAAGAGGAAACAGTTATAAATCTTAATAATTTGACAGCAATAATTGGAGCGAATAGTTGTGGGAAAACAGCTTTAATTCAAGGACTACTCAAATTATTTGGTGTTCAACCCCTGGATCGTACAATTGAAAGATCGGATTTCCATTTACCTATGGGTAAAAACCCCGAAGATTTAGAAGACGGGTCTGAATTATATATAGAAGCAAAAATTGAGTTTCCAGAATTACGTAATGAAGAAGAAGATTTGAATACGATACCTCAATTTTTTAAGCATATGGTTATTGACCAACCTAATGCATTACCCTACGTTAGGATTAGACTAATTGCTATCTGGAACTTGGCAAATACTCCAGAGGGTGTTGTTGAAGAAAAGCTATTCTATGTAACAGTTCCCGAGGGAAACAGTATCACAGAAGAAGACTTAAGACCTGTGCTTGCATATGAAAGAGCAGTTATTCAATTGGTTTATATACCTGCAATGAGAGACCCTTTAACTCAATTGAGAAATGTATCAGGAACTATTTTGTATCGTCTAATGACTAATATTAACTGGCCAAAGAATATTGATGAGCAAATAAAGCATAAAATGAAAGAAGTCGAAAAGAACCTATTTGATGAAATAGGAGGAGTAAGAAAAGTTAGAGGAATATTAAACAAAGAATGGGGGAACTATCATTGGGATGATAGGTATAGGAATGCAGAAATAGCTTTTAATAGCACGACACTATCATCTATTTTGAAAAGAATAGAAGTTCAGTTTTCACCAACATTGTTGCCTAACAACTACTCGGTTGAACAACTTGGTGATGGGCTACGTTCACTGTTTTATCTTTCTCTTGTTGCTTCATTACTAGAAATGGAGAACGAGATTAAAGCGGAGCATAAAGAAAGTAAAAAAGAACAATCAGAATATAATTTTAAAAAGATACCAACGGTATTTACAATTTTAGCAGTTGAAGAACCAGAAAATCATATAGCTCCTCATTTACTAGGTAAAGTAATGCAGAACCTTAGGGTAATTTCAACCAATGACAACGCTCAAGTATTAGTTTCATCACATAGCGAGTCAATAATAAAACAAGTAGATCCACTCGAAATAAGACACATACGGATAGGGGGATGTAATTCAAATAAACAAGGGGCAACCATAGTAAAAGAATTAGATTTTCCTAAAAAGTCAGATGAAGCATACAAATACATTAAGGAAGCAATAAAGGTTTACCCTGAATTATATTTTGCAAAACTAGTCATTTTAGGTGAGGGTGATAGTGAAGAGATTATTATACCTAAAATGCTAGAAGTATTTGGATTGAGTGAGGAGAAAAATGCTATTTCTGTAGTCCCGCTTGGTGGAGTCTATGTTAATCACATGTGGAGATTATTGAATGCTCTTGATATCCCCCATATAACACTGCTTGATCTAGACCGAGAAAGAAACTTGGGTGGTTGGACTAGAGTTAAATACGTTATTAACCAATTGCTGGTACATAAAGGGCATGTAATAAACAAGGAAAAACTTTTAGAATATAATGGAGGAGTTCTAAAGGATTCTGAATTAGTTGAGATGCATAAGTGGCCACTATTTGTCTATCGCATGCTGAGAACATGGACTTATGGAGGAGAAAATTAATGGGTGAAGAATATGGTATTCATTTTTCTTACCCTCTAGATATTGACTTTGTGATGCTGGAAGCATTCTCACAAGAATATATAGCACTATCAAAAACTTTACTTTTTGAAGAACAAGAAGAACAAGAACAAGAAGGTATTAGTGAAGCAATCAAAACAGCATTAAAAAGAAAAGTCGACGGTTATGGGGGAACTTATACTGAAGATCAAAAAAAATTAATGATACATTACAGCTCTTTGTTTCTGTCTAGAAGTAAACCGAGTACACATTTTTTAGCATTATCTGCAATCGGAGATGAGAAATTAAAGGAAAGATGCCCAGTCCAAATTCTTGAGCTAATAAATTCTATAAAAAGATTATTAGGGATAGAGTCAAAAAAAGAAGGTGATATCAATGAACACATTGTCATTAATTAATCCTGATATCTGGAAGGAGAAAGATGGTATATTACTTGAGAAAAATGCAATTGATACTGTAAAAAGTCTCACAAACAACATTGTAATCGCGGGTCCGGGGGCAGGAAAGACGGAGCTTCTGGCTCAGAAAGCTTGCTATTTGCTTGAGACAGGTAGTTGTAGTGCTCCCCAAAAAATATTAGCAATAAGTTTTAAAAAGGATTCGGCAGAAAATCTTACCAATAGGGTGGAGAAAAGATGCGAAAAAGAACTCTCTAGAAGGTTTGAATCTATGACATATGATACATTTGCAAAACGTATATTGGATCAGTTTAGATTAGGGTTAGACGAAAAGTATCGTCCTTCAAAAAATTATAAAGTTCTATTGAAAAATAGTGATTTAGCAGAGATTGCCGATAAATATATTCCTATTTGCTATCCTGATTATCCTAGTTGGCGATTAATAATTCGACGTAATGACGAGTTATCTAATTTATTGTGTAACAAAATTTTAGCATCTCAATCCTCTGATTATCAAGATAATATCCAAGAACTATTAAGTTCAGCAATGTGGAACATATTATTAAAAAAGGTTGAAAACGATGAAAGTGCGCTGACGTTTCCTATGATTTCTAAACTATCTGACTATTTGTTAAAAGAGAATCGGTATATTCGCAAAGCATTAAGATTGACCTATAGCCACGTTTTTTTGGATGAATTTCAGGATACAACAGACATTCAATATTCACTCTTGAAAACTTCATTTCTAGGTTCCAAAGCAATATTAACTGCTGTTGGCGACGAGAAACAACGTATTATGGTTTGGGCTAGAGCACTTAAGGGTGTTTTCAATGATTTTAAAAAAGATTTTCTAGCAGAGGAAAAGGAGCTATTTCTTAATCATCGATCTTCCCCGAAATTAGTGACTATTCAAAATATTATTTCTAAAAGTTTAGAGCAAGATTCTATTGAGATGAAACCTTCTGATAAATGGGAAGAATTGGATGGAACATGTGAAATATGGGCCTTTCAAAATTCTGAAGAAGAGGCAGCTTGTTTAGCTGGAGAAGTTGTTAAATGGATTAAAGAAGAGAGTATTGAACCAAGAGATATTTGTATTATTGTGAAACAACAAGAAGATATTTATGGTGAAGCCTTTAAGAGAATATTGGCAGAGCAAGGAATACAGGCTAGGGAAGAAAAAGAATACCAAGAACTATTGTCAGAAGATATTGTGCAATTTATTCTTAATATGATAATTCTGACGGCTACGAATAAAGCTCCCGAATCACGGAAAGTTGTAGTTGATTTCCTGTTTTATATAAATGGTTTCGATGAGAGTACTAAGTATGAATTATTATATAATTTGGAGGATGAATTAGGTATATTTATTGTGGATTTCAAAAAAAGATTAACAAATTGTTTAATTAATACAATTGATTTATCTTCTATAGAGTGCATAATATCTTTGATTATTGATTTTACTAATAAGAGGAAAATTAAAAAAAGTTTTCCTCAATATAGTAGAGGAAATTATTTAAATGAGGTAATTCAAAATCTTATAAAGAAAATAACGATAACCTTGCAATTAAGAAAAGATTGGAAATTGTGCATAGATGATATATATGGGGAATTCAGTATACCTATGATGACAATTCATAAAAGTAAAGGTCTGGAGTATGACACAGTTATATTTGTTGGATTAGAAGATGCTGCTTTTTGGAATTTTAATAATAATTCAGAGGAAGATAAACGTGCCTTTTTTGTTGCACTGTCAAGAGCAAAAAAGAGAGTTATATTTACTGCGAGCAAAATGAGAAAAATATTGAATAAAAAGAGAAATATAGAGGAACAAGAGCAAAGCGTACAAGGTATAACAATACTTTATAAAATATTAAAAGAAGCTGGTGTACCAATTATTCGTCCAGTAGTACAGAAACTTATTTAATTAAGCTCATTAAAGATAATCTTATTATTGTGATTTATAATTAAGAAGAAGCTTCATTATGATGTGAATTTGAGTAAAGTGGTAAAAAAAGAAAAGGAAATATTTATATTAATGTAATTCAAAATCATCGTCTATATCTGTACTTAAGACTCCATACCAGAGCTGGATATGACTTAAAGGTATCCCACAAAATGCTAGCTATACTTAAAGGTCGACCATGTGAGAGATTTTGCTTGTCATGTATTTTTTGAATGCTTTAAGTTACAAAACACTAAAAGAGGAGGGTCGTTTATAACTCTGACGGATTATTTCAAGGTGCTTAAGTGTACTTGACTTGACAAGTACACGTAAAAAGCTAGAAAGCAGGAAATCATGAATGTTAATAGAAGAGCTTTTAAACTATTATAAAAATAATGTTACAACCTATTCATTGGTATTTAGATATATGCGAATTACTTACACCATTAGCACAGGATTATTAGTCTTTTTAATTTTTTTTGCATATTTATCTCTTTTAGTGATGCCTACTGTATTAATAAATTATTATATCCTTTTGTACACTTTTATTGGATTTATAACCATATTATTTTCTTCAATTATAGCTTTATTTATAAACAACAAGAAAGCTCAGCGTATACTTTATAATCACTACAAAATTGAAGCAGCAAGTGGTATATGGCGTACAGAAGATTTTAATAATATGCAGTCGCAAATCCTGATTAATTATCTAAAAAGAAAGAATTTATACACTGCTGAAAAGCTTAAACTTTTAGTGAAACTTTTAGATAAGGAAATTGAGAGAAGTAAGAGCCCGTCTTTTTTAGCAACAGGCGCCTTCTTGGCCTTATTCGCGCCAATATGGTTGCAATATATTATAACTATTTTTAAAAAAATAGAAAAATGGGAATTTAGCGATGTCTCACTTTTTGTACTTATTTCGATTTCATCTATAATATTCATTGCTGTTTGTATTGGAACTTTTAAAAGGGTGTTACATATTGCTCAAGAATTTTTTATGATCGAAGTTAACATAAAGAAAAACTTTATTCTACACGTTGAAAATATACTATTAAGATTCAGCGAGGAAGAGCAGAATGAAATTAGTTTTTCTTTACAAAGAAGTAGAAAAGATAAAGTTTACTGAAATATGTTTTAGATATTTTCAATTCTATAATAACTATAAGTTTTGATTATAAGGTGGGGAATATGGATAAAACGGAATATATATTAAGATCCTTAAGCGGTGGGGAATTGCAGCGATTAGCCTGTGAACTTCTTCCTCGTATGAATCACGAATGGGGGGATCTTATTCATAATGGAATTGTAGAAGGTACAACTAAAACTAGAAAAGGGACACCTGATATGTGGAAAGAATCCAAAGAGGGTGTCCTAATTTATATTCAAGTGACCACCGATTCTAAGCCGGGGAAAATTTTAAAAGATATACACGCTAGTGTAAGTAAGCTTAAAGAGTAGGGCAGAATGGGTAATGCTCTCTGTATTGCTTTTGTCAATATGGAGCCTGATGCAAAAGAAATACAGATATGCTCTTCTTTATGTAATGACAATAAATTCGATTTTGAATTAATTAATAATAGCAAAATCACTAGAGCATTAGATCAAAGTCATAACCATGATTTGCGTGAAAAATTTTTGGGAATTCGTTCTGATTATCATATTCATATATCCACTATAATGACTAGAAAAAAGGATTTGTATATTCCATTAATAGAAGATGTTATTAAGTTAATAGAAAAATGTAAAAGGTCAGACCTGTTTTCAAAGTTAAATGATACGTTTATACAAGAAGTAATACAAAAGCAGTATAAGTATAGATTAGATGAGCAAATTTTAGTCTTTTTAAAGGAAATTGATAATAAAATAAAATTATTTAATCAAATAGACGCAATATATGTAGCGAAAAATCTTATCTTAAATTTGTTTCATAAAGGGTTTAAAGAATTGTATGGTGATATTATAGATGGTGAAATTCCTATTTATTTTGAGGGCGAATTAGTGGACTATGAAGATGTTTACCCTGAAGAATATGATAACATTAGACGAATTTCCAGTAATGATGATTTAGTTAAGAAAGCTATATGTGGAGAATATGAATACGTTGAATTTAATGGGGAATTATATAATCCAACTTTAGTAAAAATGTTTGAATTTGCTTTAGCTGAAAGGAACAAGTTCCACAGTGTTCAAAGAGTTCCTATTGTAGCTTGGAAAGGACCGCCTGAATTTTATATTGCTTCAATAGGGAATTTCTATAGTATGTACTCTGATGATGAAGACATAAAAAACAAAAAAAATATTTTAAAAGAGATAATTTCCCGGGCCGAGAATATGGAAATATGGAAAATACACTCGATCAAATTTTAAAAGAGATATTTGAGAAATTCGAAAAAATTTAAAGTATGAATTTCATACTAATTTATCGAGTATTAATTTTTCACTTCCGAAAATTTTATTTATATCTCTCATACTGAATTATTCCAGGTCACTACTCATGATTATTTCAATGTTACGTATCCACGTACCACATCCGTTATCATCCTTTGCTACACTTTGAATAAAAAGGAGCTGATAACTTGGATACCCAACCCATGATACTTAAGAGCGTGGAACATACAAACCCATCTGAAAATACGGCTGAGCAATACGAAAGTTTGGTACAGCAAGAAGACGAACACATAGAGAGACTTAAAACATGCACAAAGCTCATTTGGGATGCGCTAACTATTATTTCTCAAAAGGCAAGCATACTGCACATGGAAACCGTCAAAGAAGCAGCAGACCATCTTCATATCATGGAACTGGATTTACGAAGAGAACTGTTTAAAGTTCGTTTGAAAAAAAGTATTTTGGCAAATAAAATGAAGCGAATCCAAGCATAGCAGCGGAGGGGACGGAATCGTTCTGAAGAAGTGGAGCGTTCGCCTTTGAACCCGGATTTTTACCGTTAAAATATAATCACAAAAATCTGGGGGCAACAGCGATCGGAAGAATGATCCGTCTACGTAGCGGCCTCATATGCACGTACTTGCTCAATCCACCCAGTAATCAAAACGCCCAAATAACCCGACATGACCCTTCACGGTCTGATCGGGTTTTCTCATTTCAATCCCTTCATCCCCACCCATAAATTTTCACTCCCCTCGAAACCACTCGCCACCCAAATAGTTACACCCACTCCCAACATCATGTATAGTAAAGTTATGGGAAATAAACATGAACCCGCTTATTATCTTGAACGAATAACCGTACAATAAGAAACATGGCAAAAAAGAGGAGGAACGTGATGATACATCCAACACAGATTCAGGATATGCTGCAAGCCGCGCTGGAGACGGGCGGGGATTTTGCAGAGGTGTTCGTCGAGGACCGCACCAATGGACAACTGGGCATGACCGGGGGAGTCGTGGATACGGCGCTGTCAGGCCGGGATTTTGGGATTGGCATTCGGATCATGAAGGAGCATTTCTCGGTGTACGCCTACACCAGTGATATGAGCGAACAGAGCCTGATCCGACTGGCCAAATCGGCCGCCAAGGCCATTCGCGGAGGTGGAGTGCCAGGTACACACACCATTACACTCCATCCTCATGCTATCCCTAACCAACATCCGATTGCGATCATTCCTGACGCTTCACAGAAACGTGCCAAGATTGACATGATGAGACGGGCGCATGAGGCGGCAAGCCAATACGATCCTTCCATCACACAAACCTCCATTGGGATTAGCAACTCGATCCAGAACGTATTAATTGCCAATAGTAACGGGCTGCTGGTGGAGGATACCCGTACGTATACACGCATGAGAATAAGCGCGATTGCGACTGATGGGGAGCATAGACAATCTGGATTCCGTGGGCCGGGCGCGTATGCAGGGACTGAATTCTTGGAGAATCTGAATATCGAAGAAAATGCGAGACACGCCGCTCGTATTGCGACCACGATGGTCAAAGCGGGATATGCACCTAGCGGCAGATTACCCGTAGTGATTGAGAACGGCTTCGGCGGCGTCCTTTTTCACGAAGCATGTGGACACGGGTTGGAATCTACGGCGGTGGCTCATGGAACCTCCGTGTTTGCCAATAAGATCGGGCAGCAGGTGGCTTCACCGCTCGTCACGGCTATAGATGATGGAACGATTCAGAACGCGTGGGGCTCGCTCAATATCGATGATGAAGGAGCGCCGACACAGCGCAACGTACTGATCGAGAACGGCATTTTAAAAGGATATCTGATCGACCGCATGGGCTCGCGCCAGATGGGTGTACCTGCGACAGGGTCAGGACGAAGACAGTCCTATAAATTCGCGCCTGCTTCCCGTATGAACAATACGTTTATTGCGAATGGGGATTCGACCCGTGAAGAGATCATTGCCAATACGGAGTACGGAATCTATGCCAAATCGCTGGGCGGCGGTTCGGTGAATACCTCGACGAGCGAGTTTAATTTTGCAGTCGAAGAGGCATACATGATTCGCAACGGCAAAATTGCGGAGCCGGTTAAAGGCGCAACGTTGATCGGCAAAGGGATTGAAACCCTGCAAAATATTGATATGGTCGGCAACAATCTGGATCATGGTCAGGGGATGTGCGGCTCGGTCAGCGGAAGTCTTCCGGTCAACTGCGGACAGCCAACGATACGAGTGTCCGAGATGACCGTTGGCGGACGGAAGGGGGAATAGGCGATGAATATTCAGCAATTTCAGGAAGCGTTGTTCACAAAAGGTCGGGAAATCGGCTACGCGGATATGGAAATCTACTATGTCAATGGACGTTCTACTTCGGTAAAGGTACTGAAGGGAGAAATTGATCAATATACCATCGTCGAAAACGATGGGCTTTCCTTCCGGGGTGTCATTAACGGGAAAATGGGTTATGCCTCTACGGAGAAGGTGGAACCGGACGTGATCGACTTTTTATTGGAAGAGGCACGCAGCAACGCGGACATATTGGAGAGTGAGGAACAGGATGAGTTGTTCGCAGGCTCTGAGAGCTACCCTGAGCAGCCTGCCTATGCCGCAGCGTTGGCTGACACGGCTCCTGAGATTCTGATCGAAGCGGCGCTAGAAATGGAGCGCACAGCGCTTGCCGCAGATCCACGGATTGTGATGGCTCGGCATTGCTCGGTCAGCATTCGTGAAAATGAGGTTCTAATAGTAAATACAAAAGGACTGCACTGCCATCGTCGCAAAAGTCTGGCGAGCGCTTATGTGTATGTGATTGCAGCAGACCATGACGAGACGGTAACTGGGGGCTGGCATGATTATTCGCTGCGGAGTGTGGAGGAAATTGATATCGCGAATGTGGCGCATAAAGCCGTAAAAGAGGCTGTTTCCAAGCTGGGTGCGCACACGATCCAATCGGATAACTATCCAGTCATTTTCCGTCATGATGCAGCAGCGCAATTGCTGGCTGCGTATACGTCGGTATTTTCAGCGGAATCGGTGGATAAAGGCTTTTCGCGATTGGCTGGGAAACTGGGGCAAAAGGTGGCAAGCGAGCGCATTACGCTGATTGATGATCCGTTGATGGAGAACGTTCCCGCAGGCAGTACGTTTGATGCCGAAGGCAGCGCAACGCATCGTAATGAGATCATCAAGGACGGAGAACTACGGACGTATTTCCATAACCGCAAGACGGCTCGCAAGGCTGGGGTGGAAAGTACCTCTAATGCTTCCAAGGGAAGCTATAACGGTAAAATCGGTGTGTCGTATCATAATCTGTATGTGGAACCAGGGACGTCTACGTTGGAGGACATGATTCGCGAGACGGATCGTGGGTTGATGATCGTCGAGCTACAAGGGCTGCATGCGGGTACGAATACGGCGTCTGGTAATTTTTCGTTGGCTTGTCTGGGATACTGGATTGAACAGGGGCAAGTGGTCAGAGCAGTCAATCAGATCACTGTATCGGGCAACTTCTTTGATGTGTTGCAGCAGGTAGAGGAAGTTGGCAACGATTTGCGTTTTACGGGAAGCTGCACATCGCCTTCGCTCAAGCTGGCTGCACTCTCGATTTCAGGTTCCTAATGACTGGAGCAGCCTTCTTTTTTCAGACTCACGGCCTGTTCCTGACGTTCCAATTGTCTACTGATGGCAGATGCCTGATGCATCAGGGTATGGTAAAGTAGGAGAAAGTCTTTGAAATATGAAAAAAAGGCTTGGTTACAGCACCGCGACAGGGTATTATAGACAATAATATATTCGAAAAAAGGTTCGAATTGAATTTTTATTGGGGGATGTATATGAGATATATAAGCACTAGAGGTCGAGTAGAAGCCAAGGGATTTATTGATACCGTGCTCATGGGGTTAGCTGACGATGGAGGTCTGATGGTACCTGAGCAGATTCCGACTGTGTCGGCAGCTACGCTGGAGCAATGGGCAACATTGAGCTACAGAGAGCTGCTGCTGGAAGTTTTTGCGCTGTATATCAATGATGAGATTCCTCGTGAAGATTTGGAGCAGCTGGTCGAGCGCAGTTATGCGAGCTTCCGTCACCCGGAAGTCACGCCAGTGAAGAAGATCAACGATTCCCTGTCTATTTTGGAGCTGTTCCACGGGCCTACGTTTGCGTTCAAGGATGTGGCCCTGCAATTTATGGGTGAGTTTTATTCCTACGTGTCCAAAAAGCAGAATGAGATCATTCACATTTTGGGTGCAACCTCGGGCGATACTGGGGCGGCAGCGATTCAGGGCGTGCGTGGCAAGGAAGGCATTAAAATCTGTATTTTGCACCCACACCAAAAGGTGAGCAAGGTACAAGAGCTGCAAATGACGACGGTAGACGATGAAAATGTATTGAATCTGTCCGTAAAAGGGAACTTTGACGATTGTCAGAAGGTCATTAAGGACCTGTTTGCCGATCTGGATTTCAAAGCTAAACATCATTTGCGGGCGATTAACTCGATTAACTTTGTGCGCATTTTGGCGCAAACCGTATATTACTTCTATGCTTATTTCCGGGCGCAGGAGTCAGCGGGTACGAAAAAAATCAATATCAGTGTGCCATCTGGCAACTTCGGCAATATTTTTTCCGGTTTTCTTGCCAAGAAAATGGGCCTGCCGATCCATAAGCTGATCATTGCAACCAATGAAAATAATATTTTGGAGCGCTTCGTGAAGACAGGTGAATACAAGCCAGGTGACTTCAAAAGCACATACAGTCCTTCGATGGACATTCAGGTGGCGAGCAATTTCGAAAGATATCTGTATTACTTCCTTGGAGAAGATGCAGCCAAGGTATCTGAATACATGAATAACCTCAAAACCGAGGGACGGATTGTGATCAGTGCAGAGGATTTAAAACGGGTACAGCAGGATTTTGAAGCGCTCGGTGCTTCGAATGAGCAGTGTCTGGAGCTAATCAAGAAATACAAGGCCGAATACGATTATTTGCTCGACCCGCATACGGCTTGCGGTATTGCCGCGTATGAGGCGTATAATGGCGCGGACGAAGTATGTGTAACCTTTGCGACAGCGCATCCGGCCAAATTTGATGAAGCCATTCGTCTGGTGGACATCAAGCAGGAGTTCCCAGCGCAAATTGAACAATTGTTCTCCAAATCGCAGCATCAGCAGGTGGTAGAGCATGACGAGGCAGAAATTGTGCGTCAGCTTGAAGCCTTTTATGTGTAAAAGAATGGGAAAAGAGGCTACGCCCTGCGCGCAGCCTCTTTTTCTTATTTCCATATTCCAGACATAATGTATGTTTTAGTTTCAATTTGTTCACATTATAATGCCATGTAGGGTAAGGTGTTAGGGCCTTAGAAATCGTGAAAAAAGCCCGTGAATCAAGGGATTTAGCTTTAGGAAACTAACAGACAATGAGAGGTTCATAGAGTTATTTAATGAAGGATACAAAAATTTTTTATAGGCGAATTAGATGTATTATTATAAAAAATCATGTATAGTTAACTAAATTTTATGAATACATAAAGTTCCACTCTCGAAGGTGCAGAATAACGTCGTTCCGTCATTTAACAGAGGGGCTAATTATAAAAGGGGTGTATTAAATAATGACCATGATCCGTCCAGAGCAGAGTCAACAAGCAGCAGCCGAATATGTGCAGTCCGTTTTTGAGAAGGTTATCGCGCGCAATCCTCATGAGAATGAATTCCATCAGGCCGTCAAGGAAATATTGGATTCGCTAATTCCGGTATTGGCTAAGCACCCTAAGTATATGCAGCAGGGGCTTCTGGAACGGCTAGTGGAGCCGGAGCGAGTCATTACCTTCCGTGTACCTTGGGTGGATGATGCGGGGGTTGTACAGGTCAACCGTGGCTTCCGTGTGCAGTTTAACAGTGCGATAGGGCCTTATAAAGGTGGACTTCGCTTCCATCCGTCTGTATATCTGGGAATCGTCAAGTTTTTGGGTTTTGAGCAGATTTTCAAAAATGCATTGACGGGTCTTCCCATCGGTGGTGGTAAAGGCGGCTCGGATTTTGATCCCAAAGGGAAATCAGATAACGAAGTGATGCGTTTTACACAAAGCTTCATGACTGAGTTGTATAAATATATTGGTCCAGATGCCGACGTTCCGGCTGGGGATATTGGAGTAGGTGGCCGCGAGATCGGGTACATGTTCGGACAGTACAAGCGGATTCGCGGAGGACATGAAGGTGGCGTCCTGACGGGTAAAGGGATTCATTACGGAGGCAGTCTCACACGTACGGAAGCGACCGGCTACGGTTGTGTATATTTTGTAAACGAGATGTTGCAGGCGCAGGGATCGTCCTTTGAAGGAAAACGCGTCGTCGTGTCAGGCTCGGGGAACGTATCCATTTATGCGATTGAAAAAGCACAGCAGCTCGGTGCTACAGTCGTGGCATGTAGTGACTCGAATGGCTACATCTATGATCCAGACGGTATCGATCTGAAGCTGGTGAAGCAGCTGAAAGAAGTGAACCGTCTGCGGATTAGCGAGTATACTCAAGAGCGTCCAGGCGCAATCTATACAGAAGGCTGTTCGGGGATCTGGTCGATCCCATGCGACATCGCACTGCCATGCGCCACACAGAATGAAATTGACGAGCAAGCAGCCCAGCTGCTGGTAAGTAATGGCGTAAAAGCTATAGGCGAAGGTGCCAATATGCCATCCTCGCTACAGGCCATTGAAGTGTTTTTGGGCAATGGAGTTCTGTTTGGACCAGCGAAAGCTGCCAATGCAGGCGGAGTAGCGGTCTCGGCGCTTGAAATGTCGCAGAACAGCATGCGTCTGTCATGGACCTTTGAGGAAGTGGATGCCAAGCTGCATGATATTATGAAAAATATCTATGCTAACAGCGTGAAGGCGGCTGAGGAATACGGCGTGCCGGGCAATCTGGTTGTCGGAGCCAATATCGCAGGATTTGTGCGTGTGGCCGACGCAATGCTGTCCCACGGGATTATTTAGCACAACGGAACATAATAAAGTTAAATTGAAGCTGAGCGGCTCTTGTGCGAGTCGCTCAGCTTTTATTTGCAAAGAGCACTTTATTTTTCTCAGGGACTTGATTTATTTTTAAGGAGGATGTATATTACTTGATAGATCAATGGTTGATGGATCAAAGGTTCTATCACGAAGCCCAGCGATATGCTTAAGGGAGGAGAGATTGATATCACCCAGACACCATCCGAGCCTGAGTATATTTTTGACATGCTGTTGTTGCTGAACAAGCAGATTAGCTCTAAGTTTGAGCGTTGTGCAGGAGTCAGCGCATCCAGATTGCAGCTATTGTGCAAGTTGTATCAAGTGGAGGAGATTAGTCAAACTCTGCTGCAAAAAGAGGTTGGCATTGACGCTGCAGCCGTAACGCGCCATTTGAAGCAGCTTGAAGCGATAGCGATGGTCACACGACGAACCAAGCCGGAGGACAACAGAGTTACGCTGGTTAGCCTGACCGATTATGGGCGTGAACGTATTGTTACTTTTAAACAGGAACGCTCACAGTTTGTGACCCGGTTGCTCCAAAGTTTCGACGAGACCCAGCGGCACCAGCTAGCCGATATGCTGCAAGTTATGAATGGTCATATGTCCGATATGGACTGACCCCAATTACATTATACCCATAGGGGAAACAAGGAGGAATTTACATGCCAGTAATTACTATTGAAGCAGGCAAATTAAATAAAGAACAAAAAAGATCGTTGGTCACTGAACTTACCACATCAGCTTCAACCATAATGAATGTACCCGAGTCGGCTTTTATTGTTTTGATTAAGGAAAGCGAAAAAGAAAACATTGGTTTGGGAGGAAAATTATTATCTGATCGCTAATGTCAGAAGATGAAGTGGGTTCATTCATTTTTAAGGTAAGGAGCCATTTCTGTAATGAATTAATTTGAGATTTGAACAAAAAAAGCGCCTCCTGTATGCACGGGTACAGAACTGGCAGGATCGCTTTTTTCCAGAGTACACGCAGGTATTTAAAGACTGGGAAGGGAAAGCTTCGCGCATTACCTTGCAGGAGTTTCCAACGCCAGGTGAGATCGTAGAATTAGGTGCAGAAGCCATCGTCCAGCGCTGGAAGAAAGACGTGAAGCGAGCCGTAGGGACGAAACGAGCCCGGCAACTGGTGGAAACGGCGAGAAGTTCCATCGGTCTGACCGAAGGACTTCCAGCAGCAAAAATAGAGATTAAAACACTTCTGGAACAGTACGACATGTTCGCCAGACAGCCCGAAGAGATTCTAGCCGAGGTGGAACGTCTACTCCCTCAAATCCCAGGAACGAAAGAGATGCTTACTGTGCCAGGCGTGGCTGTGGTCACCTTGGCGGGGTTCCTGGCGGAAGTGGGGGATCTAAGGGGTTACGAGCATGGACAGCAGATTATACGGCTGGCCGGACTGAATCTCAAAGAGAACAGCTCGGGGAAGAAAAAAGGAAAATCCAGTATAACCAAACGAGGACGCGCGAGGCTAAGAGCGCTACTGTTTCGGGCCGTGGTGCTCATGGTGGCGAAGAATGCGGAGTTTAAGGCACTGCACCAATACTTTACCAAAAGAAGCCAGAATCCACTGAAGAAAAAGCAATCGATTGTAGCGTTGTGCGTGAAGCTGATTCGCGTTCTTCACACGCTCGGCACCAAGCAAGTTCGGTACGATGCAAACGACGTTTTAGGGCCAGTACGTGAGGCCCAGTTACAGAAGACAGCTTAAGAAAAAACGGATTCATGTTTCTCATCGGACAGGAATAAGCAGAGACAAAGGAAGCACGGAGCAGCCGCAGGAATCATTTCCATAAGGGAAACGACCCCGCGTGATATGGGAGGGTAAGCCGTCAAGAGTCAGGAGTGGATATCCAAGGTGCGATCATAGAAGTCGATCCATAGATTGGGAAAAATGTCTCAACCTCTATCCTGCCACCGGCTCTTACGGAAAATAATGACATCCTTACATCACTTCTCCAGTGCTCGATATATCAATGGCTGAAAACCGAAGAATGAGTGAGAAAACATGAGAAAATATTAATTTATAGTGGGAGAGATTGGAATGAATAATATGAACACATCCAATATTGTCAAAACAAATGATTTTAAAGAAATTGCACTGGGTCGCCGTTCTGTCAAAGTATACGATCCGTCCGTAAAGATTAGCCGCGAGGAAATGACAGAGATTTTGACAGAAGCTACACGCGCACCATCTTCCATTAACCTGCAACCTTGGCGTTTCCTCGTCATTGACAGCCCTGAAGGTAAAGCCACACTGGCACCATTGGCCCGTTTCAACCAACGTCAAGTAGAAACATCTTCGGCAGTGATCGCTGTATTTGGGGATTTGAATAACTTTGATAATTTCGAACAAATTTTCGGAGAAGCTGTAGAACTGGGCTATATGCCAAAAGACATTAAAGAAATGCAACAGGAAAAAGTGGCAGCTCATTTTGCAGCGCTTGATCCAGTTGTGAACAAAGAAACAGTCCTGATTGACGGTGGTTTGGTATCCATGCAGCTTATGCTGGTAGCGCGCGCTCATGGTTATGATACTAACGCTATTGGCGGTTTTGAAAAGGATCAAATTGCTGAAACCTTTGGTCTGGAAAAAGATCGTTATGTCCCTGTTATGCTCATTTCCATGGGTAAAGGTATCAACGATGGTCATCCGTCCACACGATTGCCTATTGATCAAATTGCACAGTGGAAATAAGGGAAACGAACTAATATCTATGCGCAAAATAAAAAACAGGCGGACAAAGGAAATCCTTTGCTTCGCCTGTTTTTTTATTTGCTTAGATGCAACGTAGATCGCGGGTGCTTATCACGTTGTCAGTCTTTCAGTTATCATTTCACGGTATTCGCTCCCGACGTTTCTGCCGAGTCAGCGGTGTCATTTTGAGGATGATGATAGTGCTTGGGCCATATAATTTGGTGTGAAGTATGGCTAAGCTCCTCATAAAATAACGGGTCTTTCTTAAATAGGCGTATGACCAGATGGAAAAAGAACCATCCGTTGATCACTAACAGCAAAAGGCTAATCAGAACACTTAGCCAAGGGGACACTTGAGACCATAGGACAGGCCCACCCAGTACGTAATTAAGTCCAAAATACACCCAGTACAAGAGACTGTAACGCTTTATGAGCTCCCATAGGGAAATCCGTTGTCCTGTCCCTGTAAGATGAATACGCACCAGCCATTTCCCTGGCGTTCGTCCATTCGTTAGGTAAGGAACCACCATAAAGTATACCCCACTGGAAACCCAGAAAGCAGCAGGCACATGCAGAGACTCCATGATTCCGAGTAGCCCGGTCCATATGATAGAATCCACGAAAAAGGCTACGCCCCGTCGGGTATAGGACACTCGCTTCGTTGCCATGTCCACATGCTTGTCCAGATGTTCCAAGCGGGGCAGGAAGCGTGAAAACCATTCGCCTAATAGAAAGCCTAGCATACCACCCAATGTATTAGCCATTAGATCGTCTACATCAAACACGCGATACGCATGGTCAAAAAATCCATACAGTCCTGTCAGCTGCGTCACCTCAAAGAAGAGGGAGAGGATAAAGGACAGAATCAGACACCATCCCCATCGTGCACGGAAATAATAACGTAAGAACATACCGAAAGGAACGGTCATCACAACGTTAAAAACGACTTGCAGAAAAGCGCGCTCCTTCAGCAAATGAACATAGCTGGAGGGATGGGCGGGTGAGATGGATGTTTCTCTTATAATGTCATGAACGAACTGCAAGGGCATCAACTGCAACGCTCCCCCGGCTAATGCAGCATTATGACGCGATGCCGGAAGTGGGAGTATGACCAGAAAGAAGGCGTTCATTAAGTATAACAGCATCAAGTAAAGCAGCCATGCTCTAGCCTTGTGAATATAGCCATGCCTTCGATATTGCACGATTAGGAAAGGCAATGTGAACAATAACGCAGCAAAAGGAAACGCAAGAAAGGCATACGAAACAGGAAACAGGTAAGATTGAATCATGTGCTGCTTACGCCTGCTTTCTCCGGAACTTCACCAAAGACCAGATGACCAGAAATGCCATGAAAGCCACGCACACGCTAATGCTAATGCGATTTTGCGGGTCAAGCAAGAATAGAAACGCAATGACCCATAGGCATCCCACTGTAACCGCCGTTACATAAGGGAATCCCCATATCTTGAAAGTAGGCTCCACTGGATAAGATTTGCGCAATTTCAATTGGGACAGACAAATGCAGCTCCAGACGAGCAACACGACGAAGCCAGGTACAGCCATCAAAATACGGAACAGCCCGTCCTGAGCGACATAAGCAACCATGGAACCGACAATCAGGACTACAGCACACAATTTGAGACTATTTACCGGAACCCCGTTTGAAGATAAGCGGGCGAGTGATTTGGGACCTTCTCCATTGATAGCCAGCGAATGCAGCATACGTGTAGCCCCGTAAATTCCCGAATTGGCGGCAGACAGTACAGCAGTGATCAGAATAAAGTTCATAACATGAGCCGAGCCTTGAAGCCCTACAGAAGACAATACCTGTACAAACGGGCTGGTATTCGCATCCAGTTGGTTCCATGGAATCAAGCCACAAATGATGAGAATGGGCAACGTATAGAACAAAACAACGCGAAGAATAAAGCTTTTAACCACTCTAGGCAGTACCTTTTCCGGATTTTCTGTCTCCGTCAACGTCAGTCCAATCAGCTCGGACCCTCCGTATGAAAAGGTAACGACCAGCAGCGCTGAAAAGATAGCTAACCAGCCATTAGGTAGAAATCCGCCGTGCTGCGCGTAGTTGCTTAGATAAGGTGGAGTTTCAGTGGGAATAATCCCGAATAGTATACAGCCACCCAAGGCGATGAAGATAATAATCATGGCAATCTTAATACCCGCAAGCCAAAATTCCAGCTCCCCAAAACCGCCGACACTCAGCATGTTGACGACAATAATGAAAGCCGCACTCACTAAACTGAGTACCCATAGAGGAACATCTGGCAACCAATATTGCAGGAAGCTCCCCGCAGCAATGACCTCAATGATACAGACGGCCAGCCACATAAAGCAATACAACCAGCCGATAATAAAGGACAGACGTTCTCCAAAAGCTTTGCGAATAAAATCCTTCATATTCAAGTTGGGGTAGACGGTAGCCATCTCGGCAATTGCGCCCATAACGACTAAGAGCAAGAGTCCTGCGAAGACATAGGATAAAATAACTCCAGGTCCCGCCAAGCTAATCGTTTCGGTACTTCCTTTAAAAATTCCCGTTCCGATAACTCCACCCATAGCCATAAAGGTAATGTGCCGTGGGAGCAGCTTTTTGTGCAAAGTTGCTTCATTTGATTTCAATATGAAATCCTCCTTCATATAGTGTATAGCTTCAGCATGGCCCAAACAGGGTTACTTCAATTAGACTTATACTACATGAAAATATCCAATTAGGAAATGAAATAAATAGGATCTGGTAGGGAGATTGAAATCGCTAGAGGACAAACTGAAGAAAACCGAGGAAAACAGAGGCAAAATGCTGGCGCTGATGATTGCTCTATCTGCGGTCATTCTGCCTTTATTGTTCTGCTCGGCGGATATTTAAGTGATCATGTAGGAGTATCGCATTGCGGTGAAGGATTAGCTCCGCAATATTCCTTTAGCCCGCACTTGCTTGAGCCAACCAGGAAACTCATTCAGCAGACGGTCGTACAATTCTGCGTCTGTCACGGACTCAATGTCATCCAAGGCAAAGAAATCTGCATTATCCACTACGCGACCGCGCAGATTATCCAACTTTTGAAGGACTCCGAAATCAGCATTACCAAGACCAACAAATTGCCAGAAAATAGGAGTTTTCGAGTACTTGATCAGCAATTTTGATATTTTTTTCGTTTCATATACGCCACCGTCACTGAAAAAGATAATGTAGGTCGGGATTGTTTCATTGGGTACCTCTTTTGTATATTTTAAAATAATATCCTCTATTACTTCAGGCTCATTGTTACCAAATCCTATATTTCCGTATCCGATTTCTGGGAAATTTCGTTTTACGTAATTCTCGTAATCCCGTTCCGTGACGCTTGGAGCACGTTTGGCTTTGTCCGCAAAAAACCATACATCCATTTCACCATCGTCATCCATGCAGGCCGATACAGCCAGAACACGTTCGAAGGCTTTTTGCACGGTTCCCTTAGAGTACAGTTTCGCCATGGAAGCAGAAGCATCTAATACAACCGCTACTCGTGCTTTTTCACGGTCTATCTGCTTCTTTTGGAGTGAAATTTGTACCTTCTGTTTAAGCAGATTAATCCTTCCATTCACAGGAGAAGGCTCCTTCACGCCGGCTTTATCCGCTGACGGTGCTGCTGGTGATTCCGTTTCCTCTACGGTGACACCATGAGCTTCGGCGAGCGGCTTTAGTCCTCCATTGAAACCACGCCCAACTGCGCGAAGCTTGAAGCCAGACGTATGGCGGTATATTTCAGCGAATACGAGTGACGTTTCTTTGGTGGCTTCGGTGATACTGTAGGTGATATGGGATTGCTTGCCTTGAGCAGTAAGTGAGCAGCCGACCACATCGGCAAAAGTACCCGGGCCGTCCAGTGTGGCCGCAAACACACATTTTTCCACTCCGGTTCGTTCCAGTTCCTGGAGCGCTACAGTAAACTCAGTGGTTCTGTCATTTGGACGCTGTAACCGTACATGGCCGTGCGGGTCAGCGGGTTGATTGTAAAAAATGAAATAGTCATCTGAGGAAACCTTTCCGTCTGCTCCTACCATAAAACAGCTAACATCCAGTTCGGCAGGTGCATGCTTCCATGTAATGGTGACCCGCACCGTATCTTCCTTACCGAATGGTGCATTAGCTCCTGTACTCAATGCAATGTTGGGACCGCTCATGCTGTCAAACCCCCTATGTATTTTAAATCTTGTATTTATACAAATTGTACCATGGAAATGGTATATTCACCTTGTTTCGTGCAGGAATATTTGTCTCATGGTAGACGCAGTAAAAGATGATATATAATAAGGTTGGTGTGGAAAAAAAGTATGATATTTATGAAGCGGAGGCTTTGATACGTGAAGCAGGATCGACAAAAGCAGGCAGGTTCCCATACCGGGATGAGCAAGGGACATGAAGCTGATGAGTTAAACAAACTGCTGTCCCTATGGCTTCATTCGTCGATCCGTGTCATGGATGTCCGGCATATTCGACTGGAGCCGGAAGCGTTGCTTCAACCGTATCGTCTTCCAGCGCAGGCTTTTGTATTTGTATTGCAGGGTAGCGTGCGTTTGGATGGTGATTGGAAGAATACGCCACATTCAGGGTACGTACTGCATGGCAGCAAAGGCTTTGAACTGAATATGAAACCCTCGCAATACGGGATAGAATATATCCTTGTACTATATAAAGCGACTTCTCTATCGGGACACACGATGTATAATCATCCTTCGATAGCTCATGGTTTTGTACCGCCTTATCCGGTTATACTGTACCAAAAGCTGCAACTACTGGAGTACGCATGGCAGGATCATGAGGCGCTATCCAAGATTCAGGCTCAGGGTCGGTTCTATGATTTTGCATATGAATGTATGCGGCAATTGCAAGAACCGAAGGCTCGAACTTCTGCGCGGGATATCGTGACACAGGCGATTCGATTTATGCAGGATCATTACGCGGAGTCCATAACGCTCGAACGTTTGGCCGGATTGTTGGAATGCAGTCCGAGACATCTGACTCGGTTATTTAAAAAACAAACGGATTGTAGCCCGATTATGTACTTGATTCAACTGCGAATGGACAAGGCTAAGGAGCTTTTGCGGAAGACGGATGCTACTTTACAGGATATCGCTGTCAGTGTGGGGTACCCGGATGTCTATTTCTTTAGCCGGGCATTCAAAAAATATACGGGTGTATCCCCGGTTCATTACCGGGACAGCCTATATTCATCTGCTTTTGTGAGAGATACCAGTCTGGATAATCCATTAAGCATGTCCGAATGTTCCATTGATTCGGCAAGTGGCGCCCTGCATACTGTTATTGAGGATAATAATCATTATCAAAATCATGATGAAGGGATTTTACGAATGAATAGAAACGCAAAGCATTCCATGGCATTTATTTTATTGCTTAGTTTTACCCTGCTGCTCAGCGCGTGCTCAGGCACATCCAGTCCTGCGGCAACCGATGGCGCTTCCCAAGGGAACAATAATACATCAGCGGAACCAACATCACAGGAAAGGGTGCTGAAGGATGCACTTGGGCATGAGGTGAAGGTTCCGGCTCAGCCTCAGCGTGTGATCGCTTCTTATCTGGAGGATCATCTAGTGGCCCTAGGTGTTAAACCCGTAGCCCAATGGTCGGTAGGCAAAAATTCAGTTCAAGGTTACCTGCAAAAAGAACTGAAGGACGTTCCTACCATTGCTTCAGATCTTCCGTTTGAGGCGGTTCTGAACTTCAAGCCTGATTTGATCATTATGGACAGTGCGAGCATGGTGGAAGGCGACAAATATAATCAATACTCTAAAATTGCTCCAACCTACGTGGTAGGCACTAATATGAACAATGATTGGCGTCAAGAGCTGCTGACCGTGGGTGAGGTGCTGAATAAGAGCAGTGAAGCGAAGCAGGCATTGAGCAACTACGACAAAAAAGCAGCAGAGGCTAAAGCCAAGCTGAGTCAGACGGTAGGACAAAAAACTGCGGCGGCATTGTGGGTAACGGATAAAAATGTGTATGTCGTAAACCAGAATCTATCCAGCGGTGATGTATTGTATAAGGATTTGGGATTCAAGATTCCACAAGTCGTACAGGAGATTTCCAAAACGGCTAAGGCGAACTGGAGTAATTTATCGCTGGAGAAGCTGGCCGAGCTGGATGCGGATTATATCTTTATCGTGAACAGCAAAAACGTAAGTAAAGAAGATATTGTAAAAGATCCTGTATGGGCGGGAATTCCAGCCGTTAAAGAAGGCCATGTATACGATTTTGGTAAGGATTCTAGCTGGTTGTATACAGGTACAATTGCAAACAGTCAAATGATCGACGATGTTTTGAAAAATGTAACTCAGTAATCCAAATGGTAATCAAAAAACGCTACTCATCTTGACGACAGCATGTCGCAGGAAGGAGAGCGTTTTTTTATAAAAAGATGTCTGCATAGAGCAGACATCTGGTTTGTTTTCGATATTAGGCTTGCGGAGATACCAGGATTTTAACCTGATTTTTCTCTTTCAGGAGACCTTCAAAACCTTGCTCAATCACTTCTTCGAGTTTAATGCGTTTGGTAACCAGCTTGTCGGCAGGGAAATAACCTTTTTCCATCAGGCTGATAACAGCTGGGAATACATCACGGTAGCCGATAATACCAGTCAGATTGCGTTCCTTCATAACGATATTGTTAGGCTTGATCGGAGCTTCTTTTTCAAAAATGCTGACGATCATAATTTGTCCACTAATTTTAGTAGATTCAATAGCTTGAGTCAGCACAGGAGGTACTCCAGTGACTTCATAGGCTACATCTACGCCGCCGTTGGTCCGTTTGTGCAGTTCTTCCACCACATCATAAGTTTTAGGATCAATCACGATAGCACCCAGCTCTTCAGCTTTAGCTTTACGCTCCTCGGAAAGCTCTACTGCATAAATCTCAGATGCGCCCGAAGCTTTCAACGCTTCAATAACCAGCAATCCGATAGGACCAGCGCCAAATACTACAGCTTTGTCGCCGACTTTCAGTTGGCTTTGACGAACAGCATATAAAGCAACGGCCGAAGGCTCTACCAATGCGCCTTGCTCGAAAGATACGCTTTCTGGAATTTTGTGAACCATGTGCTCGTCAGCTGCGACATATTCAGAAAATCCACCACCGCCGCCTGCCAGACCGAGGAAGCCCATTTTATCGCAAAGATTATATTTGCCTTGTTTACATGCATCACATTCTCCACATGCAAACACCGGTTCTACAACTACACGGTCGCCAACTTGAATCTTGGTTACACCTTCGCCGATTTCGACAACTTGTCCAGAGAATTCATGTCCCATTACGATCGGCGCTTTTTCGCCAGTCAATGGATGCTGAGCATCTTGGGGAATGAAGATCGGTCCTGCTACATATTCGTGAAGATCACTTCCGCAAATGCCACACCATTCTACTTTGATTTTTACTTTTCCTGCCAGAGCAGCGGGCTGCTCAATGTTTTCCAATCGTAAGTCTTTTACTCCATGCCATCTCAATGCTTGCATGTCTGTCATCTCCTTGACGAATATATGATCATTGCCTCTATAAAAGTGAATGAATTAGGAAACGTTTCCGAAAGATAATATGTCACAATTTTTACACATTGTCAAACCAATTTAATACAAAAAGCACTTGATTTTTTTGTGAATATAATCACTTGTGACTACAGTGCTATATTTGGCTCGTTACTTTTATACAAAGGAATTTTGTGAATTTTTCAGGTGAAGCAAAGACAAGAAGAAAACGACTTCAATTTTTAGACACTCATTCTGTGGTATAATATCAACATTAAGACTTTATTTTAGAAAGTCAGAAAACGATTCCGTTCTTGAAAGGATTTTGGGCGTGACAGATCAAAAGAAAGTAACCATAGAGGATGTAGCCAAGCGGGCAGGAGTCGGTATAGCGACTGTCTCCAGAGCTATTAATGATAGTGAGGGCATCAGTCCGAGGACGAAAGCCTTAATTTTGCAAGTGATTGAAGAGATGGGGTTTACGCCCAACACCTCGGCTCAGAGCTTGAAAGTTCGTCAGACACGACAAATCGCACTGGCCGTGCCAGACATTCGTAACGCGATTATTCCAGAGATCGCTTGGTCCGTAGAGCAGGCTGCCAAGCAGCATGGTTACCGGGTCGTGCAAATCAATACCGCCGGGAATGCCAGAATGGAGCTTGAAACAGTTCGTGAGGTCAAGAAGCTGCATGTCGACGGGCTCATCATTATGCCGCTGGCGTATCCCAAAATGTTGGTAGATCTGATTAACAAAGCCAGCGTTCCCGTGTCCATTATTAACTATGGCAAGAAGCTGGGCGAAGATGTCAAAGCGGATATCGTCAGTCTGGCCCGGCAAGAGGGAAGACTCGTGATGGAGCATTTGCTTAAAATCGGCAGAACAAGAATTGCCTATGCAGGTGCTGCGAAGGACAAAATCGAGGAAAGATACTTCGCTTATGAGCAGTCTCTCCAGCATGTGGACCCTTCACTCGTTTATTTTGGCGATGATTTCTCCTTTGAGACAGGGCTGCGCGCTGCCGATTATTTTTACAGCTTGAAACATATGCCGGATGCTATTTATGCGGTTAACGATATGGTGGCGATAGGGATCGTCAATCGATTTAAGGATTTGGGTGTAAAAGTGCCAGATGAGGTTGCTGTAGTCGGTATTGATAACAATCTGTGGGCTATGGTAACGACCCCTCAGATCAGCTCAGTTTCCATCATGGGAGAAGAGGTGGCACGGTTGGCTGCGGAGCTGCTGCTCAAGCGGATTCAGGAACAGACACCTGGGGATTATGAGCGTGTGCAATTCGAGCCTCGCCTGATCGTGAGGGAATCGAGCGTCTCAGTGATCCGTAAGCCTACGGTAGGGCGTGATGAGTAGTAGGGTATGAGTGGATTTTGGGCAATTATAACGACCACTGTTTGTTCAGACAGGAGAGTGGATTCATGTTAAAAGGTAATGGGTTCGTTTCTGTAGCTTGTACTGCACTATTGCTGGCTGTAACCATAGGGTGCACTCCCCATCCAGTGGGACAGGATGCTGAAACTGCGGCGCCGTCCGGGGCAAACAATGGGGAGTCCAAGCAAACTGCAGCCAATACTCAGCACACCCAGCAAAGTAAAGAGGAGCTAGTGCTGTCCTTTTATAAAGATTCATCCCTCAGTGATGAAGCAAAAGTCCGTCATATGACGGACCATTTAGCAGGAATCCAATGGGGAAAGATAAACGAAATCAAAGAACATCAAAGCCTGGAAATTATCGAATATCTGTATAGGCAGCGCGCTTTTATTCCATCGGAAAGCTTTGCAAATCTGATTCAGGCTTCTGACGGATTGGATGGAGCTTTAAGCGAAAGCTATGCTGGTCTTATGGGAGATTTGTTTACAAGAGATAGAACTGCGATGACTCGAGCATTGGCAAATATGGACAAAACCAACCGCACACAAGGTATAGGAAGCATCGGGTATGCTCTCAGCTATAGAGAACCCAAGGAAGTCAAGAAAGAGATTCAACAATGGCAGGCAGGACAAAAGCTTACTACGGCAGAGAAGGATGTTATCCGAGCCTTGTTCGTCAAGCTGGATAATCCGTATTGATGCTCAAATAGTGATGACCACATGTATAGAGGAATATATTGAACAGCCGCGTCTCTACCGGAGGAGCGGCTGTTTTGTGCTGTTTTTTACATCCTGGCATTTATGATTGGGATAAACGTTAGTAGAACCATTGGTTTCAGATGTTCATCTAACAATGGGTTCAAGTGGTCTGGTGATCCTGATCTGAGCGCAAGCGTTTAATATCACTAATTGGAGGCAGGCCGAACAAGCGGGCGTATTCGCGGCTGAATTGTGAGGGACTCTCGTAACCTACCTGAAAACCGACATCTGCCGCATCCGCTGATTCAGATAACAACAGGCGGCGGGACTCTTGTAGACGTAATTGTTTTTGATATTGCATTGGGCTCATAGCCGTAACCTCTTTAAAATGACGATGTAGTGACGAAGGACTCATATTCGCTAGTTTGGACAATTCCTCAATACGTAACGGCTTATCATAATCCTGCTTAATCCGCTTTATGACTTCTGCGATCCGGTTGGAATGGCTGCCGGTCATGACCAGTTGTTTTAAGGATTCCCCCTGATTCCCCTGTAAAATCCTATACAGTATCTCACGAATGACTAATGGAGCCAGCACCGGAACATCTTGCGGGTTTTCCAAAAGATGCACTAGCCTTACCACGGCATCCAGCAGTAGAGAGTTAGTTTGGCTTACATACAAGCCTCGTCTGGAATCAGGCATTGGGCTTGTGGGAAAAGCAGATTCCTTGATCAGGTCCAAAACCTGATGCGGATCAAAATTGAGCCGGAGGCACAAATAAGGAGCTTCTGCTGACGCTTGAATGACCTGCCCGGAAATCGGCAAATCCACCGACACAACAAGGTAATCGGATGTGCCGTAATGGTAACTTTCCTCTGCGAGCATCACGACTTTTCTGCCTTGTGCCACAATACATAAGGCAGGTTCATGGACTTGATGTATCGGAACGGTTGTATTTGAACTTCGGACGAAATGAAGCGAAGGTATGGCTGTAGCGAGAACTCCGTCCTGATTTGAAAATCGTTCTATAAGCCTTGCCAATTCGGCTTGTTTTTCCAGGGTAGAACCCTCTATTTTGGTTGCCCCCATCATGACACATCCCTTCTTTGCAACGTAGCCCGTTTTCATTTTCAGTAGTTTATTACATATTAAGGGTCTTTGGAGGATTAGGCAATAATTTGCTCTGATTCTTCTACCGGGCTGGTGGACATTCCTCTCATAATAAGATGCAGATACAACACCTAATGAGCAATTGAGAAAAAAATAGAAGTGCAAAGGAGTGGGAGTCATGGAGAGTAACAAAGCGGAAAAAAGTGTACACGCTTCGCAGCATCCCTATATAGGGATGTGGGTAACTGAAGACGGAAATATCCGTCACGAACTCTTGCCTAATGGTCGTTATGATGAAGCACGGGGTCAGAGACAAAATGCCTATACAGGCAGCTATATCTTAGAAGATGACTATATCGAATATGTGGACGACACCGGATTTACGGCAGAGGGTGTATTCAAAAATGGTGTTTTGTATCATGCAGGGATGGTTTTTTACAGGGAAGTAAAAAAGTAATCTGTTTCAGTGATATTTTAACTAGAGGAGGAATAAGAATGTTGGATATTAAAGGGAAAGTCGTAGCTATTACGGGGGCAAGCAGTGGGATCGGTGAAGCTACTGCCCGTTTACTTGCTCACCATGGGGCTCATGTAATATTAGGGGCCAGACGGACAGAGCGACTAGAGGCTCTGACATCTGAGATTCGTTCTAAAGGTGGATCGGCTGATTATCAGCAACTGGATGTGACTAAGAGGGACCAGATGGAAGCGTTCATTAAGTACGCGGAAAAAACATTTGGGCGTGTGGATGTCATTTTGAACAATGCGGGAGTGATGCCTCTTTCAAAATTAGAAGCCCTGAAGGTAGAGGAATGGGATCGCATGATTGATGTAAATATACGGGGCGTTCTGCATGGGATTGCGGCAGGGCTTCCGATTATGAAAAAGCAAGGATTTGGTCAGTTTATCAATATCGCCTCTATTGGCGCGTATAGTGTAACCCCAACTGCAGCGGTGTATTGCGCAACGAAGTATGCGGTTCGGGCGATCTCTGAAGGATTGCGTTTGGAGGTGGGGGGAGATATTCGTGTGACGCTGGTATCGCCAGGAGTAACCGAATCTGAGCTTGCTGACAGTATTTCAGATGAAGAGGCCCGGCAAGGAATGAAAGAGTACCGTCGTATTTCGATTTCGCCTGATGCCATTGCCCGTTCCATTCTGTATGCCATGGAGCAGCCAGCAGATGTAGATGTTAATGAAATTATTGTCAGACCCACGGCAAGCCCGAATTAACGCCATGGCATCCATGACTCTCTCTCTACTCAGATCATTTTTCCCTCCATCCTTTATGGATGGGGGGTTATTTATCGGATGAGAAAGAACATCATTTACACCACAGAGTGTAAAATAGCTGTACCTTTATAATAAACGTATTTACTTTTACAAATGTTTGTGATAATTTTATTTCGACAAACATCGAAATTAAGACTGGAACAGAAGGGAGCCGAACAGGGTGAAAGATACAACAGAGATGCAGCAGGCTGTAAAAATATATAAAGCACTTGGAGAACCGACTCGTCTCAAGATAGCACTTCTGCTAAAAGAGGAAAGCGACCAATGCTGCTCTGTGCTGGGCGAGAAGCTGAACAGTGTAGCTATTTCAACGCTATCGCACCATCTGAAGCAAATGGCAGAGTCGGGGTTGCTCACATACCGTAAAGAGGGGACGTTTATTTATTACAGCTTGGATGTGGAAGCAGCGCAGAAATATGCCCCGTTCCTAATAACATAAATTTTTTTAGTCTTAATTTCGATATTTGTAAAAATATAAAAATATAAAAATATCAAAAGAAAAGAGGCGTTATTTAAAAATGCAGAGCACGTGGAAAGTGTATATTTTGGCAATTGTTAGTTTTTTGGTAGGCACATCCGAGTACATTATCTCAGGCATTTTGGATCAAATTGCGACAACTATGGGGATTACGGTGTCCGCAGCGGGCCAGCTGATTACAGTCTTTTCTCTTGCTTACGCGATTGGCACGCCGATTCTGATGGCAGTAACCGCTAAATGGGACAGACGCAAGCTGCTCTTGAGTTCGCTCGGATTATTTGCAGTAGCTAATGTCCTCTCCTTTATTCTGCCGGGTTTTGGAATGTTTATCGCCGCGCGTATTCTTATGGCCCTCGGGGCGGGGATGGTCGTGGTTACAGCACTGAGCATTGCAGCAAAAATTGCCCCAGCCGGCAAGCAGGCCAGTTCTATTGCTACAGTCACTATGGGTTTTACAGCTTCGCTGATTATCGGGGTGCCGCTTGGGAGAATGATATCTTCTGCATATGGCTGGAAAACCGTATTTCTCGGCATCGCGTTGACAGGGATTATTGCCCTAATTGTTATATCTATGACAATTCCCCGCTTAAAAGGAGATCGACCAGTCCCCTTACTACAACAGTTTGCTCTTCTGAAAAAGCCTGAAGTTGCTTTGGGATTAGGTATTACCTTCTTTTGGCTAGGAGGTTATTCACTCGCGTATACTTACATCTCACCGTATTTGCTGAATGTATCAGGTGTAGGAGAGGATATGCTAAGCTCAGTATTGCTCGCCTTCGGAATTGCCAGTCTAATCGGATCAAAAATTGGTGGGTACAGTGCGGATAAAAAGGGTATACCCTTTACATTATTAGGGGGTATGGTGTTGCACGGTATTTCCTTACTCTTGCTTCCTTTTGCCGCTCATTCCCTGATCGCAGTATTTGCTTTATTGATCCTTTGGTCGTTCGCAGCCTGGACAACTGGACCTACTCAACAATATAATCTGGTCACACTTGTGCCTGAATCTTCCGGTGTGATGCTGAGTCTCAATCAATCTACAATGCAGCTTGCTATGGCAGCCGGAGCCGGAATTGGCGGTGTAGTTGTTGGTCAGGTTTCGCTGTCTTCCATCACCTGGTTTGGAGCAGCAGGGGTTGGTATCGCTATTGTGGCTACGTATTTACTTACACGAAGATCCTCAGTTCAAACACAAGTGGGTGTTACGGAGTAAAGTGTATAGATAAGTGAAGAGGAGGCCCAGTGATGAAGGTGACATTGCGGCCTTCTTTGATTTGAATGAGCAATAACATGCTCTCTTGCAGTAGGAAGGCTTATTCAAACGCAATATCAGTGATTTTGCCGCCTTCCTCAAAGCCGATATTTTTATAAACTTGATTGGAAACCGAATTTTTTAAATCTGCATATAGCATGGGTACTAAATGCTCATTTTCCAAAATGGAACATAGCTCGGATACCATTGCGCTGGCAAAACCTTTCTTTCGCAATTAGGCGGGGTATAGGGTGGTTCCTTTTAAATAACGTAAGAGTTCTTCTATATAGGTCAATTTATGATTATCTGTGATTTGTTGTGAGATCCATAGCCAAGCCTTATGTCCGGGTGATTGAGCAAAGATCATATTTTTATCGGACGTTTTGAGGCATGTTGACCCTTCTGACTCACAAATTCGATGGATCAAATTGTATCGAACTTCATCAGCCAAAAATTGATTTTGATTTAATATATCGTCGTTTGGGACTAGTAGCTCAATCATGACTCTACCTCCTAAAAATGAGCTATGACCTAAGCACTTGTAAAGTGCTATGAAGCTATGAAGATTCAGTTGTTATATCTACTAGGATTTAAACTTCCGCGCTATAAGCTTCTTATTTTTTTGTCGCCAAATCCATCTTTCGATAAAGTTTTTTTCTTTTCTTTCCTGAAGTGTTTCCTTCATACCCTTAATAAGAAATTCGGATCTTCGCTTGTCGTTTCTGCTAATTTCACGTAGTTCCTCAATAAATTTATCGTCCATGTCCGCATCTCCGTTAGTTCAAAATTTTCCAAATTGCTAAGGTAGATTATACAGAACATATGTTCCTTTTTCAAGTCTGCATCTGCTCTATTCAATCACATAACTATTTTTAGATGGATGCTGCGAGGCCCGCGCCAATCGGATGGTGAAGCATAAGATAAAGTTGAAAGTAGGAATTACAACATGGACAACAAAGCATATGTATCTCAAACGTATCCACGTCTTACAGTCTACAACGAAGAAAATTTTCGGGGTTCCAGGAGAGTATTCAGAGGAAACCTAGGCATTCGTAATACCGATAACATTCTCGACGGCATCGAAAGTCTGCGTTTCTTTTCTACTAGCAGCAATGCTACACTTGTACTCTTTGCTGGCACGCGGTTTAGAGGTAACTTCCGTGTGTTTAGAGGCAATCGCAACATCGCCGACCTGGATGATCTGATTCGCGGGAATGATGTGGAATCTATTATCTCTACCAATCAACGTTTGACGTTGCAGCAAATCCGTAATATCCGCAGTAGCGGTAGACTGCCATCTGGCTATCGAATCATCTAACGGCCTTATTTCGACTTCATAAACCATTTTACAAGACTGTTTCAGGAGCTTGCAACTTTCGGGCTTTTGGGACAGTCTCTCTATTTGTACACGCGACCTACATACTCGAATGATGAGAGGAACTGTATGGGAGAATGGGATGTTGTTAGCAGTCAACACCAACTCAATGTTCATAAAAAATAGATAAAGGAGGACATACGATATGCCCTCCTCATGACGTATATTATATTTACTTCAGTTCCCAATTCGTTGCTTTGATCACAGCTGCATCTGCGTTCTTAAGATCTGTTTCGCCAGAAGCTAAGAGAGAGCTCCATTGTTTCACACGATTCTTACCATTGGGAGGTTGGTTATAATCGTTGGTATCGACAACCAATGTACGCTTAGCATAGAAGCTAGTCATGAACTTCTTCTCATTCGTACTACTGCCTGAACGTGAGAGGATTCCTTCAAGACTACCTGAATCACCAGTAGCGCCTTGATTGAGTGCTGTGTCGACAAATGAACCAATCGTCAGAGCAGTATTAAATCCGCGTTTCTGTGCTTGCTGTACACTATATTCGATATAGGTGTCATAGAACGTACGCCACATGGCTTCTCTCCAAGCTTCATTGTTTTGGAGAGCGTTGATCTTCTTCTTGATAACACTATCGCTATCGCTGAGCTTTAGAATCGAACCACTCATTTTCCCCTTCAGGCCAGCACGTGTTAATCCACCTGCAATGGAAGGGTTACTAGCTCCACTAGCAGCATCAAAAGCTTTGAATAAGTCCGGACCATCGGGTCCCGTATCATTTGAACCGCCTGTTGTTGCTCCAAAGATACCAATGGTGTATCCGCGATTATCGCCGATATCTTCAGCATATCCATAGAATTCAGTCCATTTCAAAGAATCTTGCTCTGGTTTGTTCACTAGCTTCATAATATTATCCCATTGCTCACCGTCGAGTCCTGTATTAGCCTTCAGAAACTGAAGTGTTGAAGGTGAGAAATTAGCATCATGATCAATAGCTGTAACCGCTTCTTGGCTAGTAGCTGCTTCGCTGGTAAGGGATAATGGCTCTATACTAGCTTCATTTGAGTTGTCGAAGCCCTCATTTAAATAACCGTTTTTTTCAAAAATTATGATTTATATGTGAATAAATGGACCTAGTTGTTCCTAGATTCCTACAGATCATAAGTGCAAGAATGAGGACGAAACAAAGATAGCCTCTTGATAAAATGAGTTACATCACATATCAGGAGGCTATATTTATGAACAAAATTCATCAGTTTCATGCACTTCACACATCAGAGGAACTTTTATTTTTAGGGAACGCCTGGGATATGCTATCTGCGGTGGCTCTGGAGAAGGCAGGTTTTAAGGCGATAGGTACGACGAGCTGGGGAATTGCCAATACGCTTGGATTCTCAGATGGAGAGCTTATTGATTTTGACCAGCATGTAAGCATTATTCGGACGATTGCTGAGCATGTTCAGATTCCAGTGTCGGCAGATATTGAAGCAGGATATGGGGAGGATACGGCAACGATTGTTGAGCATGTTTTAAGGATAGCCGATGTGGGAGTTGCAGGGATTAATATTGAGGATTCTTTGAAAACGAAAAAGGGACTTCGAGAAGTGGGCCTGCACAGTAACCTGTTGTCCAAAATAAGAACAGCATTGGATACGCGTGGGTTTAAAAATTTTTTTATAAACGCAAGAACGGATACATATTTGCAGATGGATGCCCCACTTTCAGAGACCATAGAGCGGGCCAAAGCGTATGTGGATAATGGTGCGAGCGGAATTTTTGTTCCAGGATTAAAGCGTGATGAAGAGATCAGGGAAGTTGTGTTTCATATACATGCTCCGCTTAATGTTTTATCCCTGCCGGGTCTGACGAATGTCCACCAGCTTCAGCAGTTAGGAGTTAAACGGTTTAGCTTTGGAAATGCATTTTCTGATAAGATAATAGTTGCTTTGCAAAAGAATGCAGAACAGTTGATAGAGCTTCAAGATACATCACATTTATATGAGGATTTTGCAAAATCCTTGAGCTAGATGAATATGAACTATAGAAAGGACAGAGCATTCGATCATGGCTAACCTTAGTCTTTCTTTTGAAGAAATGTGGGAGAAAATTATAGCGTGTGATCGTAAGTATGACGGGTTGTTTTTTACCGCTGTGAAAACAACCCGCATATACTGCCGACCTTCCTGTCGATCCAAAAAGCCGAAGAAAATAAATGTGGAGTTTTACTTTGATTTGGACAAAGTGGAAAAGGCGGGTTTTCGTGCTTGCAAAAGATGCCAGCCCCATACAGACCATTCGCCGTATATCAGACTTGTGCAGAATGTAGTAACCTTCTTGGTCAATCATTACAAGGAAAAACTTGTATTGCAGGATATTGCGGACCATATCGGAATAAGCTCCTTTTACTTGGATCGGATCTTTAAACAGGAAACCGCCGAAACCCCGCGTACGTATTTGGAAAAAATAAGAGTAGATAAGGCAGCCTATCTTCTTAAAAGTACAAATCTTACGAATCTTGAGATTTGCTATGAGACGGGCTTCCAAAGTCCCTCCCATTTCTATAAGGCGTTTCGCAGCTTGAACCATTGTTCTCCTAGTGAGTATAGAAAGTTGAGTAAGGAATAGAAAAGGAAGGAGGGCGTATCCTTTTATGAGTGAACTTTACGTATTGAAGTATGTATCGCCGATTGGAGAGATAGAGATACAGGGCACAAATGAGGCTGTCTATTCTATTATGTTCTCTAATCGGAATGAGCTCTTAACGAGGGCTATAGAAGAGGTTCCAATCCAAGTATTAGCGGAATGCGCTATCCAGCTTGACGAGTATTTTAAAGGTGAGCGCTTTGAGTTTACGTTTCCTTATGCCTTTGAAGGTACGGATTTTCAGCAAAAAGTATGGAATGCTCTGGTGTCCGTGGGGTACGGTAAAACGACAGCTTATAAAGATATTGCTCTTGCTATTGGAAATGAAAAAGCGATCCGAGCCGTAGGCAGTGCTAATGGAAAAAATAAGCTGAGCATTGTGATTCCATGTCACCGAATTATCGGTTCCAATCAGAAACTAACGGGCTATGCAGGAGGGCTATGGAGAAAAGAATGGTTGCTCCAGCATGAAAAGCGTTGTCTGAGGCCCTAAGGAGGGTTCGTAGATGAGAGACATATATTTGAAAGAGTTTAAGCCGGAGAACTGGGCCAACATGGTTCAGATCTATCAGGAGCGGTATGCACAGGTAGATCCGGCTATAAGAGCAAAAGTGGTTGAAAGTAAAATTCCCAAGGAGATTCAGATTGTGCTGCTGCCCGATATGGGGGAATATTTGCTGACTTGGATGGATCGAAAAGTCCCCGCACTCGGCAACGAAACACCGTCGGATTATTTGAAAAGCGAAGAAGGGACTAAAGCACTGAAGGCGGCTATATTACGTATGCCACGTTGAAGAAGCGGACCAAGGAGATACATATGAACATTGAACAGAGCGCTAATGATGGAAAAAGTGAGTTCGCATATCCATAACTGTAATCAGATGGCATGAACTTCATCTAACCCTATGCTATGATTTACCGACAAGACTATAGATTCAAAAGGGGAAATAAGAATGAAGCTCAAAAGAATGATGTTCCTACTTTCGTTTTTAACGATATTTGTAGGGTTGTTCACTTTGTGTACAGAAAGTGTTCACGCTGCCAATTCGACGGTATTCAGAGATGGAGATAAGCTTAAGCTTACCCTTGATGATGGTAATGGAGTAAACAGAGTGTTTAAATTCGATCTCCCGTTTACGATTAAGCCTGATACGCCAATTCGTCTGTATAGCAACTATATTGAAATTCCCCCTGGTGACTTTACGATCGATTATGCCAACTCTACAATTATGATTGCGGATTCACGACCAGCACCTTATCCAGGATCAGAAAATCATATAGAACTTCCTATAGCTATAACTATGAAAGGGACTGTGCAGTCAGTCGATGAATCTACAGTAACTCCACTTGCGGAGGAGCCGAAAGTAACGCAGCCTGAGGTGGAGACCAATATAAAAGAGATTCCCACTCCCAGTGAACCCGAGGTTGCTCAACCTGTGGATGAAACGAAAGTCATTGAACCTCAAGTAACCCAGCCTGTCGTGGAGCCTAAAGTGGATCAAGCGGTTGATGAGTCACCGGAAATCCCTTTGTCTATCCCGTCTGGAGAAAATTTTCCGGGTACATTTACAATCAACTCTTCAGGTACGTCATTTTCGGTTCGTTTGAAAATAAAAAATATTCAACCCACGTACACTTCATACGTTATGGTCAAAAATGCAGATACTCAATTAATTAAACGGATTCAGTTCGATCCAGAAACAACGTTTAGCTACCCTTTGAGTAACCTGAATTTATCTACGGGTGGATACTACTTTTATATCAAAATGATCGACCAGTCGGGAAATTCGGCAGCGTCTGTACCCCAATTTGTTCCCATAAATAATAACAAGGCTCAGCAGGTTGAGGTGTTTATAGACGGGAAATTGCAACAATATGAGCAGCCTGCGACCTCTATTAGCGGAAGTATGCTGGTGCCATTTCGTGCCGTTTTTGAGGCGCTTGGGGCGAAAGTGAAATGGGATGGAGCTACCAAGACCGTTACTGCAACCAAAGGAAATACAACGATCAAGTTAACTGTAGGCTCCAGAGATGCCTATATCAACGGTAAATTAGTGCGTCTCAATGCGGCGCCGAGGCTCATTAACGGCAAAGTAATGGTTCCTATTCGCTTTGTAAGTGAGGCGCTAGGTGCGAAGGTAAAGTGGAATATTGCAGCTCAGAGCGTTGTGATTTTTCTTGCTCCACCGCAGGTTTTGACAACCAGCGAAAGTGAACAATTAATGGAGGAAAATGAAGATGCTTCCGAATCACAATCCAAATCAACGATTCTGAAAAAGATATCCACCACCTTCTCCAAATCTACGGATATTGTGTTCGTCATAGATGTTACAAGTAGTATGACAGGGACGCTGGATTATGTGAGACAGAAGGTGAAAGGCTTTGTTGATTCCGTTCCAGCAGGTTCCCAATTTGCTGTCGTTGCATTTCGGGATATCAATCTGAAGGCAGATAAAGATTTAGAATTTTTGGAGTTTACGACCGATAAAAACAAGTTAAAAGGTAATTTGAATATGCTGCGCCCTTCCGCTGGCGGGGATTTGAAGGAATCGGGATTAGAGGCTATTCAGTTAGCTATAAGTAAATTTCCCAAGAATTCTAATTCCAAAACAATTATATTCATTACAGATGCGCCAGTTCATGATAAAAATACAGCTCTGGGTAAAGCCCGTTTTTCAGTAGATGAAATCAACGAGCAATTACAGAAAAATGGTGTTATTTTTAATGCAATCGTGCCTGCGAATGGACTAGCCAACAAACAAATGAAAAAGCTTGTAGATACCAACAAAGGGGCTTTGTATGACATCAAGGATGCCAAGCTGAATTTAGCGAAGTAGATTTGTCCAAACTCAATAAAGCCGTATAAAGGGAGCCGATGTAAGGCTCCCTTTTGCTATCATAAGCGCCTGTGTTGTAAGAGTTCTAATGGGCAGAAAGCTCACTCTCCGTCACCCATTTATGATTTTTGACAGGCTCTCCTCCTGTAGTCGGCGTATAATCGACCATATATACAGTCGTTGGCTCTACGGAGTCAATGGTAGCCTTAGCCCCATCCATCCCCTTCATATGATCTGCCCCAAGGATAATTTCTGTGCCCGGTGCATAGTGCTCGCTACCTGCATCTTTAATCTCTTCATGAATAACCCACTTATGATTATTCACTTTTTCTTCTCCAGTGGTTGGAGTATATGAGACTGTATAAGCAGTAGTCGTATAAGCACCCACAATCGTGGCAGTAGCTCCATTCATGCCTGCCATATGGTCGGCTTGGATAGTCGCTTGGCTACCAGCTTTGAAGGCTGGATTTTCAGCTTCTTTTAGTCCGGCAGGAAGCTCACTGGAAGTGGAATGGTTCATATCCGATGTGTCGTGCTGTTGACTGCTGTTTGTCGTGTGCTCCTGGTTCGGCGTGTTACTGTTTCCGCACCCACTCAAAATAATCATGATTGTACCAGCGAGCAAAGCCCATTGCATTCTCATATTTACAGCTCCTTTAGGGTTTTAATTACATATTTTAAATGTACCCCTATGGGGTATATTTAAAACGGAAATATATGACAAACGTGTGAAGTGTTTTGCTTTCAAGGGGATCTCCTGTTGTGCCCCCTTTTTTGCTATGCAGAAGATGCGTAATTAAATGTTGTTGACAGTGAATAAAAAATCATTGTAATATCTATAAAACGCATCAAGTTACTTGGTATTTTGGGCGACTGTAAACATTCTAACTCACCAAAAGTAGATGATATCAAGGAGCAGGGGGAGACATCAAAATGAAGAAACCATGGATTTCATTTATATTGCTGCTGGGAGCAGTCGTACTTTTTATTTCAGGCTGCGGCAGCAAGAATACGTCGGGCAACGCTGCGGGTGAAGAAAAGAAAACACTGCATATCAGCTTTAATCCCGGTCCATATAGCGATCAGTTTAAGAATGGTGTGGCTCCATATTTGGAGAAGAAAGGCTATACGATTACATATAAAGAGTTTACAGACGGTGTTCAGCCCAATGTAGCCGTGGCTAAGGGGGATATTGATGCTAATGTGTTCCAGCACTCGCTCTACCTGGATTCTATGAATAAGCGGGAGAATATTGATCTGATTGGTGCTGTGCAGGTCCCGACTCCTCCAATGGGATTGTACTCCAGCAAGCATACCAGCCTTGACGAAATCAGTGAGGGAGCCCAAATCAACCTGCCTAACGAGCCAGTCAATATGCTGCGTGCGCTGAATATTTTGAAGGAAGTAGGCTGGATTACGTTAAAGGACAATATCGATCCATTGCAAACCTCGGTGAACGACATCACCTCTAATCCGCATCATCTGCAATTTGTTGCTACCGACCCGGCACAGGGGCCACGTGCACTGGAGGATGTTGATTTTGCAGCTATACAAGGGAACTTTGCTGTATCGAATGGAATAAAGCTGACCTCGGCATTAAAGCTTGAAAATATGACAGATCCGTTCACGAACGTGGTCGCTGTGGACAGCAAGAACAAGGATAAGCCCTTCGTCAAAGACATTATTGAAGGATATCATTCAGATGAATTCCAAAAGTACATCCAATCGAATCCTGATTATGAAGGCTACAAGCTGCCAAGCTATTTCAAATAGTATAGGGTATTATCTTCTGCGGGCTGACGTTGTCAGCCTGTATCTTATGGATAGAAGGTGGATATGAACGTGATTTTTTCATCCTCTGATCTCGTCAAGGCTCTGCCTGACAACTATTTTAGCGCAATGGATGACAAAGTGAATCTGTATAAAAGTAAGGGAATAGATGTAATCAATTTGGCAGCCGGCAACCCGGATCAGCCGACACCGGCGCATATCATCAGCGCTTTGAAGGAAGCGGTCGATCAACCGATCAATCAGGGCTATCCACCTTTTCATGGAAAAAAAAGCACGCTGGAGGCTGTCGCCGCGTTCTATAAACGGGAGTATCAGGTGGAGCTGGATCCTGACCGGGAGGTTGCCATATTCAACGGCTCAGCCATAGGCGTAATGGGGATTCCACAGGCGCTGCTGAATCCCGGTGATTGGTTATTGACCACCGATCCGGCATATCCCCAATATTATTCCGCTGCTGCGCTGGCAAGAGCCCATATTCATACGATTCCGCTTGATGAGAAGCATGGCTTCTTGCCTGATTATACAACCGTGCCGGAAGAAATCGCAGAGCAGGTCAAATTGCTCATGATTAATTATCCGAACAATCCGACTGGAGCAGTAGCTACAGCAGATTTCCTAATAAAGACGCTGAATTATGCCGCTCGGTACCAGTTTCCGGTTATGAATGATTTTGCTTACGGTGCTCTTGGATTTGACGGGCATAAGCCGATTAGTTTATTGCAAATCCCCGGCGGCAAGGAATATGGCGTCGAGACGTATACGGCTTCCAAAACGTATAACATGGCTGGATGGCGCTTCGGCTTTGCAGTGGGAAATTCGTCCATCATTGGTGCGCTCAAGCATTATCATACGCATGCCTACAGCACTGTTTTTGGAGCGGTGCAGGATGCGGGGGCTGTGGCATTGCTGGGCACGCAGGAACCGGTACGGGAGCTCGCGGCGTTATATGAGCGGCGCCGTGATATTCTCATTGCAGCGTTACGAGGTATTGGCTGGGATGTAGCTGCTCCCCAAGGGTCTTTTTTTGCCTGGTTCAAGGTGCCAGAGGGTTACACATCCGCTTCATTTGCAGACTTTTTATTGGACGAGGCACATGTTGCGGTCGCCCCTGGAGAAGGCTTTGGTCGTGCGGGAGCTTCTTATGTGCGGGTCAGTCTGGTGAACAGTGAAGAAAGGCTGCTGGAGGCGGTGCAGCGCATCGCAGCAACGGGTATTTTTCAAGTATAAGCTGGAATACAAGGAATTCATGGAGGGAGCGAGAAGAACTTTGAGTATAGCGATTATCGGAGCCATGGAGGAAGAAATAGCAGATTTGAAAGCGCAGATCGAAGGGATAAAGATGACCCAGATTGCGAACGGGATTTTTTATACAGGCCAGCTTGAGGGCAAGGAGGTTATTCTGCTGCAATCAGGAATTGGCAAAGCGAACGCAGCCTCGACTACGGCGCTGCTGATTGAGCGATTTAGCCCGGAGCTTGTCATTAATACCGGGTCTGCGGGTGGGCTCGATCCAGCGCTGCATGTTGGCGATGTTGTAGTGGCGACCGAGCTGACTTACAGCGATGTGGACGGAACGGCGTTCGGCTATACCTACGGACAGGTGCCACAGATGCCGGCAAGTTATCCTGTCGATCCAGCGCTGCTTGCTTTTGCGACAGAAGCGCTGGCGGAGACCAGGATTGAGGGGCAGATCGTCAACGGATTGATTACGACGGCAGACTCTTTCATCTCCCAGGCTGAGCGCGCCCATTTTATCCGTAGCCAGTTTCCTGAAGCGAAAGTGACGGATATGGAAGGGGCCGCGGTCGTTCAGACTGCGTACCAGTTTGGTGTTCCGTTTTTGGCTGTCCGTTCTTTGTCTGATCTTGCCGGTGTAGAAGCGGCGGATTCTTTTGACTCCAATCTTGATTTGGCTGCGGCCAACTCGGCAGCAGTGGTTGTGGCTCTTGTAGCTGCATATGATAGAGACAAGCTTTGACATATTCAATGGCACTATTCAGGAACGTTTTTTCTTTGGCTTGCCATGCTGGTTAATGAGAGTTCGAAGTTGTTTCCCGGCTTGGTTTAGCTCAACATCGTTCAACACATAATCGGTGCTGACTTCCCAGGTGCTGTGGTCATTCAGATGAAAAATAAAGGCGGGAAAGCGAGGGCGCAACCATTTGCGGATGGAGGCCCCTTCGAATTCGACTTTAGTGATTGCAGACCATGGGACAGTTCGAATACCATCGGAAATGCTGTGCTCGTCAAAAATGAACAGATAGGTATCCTTACGAAGCGTTCTGCTCAAACAAACCACAAGATAGCTACCGAAAAAAGGAAGTCCGACAATGGCGGACGTAATAAAGAAGAAGATTTGTAGAGCTGAGATATCTTCGTCGATAAAAATGAGCAGCAGCAAAAGCAGACAAATCAGCACAAACATCAAGCTGCCCATGGCTTTCCAAAATGCCAAAGATCTTCGATATACAATTTTATCCACGGAATACCGCCTCGTCGCGTACAAACTCCTGAATGAAATAAGTTATTCGTTCTCTCCAGTCAGCTTCGGTTACACTTTCAATACGCAGACATGGGGTGGCCTGCATATCCAGTTCTGTATTTCTTACGATCCACACATCATTCGTTCCTTTAAGAACAAATAGTAGATTTGTAACGGAAGGTCCATCTTCATCCGTATCCGCGTATATCATCTGGCTCAAATTATCTAGGCTACACTGATTACGATCAAAATCCTCTCGCCAGTCTTGTATTATTTGCTGAGCGGACTCATGAAGCTTCCACGTTGTCATTTGCTGCATGCTGAAGCTGGAAGAGGTTAACTCATTCCATTGTTCTTCTGTCAGATCGACGTATCGGCTGTGCTCATTGAAGTTCGAAGCAAGCAGGCCGAACAATTGATCAATGTCGTGATGCCAGTCTTCTGGGGAAGACCAGCGAAAGAAATGGAGTTCATTGTGGCTGGAAAAATGATACAGAAAACGTTCATTTCCATGGTGTATCGTTAATGTATTTTGCTTGTCCTGTTGCTCCTTGTAGCCACGTAGCATCTGGCGGCTTTGTACCAGATGAGCTAGCATCTCAACAATAAACGCATCAAATTCGAGCTGTTGTTGCCCGTCATCCCGTTGTTCCATCAAACCCTTGGATATCAGGCTATGCGTTGCGGCATGAAAAAGCAGTTCCCAGCGATCTTCGGTTAGTTCCCCGTAATAAGATTGGAGCAGACCAGAAGCCATATCTTCTGCGCCCAGTGCGGTCAAGGCAAAGCCTAGTTCCTCAAGCGTTAAAATTACCGTTTGTTTGTCCATAGTCAGGCTCCTTCTCCATCTGTTAGGTGTATGTCATTTAAATAGTTTGCTGGCCCAACGTATCCCCTTTTCGGCGAATTTGGCGACTTTTCCACCTGCCCAGCTTCCCACCGTACCGCCGACGTAAGCACCGACGGCTGCACCGACCGGACCACCGATAGCGCCGCCTACGGCTCCCAAAGCAACAGCACCGCCATAAGTTGCAGCGGTTTTAATCGCTACGTTAGAAGCAGATACAGCCACATCCGTTCCGGTAAGCTTCCCGCTTTTCCATTTTCCAGCCAGACTGATACCCTCGCCCACAATATTCATGGTGGCATTAATAGGGTATAGCTTTTTGGCAATCATGCCGGGAATTTGGCGGGTGGCTATGCCGTAACGGCCTTTTTCCACCCCGGCGATGACGTTCCGCGTCCACTGAGGAAAGCTATTGGCTTTGTTGAATCCGAGGCCGAGCTTACCCATTTGAAGCTTTCCAGCTAAACGATCAAAGCCCTTTAAACCCTTCATCACAATACCGGGTTTAGCGAATTGGCGGTTTAGGCTTTTGCCCAAATTACGCATAAACGCATTGTTACCCTTGCCATTCACCCATGCCGCATTATGTATAACCGCTCGAGTGGGATTCTTCAGACTTTTCTTGAATTCTACTGTTTTGGTGAGCACAAGTGTGGAAGCCAGACCGCTATAGATAGCTGTTCCGGCAAATCCCAGTTGCCCGCGCCATTTATTGGCTTCTGAAATGCTGTTAATAGCTATATCTGCTGGATCGGGTCCTTTTTTCCCGGAAGTTGCCCCTTCACTGCTGCCGATCTGTCCGCTGTGATCTCCTTTGGGAATACCCGTGTCTGCTTGGGTGTCTGTTTCCTTGAATTTTACTGCAATGGAACGCAGCTCTGTGCTGACAGAATCGACAGTTTGAGTGAAAGCATCCATTTGTCCACGCGCTTTATGAAAATCCTGATAAAAGCGCTGCTGTGTTGTTCCTGCCCAGCTATTTTCCAACATCTGAATATGCTGTGACAGTTGTCCGCAAATTTGTGCCCCCAGCTCACGTGCCTGTGCGAACTGCCTGGAAACCGCCTCTAGTTTCTCAGGAGGAACCATAATTTTAGCCATGATGTCCACCTCGGATGATTAAAATAATTACTTATATTTTAGTGAATCTAGTGGGGGTTAGCAAAAAAAGGAGGGGATTTAAGTGAAAAATAAGTCATTTGTATGAGTTCATGAGGGGGCATAAGGGAGAATAGTAGGAGGTGTTATGATCCGAAGTTCTTATATGTCATTCATAACGAAACGAAAAAAGCCCCTCTTTTCAAATGGAGCTTTCCATTAGAAAGAGAGGCCTTCTTGCGTAGAGGCTAATGCATGTTTCGCGTCGTATTAATTATTTTAGCGGAATCTGCTTGGACAGCTTTTCAAACTGCTGCAAGTGAGGAGTGACCTTGGCGGTAATTCCTTTGAAATACTTGATAGACGCTTGTCTTTGACGTTCCTTGGTAGCAGTCTCTTCAGGGAACATAGAGTATTCCTTTTGGACAGAGCCATTTTTATAATTTACGGAGAAGAGATCTCCTTTTTGCCATCTTTGGACCAGATCTTGATTACTGTGCAAGATATTTAGTATTTCTTTGCTATTTTTATAAGTGAAGCTGTAGTCTGGATCTGCCACAGCGTGGATCACTTGGTAGCCACTCTGTAATCCATTGTTCTGAAAGGTACCTACTTGGATCTCGTTCGAACGTACGGTTCCGTCCATTTGGGTCACTTTTTCAGTCTGCGTACCCTGGCCACTCATCGTGTCATTGCTCCATGTGCCGTTGTATACGACTTTATGATTTTGTCCATCTGCATCGGTGTATTGATTTATATATTTTCCGGTACCTGAGCGCTTGCCATTCACAAAATCACCCGAATACTGCTTATATTCGCTCCATTTGATCGTACCACGTCCGTTCGTCTGCCCATTCTCGACCTCTCCATAGTAAGTAGTCTGACCGGATAGCTGAAGCAATTCCTTGGTTGCAGCCGCATTCGCCGCAGGTGTACTTACAGACAGCGCTCCAGATATTAGCGATGCGGACACCATAATAGGCAGAGACAGAGCCTTCCCTTTTTGCCAAAGTTTTTGCATCATGAGTTCTCCCCTTTCGAAGCTGTGAAGTTTCTAAAAAGTTATGTTCAACAACCCAGCACCGTTTTTATACTATTTTGTGCTTGGTGAGTTATAGTTTAATATAGATTGAGAATTATAGGAAACTGTAAAGTGAAAACAGCTAGCTAGGAGGGAGATTCATGAATTTACCTGAACATGGGAGTGAGGATGTATCTAGCATCCTTGCCGTGGAGTTGGAACATGAGCCTGTGAAGGCCATAAAAGGAATCCATCAAGTGGAGCCTGATGCAAATATCTATTGGCTGATTGATGTGGAATTCAGTGGTTTTACGTTGTCAGATGAGGATATTTTGCAATTGCTCAAAGGATATATCGTGTATGGACATGTCCATGATTTACAGATGTGGACTAGTGTGGGGCGAAGATCGGCAGGCGAATGCCATTTTGATAAAATCTGTATTTGTATAGATATATTCGATAATGTAGAGATGCATATTCGTTTAGATGAAGCCAAGGTTGCAGACTTTATGAACACACTGCCAGCGCGTTTTCAGGAGAAGGGCACTGTTCATGTGCTTCCTCGGGAGGATGCTGCCCGTGCACGTGCAAAAGCGGAAAAACTTAAAGCATTTACAGATCAGGAAGGTGAAAGGGAACATGCTGTCATGCTTAGGCTGGTAGCGGATCAAGGCCAATCTTACCGTGGAGCGGATATCTGGGATGTCATGCTGAGTCTCGGAATGGAGTGGGGAGATATGGATATTTTCCATGCACACCATCACGGGCTGGGAGGCTATGATGAACTATTTAGCGTACATACGGGAACCGAGCCTGGATTTTTTGGGTTGAGTACACTCGCAGAGGATCGCTTTGCAGATTTGATTTTCAGTATGGATGGGGTACGAACCGTACAGCCGCAAACTGTGTTTGAGGCGATGTGGAAAAGTGCCGAATATGCACGCGCCAGACTTGGCGGGACATTAGTGAATGAACAGGGTCTGCCAGCTGTGCCGGAAGATTATCTGCGCCAGATTCAAGAGATGGAAGATCGATTAAGAGAGTTTGGATTTAAAGCAGGCGAGGATGTTGTTCTGTTTCTATTCTAGATTAGAGAGGAGTGGTTTCGTTGTCCAGCAACGCTATTGAGAAGCTAAGAACGATTCTAAAACGTAAAGCTACTATTTTTCATACAGGGGGTCGCAGACCTTCGGATTCCCTTGATCAGAGCTGGATTGGTAGAGTTACAGTGGCTTTGCCAACGGAGGAGCAACCCATTGATGTACAGGGGAATGTTATGGCTCCGATCATGCAATTGTATTTGCCTGCCTTGCCTTTTGTTCCTCCGGCTATGCACAGTGTCAAGCTGTTGACGGTCTTTCTGTCTCCCGATGTACTGGATCATGAGGACATGGAAGGATATATGTGTATTCGTGAGTATACGTCGGTAGAGGATTTGGTCGAAAAAGATTTTGGTCCGGCATTTATGCAAATCAAGGCGTTCCCGCTATTCCCTGAGCTCAAAGAGAATGACTATCCGGTCTGGGACGGTGAAGACATTCCTGAGGAATATGGCGATGCCCTCAACCATTTGGACGAGGAGGAACCCGACTATTTTGAGGACATCGTAGAGGAAATATATGCGGTTCACAAAATCGGTGGCTATCCCAGCTTTGTTCAATCGGGCATCGACTTTGGCGAGGGCTATGAATTTGTGTTTCAGATTGCTTCAGATGCCAAAGCCAAATTGAATATTGTCGATGGGGGCAGTTTTTATTTTGCCAAGCATCAGAATGAAGGAGCCTGGCGGGGTTACTTTGATTTTTACTGATTAGCTCACTTAGAGAGCAGTCTGGAACCGATCGTTTTGTAGAGCATGGCAACCCTATATACTCGTAGTTTAGAAGCTATCGAAAATGGAGGGAAAAGATATGAATGTTTTAGGTCAGCTGGGATCTGCTATCCAGAGTAGTTTATTTATACAATCCGAATTGAAGAAAGCCCATGCATTTATTCAGAAGCACGATCTGCCTGTAGAACAGGTAGAAAATGATTTTCACAAACAGATCATCGTGCTGGAGCAATATGCTGGAACTCGCATTTTTCAGCGAGAGCTTGCTAAATACAAAGTAATCAATGTAATGCTTATGATCATATCTGTGATCATATTGCTGGCAGCAGGCATCGTTGCGGCGGTGGAATATTTACAACCCGAACGACATTTGCTGCAAGTGCTGGCGAATGCCATGTTTGACCATTGGGTTCCCTCTATCACTTTGCTCAGTGTTGTATTCGTGGGTGTGATCGTTCTTGCCATCGTTAGAAATGTTTATGCCAAACAATTACATACGCGCGTGCTAGAGCGGGCTTGGCAGGCCATTTTCAATCATGTGTACATATGAGGACAGAGTAACTGTAGGAGATTGGCATAATAGCTGAAGGAGTGGCAGCAATGAATGACTGGGAATCAGGAATCATTCAGGTCGATGGTGAGCGTGCTATCTACTCATCTTTAACAGAAGATCAGTTGTTAGAGACCACTTGGTATTCGAAATATTTTCATTCTGTAAGAAGGCTAGGGAATGACTACATCTGGTATCATTTCGATCAGGTTTCTTTGCTGCGTCGGCATTTTTTTGTGTCTGTATGCTTTAAGGATACAAGCCTAATTGTCGTGGAGATTTCGCTTCAGGGCAATGAATTTCCAACTTCTTGGGATAATTGGTCTGAGGAAGGGGAGAGAAAGCGGCAAGGGGAGCATGATCGTTTGTTACAGCAACATTTGTCCGTGAAGCCAAGCTATCGTCAAACCAAGCCTTACCCCTATATGGAATATGAACTGAGCTGGGGGAAAATCTCTTCTTATTTTGACCCCCGGTCAGGAAATACGGCCATTGCTTTTAAATATAAAGATGAATAGCAATCTTACATAAAATGCACTACAACCCTGAGCTTTGTATTGGAGGTGAAGGGGTTGAGATGAGTAAGGGAGATGTGTTGTGGATAAAAAGGCAAAAAAAATACTGATGAACACATTCTGGTCCTCCAGCGGCTGGAAGCAGGAGCGGGGATCTTTTTCGGGTGAGGATTTTGAATATGCCAAAAGTAAGGGCTTGATGTTCGATCCGATCACCATTACACATAACGAGATTATAAACAGATTACATGAGCTGCATCAGCAAAAGGCTACAAAAGAGCGAGTGGCAGCAGCATTTTTGCACAGCCTTTCCACGAAAAAGGTTCATTTACGAAGCGCCTTATCGAGCTGGGCATTAACCGCTGGGCTTCCTTTGCACACCTATGGTGAGCGGCCTGTCGTCCTGCCCAATTACAGTAGCTGTGGGGATTGTAATTTTAATAAAATGATGTCTGATAATGAATACGTCAATGAAGATTTGAATGTACTGAATTTTGAACGAATCAAATGGGGCGGTATTCGTCTGAACCACCTTCTATATTGCTGGATGGACCTTGAATTGTTCAGTCAAGAAGAGGATGTTCAGGTTTCCGATGAGGATCTAGCTATACTTCATAACATGCTCGAAGCTGTTCAGAACTGTGATGCCCAAAGCAGTGCACGTCAATTGGAAAAGCGCTGGAAGGATGTGTTTCCATCCAGCAAAAACGAGCGTGATGTAGTCATGGAGGTGTGGGGATATGCCGGACTGCTGGTCCCACAGGACACGCCTCGTAAACGACAGCACGGCAATCATGATTTTTATTCCGTAGCAGCTTGGCAAGGAGATGACAGATACTCGCAGGAGGCGTTGGACTATTTCTTCGGTACGTTTTTATAGAGAAAGTGAATCGTTATGCCACATCTTGATCATGACGGTTCCTCAAACAACAAACGTTCTTCTTCCCGACTATGAATAGCATTGACAACCAGAAGCGCGTGGAACTGCTGAAGAACTTCAGGCGTAAGCCCTTCTTCACGGATCCCGGCTTTGAGCTCTTTTACAATGATTCGGAGCAGGTCATGATCCCGTGTAAGTTTGACGACAGCCTCCTGCAGTTCCGGTTTTTTCTCGACCTTTTCCTGATAGAATCCTTCCTCTTCTGCATCAGCATGGCTGAGAATGCGGGTTTCCCAATATTCGATCAAGTGGTCGGCAGCCTGACGCGCCACCTTGAATTCTTTTGCTTCGAGTAATTCTTCTACTTCTCTCGTCTTATCTAGAGCGCCAGTTAGCCCGCCTTGATGAATGGCATGATGAGCATGCAGTTGACGTAAAGAAGGTCCTCCCATAACAGTTCATCCTTTCTTTGTTCCCTTTTTTAGTACAGTATAGCATAAGAAAATAGCGTTATTTTTCCGGTTAGGATATTCCCCGCTAAGGAAAAGGGAACTCCCTAATTGGTTCAATTTCATATAATACTTAGAATGAAGTTAGAAGATAAAACTCAATCTTGGGGGAATGGATGATGAATCGATTAACCGAAATAACAGACATAAAAAAGATTGTGAAAAAAGGATCAAGGGTTTGAAGGGGATGAGCAGATACATACCTAATCAACATGGAGCCTGGGCCATGCTCATTCTTCCATTTTTATTCGGTTTAGCTGCTTCTCGAGGGGAACTTATTCATATTCCCCTATTTGTGTGCTGGTTTTTTATCTACTTATTCAGTTTTCCTGTCCTCCAATGGATCAAAACAGGCAGCAGTGCAAGATACCGCAAACCCGCCGTTGTATACGGAGTGATATTACTTCCTTTGTTAATTTCACTGATATGGTTTGAGCCTGCCTTGATCTGGTATGGAGTTCTTCTATTGCTCTTTTTTATGGCTAATATTTATTTTGCAAAAACGAAAAATGAACGTGCTTTACTCAATGACACTGTTGCAATTCTACTCTTTTGTTCTTTTATATACCCTGTTATTTATATGGGGGGAGGAGAGAATTGGAGAGTAGCAACAGAGCTATTCTTGCTTTTGGTGCTTTACTTTATCGGAACTGCTTTGTATGTCAAAACGATCATTCGTGAAAGAAGAAATATACGTTACCATTATGCTTCCGTCATCTATCATTTGGTGATTTTGTTGTTTGCTACTTGGTTAAAGTTACCTCTGTTTGTTCCTTTTTTGATTTTTTTGATACGAGCCATATGGCTTCCTAAACTCGGATTAAAGGCAAAACAAGTTGGCATGGCGGAAATTGGATTTTCAATGATGCTCTATGTTTTTGTGTTGTTTTTATACTTCTAAAAGGAGAGACATCAATGATATCTTTGAAAACGCCGCGTGATTATCATACAGACCCGTTTATAGTCATCTGGGAGGTTACACGAGCTTGTGCTTTAAAGTGCCTTCACTGTAGAGCGGAAGCACAGTACAAACCTGATCCTCGCCAGCTGACATTAGAAGAGGGTAAGAAGCTGATAGATCAAATTGCTGAAATGAATCATCCGTTGGTTGTATTCACAGGCGGAGATCCTTTAATGCGTCCTGATCTGTTTGAACTGGCACGATATGCAATTGAAGAGAAAAATCTGTCGGTTTCAATGACCCCCAGTGCCACCCCTAAAGTGACACGAGCAGCGGTAGAGAAAGCAAAGCAAGTTGGGTTATCGCGATGGGCGTTTAGTCTGGACGGTTCATGTGCAGACATTCACGATCATTTTAGGGGTACAGCGGGTTCTTACGATACGACCATGCGAGGAATTGGTTATTTGAAGGAACTGAACATCCCTATTCAAGTGAACACGACGGTGTCCCGGTACAACCTTCATGATCTGGAGCAAATTGCAGAAAGGGTAAAGGAAATGCAGGCTGTGTTATGGAGTTTATTTTTCCTTGTTCCAACCGGACGTGGCATGGAGAAAGATATGATTACTCCTGATGAGCATGAAGCCGTAATGAAATGGCTGTATCAAATACAGCAACAGATGCCGTACGGCGTGAAGGCTACAGAAGCTCCTCACTACCGGAGGGTCGTACTGCAGCAAAAGCACAGAGCAGGTGAGAGCAGTGTAGCAGACGGACAAAAGAGGGCAGATGTTTTAGGACGTGCTCCTAAAGGCGTAAATGATGGAGATGGATTTGTTTTTATTAGTCATATCGGCGAAGTATACCCGAGCGGTTTCCTGCCTCTTATGTGCGGGAATGTACGAAAGGATAGCCTGGCAGATATTTATCGCAACTCTCCGATCATGATGAATCTTAGAGATAAGTCCCTACTTAAAGGTAAATGTGGAGTCTGTGAATTCAAGGCCGTCTGTGGGGGCTCTAGAGCAAGGGCTTTTGCAATAACAGGAGACTATTTGGAGAGTGACCCTTATTGCGCTTATATACCCGGGGTTGGAGAGGATAAGTGTTTTCATGAAAAAAAGTTCTAAAAAAGTCGTTATACTCGGTGGAGGAATAAGCGGTTTAAGTGCTGCCTTTTATGTGAAAAAGCTGGCTGAGGATCGGCAGCTTGAAGTGGAGATTACACTGGTGGAGAAAAGTGAACGTCTGGGAGGAAAGCTACAAACCGTTCGCCAAAACGATTTTATGATCGAAAAAGGACCAGATGCTTTCTTGGCCAGAAAGACGGCAATATTGGATCTGACCATGGAGTTGGGGCTGGAAGCAGAGCTGGTATCGACAAACCCAAAAGCCAAATCTGCTTGCATTTTGCATAAGGGCAAACTTCATACGATGCCGATGGGCTTCATTCTGGGCATTCCAACAAAGCTCACCCCCTTCATTCGGACAGGGCTTATTTCTCCGCTGGGAAAAGCACGGGCAGCCTTGGATTTATTCATTCCAGCGAAGAAAGGTGATGAGGACGAATCTCTAGGGGATTTTATCAAACGGCGTCTCGGCAAAGAAGTTCTGGATCAGATTACAGAACCTCTGCTGTCTGGAATTTACGCTGGGGATACTCATTCTCTGAGCCTTATGTCAACTTTCCCTCAATTTAAACTAATGGAACAAAAGCATGGAAGTTTGATTAAGGGTATGTCTAAAGGGGCGGGAAGAAAGCCAGCAGTACAAGACAAACTGCCGGATATCGCTAAGAAAAGTATGTTTCTTTCTTATCGGCTAGGATTATCTACGATCGTGGAGCGGCTAAAGGAAAGGCTGGATACCGTACGTTTTGTTATGGGGCAAGGTGTAGTTGAAGTAAGGAAAGAAAGCGGTTATCAGGTCATTTTAGAACATGGACAAAAAATAGATGCGGATGCGGTGATTTGTGCTGTTCCAGCTTTTGAAGCGGCTGCATTATTTTCCGGCGTTGCAAGCGCTAGCTGGTTACACAAGATTCACTATGTTTCCGTAGCCAATATTGCCCTTGCTTATAAAAACACAGATCTTAATTTTGCTTTTGAGGGAACGGGATTTCTAGTCCCCCGCAAAGAAGGCAAAAAGATTACCGCATGTACTTGGTCTTCGACGAAGTGGAGCCATACGGCTCCTGAAGGATATACGCTTTTACGGACCTATATCGGACATGCAGGTGCACAGGAGTGGGTTCAAATGACAGACAATCAACTTGTGGATGCCGCGCGCAAGGATTTGAAAGATTTAATGGGCCTGGAAGCGGAACCGGAATTCACAGAAGTCAGTAGGTGTGATCGATCGATGCCGCAATATCCGATTGGACACAAAGAGCATATGGCGAAGATGAGACAGGACTTTGCACAGTATTTACCGGGTGTTTTTCTATGCGGTGCCGGCTATGGGGGCGTTGGAATTCCAGATTGCATCGCTCAAGGGAAAGAAGCGGCTGAACAGTTGCTTTCTGATTTTTTATAATCAGGCTCTTTCCACTAGTGAAAGAGGGAACCCCCTGATTGGTTCAGCTTTAAGGGAGACGTAGAATGAAAGTTAAGCATAAAATCGAAGTAAGATGGAGGAATGGAAGATGAGCCAGTTAACGGAAGAAACATGGGTGGCGGACATTGTGAAAGCAGTACCCAAAACGGGAGATCTGTTCCGCAAACTGAGGATTGATTTCTGCTGTGGAGGGAAAATATCGCTCCGTGAAGCAGCAGCCAATCGAGGCCTCCACGCTGGTGAACTGCTAACGCAGATACATGAAGTGGAAGAAAAGCAGGCACAGCATAAGCAAATGCAACCTCCTTCACTCGAACCAAAAGAACTAATCGCCTATATTCAAAATGAGTATCATACGAAGCTTCGGGAAGAACTATCGGCGTTAACGCCGTATGTAACCAAACTAACGCGGGTTCACGGCGAACGTTATCCGCATCTAAAGCGGGTTAATGAACTGTTCACCTTGCTTAAACAGGAATTATCGGAACATATTCAAAATGAGGAGAACCTTGTGTTTCCGATGATTGAAGCATTTTTACAAGAATCAACAGTGGAACGAGCAGATGCATTAAATCCAACTTTATCCAAGTTGCAAGACGAACATCAAACAGTGGTGGAATTCCTGAAGGAAATGCGTTTGATCACAAACGGCTTTGAGCCAATGCAGGAAGCTTGTGGTACGCACCGACTCGTATTGAAGCGGTTAGAAGACCTGGAAGCAGATATTTTTAATCATATTCTTCTTGAAAATTGTACACTAATCGAACGTACAAGACAGGCACAGCTAATCGCGAAACCCATTAATTGATGATGAACGAACATGAGGAGCCGAACCAAATGCATAAATTAATTAAAAGTAGCACTGTTTTCGTTATGGTTATTTCCATTATTTTATTATTTTCAGGATGCGGTACGAAACAACAACTAGATTCAAATGTTGGCAGCGCGGGTCAGAACGGATCTTCCAGCCAGACATCTTCGAAAACGGCTGAAACTATTGAGCTTACCATATCCGCAGCAGCAAGTTTAACGGATGCGCTCAAAGAAATTCAGCATTCATACGAATCAACCCATACAGGCATCAAATTGAATTTTAACTTCGGCGGCTCTGGTGCGTTGGAAAAACAAATTGAGCAAGGAGCGCCGTCGGATTTGTTTCTGTCCGCTTCGACCAAAAACATGAAGTCCCTTGTTGATCAGCAGTTAATAGATACAAAAAAACAAAAAACGTGGCTGACGAACGAATTGGTCGCGGTTATCCCTGCAGACGGGACGATGAACATCGCGAGTGTAACCGATTTAACAAAAAAAGAAGTGAAGAAAGTTGCGATCGGAATTCCTGAAAGTGTCCCTGCGGGCAACTACGCACAGGAAGCGCTGATGAAAGCGAAGCTTTGGGACACGTTACAGAGCAAGCTGGTTCAAGCAAAAGACGTTAGACAAGTGCTGCAATATGTGGAAACGGGGAATGCTGATGTCGGATTTGTATATAAAACAGATGCGTTGACTTCACAGAAGGCAAAAATCGCCTTTGAGGTGGATCCCAAAACCTATTTACCTGTTGAGTATCCAATCGGGATTGTCAAAGCTTCAAAGCACATTCAAGAAGCCGAAGACTTTTATGCATACCTACAATCGCAAGAATCTCTGAATATTATGGCTAAGTATGGATTTACCATACCGAAGTGAGCATGCAAGATATAGATTGGAATGAATATTGGCCTCCTATCCGATTATCGTTGCAGGTTGCACTGTTATCCAGCGTTCTGGTAATCATATTAGGCTTGCTTGTGGCATGGTCAATGTCGCGGTTGGGATTATTTAAAGGGAAAACGGTTGTTGAAACCGTGCTTATGCTGCCTTTGGTACTCCCACCGACGGTTGTTGGTTTTTTACTGCTCATATTACTTGGACGAAAAAGCGGGTTCGGACGGTTTGTGGAGCAATGGTTTGGCGAGCCTATTATATTCTCGTGGTGGGCTGGGGTTATAGCAGCGGTGGTAGTGGCTTTTCCTCTTGTCTATCGGACGCTGAGAATGGGACTGTCTTCTGTCGACCGGGACTTGGAAAACGCGGGACGTTCGATGGGTGCAAGTGAATGGCAGGTTTTTCGATACATCACCTTCCCTTTAATTTTCCCTTCTTTTAAGGCTGCCTTTATACTCGGTTTTGCCCGCGGCCTGGGCGAATTTGGTGCTACGCTGATGATTGCCGGAAATATTCCGGGTAAAACACAAACGATTCCGACGGCCATTTATATTGCGGTGGATGCTGGTCATCTTCCTATGGCCTGGGCGTGGACATGCTCTATCATACTCATTTCTTTTATCATGCTCCTGTTAACGGGTCAAAAGAACAATTAATTACTCCATACAAGCTTCCCTTTAGCAGGGGGAGGCTTTTTTGTATCTTTCCATAGAACGAGGGATTTCCTGTAGCGCTATAGGACATTCCCTAATGGGAACAGAGATGAATGAATTACATAATGAGAGTAAGCGAATGAGTCTTACCTTGGAACTTGCGTTGGGATGATTCTTTCTAAAAAGGAGTGTTGGTCATCGATGAAAAAAAAATACAACCTCAACTTTTTTAAACCGATCGAAAGCTATTCGGGAAATTGGTCAATCCTTGAGGAAAAAAATAGAGAATGGGAAAACGTGTACCGTCAGCGTTGGTCTCACGACAAAGTGGTTCGGACGACTCACGGAGTGAACTGTACCGGTTCCTGTAGTTGGAAGGTTTTTGTAAAAAACGGCATCATTACCTGGGAAAATCAACAGATCGATTATCCCTCCTGCGGTGTAGATATGCCAGAATTTGAACCGCGCGGATGCCCGCGTGGGGCTACATTTTCCTGGTATGAATACAGTCCATTACGCGTGAAATATCCTTATATGCGCGGCAAGCTGTTGCGGCTTTGGCAGGCAGCCATCCAGGAACATGCCAATCCGGTGGAAGCATGGGCAAGCATTGTGGAAGATCCGGAGAAAGCCAAGCTCTACAAAGCAGCTCGCGGAAAAGGTGGTCATGTCCGTGTCGCTTGGGACGATGTCCTACGCCTGATCTCGGCGCAACTCATCTATACCATTCGTAAGTATGGTCCCGACCGGATCGCGGGCTTTACGCCAATTCCGGCGATGTCAATGATAAGCTACGCTTCAGGAGCCCGATTCATTTCGCTTCTCGGTGGACAGATGTTGAGTTTTTATGACTGGTATGCCGACCTTCCGCCTTCATCTCCTCAAATTTGGGGTGAACAGACGGATGTACCGGAATCTTCTGATTGGTACAATGCGGGTTACCTGATTATGTGGGGATCGAACGTACCGCTTACCCGGACGCCAGACGCTCATTTTATGACGGAAGTACGATATAAGGGAACAAAAGTCGTATCCGTGGCTCCCGACTTGGCGGAGAATGTGAAGTTCGCTGACAACTGGCTTGCACCACATCCGGGTACAGATGCTGCCATAGCCCAGGCTATGACGCATGTTATTTTGGATGAGTTTTACAGAGAGCGCCAAGAACCGATGTTCATTAACTATGCCAAACAATATACAGATATGCCGTTTATGATTCTGCTTGATCCGCACGAGGGAGCTTGGAAAGGTGGACGTTTTCTACGGGCGAGTGACCTGGGGGATGTTTCGCCGCATGCGGACTGGAAGCCGGTCATATATGACGAAGCGGCGGGGGAAATGCTGGTCCCGAACGGTACGATGGGACAGCGCTGGGAGCAGGATAAGAAATGGAACCTGATTCTGGAACGGGAAGACGGAACAAAGGTTGAGCCCGCGCTCACTGTGGAAGGTCATGGCGAGCAATGGGAAGAAGTCGTATTCCCTTACTTTGATAACGCCGGTAATGGAACGTTCAAACGTGTAATTCCAGCCAAAAAAGTACGCTTGGCAGATGGCTCGGAACGTTACGTAGCAACCGTGTACGATTTGATGATGAGCCAGTACGGTGTCGCACGCAATGACAGCCCTCATAACGCCAAAAATTATTACGACGAAGCTTCGCATTATACCCCTGCCTGGCAGGAGAAGATCACAGGTGTGAAGGCGTCTGTTGTGGTACAGATTGCTCGGGAATTTGCTCAAAATGCTATCGATACTAAAGGGCGCTCCATGATTATTATGGGTGCGGGTATCAATCACTGGTTCAATAGTGACACGATCTATCGGTCCATCTTGAATCTTGTCGTGTTGACTGCTTCCCAAGGTGTAAACGGTGGAGGCTGGGCGCATTATGTGGGTCAAGAAAAGCTTCGCCCAATCGAAGGCTGGTCAACGATTGCCTTTGCAAAAGACTGGCAAGGGGCGGCTCGACAGCAAAATGCTACATCGTTTTTCTACTTTGCAACAGAGCAGTGGCGTTACGAAGAAAGTGGAACAGACACCTTGAAGTCACCGATTGGCGGAGATGTCAGTTACAGACATCCAGCAGACTACAACGTGCTCGCAGCGCGTCTGGGATGGCTGCCTTCTTATCCACAGTTTAATAAAAACAGTCTACTGTTCGCCGAAGAGGCTGCGCAATTAGGCAAGAAGTCCAACGAGGACATCATTAATCATTCTGTGGAAGAGATTAAATCACGTAAGACACGCTTCGCTGTAGAAGATCCTGGGGCAGCCGAGAACTTCCCGCGCTCACTCTTTGTTTGGCGGTCAAATCTGATTTCCAGTTCGGCGAAGGGACAAGAGTATTTTATGAAACATTTACTCGGAGCATCTGATGCCCTGCTTGCCCGGCCGAACGAAGAACAGAAACCTGAGGAAATCGTCTGGAGAGAAGATGTAGAAGGAAAGCTTGATTTGATGGTTGCACTTGATTTCCGGATGACAACAACTCCATTGTACGCGGACATCGTGCTTCCGGCGGCAACCTGGTACGAAAAAACAGACTTGTCGTCAACAGACATGCATCCTTTCGTGCATCCATTTAATCCGGCTGTTAACCCTCTGTGGGAATCCCGCGCGGACTGGGATATTTACCGCCAGCTTTCCGAAGTCTTTTCGGATATGGCAAAAGAGTATCTACCAGGAATATATAAAGACCTTGTGACCGCGCCGCTCGCACACGATAGTATAGGCGAAATTTCACAGCCGATGGGTCTTGTAAAGGATTGGACGAAGGGCGAGATTGAAGCGACTCCGGGTAAAACCATGCCGAATTTCAGCATCATCGAACGCGATTATACTAAAATTCACGATAAATTTATCTCACTCGGTCCTAATTTGACTACTGGGAAAGCAGGTGCGCATGGCGTCAGCTTCTCCGTAGCGGACGAATATGAGGAAATGAAAAAGTTGAACGGAGTTTATTACGATGAGTCCATTAAAGATGGGCTGCCCAAAATCCAGACAGCTCGCCAAGTGGCCAATGCAATTCTTCACCTTTCATCCGCGACTAATGGACGGGTGTCGCAAAAGGCTTATGAGCAGGCAGAAGAGCTTCACGGTGTGGAACTCAAAGACATCTCGGCCGATCGGGCAGCGGAAAGGATCACTTTCCAAAGTATCACGGCACAGCCGCGTGAAGTTATACCGACACCGGTTTTCACTGGATCGAACAAGAAGGGACGCCGCTATTCACCATTTACAACGAATATTGAACGTCTCGTTCCGTTTCGTACTTTGACGGGAAGACAGCATTTCTATATTGATCATGAGATTTTCCAACAATTTGGGGAATCATTGCCGATCTACAAACCGACGCTGCCGCCGATGGTGTTCGGCCCTCGCGACCGGGAAATAAAAGGCGGGCAAGATTCACTTGTGCTTCGTTATCTGACACCGCACGGTAAATGGAATATTCACTCCACCTATCAGGACAACCAGCACATGCTGACACTGTTTCGCGGAGGTCCTACGGTGTGGATCAACAACGAAGACGCAGAGGCACACGATCTGGCCGACAATGATTGGGTAGAGGTATACAACCGTAACGGCGTCGTAACCGCCCGGACTGTTGTCAGCCACCGGATGCCAAGAGGAACGATGTTCATGTACCATGCTCAGGATAAGCACATTCAAGTGCCAGGCTCCGAAATCACGGACACACGCGGCGGTAGTCATAACGCACCAACAAGAATTCATCTCAAACCAACCCAGATGGTCGGTGGATATGCTCAGCTTAGTTATGGATTCAACTATTATGGTCCGATCGGCAACCAGCGTGATGTGTACGTTGCGGTACGTAAAATGAAGGAGGTTAACTGGCTTGAAGATTAAAGCTCAAATTGCCATGGTCATGAACCTGGATAAATGTATTGGCTGTCATACGTGCAGCGTGACATGTAAAACAACCTGGACGAACCGCAAAGGTGCGGAATATATGTGGTTTAACAATGTGGAAACCAAACCAGGTATCGGTTATCCGAAGCGCTGGGAAGATCAGGAATTATATAAAGGGGGCTGGCAGCTCCGCAAAGGGAAACTGGAACTGAAGTCAGGCAACAAGCTGTCCAAGATAGCACTGGGTAAGATTTTTTACAATCCAGACATGCCGGAAATGAAAGACTATTATGAGCCCTGGACTTATAATTACGAGCAACTGACCAACGCTGGCGAACAGAAGCATTCACCTGTGGCACGCGCGCATTCTGCGGTAACAGGTGAAAAAATGGATTTGGAGTGGGGCCCAAACTGGGAAGATGACCTGGCGGGTGCGCATGTAACCGGTCCGCTTGATCCAAATATTCAGAAAATCGAAGAAGAGATTAAATTTAACTTTGAGAAGTCGTTCATGGTATATCTACCACGGCTTTGCGAACATTGCCTAAATCCAAGCTGTGTCGCGTCCTGTCCTTCGGGCGCCATGTACAAACGGGACGAGGACGGAATCGTGCTCGTCGATCAGGAAGCCTGCCGCGGCTGGCGGTATTGCATGACGGGCTGTCCATACAAAAAAGTGTACTTTAACTGGCAGACGAACAAAGCGGAAAAATGTACCTTCTGTTTCCCACGTGTGGAAGCTGGCCTGCCGACAGTCTGCTCCGAGACATGTACAGGACGAATTCGCTACCTCGGCGTTATGCTGTATGACGCGGATCGGGTGCTTGAGGCCGCTTCTACACAGGATGAGAAAGAACTTTACAAAGCGCAGTGCGACCTGTTCATGGATCCAAGTGATCCGGCAGTGATTGCTCAAGCGAGAAAAGACGGTATCTCGGAGGACTGGATTGAAGCAGCCCAGAACTCGCCAGTCTACAAGCTTGCCATTGAGCACAAGCTGGCATTCCCGCTTCATCCGGAATACCGCACATTACCTATGGTCTGGTATGTGCCACCACTTAGTCCGATCATGAATTACTTTGAAGGGAAAGACTCGATTGAGAATCCCGATATGATCTTTCCGGCTATCGAAGAGATGCGCACCCCCATTCAGTACCTTGCCAATATGCTGACGGCGGGCGACACGCAAACCGTGAAGGAATCCTTGCAGCGAATGGCTATGATGCGCTCCTATATGCGTGCCCAGTCCACAGGACAATCTTTCGATGAAAGCCGTCTTGAGCGCATCGGCATGACACCGCGGCAGACCGAGCAGATGTATCGACTTCTGGCGATTGCCAAGTATGAGGATCGTTTCGTCATTCCGACATCGCATAAAGAAGGATACTCGAACCCGTACCGAGCTCAAGGATCTGCTGGTTACGGCGATACCATGGGAAACATGGGTTCTGGCTCTGGATGTGATGGCTGTAGTCTGGCAAGTTCAATGGGGATGGAAGAGCCCTTGAAAACGGGCAAAGAAATGTATGAAGAAAACTTCTACGGGGGTATTTGGCGTGATTAATGTAGCGAAGCTGTATGAATGCAAGCCATCATTCGGGTTTTTCGCCCAGCAACTCATGTACCCAGAAAAGCTGGATTTTCATCCGGCTTTTCTGGAAACATCGTTTGATCCAAACCATCCGGCATATACGTATGCGAACACCTACTGGTCCCTTATGCAAGAGTTCAGTATGGAAGAGATTCAGGAAATGTATACGGAAACCTTTGATTTCCAAAAAAATTGTGCACTATATATGACTTACTTTAAATTCGAAGATGCAAAAGAACGGGGACAAATGTTGGTCAAGTTAAAGGTGCTATACGAGATGTATGGTCTTGAAATGCCAGATGGAGAGCTGCCAGATTACCTGCCGCTCATGTGTGAATTTCTGTATGCCGCCGAATGGTCGCAAGATCCGAAGACGACAGAAAACTTCCGCATGCCAATCGCGATCTTGGAAGACGGCACATATCATTTGCTTAAAGCGTTGGAAAAAATGAAAAGCCCGTATTTTCATTTGGTGAAGGGACTGCGTGAAACGCTTAAAGTTTGCGTAGAACAGGAGGCAGCCGCGCAATGATGATGCTAGAGCAGTTTTTATGGGTTATTTTCCCTTATATGTGCGTGGTGGTCTTTATTGTAGGGCATATTTTCCGCTATAGAAACGACCAGTTCAATTGGACAGCAAAATCAAGTGAGTTTATTGAAAAAAAACAATTGATGATCGGAAGTCTCTTATTCCACCTGGGTATTATCCCAGTTATTATGGGTCATGTATCCGGTTTGGGCATACCAAAAACCTGGATGCATGCACTGGGTGTAAACGATCATCTGTATCATATTGGAGCAGTTTATGTTGGTGGAATATTTGGAGCGATGACATTCCTCGGTATGTTGATTCTTACCTCTCGTCGTTTTACAATGCGCAATGTGCGCCGTTTAAGTACAGCGTCTGATTTGATTGTAAACGTATTGCTTTTGGCCATTGTATGCATGGGGATGTTCGCGACTCTCGTAACGAATGCGGTACAGCCGGAATTCGATTATCGGGAGACGATCTCGATCTGGTTCCGCGGTTTATTCATATTCCGTGTTGACCCGACTCTGATGAGAGACGTACCGATGTCTTTCAGGCTTCATATACTTATGGGCTTTGCGATTTTTGCATTCTGGCCGTTTACCCGGCTTGTACATGTGTGGAGTGTTCCGTTGAATTATGTGCGCAGAAGTTATATCCTTTACAGAAGACATAAATCGAATTAGGAAAGCGGGCTCTGCCTTCTTTCCTAATTCTATTAGGAGAGAGCGATGAATAATAGGATGGATTATCAAAGGGAGCTTGAGCGAATACGCGAACATTTCGGTTATGATTTCATGGCGCTAGCTCTGGTTGAACCGGCCGAATATCAATACGTAATTAAATGGAAAAATGCAGCCGGTAATTTAAATGATCGCTTTAAGCGGATTGTGCTGCAATCCGGTAAGGGCATAGCAGGAATTGTGTTTAAAACCGGGAAATCCGTTTTCATTCCATCTATTTATCAATATGTGGGGGCAGACAACCTGTTTAACTATCCGATCGTTCAATCCGAGAAGCTCAAGAGTCTCGGGGCTGTTCCCCTATGGAATGATGCTCGCGTCGCGGGCGTACTGCTTGGTGGATTTCGGGAAGAACAGCTCATGACCGAAGCCATGATGCGTGATTTGGAAGCCTTGGCACATAGAGGAATTGGAGAGTTGAACGGGAAGGAAGTGATGTGAATTGACATTGTCTTTAGGGACTGGCTCTTTGAGTGCGCTAATGGTGAAGTTGTTTGAGAACAGTACGGAAGCCATTTTCTTTTTTGATAGGCAAGGGAATACCCTAGCCATGAATCCGGCTGCTGAGGAGATTGTGGGCGATGACGTCCTCATCCAGCTCTATGAAGGGAAGGAAAGAGCTTTATGTGGAACATGCAGGGGTTATACAAGCGAAACGGAGCCCCGTACCTGCCTTGACTGTTATTTCAATATGCCAGAATCCAAGGATTTCGCTTCTTTTCAGGTGTATCTGGAAACGAAGAGCAACCGAATGGTTCCCTATGCCGCTTCTTTTCACACCATTGATTCTGAACATGGAACACGGGTGTTGATGTTGAGAGACTTGACTCCGCAATTTCAGACGCAGGAAAAATTGTATCAAAACAAAATGATGAAGCATGTCATTGAAGCGCAGGAAAATGAGCGTAAACGGCTTTCCAGGGAACTGCACGACAGTGTCGCCCAGGAATTGATGAGCGCGGTTGTTGAACTGCGGGTATTAAAATACATGACGAATGATGAACAGCTCATCAAAAACATGAAGCAGACCGAAGCATCCATGACGCGATTGCTGGATGATATCCGCAACCTGTCTGTGGAACTTCGCCCCGCCACACTTGATGATTTTGGGCTTGAAGCGGCATTTCGTTCCCACTTTAAGAGGGTTGAACAAAGCTTTGGTCTTGTCGTTGAATTTGTGTCGGATCTTTCCCAAAAACGATATGGAAGTGAAAAGGAAACGGTCATTTACCGTGTCTGCCAGGAGGCTGTTCTCAATGCCTTGAAGTATGCCCAGGTAGACATGGTTAAAGTTTCTTTGACTGAGCACGATCATACACTTCGTTTGACTGTAGAGGACGATGGAATTGGCTTTGAAAAGGGGAGCAAGCCTATTGGAACGGGATTAGGTTTATATGGCATGCAGGAGCGAGCAGAGCTGGTAGGCGGAAGTTTTGGCGTCCTTTCAAATGTTGGTCAGGGAACCAAAGTCTTTTTACAAATTCCGATTGGCCAAGAGGAGGAATAGAGACTTGATCAAAATTGTGTTAGCGGATGACCATGCTATTGTACGAAGCGGATTTTCCATGATTTTGAACTTCCAATCGGATATGGAGGTTGTCGGAACGGCTGCGGATGGCATTGAAGCGTATACGATGGTAGCTAAATATCGTCCGGATATTCTAATCATGGATCTCAGCATGCCCCCAGGCGAAAGTGGATTGATCGCTACAGGCAAGATTAAAGAGGACCACCCTGATACTAAAATTCTGATTCTGACCATGCATGACGATGAAGAATATCTTTTTCATATTTTAAAGAATGGTGCTTCAGGATACGTTTTGAAAAATGCCCCAGATGAGGAGTTATTGCTTGCTATACGAACCATTCATGGGGGTGGGACTTATATCCATCCTAAAATGGCTACTTCTCTCGTTCGTGAGTTCATCAAAAAAGATACGACGTCACAATCAGAAGATCCTTATGAGATCCTGTCCAAGCGGGAACTGGAGATTCTACCTCTGGTCGCAAAAGGTTACGGTAACAAGGAAGTTGCGGAAAAGCTGTTCATCTCTGTCAAGACGGTGGAAGCGAACAAAGCGAAAATCATGGAGAAATTGAATTTAAGAAGTCGGCCTGAACTGGTCCAATATGCATTAAAGAAAAAAATGCTGGATTTTTAGCCGATGAATGGAGGAAATCCGCGTGCTGGAAAATGAGAAATTGCGCTTTTCCAAACCTGCCATGCGTATTCTTGAAAATGAGCATCGCTATCTAACCTATCTGATGGATGAATGGCATGCCATTGTATTGTGGTTTGAGCAGCACAGAATACTAGATTTGGAAGAAGGCCGCAAGCAACTGGAAAAACTGAGAACGCAGATTATCGATTTTAGGGTACCCCTCAAGAAACATACCGAAAAGGAAGAAGAACACTTCTTTTCTATGCTAGGAACCTACATTGGTTTTGAGCAGGGACCGCTCGTTGGTATACAGGAGGAGCACCGTGAAATAGAGGGCTATATCGATCATTTTCTTTATCAGACGGAGGGCGATCTGAGTTTGCTCACGCTTGATGAGATTCAGGAGGCGACCAAGAACGCGGGGGAGGCCTTCGAAGTCCTGACTGTTCATTTTATAAAAGAAGAAGCCGTACTTTTTCCTATGGCAGAGCAACAGATCAATCGGAATGATCTAACCAAGTTATGTGACAAATTAAATACGCTTATCTCTTGAATTGACCAAGCCGCTTCCTATAGAAGCGGTTTTTTATATTTTCAGGGAGTCCCCTGTTAGGTAAAGGGGACTCCCCTATATTCGAATGGATGGGCTAGCGGCTACAATGGGGACAGAAAATTCAAATCAATAATTCGACAGAAAAAACGTTGAAAAGGTGAGTTAAATGATTAGAAAAATGCAGTTGCCGTTACAAACATTGAACTTGATTCTTGGATTCATGGTATGGGTTATCATTTCTTCGCTTATGCCGTTCATTACGGAGGATATTGCTATTCCACCCGGAAAATTGGCCATGGTCACAGCAATTCCGGTCGTGCTTGGTTCGATTCTGCGCATTCCGCTTGGTTATTATGCCAACATCTTCGGAGCAAGAATCGTTTTTCTCGTTAGCTTTATTTTGCTTTTGTTTCCCGTCTACTATATCAGTGAAGCTTCTACGATGATGGATTTAATTATCGGTGGCTTGTTCCTTGGGATTGGGGGAGCTGTGTTCTCGGTTGGGGTGACTTCGCTGCCGAAGTATTATCCAAAGGAAAAGCATGGGTTTGTAAATGGGATGTATGGCATAGGGAATTTGGGAACAGCCGTCACTACCTTCTCGGCCCCTATTGTGGCTACTCAAATTGGCTGGGCCCCTACAGTGAAGCTGTATCTCATTCTGCTGCTTGTTTTTATCGCTTTGAATTTCTTCTTAGGGGACCGTCATGAAGCTAAAGTAAAGACGCCCATTATGGAACAGATTAAAGGGGTTTACAAAAATGAAAAGCTTTGGTTTTTCTCGCTCTTTTATTTTATTACATTTGGCTCATTTGTAGCGTTCACGGTGTACTTGCCGAATTTCCTGGTATCGAATTTTGAGCTGACTAAAGTGGATGCAGGGATGCGTACAGCAGGCTTTATAGCGATTGCCACTTTCTTCCGCCCCATCGGTGGCTGGCTGGCGGATCGGTTTCAGCCCCTGTTCCTGCTGGTAGGCACGTTCTCTGTTTATACGGTCGCTGCGATTCTTTTGGCTTTTTCACCAGGGATTACCTTTTATACAGTAGGCTGCTTGGCGATCGCTGTATGTGCTGGAATGGGGAACGGCGTCATTTTCAAGCTAGTTCCATTTTATTTTAATAAACAGGCAGGTATAGTTAACGGAATTGTATCCATGATGGGCGGTCTCGGTGGCTTTTTCCCTCCGATCTTGTTGTCGACGATTCATGCCGCTACTGGCCAATATTCCATTGGATTCATGCTCCTCTCCCAAGTGGCGCTGGCTAGCCTGATCCTCGTTATATGGCTGTATTATCAAGGGACACAATCTAATGAATGAACGTTATTCCAGACAGATCTTATTTAGACCTATTGGTGGCGAAGGGCAGCGTAATTTATCCGCTGCTGTCGTCACCATTATCGGTTGCGGGGCACTGGGTTCCGCCATTGCCGAAACATTGGTAAGAGCGGGCGTTGGGGAGCTTCATCTTGTCGACAGGGATTATGTGGAGATGTCGAATCTGCAACGTCAGCAGCTGTTCACGGAGCAGGACGCCGCGGAAATGCAGCCTAAGGTCATGGCAGCCGAAAAAAGGCTGAAAGCCATACGAGAAGACGTGCGGTTGCACACATATCTCGATAATTTGGATGCCGAGCTTGTTCAAGAACTTGCCAGCAAAAGTATATTGCTGATGGATGCTACGGACAATTTTGAAACTCGTCTGCTTATCAACGATGCTGCACTGAAGGCAGGAATTCCATGGATTTATGGAGCCTGTGTTGGAAGCACAGGCGTTGTTTTTCCATTCGTGCCGGGCGAGTCTGCTTGTTTACGCTGCCTTCTGCCATCGTTGCCTGCGATCAATCAGACCTGCGATACGGCTGGAATCATCTCGCCTGCAGTCCAGGTGACAGCGGCCCTCCAATGTGCAGAAGCCATGAAGTGGCTGAGTGGCAGACATGATAAGATGCGCCGCAAGGTTCATCTATTTGATCTATGGGAGAACACGCAGATGGACATAGGGATTTCCCGCATCCGTAACCAAGATTGTCCAACCTGTGGAGAGCATCCTACGTTTCCTGCACTGACAGCATCACGTCGCTCGGCGTATGCGGCTCTGTGCGGACGGAACGTGGTACAGGTTCTTCCAGACCCACAACGTCCGATCACGCTTGATGATGCAGAGAAAATGGGCAGGCTTATAGCAGATCGTGTAAAAAGAACCCCTTATTTCGTTGAATTTTATGCTTTTAAGCATCGAATGATTTTATTCAAAAACGGAAGGCTTCTCATACACGGTGTACGGAGTGTTGCCAACGGTCAAAAACTATATCATCAGCTGTTCGGTTAAATGAGATATAGATACAAAAAGCAGAAACATTTAAAAGAGTCTGTCACCGGAGAGTGGCTTGTCCGGTGGCTGGAAGGTGGAAAAGATGAGTGTATTTGAAATCGTGACGGAGCCCATTATCCCGCAGGCTTATGCGGATTATGTCCTAAGGCCGGAAGCAGGAGCGGTGACTATTTTTACAGGGCACGTACGAGAATGGACTCAAGGCGTACGGACCTTATACCTTGCTTATGAGGCCTATGTCCCTATGGCTCAAAAAAAACTCGCAGAGATTGGTCGCGAAATCGAACAGAAATGGGAAGGAACGCGAGTGGCGATCGCGCACCGCATTGGCGAGCTTCAAATCGGTGATATCGCCGTTGTCATTGCCGTTTCTTCACCTCACCGTTCGGATGCGTATGAGGCGAATGAATACGCGATCGAACGAATCAAAGAAATAGTTCCTATTTGGAAACGAGAGATTTGGGAAGATGGAACGCAGTGGGTCGGAGATCAAAAGAAAAAGCCAGGGGGAGATCAGTCATGATTAAGCTGTACTACTTTGCGGGACTCCGTGAGGTGACGGGAAAAGCAGAAGAATTGGCAGATTTGGCGGGCCAAACGGTAGGCGATTTATCCAATTGGATAACAGATCAATATCCAGATATGCCGATCAAGTCTGTGCGAATTGCGATAAACGAGGAGTATGCGTTGTCTACGGATGTATTACAGAATGGAGACATTGCAGCCTTCATTCCCCCAGTGAGCGGCGGCTAATGATAACGATGCTAAACAACTAGAAAGGAGGGGGCGTATGAATTTTCATCCACTGAAAGACAAGTTGCAGCGGCCGATTCGTGACCTGCGTATATCGGTTACAGACCGCTGCAATTTCCGCTGTTCCTATTGCATGCCTAAAGAGATTTTCGGTGACGATTACGCCTTTCTTCCCCAAAATGAATGTCTGTCGTTTGAAGAGATTCACCGGCTCACGAAGCTCTTTGTATCCCTGGGTGTAAAAAAGATCCGACTCACGGGCGGCGAACCATTAATGCGCAGGAATCTACCCGACCTGGTCTCCCAAATCCTGTCCATTGACGGAGTGGAAGATGTCGGCTTGACCACCAACGGTGTGCTGCTAGGACAGCAGGCCAAGCCTCTCTATGACGCGGGGCTACGACGGCTTAATGTCAGTCTGGACGCTCTGGACCCCGAGCTATTTGGGCGGTTGAATGGGCGGGGGATTAAGCCTGATATTATTTTGAAGCAGATCGAATATGCAAGAGAAATCGGCTTTGAAATCAAGGTCAATATGGTAGTTCAAAAAGGCGTTAATGACTCGGAGATTTTGCCGATGGCCGCTTATTTTAAGGAGCAGGGAATAACCCTTCGCTTTATCGAGTTTATGGATGTAGGTAATGACAACGGATGGAGCTTCAAAAAGGTACTAACCAAAAAAGAAATCGTTGAACGACTTAAGAATGCGTACGAGCTGGAGCCGATGGATCAGGATTACTTTGGAGAAGTAGCAAAGCGTTACCGTTATAAAGACAGCGACGCACAGATTGGTTTTATTACTTCGGTTTCTGAATCGTTTTGTTCGTCTTGTACACGTGCCCGCTTATCGTGCGATGGCAAGTTTTATACATGTTTGTTTGCTTCAGGCGGATTTGATCTACGTCAGATGCTTCGTAATGGAGCGAATGACCAGGAATTACTCGATGTGATTACTTCAGTATGGGAACAACGCACAGATCGGTATTCCGATGAACGTACGGAGCAGACAGCCAACAACAAAAAAAAGATTAACATGTCCTACATTGGCGGCTGACATTTTATACCATGAGAATGTGCTGTATTTGATGTGGTCGCCTCGAAAAAGAAAGCGCAAACATTTTTGTTGGCAAAACTTAAATTCGATGTTATTATGATCTTGGGATTGTTACTGAAAAGGCAAAACCCGAGGCATGGAATTAGATTTCCATGTGTTGGGTTTTGCCTTTTCTTTTTAGAATACAAGCTTTACGATATCCTGCATGATATGAATATATGGCCCAGCCATAACGCAGAAAGGTGAGTGATATAAAGCCTTACAAGTGCTGAACAACAAAGATGATGACGTCGACCAACGAATCGACATCCGAAAAATGATGTCATAGGACGTGGTTAACCGACTATATTCATTTTCAAAACGGAATATCAGATCGGTTTGGAAGCACTCAAGATCATTCAGGGAAAACGTAAGGCTTTGTCTCTCATTATGAATGCGTTTTCATAACACGAAATTGTAAATCAATACATTTGCATTTGATTTACGACGAAGGTTTGATCGGCTATTACCGTCTTGTGACCTATCTGAAATTTCGCCCAGCAACTAAATCCTTTTTTAAATTTGATGGGATAAGGGGGGCAGTTAGATGATCATAACGAAGATATTTAATAACAACGCCATAATAGCCAAAGATCAAAAAAGAGATGAATTTGTTGTTATGGGTCGTGGTATTGCATTCAAAAAGAGTGCAGGTGAACAAGTAGAAGAGCATCTAATTGAAAAGGTCTTTGTGCTTAAACATAAAGATGCTTCAGAGAAATTTAAGTTATTGTTAGAGGATGTTCCATCAGAATATGTTTCGTTATGCTATGACATCATTGAATATGGAAAAAGCATATTAGAAGCACAATTGAGCGATTATATATATGTTTCGCTTACGGATCACATGAACAATGCATTTAAAATGTTTGATGAAGGGTTTAAAAATGCAAATCCATTAATTTGGGAGATTAAAAAATTTTATCCCAAAGAATTTGCGGTTGGATTAAAAGCACTGGAGTTCATTGAAGACGAAACAGGCAAACGATTGTCAGAAGATGAAGCAGGTAATATTGCTCTTCATTTAATAAATGCTCAAGTAAACAGCTCCTACAACAAGGTAGCAGATGTTGCTCAGCAAACTCAAAAAATACACGACATCTTGAATATTATTAAATACTCTTATAATACCACCATAGATGAACACTCGATCAGTTATGAGCGATTTATTACGCATTTAAGGTTCTTCTTTCAGCGATTAAATAAAAAAGAAAAAGTAGAACTGGAAGACGATTTTTTGTGGAGGCAAGTGAAAGCAAAGTACAAAAAGGCTTATGGCTGCATGCTGAAGATTGAGAAATACTTGGATATGGTATTGTCAGATGAGGAAAAGCTGTATATAACGATTCATATTCAGCGTGTGACCCAAAGAGAAAATTGAATAACACTTGGATTGTTACTGGTAATGCAGGCGAAACCAACCTAGATCGAATTTGATCTATTTTGGTTTTGCCTTTTTTTATAAATACAATTAAAGGGGAAGTTACAATGAAGTATGAGACATTAGCAAAAGACATCATCAGAAATGTCGGCGGCAAAGAAAATGTGAATAGTCTAACTCATTGTATTACACGCTTGCGCTTCAAATTAAAAGATGAAAGTAAAGCCAATACAGAGGTTTTGAAAAATATGGATGGTGTTGTCACTGTGGTAAAGAGTGGCGGGCAATACCAGGTTGTTATAGGTAACCATGTACCTGAGGTTTATGCTGATGTTACTGCTGTAGGTGGTTTTCAAACAGGAGATTCAGAAGAAGCATCAGGTGAAAAAATGAGTTTGTTCAATAGATTCATTGATACCATTTCAGGTGTATTTACACCCACGCTGGGTGTCTTAAGTGCCACAGGTATGATTAAGGGCTTCACCGCCTTATTTGTAGCTTTGGGCTGGCTGGCCACTACATCGGGTACCTATCAAATTCTCAATGCTTTAGGTGATTGTTTGTTTTACTTCTTTCCTATTTTCCTGGGGTATACGTCAGCTAAAAAATTCAATGCCAACATTTTTATAGGCATGGCTATAGGTGCATCGCTTGTGTACCCAACATTTAGCACGATAACAGCCTCGGGCAAACCACTATACACTCTATTTAGCGGTACTATATTTGAGTCACCGGTATATATCACCTTCTTAGGTATTCCGGTCATTCTGATGAGTTATGCGTCAACCGTTCTTCCGATTATCATATCCACCTATGTAGGCTCAAAAATAGAAAACTTCTTTAAAAAGGTAATCCCTAGCGTAGTGAGAACATTTTTGGTTCCGTTTTTCACATTGTTAGTTATTGTACCCTTAGCGTTGATTGTGATTGGACCTCTCTCGACTTGGGCAGGTCAACTGCTTGGCGCTGGAACCCTCTTTGTGTATAACTTAAGTCCGATTATTGAAGGTATGCTCATGGGCGCTTTCTGGCAAGTGTTTGTTATCTTTGGATTACACTGGGGACTTGTTCCTATCGCTATGAACAATTTAGCAGTGCTTAAATTCGATCCGATTCTTGCGGCTACACTGGGAGCTTCCTTTGCTCAGACGGGCGTCGTACTGGCGATTTTGTTTAAAACCAAAAATGTAAAACTGAGATCACTTTCCATTCCAGCTGTCATCTCCGGGATTTTTGGTGTGACAGAACCAGCAATATACGGGATTACATTACCACGTAAGAAACCATTTATTTTAAGCTGTATAGCATCCGCAGTAGGCGGCGGTATTATAGGAATGATGGGAACTAAAGGTTACATTATTGGTGGATTGGGTATTTTCGCTATCCCGAGCTATATCAGTCCGGCAGGAATAGACAACGGATTTTATGGGGCTGTTATCGGTATCCTGGTAAGCTTTGTATTAGGCTTCTTGCTTATGTTCTTTGGCGGATTTAAAGATGATGAAGTGAAAGAAGCAAAAAAGGAAGACAGTACACCAGGAGCGGCAAGAGGAGAAGTTTTAGTAAAACAAGAGACGGTGATGAGTCCATTAAAAGGTGAAGTGAAGTCTTTATCTGAAGTAACAGATGAAGCCTTTTCGACAGGTGCTCTGGGTAAAGGGATCGCCATTGAACCTTCTGAAGGTAAGGTCGTTTCACCTGTAGATGGTGTATTAACATCATTATTTTCGTCAGGTCATGCGATTGGAATTACAAGTGATCACGGTGTTGAGGTCCTCATCCATGTAGGCAAAGATACGGTCAAATTAAAAGGCAAACATTTTTATCCTAAAGTAAAACAGGGAGATGCTGTTAAAAAAGGCCAGCTGCTTATGGAGTTTGATATGGAAGCTATAAAAGAGGCTGGTTATGTTTTGACCACACCCGTTATCGTTGCCAATACTACGAATTACCTGGATGTCATTGAAACAGAGAAGAAGGCGATTGAGTATCAAGAGGATTTATTGACCGTCGTAGTCTAATCTTAATTAAATGTTGAGGAGGAATTAACAATGGAAAATACAACTAAATTGGAATTTCCACAAGGATTTTTATGGGGAGGTGCAACGGCTGCCAACCAATTTGAAGGTGGATATAATGAAGAAGGTAAAGGCTTAAGCACTGCGGATGTGATTACGGCTGGAACGCATACGACTTCCCGAAGAATTACACCTATACTGGAAGAAGGAGTGAACTATCCGAGTCACGAGGCTATTGATTTTTTCCACCACTATCAAGAGGATATCCGCTTATTTGCAGAGATGGGATTCAAGGTCTTTAGAATGTCCATTGCGTGGTCAAGAATATTTCCTAACGGAGATGATGCAGAGCCGAATGAGCAAGGCTTGCAGTTCTATGATCGTGTATTCGCAGAATTGAAAAAGTATAATATTGAGCCTTTGGTTACAATCTCACATTATGAAGCACCGTTTCATTTGACCCAAAAATATAATGGTTGGTCAGATCGCAGAGTCGTAGATTTTTATGTGAGATATTGTGAAGTGCTTTTTAACAGATACAAAGATGTTGTGAAATACTGGTTAACCTTTAATGAAATCAATATTTTAACCTTGTCATTTGGCGCATTCATGGCTGGAGCTATGATGCCGGAGGGGAATGGAGAGCTTGCCCATGCTACAGTGAAGGATGAGCAGGTTTTGTATCAGGCGTTGCATCATCAATTTATTGCCAGTGCAAAGGCTGTAAAGCTGGGTCATGAAATCAATAAGGACTTTAAAATCGGTTGTATGATTGCTTATATGTGTTCCTACCCACTTACATGCCATCCTGATGATATTCTGCTAGCTCAACAAAAGGATAACTTAAGTAATTTCCTATGCTCAGATGTTCAAGTAAGAGGCGCTTATCCGGGATTTGCCAAACGCTATTTTAGAGATCATAACATTCAGATCAAAATGCAAGAAGAGGATGAGGACATCTTAAAGGAAGGCTGCGTAGATTTCTATACCTTCAGCTATTATTCCTCTACTTGTGTCAGCGCCGATCCCAACCAGGAGAAGGTGGGAGGAAATTTATCTATGGGCTTAAAGAATCCTCATTTGAAAGCAAGTGCCTGGGATTGGCAGATCGATCCACAGGGATTGAGATGGTCCCTCAATAACATTTACAACCGATACGAAATCCCGTTAATGGTTGTTGAAAATGGCCTTGGCGCCGTAGATACAGTGGAAGAAGACGGCTCCATTCACGATGATTATCGAATTGATTATCTAAAGCAACACATTGAGCAAATGAAAGAAGCGATTGCTGATGGAGTAGACTTAATAGGGTATACGCCTTGGGGATGTATTGATCTGGTAAGTGCGGGAACTGGTGAAATGAAAAAGCGTTATGGGTTTATATACGTAGATAAGGATAATGAAGGCAAAGGGACACTTGCCAGATCCAGAAAGAAGAGCTTCTATTGGTATAAGAATGTGATTGAAACCAATGGAGAGCAGTTGGATTAAATCTTAGTGCCTGTTTCATAAAAGTCATACCGTCAGCGCGTGCCAATTTTAATCGGTACGCGCTGCTTGAATTTACATTATGAAACGAAAATAATACCTTAAATGGATATTCATCCCGGCTGTGAAAATGGATTCCCTTCAGGAAACTACGGAGATTGTTTATAGGTAGGGGCTCAACATCATCCATGTATTTTAAAATTCACTAAACACATGGGATGAAAATGTCGAAAAAGAAGATAGGACTTATATCAAAATATAAGGAAGTGGATACATATTATGAATCAAGTAGAAGCTGTTTTGACCGCCATGCCATTTATCAAAGAAGCTGCACGACAAGATGTTTCAATTTCCGTAATGGACAGGGAAAAATTTCTGTTCTTTCAGTCGGGTAAAAGCTTAGTTTATGATTTCAAAGCAGGCGATCCTCTTCCTGATGTACACAGAGACTTCAAAATGCTAGTAGGCGGTGAAAAGACCAGAGAGCGTTACGCTGCTGAAGTTTTCGGCATCGCTGCTGATTCTTACTTTCATCCGATTAAGAATGAACAGAATGAGATCGAGGCCGTAATGTGTATCACCTATAGTATGGATAATCAAGATCAACTGAAGAAGTTGATGACTCAAGCCGAGGATGTTACAAGCAAGCTAGTTGAAGGGATTCAGCATGTGGCGGCCCATTCGGAGGAGCTTAGTGCGACAGCCGAAGAAATTCTAAGCAATACTAAACAGGCGGTTGAGGACTCCGGTAACGTGACTGAGGTGGCCGGCTACATTAAGGAAATTTCAGAGCAGACGAACTTGCTTGGATTAAATGCAGCAATTGAAGCAGCCCGAGTGGGTGAGGCAGGAGCTGGTTTTGGGGTTGTGGCTACAGAAATCCGAAAAATGTCTACGGGCACCAAGGAAGCAACCGGACGGATTGAGCAGTCCTTGCAAGCCGTCAGACAATCGGTTTATAACATGGAACAAGAAATCACACAGATTGCGGTATCCTCCCAAGAGCAAGCCAAGCTTGTTACGGAATTTATGAATATTATTGATCAATTAAATGTAACCAACCACGGCTTGAGAGGGTTAGTAGAAAAAATCACGGATGATGTTGAAGCAGAATAAAGAATGAAAAAAAGTCTCGGTCTGTGAATTGTACATTCCGTATGGAAATGTAGATTACAGGCCGAGACTTTTTCTAATAGTAAATATTTACGAGTATTGTTGGTTTAACAGTGCAGTATCATAATACTCTTCGAAAGATTTGATTTTATTGTTTTCAAATTTAAAGATCTGGACATAGATCCCGTTGTATTTTATTTTTTTATTTTCTCCCCATGGTCCATTCGCTGTGATATCAATATGGCTGCGTGTTTTTGTCACAATCGTGTTAGGATTTTCTCCGACTATAAACTCATCGATGGTCCATTCGAATTTCCCTTTCATATCATTAAAAATGGGATTAAAGAAGCCTTTTACAGCATCCCAGCCTTCTTGAACAGAATTGTGCAAAACTGCCACATCATCAGTGGTAAATGGGGTAATTACAGCCGGATTATCTTCAACCCACAAAGAATAAAATTTGTCCGTATCTCCTAAATATAAAGAAAAAAAGTCTACAATGACATCCATGTTCTTTTTAGCAACTTCATTCTCGCTGTTGAATGAAGCATTAATAGTTACATTTTTAATCTTTTTGGGATTCATGCTGTTATTCTCCTTTATAAAAAAGATTTTGAACCATTACCTTTTCATTTGGTAGATGGCTGTCCAGCTTCTATTTACATCATTAGTATAAAATATAGGCAATTAAATAATAATAGACTGATTTTTAAGAGTGTTAAAAATGTAGACAAATGCTTCATAGTGTACAAATGTAAAATAAAATTTTGTGAGGGCTAACATGATTCGAAAAACAACTCCTAAGGAACTTCTTGCTGAATCTTTGATAGACTTAGCCAAAATACATCCAATCCAGTCCATCACCGTAACGGATATTACTGACAATTGTCAGGTTAGCAGACAGATGTTTTATTATCATTTTTCCAGTAAATATGACCTGATCTCATGGATATATAGTGATAAGGCAGATAAAATTATTGAACAATATATAGAAAAAGAGCCTTGGGGACGTGTTGCCGGGAGAATTGTTGAGTTTATTAAAGAGGATTACATCTATTTTAAAAAGGCTTTTGACGACAATACGCACTTGTCTTTTTATAATAATATTTTTAACTATACGGTTGAATGCCACACTAATTATATTCTTAAGAAAACAAATAGGACTTCGTTGCCTCCCGACATCCTTTTTGCTATAAGATTTAACGCTTATGGAGGAGTGAATGTGACTAAGGACTGGCTTGAGAACGGCATGAAGGAATCTCCAGAGCAATTAGGCGAATTAATATTCTCTGCGATGCCCTTGCCTATAAAAAAATATTTTCATTTAGATGAATAAATGCCGCGGAGAGGATACAGATATGAATTTGAATGAGTTAAATGAACAGAGTTACTCCGAACTAGAAGAATATGGGGTACATGTATTTCTGAATGAGATTCATTATCCATAATCAAATCTTTTCCGATATAATAATGAAAAGCTGATAGAACAGATACTACCTCAGAGAGGTGATTTATAATGACCGTTGACATCCTCGTACGTAATAATGTAAAAGTGCTGGGCTCAGGCAGCCAAACGATCGTATTTGCTCATGGCTTTGGATGCGATCAGGATATGTGGCGTTATATCGTCCCTAGCTTTATCGACAACTACCAAATCGTCTTATTTGATTACGTAGGTTCCGGAGAATCTCAAATTAAGTACTATGATTCAGAAAAATACAGCGACTTACAAGGGTATGCCCAAGATGTGCTAGATATTATGGAAGCGCTAGAATTAAGAAATGTCATATTCGTCGGACACTCCGTTAGTAGTATGATCGGAATGCTTGCTTCTATCCGAAATCCCCAATATTTTGAGCGCATCGTCATGCTCGGTCCCTCTCCTCGTTATGTGAATGACCTCCCCTATTATTATGGAGGCTTCGATAAGAGTGACATCGATGAATTGCTTGATATGATGCAAATGAACTTCATCGGCTGGGCTAGTTACCTGGCACCCATTGTTATGCAGAATCCTGAACGACAGGAATTAACCGAAGAGTTGGAGAAAACCTTTTGCTCAAGAGACCCTCATATTGCACGACAATTTGCGGAAGTGACTTTTTTTTCGGATTGCCGTGTCGATCTCCAGCATGCTTCGATTCCTACACTGATTCTCCAGTGCTCGGACGATAGCATTGCTCCGATTGAAGTAGGGAATTATTTACATACTCATCTTAAAAACAGCAGGCTTCAACAGATGAGGGCAAAGGGGCATTATCCTCACTTAAGTCAACCAGGAGAAACAAGCGATCTGATTAAAGAGTATTTAGCCAGTGTGTAATATCAGGAGAAAGGCAGTCATGAAATGGATATTCAATTAGATAAAGCTCCCTGTGGATATTTCTCAATCTCGGATTCTGGCTTCATTCAATCGGTGAATCAAACTTTATTGGATATGCTGCTTTATGACCGTAATGAATTGCTCGGACGGCCGATTGAATCCACAATGTCTGTTACCAATAAGCTATTTTTTCATACTTATTTTTATCCCTATATTCAGTTGTACGGGCATGTCGATGAGATGTACTTCTCGTTTAGGACAAGTGATCGACAGGATGTGCCTGTACTTCTAAACGGGGTACGCCAGGAACGCAACGGAGAAACTGTTATTGATTGTGTAGTGCTTATGATGCGTAAGCGAATTGAACATGAGAGAGATATTCTGCAGACCAAAACCAAGCTTCAGGAATTATATCAGGCTACGAATGAAGCGAACCAGAAGCTTGAACGGTTGCACGAAGAATATGAAATCAAACAGCAGGAGCTAGAAAGGATTAATCTCCAGCTTGAAACGATGGCATCAACGGACCCGTTAACCGGTCTTAAAAATAGAAGGTATTTCCAAGATCAATTACTAGCTAGCCTCGCGTCCTTTCGTGAGAGTGGAATATCTTTTTCGCTGCTTATCATTGATATTGATCGTTTCAAAAGTATTAACGATACTTATGGTCATCCAGTGGGCGACCTAGTGCTTACGAATCTGGCAGAATTACTGCAATCCATGTCACGGGATAGGGACATTGTCGCTCGGTATGGCGGCGAGGAGTTCGTAATTATTCTTCCGGGCAACGATCAAGAAGAAGCTATTCTTACAGCGGAAAGATACCGCTCCACGACGGCCTCGATGGATTGGGGAGAATATGCTGTTACTGTGAGTATTGGTGTGGCAACGGTTACGCAAGAGGATACGGAACAAACGATTGTTCATCAAGCGGATTTGGCTCTGTATGCTTCCAAAAGTGGCGGGAGAAATCGGGTCACTCATTCAGCAAATCTTGTAAAGAGTTAGATAAAGTCTTAATAAAGGGAATTAAGAGCTGACACGCCTTAGAGCTAATTAGCCGAGCCTGCCTCTTACGGCGGGCTTTTTATTATAAAAGCCCCGGAATGTCTCCACAGCTTACTCCAATAGGTCTGGTCAAACCATACAAATTCAGCTACTATTATTGATAACGATTCTCATTCGAAGGATCAGGATGAATGAAAACATTTGAGGTGGACGCTTGTGAATTCAAATTCGTTATCATTAATATATCAGCATTATTTGGAAAAGACCCCGTTCAGACAACAGAACGAGCATACGTATATGATTTTACCGGAAGCGGGCCATGGACATATCTACCGAGTTACAACTTATAGTGGAATTGAGATCGTGTATTCGCATATTCAATATCACGAGCCGTATCCGACCAACTTTGCTTCCAGTGGACAAATGATTGAGCTCCAATTTGCGCTTTCGGGTCAACGTCATGTGAATGTGGCTGGGTTGGATTATACACTCCCGATGGGACAGGGGGCACTTATTTTTTTACAGGATTTTAAAGCGTGCTTTCATCCTCCGGTTAACGAACAATACAAATCATTTGCACTTGGCATTCCGATTTCGTTGTTTAATTATGCGGCTTCACAGTTAGCGGCTCGTCGGCAGGTAGCTATTGAATTTAATCAAATTCTTAAGGGAGCTGCATTCCATCACTTTAGTTTTGAACTGGATCACAGAAGTATAGTGATGATTGAACATTTGATCAAAGACTTGAAAAGTGTGCATAAATCGCCTTTGTTAATGGAAGCAGCAGCACTTGAGATTTTAAATCGATTTATGATTCAATTATTTGATTTAACACCTATGCCCGAAGGTTTGTCTAAAGAAGATGTTAGAAAGCTGCATATGGCTCGGGAGATACTTGAGTTCAGCATGATTGATCCACCCTCACTGATCACATTATCCAAAAAGGTTGGATTAAACGATTTTAAATTAAAAAAAGGATTCAAAGCCTGCTTTGGAACTACTGTATTTGAATATTTGCGCCAAATTCGTCTTGATTATGCGATGAAGCTGCTCCGAAGCCAAGAAAGCAATGTGACTGAAGCTGCGATGGCTGTAGGATATAGCAATGTGAGTGCATTTTCAGAGCAATTTTTCCGGGAATACGGAGTGAAGCCATCATCCTTAAAGAAGGTATTTTAAAATAAAATCCGTTTAACCGTAGAATAATCCGTATATAGGCAGTAGAGTGGTGCTGTGACTCGTATACTTCTGCATAGAGAGAATCTATAACAGAGGAGTGTGCGAGGATGAACAGAATAAAAGGGAGCATCTTTTTCAGTGTATTTGTGGCTATGCTAGGGCTCATGCTCATTGCTCCAATTATGCCGCCCCTTATTCGTGAGTTGGGATTAAGAGAAAGTCATTCTGGGTTAATTATATCGCTTGGCTCCATAACGATGGCCTTAATGGCCCCAATATGGGGAAATCTGAGTGATGCAAAGGGACGCAAGCCTGTGATTCTGCTTGGATTCATAGGGATGTGTGTAAGCTGCTTGCTGTTTACGCTTACTCTTTTTGCAGGATTAAAAGGTTGGCTCAGCGGGGGGCTGCTGTTAGTCCTGTTAATTGTTACACGCGGTTTGATCGGCGGGTTTATCCCGGCGGTATTGTCATCCTCCCAAGCTTATATGGGAGATGTGACCGAGGGAGAAGATCGAGGCAGTGGGATGGCGATCATTAGCGCAGCCAATGGACTTGGATTAGTATTTGGTCCTGCTATTGCAGGTGCCTTTACTTTAATAGGCTTGCTGTGGCCTCTATATTTTGGGATTGTAATTGCTGCTGTAGCATTTGTAGTGGCCTTGCTGGCAATTCCGTCTGCCAAGCCCGTTATTCAGCAAAAGCCAGCCCGAATTAACCCCTTTCAACCCGGTCTACGAATGTATTTGTTCGCAGGTTTGGTTACGATGATTAGTATTGTGACCATCCAGGTTATTGGCGGATTTTATTTTCAAGATCAATTAGGCCTTTCATCCGAAGAAACAGCAAGAGTGGTTTCCTTTGGACTTATGTTTTCCGGTGCAGCCATGTTGATTGTACAGATCGTTCAGATGAAATGGCTTAAATGGCAACCCAAGCCGATGATTTTGCTCGGTTCTCTGTTCCTTATTGCCGGTATGCTGATATTCCTCATGTCAGCCAGCATGGTTGTTTACTATTTAGCGTTCTTTATGTTTGGTATAGGTACAGGCTTGCTTATGCCTGGATTTATGGCTGGGGCTTCTCTTTCTGTTAGTAAAGAACAGCAAGGGGGAGCCGCTGGTCTGGTGGCCACTGTCCAAGGGATTTCTGCAATTATTGCTCCTATTTTGACAACGACGCTATATCGGGTGGACAAATATATTCCTTTTGCTCTTATAGCAGCTCTAGTAGCTGTTATGGCCATCATTATGTTGGGGGTAAGAAAGAGAAAAGGGAATAGTGAGCTGGTATCTCAGAAGGCCAAATAAATAATAGAGTTGTTTGATGAACCCATAGGCTTCCGTGCTATATTCACGAGAAGCCTATTTTGTTTGCTGGTTTGAATGATAGTCAAAAGGTCTCAATTTGCTAATTCATAAGCTACATAGTTTAGATATCTATTATAATAAGTTTTAAGAAAATTCAGGGAAAGCAGAAGGAAAGTGGGAGGCTCATGGAAATCCAGCAAAAGTGGGTGGTTTTAAACAAAAAAGTACCTCTTATATGCGGACTACGACTGAACTCCTGAGGTGAATGAGAAGGTGAAATCCGATTTAGGGGGGGCTAGTTAAGGAGAAGTTCATAAAATTGGAGGGATGCAGATGGGTTGGGAGTATGGAATTAAAGTCGCAGATGTTAAGGATATTCAAGTGCTAATGGATCGTTTAGCTGAAGCATTGCCTAGGATTGACGGATATCGGATGCAAAGGGATGAGGATGGCTTTGTCCTGCTTCAAAATGATCCCGATTGGCCTGAGGCGTTCCAGGTGTCTGTGGAAGAGGCAAGGAATATTGAAGGGTTAGAAGATGATGAACCTTATATCTATTGTCTATTTCATATCGGCGGCGGAGATGCGGTGAGGTTGAGGGAAGGAATGTGCAGGGTGCTGGAAGAAGAGAAATGCGCTGCGGATTGGTTCGAGTTGTAGCCGAAGAAAGGAGTGGTGAGATTGAGTAAGAAGGACAAAAAAGAGATTCAGACACTAATCTATCGCTATAGTGGTCCACGAGCCAATATTGGATATACTTTTGAACCGCTGCGTTATGGGGATACGGATGAACCAAAGCTGGAGGAGATAATCTTTATCTACGCAGATGACTTTGATATCGTGTTGTCTGCGTTAAAGTCCAAATATCCACTTGACGATCCTGATACGGGGGGAACGTATGAGGCTTTTGATCCCTGTTGGGATAATCCGATTCCGGAGTCGATATGGCATGAGATATTAACAGAATTGGATGCTTGGCCTGCCAAGGAGCCGGAATTGCGCATATTTATCGATTCCTTTATAGCTTGGGTCAGAGCACACCTGAAGAAAGAAAATGGTATTATCGTGACTGGAAATCTATAGAGAAAGACAAAGCAATACGTATTTTCGCTCCCCCTCGCTTCAAGGTGCGACCGGACAGCAAGCTGCTGAGTCGAACACCTCGTTCTTTGCAGTGCTCGCGATTATTTCTCCTTTCCTGATCGGCCTAATACTACAATCTATATATAAAAAACAAGCGATTTCCTTTTGAAAGGGGACCGCTTTTTTTGGCATCATGCTGATTTTGATTTCTATATTCGAATAAAACACGACATTTAAATAACATGGTGAGTAACTTTAGTGCGCAAACGACAAAATTCGTCATTATTTTTAGTTATTCAGGACGTGGAAACCGTTCTTGTTCCTTAGTACAATGAATAAAAATAACAAGTGATGAAAAGAAAGGTGACAAAGACACGAGGAATTACGGATAAGGAGGGACAGGCTGTGGCCGTATACACACTACGTAGATTGATACAAATGATTCCGGCACTGCTTGGTATTGTCGTCATTACATTCATGATCTCAAGAGTGCTTCCGGGTGATCCTGCCGTGATGCTTGCGGGGGAACAGGCTACACCCGAGACGATTGAAAATATTCGAAGCAGCATGGGACTGGATCAACCGAAGTACATTCAATTTTTTCATTATGTAGTTGGATTGTTCCAAGGTGATCTGGGTCAGGCTTATCACACCGGACAGTCAGTGGCAAGCGACTTTGCTACCCGGTTTCCAGCAACCATCGAGTTGGCGCTGGCAAGCTTGGTTATTGCGATTCTGGTGGCAATCCCAATCGGCATCCTGGCAGCAACCCGTAAAGAATCGATTGTGGATCACATTTCACGTGTGTTTTCCTTGATCGGTGCATGTATGCCCATTTTCTGGATTGGCCTGTTATTCATTTATATCTTCTATGCTAAATGGGGCATCGCTCCTGCGCCCATGGGTCGAATTAGCGGTGACATCAATCCGCCGACGCACGTTACGGGACTTTATGTACTCGATAGTTTGATGACCGGTGATTTTGTAGCTTTAAAAAGCAGTTTATCCCATTTGGTTCTGCCAGCAGTCTGTCTCAGTACAGGCACTATGGCGATTGTGGCACGGATGATGCGTTCCAGCATGCTGGAAGTGATCGGTCAGGATTTTGTTCGCACAGCCAGAGCCAAAGGTCTGCGCGAAGGAATTGTTATTTATAAGCACGCACTCATTAACGCCTTTATTCCAACACTTACCGTACTTGGTTTGCAGGTCGGTTACCTGATTGGTGGAGCGGTTATTACCGAAACCATTTTTACCTGGCCAGGAGTGGGCAGCTATGTGACGGACTCCATTTTGGCGGCTGACTACGCACCGATTCAAGCATTTACCCTCGTAAGTGCGCTGATTTACAGCTTTATCAATCTTGGAGTCGACTTGGTTTACGGATTGATTGATCCACGTATCCGGTACGAATAATGAACGAAGCACAAAAGTAGGGGGAGGTACTCGGATGAGCACTGCAAGTGATTTGGTGGCAAAAGCGGCTGTACCTCAGCCCAATGCAACCGCTATACCGAAACGCAAGACCTTTTGGCGATTACTGTTTGGCAATAAACTCGCTTTAATCGGATTCATCTTTATCGTTGGCTGGACGCTCATTGCCATCCTCTCATCATGGATCGTTCCACATGATCCTTATGTAACCGACCCGGCGAACAAGCTGCTGCCGCCAAGTGCAGAACATTGGTTTGGGACCGATAATTACGGACGTGACATTCTCAGCCGTGTCATTTACGGAGCCAGAATCAGCATATGGACCGGGATGATTGCCGTGTCGATCTCATTTATCATCGGCGTACCGCTTGGAGCCATCGCAGGTTTCTATGGCGGTCGAATGGGCAGCATTATTATGCGCTGTATGGATATTCTGTTGGCTTTCCCGTCGCTGGTACTCGCCATGGCCATTGCTGCAGCGATGGGACCAGGACTGATGAGTGCACTCATCGCTGTGGGCATTGTAGGCATACCCGAATTCGCCAGACTGATTCACGGACAAACCATCTCTCTCCGGGAAAAGGAGTTTGTTGAGGCCAGCCGGGCGATTGGTGTAACGAACGGAACGATCCTGTTTCGCCACATCTTGCCTAATGCACTTGCCCCACTGCTTGTGAATGCAACGCTCGGAATGGGCTTCGCCATCCTCACCTCAGCCAGTCTCAGCTTCCTGGGGCTCGGTGTGAAACCCCCGATTGCTGAATGGGGCGCAATGATTTCAGAAGGGCGAGCGTATATCATTTCCGGTGAGTGGTGGATTGTAACCTTCCCGGGTCTTGGAATTGCGACAGCTATTTTGGGCTTCAATTTGCTTGGAGACGGTTTGCGGGATGTTCTTGATCCTAGACTGCGCTCTAGCAAATAAAAATAAATAGATCATTAAAGGGGAGAACGTAAGCCATGTTGAAAAAAAGTCTTTCTTTAATTGTCGTCTTGTCTACGTTGCTATGGACGGCAGGCTGTGCGAGCAATGCTAACAGCCCGTCCGCTTCATCTGGAGAGAAAGGCGCAGATGCCCCATCCCCACCAAAGACGATTACACTTGCTTACTCGGAGGGAGGGTCAACCATGGACCCTGCTGAAGCAAGTGATCTTACATCGGATACCCTTGTGCTTGCGCTCTATGATCAGCTTGTGACCTATGGCAAAAAGTCTACGGATAGCGGTGAAGTGGCAGATACGGAAGCAATTAAGCCCATGCTGGCTGAGAAATGGGATGTGTCCGCTGATAACATGACTTATACGCTCCATCTGCGTAAAGACGTTAAATTCCAAAGCGGCAACCCGCTGACCGCCAATTCTGTGTTGTATTCCTTTGAGCGGCTTAAAAATTCCGATTCCGGTAGCTTCCTGTATGGTATGAGCTCCATTAAAACCGCTACAGCGCCTGATGAGCACACCGTTGTCGTTACATTGTCCCAACCCAATCATATGTTTCTGCAAATCCTGTCATTGTACAACTTCTCCATTGTGGATGATGTGCTTGTCAAAGAAAATGGCGATGGCGACTATTTGAAAACACATGCGGCAGGTTCAGGTCCGTTCAAGCTTGAAAAATGGGACCCTGCGACAGAAGCTGTCTTTAATGCTAATGCCAGCTACTGGCAAGGAGCGCCAAATCTGAGCAAAGTAACGATGAAGTTTACCAAGGAAGCTTCCAACCGTGTACTTCTGCTGGATAAAGGCGATGTGGACATGGCGATTGAGATTCCTGCAAAGGACGTTTCGAAGCTGGAAACCAACGCTGATCTGAAGGTTCAATCCAATGCAAGTAACCGGATTCTGTATTTCGCCATGAATAACAAAGTCAAACCTTTTAATGATCCAAAAGTGCGTCAAGCCATTGCTTATGCTATTCCTTACGACCAATTAATCGACGATGTCATGTACGGTCAAGCAAAGCAAATGAAGAGTTCTGTAGCGAGTAACACGCCTGGCTACACGGATGCGGGCTACAGCTACAAGCACGACTTGGACAAAGCAAAACAGCTGCTTACAAAAGCGGGTTATCCTAATGGGTTTAATTTTGATCTGACACTGGGTTCCGGCTTCCAGGACTGGGCAGATGATGCTGTATTGATTCAAGCTGAACTTGCCAAGATTGGCGTAAAGATGAATGTTGTCAATGTTGCCCGTGCACAGTTCCTTGAACAGCAACGAGAAGGCAACCTGACAGCATACATTTCCAAATGGACTTCCTTCGTCAACGACCCTGGTTACCATCTCGGGTTCCTGATGTACAGCGGCGGTTCTTCGAATTATATGCATTATGCTAATGCAGAAGTGGATAAGCTTTGGGAACAAGCTGGCAAAGAGCAAGATGAAAATAAACGTAAAGAGCTGTATGGCAAAGCGCAAGAGCTTATAAATCAAGATTCGCCATGGGCGTACCTGTATGAATACAATCGGGTTGTTGGCATGAGCAAAGACGTCACTGGATATGTTTACTACCCAGATGAGGTTATCCGATTCTATTCATTGAATAAAGAGTAAGTTGTGATCTTACCTTATGCCTTCGGTTTTTACAGCCGAAGGCTATCATTTTACGCCTGAAGTATGAAGCTGATCCCGATGGATCGTAAAAAATTTAGTTGGCTAAATGAAAAACGTGAAGGGACTGAATGGAAATGACAGATTGGAAAACGTTAGTTCTTGATGAAATAGATAAACGGCAGGACGAATTGCTTGAGCTATGCTCGCGGTTGATTCAGTTTCCTTCGGAAAATCCTCCAGGTGATTCACGCGAAATTAGTCAGTTCATTATGGACTATCTTAAAGAAGCAGGTATAGAAACAACGGTGCATGAATCCGGGCCGAATATGTGGAATCTCATTTCTGATTATGGCGCTGAAACGGCGGACGGAAAAAAACTGATTTTCTGTGGGCATACAGACGTTGTGCCGGCAGGGGATCGTACTCGTTGGGATTTTGATCCGTTTTGTGGTGAGATACGTGATGGCTACCTCCTGGGTCGCGGTGCTTCGGACATGAAAGCAGGACTGGGCGGATTAATATTTACCGTTGCGCTTTTCTCCAAACTAGGCGTACCACTCGAAGGTGCGTTGTCGTTGCTTGTAGTTCCAGACGAGGAAACCGGGGGACATCTTGGAGTACCTTGGGTGCTGGAAAGAAAGCTGATTGAAGGAACAGCTGCTGTGATCGCAGAGCCTTCAGGCCCGCAAAACCCGACCATCGGGCAAAAAGGAAGCTGCTGGTTTGAATTTACCGTTGAAGGCACACCGGGTCATGGCAGTTTGCAGCCGATAGCAGGTGAAAGTGCTATTTTGAAGGCAGCAAAAGGGATTGAAGCGCTGCAACAACTGTGGGACATCAAGCCGGACATCCCGGAAGAAGTCAAAGAGATCATTGAAATTTCCAAGCGTTATGCAAGTGAACGGGAGAACCCAAGCTATGGACAAGCGTTTGATCATGTAACAGTGAACATTGGTACGATCCAGGGAGGCACCAAAGTCAATGTGGTTGCGGACCGTTGCACAGTGCAAGTGGATTCCCGTGTTCCATTTGGCGTAGACCACCGGGATGTACTGGCCAAAGCCAAAGAACTGCTTGCAAGTGTTGGCATTGACGCGGAACCCAAACAATTCGGATTTTATGGTAATGCCAACTGGACCCCTCCAACCGAGCCGATTGTACAGGAGCTTGTGGAATCTATCGCTGAGGTCAGCGGTAAAGAGGCCTATGGCGTACTGCAATGGGCAACCAGCGATGCACGTGCATTCCGCAAATACAATATCCCGGTATTGCAATACGGGCCTGCCGAACTGTCGACCATTCACAATTTTAATGAAAAAGCTCCGGTATGGCAGATCATTCAATCTGCGAAAGTATACGCCTTGACGGCGCTTAAATATCTGAAAACAACACAAAAAGAAGCATAAGGGGATCTGCCGTATGATGAAACAAGTTTTTGAAGTCTATGACCTTTTGGATAGTCCGTTTGCCAGCGGGGCAGAAGTCAAAGCTTATTTGGAACAACTGGGTCAAGCGGAGATTACGGTCTCCACCGTGAAAGGTGAAAAGGGCTCTACGGATTTTATTAAAATTGTCATTGCCGGTAAAACGGGTCGCATTCAGGGGGGCGATTCTCCAACCTTGGGTGTAGTAGGGCGACTTGGTGGACTTGGAGCACGACCGGAAATGATCGGATTTGTATCCGATGGTGACGGTGCGGCAGCGGCAATTTCGGCGGCGGCTAAACTATTGTGCATGCAGTCCAAAGGAGATGTGCTTGATGGAGACGTGATCATATGTACACATATTTGTCCAGATGCACCCACTCAGCCCCATGATCCGGTTCCATTTATGGATTCACCCGTAGATATTTTGACGATGAACAAATATGAAGTGACACCCGAAATGGAAGCGATCCTGTCCATTGATACGACCAAAGGGAATCGGGTCATTAACCATAAAGGTATTGCCATTTCCCCGACGGTACGTGAAGGCTATGTGCTACGAATTAGTGAAGACCTCGTCGATATTGTTCAGACCGTTACTGGCGAACCGTGTGTCACGTTTGCTGTAACTACGCAGGACATCACACCTTATGGTAACGACCTGTATCACATCAACAGCATTTTGCAACCAGCGGTGGCAACTTCCGCTCCAGTGGTTGGTGTAGCCATCACGGCCGCTGCTCCTGTCCCAGGCAGTGCAACGGGGGCCAGCCACGAAAGCGATATTGCGCTGGCGGCCAAATTGGCTGTAGAAACAGCCAAAGCTTATGGACGTGGGCAATGCTCTTTTCATTCGGAAAAGGAGTTTCAACATATTACTAAATTGTACGGTACTATGAAGCATCTACAAACGATGGGCAAGTCTGAATAAGCTTTATTCCCTAAGTTAAAAAGAACATGAAGGTTCAATGATGGACAAGGAGGAGGAAGAGGGCATGGCACAACTGCTTGAAGTAACCAACCTCCGGACGGAGTTCAAGACTGCGGCTGGCACCATCCGGGCTGTGGACGGCGTCGATCTATCGGTTGGCAAAGGCGAAACACTCGGAATCGTTGGCGAATCCGGGTGCGGCAAGAGCATTACCTCCCTTTCCATTATGCAGCTCCTCCCCAAGGGACTTGGGAAAGTAGCCGCTGGTGAAGTACGGTTTAACGGTGAAAACATGCTGGATTTTTCGGAGCGGAAAATGCGCTCGATTCGTGGCAACGAGATGGCCATGATTTTTCAGGAGCCGATGACTTCGCTAAATCCTGTGTTCAAAATCGGCAAGCAAATTGCGGAGTCTGCCCGATACCACCACGGTGTAAGCAAACACAAAGCGAAAGACATGGCTGTGGACATGCTGACGAAAGTGGGAATTCCACGTCCAGAAAAAGTAGCCGCTTCTTATCCGCATGAACTCTCGGGCGGGATGCGCCAACGGGTGATGATTGCGATGGCGATGGTGTGCAATCCGAAGCTGCTGATCGCCGATGAACCGACAACGGCACTAGATGTAACCATTCAAGCACAGATTCTTGACTTGATGCGTGAGCTGCAGAAGTCCGAAGGAACTTCCATTCTGATGATTACCCATGACCTTGGTGTCGTTGCTGAAATGTGCGATCGGGTCGTGATTATGTACGCCGGACAAGTGGTAGAAGAAACCGATGTAAAAACGCTTTTTAAAGATCCCAAGCATCCGTATACACAAAGTTTGCTAGCCTCACTGCCACAATTAAACAGTGATCAGGAGCGTCTGGCTTCCATTCCGGGCCAGGTTCCCAACCCACTTGATATGCCACAAGGCTGCCGCTTTGCACCACGTTGTCAGTATGCCAAGGAAATTTGCCGTGCAGAGGCCCCGGAGCTTACAGAAGTGGAACCCGGACACAAAAGCCGCTGCTTGCTACAGCAGGAGGGATATCATGAGTACACTGCTTGAAATACGTAATTTGAAAAAGCACTATCCGATCAAAAAAGGACTTTTTTCCAAACAAGTGGGAGCAGTCAAAGCGGTGGATGGTATTAACCTGACTGTACAGCAGGGTGAAACCCTAGCAATCGTGGGAGAATCCGGCTGCGGCAAATCCACAACCGGACGGGCAATTCTCAGATTGATTGAACCGACGGATGGAGAGATTCTGTTTAATGGCACGGATATACGTAAGCTAAACACAGAGCAGCTGCGCAAATTCAGAACGGATATGCAGATGGTGTTTCAAGATCCGTTTGCTTCGCTTGATCCCAGATGGACAGTACAGCAGGTGCTGGAAGAACCGCTCATCACGCATGAAAAGCTAAGCAAAACGCAGCTCAAAGAGCGGGTGGAAGAGCTGCTCGAAGTGGTCGGATTGTCTCCTTATCATGCACATCGTTATCCGCATGAGTTCTCGGGTGGTCAACGCCAGCGGATCGGGATCGCACGTGCACTGGCGCTTCATCCCAAATTTATCGTGTGTGACGAGCCAGTCTCGGCCCTCGATGTGTCGATTCAGGCGCAAGTGCTCAATCTGATGAAGGACCTGCAAAAACAATATGACCTGACGTATATGTTCATTTCTCATGATCTGTCGGTCGTCAAATTTATCAGCGACCGCGTGGGTGTGATGTACCTGGGCAAGCTGGTCGAACTCGCACCGACCCAAGAAGTGTTCAGAGAGCCGCTGCATCCGTATACAAAGGCGCTAATGTCTGCGGTACCTGTAGCTGATCCGGAAGCGGAGCGTGATCGGATTGTACTTAAAGGGGATGTGCCCAGTCCAGAAAATCCGCCAAGTGGTTGTGCGTTTCATAATCGCTGCCCGGCAGCCATGGAGATATGCAGCAAAGTACAGCCCATCTTTGCCGAAGCTGCACCAGGGCGACAGGTAGCCTGTCACTTGTATCCAGCTTCCACGCCCGAACAAGCGCTAGCTGGACAGGCATAGGCCAGCTGAAAAAGAATAGATAAACCTTCTAGCAAGAATCAAGCCTGAATCCTTCTCAAACGGATTCAGGCTTTTTTTAAGTGTAGCTGTTCTGCAAACGCACATATTTTTCCAATAAATCCATTTTAAGATTCAATATAAGGGGTGGAATTTCAACACCTGTAAATCAAGCATATAACATGCAGGGATACAACATTGCGCACAATCAATGGAAGCGTTTTAATTTGAATATAGAAATACAAAAGAAGACCTCAGGGAGGACATAAGAATGCTAAAAGTGAAAGCGCTTAGATGCGAGCATTTAAATAATCCGATTGGATTGGGTTGTCTAAAACCGCGGTTAAGTTGGCAGATCGAATCTGAAAAAATGTATGTTTCTCAAAAACGTTTCCAATTGCAAGTATCCGTTCATCCCACTTTTGAACCGCTGATTTGGAATCATTTTACCTATTCGGATCAATCCATTTTGTTTCCCTATGAAGGCCCCCCGCTGGAATCAGGACAAAGATATTATTATCGGGTAAAAGTATGGGCTCAGGGAGCGGGTGACACAGAACCGGAAGAATCGGAATGGAGTGAGTCCGGCTTTTGGGAGATGGGGCTGCTCCATGAGCAGGACTGGAAAGCACAATGGATCACAGTGAAGGAGCGGAGCATCCATGAACAGTTTCAGACAAGAGCTCCTTTTGCCGCTTCCAAATATTTTTCGGTTGAGGGAAAAGTGAAAAAAGCAGTCATTTATGCTACAAGTCTTGGGCTGTATGAACTGGAGTTCAATGGACAAAGGGTGGGCGATGCCTACTTTACCCCGGGATGGACGGATTATAACGATCGTGTCCAGGTGCAAGCATATGACGTGACTTCTACCATTCGAGAACAACATAATCGAATCACAGCCACGGTGGGAGAAGGCTGGTACAGCGGTTATCTGGGTTGGCAAAAGCGCAAGGACACCTACGGGAACACGAATGCATTGTTATTTCAAATGAAGATTAGTTATGAAGATGGCCGTTCTGAAGTCATTTGCTCTGATTCTTCCTGGGAGGAAACGAGCTGTGCCATTTTAATGTCGGATATTTATAACGGCGAAATCTATGATGCCCGACTTGAGCAGCAGGCAGCCGAACATAGCTCCTTAACCGAACGGAAAATGATGCAGGTCGTCTCGTTCCCGTTAAGTCATCTGATTGCTCAGGAGAACGAACCTGTCCGTGTGATGAACCGATTGAAGCCTGTTGAACTCATTCGAACTCCTAAAGGTGAGCTGGTGCTTAACTTGGGTCAAAATATGGTAGGTTGGCTGGAATTTAAAGTGGAAGCCCCCGAAGGTACGGTTCTGAATCTGGTTCATGGTGAAGTGCTGGATCAGCAAGGGAACTTTTACAGAGATAATATTCGGGATGCAGCGCAGCAGATTACGTACATTTGTAGCGGGAAGGGGACGGAGATATTTAGGCCGCATTTCACTTTTCAAGGCTTTCAATATGTGAAGCTTGAGGGCTTTCCTGATGGCGTTACGATTGAAGATTTTACGGGTGTTGTTCTGCATTCGGACATGGGGACGATCGGGGTGTTTGAGACATCTGATCCAAAGCTGAATCAACTTCAACACAATATTGTGTGGGGGCAAAAGGGGAACTTCCTGGATGTGCCAACCGATTGTCCGCAGCGTGATGAGCGATTAGGCTGGACCGGCGATGCACAGATTTTTGCTAGAACTGCCAGCTTCAATATGAATGCGGCTTCCTTCTTCCGAAAGTGGCTTAGGGATTTGGCTTACAACCAGCTGGAAAATGGGGCAGTGCCTTTTGTAGTGCCGGATGTCCTCAAAGGAACCTTTGCCGATAATATGGACAAAACGACGGCAGCATGGGGAGACGCGGCGGTTATATGTCCGTGGACCCTATATCAATGCTATGGGGATAAGCAAATCTTAGTGCAGCAGTATGACAGTATGAAAGCATGGGTGGATTATATTCGCGCCCAAGGGGACGAAGAATGTCTTTGGGATACCGGTTTGCAGCTGGGAGACTGGCTTGCGCTGGATAGCGAGGAAGGAAGCTATTTTGGGGCGACGGACGGAACGCTAGTGGCCACTGCTTATTTTGCGTATTCGACTCATATTTTGGCACAGACGGCCAAACTGCTGAATCGTTATACCGATTACAACACATATAAAAACTTACATGAGGGGATTAAAATGGCTTTTGCGAACCGCTACTTCGATGACGCGGGCAAATTGACCTCCAATACCCAGACTGCACAGGTTGTGGCTTTGCACTTCGGATTGGTGCCAGAAAAGTATAAAACGCAAGTGATCCAGGAGCTCGTACGGCTCATCGAAAAAAATGATATGCATCTGGATACCGGCTTTGTGGGCACCCCCTATCTATGTCTGGTTTTATCCGACCATGGCTATACGGATGTCGCTTATAACATTTTATTTCAAAATGATTATCCTTCATGGCTCTATCAGGTTGAACGGGGAGCAACGACCATGTGGGAGCATTGGGACAGCATCAAAGTGGATGGCTCGTTCTGGAGCACCGATATGAACTCGTTCAATCACTATTCGTACGGTTCAGTAGGAGACTTTATGTACCAAAATATTGCCGGAATCGATGTGCTTGAAGCGGGCTATAAAAAATCACGTTTAGCTCCTAAACCGCCTGCCAATCTTACTTCGGCCCATGGCAAGCTGGAGACGCCATATGGCACGCTTGAAGTCCAATGGGAAATCGTGAATAAAGAAATGAAGATGACGGTTCACGTACCACATAATACGACGGCTGAGATTACACTTCCGGGCGTTATGGAGCCGGATGCACTACAGCAAATCATTGTTATGCAATATCCGTCGATTCAGTATCCGCCTGGTGATGTTCCACAGGAGCTGGCTGGGAAATTAGGTTCTACAGGGAAACAGGCGATTTTCCAAAGGAGCGGAGATCATGAAATGACGTTTACGGTCGGTTCTGGACAGTATACGTTCCAGTACAGATGCAACTAGAGGCTAAATAACATAGACTAGAGGTGAGAGCTTAATGAATATAAAGAACAAAGTTTTGTTTAAAACGGCGTTGCTATCCATTTCCTTAGTCCTGACGTCAGCGAGTGCCATTTCGGCTGTCATACCAATGATGCTGAACCAATTATCAGGCGTCTCCAGTTCGCTGATTGAAAGCGTAGTCACGATTCCATCCTTCTCGATGATGCTGTTTGTGCTATTGAGTGGCCCGATTTCTTCTCGATTGGGTAAAAAAAATACAGTCCTGCTAGGGCTTTTGCTCGTAGTCATCGGCGGAATACTTCCCATGTTCACGACGAATATTACATGGATTCTTGCGCTGCGTTTGGTACTAGGTGCAGGTCTCGGGATGTTCAATTCACTGGCCGTCAGTTTAATTAGTGATTTTTTTGAAGGGGATGAACGTGCTCAATTAGTAGGCTTTCAAAGCGCCGTTCAAGGACTCGGAAGCAGCTTGGCTACCTTTGTGGCAGGGCAGCTCGCCCTAATTGACTGGCAGTTCGCTTTTTTATGCTATGGAATCACCATTCCTATTGCGCTATTATTCTTTCTGATCATTCCCGAACCAGAGCGCGGGGAGCCTACAGTAGAGAACTCGACAGAAAAGGGTCACAAGAGCGGGGGAATATCCATACCTGTACTTGGATTAGGGGCTGCACTTTTTCTGTTTATGACTTTTATCATGATTGTATATACCAAAACAGGCATTATGATTGCTGAAAAGAGCATGCCCAATGCTGGTTTTTTAGGAACTGCGTTAACGCTGTTTTCCTTGTCCACCATGATTGCGGGCTTCCTGTTTGGTAGAATCTATAAATGGTTTAGAAATTACGCTCCCTTTATCTCCAGTCTATTAACAGCAACTGGTTTTGTACTACTATGGTTTGCTCAGAATGTTACCATGGTTACCGTTGCCATGCTGATCATTGGCTTTAGTTTTGCGCTGTTTATTCCTTATATTTTTACCATACTAACTAAAATCGTACCTAAAGGCAGTGAGACTTTATCCATTTCCATTGCGATGGTAGGGTCCAATTTGGGAGCGTTTGCTTCGCCTTATGTGATCAAGTTAGTTGGCGTGTTGTCTGGAAATGAAACGGCTTCATTTTCCTTCCTTGTTTCTGCGATTGTATTTACGATTGCGGCACTCCTTTGTCTGGGAATCGCTATTAGAGGAAAGGGAAGCAAAACTCAAGCGGCAGTCCACAGTTAATGGGATGTATCCGATATAGTAATTTTTTCAACGGGCGGAGAACCGCCCGTTTTCCATCATATAGTGAAGGAGGAGTCAGTGTTTATGAACCTTCATGAGTTGGATCAGTTGCTGAGAAACAAAACGGAAATTGAACTTTTACAACAGCAAAACAATCAGGTGATTAATGATCTCTCCAAAGAATCGGAGAATGAGCGTTTTTTTGATATAAATCAGAATATATACCGTATGCCCGCTTTATTTTTCTTTGGAGAACATGATATTTATATTAGCAAGCACAATAGATTTGCTCCGATGCTGGAGCACATGCATGAATTTATCGAATTAAACTATGTTTACTCAGGTAAGTGCAATCAAATCATAGCAGGCAAAGAAATTCAGCTTTGTGAAGGCCAAGTATGTGTCCTGGATAAGGATGTGCCGCACAGCATCGCTCCTTTGGGAGAAGACGATATACTGATTAATATCTTGCTACAAAGAGAAACAATTTCATCCCTATTTCTGCAGCGGCTATCTAAGAAAAAAAGCCTGATTGGCGAATTTCTAGCCAACTCTGTCCTCCAGCATCAGCACCATAATCACTTTATTATTTTTGAGTCGCAGCATAATGAGAACCTTCAATATATATTGCGTAGAATCTTAATCGAATATTATTCCAGGCAAGAGGATTCGATGGAATTGGTGAAGGCTTATTTGCAAATTGTATTTGGAGAATTGGTCCGTGTATTGGAAAGCGAGCATAATATTCACTTAAACCAGCAGGAAAATAATATTACCTCTATTCTGAATTACATGGAAGAGCACTATCAGCATTTAAGCCTACAGCAATTATCTAACCATTTTAATTACAATAGCACGTATTTAAGTAATAAGTTAAAAAAAGTAACCGGTCTTACTTACACTCAGCTTATTGCCAACATTAAACTCAATGCAGCCTATTCTTTGGTAGTGAATACCAATCTGCCGTTCGAAATGATATTTAAACAGGTGGGATATAACAGCATGAGTTTTTTCTATAAAAAGTTTAAAACAGCATATGGTGCCACCCCGCAAAATATCCGAAACAAACAGTTGAGGAAATGAAGGATATACAAGGACGTCCAATTCTAATGGGCGTCTATATTTGTTATAATATCTGCAAATTCATAAGCTGGTGTTTATAAGGGAGGGTACATCCTTGGAGGCAATACTAAGACGTCACTGGCCAGAGTGGAACGGAACGCTGCAGAAACAAACCGGGGGTTGGAATAATACGACGTATTTTGTTAAGAGTGGTGGGCGAAACGGAGTGCTGCGCGTCTACGATACACACAAGGATCGGGACAAAATTGAATTTGAGCATGCAGTTTTGCAGGAGCTGAGTAAGCATTCACTATCGTTCAGGACACCCACGCCTATTCCGACGGTCAGGGGAGAGACGCTCGCTCAGCTGGAGAAGGAAAGCGGTAAATATGTATGTCTGTTCGAATACATAGAAGGCATATCACCCCTGGAGCAGGATTCAAGCTTTGCCTATTCTTTGGGCGAGACTACGGGGGAATTATCGGCTGTGCTTGCGACAGTTAATCTTGATATGACTCCAGTCTATCGACCGTATTATGCTTTGCAGCAATCCTATCCGTTGTGTAACCGGGAAACGGTTCAGGGCTTTTGTTTACATCCGCCTGAGCCTCTAAAGGATTTGCATGAAGAACTGCGATTAATAGGGGAAGCTTATGAAGAGATTACAGATTCGCTTCATGCATTGGAAGAGTTGCCGCATCAGCTTGTACATGGAGACTTGAACGCTTCCAATTTGTTAGTAAAGGATTCTGATCATAGTCTAGTAACCGCACTGCTTGATTTCGAATTTTGTACGCTAGACGTTCGGGTCATGGAGCCGGCGGTCATCTTATCAGGATTTTTGGGACAACCAGAGGAGACGACAGCAGTTCGGGATTTTTGCCGGGGCTTCAGCCGCCAGGTTCATTTAAGCCACACCGAGATTGATGCTGTGCCTATATTGATGCTGCTTAGGAAGGTAGACGTATTTCTTCATTTTTTGAGTCGCTTTCTGGAAGGAACGGATCAGTCACACGTATTGCAAGAGCAGGTCAAACAGATCTCTGCCGACTTGCGCCAGGTTTCCACCAGCAGTAGCTGGATTCAGGAAGAGTTGGTCCAAGCTGGAACAGTGTATGAATAAACGAGCTAAATGCCGCGTTATGTTATAATCTTTAGGAAAATTGAACCCGGGTGCATTGAGATGTACTTGGAACTGGAGGAACAGATGAATAGTTGGCTAACGAACGCGTTACGACCGTACTTCGGGCTGGAGGTGCTGGAAGAGCATTGGGATGTGATAGAAATTAAAGAAGGATACTATATTTGTGTGGATGGAGACGTAATTCGCAAGCGAATTTCTTCCACTGAGGATACTTATGGAGAAACCGATGTAGAGATTTTTACTCGTGATCGGGCATTTGTTTTGCCTAAAACGGCTCGTGGCAAAGAGAAAAAGCTGAATTACACAAGTGTTTCGAGTATCAAGGCAGAAGGCGTGACCTTTTCAGCAGGCATTCGAAGGGATCGTCCTCTTAGTTATGTTACTGCTGTGAATAGCAAAACGGGTGTGAAACTCCCTATTACGGGATGTGAGCATTTACATAGTAAAGAAGAGATCATCGATTGGCTTCAGCAATATCCGTCACTTGTGCCCAAGGATTACGATCGCAGGTTGCACCGGTTGAAGCATATGAAAAACCAGCGTTATAAAACGGTCCCAGGAGACATCTTCCGCGTGGAAATAGACCTTTTCACAGATGGATATGTGCTGGTCGTTGGAGATTTGCGCCAAATGCAAAAGGATCAGTTGTTTGCAGAGGAGAGCATTTGGAACAGTGTCATGACCATGCCTTTATTCGTACGTCCATATTTGTTTACGAGTCGTGACCGTTCAACAGCTTTGGAATCTATCACATCCGCCCCATTATCCGAAACGACCTGGATTGTTATGGATGATTCCTTTATGCGGGGTGCCTATGAGCGAGTAGGGCATAAGCTGTTAGTGGAAGAGGATATTGTGTTCCCCATCGGCTATGGCTGTAGTACGGATAGTAGAAAAGAAAAAACATATAGTCTGTCCTGGGGAACGGGCACGGTTTCCAAACCGGAAGGGGAGACCGTGTTCAAGTCCTCGCGAAAATTTTCAAATAACGGTGCTTATTCAGGTATCGTTGCCGACTGTTTTGGCTCCTGGGAAGAGCGGGAGTGGCACAAAACGCTGGATAATCCGTTACATCAGGATGAACGTCGAAAAGCACTGGCCGAATTCGGATTCCCGGAAGACATTTCGTATGATGAGTTCAACCGTCAAACGGGAGGACTGACGCGTTCGGAATATCTCGCATATTTGGCAAGAACCTATGGCGGGAAAAAGTGATACAAACGAATTGAATTTTTTAATAGGAGGGGCCCATGAAATATCTTAAGGATTGCCCGGAACCAGGCATGGGAACCTGGTATTTTGAAATAGATTCGGATGGAATAGCCTATCGACAAATTGTCATCCAGGATGACGGCACGTATATCGCCTCTAATCGCAAGCACGAGCAGTATCATTTCTTATTAGCTGAGAAAGCGATTGATGACACGGAGCCCTATTATACGCAAATTACAAAAAAAGAGTTTGAAGAAGTATGGTCCAATTATCTTCACACCTTGAACCAGGAATGGCATCAAATCAAAAATGCACTGCCCGTTGGAACTAAGGTAAAGGGTTATATTGAAGTATTTTTCCCACACGGTACGCTTATTCATATTTTCCAGCATCATGCGGTCGGATTGTCAGACACTCGTACATATGAGGAAAAGACACCATCCGAGTGGATGTATCCGAAGCATGAGGTCACGGCCATTGTAAAAGGATACGACGAAGTGAATCAGTGGGTGATTTTAGATCAAACGCAGGTTTTCAAAAATCAGTTCGCAGGTTGAAAGTGAATTTTGGGATATGCGGGAAGGGGAATGAACATGCATACTTTAACGGTTGATGAACTGGTAGATAAGGATAACCATGCATGGGAAGAGGTCAGAAATATTCTGAAAGAAGGCCGGAATTCACATCAAATTGTATCGGCCGAATCGGAATCCGCTCCAGGGGACACGCTGTACCGTTTGCAGGTGAGTACGAAATCGTATTTGGGAACAGTTGCCTATGAGACAGGAGGAATCGTGTTTGATTACGGTTGGATCACCTTGCTGGGTGCGGGTGGCTCTGGAATTTTCGGTAGCTTGACCTCATGGAACGGGCTTCAAGAACCGGAAAGTGTTCCTGCGCTTGAGGGGATGCTAATGGTGGCCTATGATGCAGCAGGTGGATTTTTTGGATTGGATATAGGGAAATTCGGACGTAGCGGTCACATCTACTATTTTGCACCAGATGCATTGGAATGGGAATCCACTGAGCTGGCCTATTCCGGTTTCTTGAGCTGGTTGGCTGAGGGAGATTTGGGCTTGTTCTACCAGACATTCCGCTGGAACGGTTGGCAGAAGGATATGGAGCAACTTCAGCCGGGAGAGGTATTTGCATATTATCCGCCGCTATGGACCCAAGAAGGTGGAGGGGAGACCAGCAGCAAGTCGCCTATAGACATTACAAAAGCATGGCAGGCGGTAGTGGATAAGGAATAGCTTGCTCGGTAGAAATAACAACTCTTAGAGGCATCAAGGCATGGAGGTTGGTACATATGTGGAGTATTCAATTTGAACAACCGTTTGTAATAAGTCAGGAAGCAACTGATGAACAAATCGCGAATTTTTTGAAAACATGGAACATAAAGCTATCCGAGCAAGAGATTCACGAAATCAAGCAAAGACAAGTGAACCCTTTTCCAAAGTTGTCTCCTTTCTATGATCAATATAAACCTTTAGATCCTGTTGGCTGGCATCTGCCTCAAGGACAATTTCCTGACAGCTATATGGAGTTTTTGAAATATTCTAATGGTGGGGAGTTTCAAAATGGAGAACGTTATTTTCAGTTTTTCAATACCGAAGATTTGAGAGAAATGAACCTCGCCTACGAGTTGCCGGAATATATGCCGGGTGCTGTGTCGTTTGCGATGGATGGGTGCGGAAACCACTATATGTTTGATATGAGAGAGGAAAAAAGAAACAATGAGTATCCCGTTCTTTTTGCTCATTCTGGTAGTCTGGGATATGACGAATGTGAACAGGTTGCCCATTCATTTATAGAGCTGAGTACGGAAAAATGGGCATTGTATTGATACCTGCATGATTCTGCCCAATATATAGCCAATAGTGAGAAGTCTACAAACAGTCCCCTTGAAGGAACTCTTCATTGGGACTGTTTGTAGCGGATATGCGATACACAATCAGGACCATGGGATTCTTGCACAAAGCTATCTTACATATGTTGTGGCCTGATTGCCGGCATAATCTTCAAGCACGATCTTTAGCGAGCTGGTACGAGAAGTAGGGGTAAAAGTCAGTTCACTTAATTTTGTTCTTCCCCGGACAATGTAAGGAAACTTTTTCGATACATAAGTTACGCCAAATTGCTTGGGCACATCGTTTTCGTATACATATAAACGATGCCAGTCCTTCAAGGTTGGTAGAGCAAGCGTATACGTTGACCCAGTGACCGTCACATTCTCTTTTACATAAGGCTCTATCGTCGTGTCTGCGAGATACCCAGTGTATGCTACAGGTTCATGATTGCCGATAGCGATACGTAGTGTGTAGCTATCACCGTTTGTGGGCAGATCGGTAAACGTAGCCGTTTCAGCGCCATTGTCCGACGTAATGGTTTTATGGAATACGGTGTCCGTATAGTCGGTGATCAAGGTCAATTTAACCGTTCCGTCCGCTTCAGAGGGATTTTTCCACGTTACTGTAGCCTCACCGTTTTCTTGAGTCTCCACCTTAATATGACTGACGGCAGCATTCAGATCGTAGCTTAATCGAGCCGGTTCGCTTTCCGTTCCATCAGCCCCAACTGCAGTAAGCATTAATTCACCGGATTTATGGTTTAGGGATTTAATATAATAGGATGAGTCATAAATTCCGCCGATATAGGAGCCGTTCTCATACAGATTGTATTGTTTAACTTTGGAGTAATCCTCAAGGTCCCAGGCTACGAGCATTTCGTTCGTATCGGTCAGTGCCTTGGTGATTTTGAATCCCGTCGGCGCGGCTGGTTTCAGGACAGAATGGTCTGTTATCTTGATTTGGCCGATATTCATCTGATAGTTTTTGATTGTTTTATTCGCGTTATCAAAAGATAAACCGAAAGCTACAATTGTTTCTCCTTTATAGGCACTCAAATCCAGATTGTGGCTTACCCAGCCCGTGGTTTGTTTACCAGAGTTAGGGATGCTGACTTTTACGACTTGGCCGGGGTTATCTTTGAAAATAAGTCCGATACTCAGCACCGAGCTGTCATCGGAGGAAGGCTTATTGTACGTGATGGACAAGTTTGAATTCTTATTTACCGACAGATCCGTTTTATACAGGCGTAAAAAGTTATCTGAATTCAGCTCTCCGTTAACGACGAGGGAGCTGCCACCCTGATAAGCGCCCACAGGCTGATAGGTAAACCGAGTGCCTTTGGTATAATTCGGACCATAGTCATAGTCAACCGAGAGCGGTTTACCTTTGGTATCGAGCCACCATTGCCAAGTTACCGGGATATCCTGAATATTGATGTTGGACCATTCCTTGGGATTGGAGATGACTCCATTCACGACATACTGCAAGCCATGTCCGGTATTGAAGCTGGTATTAAAATGGGAGCCACGGATGACAGAACGTTCGGCGATATATGCCGCGATACCGTCCCAGTTTGCGCCCGAAGCTTTTACATCGGACAAATCTACGCTTGGGTTTCTTTGTGCACGGACGGGATTCTGATTCGGACCTGACCACCAGACACGGTCGCGGATAAAGGTCATCCATTGATACGCATTGTCAGCTCTGCGATTGGTGTCCTGTCCGCCAAACTCTTCATCCAGCGCATTATGTGTGAAATCTGCTCCCAACGTCGCGATACTGTTCATTGGCTGCCCGTTATCACCGATATTCAGACGAAGATCGTATTTTTGCTTCCATCTGCCAAAGTCACCGTTCCCGCCCTCAATCCCAGCAAAAACGGTTTTAAGAGAGTCCAGACCCAATTGCTTGGCATGGTCGCGGGAGCTTTTCAGCTTCGCTTTGTCCCACCAATAATTGAGAAAAATAGAATCGGACACCTGTCCGTATTGCTTGTCTTTGACAAACGGGCTGTTCACGGCATTAAACTCATTTTGATAAGCAATTTTACCGGTTTCGTTTACGGTGGAGTCGTACCATTGCACATACATGCCCTGATCTCGCAAGTATTTCATAAACTGCTTGTAACGGGGGATGTCCTCTGTAGCTACGCCTTTTGAAGCTTCCTCCTGGTTGATGAAGTAGCCGTCATAGCCATAATATTTCGCCATTTCGATCAATTTTTTGGCTACTGGAAATCCACCCTGAGCATCCTGCACGAGCATTTGCTTATACGTTTGCGGTCCACGGTCATTATCCGAGAAAAAAATGCAGGCGATGGAGAGAACGCCGTTTTTGTGCGCCGCATTCGTATAACCCGGATTTGGAATGTTCAGAATGCCGAATTCGAACCATTTTTCCGTCCAATCCTTTTGGGGATCGTATAACTCTTCGGGTACATGGGCGGTAGGCATGCCATGCCAGTAGCCGTAATAGTCGGTATACTGCCAATAGTTAAACAAGTATTGACTGAATTTATTGGTATAGGAATAGCTATCAAAAAAAGCGTTTCCATAATCGCCGCTAAGTGTAAACATTTGCGTGTCAGGGCTTAAAGCAGGTTGGGCCTGTGTAGCGGCGAAGGAGCTGTTACGTTGTTGCAGAGGGACGCGAGCGCGAAGCATATCTCCATAGACATCTTTGGTAGGAGTCCAGTCCAAAATATGTGAGCTGGCGTATCCGTGCTGATAAGGCTGATTCGGCCCTTTGGCGCTTTCTCCTTCATATGGGAGGGTATCGCCTGCATAAACGGATGGAGAGAGGGTTTGACTTAACAGGACAGAAGTCAAAACCAGCGCAGTCCATTTTAAAGCGAACTTGTGAACCTTGTTACGTTTCATAGCTCATCCCCCTAACGTGTATTTATCCCCCTAAAGATAATCAATAAAACGGTTTTTAAATAGAGGCTAAATTAAAGATATGGCGTTTAAATTAAAGAAAATCCTCATTTTTATGAATGCGCTTACTTATATCCAGCGAAGGACATGGTATACTTTATTTACGCATGAACGATCCTGGAGGGCTTATACGATGAAAAGGGGCAATAGATACACAGCTTATTTTAAAAACAACATGTTCCTGAGGATACTATTGTTGTTCTCCTGTATTGCCATTTTGTCAATTATTACGATTGCATATGTCACGTATATATCCATATCGCAATCCATGATTCGACGGGAACTGGATACCCAGAAAGCAGCGATGGAGAGTGTTGACCGCTATATCCATCTCCGGCATGAATCCGTTCAGAACATGGTGCGGGATATGTACCGGAATGAGGCGCTCTCGATGAACGTTTCTTTTTTTATGGACCACGCGTATTCCGAATATGTACAGCACCGCATGGACGAGACGTACATGGAGAGTCATGATTATTCAACAGATGTGCTCACTTATTTTAAAAATTGGCTGGATGAAAATAGCGATATTAGCAATTTGATATTGTACAGTGCCGACCAGCAATATTTGTCCACCTTCAATGAGAGCAAGCAATTCAAGCAATTCCCGGTGCATGCGGCGCGTTCCTTTGTACCGGATGTGATGGCTGCCGAAAGCAAAAGCGTCTCTGCTCCGAATTACTGGATTCGGAAGGCGATCGATCAGTGGAGCCCCTCGTTATATTCGTTACAAGTCCCCATTAACAATAAGCAAACACTCAAAAATACCGGTCAGCTTCTGGTGTTTCTAAATTCCAAAAGTATCTCCAATGCACTTTCCAGCTACGGGAACAACCTAAAGGGCGAAATTATCGTTCTGTCCACCCATGGAACGGTTCTGTTCGATTCAAGGAGTAACTATTACGGGAAAACGTATCCTTATGTCGAAGTGACCCGATCATTATATGACGATGTGGATTCCGATGCCGGGATCATTCAGGCGAAGCAAAATATGTACATCAACAAGCTGATTTCTCCGGACGAAGGATATGTCGTGATTGGGGCAGTCCCCAATGAGGAAATGGCTCAATCGTACCGGGGTATCCGTAATACGATTTTGACAATCAGTGTCGTTTGTATTCTGTTTGCTGTGCTGTTCCCTGCCTTTTTCGTCATTAACTTTGCTAAACGAACGAATCGGATTATTAAATTCACCCGTCAGGTGAAAAATGGCGATCTTACAGCTCGTATCCAAGACCCCCAAGAGGATGAGCTGGGACAAATCTCTCGAAGCTTCAACGATATGCTGGACGATCTTAATCTATATATTGAACGGGTGTATAAAGCAGAGATCAAGCAAAAGCAAACGGAGCTTGTTGCCTTGCAGGCACGTATTCATCCACATTTTTTGTATAACACGCTTGAAGTGATACGAATGAGGGCGATTTCCCAGGGAGCCAAGGATGTAGGAGAAATGATCTATAGCTTATCGGTATTGTTCAAAAGCCTGGTTCAGCAGAAAAAAATATACACGCTTAAAGATGAATTGGAGGCTTGCAGATTATATCTTGAGTTGTTCAGAATACGCTACAAGGAAAGGTTCAATTACACGATTACGGTCGACCCCGAGTTGTATACTCGTTCTGTCATGAAGCTGATGCTTCAACCCATTATTGAGAATTATATTGTTCATGGTATACAAAGCGACCGGAATGATAATGTGCTGACCATTGAAGTGAGTGAAACGGGGGAGGTTCTGCTGGTTGAGATCCGTGACAATGGGAAGGGCATTGAAGGGGAGCGTTTGAAACAGATTCTGGAGGAACTGGAACGCCAGGAAGAAGACGGACAAATGTTTGGACTACGCAGTGTGCACACCCGACTTCGGTTTTTACACGGAGCCGATTCCGGGATTGAACTGGAGAGCCGCAGCGGCGAGGGAACGACGATTCGGGTACGATGCCCTAACAGGGAAGGGATGGATGCCATATATGTATAAAGTATTTATTGTAGACGATGAGCCTTTTATCATTGAGGGATTATACGATATTGTGGATTGGACCTCTTTTGGGCTAGAAATTGTCGGACATGCGGAAAATGGATCTTTAGCGCTGGAAGCGCTGGCCTCCAGACCCGTGGACGTACTGATTACGGACATTTCTATGCCGACGATGAATGGTCTCAGGCTGATTCATGAGGCGAGAAAGCTGCATGCTGACTTGAAGGCGATTGTGTTGAGCGGATTTAATGAATTTGATTACTTGAAGGAAGGCATGAAGCTGGGCATCGAAAATTACCTTTTGAAGCCGATTAATGTGGAGGAACTGGAATCCACTTTATGCAATACAATGGAGAAGTTGGACAGGTCCCGGTTGGATCAACAATATGAGACGTTTGGGGTGCAGGTTCTCAAGGAAAATACGTTGTACCGTTGGCTGACAGGACAGATTGCGCCTACAGAATTCCAGGAACGTGCTGAATTGATAGGTTTTTCGTTAAATATCCCCTTCATGGAGGTAGCTGTGTTACGGACGGAAGGGGATTCGGCAGGAATGCATCAACAGTTAAGGCAGTACATTCAACACCAGCCCGATTTAACATTGTTTCGCGATGTTGATGCGGTTAGTGTAATCATTGCCGCACTACCGAATTATGATGAGGGCAGACAGGACTTGTTAACGCTCTTGGAGGATTTTTCTGTTCAGTGGTCGACGGACGGGGAAGAAACGGTGTATATCGGGATAGGCAGCGCCGGTTCGCTTGCTGCAGCTCCACGCAGCTATAATGAAGCTAAAAAATCTTTGGAATATTTTATGATATATAATGACCGCCGGATCATTGACTATACAATGCTGGAGGAGAGCGAGGGCAACGCTGGCGAGACTTGTTCCATCGACTGGAAGGATTATGTGAAGCTGATTATAGCAAGAGACCTAGATGCGCTTACCGCACGAATTCAGAGTGATTTTGAGCAGCTTCAGCATCTCGAAAGTGTTACCCCGGATGAACTGCGGAATATGGCGCTGGAGTTGGTGATCCGGTTCAAGATGGAGCTGGAGAACATCAAGCATTCCAATGAGTCGGAACGGTTTCAGCAGGGGCTTCACCAGATAAAATGCTGTACGACATTGGCAGAGCTGGTGAGTGCGCTTCAGCATGTGGCGACAGAGACGGTGAATTCACTGCTACAAGATATGAAAAACCCTATCGTAAGTCAGGTGCTGTCCTATATCCATGTTCATTATGCCAAGGAGCTATCATTAAAAATATTAGGTTACCAGTACCACCTTCATCCCGTTTATCTCGGTCAGTTGTTTCATAAGGAAACGGGCGAAACCTTTGCTGAATATATCAATCAGTACCGGATTAAAAAAGCCAAGGAACAGCTTAAAAACACCAATCTCAAGGTACACGAAATTGCGCGGAACGTGGGGTATTGGGAGACGGGATATTTTTATAAGCAGTTCAGAAAATATGTGGGCATTTCCCCGACAGACTATAAAGGATTGGGATAAATACCAGGTGTACATGGATTTCTTTAATTTGTACCTTGGTTTATTAAGTTTATCTTCTTTATGAAAGTGCTTACATTAGTTAAGGTTAATGTAGTTGCTTCATAAATGAGGATTTTGCAAAAATCCCATAAGCGACTTCCAATGAACAAGATAGGGTCAAATTCCAATTCATAAGGGAGGATCATACATGGGTAAAAACAAAAGAGGATACTCGCTTGTTCTCGTGATGTGTATGGTGCTGACGCTCATTCTCAGTGCTTGTGGAGGAAGCAGCGGTGGCGGGGAAACGACGAATGGAGGAGCGGAAAAACCGGTAGAACTGATCTGGTACACCATTGGTACGCCTCAAAAAGATGTCGATCGGGTGATGGAAGAGGTTAGCAAGTATACCCAAAAGAAAATAAACGCCACGATCAGAATGAAAATGGTCGATTGGGGTGACTACCCGCAAAAAATGCAGGTGAACGTGGCTTCGGGAGAGCCAATGGATATTGTATTCACGGCTTCCGGTGGCTTTGATTATGTGCAAAATGCCAGAAAGGGCGCTTTCATGGAACTGGACGACTTGCTTGACAAGTACGGCCAGGATCTTAAAAAGACGATTGATCCTGCGTTTCTGGAAGGCTCTAAGGTGGATGGACATTATTATGGCATTCCTGCCAATAAGGAGCTTCCGCAGCAAGAGGTATGGCGGTTCAATAACAAATTGCTGACCCAATACAAGCTGGACCTTTCAAATGTCCGCTCGTTGGATAGCCTGGAGCCTCTGCTCAAAACGATTAAAGAAAACGAGCCTGGCGTAACTGCATTCGGCATGGACAAAAACTATGTTCCTTATGTTCCATATGACTATATCATTCAAAACCTGCCGATGGCTGTCAAACTGGATACCACGGATTATAAGATCGTAAACATCTTGGAAACGCCTGAAATGAAGCAGGCGCTAAAGACGATGCATAAGTATTACAAGGCCGGATACGTATCACCGGAAGCTGCAACCACAGGCTCGACCAATGATTTAACTACGTCCGGAAACTGGTTTCTGGATCGTGCGCAAACTCAACCGCTGGCCGATAACCTGTGGTCTGCAAGCTACGGCTATCCAGTGATATCGACACCTGCCAGCGATCCAATTGTGACCAATACGTCTGTACAGGGCTCCATTATGGCGATCTCGGCAAACTCGGCAAACCCTGAAAAGGCGATGCAGTTCCTGAACCTGCTGAATACAGATCCGGTATTACGCAATATGGTTGACTCCGGTATTGAAGGAGTGCATTACAAAAAAACAGATGGCCAGTATATCGAAAATCTGGCTAATTCCAAAAACTATGATATGCCTTCGTATTCACTCGGCAACAATATGCTGTTGTATCTGAATCCGAATGATCCGGCTGATAAATGGGAGCAATTCAAGAAGTTCAATTCGGAAGGAAAAAACTCTCCAATCCTAAGCTTCAACTTTGACAGCAGTAAAGTATCTGCGGAGATGGCAGCCGTTCAGAACGTCAAAGAGCAATTTTGGGCTTCGCTGATGACAGGTACGCTGGACCCGGAAACGAATCTCCCGAAAGTGATTGAGAAATTCAAGCAGGCTGGTCTGGATAAGGTGATGGTGGAAGCGCAATCCCAGCTTGATGCCTGGAAGGAAAAAAACAGCAAATAATATTTTAGGTCGTGAAATATAGGAGAGATCGGGCGGGTGTAAGTTACGCCCGGTCTTTTTCCAATAGCTAATTTAGCTGCTTTTCTCATAACAGATTGGGAGGGGATACCTATGGCCGCATTTTTCAAAAATGTGATGAGAAACAAAGTTATGCTGTTCATGGTGCTGCCCGGCGCTATCTGGTTCTTCTTCTTTTCATATCTGCCGCTGGTCGGAACAGTGGCTGCTTTCAAGCAATATCGTTTTAACAGGGAAGGATTCTGGGCCAGTATTTATACGAGCAAGTGGGTGGGTTGGGATAACTTCAAGTTTCTGTTCAATAACAACGATGCCTATGTCATCACGCGAAATACCCTTTTGTATAACCTGGTCTTTATTATTCTCGGACTTGTGTTTTCGGTAGCTATGGCTATTCTGCTCTCCGAACTGATTAATAAACGATTGGCGAAGCTGTACCAGACAGGCATGTTTCTCCCGTATTTCCTATCATGGGTCATTGTGGGCTACTTTGCCTTCAGCTTTCTGAGCATGGATCGGGGAATGCTGAATCAAATTCTCGCAGGGTTTGGCATCGAGCCGGTTCAGTGGTATTCGGAGGCTGCTTATTGGCCGTATATCTTGATTCTAATCAGTCTATGGAAGGCGATCGGATATAACAGTGTCGTTTATCTGGCTTCGATTTTGGGGATCGACAAATCCTTGTATGAAGCAGCCATGATAGATGGAGCCAGCAAATGGCAGCAAATTCGTAATGTGACGCTCCCTTTGCTCTCGCCGATCATTATCATAATGACGCTGCTTGCGGTTGGTCGGATTTTTTATGCGGATTTTGGTTTGTTCTATCAGGTTCCAAGAGATTCGGGCACCTTGTATTCGGTAACGAACGTCATCGACACCTATGTATATCGCGGGTTGAAAACGACAGGGGAAATTGGGATGAGCACAGCCGCAGGTTTGTATCAGTCGGTGGTTGGCTTCGTTCTCGTCATCCTATCCAATCATGTTGTGCGAAAAATAGATAAAGACAGCGCTTTGTTCTAAAAAAGAGGAGAGGGGTGTGGACTGTGGCTTCTGGAAAAGAAAGAAAAAAACGAGATTTCCATCATATTTCACGGGGCTGGAATGTTGTTCTGAATGTGGTAGCAGGGGTGTTCGCGTTCTTGTGTGTATTTCCCTTTTTATTCGTCGTCATTATTTCCCTAACCGATGAGAAAACGCTGGCGCGGGACGGATATCGGTTACTCCCGTCCCAATGGAGTCTGGAGGCTTATCGTTTCATATTTCGTACCAGTGATACGCTACTGCGCTCCTATGGGGTGACGATTGCTGTAACGGTCATCGGTACGGTGATCAGTCTCATTCTTATTTCATTATATGCGTATGCTATTTCACGAAAGAGCTTCCGTTATAGAAGATTTTTTTCGGTTTTTGCAATTTTAACCATGCTCTTTAATGGCGGAATGATCCCGACCTATATGGTCGTTTCCCAATTGCTCGGGCTTAAGGATACGATTTGGGCTTTGATTTTACCGCTGGCTATGAATGCCTTTTATATTATGATCCTGCGCACATTCTATAGCACCAGCGTGCCAGATGCCATCGTCGAATCAGCCAAAATAGATGGGGCAGGCGAGTTTTACACCTTTTTAAAAATGGTGCTTCCGCTCTCTCTGCCTGGACTTGCGACCATTGGTTTATTCAGCACGCTTGGTTACTGGAACGACTGGTTTAATGCCCTGTTGTATATTGACAATCCCAATCTGGTGCCACTTCAGTCCATGCTGATGCGGATTGAATCCAGCATTCAGTTCATCCAGCAAAATTCGCAGAATAGCTCTATGAGCCTGGCTGCGCTTCAATCCATTCCGCAGGATACTTCACGAATGGCGATGGTAGTACTGGCGACGCTACCTATTATATTCGCTTATCCATTTTTCCAGCGTTATTTTGTGCAGGGGCTTACGGTTGGGGCTGTGAAGGAATAACAGGGGAGGAGAGGGCATGACCATGTTGATTTATAAAGATAAAAGCAAACCGATCGAAGAACGGGTGGAGCACTTAATCGGTTTGATGACAATAGAGGAAAAGGTGGGACAGCTTGTGCAGCCCTTTGGCTGGCAAGTGTATGAGCACACAGATGGGGGATTGTCCCTACATCATGATTTCAAGCAGCAGGTGCAAAATGGGGGAGTCGGTTCCTTATACGGGGTACTTCGCGCTGATCCGTGGACCGGGGTGACCTTGGAGAATGGCTTATCTGCCAAGCAAGGGGCGAAGGCTGTGAACTTGATCCAACGCTATGCGGTAGAGCATTCCCGGCTGGGCATCCCGATACTGATCGGTGAGGAATGCTCTCATGGGCATATGGCGATTGACGGCACTGTGTTTCCGGTTCCGCTGTCCATCGGCAGCACATGGAATGTCGATCTGTACCGCGATATGTGCCGTGCGGTTGCGAGTGAAACCCGCGCTCAGGGTGGGGCAGTCACGTACTCGCCCGTGCTTGATGTTGTGCGTGATCCGCGCTGGGGACGCACAGAGGAATGCTTCGGCGAAGATCCTTATCTCATCGGTGAATTTGCTGTTGCCGCAGTGGAGGGGCTTCAGGGGGAAAGCTTACTCAGCGAACATAGCGTAGCTGCCACATTAAAGCATTTTGCAGGCTATGGCAGCTCGGAAGGCGGACGTAACGCCGGACCTGTGCATATGGGCTGGCGCGAGCTTTTGGAGGTGGATCTGTATCCATTTCAAAAAGCGGTGGAAGCAGGGGCGCAATCTGTTATGCCAGCCTATAACGAAATCGATGGGGTCCCGTGTACAGTGAATGCTGAGCTATTGGACGATATTCTTCGTCAGGCGTGGGGATTTGACGGTGTGATCATTACGGACTGTGGCGCGATTGAAATGTTGGCGAGCGGGCACGATGTGGCCGAGGATGGATCGGATGCCGCTGTGCAGGCGATTCGCACAGGGATTGATATGGAAATGTCCGGCGAAATGTTCGGAAGTCATCTGGCCGAGGCGGTTCGCGTTGGCAAGCTGGAGACGAGTGTGCTGGATCGGGCGGTTCGCAGGGTGCTCACGCTAAAATTCAGGCTGGGTCTGTTTGACAAACCGTATGTGGATGCGGAACGAGCAGAGCAGGTGATTGGTCAGGCGGAGCATATTCGGTTGGCTCGTCAGCTTGCGACAGAAGGGATTGTGCTGCTCAAAAACGTCGATGGAACGCTCCCCCTGCCGAAAACCTCCAAGCGTATTGCGGTCATCGGCCCGAATGCGGATCAGGTCTACAATCAGTTGGGAGATTATACATCACCGCAGCCGAGATCCCGCGTGATAACTGTACTTGATGGTATCCGTGGCAAGCTGGGCAAGGATCAGGTTAGCGTTCTGTACGCACCTGGCTGCCGGATCAAGGGAGAATCCCGGGAAGGCTTTGAAAATGCACTGGCATGTGCGGCTGAGGCCGATACAGTGGTGATGGTGGTTGGAGGGTCCAGCGCCCGCGATTTCGGGGAAGGGACGATTGATCTTAAAACCGGCGCGTCGAAGGTATCGGATCACGATTGGAACGACATGGAATGCGGCGAAGGCATCGACCGGATGACGTTGGGGCTTGCGGGGGTACAGCTCCAACTCATGCAGGAAGTCTACAGGCTGGGAAAGGAACTGGTCGTCATTTATATGAACGGGCGACCGATTGCTGAGCCGTGGGTGGAGCAGCATGCGCACGCCATTGTGGAAGCATGGTATCCCGGTCAGGAGGGGGGACATGCAATCGCGGATATTTTATTTGGGGATGTAAATCCTTCGGGACGTTTGACCCTCTCCATCCCTAAGCATGTCGGCCAGTTGCCGGTATATTACAATGGCAAGCGTTCCCGGGGCAAGCGGTATCTGGAGGACGATTCCGAGCCTTGCTATCCGTTTGGCTACGGTCTCAGCTATACGACATTTAGCTATGAAAGGCTTACATTAAGCACCAACTCGATCCGAGCGGACGAATCCGTTACGGTTACAGTCGATGTAACCAACACGGGTGAACGGGAAGGAGCTGAGGTGGTACAGCTTTATATCTCGGACACGGTGAGTTTGGTGACCCGCCCAATCAGGGAGCTCAAGGGCTTCTGCAAAGTTGTATTAAAGCCGGGAGAAACACGGACGGTTGAGTTTGTTGTAGGCTCCGACAAGCTGCAATATATAGGGCGTGATCTACAGCCGGTCGTTGAGGCAGGGCGATTTTCTATTCAAGTAGGCAGGCACTCCAAAGATACCCTGTGTGCCGAGTTGATCGTACGGGAGGATGAATAATGGAGCGTATCAAACGCCTGATTCGGGAATTGTCGGAATGCCAATGGCTGGAGAAGCTGGATTTGCGAAGCTGGAACATTACACGCTCCACTTACCAAACACCAGGTCAATACGAAGACGACGCACCTTTATCGGAAGGACTGGACCTCAAGCGATTCCCCAGCAGTCAGGGGACGACTTATTTTTTTCAAACGCAGTTGGATGTACCGACAGCGTGGTTGAGAAAACCTTTTGGATTGGTGTTTGAGTCCGGGGGAGAAGGATTGCTGCGGGTCAATGGTGCTGCCTATCACGGGCTTGATCGCAATCATACCTATGTCACGCTTAATCCGCAGGTCATCGGGCCTTCACCGGTATTGGATATAGAACTGTTTGATCCTGTACCCGAACCCGTTGATCCACTTAATCGGCAGGCTGTCATTCAACCTCCGATTTCTTCTATTACAAGCTATCTTGTACGGCCAAACAAGCCCGTGCAGAGTCTGATGTATACCGTTACCGTTATTAGCGAAGCCGCTCTACTGCTGCCTGAGGGCGATATCCGCAGAATACGCCTGCTGAAAGCTCTGTATGGGGTGATGGATTGCTTTGCGAATTTGGAGGAAGACGCCATTCGAGAAGGGGGAGCGATCTCAGCGACAGAAAAGGAGCTCATTCAGCAAGTTCAGGAGATCGGTGGGAATGCGCAAGGTTTGGAGCACATGGTAGGACAGTCGCACATTGACATTGCCTGGCTGTGGCCGATGCGCGAGACCGTACGGAAAACAAGCCGAACCTTCTCAACGGTGGATGCGCTGATGGATGAATACCCGGCATATCAATATGCACAGAGCCAGCCGCTGCTGTTCTCTTTTGTAAAGGAAAATGATCCAGAGCTGTATGAACGGGTCAAAGCGAGAGTCGCCGAAGGACGGTGGGAGCTGGTTGGGGGGATGTGGGTAGAGCCTGATTTGAACCTGCCTAGTGGCGAATCACTCATCCGCCAAATGCTGTATGGTCAGCGTTTTTACCAACAGGAATTCGGCAAAACCTCTCATATCGAATGGCTACCGGATACGTTCGGCTACTGTGCGTCCCTGCCGCAGATTTTAAAGCATGGGAAGATAGACTATTTTATGACGACCAAGCTCGGCTGGAATGATACGAATGTGTTTCCTTACGATTTGTTCCACTGGGTGGGCATCGATGGTACTTCGATGTTGTCCTACCTCAATCATGGCGTGAATGAAAATACACGGCCACAGGACATTCATGACCATTGGCAGTCCTATCGTGAAAAATCGGCTCATCCTGAGCACATGTTGCTCTATGGACATGGAGACGGCGGCGGTGGAGTTACGCGTGAAATGCTGGAATATATAGAGCGTTCTCCGCTAATGGTGGGACTGCCTGCGAGTCGGTTCAGCACGGCGGGGCAGTTTTTCGCAGGCATAGATCAGGCACATCCGAAGCTTCCCCAATGGCATGGTGACTTGTACCTTGAGTTGCACCGGGGAACCTACACGACCCATGCTCGCAACAAACGTAATAACCGGAAAGCGGAGGGAGTCTACCGCGAGGCAGAGCTATGGAGCACGCTAGCATTACCAAAGCTGGAGCCGAAGCAGGTGCAGGACATCTGTTCGGCATTGCATGAGGGCTGGAAGCTGATTTTGTTGAATCAGTTCCACGATATTATCCCCGGCTCTGCGATTACCGAGGTTTACGGGACTTCGGATAAGGAGTATCAGCAAATTTTCGAATGGGGACATGTCGGGCTTCAACAGGGGATTACGACGCTGGCGGCTCAAGTGAACACGGAAGGCTCGAGAACAGGAATGCCGTATCTTGTGTTTAACAGCCTGGGCTGGAGCCGTAGTGCCGTGATCCATATCGCTACGGAATCGGCAAAGGGAGTGTATGCCTACCACTACGCTAATGATGAAGCCGAGCGGCTGGACATCGATATGGAGGAAGGCGGCATTTCGGTGCGTATTCCGGATGTTCCTGCACTGGGCTACAAAACGATTTGGTTGGAGCGAGAACAGGCTCAAACAGGTGAGAAGCCCGAGCTAGATGTGATATCTGGATCGCTGGGGGATATCTGGGAGACGGGATTTTATAAGGTGCAATTTAATGAGCGGGGCGAAATGATTCGTCTGCTGGATAAAGCGGCAAACCGTGAAATCTTGAAGCAAGGGGAACGGGCAAACCGTTTTCATTTTTTCCATGACCGTCCGACCTTGTGGGATGCATGGGAGTTGGATGACCGCTATGAGGAACAGGTAGCAGGAGAAGCCGAGTTGCTGGAAAAACAAGTAGTGCTCCAGGGGAAAACGAAGGATGTGCTGCGCTTCCGATGGCGAATCCATCAATCTGAAATGACACAGGATGTGATCTTTTATCATCATGAGCGGCGAATTGATTTCAAGACGCATGTGAGCTGGAATGAAGCGCACAAGTTGCTAAAGGTAGGCTTTCCTATAGATGTGGTTACGGACAAGGCGACATATGAAATTCCTTTTGGTGCTTTGGAGCGGCCGACTCATCGGAATACGAGCTGGGAGCAGGCGCAGTATGAAGTGTGTGGACACCGATTTGCGGATGTTTCCGAGCACGGGTATGGAGTGAGTCTGCTTAATGATTGCAAATATGGCTACGACATTCAAGACAGCACCATCCGTCTGTCTCTGCTGCGTGCACCCAAATGGCCGGATAAAGATGCCGATCTGGGCGAGCACGATTTTACGTATTCGCTATATCCGCATGTGGGAGACTGGCGCAGCGCCCATACCTTGCGTCATGCGGCTGAGCTGAACCAAGATATGCCTGTTGTGCAACAGCAAAAGCGCAGCACCGGAGTGCTGCCGAGCAGCGGATCGTTCATTAACTTTGATAGCTGTCACGTTATGCTGGATACGATCAAGCCGGCCGAAGATGGACTGGGGACGATTCTTCGTTTGTACGAATCTTCTGGGGGACGGGAAACGATCAAGTTGATCTGGCCTTACACGTTCAACGCAGCCTACGTGTCGAATGCGCTGGAGGAACCCCTTCAGCCGCTTGAGCTGGAAGGTAGCTGTCTCACATTGTCTTTTACACCTTATGAAATTAAAACGATACGCTTGCAATAGATATGATAAAGGAGCGAAAAAGCTATTGGAACAATTCAGACTTCCCAAAATACCGATGCCCGACCTTGACTTGCCGCAGGCTGTTCAGGACGTACTTAAGGAAGCGGAGCAAGCACTGGCTCACAGGCCGAAGCTGCTGAAGCTGTTTAAAAACTGTTTTCCGAATTCGCTGGAGACGACGACCAAACTAATGGATGATGGGACAACGTTTCTCATTACAGGTGATATTCCGGCTCTTTGGTTGCGGGATTCCGTAGAGCAGGTCATTCATTATGTGCCGTTAGCCAGGGAGGATGCTGATTTACAGCGTATCATTGGTGGTCTGATCAAGCGCCATATTCATTATGTCCTCATAGACCCGTATGCGAATGCGTTCAATGAGACGGCGAATGACTGGCACTGGAACGCGGCCGATGAGACGGAAATGTCGCCATGGGTGTGGGAACGAAAATTTGAAATCGACTCGCTTTGCTTTGTCATTCGGCTGGCTTATATGTACTGGAAGGAAACGGAGCTTACCGATATTTTTGATTCAAAATTCAAGATGGCTCTGCGTAAAATGGTGGATGTGTTCAAAACGGAGCAGCGTCACCAAGAGCAATCTGCGTATCGGTTTACGCGTAATAACGGCATTTTCACCGATTCCTTGCGCAATCTGGGACTCGGTATGCCTGTAAATTATACAGGGATGATTTGGTCGGGCTTCCGTTCCAGTGATGATGCTTGCGATTTCCACTACAATATACCCGGGAATATGTTTGCGGTAGTTGCTCTACGGCAGATGCAGGAGTTTGCGGAGTGGGTATTTCGTGATATGGACTTTCTGAACGAGCTGAAGGAGCTGGAGGCTGAGGTGGAGCACGGTATCCGCTTGTACGGCATTTACCGCCACCCGGTATTCGGGCCTATATATGCTTATGAAACGGACGGATTTGGCAACTACTGCCTGATGGATGACGCAGGTACGCCGGGATTGATGTCCATTCCGTATTTGGGCTATACGACGGCGGACGATCCTATCTATCAAAATACGAGACTCTTCGCTTTAAGTCAGGAGAATCCGTTTTACTATGAAGGCAAGGCGGCTAAAGGCATCGGAAGTCCGCACACTCTGCCGGGTTACATCTGGCATATGTCCCTGTCTATGCAAGGGTTAACGGCCCAGACCACAGAAGAAAAGCTGGAGATGATCCGGATGCTGGAAGCGACAGATGGCGACACCGGATATATGCATGAAGGCTTTCATGCAGATGATCCCACGGTTTATACGAGAAAATGGTTCGCCTGGTCCAACAGTCTGTTTGCCCAGCTTGTGTATAAGGCCATGAAGGATGGCTTGTTATGAATGAATCCATAGTAAATCCATCCATCGTTGTTTTCAGTGAGCAAGGCTTTCCCGCTATAGGGAGCCTGTTGCCAGACGAGGCATTTCAGGGAGTTGCAGACGTGGTGGTCGTACGAGCCGATGAACTGGCTGAAACGCTAAAGCATATGGACAACGGCTGCTTTGTCAATCTGCATGCACCGTACTTCCCCAAGTCCGCCTGGACCGAAATCGTGGCATTTCTCCACAGGGGAGGGGGGCTGCTTAACGTCGGGGGAGCACCCTTTAAGAATCCGGTCCGCGATCCTGCTGATGAGCATGGAGACTGGGTAATTGAGACTGAGCAGACTGCATATCATCAGGAATTGCATATTCATGAGGTGCTGAGAGTAGACGCGTCGAAGGTGACTTCCCTGGTCGCATCAGAGGATATTCCTGTGCTGTGTGGTCAGGAGTCTCTGTTCCAGGTGGCGGATACGTGGAATCTCGTTCCACATACGACCAAAAGCAGTGATCTGCCGCACCAAATGGGCTCTGCCGGGCCGATGAATACGCAAATTTATCCTTTGCTCAAGGGAGTAAGTAAGGACGGACGGGACATTGCCGCCCCAGTGGTGCTATGGGAGCATGCCCGAGGTCTGTTTGCCGGCGCACGCTGGATGTTTGTCCAATTGCCGTTGATAGCTTCCTTTTGGGAACAGGATGGGGAGCAGTTGCTTGCCCAATGGGCACGTTTTTGCGCCAAGGGGATGACGGAGCTATCTATCAAGCCAAACTACGCTGCTTATGAGCCTGGGGAACGAGCTGTACTGACACTTCAAACCCAAAGATTGCAGCGAGGAGGAGCCACGCCCAGATGTCACGAGATATGGAGCTTTGACCTGACGGTGGAGAAAATATTGGATGATCACAGTCAGCAGGTATGGAGCAAGCGCTTGCAGATTGAAGTTAGCAGAGAACAGGACTTTGTACGTATTCCCCTTTCCTTTTTCATCCTAAGCGGTTTATATCGGGTCATTTGCCGAGCCGAGTCATCGGATGGTGAAGTGCGTATATTGCGACAGGGCTTTTGGGGGCAGGATGCCGAACTGCTGGCTGAAGGACAGATCATCATGCGCAGTCGGGACTATTTTATAAAGGATGGGCGCCCGTTGCCTGTTGTCGGCATGACCTATATGACCTCAGATGTAGCACGGAAGTTTCTGTTTTTGCCCAATGCAGCAATTTGGGACCGGGATATGGCCCAGATGGCCAAAGCGGGCATCAACTGGATTCGTACAGGGGTATGGACGGCTTATCGCAACATGATGCAGATAGACGGGCACGCCTCGGAAGAGGCGCTTCGAGCAATTGATGCTTTTTTGCTGACAGCCAAAAGGCATGGATTGCAGGTGACGTTCACGTTCTTTTCTTTTACACCGGAAACATGGGAAGGGGTTAACCCTTATCTCGATCCGCAAAGCGTGGAAGCACAAAAGCGGTTCATTCGCAGTATTGTCAGCCGTCACACGACTACAACCCATGTAGACTGGGATCTGATTAACGAGCCTTCCATGTTTGATCCGTCGCGCATTTTCGCGGATGGTCCGCGTTCTGCGAGGAACTCATGGGAACAGGAGGCATTCAGCACATGGCTGGGGCAACGGCACGGCAGCATTGAGGGTTTGCAGGAAGCATGGAATATGACGCCACAGCAGCTTCCCTGTTTTGCTTCTGCCACAATTCCCGAGCCGGAGGAGATAAACTTCGACGTTCAGGATATGCATCAGGCCAAAAAGGGAGCCAAGTGGCTGGATTACTGTCTGTTTTCAATGGATATGCACAATCTGTGGGCCGAGCAATTGGCGACTACGATTCGAGAGCTTTGTCCCGGGCATTTGGTAACTGTAGGACAGGACGAGGCAATGGGCGCGCAGCGGCCGTCTCCGTTTTTTTATGAGGCTGTGGTGGATTATACGACGGTGCATTCATGGTGGCTGAATGACCATTTGGTGTGGGACGGTATTTTTGCCAAAACACCAGACAAACCGAATCTCGTGCAGGAAACCGGAATAATGTATGTTGAGACGCCGGATGGTCGAGCCAAACGTTCAGAGCCGGAGCTGCGCGATATGCTGGAGCGCAAGTATGCGTATGCCTTTTCGACTGGTGGAGCGGGTGCGATTCATTGGATATGGAATACGAACTTTTATATGGATAATGCCAATGAATCTCACATCGGTGCGTTACGTGCGGATGGGACCGAGAAGCCGGAAGCAGAGGTATCTTACGATTTTGGGCGTTTTATGAATGATATTCGCGATCTGTTTACAGACCGAAAACTGGAGGAAACGGCTGTTGTATTCCCGTACTCGAATGATTTCTCCAACCGATCGCTTGCCTTTGATGCCACGACACGGCTTACCCGGGTGATGTCCTATGATCTCAAGCAGCCATTCCGTGCCGTCTCCGAGTATCATCTGGACTCGCTCAAGCGGCAGTTACCGAAACTGATTATGATCCCTAGCGCGCACAATTTCGACAGTACATCGCTGGAACATCTTCTGGAAATGGTACGTTCCTTCGGTGTGACTTTACTAGTCACCGGACCGTTGGGCCTTGATCCTTACTGGAAAGTGAGCGACCGAGTCGATGATATTATTGGGCAGCGTACGCTGGGGAACGTCCAACGGGAGGAAGTGATGAGTCTGGAGGGTCAAACCTTCCCTGTCTCATTCGGTCAGCGGCGAATTGCTGAGGTGGCTAAGGAGGAACAACTGTCACCGGAAGCGGATGGAGCGATGGTGGATGAAGTCGTGAACCTGCCGCTTGGCAAGGGGCGCTTGATCTGGAGTCCGCTTCCACTGGAGTTGAATGGCAGGGATGAGCCGATTGGTGAGCTATATCGCTATGCCCTCACTGCCGCCGGGGTGGAGCGAGAACTGGAGTGGATAGACGGTGGCGATCAGCCGGGACTATATGGACGTAAGCTGAATTTCGAGAATGGGGGCTTGTATATTTTCGTATCGGAGTTTTCCCGGGATACGCAAGTGCGTGTTCGAGATAAGGCGACTGGATTATCCTACGCTTTTCTGTTGCCAAGGAGCCGCTCTGTCTTGTTTGCTGTGGATCGAGAAGGTCAGTTGCTAGCAGTATATCGTCCCGAGGACGTGACGATTGAAGTGATGCAGTGAACAATGGCAGGTCAAGATATACGGTGAGGAGATATACAATGAGCGAGCAAAGGGATGAATCAATCAGCAATCAAGCGATAAGCAGGGAAGTAGACACATATACGGGTAGCAAGACGACAGCACATATTATTTCGCATACCCACTGGGATCGGGAGTGGTATTTGCCTTATGAGAAGCACCATATGCGCCTGATTAGCCTGATGGATTCTCTACTGGATAAGCTGGAGCAGGACCCAGATTATAAAAGCTTTTATCTGGACGGGCAGACGATCATTCTGGAGGATTATCTACAGGTTCGCCCCGAGCATAAGGAACGGCTGGAGCAGCATATTCGCAATGGTCGTATTTTTATCGGACCCTGGTACATTTTGCAGGATGCTTTTCTGACCAGCGGCGAAGCCAATGTACGTAATATGCAGATCGGGCACCGCGATGCTGAACGTTACGGCAATCCGTCCAAGATCGGATACTTCCCCGATACGTTTGGTCTGGTTGGGCAGACTCCGCAGTTAATGCTACAGTCGGGGATTACGAATGTTTTCTTCGGAAGGGGCGTAAAGCCCACAGGGTTTAACAATACAGTGTCGGATAGAGGCTACGAGTCCTCCTTTTCGGAACTGTTATGGACGGGGCCAGACGGATCGGAGGTACTCGGTATTTTATTCGCTAACTGGTATTCCAACGGCAATGAGGTTCCGGTAGATGAGGCGGAAGCCAAGGTTTATTGGAAGCGTAAACTGGATGATGCGCAAAAATATGCTTCAACTGGCGAGCTGCTGTTCATGAACGGATGCGATCACCAGCCTTTACAGCTTGATTTACCGGAAGCAATCCGTACGGCACAGAAGCTTTATCCGGATATGGAGTTTATTCATTCTAATTTCAACGATTATCTGACCTCTCTGAAACGGGCTTCCCAAAGGCAACTCTCGTCAGTGAAGGGAGAGTTTCGCAGTCAGCGCACGGACGGCTGGGGAACGCTGGTGAATACGGCTTCTGCCCGGGTGTATTTGAAACAGATGAACCAGTTGGGACAAGTGATGCTGGAAAAAGTGGCTGAGCCGCTTGCAACCTTCGCGCATCTGTTGGGGCAGGCTTACCCTCACCATTTGTTCACCTATGCCTGGAAAACACTGATGCAGAACCATCCGCATGACAGTATTTGCGGCTGTAGTGTGGACGAGGTGCACCGTGAGATGGTGACCCGGTTTGATAAGAGCCGTCATGTAGCCGAGAGCATTGTGGATGAAAGCATTGAGGTCATTGCGCAAGCAGTGGATACGACGGGCTTCAGTCGATTTGGAGAAGATGCGTTGCCACTCGTGATTTTTAATACGTCAGGCTGGGAACGCAGTGGTATAGTGTCGGCAGAACTGGAAGTGGTGCGTCTATACTTCCGTGAAGGATACACGCTTGAGGAGGCCTCTCATCGAGCGAAGAAAGTGGATCTTTCCGGGCGCGTACTGGTGGACAGTGAAGGGTGTCCGGTGGCATGCAAGGTGGAGGACCTCGGGCTACAGTTCGGTTATGATTTGCCGGATGATCGATTCCGCCAGCCTTACATGTCTCGTCGGGTTCGCCTTACCTTTGAGGTAGAACGTGTGCCCCTGCTAGGCTTAAAAACCTATGCTTGGCTGAAAAGCAATGTCGAGACTGACTCCTCTTCACTTTTTCAAGGCAGTCGAAGTATGGAAAATGATTTGCTTCACGTCGAAATTGCGGATAACGGCTCTTTTACCCTGACGGATAAGCGTACAGGCTGCAGCTACAAAGACCTTGGCGTATATGAAAATGTTGGTGATATCGGCAACGAGTATATGTTCAGACAGCCCGAGGGAGAGCAGGCGCTGACCACCGAAGATTTGATCGCTGACATCCGTGTGCTTGAAGATACACCTTTTCTCGCATCCTTGGAGATTATCCATCATTGGGAAATACCGGCCTCTGCGGATGAAACGCTGGGGCAGGAGCAGCGAGAGCTAGTTTATTATCCGTATCGTCAGGCTCAGCGCTCCCGACAGACTGTTCCGCTGACGATACGGACTGTCATTTCTTTATCTCGGAACAGCAGGGGTGTTTCTATGGAAACCACCTTCAACAACCAAGCCAAGGACCACCGACTACGCGCTCTGTTTCCGACAGAAATACACTCTGGCGAGCATCGGGCGGACGCCATGTTTGAAATTGCAATCCGGGACAATGAACCCGCACCTGAGTGGGAAAACCCAAGCAACACACAGCATCAGCAGGCGTTTGTGGATGTAAGCGGGGAACAAACCGGTCTGACCGTGGCCAATCTCGGGTTGAATGAATATGAAGTGCTGCGTGATGGACGTAACACGATTGCAGTAACGCTGCTTCGCTCAGTTGGCGAGCTGGGTGATTGGGGATGGTTCCCGACGCCGGAAGCGCAATGTCCAGGTGAGCATACCGCCCGTCTGGAAATCATTCCACATGATGGCGACGGTATTCAGTCCGGCGCGTATAGAGAAGCCTATCAATACCAAATTCCTTGGATTGTAAAACAAACGGGGATTCATGAGGGTACAGTTGCTCCAGATTATGGGCCGTTTGATTGGAAAAGCACGGAGCTTGCCTTTTCCTCTATGAAAATGAATGAGCTGTCGGGGGATGTGCTGTTACGCTGGTACAATATGAGTCATAGTATAGCCGAATTAATTATCAAGCCCAGGACGCAGCAATACGATTTTTATAAAAGTAATATCCTCGAAGAACAAGGAGAAGACATCGTAATGGATTCTTCTGATGAGTTACTTCAGTCTGTAAAGCCGCATGAAATTATCACACTAGGTTTTAAATTGAAGACTTAACAATAAAGAGAAGAAGGACATAGCCATAGGATAATATACCCCGATGAAATAACTTATCATCGGGGCTTGTTATCATATGGCTAAAAGTAAATAGTAGATAGGTTTAGCAAATTCTTCAAGCCCATGAGTATCTAAAATTTTGAGTTACATAGCAAGTCTGCAAATGAATTTGGCTATCAGAATATTCTTTATTTTTGCATCACTGTTATCTTACTTATAAATTTAAGCGCTTTCTACCGATATATATAAATATAGATATCATCACGTTCTGTGATCTGCTTCATTGTGTTGTTTGGAGGGCAATGTCAAGGAGACCGAGCGGAAACTCGTGAAAGTTGAGAGCAGCGTGAACTATTATCCATAGACGATCTGGAGGGGTTTGGATGAGTAACAAGCTATCAGACAGGACTAAAAAAGGGAAGGGTTTTAGAGATTTAAAGGTTACGACAACGATGATCTCCATGATTGTAATCAGCTTAGTGGGTTTACTCATTGTATCGTTGGTAGGGGTTATTGGTATGTATCAAGCTAAAGAGGGTCAAGGTATTTTGTATGTGAATCGCTTTCAACACCAAACGAATATTCTTGAAGTCAAAAGTGATTTCTATAATATGCGGGCTAATTATACAAAAATACTCGACAATAAGGAGTACACAGATAAACAGTATAAGCAGGTGCAGAAAGGAAAAGATAGCGTTACAACCGGACTAAATGAATTCTCACAAAGGAATTTGGATGCTAAGGAACAGAAAATGTACGAGGAACTACGGGGGAGTATAGACACATATTATCAGGATATTGAGCAAATCATGGCAGTCAAAAAAAATAGCGGAACGTATGACACGGAAGAGAGAGGCCGGATTAATAAATCCAGTACGGCAATTGTTACGATGCTGACTACGATTTCAGATTATAACAATGAGCAATCCGCCAACTTATATCAAAATACGCAAAATGAGATTAAAATGCGTACAATTGTTTTGATCACAGTTCTGGCCCTCGTGCTGGCTATTCTTATCACCATCTCCTTTGCGGCCATTCGAAATATCCGTTTTCGGATGAGTACTATTACGAAATACTGTGAGGAGATTACCCAAGGAAATTTAACGGCAGCACTTGATCCTGCCTTGCTTAAAGGAAATAATGAGATCGCTGTGATTGCGCGTGCCATTCAACAAATGACAGATTCAACCTCAATGGTCATTACGGGGGTTATCAAAGAGTCACGCCAAATTAACCAACTGAGTGATCAGACGAATCATAATATGACAGATCTCAATGAGCGGATTAGAGATGTATCTGCCACGGTCGAACAGCTGTCAGCAGCTATGGAAGAGACTTCGGCATACACCGAAAATATGAACCATTCGGCGGAAGAAATGCAGCGGGCAGCAGAGTACATTTCGGTCAAAACTCAAGAAAGAGCTCAGTCTGCCCATGATACAAGTGTAAAAGCCGAAACATTGAAGCATGCGGCAAGTGAATCCAATAAAGCGGCCAAGGAAATTTACCGGAAGGCCAATGAAAAGATGAAGGAAGCGTTAGAACGAGCCAAGGCCGTAGACCAAATTCGTTTACTTTCTCAGTCTATCTTAGAAATTACGGCACAAACCAATTTGCTGGCTCTAAATGCATCCATTGAAGCGGCTCGTGCGGGTGAGTCAGGTCGAGGGTTTGCGGTTGTGGCTAACGAGATTCGCAAGTTGGCAGACGGCTCCAAACACGCGGTAGACCAAATTCAGAGTGTTACTCAAGAAGTTGTGCAATCGGTAGAGAATTTAACTACTAATGCCGAAGAATTACTGCACTTCCTGCAAGCCCAGGTAGGCAAGGATTATCAGCTGCTTGAGGATACAGCAGGACAATATTACAATGATGCCGTGGAGCATACGAACACGGTCAATGATTTGAACGCTACCTCTAAGCAGGTGAATGCAACCATCCAAACCATGGTGAGAGCAATTCATGAGATTGCAACAGCCAGCGAACAGTCCGCTATATCCACTCAGCACATTGCAGAGAATATGGTTTCATCGACGGAGAAATCTCTTGAAGTGGCACACCAGTCTGATCAGGTGAAGGGAAGCGCTGCCCGACTGAATGAACTGGTCGAAGGCTTTAAAATTTAACGAGACAATATATAAAGACTAGGGAAAACTTTACATCGAAGAAAAACAGTTGGGGAGCCCTAAAAAGGCTCCTTTTTAAGTTTACCCTTCCAACGTTGCTTTTGGATTACAGTCAAGAACTCGTATCCTGCAACTCTTCCTGTTCAGCCATTTGCATCAGCTTATAAATCTGACGAGTTGTGTTCACATTCCGCACCGTCATTTGCTGATACAGCTTGGTGCCGACTAATTTCGTTAACCCGCTTTTTGTGACTTGTTCTTTGCTGACAGAGTACAGAACGGCCCCGGTCGTATATATTACATGGCCTATTCCCGGTTTCAAAGGAAGCTTGTCCAGAACGGAAATATCGTTAATTTCATCCCACAGAAACATTACATCACTTTTCATCTGTGTATCATTAGACCATTCATTCGGCAGTGCCTCCATAATGCTCTGAATTTCCTTCATGTTACGGACGATGACGCGGATGGGTAAGCTAAAATCCTCCAGAATCGTCTGTTCCAATATGAGTGAAAGCTCCTGGTTAGACTGGGTCTGACTAGAAAAAATAATGTTTCCAGAATTAATGTAAGTCGTCACATGCCCCATACCTGCATTTTCAAACGTTTGCTTGAGCCTCTTCATCTCGATCTTGTTGTTGCCGCCAACATTGATGCCCCGCAGTAATGCGATATAGATCATAAAAAGTCCCACCTCTCTTCAAAAAAAAGGATTTCTAACAAAGGGATAGGTATTCCATTAAATACGTGGTTTGATTTTCGCTCAACAGCGGATGCAGCAGCGGTTTTACGTGCTCGATATATTCTGCTTTGGTTTCGTAGGTCTCCTCATCTTTCAATTCTCCCTTAAAGGTACAGGCACCTTCAATCAGGATGGAGAGAGCCGTAAAGAAGTTAGCTAAAGAGTCAGCAATCTGCTGCGGGACACCGCCTTCGAATGCAGCATATACAGGGGAACCGAGTGCGCTAGTATCGACAATGACTGGATCGTCATTAAAAGTGGCAATCACGACATGATGGGGCGGCCACGAAGAAGATTCTTGGACAAGCTCACCAGATGTAATCCAGCGATAGCCCAGCTGTTGGCGATACAGATGTTCTGGTGCGGCAAAAAAGAGAACCGCGGCATCCCCGATTTCAACTGCTGCATTTTTTAATTTGTGTGTTCCCACTGCCTTAGCATCGATCATTTCATAATGGCTATACAGATACTTAAGCTCAGGGGATACAGGAATCTGACTGTCCCAGCAATCTGCTAGTTTCTCCATCCGGGGCTGGATGTCGTGGTTTTGGAACAGCCCGTAGGCTTCATTATATAAGTTTTGTTGTTGTACAAAACGGGCCAGAGCTTCGCTTAACTGTTTCATAGGTGTCCATTCCTTTCTAATTGTAGGCTATGACCTCCGACAATAACGTTTCATTTCTAGCCTAAAGATATCATAATATAAATATGGAGAACATATGTTTCTGTAATTGTGCCGCCTTGCCAGTCTATCCAGATTAATTTTACAATATAGGAGTTCGAAAATGTTTTGTGCTTAGTTTAATATGCTCAGGCTTACTTGTAAGGAGGATAAGCATGTCTTTTTCTAAAATATACGATTACAAATTAAGAGCTTATTTTAATGAGCGTATTTCTGATTTAAGTCATGAATATCTATTTTATTCTTATCCCGATCAAGAGCAAAATTTAAGAATATTAACCCTGAATATAAACGAGCAGGATTATGTTTCTCTAGTGCGATGGCATGATCTGTTTGACAGGTCGCTATTTACAAAAATGGATCATGTCATTCGAAGCGAACTGGATGCTGAACGTCTGGTTCGATTGCTTTCGTTCATTTTTAATGTTTTTGATATACATAAAGATGTTGCTTATAGGAGAAAAAACTTATTTTGTTTTTATTATCAATATCAAGTTTCACATCTAAGAGAGAGAGGCAATGAATTCACGTTTGCTCAGGACAGACTACTTTTCCTCCAACATCTTTTATTTGAACTGGGTTTAGGTGACGACATTTATGATCGTCTAACGATTGAAAATAATAGGATCATGTACAGAATGGAAGACGCACAATATTATGATCTGCACATTCTTATTAACATTTTGCATGAACATATTAACAAAAATAAGATGGATATGGATACACAAGCAGCGCTGGAAAAAATAAAATTTTTACAAGGCCAATGGGTCAACTTTATGCTGGGTAGTCATGATGTATATGATTTTCCATTCGATGATTTCAACAAACCATTTGTAGAAGCAACGATGTTTATGCAAGCCTACAAATCTAATAAAAATAGGGTATTAGAGGTGCTGATAGACTGTATCAATGAGCATCAATCTCCAACAGAGCAGTTCATCTCCCATTTGATCTTGATGAATTACTCCTATTTTGTTCTCAAAAGAGATCCTAGCGAAATTACATATCTTAAGTTGTTTTGCAAGAAAAAACCGGGAGTTTTTATGAAAGTATTAACTGCATTGCTTGAAATCAGATTTTTTGTCGATAAAGCAAGCTTCACAAATGCGGGTATAAATTATTATTTATCTAGAGTAAAAGGGGATTAATCATGCCATTCCATCACGTTTCTTTACCTGATTTACCATCGTCTATCGGACGCCTTACAGCCATTCATCCACTACAGGGTGACTCTCAGGAAAGCATAACCCTGCTGGCACTAAACACACAAGCAGAACTGTGGAGACTAGAACTTCGCTCTGGCAGCGCAGAATTGTGCACACGTATTTGTATTCCTGATTTTAATCCCATGCAACCTGTCCAAATGGTTACCAGTTCTGACGGCAGCTACGTAGCTATCTCCAATCGTTTTGGACGGCATGCGGCAGTTTATGATTTAGTCCATGCTCAAGAAAAAATGCAATTATCACGGGACGAATATCACTACGATAAAAGTATGTTTCCCCTGGCATTTGTACACCAAGATGGTGCATGCATTCTTGTTCATGGGACGGAATGGAACCGGCTTGACCTGACGGATATAGAAACAGGCATGCTTTTGACAGCAAGGCCTACCCCTGTTTATAACAGCGACAGCAAAAATGAACATTATCTAGATTATTTTCATGGGAGGCTGCTGATTTCACCAGGGGGAAAGTGGATTGCGGATACGGGATGGGTGTGGGCTCCGATTGGAGTGGTCCGAACTTGGTCGTTATCGGATTGGCTGCTGAATCCATGGGAATCGGAGAAGGGTCCGTCGGTTCGCGATCTTTGGCAAACCATAGATTGGGATGGGCCAGTGTGCTGGACAGGACCCGATACATTGGCGGTTTGGGGACAGATGGATGCTGATTTACTGGAGGAGGAAGATTGGGGAGAGGAAGGAGTTGAACCGGCTGTTGTCCTATTCGATATGACCCAGCCCGGGTACCGACGTGTGCTTCCAGCGATTCCATCTCTAAATTGTGAGCCTGTTGAAGACGGGACTTTTCCTTTTCCCCAAGCGGATATGGCCATTTGTGGTGACCGATTATTCTTATGGGGAAAAGGAGTCTCGCTTCAGGTATGGCGGCTTTCAAGCGGTGTGCGGGAATATGTAGATACGGAGCGGTTTCCACTCGTTTACCATCAAGAGGCAGGAATTTTCATTGAATTGAAACCGGATAGCCGCTGTAAAGCCTTAAGCTACGAATAAATGGCAGTGTCGGGCTTCCTTCCTGGCGAGATGGGAAAATATGCGGTAGTTATTACATTTGAAAAGGGGCGTAAAACCAAAATGGCACTTATCAAGGATCGTTTTTTGGGATGCCTGGTTGGGCTGGCCGTGGGCGATGCTTTGGGAACCACTGTGGAATTCAGCAGTCCAGGTACATTTGAACCTGTAACGGATATCGTGGGCGGCGGTGTCTTTGGGTTAAAGCCGGGCCAGTGGACGGACGATACGTCGATGGCGCTCTGCTTGGCCGAGAGTATGGTGCGAAAAGATGGCTTTGATCCGGCAGATCAAATGCGCCGATACACCAATTGGTACCACTTGGGATATATGAGCAGCACGGGAACGTGCTTTGATATCGGTGGTGCAACGAGAGCAGCACTGCATCGCTTCGAAGCTACCGGAGATCCGTACAGTGGGTCCGTTGACCCCATGACTGCCGGCAATGGCTCTATTATGAGGCTTGCACCTGTAGCTATGGCCTATGCGAACCGTCCGGAAGAGGCGGTGATGTACGCTGAGATGAGCTCACGAACCACCCATGGAGCAGTCGAAAGTGTGGAGTCCTGTGCTGTGCTTGCTTCAATCCTTGTGGCAGGTTTGCGAGGAGCGGACAAAGAATCCATGTTATCGGCGGACGTCTGTTATAAGTGGCGGCAGGACGAGCCCGCTTATTCGGCAGCCATTGAAGAAATAATTCGGGGATCTTACCGGCATAAAGAGCCGCCTGAAATACAAGGAACCGGGTATGTCATTCGTTCCCTTGAGGCTGCGTTGTGGGCATTCCACCATTCGACTTCATTTGAAGAGGGAGCACTGTTGGCAGTGAATCTGGGGGATGATGCTGATACGACTGGGGCGGTGTACGGGCAAATTGCAGGAGCTTATTACGGAATAAGCGGTATTCCGAGTCGTTGGCGCGAGAAGCTGGCGATGAAGGAGACGATAGATGAACTGACTGAGGCTTTATGGCAGAAGGTTGAGAAGGACCAAACGCTCCAAGGGGAACATCTATAAAGATCAAGCTGGGCTGCTTTTCTTATGAAGCAGAGCCCAGCTTGTTTTTTTGTTTGCTATATCGCCATACTTCCGCCCTACTCAGCAACATGCCGTTATGACAAAATGAGTTCAATACAAATAACACTTCACTTTATTGACCCTTCAGAGGAGGAATTACCTTGTCACATCTATTTAAACGGCTTCATTCATTTGCTGATATTTCCAATGATATAAAAGGATTTGAGATCGTTTCGACCCAATTTGGCCCTGATGGGCGCGTGTATATTTTGCTGATTGATAAAGTCCCAGAACGAGTGCGGGGGATGTTCACGCCTGCCTCTCTTAAAGACAGACATACTTACAAGGTACTCATCCTAGACGATCACATCGAAGAAGTGTGTGTGGAGGGGCAGCAGTTCAACTATCATTATGTACAGCCTCTAAAAAATCATTTGTTACTCGTCGGAGCACGGTGCCATTATTATGGGCCTGGTCAATACGATCTAAATGGTAAAATCCTTGATTATGAAGGTCATACCGTCAATGAGATGTTGCTTGGAGACGGCATCCAGAGTGTTCAGGTAACAGAAGAAGGTACGATCTGGACCAGTTATTTTGACGAAGGTATATTTGGCAATTATGGTTGGGTTGAGCCTGTTGGGTCCTCCGGCCTTGTTGCCTGGAATGAAAAGGGAGATAAAATATATGAGAACCAAGCAGCAGCTATTGATGATTGCTATGCATTAAACGTAGTCAGCGAACAGGAAATCTGGTTTTATTACTATTCAGACTTTTCATTAGGACGTATTTCCGGTAGTGACCACACGAATATTACGTTAATGAATCCGAGGATTTCTGGCTGCTCTGGGGTGGCTACAGATGGATATCACTTTTTATTCGATGGCGGGTATGGAAAGAGTGGACAATATGTCCTGAAAAAGAATGTGAAGCCAGGTAGTTTGAGCAAAGGGCAAAACATCCGTTTTTTAAATGACGATCAAGAGTTTCTTCAGCCGCACGAACAGGATTTCAGAAAAAACCGCCTGCTGCTCCGTGAAGGTTCTCTGTTGTACCAGGTGGCGATAGAAGAGTTATTATAAAAACCCACGTCAGACGTGGGTTTTTTTGTTGATTGGAAGTAATTTGAGCCTATATTCTTGTTTTAAATTCATGGATATTGCCAAAGAGGGGGTATCGATAAGCAGCATGATAATTTCGTAACCTTACAGTTTTTTTTCCGTATAAAGATAAAAACATGATCCAAGTTCGTTCCCTCAGGGAGAAATGCAACCATGTTTAACAAAATGAGAAGTTGAGGTAATGCATTATATGAATGAAAAATTACAAGCCAATACAGGATATCAGCTGGCTGAGCGGAAGGCGATTCAGTATTTTGCATTACTGTATGATCAGGTCTTAGACAAATCTTATGTGACCACCCTGACAGAAGACATTCAAAAGTGGAAAAAAAATCATATTCATCATTCCTCATGGTTATCCTTTTTTTCACGGAGAAAGAGAAAACCTGATACTCGGGACTATAATAGATACATTCAATGGCTGAATTATACAGGCAAATTGGATGATTATCTGGACCGAAGTGTCTCCTATATTTATATGAGGGACCTAGGCAAAGCTCTGAATTCTCCTGACACACATACCCGGATTCAGCGTGTCATTGCAGACGTAAAAAAACACTTGATCCAATCCACCCGTGCAAACGGGGGAGACCAACCGGAATTTATGAATTTGGCCGGGGTGTATCGGTGGGCCCAGAGGGAAGGTATAGAAACCGCGATAATTTGGGTGATCAACAAACTTAGGTCCGTATCCTCCCATATTCCCAAAGAGATGGATGCCGAGCAAGCCCAGCGCAAACTGATTAAGATCATTATCGGGGTTATTCTGCATGTGATGGAAGAAATGGACGATACAGTGTTGCCTGTGGAACGTGCTCGCAGACTTGATGAAGCCATCAGGCTTGGGTACTCCTATGGTCTGACCTATCCTTTCATTGATGATCTTCTCGATTCCCAGGTTTTGACGGTTGAAGAAAAAGAACAATATTCCCGTATGATACGTGCCGCGCTTCTTAGTGGATCTGTGCCTGAGTTGGGCGATTGGACCGGAAATCATATGGAGTTGATTCAATACATACATTCGGAGCTCTCGGATGCATTTGAGTATATTAAGGAACATCAGCGGCCAGACACACAGCAAACATTTTTCGAGCAGTCCTATGTCTTTTTTCATGCTCAAGATATTGACCGTGTTAAGGACCTAACGCGAGTTACTTATACCAATGAAGAGCTTTATATACCCGTTATTTTGAAGTCCTCTTCGTCCCGATTGATTGTCCGTTCCGTGATTAGTGCTCCTGCGGATGAGGGTTTTGAGCAACGAACATTCTTTTATGGCATCTATAACCAGCTTGCTGATGATTTTGCGGATATGGTTGACGATATGAGAGACGGTGCGGTAACACCCTATACCTACTATTTAAAATATCATCATCAGAGATCGGATCTTATCAATCCCTTTGAATTATACTGGGCGGTTATTTCCTATTTGATCCATAACGTATATGACTCCGATACCATGGCTCGTGAGGTGATACTGGATCGTGCAATGAATGGACTCAAACGTTATAAAGAACGTGTAGGTATTGAAAAGTATGATGAAACGATGGAGATCTTTGCATCCGGAAATCCGGAATTTAATAATCTCATTCAGAAGATGGTACAAAAAGCGGATGATGTAGATTTCTTAGATAAGCTGCTTCGGGATCAGATGATTACCCATCTGAAAAACGATGCGAGGGAAAAGGAAGACTTTTTCAATACGGTCAAAATGGTCCGTGAGCAGATTAACAACCAATTGAAAATTACCAAGCCTCAAGGGATTCCGGCCATGAAAGAACAGCTTATTGAGGCTGCAAATTACAGTCTCGAAGGGGACGGGAAGCGGATACGGCCTATATTGACTTGGGTCATGGGTGTGAACGAATATGGATTAGATGCATCGGCAATCGTGCCTCTTCTGAGATCACTGGAGTATATGCATACCGCATCCCTGATCTTTGATGATCTTCCTTCCCAGGATAATGCGTCTACCCGTAGAGGGCGTCAGACCTTGCATCAGGTGCACAATAGCGCCACCGCGGAACTAACCGGTCTGTATCTGATCCAGAAGGCGATTGGGGAACAATCGTCACTTGACCAGTTCAATGCTGAAACGGTGCTTGCTTTGATACAATACTCGGCCCAGAAAGCAGAAGATATGTGTATGGGGCAGGCGATGGATCTGGATTCCAAAGGAAAGGCACTGACCTTGGAGCAGCTGAATATGGTGTGCTTTTACAAAACAGGAGTGGCGTTTGAGGCTTGTCTGGTTATGCCAGCCATGCTTGCACAGGTCAAGGAGTCGGAAATTGCTGCTTTGAAGAAATTTGCCTATCATATGGGGATTGCTTTTCAGATTAAAGATGATTTGCTTGATGTGGAAGGAGATATGCTCTTACTCGGAAAACCTGTTGGCCAAGATTCTGATAATAACAATTCGAATTTCGTGTCCATCCTTGGTCTTGAAGGTGCCAGTAAAGAGATGTGGGAACACTATTGCCTCGCGATGGAAGCATTGGAAGAGATCCCACGCAATATTGCTTTTCTGAAGCACTTAATACATTATGTCGTGAACAGGGACCGTTAAAAAACGAGTGTAACCCATTGCTCCACAAGAGTGATGGGGTATTTTTACGTTGAATGTGAATATCTGGTGACTTCAGCACCCCATTTTGCCCATTATGGTGCATTCTCCCTTATAATAATACAAAATAGACGAGGAGATGAACTCCAGATGAAAAAAGGAATCTTGGTCGCTTCAGGGTTGGTTGTTGCCGCATTGGGGACGTACCTAATTGCAGGGAATATTCAGAGAGAAGGGGCGGAAAACCATGAGACGACAGATATCAAGAAATTGGTGCATGATATAAGTGCAGGCAAGGCAGCAGCCCAGTCTGCTTCCATTAATTCCAGTCAGTTGATTGTCACAGGGGACGATACTCAGACCATGAATTATGATTTGCCTGACAACGAGTTTTTTGTTTCGATTGCGCCATATGTGGAACAGACCCACCCTTGTGCAACTCATAGTCTAACGGGCTGCCAAGGCGAAATAAAAAACGGAGCGTTCAATGTGACCGTTCACGACTCCGAAGGGAATGTCATCATGGAGAATGCCGCTATGAAATCACAATCCAATGGTTTTATTGATCTATGGCTACCGAGGGATAAAACATACCGCATTAGCGTGAATCATGAAGGTAAAACGGCTGAAACTGAATTCTCTACATATGAGAAAAACGATACGTGTATCACAACGATGCAGTTGGGTTAACGACGGAGGATGAGGGTTGAGCTTACGGATCGCTGAAACGCTCTAAATCCGCAAAACCCTGCGTTCTCATATATAGCTTTTAGTAAAGAGCCTACGTCTGACGGAGGCTCTTTGTGCTGTCCTAATCTTTTGCTGGAGTTACCGAACAGGTTGGGAGGGAATCTATGAGGAATCAGATAGCGAAACTTTAAATTGTGTATACTAAAAACCTATTAAAACAGCTGCAAACTTCCGACATATTATCTAAGAGCTTTTCGCTCAATATTCCTCGGGGAGATGGCAGCATGTCACAAAATATTAAGAAGCGCGTAATCAGATCATCCAGCATCGCCAACACATTGGCCATGGTCTTGTTAGTCATTATCGTTGTCGTCTTTGCAACCTTGGGGACGTTCATGTTTGCAAGCACGCAAAGCATACTTGTCAAGCAGCAAGAGGCCATGCTCCAGACCAAGACGCAGGCCGTTGTCACTCAATTCGATGCGTTGTTTAAGGAAAAGGGATCACTTGTCAAACAAATGTCAACGAACAATCTTTTTAAGCAATATTTAGAAACCACCTCATCGGCAGAAATGGTGAAAACTTCTCCTTATGCTGCGGAAACAGTAGCGACTCTGGCAGCCATTGTAAAGGCAGAGCCATCTTTTGCCGACGCCTGGATTGCAGGAATATCTGGTAAAGGCTTCTTTCTTCAGAATGATGGTGTTGCTTCTAAACCGGATTTTGATATCCATACACGCCCATACTTCAAGCCAGCTGTTGAAGCTGACGGTTTATACTACTCAGAACCCTATAAGGACGTCAATTCGGGTAATGTGCTCATGGGCATTTTCTATCCGATTAAAGATAGCAGTAATCAATTAATCGGATTTGCTGCAGTTGATATTGCTTTCAAAGACATCCCTGCCGTTATGCAAAGCTATTCGCTTGGAAGCACAGGTTATTCGATTCTTGCATCCAAAACAGGTGATATTTTGTATCACCCCGATCAAAATAAAGTGCTGAAAGAAAAGATTAACGAAAGCACAGGTGATCTTGGGGAGATCGGAAAGAAAATGATTGCCGGTGAGTCAGGAGTACAGCTAATTAATGATAATGGCGAACGTCGTTATATCGGGTATGCAACCAGTAAAGATACGGGGTGGTCTGTAGGCTTAACCATTTCTGAAGAAGAGGTGCTCTCAGAATTAAAAGCGTTTACCTGGATTACCATTGGCGGTTTTGCGGCAGCCACCATCCTGCTCGTTGTGATTTGTTATATAACGCTCCGTTATCTGTTGAGATCCATACCGAAGCTGCTTGCAAAAATCAAGCTGATTGAAAATGGAGATTTGACCGTTCAGTTTGATACGCAATCCAACAATGAAATCGGGCAAATTTCTCAAGGAATTTACAATATGGTTCAAAAAATTCAAGGCATGCTCCAAATGGTGGGTGGCTCAGCTCAAGTGTTGAATCAGTCTTCTCATGATTTGCAATCCATTTCTTCCAGAACCGCAATCACGATGAACGATACTGCGACAGCAATTAATGAGATTGCCAATGCAACGAACTACCAATCCATCGAAACGGATAACATTTTACAAAAAACCGGAGCATTATCCGGCCAAATTGACGAAATTGCCAATGATGCCAAAGCCATCGAAACAATGGTGCAAATCTCTGCTGAACAAAGCGGACAGGGGCTTGCTGTAGTAGATCAGTTATCCAGATGGGCGGAAGAAAATCACAATTCCACACAAGCGATGTCGTCTATTATTCAGGATATTGATCTGAGCCGTCATGAGATTTCCAGCATCGTCGATACGGTCAACCAAATTGCAACGCAGACCAACCTGCTGGCGCTCAATGCTTCCATTGAAGCTGCACGTGCAGGAGAACAGGGCAAAGGGTTTGCTGTGGTTGCCGGAGAGGTTCGCAAGCTGGCTGAGCAGACGGCGCTGGCGACACAGGAAATCTACAAGAAGGTACGTGTGATTGAAGAAAAAACCAGCGTATCAGTTGAGCATACGGTTCACGGTCTGAAAATTGCAGAAGAAAATGCCAGATCGGTGGAGGACACGAAGCAAGTATTCTTTAGCATTAACAAGGATTTGGAAGATTTGAAATTGCGAATGATTCAGATCAGCACGAACACCTCCAAAGTCCACAAGCACAAAGATGAGATTTTGCAGGCGTTGGAGATTATCTCTTCTACCACAGAAGAGAATTCCGCTTCAACCGAAGAGGTCAGCGCCAGCACGCAGGAACAATTGGAGAGCTTTGAACAGGTTGCTGAACTATCCAAACAATTAAACCAATTGTCCAATAAGCTTCAAGACGAATTAAAACAGTTCAAGGTCGAGTAGCAAGTCTACTAGGCATGATTTTGACTTATATACAGCAAAGCCCGCGATCAGCGCGGGCTTTTTAGCTTTAACAGCTGTTGTGGGATAGAGAGCATGGTAGCTGGTGCGGGATACAGATAGACTATACGTATAAACTGAAATATTAGCGGGGTGAAGATATGGATTGCTTTGAAAAAAATGTTGTGTCCGTCTGGTACGGTCACTTTGCCTCTGAAGATGAGTTGTTTGAATATGTTGAGATCAAATACCCGGAAGATGAGAATGAGGATGTTTTTAGCGGTTTTTTAAATGATCATGAAATAGATGATTTTGACGAAGATTTTGCTGAAGGAGTCTTTCAGGTTGACGGGACCGATGATGGTATAAAAGATGTTTCCTATGTTGATTCTTTTTTATCTCCACTATTACATGATTTGAGTAAAATAGATGGTAAATATAATTCGTTGTTCTTTATATATGATTGTAATACAAGCGGTTTGCTTGAAAAAAGCGGCGAGAAACTATGCTTTTTAGCCGCGTATCCTTATACAAGAGATTAACGTTACATTATTCCACTGTTTTCGGAGTCTTATTTCAAGTAATTATATAATGAAAATTGAACTTAAAGGATCAATAATTTGATCCGAAAGAATCAGGGACTTAAGGTAAATTTCCATCTTAAGGCCCTTTTTTTGTGCAAAATTAGATTTCCAAATTTTTGAACGGCTGATATACTAAGGAGACAAGTGAGATGAAGATAAACCTACTCTATCGGGATGAAGCAGGAAGGTTCGGCAAGCGCTGCTCTCAGAAGCGGCTTTTGTGATGGTCGAGCAGTACAAAGAGGTGGAGCAGCCGGAAGACTGGCTATTTCCAGAGCAGAGAAAAGGCCGCCACCTGACGGAACGTTAAGCTTAGATTGATCTTCGCTATTTTCAGGAACTGCTGGGGCATCAGAGTGTGCGAACGACGGAGCGGTATACACATGTGAGCAGGCGGGACATTGGGCGGATTCAAAGTCCGTTGGATCGGATGAGCGGGCAGGAGGATTGAAACGCAGAAAGTGCGGGAATCAGGAACAAAGTGCAGGATTCACGAAGTTCGTGAATAGGACGAAGAGAGCATTTTTTCGGAAGTTCGCAAATAAGACGTTAGCTGAAATTGATAGGTTGCAAAGAGAGGTGAAAACATTGTGAAAGAACTGGATTTAAGACCAAGGCTATTAAGATGGCATTTCGATGATGAGGTTGAAACTGATAATCCAGAAGAATGGAATTGGATAGAGATCACGATGCATTTCACGGATGGTTCCAAAAGATGGAGCATTTTATATACACCAGAACGATTGCTAAATAACTTGTCTAGGCCAAACATAGATCCACCAGGTCTTCATATGCAACAGCTTATTGTAGTTAGAAGCTACGAAGTTAGTGATATTGACAGAGTGTTAAGAGTTTTCGATGAGGAAGATGAATTGATAGAAGCCTCAATGAAATATCCAGAGTGATTCGAAGAAGTCAGCAACATCATCTAACATTATATCCACGCATCAGGCATACGCCCTCGGTCCGGCAGAAGGATTTCGGGGAGGCAGGAGCAGCCGGACACACCCAACATTCGCTGGGCGTCATGAATACGGGGACGTTATACATAATTCAAAATACATTTTAAATAAGGAGTATTACATGAGAAGAAAAAGGAACGCAGTTGTTCAAGCACTATCGGATTTTAGTACTGCTGGTGTCACGGGAGGAATACTAAATCTTATTACTCCTTTACCTTCAGGCCTCCAAGCCTTGGTTACTTTAGGTATACCTATGCTTGCATGTATGTACAATGTTGGAGATCGCACAATCACTAATAGACTTGCAAGTAAAGATAAAGAAAAGGTAGAAAGAATTTTATATGATCTTCAAATAGAAATGGAAAAAAGAGGACTAGAAGATTTGAGGAGATTCGTTCAATTTGATTTTTCTACAGAAGAATATGCAATTGTAGAGGAGTTAGTTAAACAATCAATTAATGCTAAAAACGAATGGATAAGAAAATTAGCTGCTTCTATATTAGTAACTGTTGGCTCTCAGGAAGTAAAGAACTTAAAAGGAATGGAAAGATGTCTTAGATTTATAACTGAATTAGACGACCTTGATACTCAATTGCTAATGTTGCACATATATATAAATCATGTTCACTTGGTAGATAGAAATAAAATTATTGCAGAAGCTCAAGAGATTAAACAAAAAATAATTGAAGATGATACAGTATATGCTCAATCTATAAAAGTTAGTGCAGAAAAGTTAGCATTTTTAGGACTAGTAATGCGTTCCACTTCTATGTATCCATATGAAGATGAAGAAAACTCTAAAAAAAGAATAATTGATGATTTTTTAAGTAAAAATACTGGGGAAATTACTGCTCACTGTATTTCCTTTCTAAGTTTTCTTCAAGGAACCTTAAATGAATGAATTAACAATATAATTCATAATCAATGAACAGCGTATAACATAATACTCACGCTGCGGACATTCGTCCTTGGCCCGGCATACGCCGGACACCCAGCATACGCTGGGTCGTGAATACAGGAACGTTAGATGAAACTGGCGAAAAGATACCACAATTCGCAATTCAACAAATCAATAATTTCGTTTAAATTAAGGATTGAAAGGAGCATAGAATTTGACAAACGATATACCTTTCTATAAATATAATGGGCTTTATGAAGTTGCGATGCTCAAACATATTATTACAACAAGTCGTGATATCTTATTTGGTCAAATCGACCATTACAAAATTGAAATAAATAATGAAGCGGATCTTCAGCTCCACTTTTCGTATATATTAAAAAGCGTAGGAGAACTATTCAAATTTGGTATAAATCACAATCTGAAAATAATCTCGAAACCCCATTCAGATCTGCAAATACTCTATCAAAAAGTGGTTCTAATAGATCAAAAATTGATATAACATTGGAATGGTATGGAAGCACTACCCAAGTTACAACGTGCGCAATTGAATTGAAGTTTTTCCTTAGGGATAAACTTCGTGAGCCCCATAACCGTTTTGATGTCTTTTGCGATCTGAAGAATTTAAAAGAGTATGCTCAGTTGTCCAGAGATTTTAAAATCGGATATTTTTTGATAGGTACAGACAATACTCATTATGTTAATCAAAAATCATATTCAAATGGTACTAAGGATTTTGATTTTCGACATAATACAAAGTATGAAGCTAATACTGTCTTAACTTACAGCGCTAGAAATGGTCATAATAAGACGATATATCTAAACAATGATTATTATTTTTCATGGCAAAGAGTAAGTCGCTTTTATTTCTTAGATCATTTTATTTATAGGAAATAGAGTTTATGTAAACAAGAATTTAGCAGGTATTTCAAGATGTCGCCAGCATCATCTAACAGTTTATTTACGCGGTGATCCTTGCGGATCTTGGTCTGCCAGAAGTAATTTCAGAGTAGCAAAGTCAGGCAGACAACCCTACGAGGCGAAGTGGCATAGCCACCCGATAGCTGGCGCTGCCACTTTGCCTCATAGGGTTCGTAAATAAGGGAACGTTAGGCGAAATTACTATTTGAAAATGGTTTAATATGAAATTAATCATTCAAGAATTACAAGCAGAATCGTATAATCAAAAAAATCAACATCTAAGTTACTTAGAAAAATATATTTAGTGGACAAAAAGCTTAATATAATCGAATTTCGAAAGAGGCCTTATGAAGAACTGAATAGATTTGAAACTATAACAATATCTCAATACATAGAGATATATTATTAATAAATATGGGAGTAAACAACATGGATGAAAAAAAGTTTATAGAAGATCTATACATTGAAAAGACGAAAAATGATACTAATTCTAAAACGTTAGCCAATGCATTGGATATGATTACTAAGACTGTATTTGAAGACTCGAATAGATTTATTTTTGAACTAATTCAAAATGCAGATGATGCTCCTGTACAATCAGGAGTAGCCAATATTAAGGTCGAAATAAGATTGCTAGAAAAATACTTAATTTTCAGTCATACAGGTAAGCATTTTACAAAGGAAGACGTTAAAGGAATATCTGACTTAGGTAGTGGAGATAGTGGAAAAACGAAAGATATTGAAAAAACAGGATATAAAGGAATAGGTTTTAAATCTATTTTCAATACTTGCGATTTAGTATATATTCTTTCGAAAAATTTCACCTTCAAATTTGATAAAAATCATGAGAAGTGGAGAAATGCCCAAAATTATCCCTGGCAGATAATTCCTATTTGGTTTGAAGAAATTGATTTAGATAAAGAAGTTCGAAACGAGATTAACAGATTGAATGTGATCACAATAGTTCCTATCAACAACCGGGAACAAATCAAAAGAGAAATAATAGAGGTTTTTAGTGACTCTAGGATTATGTTATTTTTGCGGCATATTTCTGTATTGACATTTATTGATGGTAGTGCACAGGAATTGCGATTAACACGTGAACAAGGCGATGATGGCCTTAAATCTATATCTGTCAATGGATTGAGAAAAAGTCGCTGGTTATACAAAGAATTTATTGTTCCAGTGGATATAGATTTAAAAGAGAAAATAAAAAACCTCGATAAAGCAACCTATCCAGATAAATTAAAAGAAGCAACAAATATTAAGATTTCATTTGCTGCTTCCGTTGCTGAGAATGGTGATATAGAGGAAATATCTGAAGCTCAACTTTATTGTTACTTACCGACAAAGGTCCAGCATAACTTTAACTTTTTAATAAATGGAGACTTCATAACAAATGCAGAAAGAACGAGAATTCTTGAAAATGACTGGAATGGATTTATATTTAAGCAGATAGCTATTTGCAAAATCAAGTGGTTAGCTGAATTAGTTCGAGATTTTAAGTATAAATATCAATTTACGAGACTAATAAGAGGTAAGTTTTCTTCATTCGGTTCTTTAACAAGTAAAAGTTATAATGAAGGTCTCGATAGTGCAATTGCTGAAATACCTTTTATTCCGGTTCAGGATTATGAGAATGTTTACTCAAAAATAAGCGGTTGTATTATAGACAATACTGGATTTAGTGAGGAGTTTGGAACTGGATTAATTTTAAGTCAATATAGTGAAAAATTTAATGTAGCTAATTGTAAAATTAAGAATCAGAGGATATTAGCAGACTTAGGTGCTGAAATAATTGACAAGAAAGAGCTGTGTGGATTATTTGCAACAGAAACATTTAAAAAAATGCTTAACTCAGATGTACAATATAATATAAGATTGATTAAATTTTTGCATCAAAAAGATAGCAAGTCTGGATGGTCAACATATTTGAAAACAGTTCCATTTTTGCTAGATGAGGTCCAACAATTGAGTCCGCCAGAAAATTTATATTACCCATTACCTGAAGGGGAAATGGGAATCTCTGATGTTGTCTCTATGAGATGTCTGAATGTTCAGGTTTTCGAAAATATAAAAAAAGATGATAAGCTTGTTATGTGGCTTACATTATTAGGGATCAGTGAACCCTCTGAGATAGATATTTTAAGAAAATCGATCTTTCAAATGATTGACTCTGATTTAATTAATATATCAAATGCTTTGTTTATAGGAAGATTTGTTGTTAAAGTCTTTGATAAAGGAATTCTTAATGACAATGATTATAAAAAGTTGTCCAATCTGAAGTTACTAACAACTAAGGTAAGTTTACAACTTCCCAATAAATGCTACTTTTCTGATTATTATAAACCAGAGTTGAGCCTTGAGAATTTCTTTACTGAGGGGGATTATGTATCTCCTCAGTATATCCAAGAGGAATCAGAGCTGTATAGTTTTAAGAAATTGTTTTTAAAAATAGGTGTGCAACAGAAGATAAAAATCTCTATTGAAGAAAGCATCGAAAGGCAAAATCTGGTGAGGAAGTATCCCTCAGTTCAATCATATCTCAACTTTATAGATAATGGAGACTTTTATCCGCAGCAGACAAAAACTTATATTTACAGAGGACAACATGGATTGAAAAATTTCGTGTATGTCCAGTATATGGAGTACACAAATAATCTAAGGTTTTCTATTAAGTTATGGAAAATAATTTTTGGCAACCACTGGAATGAGCTTTATTCCAAATCCTTGAGTTCAAAATATTACACATATTTCGGAGATGCCAGCTTAGATAAAAGTTCATATATTCAGTATTACGTAAAAAACAATCCCTCTATACCGAGTGATGATGGACAATGTTATAAATCAATAGACTTATATTCCAGAAGTTTAATAAAAATCGTCGGTGACTTTTATCCCGTTGTGCATAGAGATATCTCTTTAAATAAAGAACAAGAGGAATTTCTCGCGATTAAAACTAGGGTTACCACCCAGGATTGTTTATGTCTGCTTGAGAAGTTAGAAGGTAACCCAGTAAGCAGTCTTACACTAAAGAAAGTCGATTCGATATATCAACAAATAATTAATAATAAACCGGTAAACGAGAATAATCTTAAGATTAAATATTTAAAGTTGTTGGCAACAGATGATTCATTTCAATTTGCTTCTGAACTTCATTTTTTTGATGTTAAGGGGATAATGCCTCCCAGTAATTCTAAGTTCTTTATAAAAATATCGGGAACAAAAAAAGATAACCAAATATTATTTGATTATTTCGATATACCTGTAATAAAAAACGAGGACCTTCAACTTGATACCACGGGTGAAGAAAGTGATGAAAAACTTAAGAAAAAACTACTTCAAAAGTCAAAGTACTTAGCTATGCTTATTGCTAATATTAACGCAGAAGATCCTTTAGAAATTTTATATAACCTAACAAGGACAATCAAAGATGCAAATTTTAAAAGGGCTGAATCGTTATCTTTACTACTGATCAATAGAGCAGGGACAGAAATATACAATCAAACTATTGATTCCTGGTATCATGCTGAATCAAATTCGGTTTATTATGCAGGTTCTTTAACTAATCCTTTGACACTTTATAATCTAAGTAACTCTCTGAGTTCTCTGTTTGAAATGAGAGGAAATGATAGAGAGATCCATCTTATATTACAGCTCAACGACATTGACACAGAAAAGTGGTTTACATCTATAGGATATTCAGTTATTAATATTGATCCTATTGAATTGGAAGTATCCAGTGATCAAAGAGATTCAGAATTTGAAAAATATGAAAATGAATATCCTGATTCTGGAATGGAAGAGGATAGTCTTTTAGAATATATAAACCAATCTGATGTTGATGATAATCTACCATCTTCAGTAAATAAAAATCAAAACACGAGAAAGCAAAATTACTACTATGGAAATAATCACAATGATGAACTTCAAAGTGACCTAATAAAGGAGAATAATGAATTAAGAGAAGCGGAGAATAACTATTATTCGTCTAGAAGCACTCTATCTACTTATAATTTTAGTTCAACAAATCATAGGAAACGTTTAATTTCTTATGTAACAAGTGAGGGAAATGAGACATCTTCACAAGTAAATAAGAATGAATGGGAGTTACAATACCAAATCTCAGCAATAAATGCTGCGATTAATTATGAGACAACAGAAGGACGTAAACCAGTACAAGCTTCTGATATAGGTGGAATTTACCACATCATTTCTCCTAATGGTGATATAGAGGGAACCAATCGATATATTATTGTTTTTGGATTTATAGGTGAATGGAACAATTATGGAGTGTTGCTTTCAAATGAGCAAATGAAGTTTGCGAAAGAAAACGGAGATCAGCTGTGGCTATATGTCGTTGAATTTGTTGAAGATAAAGAACATATACAAATTAATCCGATTCAGAATCCTTACAGTAAAATTACATCTTACGTATTTGACTATGGGTGGAGGGCTATTGCAGAGAAAACCAAACTTGTAGATAAGTTTGTTGCTGGTGTAAGAATTAATCATCACATTTTTGGTACGGGAACGATAAAGGAAGAGGTAAATAAAGGGAGAATAAAGTTTTTAATTGTAAATTTCGAAAATGGCGAAAAAAGAATTCCTTTTAATATTACTCAAATGGATATTTTGGAGGATTAGATAAAGTGGCTAATATGATACCAGACTTGACTGATGAACAACTTTCTTATTTCAATTCTCATGGTGAGGTTCAGGTGTACAGAGCACTGAAGGAGGGACTTCCTAATAGTTATTCAGTCTTCTCCCAAGTAGCATGGATTCTGAAACGTGAAAGTGATGAGGCGCGTGACGGGGAAACTGATTTTATAATTATTCACCCTCATTATGGGTACTTGTGTATTGAAGTAAAAGGTGGGGGGATTTCTTTTAATGCTGGTGCTGATCAGTGGTACTCAAGAGACCGCTATGGACGGGAGCATTTAATTAAAAATCCAATTCAACAAGCGAAGAATGCAAAATACTCCATTAGGGCAAAACTGTTGGAAACTGAACTAAAGGACTTATTTAAGGAGAGTAGGATTCCATGTGGGCATGCAGTATTTTTTCCGGATATAACTGATGCAAGTTCTATAAGTCGCTTAGATTTACCTGGAAATCTTATTGGAACAAACAATGATTTGCTTTCAATTAAAATCTGGGTTGATGATTGTTTTGATTATTGGATTGACAAAGATTCATCTAGCTCCAATTTTTTTGGACAAAAAGGGATAGATATTTTTGGGAAGATATTTTCTAAATCCTTTACTGTTCAGCCGCTAATTTCTTTGAATTTAAGAAACGAGGAAGAAATTAGAATAACTCTTACAAAGGAACAAACTAGAGTGCTGGACACACTTAGAAAAAGACGTCGTGTAGTAGTTAGTGGTGGTGCTGGGACTGGAAAGACTATTCTAGCAGTTGAAAAAGCAAAGCGGTTAGCTAAAGAAGGTTTCTCTACTTTATTAACTTGTTATAACCGGCCGCTCGCTGATTATTTGGCAGCAGTATGCAATGGAATTGACGGGCTTACTGTTATGAGTTTTCATCAGCTATGTTACTCAAAAATTAAAGAGGCGAGTTCGGTAAAAGGTAATGATATATTGTTGGATGCCCAGAAGACTTATCCTGGTGAAGATCTCTATGATGTACAACTTCCTTGTGCTGCTTTATTCTCATTAGATTATATTACTGAAAGATACGACGCAATAGTATGTGATGAAGGCCAAGATTTTAGAGAAGAATATTGGGCACCGCTTGAGTTATTGCTAGCTGATGAAAACAAAACTCCATTTTATATTTTTTATGATGATAATCAAAACTTATATTCTAGGGTGAGTACATTTCCAGTATCTGAAGATGAAACTTTCCCCCTTTTAAAAAACTGTAGAAATACAGTGCAAGTACACGAGATATCATATAGACATTACAAAGGTGACCCAATTGACCATTCCAATATTAATGGCGAAGATATAGAGTATATAATTACCCAAAATTCTAAGAAGCAAGCGGTGAAAATACATTCTAAAATTCAAAAATTAATTTTGGATGAACAGATAGAACCCAACCAAATTACGGTGCTAATTGTCGATGCCCTACATCAAAAGGAGTATTTTGATACCCTGAAAACAAGCCTACTTCCTAAAGGTTATCAGTATACGGATATTGAGCAAAGGAATAAGAGTACGATAGTAGTAACAACGGTAAATAAATTTAAGGGATTAGAGTCTGACGTCGTTTTTTTATGGGGATTAGATTCTATTATTCTTAAAGAACAAAGAGAGCAACTATATGTAGGATTAAGTAGGGCAAAGTCAATATTAATAATAGTTGGAAACGAACAGACCTGTTTGTATTTGCAAAATTAGTGATAAATAGATTTTTCTCTATGGGTTGTTCTTGACCAAAATCGAGCCGTTTTCAAACTGAATTCGTTGCATGAAATGAGCTATGTTCCGATAGCTATAAGCTCGGCGATTCAGCAGCTTGACTGTCGCATTACTTCCAAGAGGCCATTAGATTCCACGAGCAGCAGCCGAAATGTCTTCTTTCCGCGCTTTAAGTATTTTGGACAAACGACTTACCGTGTTGAAAAGCAAACCGCTTCATCGAGGCTTCAAATCGCTTTTACGCCACCGTAAACGTTACACTTTCAGGACATATAGAAAATGCTACAGCACCTAATGTTGAATTTTCAGCATTTTGTCGACTTGCAGATGCTCGCGCACTTCCTGCCATACTTCGTTTGTGAGTCGCGCTGGATAGACGCTCAGCAGTCGTAGCGAATGCGAAAAGGCTCACTGTGCACGCTGCAGCTCAAGACTGTCGTTTTTCATCGCTGTATCATCGAATTTGTGTAACGGGATTCGATGATACAGGCTCAACACGTGAATCGCTTTGCTCATCGTAGACGCTGCCATAACACAGGCTTTTGGCACCGTGCGTTGTAAAAATCCGAGAATATCGGATTCTTTTCGTCCTTCGCAAAGGCCGAGTACCTGACGAGTGTTCAGATCAAGGATACAGATCCCGTAGATGCAGCCTTCGCGCGCAATGTCTTCGTCGCCAACACGCTTTGAGATCCAATTCGAAGGCAAAGTTGTATCAGTGTAAAACCAGCGTTTGAGCGTGTTATCAGGAAGGTTAATCTGACGGAAAAAGGTGTATAGAACGCCCGTGGCGGCAAGAGACGGCCTTTTGCTGAGACGCTTCCGTACACTTTCTCGCACAAGAATTCCGGTATGTAAACAAAAAGATTCAAAAACTCACAAATTCAACAACATACTAATAACTATAAATAATATATGTATTTTGAAAACATTGAGCGACTGAGGTAATAAAAGTTCTGAAATGAATTAGGGAAAATCTCAGTAACGTGGAACTTGATGAAATGAAAAAAGACACAGTGAAATCTTAAGTAGAAACAATTAATTGTAGTTAAAATATACAAAAAAATATAATAAAATACAATAAAAAAGTCTTTAAAATACATTATAAGTTTGAAGGAAAGTATGGTAGTGAGTCTGATTTCTTCTAGAATTTTATGTGAAATTTATTGTTTTATCAAATAGGAATATCACCTAACATAATATTCACGCTGCGGACATTAGTCCTTGATCCGGCAGTCGCCGGACACCCAGCATACGCTGAGTCGTGAATACAGGAACGTTATACGCCATGTTTCTAAAGAATTAATAAAGGAGATTGTGAGATGATTTGGAACTCCCACATTTGGAAAGCGGAATTAATTAAGGAATTGAGAAATTTCAAAAAATATCTCAAACAAATAAAATTCTCAAAATATGATACTGAACACTTTGTAATGGGGCTTGAGAAGTTTCATTTTCTTTGCAGTTTTATTATTAGAAAACTTGTTGAAAATGGAAAGTTAAGTGATGAATTACTTTCTAAAAATTACAAGTGTGGAAAATATCAAAGAATACAAAATGAGAAAAAAATAGATTTGCTAAATTTTATTGATTACGGTGAATTCTACGATTTAATGAATTGTTTAAACAGTTCACTTACAATTAAACAAATGTGCAATTCATTTATACATAGTTTTATTTTCTTTCCAACGTTTGATGAAGAAAATGGAATGGAGTATACTGGAGTATTTATAAATTCTGATTTTGATAAAGATAAACATCTTTATCATATAGATTATGGAATTATTGTTGAAATGATAGATGATATAGTTAAAGACGATATTATCTCTATTCAATTCGATAGAACAAGTGGAAAAGTTAGAAGATCTAAAGAGACAATTGAAGGGTATATCGACGAAGAGAAACACGGCGTATAACACCGTATTTAAGCAGCGGGCCATACGATCCTTGGTCTGCCAGTAGCTAATACAAGGAAGTGAACTCAGACAGACAATCCTGCGAGGCTAAGTCTACGACCCGGGCGCAAACGCCCTTAAACCCCTCGGATTCGTGAATACAAGAACGTTACATGAAATATCTATAAAGAATATTTAGGCACCTATTTTAGTTTGGGAGGGAACCTTTATGGTTAGGACTAGTAAAAATTTTAAAGAAGGTTTGTATGTACTTTCTCAAGCGACCGAGCCGAAAGAGCTGTTTGAAGCTTGGGCAATTATGGGGAATTCTAATGATACAAGTGCTATCGTTTCGCTAGATAATTATCACAGAAGTGGTTATCCAAATGGCATAAAAAAACTTATTGAATCTGAGAATAGCCATTTCATTCCTTATTTTTCAACTGATAAATTGTACTTCATAGAGAATGAATTAAACAGGGAAATGATTATGAATGGGAGTGCTGATACAACATTCAAAGTAGATTATTCAATAATGTTAGATACTAACTATGCCAGTTACATTGATAATTTTGTCAGAAATAATGAATGGTCAACAATGAATAACGAGGTATTTCAAGTTATAGATGTACTTATTCGGGGAGGGTACAATTACGACTATTTATTTTATATGATTGAAAATTATAAAAACTCCTTCAAATTAGAAGGGGTAGAAGATGAATCTATCAGAAAAGATAAAAGAGCAAAGTTGTATAGGAATTTGGTTAGTCTAGAGCTTTTTAAAAGTATTGATCAACAAAAGTATATAGAGAAAGGCATCATCTCTTATACAATTACTGAAACAGAGGCTTTTCTTCTTGCCGATCAAATTTTTAATGGAACATTTAATGCCAGTAGCATTGAAGGAATGATGAGTATATTTAAGAATCTTCATCAGTGCATGATCCTATTACTCATTGGTATCTTGATTAATAAATTCGAAAATAAAGCAGGTGTTCCAAAAAAATTAGACAATTTATTTAAGTTTATCAATGATGAGCTAGGAATTTATTATGAAAGAGAATTTATTGTAGCACACAAGTATTTTATGAATTCAAAAAACGTTAATATGCTCAATAAATTTAATAAAGGTATGAAGACTGAAAAATTATTTCGCCAGATCGAAAATATAGCCTGGGATTTTTCAGTCCCACGTATTATGGAGTATTTTCTTAAGCGAGGGGGAGAAGGTCGTTTTTTCATTCCGTTTTTTTTAACTAATGATTTTAATTTAAGACAGCTATTGAGTTTGTTTAAAGTGAAAGGAGTGATATTTGATAAAAAAGGGGATCTATTTATACCTCTTCCTGTTGTTAATACCAGTGATTACTTTGAGGAGCATAAATGTAATATTGAAATTCATTTTACTGATGATATTAAGGAAAAAAGAGAAAAGGTTTATCAAAGAAATGTTGAAGAACATTTTGGCATTATTAAAGAAAGCTTTGAAAGATTAGTAAAGATTTTAGAATAACTCGAGTATTTCAGTGATGTAGATACTTCATGTAACATAATATTCACGCTGCGGGCATACGCCCTGGGTCCGGCAGGAGCCGGACACCTCAGCATTCGCTGAGGTCGTGAATACAGGAACGTTATCCGAAACCACTAATTTTAAGAATAAGGAGAGTAAATGATGAATAGGTTTATTGAATTCACAGGGTACTCCAATCTACCTATATGTAAAGAAATAATGGAAGTAGATTTCTCAGCAGCACAAAACGAAGTTGAGTGTATGGTTATAACTTTTGATAGGAAGGAGAATATAGGCACAATCACTGTCAGAATAGAATTCAATGAGAATGTTGAATATGATTCTGCCAAGAGAATTGCAGAAAAAAAGACTGGACAAATCGTAAGAGGGATAATATTCACCAATGGGATTCAGATTTATGGAATAGAACTCACCTCTCAGAATTTCACCAAATACAAGAGTGGTTCAAGTGATCTTCTTATGTCAATTACAGTTCCAATTAAATTAAATGCTACACACTTGAATGAGATAAAGTCTTTTATTCAATCTGATAGGTTCGATCATGTTTATTATGATTTATATAGTCAGGCTCTTAATCATGATGATGACTTAGGAAAATTTATGTTTTTATACAGCCTTTTAATGTTAGTGATTAAAGCAGAAAATCAGCCAGAAGTAGATGGATTTATTTTAACAGCAAAGCCAGAAGAAGAAGAATACAAACAACAATCAACAAAGTTAATTAAACAAAAAGACGGTTCTTATAAAAGAAGTGATCGACTTGAAACTAGATTCACGTGGTTAAGGAATCAAGTTGGTCACACACAAGAAGACAGTGACATCACAAATGTTATCAACGAAATGAAGAGCTGTCATGAAGCATTAAAGGGAATAGTTAAATATGCAATCCAAGAAAATATATAATCTTGAGTGATTCGATGAAGAGTGGCACCGGATAACAAAATATTCATGCAACGGCCCCGTTGGAGCCTTGGTCTGCGGATGGATTTCGGAGAGGGATTTCAGCAGACAACCCCTTTGGGGTTCATGAATACAGGAACGTTAGATGAAATCTATGCAGGCTGGTGATATAAGTTGCTCGAAGAAGAGTATGAAGAAAGTGAACATAGTAAAGAATGCTATGCCCATTTTGGTTTAGCTGTTTTTTATTCTCAAGTATTAGAGCATCAGTTAGTTAATATGATCGTATTACTTAAGCGATCTCAGGGATTAGTTCCAACTGAAGATGATTTTGAAGCATTATTCGAAAGAAAATTTTCAATTACTATGGGACGTTTAATAAACGAAATAAAACAAGTGTTTGAACTAAAAGATAAAGATATAGACGAATTGGAGGCAATATTAAAATTACGGAACTTCATAGTACATGATTTCTTTAAGGAGAAGATAGAACTAACATTCACAAAAACAGGTAGAAATGAACTAATAGATGAATTGAACAGTTTCGTTAATAGAGTAAAAATAATGGATAATAGATTAATGGAAATATCAAGTGTTTTATATCGAAAATCAGGAATAACGCAGCAAATGATTGAGGATGAAGTTAAGCGGGGGATATTTGAAGAAAGAAATAAGGAACTTGATTGAGAAATCTGGCAGGCATAGTGTTCATCTAACATAATATTCAGGCTATGGCTCCTGACGGAGCCTGATCTGCAAGATGGATTTCGAAGAGGCATTTCAGCAGACAACCCCTTTGGGGTTCATGAATACAGAAACGTTAGCCGAAATTATTGCAAAAAGCTTTTGAAAAATTTAAAGAATAGAACAATTAACCAAAATGATGTAATATGAATTAAAATATTAATTGTGAGGGGTAAAAAAATGATTGGTTTTAGCACAATATTACCTTTGTCAACAGAAACAACAACTGAAGAGTTCTTATTGATTTGTAGAGATTGGATGAAACACAGCCCACATACATCTCTTGAAATTAATGAAAGCTCGATTAAAGATGGATTAAAGTACACTAGTCATAATGAATCACTTGAATTTGTAAGAGTCGATGGAGAAAAGGGTATTCACAGTGGGGTAAGACATACAAAAAAAGATGATGATTGTGAGTGGAGAACAGATGTGCTTGGGTATAAGACAAGTGATAGTTTTTTGGTCTCTATTGTAACTTCAAAGGCAGAGTTCAATGTTAAAACTTACACTAAGCTTCCTGCTAGACCTTATATTATTAAACTACTAATGGAAAAGACATTACCCATGTTTGACGATAGTTTAATAATTCAAAAAGAGCCCAAAAAAGTAGACTTAACAAATTATCAAGAGGTAGTTTCTTTAATAAACAATGAAAAGAAGAATCGTTTTCCTATTGTTTTCATCAGCAAATATTTCACAGGAGATTATTTAATTAACCCTATAGAACTTGGAAAATGGTTATCAGGTTTTGCGCACGTCTATTATGAGGCCGATGAAGGTGTTTCACAGAAGATTAGAGAAATTACAAATGGTCAAAATCCGTATAATGGAACAATTGGTATATACTGGCCTGGTGGTGGGAGAAACAATTACTATAGCCATGATGAATCGGATCATCTACTAAAAGTAAGATTGTTCGTTCAAAAAACATTAAGTAGTAGAACATTAATAAAAGAATGTAGATGGTCATACATACAGGATATTAAATACAGGATGAGGTTAGCAGAGTACAAAAAAAATAATACGGAATTGACTGATTTTATGGAGTATACACTTAGTGAAATCAGCATATTAAAGGAACGAATTGATAATTTAGAAGCAGAGAACGATTACCTAAATCATCAATTTGAAATTCAAACTGAAACTGAGTTTACAAATGTACCAACTCTTATGTATAAGGGAACTGAAAGAGAACTATTTAGAAATGAACAACTTGAACTTATTATTGAAATATTAGAAGAAAAACTAAATAGCGGCTCTTGTTCCGACAGAATGAAAAATATGATTAATTCAATACTAGAATCAAATAATAAGCCCGAAAATAAAGAAGTATTTTTGGAATCAATAAAACGAATTTTGGTTTCAGATAAAGGACTTACAAAACAGAATAAGAAAGAATTAAAGAAACTTGGATTCGATATTACTGAAAATGGCAAGCACTATAAACTAAAGTTTCAAGGTGATGATCGTTACTCTTTCACAATTTCTAAATCATTTAGTGATTTCAGGGCTCCAAAGAATAATTATTCTCAATTTAAGGAGTATTTTTTCTCAGTATAATATTATATTTATAATTGCTCCTACTTTTCTAGGGGCAATTTTTTTGAATGTAATTTTATGAAGGCAATAAAATCATCTAACGTAGTATTCTCGCTACAGGGCCATGTGCCCCCTTGGATTGCCGAAGGTAAGATAGCAAGAAAGTGGAATCAGGCAATCAACGACTACGAGGATAAGTGCTGACGGATCCAGTCGCTACACACTTTTAAGTCTCTCGGGTTCGTGAATACAGTAACTTTAACCGAAACTATTGCGATTGTAAAAAGAAAGAAGGATTAGTATGGGGAAATATGGTGAAATATCGGTAAAAACTGTAAAAAATCTTATTGAACAGAAACAAAATAGCCCAAATAAAGCCTGGGATGAAGTGACAATACAAATATTTGGTGAAGGCAGTGCTTCGCAGAAAAAGAGATGTCCGAAAAATACCTTTTTAGGACTATATCGGAGAAGGTTTACTTGAAGGTATTCCAAGTGGGGTTTACACAAATTCTAAAAAAAATAAAGAATATGGGTTAAAGGCAGTAAAAATATTGCGTGAGATTAATAAGGATCAGGACATAAATCAAAGATTATTATGGAAAGAAGTAATTGGAGATCAGGACGTAGTACAACTCACAAATGGATGTAGTCCTTGCTTTATGGAAAGAAGGAATGATAAGGCGTTGAGCGGTTAACTCGGAGAAGCCAATAACTTCGGCTAACATAATATTCAAGCAGCGTCTCCTTCGGAGTCTTGGTCTGTAGGAAGGATTTCGAGGAGGCATTTCAGCAGACACATCCGACTTCGTCGGACGTCATGAATACAGGAACGTTAGCCGAAATATTCGCATGAAGGGATGAAAGAGATGCCTAGTATTTTTTTAAGTCATACCAGTTTAGACAAACCATTTGTAGAAAAATTAGCAAGAGATTTAAAGAGAATTGGTGTAAATGTATGGTTCGATAAATGGGAGATTAAAATAGGTGATTCAATTACTTGGAAAATAGAGGAAGGGATAAAAGAGAATGAATATTTAGGAATTGTACTTTCTCCCGAAGCACTGAATTCTGAATGGGTTAAGAGTGAACTTGGAGCGGCATGGGTAAAACAAATGCAGTCAAAAAAAGTATTAGTTCTACCCATATTTTATAGAGAATGTAACATACCTTATTTTTTAGCAGATCGAAGATTTGCAGATTTCAGAAATAACTATGAGCAAGGTTTTAGTGAATTAGCATCTATCTTTGGAATAGAAGAAACAGAAGCAATAACTCAAGACAATTGGAGAAAATTCACAAAAAGTAGAAAAGTGGATTGGAAGAAATTTAAAACACTTGAATTTGAGGATCTAGTAACTACTTTAGTCGACCAAGCTATAAAATATAACTGGTCAACATGGGTTGGTGGTACTGCGAATCCTTTTTCCATTACATTAAGTGCAAGTTCAAATAGAGAGCATAGATCCATATCTATAAAATTAGTTGGAGAAAGTAATGCTTATATGTATACAGATAAATATAATTGGAATCCAAATAATTTGAAAAATAAGGATTACGATATCTATGTTGGAAATTCAGTTGATGCGTGTGAAGAATATGTATGGAGGATAATGGATGATTTTAACGAACAATTTGGTAGGCCTACAGGCAAAGCAGAACATGCAACTGAACGCTTTTCAAAGGGAGATGAAGTCTTAGTTGCCACTAAAGAAATGATTAGTAAGTTTAATTGGTACAAGGGAGACAATGACCTTTAGTAAACTCAATGAAGGCAAATACATCGGCTAACAATATATTCACGCTGCGGGCCGACTGATATCGCCCCTTGGTCCGCCAGAGGCTAATAGCAGGGAAGCAGGATCAGGCAAACAACCCTGCGAGGCTAAGTGGCGGGACCACCCGGCCACTTTAGCCTCGCAGGGTTCGTGAATACGGGAACGTTATCCGAAACCGCCAAGCCCTATGAAGAATGATTAAGGGCAGAATGCATGAAAAAGATATGGGAGAATCTATAATGATCATTGAAGTTGATGGTTACTACTTACAGTGTGTATTGGCTAGCGACCGGAATCTTAGTCACGAACAACTTTCGGAAAGCTATGTAAAGGCAAAAGAAACGTGTTCTACAATAAAAGATATACCAATCAAATTACAAGAATATTTAAACCTTAAAGAAGTACAACATTCTGAAAGCCTTGGAATAGATTATGTGATAGACACAGATACAGATCGGATTTATAAACCCGTTAAATAAAAGAACAATTAACAAAGAAAAGTATGATTTGTATACTACTCAAAGAAGTCAGCAGCATCGGATAACATAATATTCAAGCAGCGGCTCCTTCGGAGCCTTGGTCTGCGGATGGATTTCGAAGAGGGATTTCAGCAGACAACCCCGTTGGGGTTCGTGAATACAGGAACGTTATGTGAAATCAACAAAATTATTTAAGAGGTAAACATGGGTGTGACCGCTTGGCACTTTTTCTTACTCCACGAGTAAGTTGCAATAAAAATGAACATGAAGTAGACGGAACTGAGTGTTTACTTCATGTTCTTCTAAATTTTTGAAAATTAAATTACAGATGGATCAATGAATCTTTGGAGGTGCAGAATTCATCGTATCGTTAAGCTGAGTCACAAAAACACCTTCGTTCGGGCCAGGGTTATTTCGAAACATTTTCGCTTCTTCCACCAGAACTTCGTCTGTATCCGTGCCAAGTATCTTTATTGTTGCATCAATGAATGAAGTAAGTGGCATCGCCCGTGGCTCATCGTTGTTGCTTTGAACCCATGGGGGCACAATTTCTATTACTTTTACCGATGTGTCTTTAAGCATGTACCTTTGGGACAGCGTATAGGTGTGAAGTGCTGCCTTCGTCGCGGAGTATACAGCAGTTGTCGCTAACGGTACAAATCCAAGTATTGAAGTCGTGTTGATGACAACTGCTTCTTCTTTGGACTTCAAATGCTCGATGAATGCAGAAGTCAACCGAATGGGACCGAGCAAGTTTGTAGTGACAGTCGAAATCAAAACATCCTCATCGATCACGCCCGCCGCGTCATCGGACTGTATGATGCCGGCGTTGTTGATCAAGACATTCACATCCGAGTATTCTTCGATTAACAGCTTGGCGGCCGCCTCTATGCTGGCAGGATCTTGTACATTCAATTCCACTGCGGACATGCCGGGATTCGCTTTGATCGTCTCCTCCAGACGCTCTTTACGTCGACCGGCGATAATAACTTTGTTTCCAAGATTGTGGAAAGCTTCTGCTAACGCACGTCCAATTCCCGAACCGCCGCCTGTAATAAAAATCGTGTTTCCTGTAAGTTTCAATTTTTAAACCCTCCTAATTCAATGTAGATTAAATTATCCAAACATTGTAAAACAATAGCTTTCATGAGTATGACTCCTCTAAAACTGAACATATGTTGAATCATCAACATAAATTTTATAAAGTGAATGTATCAGAGCGGTATATGGGGTTCAATGGTTAAAACAAGCGTGGTTGTTGATTTTTCAACAGAGGACTTCGAAGTGTTCATTTTTTCGGATGGTACAAAGGGGAGAAGGATATGGACAGGCGTATTCAAAAATCGAGGCAAGCCATTATTGATGCTTTTATGAGGCTGATGTCAGAAAAGGAATTCGAGAGAATTACGATCAATCAAATTGCTGAGGAAGCGAATGTCAATCGCGGAACGGTGTATTTGCATTTCGCTGACAAGTACGATCTGCGCGATCAATGCATGGAAGCTCAAATTAACGAGTTACTACGCAATTGTATGTCTGAAGATAACTTCTTTCATCTCCCTTCCAAAACCGCACTACTGCGCACGTTTGAATATTTGGAGCAGCATGCTTCATTCTACTCTATAATGCTGACGAACAAGGGAAGTACGGTTTTTCGGAACCAAATGGAGACAATGTTCCGGCAAAGTCTGTGCGAGCATCTGGATTCGATCAACCTCGATCAGGATATGAATAGGGACATTACGGTACAATTTTTAATTTCAGCGGCAGTGGGGGTATTGGAATGGTGGATTACCCGTTCGATGCCATATCCAGCATCGGTCATGGTTGAACAATTTTGGAAATTGCTGAATTGTAGTGTCGAGGGACACGAACGAACATCGTCCATTTGAGTCTCTAAATTTGATGCTTTTTTGAGGCCGGCACCCATAATGAAGATAATAAAAAGTAAAGAAAAGCTTTTTTTCTTTGGATACCAGTATTAGGAACCTAGTGAATTCGAGGAAGTTGTTGATGTCACACAACACAATATTCAAGCAGCGTCTCCAATGGAGCCTAGGTCTGCCAGTTGGGTTTTGAAGAGGGATTTCAGCAGACGACCCCTTTGGGTTCATGAATACAGAAACGTTATCAGAAATTCTTGAATTACTAAAACATAATGATAAGATCTCAAAGTACTAAAAGCTATAGTATAAAGAACACGAAAGATCTGGAGGTCATTTTAGATATACTCTTTGCCAATTATGGGATTAATATAATTCGAAGAGATGCATATGAACTAATAATCAAACTACAAAATGGAAAAAGACCATATAAGAAAATTCGCTGATAAAAAAATTTGCCCATTGATTTTGAATGTATAGTGAAGAAGTTCGGTAACTTCTGATAACATAATATTCAAGCATAAGAATCCTCACGGAGCTTTGGCCTGTTGGGATGGAGTTGGAGGAGGGATTTCAGCAGACAACCCCAGAAAAAATAAAAAGACAATGGAGGTATGTTGGGTGCTGACATTAGAAAAAGCTAGAAAAAATGATGCACAAAAACTTGCTGAAATACAAAAGGCCAGTTTTGAGGATGAATCAAAGCATTTTAAGAATAACGAAACCGTTGGGCCAATAGGATATGACTCCATAAGTTGGCAAGAAGAGATGATGCAAAATTGCGAATATTTCAAGGTGCTCTTTAATGGAGAAATAATCGGGGGAGCAATGATATTCGTAGAATGTAATCAAGTGCATAATCTAGGAAGAATCTTTATTGATCCAAATTTTAAAAATCAAGGAATCGGAACGAAGGTGATGGAGAAAATTGAAAATAAATTTCCAGACAGCACTAAATGGTGGCTGGATACTCCTAGCTGGAGTGTGAAGAATCATCACTTCTATTCAAAGTGTGGGTTTACTAAAGTTAGAGAAGAAGGTGACTTATACATTTTTGAAAAGACTCTATAAACTTATGTAATGTACAAACGTTATGAGACATCAGTGCTAAGTGTTACCAAGAAGATATTTAATGAGAAGAGTGAGAGGGAGGATTTACAATGAAGATTGATTTTGCGATTGAATCAGATTATGAGTATATCTCGTTAAGAGACAAGCACATACATAAGACACTGATAAGACCAAAAATAAAAGAAAATGAAATTCTAATAATTAGAGAATCCAATCAAGAAATAGGTTGGATGAGATACGGATTTTTTTGGGACAACACACCATTTATGAATATGATATGGATAGATGAGGAGTATAGAGGAACAGGTATTGGTAAAAAAGTTGTCCAGTATTGGGAAGAATTAATGAAACAAAAAGGATTTGAAATGGTCATGACCTCAACACTTTCAAATGAAGGAGCCCAACATTTTTATAGAAAGCTTGGATATAGAGATGCTGGATGTTTAATGCTTGAGAACGAACCTCTAGAAATAATACTGACAAAGGATTTAAACAAAAATTGACGTTGAGTAAATCAAGGAAGGCACTGTAATCTGACAACATAACATTCAAGCTGCCGCTCCAATGGAGCCTAGGTCTGTGAGTTGGATTTCGAAGAGGAATTTCAGCAGACACCCCCTTTGGGGTTCATGAATACAGGAACGTTATGCGAAACCTCAGTAAATTAAATACGGTATGGAAGTGAATTGATGGAGGGACCAATCATAACTTGTATGAGTATAGGCGTTTATGCTCATGCACTTACAAGGGGCAATAAATACATCGTAAAAAAAGAAGATGGGGACAAGTATAGAATTATTGGAAACCATGGAAAAGCAGTTTGGATATCAAAAGCTCATTTTATTGAAGGAAATATAGAAGTGCCTTATTTAGAAAGATGGAAGTTTGATGAGGATCCAAAGGAATTTGATTTGGTGGAGGTGACCCTTACTTTTTCGGATGGAAGTGAACGATGGAGTTTGGTGACAACCCCTCAAAAATTAGTAAATCACTTTAAAAAAGAAATGGAATCACCAGGATTTAATATTAAACATCTTATTATAACGAAAACAATGGACCACGATGATATTGAAAAAATATTAAAATATTTAGAGGCCAATGATGAATTAACAGAAGCAAGCCAAGCTTTGGAATGTTGATTTGGAGAGGATGGAGGAATTGCATAACATAATATTCAAGCTACGGCTCTTATGGAAAATATAGAAACGTTAGGTGAAACATTTGAGAATCTAGAAATGAGGTAACTTCAATGATGCAATACAGAATCCGACCAATAATAGAAGATGATGTGTTTTTTTTATGGGAGATGTTATATGAATCATTATTTGTCCCAGAAGGTCAAGAGCCATTCGATAAAGCGATAATAAAAGACCCTTATATATCAAAATATATTGAAGGTTGGGGAAGAGAGGGGGATTTTGGATTTATAGCAATGAACCATGAGGGTGAACCCGTCGGATCAATAACAGTTCGATATTTTAACGAGGATAATAAGGGATTTGGATTTATTGATAATGATGTACCCGAACTAGGAATGGCTTTGTTAAAAGAATACAGGGGAAGAAAAATCGGAATGGCCTTAATGGATGAATTATTTAAAGAAGCTAGGAAGAGGAATATAAAAAAATTATCCCTCAGTGTTGATCCGAGCAATGCAGCGGCAATGAAACTCTACGAGAGATTCGGATTTAAAGAAGTTGGGAAAGTTGATTCATCAATCACGATGGTTGTCGATTTGAGAAGTTAAAATACAGTAGTAATAGGGATTATTTTAAGGAACTCAAAAGAGATCAAGGGTATCGCCTAACATCATATTCAAGCAGCGGCTCCTTACGGAGTATGGGTCTGCGAGGTGGATTTCGGAGAGGAATTTCAGCAGACAACCCCTTAGGGGTTCATGAATACAAGAACGTTAGCTGAAATATGACTAAAAAAACAAAAAGGAGCCAAAACAATGAGTGAATTGACTTCAGGAAGCTTATCACTATTGAAATATAAAGAAGCAATTCTTGAGCATGATCCTATATACGCGGAGGATTTAAATGACAAATGGTTTGTTTTCGTAACCAAAGATACAGAAGAAAGTGAAGAAATTCCAGAAAGTCTATTTCAAATTTCAGAAAAAATCCCAGTGTTATATTTTTATAATTTTGAAGATCACTGTTGGGGATACCGTGTAGTTTACAATTCACAAGAGATAGCAAGTCTTCATATATCATATGTGTTATTAGATACTTCAATTATTAAGCTTGCAGAAGAAAGATATCCAGAGGAAGATCACATTGAATTTTTATATGTAGACCCTAGAGGGGACAAAATCAGAACTGAATTAATTGAAGAAGTTCTGAGATCTAATGAATACAATGAGAAAATAGCAAAACAGTTTACAAATTGCAATCTAAAAACATTTAGATTTTTTGAACTAGATAATGAGCGAATAAAACAATTAGACGATATTTTGAATAATAATTACTATACACAACTGGAATCTGAGCATCAGTTAGTAGAAGAGTTTAAAGAATTATTAAACATTGAGGAAATGAGCTGGATACGAGCAGATAGAATGAATGAAGATTAGAAGCTAATAGATAGTGAGGGCTTGTAGATATAAGAACGTTAGGTGAAATACGGAGTGTTAGGAGGCCTGAATGAATTACGATGAAGTATTAAATGAAGTATTCTTTAAAGATGGAAGTCTAAGGGATATTTATATATTGGATACAGACATCCAAGTATGGGCCTTAATTTTTAATTACCTAGAAAGTAGTGAGATTAATTATCAGGTAACTATAGATGGGCTACTAACTAGAATCAGGGATATTGCTGAATTGTTAAGAATTAAAAAAGAAGCAAGTATTGGGATAACTATTGAATATAGTGAAATTGATATTTGTGGGCATTTTTATGAAGGAAGCGTTATTGAATTTGATATTTCACCAATACAGATAGACTCAGAGAAAAAAATAGATGTACTCATGAACTTTCTAAAAGATTTAAGTCGGAACCTAAACAAAACGATAATTATAACTCCAGAAATGACTATAGAAGAGGTATTAGTTCGAGTAGAGCCTAAAGGGAAAATTGAATTAATTATGTGAGTATTTCAGTGCATTCCACCTAACATCGTATTCACACTGTAGTCGCTTTCGCTTCCTTGGTCCACTAGATGCGGCTCAAGAAGCGAATTCAGTGGACCGTCTGAGAACTTAACCATGTAGCGGGCAGCTCCTTCAGAGCCTTAAGGTTCTCATGTTCGTGAATACACAAACGTTAGCCGAAATAACCGTAATATTGAAAAGGAGAGTATACATGAAATTTACTTATACACTAAGTAATATTGGTTGGGCAGATGTACATCTTCGAATTGAAAATTCGGAAATTTATACTTCTCCAAGCTATCTCTCTGGGGCTCAGGCGATCAACCTTGCAAGGCTAAGTATTTGACTCGGTGCTGAAGCACCTTAATCCTTTCGGGGGATAAATACATAAACGTTAGCTGAGAATCGCCAAATTAAATAACAAGGGGAATTTTTATGTTTGATATTACTGGGACAATAAAATTGATTATCTAAGAAATACCCGCTGGTTGTACTATAACGATGATTACTTGGAATTTCTTATACAAAGGGTTTGGAAGATAAATAAACCTGTAAAGATCATAGATTATGGATGCGATTTTGGATATTTAGGACTAAAGCTTCTTCCATTGCTACCAAATGGATCAACATATACTGGCATTGACAAAGGCATGGAATTAATTAAGCAAGCCAATAAAATATCAAAAACAATATGAAGCAGAAGCAACTTTTTCTAAAGAGTTCAGTGATAAATCTTGGTTAGTATAACACCTAATATGAAGATTTCCTTTGGTACGGTACAGAGACTTTTAAAGTAGGGTGTATGCAAAAAACATTGTGGGAGGCTATATGTGGGTACAGACATTTGGTTTTTTGTAGAGAAAAGGTACTTCAGAGACGAATGTGAACAGATTGATGGTACTTGGAGAAAAATCAAAAAGAGTAAGCAAGAATTAAATGATACTGCTACTTGGTTAAGTGTAGATAAGTGGACTGTTAACCCTTATTACTATCTGTATCCAGAACACAAGACTTCTAAATTGAAACCAAGTGATCCTTATGAATTTTACAGTGGGGATAGAAACTATGATTTATTTAGTATTCTATCGAATACTAGGAATGATCATAATCTAAAGTTTATATCTTTGCCAAGAGGTCTTCCAGTGGATATTTCCCCTCAATTGAGTGAAGTTGCATTCGAGGATAAAGATGATTTTTATGACCACAGTTGGCTATTATTGAAGGATTTAATTAATTTTAAATGGGATGAAAATTATTATTGTGATCAATTTATGGAATACAGAAATATTATGAATACATGTTCGAACTTCATCAATGAAACAATTCCAAAATTATTGAAATTAGGGAATGCTGAAGATGTAAGAGTGATTTTCTGGTTTGGTTAGGACAGAATATTCGTCTTATTTATCAGGTGAGTTATGTGGGATTAGAAGATGTTAGTAGCTCAAAAAAATGTGGTGGATATCCTATACTTAATATTCAACTGCATCTCCTTACGGAGCCTAGGTCTGCGAGAAGGAGTCTCGAAAAAGGATTTTCAGCAGACAACCCCTTTGGGGGAGCGTGAATACAAAAACGTTATCCTAAATAATTGCAATTTGAAAAAAGGAGCGTGATACCATGAATGAGAAGTCACGGTTACTAGAGGAGTTCAAAGAATGGATCAGTTTTGTTTCTGAGATTCGTGAAATGGATTGGCAAATAACGATTGCTGAAGGTAAATGGTCAGTTCAGGATATCGTAAGTCATATACTACTGTGGGATAAATACTTTTTTGAAGCAGCAATAAGTCCCATATTAAACAATAAACCTCTGACATTAACACGTATTGATTTTGATAAATTTAATCAGGATGCTATTGAATATGGAAAAACAAAAACGAAAGAAGAATTAATTAAATTGACTATTCAGTACCGTAACATGATATTGGAGAGTATAGAAAGTTTTGAAGACGACAAGTTTACTAAAGAATATGCTGACGGGAAGTTTACTGTAATATCATATTTAAGAGATTTTATCTGGCATGATCAACATCACATAAGACAGATTGATGAGCTTAAAAGAAGAGCTATGTGAGTATATAGGCGGGTGAATCATATGGGGGATTATTGGAACAAAAGATTTACTGAAGAAGGGATGATTTGGGGTTGTGAACCAAGTCAAACTGTAACCCAAGCTATAGATTTGTTCAAAAAGAATAATGTACATGATATTTTGGTTCCTGGTGCTGGATATGGAAGAAATACAAAGGCGTTCTCTTCTTATTTTCAGGTTGATGGAATTGAGATATCTAGTTCAGCTATAAATCTAGCAAAAGAATGGGACTTAAAAACGAATTTTATTCAAGAATCGGTATTAGAGTTTAGTACATGCCAAAGATATGATGGAATATATTGTTATGATTTATTGCATTTATTTTTGTTAGAAGACCGAAAAAAACTGATACAGAATTGCGTGAAGCATTTGAAGGAATTGGGAGTAATGTATTTCACATGTTTTTCTAATTGTGATTTTAATAATGGTGTGGGTAGGGAAATTGAAGAAGGAACATACGAATACAAGAAGGGTAAATATGCTCACTTCTTTACTGAAGAAGATTTAAAAGGACATTTTAATGATTTGAATATATTAGAAACGGGTTCCATAAGAGAGACTCTAATATATGCAGAAAAACAACAGAAAAAATATGAATTAAGATATATATTTGTTCAAAAGATTGGATAGCTATTCTAAGAAGCAAGCAACTTCTTCTACATCGTTTTATTGCTTCACTCAGCTCAAGTTGATTTTTTGTGCTTTTGAACAAAGCAAATACACCGCCGTAAGTTTAATCGCTTAGGACGGTGTATCTGTCTTTAGAACCACTGTATATCCGTTGAAAACTTTTTATTCCTCTCCGGTCGCCACCGGATTCTCCTCATAACTGATCCAGTCGCTCCAGCTTCCCGGATATAAACGAACCTTACTAAATCCAGCTTCATTCAGGGCCAGTACATTGGGACAGGCGGATACGCCAGAACCGCAATACACGATAATTTCTGCGTTTGGATCAAGGTCGGCAAAGTGCTGCTGCAATTGTTCCACATTTTTAAAGCTACCTTTTTCGTCCAATACCTCTTTCCAAAAGAAATTCACCGCACTTGGGATATGCCCTGCTGCTTGATCTATGGGCTCTTCCAGTCCCAGGTAGCGCGGCCGCTCTCTGGAGTCGATCAGTATAGGTGAAAAACCGATATAGGAGCCAACAGGAGCAGAATCTTCGGATATATGTTGTACTTCTTTCATACTTGTGAGCATTTGTGGCTGAACATTTGCCACAAAGGTCGAGGGAATGCGAATCGGCTGATCTGCCGTAACGGGGAATTTTGCTTCCTTCCAGGCACTGTAGCCTTCTTCCAGTACGTACACCTGCTCATGCCCGAGATAGCGCAGGAGCCACCAGAAGCGGGAAGCCATCATACCGCCTTGGTCATCATAAGCGACGATGCGTGAAGATGCGTTGATCCCGGCACGACTCAGACGTGCGGCAAGTGTATCCGCATCAGGTAATGGATGGCGACCACCATGCTCACCAAGAGGAGCAGTAAGGTCTTCTTCCAAATCGAAGTGAACCGCCCCTGGAATATGGTCTTCATTAAATTGAGTCCGTCCAGCCCCGGCTTGTCCGAGCAGGGAACGGCAGTCAGCAATGATCATGTCCGGCTCATACAATCGGGCCAGCAGCCAGCGTTTGGATACGATGGATTTCATAGAGGATTCCGCCTTCCTTTATTTAACAGTAAATTTAATCCGTTGAGTATGGTTTATGAAAATGGGGTAAATAAGTTAAGAGCTGGCCTTCAGGGGATGCTCAGTGTCGGGCAACTCACTTTGGTGGATGACTTTCTTTTTAAAATCCGCTCCGTATCGGATAAAAATCCATACCCCGAACAGGATGAAAAAGCCTGCACCAAATTGTAAAGTAGACAGCCTTTCCCCGAGCAGCACCCAAGCTAGCAGGGAAGAAATAACGGGTTCGCCGAGTACCGCCATCGACACCGCGGTGGCGTTAATGTATTTGAGTAGCCAGTTAAACAGGTAATGTCCGAACAGCGTAGGCACAATGGCAAGCAGCAGGAACAGTCCCCATTCCCGTGGAGCGTATCCGGTAAAAGGAATGGCATTGACCACATTATACAGCGCAAGTGAGGTGGCTGCGATGGAGAAAACCCAAAAATTATACACAAACGCGCTCAAATGCTCGCGCAGATGCTTGCCCATCAGCATATGGATGGACACGGCTACCATACCCAAGAAGGACAGTGCGTCCCCGAGCAGGGCTTGTCCCGAGACATGGAAGTCTCCAGCTCCGATGGCCAGTGAGCCGATAAAAGCCATACCCATTCCGATGAGCATAGCACGATTCGTGCCCGTCCGGAAAAACAAAAAAGAACCGAGCATGACAAGGATCGGCTCCAATGTCATAATAACGGTAGAGCTTGCAACGGTGGTCAGTCGAAGTGAGCCCATCCAGAGTAAGAAATGCAGCCCCAGCGCAATGCCGGACCAGAGGATCAGCATCCACTGCTTGCGGGTCAGGCTAAACAGCTCAGTGCGGTATTTCCAGACCAAAGGCAGCATGATCAGATTGGTTAGGTACAAACGGTACATAGCGATGACGGACACCTCGGCTTCAGACCATCTTACGAAGATCGAGGAGAACGAAATAGCGATAATACCTATGATGTACAATAATTCAAAGGAAAACGACGGTTTGTGTGCTTGATTCATGTGGCAGCTCCATCCGTATGGAAGAAAGTAAATACGTCTATGTTCCTTCCAAGCGGTATCTCGAAAAATAGGTTTAATACAGCCCATTATACCGTACCTGACATTCCCGTGGTATTAGGATTTTGCAAAATCCTGAGAATATTATAAACGGGAGCAGGAGGTAGGATTTTAAGTGAGATGCTGCGTAGAACTTTTGCTGCACAAGCTCGTCTATCATAGTGGAGGTGGATTTTATGAAAAAACAAAACACATTTTCAATCATACTACTGACTGTAGTGGCAGTGCTGGCTCTGTCAGCCTGTGGAACGAAACCGCAAACCAATAACACCGCACCTCAAGGGTCAGACCAACCGCAAACGCAACAGCAGCCGCAAGTTAAACCGGAGCCAATCGCTGAGCCGGAGGTTAAAAAAGGCACAGGTGTATACAATGGAGCTGCTGACCCCCATACGGTTGAAATTGAAACCAATGGCGAAGCCCAATCCTTCCAATTGGGGGAGGGACTGGACACGGTAATAGCTGGACTTAAAGAAGGCGATACAGTAGCGTTTGAATACAACGAAAAAGCAGTAGAGGGCGACGCGACGGCGAAGCAACTGACTTTAACGAAAATACAAAAAACAGAGGCTGCAACAGATAGCAGTCAAAACGGAAGTTCCAGTCAAGCAGTAGGCGGGGAACGCTCGAAAACTCAAGCTTTTGAGCTTACCCTTGAAGGAAAAAAGGAAAAGCAGACAGCAACATTGGCAAAAGGAGAGGGATATTCACTGTATGTGTTTGATCCGATGTCCCTGTTTCCCGATCAAAACCGTGTTGCCTTGGCTGTAGATGATAACTATTATGCTGAAATTACAAAGCTGCCCTCCGATTTTAATCTGGATGAGCTTCAAAAAGAAGGCGAAAAGGATCTAGCTTCCATCGGCAAGGTGCAAAAGCTGGACAAAGCAGCCATACCTGAAGCGTTATCCAGTAGCCGTCTGTTCTTACAAGCGAGCAGTTCGAAGATGACACAGCAATATATTGTTGTAGAAAATAAAACAGGCGGTTTCATCGTGAAAGTGAACATTCCACAAGGTGAACCTGCTGAAGGATTCGAATCCTTCATTTATACATCGCTGGAGAGCCTGCAAGCTAATAAATAACCCTCTTTGGTGTTGGGGTGGTCGGCGGCTTACAATCATGAATTTAAGGCAGTCATGCCGCTGAAAATTGTTATTTTAAGGGTTAGGTTAGAGCTATAAGGGTCTAATCTATAATTGCGAGACCTGCACTTTTGTGCTATAAAGGATGAGAGAATAAGATCATTCCGGCTTGCGAAGTCGTATGAAGCGATGAAGGAGTTGTTAGATTTACTATGTCCATCGAAATGAATACACAAGAAGTCATCAACGTGATTAAAAACAGCAAGAAAAAGACGCCTGTTAAAGTATATGTAAAAGGAGCTTTGGCTACCGCATCTTTTGGCGAGAATGTTCAAGCTTTTATTTCTGGAGACAGTGGTGTTGTATTTGGGGATTGGGCTGATATCAAGCCTGTACTGGATAGCGCAAACGCGAAAGAAGAAGACTATGTGGTGGAAAATGACCGCCGTAACTCTGCTGTTCCTATGCTCGATCTGAAAGGCATCAATGCCCGCATTGAGCCAGGCGCATATATTCGTGATATGGTTGGCATCGGTAACAACGCAGTCATCATGATGGGTGCAGTGATTAACATCGGTGTCACCATTGGTGAAGGCACGATGATTGATATGAATGCTGTGCTGGGCGGTCGTGTTAAAGTAGGTAACATGTGTCACATCGGTGCAGGCGTTGTCCTGGCGGGTGTCATTGAACCACCATCTGCACAGCCAGTTGTAGTAGAAGACGATGTATTGATCGGTGCGAATTCGGTCGTATTGGAAGGCGTGCGAATTGGTAAAGGTGCAGTTGTTGCAGCCGGAGCTGTCGTAACTGAAGATGTGCCTGAATACTCCGTAGTGGCGGGTACACCTGCACGTGTGATCAAACAGGTCGACGATAAGACCAAATCTAAAACTGAGATTTTGAAAGAACTGCGCGTTCTGTAAGAAGGCAAAAGTTTTTTATGTACCAAAGGTGAACGATTCCTTGTCAGAAGCATGATGCACTGACAGCATAACTTAGGGACGAAGCACAACGGACAAGGCTCGGCGGCTGCGCCGGGCTTTTGTCCTTTTGTTCTTTTGCCAGATAAGAGCTGATGAGCTATAAAGAGGAGGCGTAGCGGTAATGAGTACGGTCGACTATCGTTCTTTTGTCCAAATACGAAGAGATTTACATCAAATTCCCGAGCCAGGTTTTGAGGAATACAAAACACAGCAATATTTGCTGGATTATTTGGAAACGCTCCCTCAGGAGCGGTTGGAAATTCGTACATGGCGTACGGGCGTGTTAGTGTTCATTCATGGAACAGCTCCTGAACGCCGCTATGGATATCGTTGTGATATGGATGGTTTACCGATTGAAGAAGAGACAGGGTACGATTTTCGTTCGAACCATCCCGGCTATATGCATGCTTGTGGACACGATTTACATATGACGATTGGATTGGGAATTGTTACTCACTTTGCAAGCCATCCGATTAAGGATGACCTGGTTGTGCTGTTTCAACCTGCTGAGGAAGGGCCGGGCGGAGCCTTGCCTATGCGGGACAGCATGGAGCTGGCAGACTGGATACCCGATGAAATTGTCGCGCTGCATGTTGCACCTGAATATCCTGTCGGTACAATTGCGACTCGCCCGGGCATCCTATTTGCCAATACGTCGGAGCTTTTCATCGACCTGAAGGGTATGGGCGGGCATGCTGCGTATCCACACAAGGCGAATGATATGGTAGTAGCTGCTTGCCAACTGGTGGGACAATTACAGACGGTTGTAGCCCGTAATGTGAATCCACTCGATGCAGCGGTCATTACCGTGGGTAAGGTTAGCGGAGGCACGAAGCAAAATATTATCGCGGAAACCGCCCGTTTGGAGGGTACGATTCGAACGTTGTCAGCCGATACAATGATGCTGGTTAAATCACGGATTGAAGCGCTGGTACGCGGTGTTGAAGCTGGATTTGAATGCCATGCAGAGATTCACTATGGCTCAAACTATTTGCAAGTGTACAATGAAGCTCAGGTGACCGAGGAATTTATGAACTGGGTCCGTAATCGGCAGGATGTGCAGCTTATTGAATGCGGAGAAGCGATGACCGGAGAAGACTTTGGGTATTTTCTGGAGCGAATTCCCGGTCTGATGTTCTGGCTTGGTGTTGATACGCCTTATGGTTTGCATCATGCGAAGCTGGAACCTGCGGAGGAAGCGATTGGTGTAGCCATTCGTGTGCTGACAGACTATTTTACATGGAAGTCTCAAGGGTAAATGATACGCCCTGAATAATTATGTTTAATGAAAAGAATGAAATGGAATGAAGTCGAATTTTTGAAGGAGGGTGTTATGGGAGAGCAAACCATCATCCGATTTGAACGGGTGACCAAGCAATATGACAACGATCCCCCAGTGCTGGCGGACGTCAGCTTTGAGATTGAGCGTGGTAAATTTTATACACTGCTGGGTCCTTCCGGCTGTGGTAAAACAACGATTCTGCGTATGATTGCAGGTTTTGCGGAGCCGACAGAAGGCTCTATTTATTTAAATGGAAAACTCATTAATCGTGTTCCAGCCAATGAGCGGCAGGTCAATACGGTTTTTCAAGATTATGCGCTATTTCCGCATCTGAATGTGTTTGAAAATGTAGCCTTTGGTCTGCGCATCAAAAAGATGAACAAAAAGGACATTCAGGAGAAGGTGACACAGGCGTTGTCCTTTGTCAATCTGGAAGGCTACGGTGAGCGAGAAATTTCTGAGATGTCCGGGGGACAGCGTCAGCGTGTAGCCATCGCACGGGCTATCGTCAATGAGCCTGATGTTCTGTTGTTGGATGAACCGTTGTCTGCACTGGATTTAAAGCTGCGTACAGAAATGCAGTACATTTTGCGCGAAATGCAGCAGCGCCTTGGAATTACCTTTATTTTCGTTACGCATGATCAGGAGGAAGCGCTGGCCATGTCGGACGAAATTTTTGTCATGAACAAAGGTAAGATTGAGCAGAGTGGTACGCCTAATGATATTTATGATGAGCCGATTAATCGGTTTGTTGCTGATTTCATCGGCGAATCCAATATTGTCCCAGGACGGATGATTGCGGATTACCAAGTGGAATTTAACGGTCGACAGTTTGAATGTGTTGACGGAGGATTACGTCCGAACGAGCCCATTGAAATTGTGATCCGGCCAGAGGACTTGGAGATTACGAGTGTGGCTGAAGGCAAGCTACGTGTAAAAGTAGATACCCAATTGTTCCGAGGTGTTCACTATGAAATAAGCTGCTATGATGATTCGGGTCAGGAGTGGCTCGTACATTCTACCAAAAAGGCGGAGCTGGGCAGTGAAATCGGTCTGCGATTTGACCCGGAAGCGATCCATGTGATGCGGTTCGGGGAAACAGAGGAAGAATTTGATCGGCGTCTGGAAGCCTATGAAGAGGTGGATCAGCATGTCCGGTAATACAAGAGCAGCGTATCTGCTGCCTTACTATTTATGGATTGTGCTGTTCGTGGCAGCTCCGGTTGTACTTGTGTTTTACTATTCATTATTTGATGTGGATGGTCATCTCACCTTCAACAACTACGCTCAGTTTCTGACACCTGTTTATTTGAGCATGACGCTTAGCTCGTTCTGGTATGCATTTCTGATCACTGTATTTTCACTGTTAGTTGCTTACCCGGCAGCATATTTGCTCACACGCACCAAGCATAAGCAACTGTGGCTGTTGCTCATTATTTTGCCGACCTGGATTAACTTGCTACTCAAAACGTATGCTTTTATCGGGATCTTTGGTACCTATGGCCCGGTGAATGCGGTGTTAGGTATGGTTGGGTTGGGTGGTCAGCAATTATTGTTTACCAGCTCCAGCTTTGTGTTTGTGTCGGTTTATATTTTTGTGCCTTTTATGATTTTGCCCATCTATAACGCGCTGGAAGGGTTAAACCCGTCATTGCTGGACGCAGCCCGTGATTTGGGAGCCTCCAAATGGACCGCGTTTCGCAGGGTTATTTTCCCGTTAACGCTTGCGGGTGTGCGATCCGGTTGCATGGCTGTGTTTATTCCAGCGTTGTCGCTGTTTATGATTACCCGCCTGATTGCAGGTAACCGTGTGATTACACTGGGGACGGCGATAGAGCAGCATTTTCTGGTTACTCAGGATTGGGGTATGGGCTCTACGGTTGCCGTGTTCCTGATTTTGGCGATGGGGATCATTATGCTGCTCACCTCGGGAACGAAACGGAGGGTGCGGCATGGTAAATAAAAACCGATTCGGGAATATTTATTTGGTGATTGTTTTTCTCGTGTTGTACGCACCTATTTTGTATTTGATGTACTATTCCTTCAACAGTGGCGGGACGATGCATGAGTTTGAAGGTTTTACACTCCAATATTACAAAGAGGTGTTTGCAGACACCCGTTTGATCATTATTGTCATTAACACCTTGGTGATTGCTTTGCTGTCGTCTGCGTTGGCTACGATTATTGGCATTATGGGGGCACTGGCTATTCATCAGATGCAGAACCGTCGAGTCAAAAACACGATGCTGTCGCTCAATAATGTATTGATCGTGAACCCGGACGTCATTATTGGCGCTTCCTTCCTCATTTTGTTCACGATGGTCGGGATTAAGCTGGGTTTCTACTCCGTTTTATTATCCCATATTGCATTTAGTGTGCCGATTGCGGTCATTATGATTTTGCCGAGGTTGCAGGAAATGAGTCCATCTCTGGTCGATGCCGCGCGTGATTTGGGTGCCAGCCGAATGGATGTGCTGACCAAGGTGATTCTACCCTTTATCAAGCCAGGGATTTATGCGGGCTTCTTTATGGCGTTAACATACTCGCTGGATGATTTTGCGGTGACCTTTTTTGTGACAGGTAGTGGCTATTCGACCTTATCGGTGGAAATATACTCACGTGCCCGTCAAGGGGTTTCCTTGTCCATCAATGCGTTATCCACGCTCATTTTCCTGTTTACTGTGCTGCTGGTGGTGGGTTACTACTTTATTATGCGCAAGGCGAATCGTAATGGTAAAAAAGAGCCTGCGGCAGAAATGGGGGTGCCTAGATGAAGTCACTTGTGCGCGTGTTTCTGTCCATTTTCATCATCTCGTTTGGTCTGATGGGGGTGGCCGCATGGCTTAATTCCAGTCAAGGCTACTCCGGTGGCAACACACTGACGGTGTACAACTGGGGAGACTACATTGACCCCGAGCTGTTGGAACGGTTTCAGAAGGAGACGGGGATTACTGTCATTTATCAGACCTTTGACTCCAATGAGGCGATGCTGACGAAAATCGAGCAGGGAGGAACTTCGTTTGATGTAGCGGTTCCCTCGGAATATGCTTTGGCTAAAATGAAGCAGGAGCACTTGTTGCTCCCGTTGGACCACGGTAAGCTGCCGAATTTGAAGCATGTGGATTCTCATTTTCTAAACCTTTCGTTTGACCCGAATAATGAATACTCGGTACCATATTTTTGGGGTACAGTCGGGATTGTGTTTAACCCGGAGCTGACGAAAGGCATTGATTTTCATAGCTGGAACGGTCTGTGGAATCCAAAGCTGCGTAATAACCTACTGTTGGTTGATGGTGCGAGGGAAGTCGTAGGGATGTCACTGAACAGCCTTCACTATTCCTTGAACGATACGAATGAGGCACATTTACAGCAGGCTTTAACGAAGTTGGAGAAATTAGCGCCTAATGTCAAAGCGGTTGTCGGTGACGAGATTAAAATGCTGCTGGCAAACGAGGAAGCTGCTGCCGGCGTTGTATGGTCCGGTGATGCGTCTGAAATCATGGATGAGAACGAGAAGCTCGATTACATCGTGCCAGATGAAGGCTCCAACTTGTGGTTTGATAATATGGTTATTCCAAAAACCGCTACGCATGTGGATGCGGCCCATAAGTTCATCAATTTCATGATGCAGCCCGATGTAGCCGCTCAAAATGCCGAGTTTGTAGGATACTCCACACCTAATGAGGATGGAAAGAAGTTGTTGCCTGAAGATATCTCTGGTGACGAGCGTTTTTATCCTCCGTCGGAAATTACTGACAAGCTGGAAGTATACAACAATCTGGGCAAGCGCATGCTCGCTCATTACAATGAATTGTTCCTGCAATTCAAAATGCATTTAAAGTAGGGGAGTGGCGTTGGGATTAGGGGTTGGTGCTTTAAAGGTCGCTGCGGTGGTGGATGGTGCTTACCATCGCTGTTAAATTCCGATTTTTATGATTGAATATTTAAAGGTTAAAATCTCAATTTAAAGGCGACCGCTTCGCTTGTCCAGCACCATTCCGCCCCCTCCGCTGCACCGTGCTTAAAGGTACGCACCCATGAATCCCTACGCCGATAGCCGGTGGGAGTAGTGGAAGAGCGAAAAGGCCTCTGAGCCACCTGTACGGGTGGCTCAGAGGCCTTTTTTATGTTTACTCACCGCGCAAAGCGTACCCCTGCGTCTCCCACACACGTTAGAGAATTGTGGGATTTTAAGGCGGGCAGTGAGCGAAGCGGGCCATTTGAATCTGGAGAAGCGGTAGTGTTCGCTTTTGCTGTGGGATTCTTACCTATAAATGTTTTATCCAATTCAAGAATCCCACCGCAACGGCGATCGGAAGATCAAATGGACTGCGTAGCGCCTCCTCCCGCCTTAACTCCCTATAACCCTTTAACAAACCTCTCTATTTTATCCAACCCTTGCTCCAGCACATCCTGCCCGTAAGCATAAGACAAGCGAATGTATCCTTCGCCATAGGAAGAAAAGGCATCTCCAGGTACGACAGCCACTCCATGCTCTTCCAGCAGCTTCAAGGTAAAATCCATAGAGCTTAATCCAAAATGCGCGATGGAAGGGAAAAGGTAAAAGGCTCCCTCGGGTTTCTCCAGCGGGATACCCATGTCTGTCAGCCTTCCATGTACATAATCACGACGCTTGCGGTATTCCTCACGCATCGGAAGTGCATCATCGACACCAGTGGTCAAGGCTTCCAGGGCAGCATATTGGCTAATCGAGCTGGCACAGGTTACGTTGTACTGATGGACTTTGACCATGTGCTGTGTAATTTCAGCGGGTGCAAGTGTAAAACCAATGCGCCATCCCGTCATGGAATGTGATTTGGACAGACCGTTGATGACGATGGTACGCTCCCGCATACCTGGTAGAGCTGCAATGGACACGTGGGGGGTATCGTAAATCAGTTCACTGTATATTTCATCCGAAATGATAAACAGATCACGCTCCTTCAGTAAATCCGCGACCGCTTCCAGTTCTTCACGGCTCATCACTCGTCCGGTTGGATTCGAAGGATATCCGAGAATGATTGCTTTTGTCCGTTCGGTCAGATAAGGCTCCAGCACCTCGGCCGTGAGCTTGAAGCCGCTACTGCGGGTATCGGCAAACACAGGAATGCCGCCTGACAAACGGATCAATGGCTCGTACCCTGGGTAGATCGGGACAGGTAGAACAACTTCATCGCCGGGTGACAAAATCGTGCGTAAAGTAATATCCAGCGCTTCACTGGCTCCATTCGTTACGATAACCTCATCCTGTCCACGGTAATTCAGGCCGTATTTACGAGCTACAAACGTCACTGCGGCTTCTCGTAATTCCGGCAGTCCTGGATTAGGTGTATAGGAGGTGCGTCCTTCGTTAATGGCCCGATGGGCTGCTTCCATAATATGCGCAGGGGTAGGGAAATCCGGCTGTCCGATCGTTAATGACAGGGTTCCGGGTAATGCGGCAACTTTGTTGGCGATTTTGCGGATGCCGCTGATTTGAATGTTTTTAACCTGATCGTTAAGCAAATGCTCCATAGCGTATGTGCCACCTTTTTCTGTATTAGAACAAGTTTACAATAATTTGATCTGAATATGCTACGGCAGGAAGAATTCATTTTTATATGATGGCTTTGCAAACATCCAATAAGCGACTTCCAATGAACAATATATAGACCGAAGTGGTCTAGTGCGTCTATATATTGCACTTTGGAGCGACTGGAATCGAATTTTTCAAAATCCTTACATAATTCAGGTACTAAATTGACTAATTTATGGTATCTTAAAAGAAGAATATATTTGTAAGCGTAATCATAGTAAAAATGGGGAGGGGAGTATCTTTTGATGAAACAAGAATACATAGTAAAAATATTACCCACGAAATTAAAAAGGTTCGGAATCACATGGCTCAGTGTCATACTGGTGCTTTCAGCTGGAGGGCCGGTAGGGTTGTCCAGTGGAAAAGCTTCGGCAGAGCCTGCATCTTTTGCAGGAAAAGAGGTGCAACCTTCACCCGTAACTGTAGGGGCAAGTGTATATGCAGATGTCTATTTTCCTAAAAAGCTTCGCATCCACGATATACAGGGGGTAGCACACCGTTCTCCATATGAAGGACAAAAAGTAGCGGATATTGAAGGCGTTGTCACAATGGTGAAGGGGAGCAGCTTCTATATCCAAGAGATGGATGATCAAGTGGATCAGGATGAAAAAACATCCGAGGCCATTTTAGTGTACAAGCCTAGTCACGGTGCACAGGTAGGGGATGAGGTAAGGGTTAGCGGTTCGGTGAAGGAATACACGGAAAGAACATATGCAAGTAAGCCAATCGACTTGACGACCACAGAAATTGTGGCTTCTTCGGTTAAGGTAATTGCCAATGACCGTCCATCGCCATCTCCAATTTTGCTAGGTGAACAGGGACGTGTGATGCCGACATCTGTTGTGGATAATGACGGAATGAAGGTGTTTGATCCACAGGAGGATGGCTTGGACTTTTTCGAAAGCCTGGAAGGCATGCGTGTAGAGTTGAAGGATGCCACTGTGATTGGTCCTTATGGTTATGAAATTCCAGTCCGAATTGATAACGGTCCAAACACAGGTGAGGTTGTAACGGAGGCAGGCGGACTCATGCTGACAGAAAGAAGTCTGAACCCGCAACGGATTCTGATTGATGCGAAGCCTTCGACATCGTTGAAGACAGGCGATCGTTTTGCGGGTCCTATCACAGGTGTGGTGAGCTATAGCTTTAGCAATTATAAGCTGCTGCCAGAGCGTATGCCGGATGTTGTACCTGGCGGCCTCCAGCCAGCCAACACGCGTTTGTTACGCGATGATCGTAAGCTGACAGTAGCTTCTTTTAATGTGGAAAACTTCGATCCCGGTGATGGAAAACGAATAGATCAGCTGGGGCAGGCTATTGCCGTAAATTTGAATCATCCGGATATCATAGGATTGCTGGAAGTGCAGGATAATAACGGTGAGAAAGACGATGGCACCACAGACGCTTCCGAAAGCTTCCGAGTGCTCATAGAGGCGATTCGTGCTCATGGAGGCCCGGAGTACGCTTTTACAGATATTGCCCCTGAAAATAATAAGGATGGCGGTGCCCCCGGTGGCAACATCCGTGTTGGCTTCTTGTACAATCCGCAACGTGTTACGCTGACCGACAAGCCCAAGGGGGATTCAGTTACGTCTGTCACTTATGGAGTGCAGGGACTCTCTCTCAACCCGGGTCGGATTGATCCCCTGAATGCGTCATTTGAAGACTCGCGCAAGCCGTTGGCCGCTGAATTTGAGTTTGAAGGCGAGCAGGTGATTGTGGTCTCTAACCATTTTAATTCCAAAGGGGGCGATCAAGCGCCATTTGGAGGAATTCAGCCACCTGTGCGAAGCAGCGAAATACAGCGTGCGAAGATTGCAACGATTGTGAATGGCTTTGTAAAGTCGGTACTGCAAGTGAACCCTAAGGCCAATATAGTGGTGCTCGGTGACCTGAATGATTTTCAATTTTCGGAAACGCTGGCTTTGCTACGGGGGCAGGGATTGACCAATCTGATTGACAACTTGGATGAAAAGGAACGGTACTCCTATATTTATGAAGGTAACTCGCAAACATTGGATCATATGCTGGTCAGCCCGTCACTGAGCAAAACATCCGTGCTGGATATCGTTCATATGAATGCAGACTTTAGTGCGGCGGACGGGCGGGTAAGCGATCATGATCCGTTGGTTGCGCAAATAGATTTGCCGCGCAAAACGGAAGAACCACCAACAGATGGTGGGAGTGGCCGAAATGACGATGACGATGACGATGAGGATCAGCAGGATAACGTTGGAAACGCCAACGCTGGGAATAGCAGTAGCAGTAACATGAATGGAACGGTAAATGGGCAGGGTCAGACTGCCAGTAGTGTACCCAATGGAAGCAGCCTGTCTGGTACAAATGTGGTGCAAGTCAAGTCTTTAATGATCGGAGTGGAGCAAAACGGACTGAAAAAGGCAGTTGCTCAAGTAACAGCTGCTGAAATACAAAAGGCCATTCAAAATGGCGCGAAGGGTACGCTTGTGATCCGTGCAGGGGAGCAAGTAGAAGCGAGGACGTACGAGGTTCATTTAAACGGTGAAGCTTTGGGAGCCGTCTTGAACGACCGTATTCATACCCTTCGAGTGGAAACGCCACAAGGTGGATATGAAGTAGCAACAAGTCGTTTGTCTCTTCAGAAACTGGCTGATACCTGGCAGGTGCCTGTAAAACAAATTTCCTTGAATGTTTCCGTCGCTTTGAACGAAGAATTGGCTAAACGCTTGGATGTTCCGACAGGGCGCAAACTGTTACAGGCTTTGGATATCGCCGCTGAGCTGAGAAACGAGGATGGACGGAAACAGCTTTTGGCAGGTAACGGAGACTCTGGTAGTGGGTATGAACGTTATCTGTTACGTGTTCCTGCAACGGTCGATGCAGACCAGCTTGCTGTAGTGAAGGTATCGACCAACCAAGCCGGACAGCTGTCCTATCAGCCTGTTCCTTTTCACGCTGCGAGTGAGGAAATAACCGTGTATGGACGTTCGGGAGGGACTTACGCTGTGCTTGATGGCGGGGCTTCTGGTGAAGTCAGAACGTTCATGGATATATCCGGCCATTGGGCGCAGCAAGACATTACACGGCTGGCGACTCGCCTGCTTGTGACGGGGACCGATTCAACAGCGTCTACAGCTAGTGCGACTCATGAAAGGGACTTAGCGAACATGCATTTTGAGCCTGAAGGCCAGATGCGACGCTCTGAACTGGCAGCGATGCTGGTTCGTGTGCTTGGACTGGAGCGTACAGATCGCACGCTGACGAGCTTTGACGACGTTCAAACCGAATCGTGGTATGCGGATTCCGTACGTACCACAGCAGCAGCCGGGCTGATCAACGGCTATGCTGACGGAAGCTTCCGTCCTAATACACCGGTATCGAGGGAGGAACTGGCTGTGATCATAGAGAGAGCCTTGCGCTTCGCTGGGAACACAGAAGAACATACAGGAGAAGTGAGTGAAAGTATATCTGTATCATTATCGGATGCGCAGGAGATCTCTACATGGGCAGCTCCGGCTGTGAAGACTTTGTCTGGACTAGGTATTATGAAGGGAGACGAGAAAGGCCGTTTTGGCCCGGATACATCTGTGACGAGGGCAGAAGCAGCGATTGTATTATCACGCACACTGGATAAGCTACATTGGGAATAGGAGACTTCATTACACAAATGTCAGATTGATTGACTTTATACGATAGTTAAGTTATCTTTTGTGGAGAGGTAGTATGATAAAGTAGAATGAATGACGAATGAAGAGGTGAAATGTCGTGGGAGTAACAGCTAAACAAATTTTTGTGAATTTACCAGTTAAAAACCTGCAACAGTCCATTGATTTTTTCACTACCATCGGATTTGAATTCAGCGCTCAGTTCACTGATGAACATGCAACCTGTATGGTTGTTAGTGAGCATATTTTTGTCATGTTATTGGTTGAAGAACGTTTTAAAGCGTTCACGACAAAAGAAATTTCAGATGCTACAAAAAGTACAGAAGCGATTGTTGCCTTATCGGTAGAGAGCCGAGAAAAGGTGGACGAGATCGTCCACAAGGCTTTGGAAGCAGGCGGCAAGCCCTCGAACGAACCTCAAGATCATGGTTTTATGTATGGATGGAGCTTTCAGGATTTGGATGGTCATCTGTGGGAGTTCTTTTATATGGCAGAGCAGTAATGGAAATAAGAATGATGAAGTAAACGAAGTATTATGGAAAGTAAGCTATCCTCAAAAGATAGTTTGCTTTCTTTATTGTATGTTATCGAACTCACCGGGAGGAATCACAATGTCTAACGAAATGAGAGTCTACCCTGTTCAAGCTCTGAGCGAAGCCCTGGCAGATTCACTGAGTCGACTGTTAATCGACGTGGTTGCAGACGGTGCATCTATAGGTTTCTTACCCCCATTAGGTTATGAGGAAGCAGCAGCTTATTGGAACAATGTACTTGAGGACGGTGTAGTTCTGTGGATTGCTGAGAAGGACGGAGTACCAGTAGGGACGGTACAGCTGCATTTGGCTCAAAAAGCTAACGCTATTCATCGTGCGGAAATTGCAAAGCTTATGGTGCATCCGTCCGGACGCAGACTGGGGATCGCACGACAGTTAATGAAGGTAGCGGAAGAAGAGGCACTAAGTCAGGATAGAACGTTACTGGTGCTCGATACGCGGGTGGGTGACCCCTCCAATGGACTATACGAGTCGATCGGGTTCGTAGAAGCTGGTGTTATTCCGGGTTATGCTCAATCAGCCGATGGTCAGCTTCATGCCACTCGATATTATTATAAGCCATTAAATCTGTATTCTAGTCATAGCTGAGCATTTACCGAATAATTGTGGTATATACGGGTAATCATAACTTGTCATAGGATTACATAGTTTTTTCCGCGTTTATTCGACTGGAAAAGCACGGGAATAGAAACGTATAATAAAGAGGGGATCAGAAAAGGTCTTTTTATGTCAATTTGGGTGTACTGAATTGAAGAACGTAGCAAACACAGCGGAGGAATCAGAGAATATGAGGTTGGAGCATGATTTTTTAGGTACCAAGGAAGTGCCATCAGATGCCTATTACGGTGTACAAACGCTGAGAGCAAAAGAAAATTTTCCAATTACAGGCCAAAGACTGCACCCTGAGTTGATTAAAGCCATGGCGATCGTGAAAAAGGGAGCAGCGACGGTAAATATGGAACTAACCCGTTTACATCGCCCCAAAGCAGAGGCCATTATTCAGGCTGCTGATGAGATTATACAAGGACAGTTGCATGATCATTTCATCGTCGATCCGATTCAGGGCGGCGCAGGCACGTCCATTAATATGAATACAAATGAAGTGATTGCGAACCGTGCGTTGGAGCTGATTGGCAAGCAACGCGGAGATTATCAGGAGATCAGTCCTAATAATCATGTTAATATGGCGCAATCGACGAACGATGCTTTTCCTACAGCCGTACACTTGGCTGTATTAAGTATGATTGATAAGCTGTTAGCTACCATGAGTGAGCTTCAGGAAGCATTTTCCCGGAAGGCAAATGAGTTTGATAGTGTGATTAAAATGGGCCGGACTCACTTGCAGGATGCAGTGCCCATACGATTAGGGCAGGAGTTTCAGGCTTATGCGCGTGTGCTGGGTCGTGATATCGGACGCGTCCGTGCGACCAAGCAGCACCTGCTAACGATTAATATGGGTGCAACTGCGGTGGGTACTGGCCTGAATGCAGACCGTCGTTATATTCAGCGTGTCGCAGAGGTACTGGCAGAAGTCAGTGGCTTCCCTGTGGAAGCTGACGAAAATCTTGTAGATGCTACACAAAATACGGATGCTTATACTGAAGTGTCTGCTGCCTTGAAAATTTGTATGATGAATATGTCTAAGGTGGCAAATGACATCCGGTTAATGGCTTCCGGACCTCGTGCAGGTCTGGGAGAACTGAGTCTGCCTGCTCGTCAGCCAGGGTCATCCATTATGCCGGGCAAGGTAAATCCGGTGATGTGTGAGGTCATTAACCAAATTGCTTTTCAGGTCATTGGTAATGATCATACAATCTGCTTGGCTTCAGAGGCTGGTCAGCTCGAGCTGAATGTGATGGAGCCTGTACTGGTCTACAATCTGCTGCAATCGCTGGAAATTATGAAGCAGGGCTTCCACGTCTTCCGCATTCATTGTGTGGAAGGGATTGAAGCGAATGTGGAGCGTTGTCGTGAATATGTAGAGAACAGTGTAGGCATTATTACAGCGCTTAATCCGCATCTTGGATATGAGGTGGTATCACGTATTGCTCGCGAAGCAATTACGACTGGGAAATCGGTGCGTGAGTTGTGCTTGCTGTACAATGTACTGACCGAGGAGGAGCTGGACATTATATTGGACCCGTACCAAATGACTCAGCCTGGTATTGCCGGAGAATCTTTGCTGAATCGCGAATAATGATGCGGAGTATGGAGTTTAGACAGCTTTGAGGCAAGACGAAGATAGCCCCGTCGAATCTGGCGGGGCTATTGTTATGTGATAACACAGATGTAATACGGGTGCCAGCGTGCATAGGGGAGTGTCCTGTCAAGGATGATATGGCTACGCTTATGGTAGAAAAGGGAGAGTTGGATGTTGCTAGAGAAATTATTGGCATACAAGGAATTAGGAATAGGACTCATTGTACTTTTAGTGTTGTTTGCGCTCATCATCAGAGGACTGATACGTAGTCGCAGAAATCGGATTTTACGTGATCTGGACCCACGCAAAATTGGAATTCAGGATATAGATCGTATGGAGGATGGCTCGGAATTTGAACTTTATTTGCAACGGTTATTATCCGCGCTTGGCTATAAGGACATCTATAAAACAACCAGTAGCCGGGATTTTGGAGCGGATCTGGTTTTTACAGACCGTGAAGGCGTCAGAGTAGTCATACAGGCCAAACGTTATGGGGTACAACATCCGGTAGGCCTGGGAGCAGTGCAGGAGATCTATACCTCTATGCGTTATTATGCAGCTGACAAGTCCCTCGTCATCACCTCCGGCCGGTACACGGAATCCTGTAAAACACTTGCTGCTGTCAACGGGGTTAAATTATTAGACCGCAACGACTTGATCGACATGATTGATTTATTCAAGACGAAACGGCGCGAGGAAGTCATGGATCTCATAGAAAGTAAAACCGAAGTGATTGCTTCCAAATGGAGCGAAAGATAATCATAAAAGGGACTGAATTACTGGTGACGAGATCGAAGCCCAGTAATCAGTCCTTTTTATTTTTTAACATAATGCTTGCTCTTATATTGTTAACATTAGATGCCTGTCCAGACATCCTTAGCATAGCGTTTCTCCTGTTGGAGACGATCCAACCATTGCTGTGCTTCTTCTTTATTGGTATGGTGTGCTTCCGCGTAAGCAGCACAAAGGGTGTTTTCTACATCGGGAGCCATCCGGCTACCATCACCGCATACATACAGATGCGCTCCTTCATCAAGCAAGTGAATCAGAGTGTCCGCATCTTCCTTCATGACATGCTGCACGTATCTTTTGGGTTGATCGGGCAGACGTGAAAAGGCTGTATGAAGCGTAACGATTCCCTCCTGCTCCCAGGCTTGCAGCTCTTGCTTGTACAGATAGTCAAGCTTCGGATTACGGCAGCCATAGTATAGATGAGCCTCGCCGAGCTGCTCTCCTCTCTCCTTAAGTACATAGCGTGTCTGTAGGAATCCGCGGAATGGTGCCACTCCAGTACCCGGACCGATCATGATGACAGGCACGGCTGGATCTTCCGGTAAACGGAAGCCCGACTGAGGCTTACGCACAAAAATGACAATAGGATCATCTGGTTGGAGCTGTGCCAAATAATTAGAGGCAATTCCTAGGTATTCACCTTGTCCGCTACGGGCTGGTCCACGCACGACGCCCACTGTTATACTCGCCGAATTATCCGATTCAAGCGGAGAGCTTGAGATGGAGTAGTACCTAGGCTTGAGTGGTGGTAACAGCGAGATAAAGTTTTCAAATGGCAGCTCGCAGGCTGGATACTTCTCCAGAATATCCAGCATCGTGACGCGCTTCTGTCGTATCTCTCGATCAAAGGTAGTATCCTCCAGCAAAGCTTCAATTTCTTTCTTGTGCGGTGGACACACTGTAAAGGATGCCAGTTGCCGTAGCTGGGCTCTCGTTGCCGGTTCTTGCAGTTCCACACTGAGAGTGAGCAAATCTCCTATACTGACAGGCCGATCTAAGGGGAGATGCGCCGCATCCCGGTCACTGCCTCTCAATACGATGTAATCCTGTTCCTGTAATTTAAAGCGTTGCATCACCCTTTTGACTAGCGAAGCAGGATTACGCGGCAACACACCAAGGTGGTCACCTTCGCGATAGGACAATCCGGTTGGTAATTTGAGCTCCAGATGTCGTGTACTGCGTTCACTTTCAGCAGCAAGCAGCTCACGATTCGCTGTAACGACGGCGGTCACTGCTCCGTAGTTGTCTGCAAGAGGTGTACTGAGTATGGCGCTGACGAACTCTATGCTCAGGCTGTTGCTGTCCTGCGGTTCTGTATCATTGTGCTCTACCCCGAAAGCATTCAACAAATCCGGCCATAAGCCGTGGTTCCAAGCTTCCCAATCCTTCTCGAAGTCACCGCTGGCATCGCCCTCACCCCGGTCATACAGTCGCTTCGCCCCTTTGGCAGACATCAGCTTGTCGATCAGCCTTGGAATACGCTGATACGTGCTGGCCCAATTGCGGTCGCCGCAGCCGAATACAGCGTACCTTACGCCTGCCAGCTGCCCCTCGTCTGCCTGCTCCAACCATTGTACAAAGGCATCAGCATTATCCGGTGGACGCCCGTTATAAGATGCGGTTGTAATAAGTACCACGCCTTCTTTAGGCAAATTGTCCACACGATCATTCAGAGTTGCTATGCTACTGTTGAAACCCCAATTTCGACCTAAATCGGCTAGTTCACCTGCAAGTCCCTCAGCTGTACCCAGATTCGAGCCGTACAAAGAAAGCAAAGAAGTATCATGTTTTTCGGCATGGGGGGGTGCAACCTTTTGTTCCTCTTGTTCATGAAGTTCTTGAACGGCATCTGGCAGCATAACGGCAGTCTGTGTGCTGCGCGGGCGTACTTGAATGGTGAAGCCCTCCGGCTTGAGTGTGAGCGTTTCTTTGACTTTCAACTCATAATGAGTATGATCAATCAGCTCAAAATGTTTCAGTACCATACCCAGCACAAGAGTGGCCTCCTGTAAGGCAAACTGCTGTCCAATACAGGCGCGTTGACCGTTGCCAAACGGTTTGTAGGCATCTTGCGGAATGGCGGATGGGTCCTCGAAGCGCTCCGGTCGAAATTCCTCAACATCTTCGCCCCAAGCCTCGGTATCACGGTGCAGTTTTGGAATGAGTACATTGACGCTGTCACCTTTTTTAAGTGGGTAGGTTCCGTCGAGCAACGTATCTTCTTTGGCAAAGAGAGAGAACGCGGGCGCTGTCGGCCATAGTCGCAGAGCTTCATTCAGTATCATCCTTATGTACTTGAGTTCACGAACCTGAGTATAGGAAGGCAGCGAATCGGTGAGCACGCGATCCACTTCTTCATAGGCCTTGGTTAGCGTTCGCGGATTCTTAAGCAAATAGTAAATAGCAAAGGATAAAAGCCCACTGGTCGTTTCATGACCGGCGATGAGAAAAGTGATGATCTGATAGCGGATATTTTCATCATCCAGCGTTTCACCAGTTTCTGGATCTTTGCCTTCCAGCATACGTGCCAGTAAATCCTCTTCTCCTTGGTTGCCAAGGGTTTTGCGTTCTTGAATAATGCTGTCTACCAGCGAAAACATCGTTTCGATGTCGTGTTTAAACTGCTTTCTCTTCGATAGCATCAGCTTGTTTTGCAGATTGAGGCGTTGCAGCTGACCCATTGCTTCATCCAGTGCGCGTGTCATACTGGTCACGAACGGATGGGGCTGATCGCGATAGAAGCTGTTAAAACGATAATTAAAGCCGCATAATCCGATCGTATCCAAAGTCAGCCGGGTCATATCTTCCGGAACCTCTACACTTTCATCGGGATTGAGCCGAGACCATTTCTGTATCAGCTGAACAGCAAGATCAAGCATCATATTGTGGTAACCCTTCATGGCCCGCTGACTGAAGCTTGGCAGCAAAATTTGGTGGGCCTTGCGCCAGTTCGGTTCCTCAGTCCAGCTTGTGAATAGTCCGTCTCCTGCAAAAGCTCGTACTTTTTGTAGTGGGGCCCACACTTGTTTGTCGAAACGGGATTCATCACAAGCATCTGCGACCAGCTTATGACCGGAAATATAAATGTTCGTTCCTTCAGGCAGATCCATGCGAAAAATTGGACCGTACTCATAAGAAAGCTTAACCAGAGACTGGACAGGGGCATGTGTATCGATCAAGGGCAGATTACCTAAGGGACCATAAGTTTTGGGCTGTGGAATTAAATCTGTCGAAGTCATTTTTAATGTTGCTCCTTTCGGATTGAAATAGAGTGATGGTTTCAGAGTACCTATGTTTTCCAAATTACACTTTATTCTTACGATATAAACGAAAATAAGTGAATTTGGACAGTTCGTATAATAAAAGAAGCATAAAAATATACATTTTTTACATGTAGATCTCATTTATCATGTTCTATTTACAATGAATTTACAGAAACTCTTATGAAAAAATATGCTTTTATAACCGATATAAAGATGTTGGGGATTTCCAAATTATGCTGAGGTGATATGTCATGAAGAAGCGAGCAAAATTGTTGAATTTTAGGTGGATTCCCATTGTCACAGTCTTTGCATTATTGCTAAGTGCATGTGGGCAGTCGGCAGCACAAACCAAGGCTCAGCCCATTAAGGTGGGAATCGTACTGTCAGATATTGGTCTGGGTGACCAATCTTACAGCGACGCGGCTTTTCGAGGTTTGGTCAAGGCAAGGGATGAGGGGAAGATTGTTTTTGAATACCGGGAAATAACTGAGACCAAGACGTATGATGCGGCTTTTGAGCAGCTTGCTCAAGAAAAGGCTGATTTAATCATTGGGCTGGGTTACATGGTGAAGGACAGTTTGGAATCCATTGCTAAAAAATATCCAGACCGTAAATTTTTAATTGTGGATGAGAAATCAGATTTACCGAATGTGGCCTCTATTAGCTTCAAAGCAGAAGAGGGCAGTTTTATGGCTGGGGTCGTTGCGGGTTTGACGAGTCGAACCGAACAGGTAGGTTTTCTCGGAGGTGCGGAATCTCCTTTGTTGAAAAAATTTGAAATTGGGTATCGCGCAGGGGTGCAATCAGTCAAGCCTAATGCCAAAGTTACTGCAACGTATGCAGGAGATTTTGGAAAGCCGGAACTGGGTACGGAAATTGCAGATGACATGATTAATCAGGATCAGATTGATGTTATATTTGCAGCCGCAGGTCTTACGGGTGTAGGTGCGCTACAGGAAGCGCAAAAGCAGCAAAAATTAGCCATCGGGGTCGATAGTGACCAGTTTTTTATTGCGGAAAAAGCGGTAGTGACCTCGATGTTTAAAAATGTAGACATTGCAATTTATACAGCAATCAAAGGCTTTGCAGATCATCAAAGAAAATTTACGGAGAAGGATATGGTGTTTGGTCTTGCAGAAGATGGTGTAGGTTTAGCGCCTATTCGTGTCGTGACACTGAATCCGGATCAGCAAAAGTTGTTGGATGATTTAAAGGAAAAAATCAAATCCGGCACACTTACTGTACCCACCCAATAAATTTTCGCAAACGGAGGATGAAGGCTGATGAAACTGCAAGGTAAACTGGTACTGAACGCGATGATTTCCTTGATCGCTTGCCTGGCTTTAGTGGCTTATATCATTTTTGAATTAATTCGTATTAACTCGCAAAGTAGTAATCTGGTTCCGGCTATGTTGAATGTACAGCAGCTCAATGCCTATTTGATTCAGTCAGGGCAGGCACTGCAAAATTATTCAGCTTCCATGACGGAGAGCAACAAAGCCGATGTGCAAAATCAACTGACTCAGTCTGAAAAGACGATTGCATTGCTTTCACAGGGCATGATGCAAACCGAAGCGCAGCAAAAGCGACTGAATACGATTAAAACAAAATTCAGCCAATTGAAAGTAGCAACGGAGAAAGCCATGAGTACCCAAAACAGCCCGGAGTCCAAGCGGGAGGCCATGCGTGCCCAAGGGATTCAGAACGATGTATTTATGCTGGATCTGCTGACCAAGGCACGTTATGACCAATACACAGAAGATTTGACCAAGAGCATTCGTTTTACATGGCAATTGGCCTTGGCAGGTGCAGTTATACTTCTGGTGGCGGTTGGGCTATATAATACATATACATCCAGGCAGCTTGCCCTTAGAACACGCAAATTAACGGATGCCGCAAAGCAAATTGCTGAGGGAAATCTGACAGTGCAGCTTGCCCAAACCAAGGGACGCGATGAGCTGGACGAGCTCAATGAATCTTTCCGGGTGATGATCGGGAACTTGCGCAGCATTGTACTCTCCATTGATCAGGCGGGTAATCGTGTCGATCTGATGGCTCGGGATATTGATCAGCATAATGAGGCCATGAAGGAAATTGTGACACAAGTCAGCACGTCAACAGAGGAACTGGCAATAGGCAGTCAGAAAATTGCTGAGGATCTGTCGTCGACAGTTGGCGTTGTGGACGAGATGCAGCAGAAGTTTGAATCGAATCTACTGGAAACCACACAATCGACCGCGTATAGTGAGGATGCTTTGCGTGTCATTGAGCAGGGTACGCGGGTCATGAGCGATCAACTGCGTATTGTTGCAGAAAATCGTTCAGCCATGTCCGAAGTGGAGCAGACGGTCAAGGAGCTGGAGGCTAATGCAGTCGAGATTACAACCATGACTGGATATGTCTCCGAAATTGCCAGCCAAACATCGCTGTTGTCCTTGAATGCTTCTATTGAGGCTGCACGTGCAGGTGAAGCAGGAAAAGGTTTTGCTGTTGTTGCCAATGAAGTGAAAAAGCTGGCGAATCAATCAGAGTCTGCTGTAAAGAAAATTTATACCGCAGTTGACGGTATCACGCAGGCTATGGATAAGGTGAAGATTTCTGTGGCGCAAAGTCAGGAGCTGTTCCGTGAGCAGGAGAAGGCAACCTCCTCAACCGGCGAATCGTTTACAGAGATTAGTGGCAAAGTGCAGCAAATTGCCAGCCAAGTCAGCAAGTTATCAACGGACATGAATGTATCGCGAGAACTGAGCGTACAGGTACAGCAAGCTATCGAAAATATCAGCGCAATCACTCAGCAATCCGCCGCAGGCAGTGAAGAGATTACGGCTTCCACGGTAGAGCAGAAGCGTTCATTTGAGGAATCGGCTGAGAAGGTAAAAGAGCTTCGTCAGATTCGCGAGGAAATGCAGCGGGAGCTAGATCGTTTTCAGGTGGAAAAGACAAGCTAAAACCTGTGAAGCAAGTATCTGTTTTTGCTGAATAATGAATACAAGCAGTGCCAAAGAAGAAGTTCTACCTTGTACAGGGAGACTTCTTCTTTTTTATATGAATGTTGTTCCTTATATTAAGTTTGAATTACATAGGCAGGGAATTCCGACTCTTGCGTCAAATAGTAATAGGGAGAATATGTCACCAGTATATGGGTCAGAGGAAGATGGACAACGAAGTCCGGAAGGATGAAGTTACGGGAATGCTGCGACTTAAGCTTCGATTGATACTGAAAAATAAACAGACAAGATTGATTCTACTGCTTACTCTGTGCGTGTCGCTTGTGATTAGCGTGATCGGCTTGCTATCGTATTCAGGATACCGTGAAGGTTTGGATACCGAGCTGAACACACCCAATATAGAATTATTGCAAATCAATCTGGATGTGACCAATCGGGCTTTTCGTGAGTCTGATAACAAGGCGCTGGACGCAGCCTATCATCCGGATGTAGAGGCTTTTGTACGTGTCCAAACGGACGGGAAATCGCTGGAAGACAACGCCTCCGTCATAGATCGGCTTCAGAAATACTTGAAAACCCTTTCTTCGCACGAAGAAATTTATTCGGTTGAAGTTATTTCTTTGGACAATCATGCTCTCGTATCCAGCAATTATGGTTACATGCCTGATTGGAAGCAGGCACCGGATACCACATGGGTTCCCTGGATTCAGGACATTCAAAAAAAGCCGTTGTTGATTAAGCGGCGATGGTATGGCACTGATCGTGAGCAGGGGACGATAGAGTTGCTTTCGCTGGCCAGGCCCATAGTAAAGAATGGTCGGGTCATGGGTGCGGTGCTAATCAATCTGGATTACGATCGTTTTTTTTCCAAACTATATATTCATTTATCCAACTCGCAATACGTGTATGATCTGGACGGCGAGTTGATCTATCCCAAGCTGAAATCGTCCTTACCCTTAAATGATATGGGCAGGATTTTGAAAGAGCTGGATGTGAGCCCCTATGCTTATGTGGAGATAGGGGACATGGAATATATGGCCAACCAAACCTTTTCAGATGTAACGGGCTGGCGTCTAGTATCGCTCGTTCCGATGGACAAGCTGCTGAAAAATGTAAAGCTGGCGCGCAATATGATGCTGTGGCTGGCCTTTATCTCCATACTGGCTGGGTGCTCAGCAGTTTACTATTACAATTATGCAGCTTTTCGCCCCATGAAAAAAATTAATAGCCTATTAAATTCGGGCAATAAGGGAACGCGCCAAGGAGGATTGTATGACCTGGAACCTGTGATTAGCAAACTGGTTGGAGAGTTTCACCGCAAATCATTGGTGGTAGAGCGAAGCCTGCCGGAGCTGCGTTCCAAATATATGGAAGATGTCATCCAGCGTAGAATGGGCATACAGGAAATGCGTATGAAATGGGAACAGTATTTTTCCGATTGGGACGGCCATTCTTTGTTTGTCATGATCGTGTCCATCGACCGGTATTCTGCGTGGGCCGCAAGCTTTCCAGAAGAGGATAAAATGCTGCTCAAGTATGCGCTGAACAATATTTTGCTAGAGATGCTCGAACCTCACTGGAAAGCAGTATGCTCGCCGGAGGAGGAAAGTGGTTTTATTGTGCTGTTACAGTTCAGCGAGAGTTCGAATGAAGTTGGTACAGAGACTGACCTCCAAGAGAGCATTTTGCTTCAGAAAAGCGTGGATAGGCTGATTCAGGTTGTCGGTGAGTATCTTCCTTTGACTATTTCTATAGGGATTGGTCATATAGTCACGGATATTCAAGAGGCACGGGCGTCTTTTATAAAAGGAAAAGAGGCCCTTAATTTGCGTTTGTATGAGGGGTATGGACGTTCATATACGAATATAGACAGCAGCATAAGTGTGAAAAAGGATAACACAGTGGATGAACAGTCAAAGGAGCAGATTCAGGATTCAACATTGCTGGACAATCGGCGTGTGGAAATGATTCGTGCCCTGGAGTCACAGGAACCTGGTGCAAGTGTAAAGCTAATCAGCCACTGGGTAGAAGAACTTCGACTCCACAGAACATCCCCAGCCCAGGTCTACTTGTTTGTTCATGGATTGCTGGAAGATTTGCTAAAATGGTGTACCACTCAGAGTGTGACGCCGCCGGATCAGCTTGCTGATTACCACTGGAATCAGATTCTGACACTAGACCTTCAAGACATTGAGGTATTGCTGGTCATTATGTTGACTGATATCGAAGAAAAATGGCACGGTCGCATTCAGTCCAAAGATTTTGTGCGTGTACAAGAGATGATCGAATATATGGAACATCATTTGCATTTGAACATCGGGCTTCAGGAAATTGCGGATCATGTTCACATGAGCGTGTCCTCGGTGAGCAGCATGTTCAAGGAAGAAACGGGGACCACCGTTTACGATTATTTGACTGGATTACGCGTAAAAAAGGCATGCACATTACTATGTGAAACCCATTTGAAAATCGGTGAAATTGCAGAACAGGTCGGATACCGAAATGAGAACAGCTTTATTCGGGTATTCCGCAAGCACAAACAAGTGACCCCAGGGAAATTCAGACAAATCAGCAAATCTTCCAATGAATATGCAGATCGGTCAAAAGGCCGATACTTTGGCGAAATAGAAGATAAATACGAAGATTAAGCGATAGCTGTAGCCCTCCACGTTGCGGTACATTGACTTCATGTAAACGCAAACAACAAGACCGAAAACGTTGGAGGTGAAAACGGGCGCATGACGGGCCCAGTTCATTTTTGGAGAAGAGGAAACATAATGAAGAAAAAGCCATGGCAAAAATATGTGCTGGTTGCGGCTGGAGTAGCTATGCTTTCTGCCTTGAGTATCAGTGAATATGTGGATCACCGCACCCTGCAGGATCACAGCCGTATATTTCCTACGAAGCCAATAACACTCGTCGTTCCTTATGCGGCCGGAGGCGGTACAGATATTACCGCGAGAGCGTTGGCGAAAGCCGCCGAAAAGCATCTCGGTCAGCCGATCATCGTCGTTAATCGAACGGGAGGAGGCGGTTCTGTCGGGCTGATGGAAGGGGCTGAGGCGCAGGCGGACGGTTATACTGTAACGTATCTGGTCGCTGAGCTGACTACGTTGCCTCATTTGGGACTGCTACCGCTCACCTATGAGCGATTTAAGCCGCTGCTTCAAACCAATATGGACCCTTCCGCCATTACGGTCCGGGCGGATGCACCATGGAAGACAGCGGAGGCATTTCTGGAGGATGCTGGGGCCCATCCCGGCAAGCTCAAAATGGGGAATGCAGGCACGGGGAGCATATGGCACCTTGCTGCCGCAATGCTGGAGCAGAAAAGCGGAGTCCGCTTTACCCATATCCCTTATGAGGGAGCAGGCCCAGCCGTCTCCGCTTTGATGAGCGGATTTGTGGATGCTGTACCCGTCAGTCCCGCAGAAGTGAAGAAATACGTGGACGAAGGGAAACTTCGCATACTGGCGATCCAGGCAGACACTATTTCGGAAGCGTTTCCAAAAGTGCCGACACTACAACAAGCCACTGGGCTGCGTGTACATTTTATCGGTACTTGGAGAGGGCTGGCTGTACCCAAGGATACACCGGATGAAGTTGCTCAAACGCTGACGGATGCACTGATCAAGGGGACGAAAGACGAGGAATTCAGGGAGGAAATGCGTAAGCATGGGTTGGGATTGCGTGTCCAGGATGCAGAGGCATTCGCGCAGCAACTGAAGGAGAGTCATGATACCTTCGCAAGACTGATTCCCGAGCTCGGCTTGAGCCGCAAGTAATACGGCCTTGTTTTTGCATTGGCAAAAACGAAAGGGTTGAACGAAGTAATGAAAATCAAACAAAACATTGATAAAATTCCAGGGGGCATTATGCTGGTGCCGCTGTTTATTGGCGCACTTTTTCATACATTTACTCCATGGGCAGGCGACTATTTTGGATCTTTTACCAAGGGGCTGATGACAGGTACGGTACCCATTTTAGCAGTGTGGTTTTTTTGTATGGGTGCTTCTATAGATGTGCGAGCGACGGGTACTGTATTGCGTAAATCAGGAACGCTCGTATTGACTAAAATCGCGGTTGCGTGGGTAGTGGCGATCATTGCATCCAGATTGCTGCCTGTTGGTGGTGTAGAAAGTGGACTATTTGCAGGTTTGTCAGTGCTGGCGCTGATCTCGGCTATGGATATGACGAACGGCGGGTTATACGCCTCCATTATGCAGCAGTATGGCTCCAAGGAAGAGGCAGGAGCATTTGTACTGATGTCACTGGAATCGGGTCCGTTGGTGACCATGATTATTTTGGGTAGCACCGGGCTGGCCGTTTTTGAACCGCAGACATTTGTGGGGGCGGTATTACCATTTTTGGTCGGCTTTATGTTGGGCAATCTGGATCATGATTTCCGAAAATATTTTGGGAACGCAACGCAAGCTTTGATTCCATTTTTCGGTTTTGCACTTGGTTGTTCCATTGACCTGAGTGTCATTGTCCAGACAGGTATGCTTGGTATTTTATTGGGTGTTTTTGTCATTATCATTACAGGTATTCCACTGATTTTGGCGGACAAATATATCGGTGGTGGCAACGGTACAGCAGGAATTGCAGCCTCTAGTACAGCAGGAGCAGCAGTAGCCAATCCAGTCATTGTCGCCAATATCAAGCCTGAGTTTCTGCCTGTTGCGCAATCTGCAACGGCCTTAGTTGCCGCTTCGGTCATTGTGACCTCGATTTTAGTACCTATTCTGACGGCATACTGGGCCAATTATATGAAGCGTAAGGGGAAATCCCAAGAAGCGGGGCCTGTAAATCCAGGGGCGAATATACCTAAATAAAGTTTGGATGATAATGATCTCAACTTATGGACCTTTCCATTACCCGGGAAATGCTTTTGCAGTTATACCTTCAATCCTAACATTACAAAACTTGTCCTAAAACGCTTCTGCAAACATACATATGTAAGCAGAGGAGCGTGATGGGATTGGAAAACAAGGTGCGTCGCTACTACCAGTTAAAGCAAAAGCAAAAAGAAATTGAAGGTGAACTGACTGATTTGCGTAATGACATTACCGCTCATTGTGCACAGCAGGAAGTATCAGATTGGGAAATTGGCAACTACCGAGTCAAGATTATACAGCAGCACCGCAAGGAATACGATCATACAAAGCTGTATGATTCACTGCCTGATCCGCAGCTATGGCGCTTGTTTTCCAAGCCGGATACGTCGAAGATTGCCAGTTTGCTTAAGCTCAAGGTCATCGCAGAGGAGCAAATAAAAGATGCCGTTTCTCTTAAAACGGTGACGCTATTGCAGGTGGATAAAAAATAAATAAAAAGAGCTGCCCCCGTTTTCGGAGCCAGCTCTTTTTATTGTCTGTTGTTACTAGTCTTCCAACTTCACGCTCTATGAGTTATTTATCAGACAAACTTTTTCCCACTCCTTTGAGAAAATGAATGCCAAATCCCATTGCCCGGTTTACATCTGGATCATTCATTGCCTTCATAAGATCGCGCAGACGAGTCTTTTTATTCTGCTTTAGATGTTCTTCGGCTTCGTTCAGGCCATTGGTAACGCTATTTGTCAGCTTTTTCATCAGCTCGGGGTCTACCTCAGACAGCATCCCTGCTGCTCCCATGAGATTATTGATGATGTTCGTCACAGGCTTACGCGTCGCTTGTCCTACAGCGATTTTGGCGATGCTTTCTTTGGCTTTTAGCATAGACTGAGCTGCTTCGAGAAGACCACTGTCGTGCAGCTCGCGTACGATTTCAAGCGTCTTCTGCAATGCCGCCCCATTGTCCGCCAGATCAGCAGTAAGCTGATCCAGCGATTGTTTTTGCCGTTCTTCTTCTGTCAGAACGCGTTTTCTCACAATTGAAATAGGCTTAGCCACGGCTTGACCTCCTTATTTTTGATCCACCAAATCGACGTAACCGGGACGGTTCCACTTACGGTCCACTTCAACCCCATTTTGCGGATGACGTTTTTTGTAACGCGGATTGATACGTGGTAGTGGATTTTGACCGTCTACCTCCAAAATTTGCATCCGTACTTTGGCTTGTTTATAGGCCGGTGTACGGGTGACCACATCGAACGCTCCACCAGTTAACAGATTGACCGCACCATCATGGCTGGTAGAGTGCATTGGCACATAAATTTCAGTTCCCTGCACCCGGTCTGTCACCAGAACACGTAGCTTGACCGCACCATAAGGGGATTCCAATCGAACCAGCGATCCATTAGTGATTCCGCGCTCCTCAGCCAATTCAGGTGACACTTCCACAAATACTTTTGGAAGTTTGAGCTGAATACCCGCTGATTTGGTCGTCATATTTCCTTCATGAAACTGTTCGAGCAGTCGACCATTATTTAAGGTCAAATCGAATTCAACGGGGTACTCTTTCGGTGGTACATATTCGAAAAGTCCCAATCGAGCTTTTTTATCCGGAAAGTTAAAGCCGTTGCTGTGCAGTAGCGGTGTATTGCTACCATCCGGCGATCCCCAGTGGAAGCTGTTCCAGCCTTCCAATACGTCATAATTACATTGGGAGAAAAATGGAGTGAGCGACGCCATTTCCTCAAAAATTTCACTTGGATGGCTGTAATCCCAATCAAATCCCATGTGCTTGGCAAATTGGCTGAAAATCCACCAATCTGGTTTGCTGTCTCCTAGAGGGCGGAGTGCTTCATATAAACGCTGAACACGACGTTCGGTGTTCGTAAAGGTTCCATCTTTTTCGAGTGAAGGTACGGCTGGCAAAATAACGTCAGCGAATTCAGCTGTCTTGCTTAGAAATACATCCTGAACGACAAGGAAATCCAAGTTCGCCAGCATTTCTTGGGTATGGTTGGAGTCAGCATCCACCCATGCCATCTCTTCTCCAGCGATATACATCGCTTTGAGCTTACCTGTTTCAATAGCTTCCAGCATCTGAATGTTGTCTAGTCCGCGTTGACCTGGAATTTGTACGCCGTAGGCCGCTTCGAACTTGGCACGAATGACATCGTTCGTCACGGGCTGATAGCCCGGGAAAATATCCGGCATCGTACCCATATCGGCAGCACCCTGCACATTGTTATGTCCGCGAAGCGGATATGCGCCTGCACCCGGACGCATAAAGTTTCCAGTCACCAGCAGCAGGTTGGCAATTGCAATCGAAGTGTAAGAGCCTGCGATGTTTTGCGTCACACCCATGCCCCAGCAAATGGCAGTGCCGTCGGCTTCGTGAATCATAGTCGCTACCTGAATCAGTGTCTCTTTGGAAATACCAGTTTCCTGTTCGGCAAATTCCAGGGTGAAACGCTCTAGCAACTTCAAATATTCAGGATAGAAGTTTACATGCTCTTCAATGAATTTTGCATCATGCCAGTTTTGCTCAATGATGTATTTGGCTACAGCGGATAACCATACATAATCAGTACCTTGCTTCGGACGAATGAACAGATCTGCGCGTTCTGCCATTTCATGCTTGCGCAGGTCGACCGAGATCAACTTTTGACCGTGCAGCTTATGCGCACGTTTGATACGAGTAGCCAGCACTGGATGTCCTTCTCCCGGCGCGCAACCGACCAGCATGACCAAACCTGCTTTGGCAATGTCTTTAATCGTACCGCTGTCCCCACCGATGCCTCCGGTGTATTGCAGCCCCCATGACGCAGGAGATTGGCAATACCGTGAGCAATTATCGACGTTATTCGTTTGGAAGACCTGACGAGCCAACTTCTGCATCAAATAGTTTTCTTCATTGGTAAATTTGGACGAAGAAATAAAGCCGAGTGCCTCACCGCCGTAAGTTTCTTGAATAGCTCCCATTTTGCTGGCCATCAGGCTCAGTGCCTCTTCCCAGGTTGCTTCCACAAATTCGTCACCTTGACGAATTAAAGGGGAGGTCAGACGCTGATCACTGTTCACAAAATCCCAGCCAAATTTCCCTTTTACGCATGTCGAGATACCGTTAACAGGTCCCTCAGAGGTAGGTTGTACCTTCAAAATTTTGCGGCCTTTGGTCCAAACCTCAAAGCTGCAACCTACACCGCAAAACGTACAGACGGTTTTCGTTTTTTTCGTACGGGTTTCACGCATCGCTGCTTCGGCTTCGGAAATAGCAAAAATCCCACTATAGCCCGGCTCCACTTCCTTTATTAAATCCACCATCGGATTTAATAAATCCTTGTTCATGCCACTCATGAAGCCTGCTTCTCCCAGCATGGATTTCTCCATCAAGGCATTGCATGGGCAGACGGTTACACACTGACCACAGCTAACGCAGGAGGAATCGTTAATCGCAACCCTGTCATCCCATATGACGCGAGGGCGTTCAGCTTCCCAGTCGAGGGACAGCGTTTCATTGACCTGAAGGTTTTGGCATACCTCTACGCATTGGCCGCATGCAATACATTGATTGGGGTCATATCGATAGAAGGGATGAGACATATCTACTTCTGTCGGGTCAACTTTCGGTTGGTACGGATATTTTTGATGTTCAATTTCCATTAGCTCTGCTGTATTATGCAAAGTGCAATTACCGTTGTTGTTATCGCACACTGTGCAGTAGAGGAGATGATTTTCCAGCAATCGGTCCATAGCCTCGGTTTGAGCTGCTTTCGCGCGATCCGAATGTAAATGAATATTCATTCCATCGGAAGCCAGTGTCGAGCAGGAACGCATAAGTTTTCCGTCCACTTCCACGATACATGTGTCACAGGTACGGATCGGATCGACTTCGGGAACGTAACACAGCTGGGGATGGGCGATGTTATTTTCGTTAATCACTTCAAGAATCGTTGCGCTGTTCTTCGTTTTCAGTTCCTGTCCGTTTAATGTAATTTTGATCGCACTATCAGTCACGGTTCAGGCTCCTTTCAGATTTTAAATTTAAAAATTAGGAATAAAAAAACTCCACCATAAACACAAGTGCTCGTGTTCCAGCACTTGTGTTTATGGTGGAGTAGTGACCAAGCTCTAGGTCCTGGAGGCCAATCCGCCATTTGAATATGTATTAATAACAAACAGTACGCACCGTCTGTATATCAATAACTTCTGAATAACTTAGATATGTCATTTTCTGCATTTCATCTCGTGTAACTATAACGTAAAATTTAAGATAGTTCAACGGTACATTATTAATTTTTTAATTGATAATGATTATCGTCTGAGAAATCGAAAAATCATTGACAAACGTTCCAGGATTGCTAACAATAGGAATGTAATCTATTTCAGAGCAATCGTAAATGGAGTGTGCGTGGGAACCGCGTATATTTTATTTGTCGCAGCGCTTGTTAGTTTGATTTTTCTATATCACATGAAGTGGGATTCGTAAAATCCTGATGTAGATAAATTAACCGGCATTTAGCAGATTCTTCGATATTCATAAGCGAAGAAGTTGTTGTGATGCCGGTTTTTTGGTTCAGTATAAAATGAATGGAAATACCGTCCCAATTTAGAGTGTAAAGAGTTTTATTAATGAAGACGGATTGAGGTGAACAGGATGGCGAACCGGAGCGACGATCAATGGAATCGTCCGTTACGGGACTTAAGAATATCCGTCATAGACCGATGTAATTTTCGGTGCCGATATTGTATGCCGGAAGAAATATTTGGCCATGACTATCCGTTTCTGCCAAAAGAAAAGATATTGACCTTTGAGGAAATTACGCGCCTTTCTCGTATTTTTGTCTCGCTGGGCGTTACGAAGCTACGTATTACTGGTGGCGAGCCGTTGCTGAGGAAAAATTTGTCCTTGCTTATTCATTCGTTAACTCAACTCGATGGGGTTGAAGATATTGCAATGACGACAAACGGCGTATTTTTGCCTAAATATGCTGTAGCACTGCGAGAGGCGGGACTAAAGAGAGTGACGGTTAGTCTGGATTCGCTCGATGATGATCGGTTCCGCCAAATGAACGGGGGCAGAAGCAGTGTAAAGGCGGTGCTGGATGGTATTGAGGCTGCGGCTCAAGCAGGGATGCAGGTGAAAATAAATATGGTCGTGCAAAAGGGCTTTAACGATCAGGATATTGTTCCCATGGCCGATTATTTCCAAAAGGAAAAGCATATTTTACGTTTTGTTGAGTTTATGGATGTAGGCAACACCAATGGCTGGAAATTGGATCAGGTCGTTTCCAAGCAGCAGATCATCGAAGCCATTCACGAGCATATGCCGTTAGAGCCTGTCCCACCCCAGTACAAAGGTGAGGTGGCGACGCGCTACAGGTATCAGGACAGAGACGGGGAAATCGGCATTATTTCGTCTGTTACGGACGCCTTCTGCTCCACATGTACACGAGCGAGAATTTCTGCTGAAGGCTCCTTGTACACGTGCCTGTTTGCCTCGCAAGGGTACAAGCTTCGCGCGATGCTGCGTTCCGAACAGTCCGATGACGAGATTAGAGCTTACATTGAGCGTGTTTGGAGAGAACGTACCGATCGCTATTCAGAGGAACGGCTGAATCATACACAGCAAGCAACATCTAAAATTGAAATGTCACACATCGGCGGGTGAGCCGAAGAGCCAGCCTGTCAGAAACAAGGGAGTGGAGCACATGGAAAAGCCAGCTGAGGTAAAACGTGAGATTCTACGTTATCGTGACGGTCAGATCAAGCGTTTTGAAGACACTGTGGTGACGGAGCATCCGGTGACCATCAAAATCAATCAGCAGGAATTTGCTACCATGGTTTGTACACCGGAGTATGTGGAGGATATGGCGGTAGGTTTTTTGGCCTCTGAAGGCGTCATTCAACGGTACGATGATATCGAAGATATTTGGGTTCAGGAAAAAGAAGGTTTTGTTCATATTAAAACCCGTCGAATGAATGAGTTTTATCAAAACTTTCATTCCAAACGGTACATTACCTCCTGCTGCGGTAAAAGTAGACAGGGCTTTTATTTTATGAATGATGCCAAAGTGGCAAAAAGAATGAATGACACCCATGTTACGCTGTCCTTTGACGATTGCTTCCGCTTGATGAATTTAATGCAAAGCTCGGCACTTACGTTCCAACAGACCGGTGGTGTTCATAATGCAGCGTTGTGCGATAAAGACGGCATGATCCTGTCCAGAATAGATATCGGCCGACACAATGCGCTGGATAAAATCTATGGACATTGCTTAAAACATGATATTGTATTGCAAGACAAAATCATAGTATTCAGCGGACGCATTTCGTCTGAAATTTTGTTGAAGGTTGCGAAGATTGGCTGTGAAGTTGTTTTGTCCAAGTCAGCTCCCACAGAGCTTGCACTTGAGTTGGCTGAGGATCTGGGAATTACGACCGTCGGCTTTATACGCAGTCGTTCTCTGAATGTGTATACGCATACTGAACGGATTGATGAACTGGTCGAATCTAAAATATAATATACAAATCTTCAATGTACACCGTCATAGTTAACCAGCATGGAATAAAACCTTTCGGGGTATTCATTCATGTTGGTTTTTCTTGGTACATATGTGGTGGACATTCACTGTACTGAAAAGGAGGGCATGTTAAATGAACTATCATATTCAAGTATTTGCCGGACTTGCGGAACAGATGGGAGGGCCTATAATTATGGTGCCTACTGAGCAAGAAACGATGACCGTTGCCGCGTTAAAAGACTTGCTATCCGAGTGTTTCCCTGAATCGGCAGCTCAGTTGCAGGGTTCTTTTGTTGCCAGAAATCAAGCCTACGCCGCTCCTGAGGACCTCGTGAGTATATATGATGAGATTGCGATTATTCCTCCGGTTTCAGGAGGGTAAATTCTATTATATAGATAGATGAATTCGATAGAATAGGTGCAAGGGGGCAGATCATATGCAATACCGTATTCAGCTATTCGCAGGTATGGCGGAGCAACTTGATGATGTGATCACAGTAGAACTTTCACAGGAAACGGTGACCATGGCAGACATTCGAAAAAGGCTGAATGAGCTGTACCCGGAAGTGACTTCACAACTGCCAGGTTCTTTTTTTACCCATCATAAAAAGCTGGCTTCTCCAGATGAACTTGTGCTTCCATCAGATGCAATTGCTCTTCATCAGTCAGCACCCGGGATGGAGACGGTCGTTTCAAAATGTGGTTTATTTGCCATTACGTACGACCCGATTGATGCCGATGAAGTAACCTCAAAGGTGCTCGACCCTTCTCATGGCGCCTCGCTGACCTTTAATGGTACGACTCGGGAATTTACGCAAGGTCAGCGAACGGTGCTGCTTGAATATGAAGCGTATGTCCCGATGGCCATGAACACGATGAAGCAGATTGGTGACGAAATTGCAGAGCATTGGCCTTCTACACGTACTGCGATTACACATCGGCTTGGCACGGTCAGAATTGGAGAGACGAGTGTGGTGATTGCTGTCTCTGCTGCACACCGCGATACTTGCTACGAAGCCAGCCGCCATGCCATTGAACGGTTAAAGCAAATCGTACCGATTTGGAAAAAGGAAGTGTGGGAGGACGGCTCAGAATGGAAGGGGCATCAGCTGGGCGGCTGGAATCCTCAAAATACCCCAAAGCTTTCGAATAAGGACGAGGACATCTGAGCTTTTAGCTTGTCTGATCAACTTGTAGCTATCAATGGATAAGTATGGAGGGTAAACCAACGATGTCAGAAATGGACAAAATCCAGAAAATAGAAGTTGCTGCACAAGCACATGCGCATGCGTCTCATGCCCGTTATTCTAGACAGGAATTATTCTCGAAAATTGGACCGACAGGCCAGCAAAATATCCGTAGTAAGCACGTGCTGATGGTGGGGGCCGGCGCACTGGGCACTGCCAATGCTGACATGCTGGTGCGAGCGGGCATCGGACGGCTGACGTTGGTAGACCGCGATTATGTAGATTGGAGCAATTTGCAGCGCCAACAGCTCTATGACGAAGCGGATGCCCGTGATCAGATCCCCAAGGCAGTGGCCGCGCAGAAGCGATTGCAGCAAATCAATTCGGACGTGGACATTCGTGCGCTAGTCCGGGACGTCTCGCTAGATGAAATCGACGATATCGCAGCAGGGGTGGATCTCATCGTAGATGCCACCGACAATTTCGATACACGTCTGCTTATGAACGATTATGCGGTCAAGCATCGAATCCCTTGGATTTACGGGGCGTGTGTGGGCAGCTATGGGACAACCTTTACCATCGTGCCAGGGCAGACACCGTGCCTGCATTGCCTGCTCGGAACCGTACCGCTCGGCGGTGCGACCTGTGATACGGTCGGTGTGATTAGCCCGGCTGTACAGATGGTGGCGGCTTATCAAAGCGCCGAGGCATTGAAGCTGCTCACCGGGAACGAATCAGCCTTACAGGGTAAGCTGATTTCCTTCGATCTGTGGAACAATCAGCATCAGGCGATCCAAATCAGCGCCATGAAGAAAGCCGATTGTCCAACATGTGGTGAGTACCCTGTGTATCCTTTTTTACAATCGGAGCATCAGGCTAAAACGGCTGTCTTGTGCGGACGAGATACGGTTCAAATCCGCCCGGCCCCGGGTACTGTACGTGATCTGAATGAAGCGGCACGTTTGTTATCCCGTCAGGGGGGCAAAGTGGAGCATAATCCATACCTGGTATCCGTTGTTATCGGAACGCATCGAATTGTTCTTTTTCAGGATGGACGCGTCTTAATTCATGGCACGAAGGACATCGCTGAGGCGAGATCGATTTATCACAAATATTTGGGTTGACCCAATAGATTCGAACCGTTATGAGATGTACAATGTTTTCTTATTTTCGCCATCACATTTTCGTCATCTCATTTTGGAATTTATAGGATAGGGGAAGAACAAATTGAAAAAGAAATTTGGGTACATATTCACGTTCGTTGGATTGTTGGCATGGGTTCTGGCGGGGTGCTCGTCTCCGGCTGCTGTACAGTCGGCACAGTCTGCACCCAAGACAGAACTAGTCGTATCTGCCGCTGCAAGTCTTCAAGATAGTCTGAATACGCTCAAGGACCAGTATGAGAAACAGCACCCAGATATCAAACTTACCTTTAACTACGCTTCATCTGGTACATTACAAAAACAAATTGAACAAGGCGCACCCGCTGACGTATTTATTTCGGCGGGCATGAAGCAAATGAAGGCATTAACGGATGCTTCATTGGTGGAAAAGGATAACGTGTTGCTTCAAAATAAACTGGTTGTGGTTGTTCCACAAGATAAGGCGAAAAGCACAGATAACAAAAGCATTACGCTCAATGACTTGATGGGTCCTTCTTACCTGAAAGTGGCTGTTGGGGAGCCTACTACCGTTCCCGCCGGACAGTATTCCAAAGAATCGTTAACGAAGGCTGGACTATGGGACAAGCTGGAACCTAAGATGGTATTCGCCAAGGACGTAAGACAGGTATTAAATTATGTTGAAACAGGCAATGCCGATGCAGGACTCGTCTATCTGACGGATGCCAAATCATCTGATAAAACGGTCATAGCACTGGAAGTGCCTGAGGAATTGCATGCACCCATCCTGTATCCTGAAGGCATTGTAAAAGCAACCAAACACAGCCAGGAAGCAGGCGAGTTTCTTAATTTTCTACGGACAGATGAAGCTATGAGTGTGTTCAGTAAAGATGGATTTTCAGCCCCTACAGAAATGACGGGAAAATAGAATTCACAGATAAAGGAGGGGGTTCCGTTGGATTGGTCAGCTTTTCTTCCTCCGGTTATCGTATCTGTTAAAGTTGCTGTCGTCGCCAGCATCATCGTCTTTTTATTAGCTACTGTGGTAGCGCGGATGATGGCGAACTGCACGCCGCGGAGGGGAACCAGCGTGATTGAGACCGTCCTACTTCTTCCGCTCGTTTTGCCTCCCACTGTTGTCGGCTTTATTTTGCTCATCTTGCTGGGAAGGAAAAGCTGGATTGGCACTGCCTTCGAAAGCTTGTTCCAGCAGACGATTGTATTTACATGGGGAGCTGCAGTGGTGGCGGCCGTAGTTGTTGCTTTTCCACTGGCTTACCGTACCATTAAAGCAGGTTTTGAAGCTGTAGACCCAGAGGTAGAGGAGGCTGCACGTGCGCAAGGTGCCAACGAATGGCAAGTGTTTCGCCACATTACGATGCCCCTTGCCTACCGACCACTCATTTCAGGATACATTCTCGGATTTGCCCGAGGGTTAGGAGAATTTGGCGCTACGCTGATGCTTGCGGGTAATATTCCTGAACAGACCCAAACCCTGCCTACAGCGATTTACACCGCGTCCGAGGTCGGAAATATGACACTCTCTTGGAGCTGGGTAGCTGTCATCATTTTATTCTCTTTTATTATGTTGATGCTTTCTAATCGACTGGTAAAGGATTAGTCCGTTGGAGTAAGAACATGCGTAGTCTGCCGATAGGGTAGGCTGTGTTTTATTTGTCTTGAGAAAATAAAACTCTTAGACTTCTTCATTCACTCTCCAACTCTTGGCATTCGAGGTACTGGAGACTCGCGGAAGGTCGAGGCGGTACTCCGTTTGCAGGCGTAACAGATTCGGTGAATTTTTGTGGTATAATTTACAAAAAAATAAGCAAAGGGAGATGGGGAACCATGAAGAAATTCGGGCAAATGTTTCTGGTAGGTTTAGCCATGGTTTTCGGGCTTGGTCTGGTGGCCGGAAATGTGCAACCTCCCGCTGCTTCCGCGGCCGGTACAGAATATTATGTGTCCACGAGCGGCAGCGACTCTAATGCCGGAACGAACGATGCGCCGTGGAAGACGTTGCAGCACGCGGCTGACGTGGCTCCTGCGGGCAGCACGGTTTACGTCCGAGGCGGCGTGTACAAGCAGAAATTAAAGATTACCCGCTCTGGCTCCGCTTCGCAGGGTCCAATTGTGTTCACCAACTATGGGACAGAGACCGCCATTATTGATGGCAGCGGACTTTCGGTCAGCGGGAACGAAGGGCTGATCGAACTGGCCGATGTCAATCACGTTACCGTTCAGGGGTTTGAAATCCGTAATTTTACCACTGCTTCCAAGAACACGGTGCCCGTAGGTATTTATGTCCACGGTTCGGGCGGCTTCATTAATTTGTCCAACAACAAAATCCATGACATCAAAAACACGGTCACCCCGACTGGCAAAGATCGGCTGGGCCGGGACGCTCACGGTATCGCTGTTTATGGCACGAAAGCTCCGGCTTCGATTCACGACCTTACGATCAGCGGTAATGAGCTGTACAATCTCGTGCTGGGCTCCAGCGAATCGCTCGTTTTAAACGGCAACGTGGACGGCTTTGCGGTGACCGACAACCGCATTCACGATAATGACAACATCGGGATTGATCTGATCGGCTTTGAGGGAACTGCGCCGAATACTGCTTACGATCAGGCGCGAAACGGGCTAGTGAAGGGCAACCGGGTGTACAATAATTCTGTTCAAAATAACCCATCTTACAAGAGCGATGACAACTCGGCCGGTGGTATTTATGTAGATGGGGGCAAGGACAGCATTATCGAGCAGAACTACAGTTACAACAACGACATCGGCGTCGAAATGGCCTCTGAGCATGCCGGCAAAGCCACCAGCAATATTACAGTCCGCAGCAACGTGATATATAACAACCGACTGACTGGTATTGCCATGGGCGGTTACAATGAGGAGCGCGGCTCAACGGTAAACTGCAAGATCGTGAACAATACGCTATACAAGAACGATACATTTGACGACGGAAGCGGCCAGCTTTTGGTTCAGTACGATACGCGAAACAATGTGATCAAAAACAATATTTTCGTGGCTAGCTCCACAGATATGCTGATCTCCAATGGATACACCAAAAATTCCGGCAATGTTGTGGATTATAATTTATATTTCGCTCCGAGCGGCAGCTCGGAAGCTAACTGGATCTGGAAAAATAAAGAGTATACGGGATTCTCCGCATACAAATCGGGAACCGGCAACGATACGCATTCTCTGTTTGCCGATCCTAAATTCGTGAATGCCGCGAACAGCGACTTCCATTTGCAGTCTTCGTCTCCTGCGATCGATGCCGGGAACACGGACCGTGCCATCATTGGAACACTGGATATTGACGGGAAGCCCAGAGTACAGGGAGCCGCGGTGAACATCGGTGCCTACGAGTAAGTCTTATATTTTATGACCAACAGTGCATACCGAAATTATGTGGGACCACTGATTGTACGTTTTTACAATGTTCCTTGCAATTAAAACTCCTTCAAAGAGAATCCCCATGTCGTAAGATATGAGGATAAACTTTGGAGGTGTTTTTGCGTTGGCAACAAGATTAAGCTATCCTCGGGAAGTGAAAATGGAAGTATACAAATGAGATTAGAAAGTAGTTCCTGTTCAAGAGGCTCTGATTAACATAGTTGTTGTACACCTTTGAACCATACGGACTTGATCGACAAGGTATCCGAGATGTTGGTTGTCGGATCACCGTTTACTAGTATAAGGTCAGCGAGCGCACCTTCGGTAATACAGCCGCGATCGTAAAGCCCAAAGCAACGGGCTGGTTTCGCAGTAGCCGACTGAAGCGCTTCTATGGGAGTAAATCCGGCCTCAACCAGCAATTGCATTTCATGATGAACGCTGGCTCCATGAGCAAGGCCGCCAAGATTGGGAACAGGAACGGGGGCGACATCCGTCCCGACCAGAATATCCACACCGGCACGGTGAAGATCCATCACATTTTTAAAGCTATTCTCCAAATTGCCTTGCGGGAAAGTATGGAAGCTCGAGTTCAAAATATCGATCCATTCTGGACTTAATTTGGAATAAACACGTGAATCATTCGCCAATTCTGATGCCGGATTTCCCAGAATGGATGAGTTCAATACTAAGCACGGTATAACAAATGCGCCTGAATCCGCTATGGATTTCACCAACTCGGATGTGCATTCGGGCCTGTCGAGAAATAAGTGACCCAATCCGTCGACTCCCATATCGATGGCGGTTTGCGAAGAATCAGCCGTCAAGACGTGGGCTATGACAATTTTATCGAATTTATGGGCTTCTGCCACGGCTGCTTTTAAAATCTCGTCGCTTAAAATAGGTAGTCCAGGGGCACCCAAGACCGTCCCTTCTTCAATCATGATTTTAATATAGTCGGCGCCACTCTCCACCTGGGTATGCACATGTTTGATCGCTTCTTCCACTGTCGTCACTTGGGGCACCTCTTCGTGATCGTGAGCGTAGGCGGCTAGCATAGCTTCCCGGTCTTCCTTAGGTAACTTCTCCAATTCCTTTAATACGAACTCCGGAATTTCATCCTCATCCTGCAATAATTCATCTGGATGACCACCTGGAGCAGTGATCGCTGTGCCGGCAGAACGGACTTCGGCGACGTCATTCACGTTTTTCAACTGGATCTTGCGCCCTCTTTCTGTAAAACTGCCGTTCATTTCGAGTTCTGTCGTGACGCCGAATTTTAAAGCATCTCGTAACCCACCGATTGAAGTGTGGACATGCGCATCAATCAGGCCGGGCAATAATGTCGCATTTTCCCCATCGATGATCGTTGCATGTGTCGGAAGGTCTCCGCCTACCGAAATAATGGTTTCCCCATGGATGACAACATTTCTGGGCTCAATAACTTTTTCACCATCGAAAATACGTACATTCGTAATCGCTGTAACTTTTTCTACCGTAGAGCTTTGAGTTACATTCTTCATGTCGTTCCTCCTTAGTGTTCAATCTTAAACACTTAGAATTCTAACTATTAGTTTTATAACTGTCAATAAACTAATTTTCATTTGACAAACAGTTTAGAGATTTATATAGTTTATTTACTGACAATTAGACTTCTAATAATTTGAGGAGATATGATTATGAAAACCCAAAAGGATACGGTTTATCTGGATTTGTTTCAGATTATTGGTCTTAAGTTAAAGAAAAGAGCGGACGAGAGCATAAAAGAGTTGGGATTAAATGCTCAACAAGGAAAAATGATTAAATATATCTACGAGAATCAAGAAAATGATTTAATTCAGAAGGATCTTGCCGATCGGTTTCATCTGCGCGGAGCCAGCATTACAAGCATACTTCAAGGTCTTGAGCAAAAAGGATTCATCGAGCGCAAAATCCCGGCCAATAATGAACGGCAAAAAAATATTTATGTTTTACCAAAAGCCATTGAATTGATTGAAGCTTTTAGTGACTCTTTCCAAAAGGTGGAGGACGAAATTGTTCAAGCCCTGACCGAAGAGGAGAAGCGAATTTTAGAGGAAATGTTAATCAAAATTAATGAACGCTTATAATTGCAGATAAAATCATGTTCCAAAAATCACTTTCGCTAGTCTCTGTTTTATATGATAGGAATCGGTTATGATGGAAATAGTAATAGGGATTTTAGTAGATTTTAGGAGAGCGGTGCGATATGAGAAGGGAAACGGGTTTTAACGAAATTATTCGAAAAGTACGTAAAGAGCTGTTTGGGAAAGGCCCGGAACGCATACATACGACCTTTGTAGATAATATGGCCATCACGATGCTGTATGGAAATTTAACCCCATCTGAAAAGTTTCTTGCACAAGAAGAATCCGGGAAAGAGATGGTGCATGCAGCCCGAACCAAAATGGTTCAAAAAATATATCCCACACACTTCAATAAAGAACTGGAGGATTACATGGATTCCCGGCTGCTGCACCTCTTTTCAGATATTAAAGTGGAGGAAGATATAGCCATCTCCGTTTTTGTATTTGAAGATAATATTACTGCAAAATAAAAAGAAGGCGGAACCGACATAGCATCCATATTGTCGGAGAGTTCGGCTGCACCTTCGATTTAATTAACGATGTCCTAATGGAATGAAAAGAGAGCTGTTTCTGTTTACACGTTTTTTCTTCTTCGATATTGATATTGGGACCATTGGTAGAGAACAAAACATCCTATGCAAAAACCAAGGATAGCCACCAAGGCCGCCACCAGGACCATGGCCGAGAATACATAAGCGACAATACTCCACTGGAGCATAAATCCTACCCAAGCGACCAACAGAAAAAAGACGGCAAGAAGCTGATTAAACCTTTGCTGCTCTCGGTCCTCCTGCACATACGAGGAGGGGCTTTTCTTCAAGAAAAGCTTGGCTATCCGCATTACCGGATTGAAGTTAAAAAGGACGCCGAGTAACCCCGCAATAAGAGGAATAACTAGCACCCCATATCCCCCTGTGATCCAAGTGAAAACTACAGATAAAACAATTACCCATTGATTAGCCCTGACTAACGGACGCGGAATGGAAGATGGATTTTGGCTCATATATATCATCCTTTTCATATCGGAATAAAGTAAAATCTGAAATTATTATAGCCTAACATTTGGAGAATAGATACCAAGAAAAAATGAAAGACTCTGCAAATCCATCTGCTAAGTTTTTTTTGTCTTTCTTAATTCCTAGCGATGTATCAGCCAATTTGTTACAATTTTTATATATGTCAATTGGGGAAGATAGACATTGTTTTACTCTATGCGCAAATCACGGATCATGAAAGGAACCTACATAGTTTATGAAAAGAAATGATTTTGGAAATAGGATGAAGGAATATGAAAATGCCTATAGATTAAGCCTACCACGCCGTTTACCTGTAATCATCAGAATTGATGGTGCGCATTTTCATACCTTTACACGTGGGATGACGAAACCTTTTGATGAGAAACTAATTTTTGCATTATGGGAGACGTGTAAATATTTGGCCTATAACATTATGGGATGTAAACTGGTGTATCATCAGAGCGATGAAATTTCACTGCTTCTTACGAATTATGACAAATTAACGACGCAATCCTGGTTTGAAAATAATCTTCAAAAGATGGTGTCCATATCTGCTTCTCTGGCTACAGCCAAATTTAATGAGGAGATCCAAAAGGTTTACCCAGGTCAGCCTTTAGCCACTTTTGATGCGAGAGCATGGGTCTTGCCCCAGGATGAGGTTACAAACTACTTTCTATGGAGACAGCAAGATGCTACTAAAAACAGCATTTCTATGGTGGCTCAAGCCCATTTCAGGCATTCAGAATTAGAAGGATTGAACGGAAATCAGCTACAAGACAAGCTTTTTGTGGAAAAAGGGCTAAACTGGAACGATATTCCAGTCTGGCAAAAGCGGGGAATTTGCATTACCAAACAACAGTACAACAAAGGCGAAGCCGTCAGAAGCAAGTGGGATGTTGATCATGAGACACCGATTTTTTCACAGAATAGAGATTATATTAACCAATATGTATACTTGGACAAGGATGTGTAGATTTGGAGTGTGTCATTTTTATAGGAATTCAGGCTTCGGGCAAGTCGACATTTTATAAAGAACATTTCTTCAAAACACATATGCGAATAAATCTTGATATGCTTAAAACACGGAATAGGGAAAATATTTATCTGCAAGCCTCCATTGAAACAATGCAGCGCTTTGTTGTAGACAATACAAATGCCACTGTTATAGAACGGAAGAAATATATCGATGCTTGTAAAAATAAGGGGTTTAAAATTATTGGCTACTATTTTGAGCCCGATTTTGCAGAATCTATTAAGCGTAATGAGCAGCGCACAGGCAAAGAGTATATTCCTGAAATCGGTATTAAAAGTGTAATGAGTAAACTAGAGGTCCCAAGTTACGAAGAAGGATTTGATGAAATTTACAGCGTGATTTCCAGTGAAGGGACGTTTCGGATCGAAAAGCAACCATAGAACCTAGAATCGTACAATTTAGGGGGAGCATCCATGAACATACCAGAGAGATTTATCAAACGGTTTCCAGCATATGAGGACGTATTTATTGGTAATCTTGAACATCACCGCAAGCACTTTCTGCCAATCTGCTCAATTAATCTCCAGTTCTTATTTCCAGAACAGAATGAGTGGCTTCATTTTGTTTCCGTAAAAGAAATCCACGAAGGCTGTGTGGGTGAAAATACTCAGCAATTTCATACCTCATATACCAAGGAAGATATGCTGGGTTTCGATGTAATTGACGGCAAATACAAATTCGAAGCAGACTGGAATTATTTTAGTCTTCATCGGAAAGAGCAATTGGAAGCTACCTATGAAGCGCTGAAATCTACTGGGGATAAAGCGTACCTACGTATGAAGAGAGAAGTTATGGCGTTGGACGGACTGGAACAGGTGTACATGGCTAATGAACAAGACTACCAAGCTCGCAAAGCATTTTTCCTGGAAAACAATAAAATTTATCCATATTCCTCCTTTGGGGAGGCCCAAAAGTCTGTGGAAGAGCTCACCCGTGATTTTGAGGAAAAGCAAACCAGCGGTTGGGGGCTGAATTTCCCTGAAGTTAACGGAATTTTGGATGATATCGCTTTTCAGTCTGACAAGGCTCAGAGTTATATCAAGGAATATGACGAATCTCTGGAAGAGATGCTCCAGTTCGAGCAAACCAATCTGCTTCATGTGCCTAAATGTCCCAATGGTGAGACTTTTGCCTATATCGGTTCCATTACCGGGTATTATTTTCAAGCGTGTGGGGCGGATACCGTCTATTTATTTTACGACCAAGAATTAAGTAAAGCGGTAATTTGCTTCGAATATTCATAAGTGAGGATTTTGCAAAATCCTGAAGTATAAAAAAACTCCCATAAAGGGAGTTTTTTATTTATTTCTTATTCATCTCCACATCATGCTCTTTAGCAAGTGTGTTGACTTGTTCACCAAAATCTCTGAATAGCTTTCTACCTTCGCTGAGCTTGGTGTTACTTTCATTGACTAAGTTCAGATCCTGTTTATCCAACGCATCGAGCATCTTAATGAAGGCTTCCTTTTGAGTACTGGCGGCCTTGATGTAGGTTTCGTGGACGGCTCTTACCTCAGGAGTTTCCGTCTTTACAGCTTCTAACTTATCAACAAATTTGGTGTATTCCGGGATGATATCGTCTTTTAAAGCATTATATAGTGTAACATCATCTGTAAAGTTATCTCCAGTCACAGCTTCATACTTATCAGTAACTGCTTTTTCATCTTGTGCCAAAGGAAGCATTCCATCATTTACATACGTGATTAAATCTTTTTTTATCGGATCGGTAGAGCAGGCTGCCAAAATGGAGAAGCAACATAATACTAACATAAACACGCTAAGTTTTTTCATCTGTATTCCCCTTTTTTATGTATGTTATGGGTAATTCGATTTATTTAATAGTCTTAAAGAACTATCCATATTATTTGATTATATCGTATAAATAAGAGAATGGTAGGATTTTTATGGTAAAATAGTGTCAAAATTAAGTTGATTAACCTAAACCTATTCACATGGAATTACAAATAAGAATGTTTTAAGAAGTATATTCCATTTGAACCAGAATTACTTTATGATAGAAAAGGACATCCTAGAATTTCCCTGTATATATTTGGAGAATGGTTGATTTTTTTTAATACATTTGAGAGGAGATTTCAGTATGCAAAGATTTAAAAAGGTGGTTTCAGTTACACTAAGCTCAATGCTCCTGCTTTCATTCGGTATGACGGCGAACGCGAGTGCAAGCCCAGAGGTGAAGACGGATCAAACGATTCAAGCAGTTTCCAATGTGCAGCTAACAACTGATAAGGAAAGTGTTATTGAACAATTAACACGCGCGGACAAGCCTGCCAGTATCACAGATTCGGTGTACACCATTACAGAAAATATTAACTTGGCGACACCACAGAAATCTGTATTGAAAAAGAGAGTTACCCCTTCGCTCAAAGCCAGTGCAAACTCAGTATCATCTAAAGCCGCAGCGACCGTAGCGACAGCGTCCACTGCTACATATTCCGGTACGATTACAGAAGAGGGAGGCACACAGTTTTTATATCCGATCTATTTGCAGCCGGGTGAATTGTTACAGGCTCAGTTGGATGGTCCATTTTCAGCCCAGCTTGACTATGACTTATACCTGTATGAGTTTGATATGGCGACAGGCGATATTAATTCCAATCCAATAGATGTTTCCAACTACGGGAATTATGTTAACAATTATGAGCAAGGAGCTGCTTCTCTTCCTGAAAACGTAGGAGCTCGCAACTCGATCGGAGCTGAAAAGGCTTACGCGCTTGCGGTTCATGCCAAGAAGGGGGCTAGCATCAATGACCTTTTCTATTTAACTGTAGCTGTAAGCTCCAACTATGATGCCTATGAGCCCGATGACAGTGCCTTTCATGCTTATAATTTTACGGTTAACGACAAAGGCTCCTCGATTAACTTCCGCACCATCCATTCCGCTAAAGACAACGATTGGTATCAAGTTACAGTGCCGGCCAGTCGTAATTATGATGCATTAAATGTGAAGCTGGACAGCACTTCGGAAAGCTATGGGTACAAAGCGGAAGTATATGCAGCTCTTACTGGCAATCAAATGGTGCTTCTACCGCAAACCAATCATAATGTTACCCTAAACACAGGGATCTACTATGTACGAGTGCACAGCACAAGTCAGTATTCAGCCGACCATTTGTATACACTATCGATTAAACCAGTGCTTCGAGCTGGCAAAATTGAAATTACCGGCTATAACTCCAATGGCTATTATGATTATCCGACATATTCTTACGGTCGTCATTATCGTATTAACGGAGGCAGCAGTCTGATCGTGAACGGTGTTGTGAAAACAACAGATGGTCAACTGGTTCCCAATGCTCCTGTCACGGTCGTATGGCTGGATAAGAACTGGACCGAGAGCAGCGGTAACCGTACGAGAACGGCTTCTACGTACACCGATGATAGCGGTAAATTCAGTGTGACCCTTTCTCTTCCACAATCGACAGGAAAAAATGTAGATTATATAAGTGAAATTGGTTCCACACACTACTATGATCTTACAGGAGTTGCCGCTCAGGTCGATGGAACTTCGATTAGTGCGACGGACATTGTTTATCTGTTTGCTTATAGCTTGAGAAATTAAGATATGCTTTAATGTAGTTTTGATTCATGAGAGTCGCTTTTTTTGAATGGTTAGCTGAGGCTTTCCATTTCTGAAAGAGCGACTTTTCATGTTTATTCACCAAGAATAAGAAAATGGTCTTGTTTTCATAGATTACAAATAGAAATTGTTTTGCATAATATATTCCAATAGAACCAAAGATGATTTATGATAGAGCCATACAGCCTAGAAATCACCCTGGTTTATCCGGGGATAGCGGGAATTCCTTAAACCATTTGAGAGGGGATTTCAGTATGAAGAGGTTCAAAAAGGCTATTGCAGTTATGTTAAGCATGATGCTCCTGTTTGCTTTCGGAATGACTGCGAATGCGAGTGAAAGTACGGAGGCTACATCGGATCAAGCGATTAAAGTGGAATCCGATATTCAGCTAACAACTGGAAATGAAGACGTGATTAAGCGTTTAACGCGAGCAGACAAGCCAGACAACGTTACGTCTTCGGTTTATGTCATGCAAGAAAATCTCAACTTCAAGACACCAGAGACAACATCATTGAAAAGGGAACCCATTTCTTCGCTGAAGGCAAACCCAATGGCTGCATCAGCCACAGTTTCCTCTGCTACGTATTCCGGTACGATTACGCAAGAGGGAGGCACACAATTTTTATATCCGATCTATTTGCAGCCTGGTGAATTGTTGCAGTCCCAGTTGGATGGTCCATTTTCAGCCCAGCTTGACTATGACTTATACTTATATGAGTTTGATATGACGACAGGTGACATTAATCCTAATGCCATTGACGCATCCACCTATGGTACTTATTTTAACAATTATGAACAGGGGGCTGCCTCACTTCCTGAGAACGTAGGAACCCGTAACGCTACCGGATATGAAAAGGCATATGCGATTGCTGTTCATGCCAAAAAGGGTTCCAGCATCAATGATCCTTTCTATCTAACGGTCGATACAAGCTCCAGCTACGATGCATATGAACCAGATGAGAGTGCTTTCCATGCCTATAACTTTACCTTTAGTATGGGCGGTTCATCGCTTAATTCACGCTCCATTCATTCAGGCATTGATAATGACTGGTACCAAGTTACGATCCCTGCCAGCCGCAATTATGATGCTTTGAACGTAAAGCTTGACAGTGTTTCGGACGGTTATGGCTACAAAGCGGAAGTCTACGGAGCTCTTACCGGAAACCAAATGGTGCTTTTGCCGCAAACGAACCATAATGTTAGCTTAAATACAGGAACCTACTATGTGCGAGTGTACACAACCAATCAGTATTCACCCAATCATTTGTACACACTTACACTGAAGCCAGTGCTTCGGGCTGGCAAAATTGAAATTACCGGTTATGATTCTGCTAATGGTCCTAATGATTATCCGAACTACTCATATGGTCGTCATTATCGGGTTAATCAACGCAGCAACCTTACCGTGAAGGGTGTAGTTAAGACAACTGATGGTTATCCAGTGGCAAATGCGCCTGTTGATGTGACATGGTTGAATCAGAACTGGACTGAAAGCAGCGGGAATCGTACTCGTACAGGTACAGCTTATACGGACCAGAATGGAGCCTTTAGTGTGACTCTTTCCCTGCCATCTTCCACTGGAAGTATAGCGGAATACCTGTCTGGAGCCATCAGTTTTACACACTACTATGATCTATCAGGGGTAGCGGTTCAGGTGTCAGGTACTTCGATTATAGACACAGATATTGTATATCACTTTGCCTATAGTATTTATGGCGGCTGATGGACGGGTTATTAAGCTAACACTTAAGGTAACTTGTTGCTTGAATATTTTATATCTGAAACAAAAGTAGTTCGTTTCAATATTTGTTCAATTTTAGGACAAAGCATATGTTCATTCCATATATGCTTTGTCCGATATATATAGAAACAGGGTCACATTACACTATACATACGCCTTAGATTGCCTGTTACAAACATGACAGGAGGAAATAGAATGAATTTTGGACCTCTTAGAGCACAGCAAGCGATTCTTAATGCAAGTAGCTTACGGATCAATCCGACAAGCAAGCAAGCTCCACCACCCCAGCTTCATGAAGAACAGGTCTCCAGAGTGGTAGTTCAAGACTCCGTGGAGATTAGTGAAGCCGGTAGACAGTTGGCGGAAGGAGCTATTGTATCACAGGCTGCCAAGTATTTCGGTACAACACAGATCAATGATTCATTAAACCGGGTTTTGGAAGGTCAGCCAGAAGAAGTGTCTAATGCAGTGTACAGTATGATTGAATCTAATTTTATCGTCGACGGAACAGTAACGGATGAGAGTCAACGAGCTGTGCTGCTGGAGATGGGAGTTACTCAATCCAAGTATATTGCCGATCATTACATGGAAGGCGACAAGGCCAAAGAGTTTCTGGAAACCATGAACCAGATTGCTAGTATTGCTTTGACACGATCCACTGATCCAGAGACCGGAGATATTAGCTACACGACTCCAATAGATCGTCCGTCAGGTGCTCCTGAGGATTATGTCAAGCTGTCGGAAGTGATGAAGCAGGTTGATCCTCAAAAATATACTGCGTACATGAATGATATTAAAGGTGGAGGAAATGGGCTGAGCCAACTGTTAAATTTTGCGCAAAAGGTTCCTCAACATCCCGATTGGATTGAGAAATACAAGGAACGTACGGGACAGAATGCAGAGTTGCTCAATAACACACCGCTAAACAATCGGTTTGACAAAGCGGATACGACATCAGCTTCTGCTTTTATGAACAGTATGCAAAATCTTCTTAAGGAATCTTCCACTGCTCAGGATTCTTACATGCAGAATATGCGGGGATTTTTTCGGAACTTGGGTGTTCAGATTCATTAACACCTTCAAATAATTTGTCAGTTCTGTTTACAACCTGATTGGAACGAAGTATAATAGCTTCAAAACATACTCGTGATATAGAGGAAGCACCTCAAACCTAGGCATTAACGCCTTTGTTTGAGGTGCTTTTTCTATTTTACCCGAAGCGAGTTTGTAAAACTCTTTGAAAATAAAATAAAAGTAAGGAGAAGTGTATGTATCGAAAAAATAAGCGAAAGGTAAGGAAGTATAGGAAGTGGGTGTACGGATTTTTGGCTGTAGTCCTACTATTAACGATGATTCCCATATTTCCGGAAAGGGTATCAGCTGCTACTCAGGAGATCATGGGAGGCCCTTTTTGCCAAAACAATTTGCCGGGTGGAGGCGACAGTTGGGGCTCTTGGTCAGGAAGTGGGATAGGAGCAACGGAAGTATACACTGGCATGGGTTCGGCGAGATATAAATGTGATGGTACTACGCAGCCGACTGAACGTTTTGTTGATATTGGAAGATCTATTAAGACTTCGGATTACAGGATTTTTGTTTACATTGAAGGGTCGTATCATACTGATATATATACATCTAATAACGCAGCAGGCGACAGTTGGAGGCCTAACGGAACGAACTTATACACATGGACTAATATAACGAAATTCTACGCCGATAGATTTTACCAGGGAAAATGGATAGATATCACCGACTCTATTACATTAAGGGATGTTCGATATTTCAGAGCGATGGGAACTAACCAACAGACAAGCAATGAAATATCCAAGTTTGGAATCCGTGTTATTCCCAAATCAGATTTCATGCCTAAACCACCGCAGATTCATGCAGGCGCTGAGGGCCAGGCTGTCACAGAATGGACCAAAGAACCTGTAACCGTGTGGATAAATGGGGACGTGGCTCCTGAAGGACTAAAATACTATGAATATAGCCTGAATGGAGGAGCATTCCAGCTATACACAGGTCCCTTTACTGTATATGATCACGGTGTAAATACGATCTATGCCCGGACAGTAGACGTGAATAACCAGTATAGTGGTCTTTCTTCCGGGAATGTCCGAATAGATAAGATGCCACCAACTCCACCCATCCTAAACGCAACGGGAAACAGTAATGACTATACGATTTCATTACAACCGGGTGTAGACGATTATTCTGGACTAGCCCATACTCAATTTCGTATGACGGGCGTTGTGAATCAGGATTGGCAGGATTATAGTGGAGTGTTTCATGTGAATAAAGATGGTAAAAGCACGGTACATGCACGCTCCATTGACGGCGTCGGTAATGTGAGCCAAGAAGTAAGTAAAGAAGTCACCATTGATAAAAAGGGACCGACGGCTCCTACCATCCGGGCTAGCGAGACAGGGCCAACGATCCGTGATGTGAATATTGCTATTGATTCAGGAAGTGACTCTACAAATGGAATTAAGATGACACAATATCGCTTGGGCCCATTAGGGGAATGGCAGACATACAATGGCACTTTTACATTAAACGCAGAAGGGATTTACGAATTATCAGCGCGGACGATCAATAATCTCAACGTGTCTAGTCCAATCGTGACTCAATCGGTCATGATTGATCGAACCAAGCCAACGCCTCCGAAAGTTACGTTTTCCGAGGTGACGATACCTACCGGATATACCAATAAGCCAGTGCAGTTTACTCTATCGGGTGCGACGGATACTACAGCAGTACATTATGAATATCAATTGGGTTCTGGCACCTATGTGTCTGGTTCGTCTGGAATATTAAATGGTTCGGGTATCGTAAAATTGACTGCTCAAGCTGTAGATGCAGCTGGGAATCGAAGTGATCCAGTATCCGCAATATCTTATATTGATTTGGAACCACCGACGATTCAACTGACGCCGGATTCGCGTGAATGGAAAGATACCCATATTCATGTGAGGATACGATATGCCGATCAGCATTCGGGGATTGAGTCATCCACAATGCAGTATAAAATCACGAACAGCCCTGATTCACCAGAAAACTGGGATGCTTCAGCCGATACAACAATCCAGATGGATCTTTCAGATGAAGGTGAATGGTATGTTCATGCCAAGGTCAAAGACAGGGTGGGTAACATTTATGAAACGGTCAGCAGTGCACTTCGCATTCAAAGGCAGCCCCAGTCGGTTGTGCTCTCTGCGACATCCATACGAAATACAGAAGCTGATTTGCAGTGGACTCTCCCGTCTGGTCTTGATGATGGTTACGTTTATACAGTCCGAAATCTAACAACTAATGAGGTTTGGGATGTTACGCATCCGACAAATTCTTTTACAGATAGAGGGCTACAAGGAGGACGGCAATACGAATATGAAGTGCGTTCTAGTAATCATGTGGGAGGTAATGCGTATTCTAATCGAGTCCATATATTAACGTTACCTGATGCCCCTGAGCATATCCAGTTACGACCTGTCTCTCGTCATTCTGCAGAAATCATGGCTGACTTTACGCCAGTCTCATCAGCTAACAAATATAATATTACAGCAGCAGACGTAAGTACGGGAGAAATCATATTTAAGGATACGGTTACACAGGATGTGTATAATCCAATTACGGGAATGAAGCCTGGTAAATATTACGATGTTTCTGTATCAGCTATTAATGACACTGGAGAGGGTACAGCAAAGCATGTATCTTTTTTAAGTCTACCAGACAGCCCGAACGGATTTCGGAATGTAACTGTAAGAGAAGATGGAATCGACTTGAAGTGGAATTCTGTAATCACTGCCACCTACTACGCCCTAGAACGTGACGAAGTATCGGTTTATAACGATGTGTATACAGAATTCACCGATACTGATCTTCAGGCGGGAACAGAGTATGGTTATAACGTTTCCGCTGAAAATGCAACAGGATTCGGAGACTATGCCCATCTGGGAGTTATCACTTTACCTGATCGAGTAACGACATTATCGAGTGTGACGAAGGATGTGTATGCTATCGGTGTTGCGTGGCAGGATGTGCAGGGGGCTGAAGGATACATCTTGAATGTTAACGATGAACCGAAGGTGCGGGTTGCGCGTGGTATCCACTCTTATACTTTTGAGGGCTTGCCTGCTGGTAGATCTGCCAATATTAAAATACGAGCCCACAATCGAAGTGGCACGGGTGAAGATACATCTATCAACGCATTAACACTACCTGATTCGGCTATACAACTTGCAGCTGAAGATGTTCGCGAGCACGATGCCACATTGATATGGGCCCCGGTTGATGGGGCAACTCAATATAAGGTAACGATCAACGGTCAAAATTATTATAGTACGGAACCACGTGTGGTTGTATCTGGTTTAACAGGTGGGAGAAACTATGATTTTCAAGTGAGCAGTGGGAACAGTAGTGGTTTCAGCCAGCCAGCGTTGGGTGAGCTGCTGACACTTCCTCCTGAAGTACAAAATGTTAATGTTACAGAACTTGAGGGTGGCCAGATTTCACTGAGCTGGGATGAAATCAAGAGCTCTTCTCAATATACTGTAACCCGTAAAGATACGGGGGAAGTTTTTAACACCAGAGATGCCCATATTAAGCTTTCAGATATCCAGCCTGGTATGATTTACTCGTTTGGTATACAGGCCGTGAATACAACGGGGGTAGGTAATATAGCTCCCTTTACGCTTCGCGCTTTGCCAGGTCAAATACCAGACAATAGATTGACAGTGAAAGAAGTAACAGATACCGATTTGGTTGTTACGTGGAAAGAAGCTTCGGGTGCAGATGCTTACAATGTCTACCAAAACGAGGTGCTTATCGGTCATACGACCACCCATGAATTTAAAGTAGATGGATTGGACAGTTCTACAGTGTATCGTATTACCATTAAGCCAGTGAACACAAGTGGTGAAGGTAAGCAGACAGAAGGTCAGGTCGAGACGCTGCCGTCTCCAGCGTTTGCGTTTTTGAAGACGGAAACAACGAATAGTGAATTTATCATCCATTGGGAATCAGACCATGAGAATGATATTTTCGTCCTTGCCAGTGAAGGAGGAACAGAGCTATATCGTGGTAAGGATCGAAGCTATATCTGGAGACAACTTAAAGAGAAGCAGTTGTATACAGTTCAACTTTGGGCAGAAAATAGTCAAGGAAAACGCACAGAGGCAAAACAAGCGCATGGAAAAACAACGGGTAATACTGTGGACGTAGGTGGCGGAGCAGGAGGGGCGGAGAGTGTAAAACCGATTCAGCCTGTTATAAAGGAACCGATAGAAACAGAGCACATTCAGGATTCAACCGTTGAGAAGAAGCCAAATCATTTTAGTGACATTGATCGGATATTTAATAAAGAAAAAATAAATGTGCTTGCCGATTTGGGTATAGTAAAGGGAACAACCCACACGCTATTTGAGCCGAACAGACCTGTAACGCGTATGGAGTTCACTTCGATGCTGGTCCGTTCCTTGAAATTACCGCTCGAAACGGATGTGACTTTAGGCTTCGAGGATATTAATCCATCGGCGTGGTACGTTGATCTTCTCAAAACGGCGATTAAAGATCAGGTCGCTCGCGGGTTTAGTAATAGAGAATTTGGCCCAGATCGGGTCATTAACCGTGAGCAGGCGGCTAAAATGGTGAATAACATTATCAAAGCTACACCACAGCAAGAAAGCAGTGCATACTCGGATTCCTCTCAAATTGTAGAGTGGGCCAGAAAGGATGTACTTGGTCTAACCGAGATTAATTTAGTACAAGGATATCCAGATGGTAGCTTTCGGGCCAAGCAGGAGGTCACACGTGCGGAAGCGGCTGAGATGATTTATAACATGCTTCAAGTGAAATAGAACGAATCAAGGGGCGGCGTTGGCCAGCCCCTTTTTTTGTGTACTAACTTAACTTATTCCGCAATAGCAGGGTTTAAATTGGATGCTCTGTAGGCAGGAACGCCATTAATGAGTGCGGTTTTTAGCTGAATATATCGTATACCATAATAGGAGGTTGTACTACTCATCCCGGATGAAAGTACAATTATTTTATAATATGAAAAAGGAATCTCATTACTAAATTGATAGGTTGTTTTTGCAATGGTTGGCAAAGCTTCGACTTCACCTAACCTAAACCAATTTTCTCCGTCATTAGAGCCGTGAAAAGAAAATGAAAGAATAAAAGCTCGAGAAGATGGCTGAGCTAAAAGAATATCATTGATCGTCTTACCTGTATCTAATTTGAAGATGATTTCTCCACCTTTACCGCTTAAACTACTTTCCCAATATAGATTATTATCGATTAAAACATTTTTTGGAAAAGTATTTTTAGAATCTCCATTCGTTGAAACATTTTCCTCTGCTATAACAACAGGATCCACGGAAAAAGTATAGTCGTCTGGATTTTGACTGAATTTTGCCATGTTGAAATTCCTCCTTAAGTTTAATTTTTGAATGTGTCGAAAAGGTTGATTCATATCATTTATATGAAACTCTCTATGAATATATTCCTTGAACATGGAATGCATACTAGTTATACACTTATTATTTGGGAGATGGCATTTTCCCTTTGGATTGGGAAGTTTGTTTTAGTACTGTTGAGGAATATAAAAGAAAATTATTTGAGAAGTACACCACTTCCCAAGAATATAATGATTTTGTAATAGGTGGATTTAATGTGCTTACCGACAAAATAGATGCGATTCTGAATTATGCTTTAGAGAACTTTCGAAAAGAATTTCCTCATAATTATGAGTCGCGTTGTCCGGCTATGATATTTCCGTTGCCAAGAGGCGATGAAAGTAATGGTGCTGAGTTTGCTATTATTTTAAAACGAGATGAAGATGGAGATACAATGGTCTATTCGCCACTTCCATTGTCATATTTAGAAAGAAGTTAATACTCTACTGAAAGAAAATGGGGAAACCAAGTGATGAATAATGTAAAGCTATCCCGGGTCTTCCTCTGGCTATATGGAGTGCGTTGATTTGTGTCGAAGAGATCTCTACGCTTCGAATTAAGTATTGGAGGTTGCTCCAGAAAGATATCCGGCAAATTGTTACGGAGCAGTTTTCGGAGTACAGGCACGGATGGGCACCTGCCTACATACAATAAACAGACCGCAAGCCCGGTAAGTAACAAAGGCCGGTAAGTTCGCAACTACCTCAGGAGGTGTCATCCGTGCCCGGACTATTTAGCGCTATCGCTCTGTTCATCAAGGAATTGACGCTACTCGTTTCCTACGTGAAAAACAACGCCTTTCCGCAGCCATTGACTGAGAAAGAGGAAGCTCGACACCTAAAGCTGTTTGCCGAAGGCAATGCACACTCCCGTAACACACTCATTGAGCATAACCTACGGCTGGTGGCCCATATTGTGAAAAAATTCGATAACACCGGCGAAGATTTGGAGGATCTTATATCCATCGGCACCATCGGACTGATCAAGGCCATCGAAAGCTTTCAGACCGGGAAAGGCACCAAGCTGGCAACTTTTGCAGCCCGTTGTATAGAAAATGAAATCCTGATGCATTTGCGATCTCTGAAAAAAACACGCAAAGACGTATCACTCCACGATCCTATAGGGACTGATAAGGAAGGCAACGAGATTACTTTGATTGATATCCTCGGCACCGAGGCGGACGATATTGTAGATAAAGTACAACTTAAAATCGAGAAGAGTAAAATCTATCGCAACCTGGATATTTTAGATGAGCGTGAAAAAGAAGTGGTGATTGGCCGTTTCGGTCTGGAAGCCGGAGGAGAGGAACGAACACAGCGGGAAATTGCCAGAGAGCTGGGGATTTCGCGTTCGTATGTGTCCCGCATTGAAAAGCGTGCATTAATGAAGCTGTACCATGAATTTTACAAGCAGAAGGGGTAATGGATAAGGAGATATATGAAGCCGCTTGAGGCCCTTAACAGGGCCTTTTTAGGTCTTTTTCATAGTTCAATTACTTGCTTCTTTTCAGAGGCGTGTTTAAATTGCATCCCCCTCTGCCCATCCAATATTCTTATATAAGGCTATCCTATAAAAACAACTGCTCCTTTACGCTGAAAAGCGCTAGGCAATTTTTCTATAAGTGTGGTTACTCGTTCAATAAGCTTTAATTCCCGAATATCTTTAATACTGTCAAGATGGGGAATATCAGATGAACTATTCTTTGTTGCTCATGTAGAGAACGCGTTGTTTTCTAGTTCATTAATTCGATTCCGGGTCTTTGTTCAAATGATCTCTAAAAAGGATCTTCTCCTGACCAGTGAACAGCATACGCTTGTCTTTTTGTTTTTATCAACATGCTCAGTACTCGTACACTGTTTTTTTCGCTTAAATAATAACTATTTTGCTATGTATTTTCATTTAAAACGCAAATAAAAGCCTGTAGTGTTTTTCTACACTACAGGATAAAAATGCTTGATATTATTGGGTATTTTCACTTCATCAGGACAAGCTCCTTCGCTAGTTGGCTCTATTGGATTGAATTTATTTTCCTACATACTCATCCAAAAAGCGATCTACTCTTTTGAAATATTCAGTGGGGTAATGGTTGATGGCATCGATGTGCTCCGTATTTTGCGGGTACCATACTTCTGCTTTTGGGTTATCTTTTAAGGACTCGTAAATAATTTCTGTATTTTTATAACTAATTTGCTGATCTCCAGTACCATGAATAAGCATAACTGGCTTGTCTTGCATCTTTTTTACCGCATCCATAGGAGATATGGAATCAAGATCAACCTTAAAGGCCCAATTTGCCATCCATGTCGATGTATAACTGAATGGAAACGCAGGTAAACCTGAAAAGAAGGGCAAACCCTCTCTCAGAAATAGACCAGCATTACGAAAAGGACTATCTGCAATTACGGCTTTGATGTCATCACTTTCACTAGCGGCTAGCAAAGAAGTAGCAGCACCCATTGAAAAGCCAATAACTCCAATGTTATCACCCGTATGGTCTCTCGATTTTAAATAGCTTACAGCTCCTAGCAAATCGTATTTTTCATTGAGGCCCAGTGTAATCAAATCACCATCGGATTTACCTTGTGAGCTGAGGTCAAATGCCAATACATTGTAGCCTTTCGGAACGAAATGCTCTACTAACTTTTGGGTCCGCCCTTTGACTAAACGATTGCTCGTATATCCATGGACGACAATAATCGTCTTATTACTTGATTTACCAGGAAGACCACTTGCAGGAAAGAAGGAACCTCTAATCGTATTATCATTTTTCAAACTCTTGAACTCGACCTCTTCGTAGGGAGTTTTATCCATATTCAATTCGTAGCTGACATTAGTGTCTCTAGGATGGTGCAACAAGGTGTCTACTACTTTATAAGATATAAAAAATACAAGAGCCATCACAAGCAAAAGCACGATCCCTAGGCTCCATAAAATTTTCTTTCGTTTTTTTACACGAACGTTAAATGTTAGATCGGGTTGTAATGATGCCTGACTCATTCAGACTCCTCCAGTTTTTCTTTAGGTTGTATGGGTGCGAACAAATAAAAGGCATGCCCCTTCAGATTTTCCCACTCGGGATGATGAATAATACTTTCTGCAAGAGTTAAGCCCACTCCATTTAAGAAAGAGATATAGGCACGAGAGATCATTGCTGGAGAAAAGCTTTTGTTGAATTCTCCCATTAACTGTCCCTTGGCATAGACGCATTCGATCGCATCTGTCATTACCTTTATACTTTCAAGGACCTTCTGTGTAAGTTCAGGGAATCTTATTCGTTGTCCTAAGACAGATTGAACAAGCCGCAATTCATTTATATAGAAGTAGATATGGTTGAATTGTTCTGCCACCATGTTCTTAATCAATACGCCCGGCGTCTCCTCTTGTTGTAGACAAGCAAGCGATTTCGCCTGAATATCAGCAAGCGGCTCAAGAACAGCGGCGTAGTATAAAGCTTCTTTGCTAGGGAAATATTGAAAAATGGTTCCAGGAGTCACTCCCACACTCTGCGCAATGATTGCCGTTGTGGTATTAGAATATCCACTTTCTGCGAACAGGACAACAGCTTCTTCTAGGATACGTTTACGCCGCTCCAGTCTTTTTTCTTCATTGATGGGTCTTGCCAAATGTATTCCCCTCTCTTTAAACTAAACTTTCATTAATTAAATGATTGATTATTTAATTAATAATATATCTTAAATTACGACTTATAGCAAGAGTGAATTTATCTTACTTACGAGCAGGGTGAACCTCAACAATAAAAATAAGCCGTAGTGCTGCCCAACATGCGCCTCCGGCTTGTTTTTATCAGGTTATTTTGGATGAGTACATTGAAAGCTTTCGGACCGGGAAAGGCACCAAGCTGGCAACATTTGCAGCCCGTTGTATAGAAAATGAAATCCTGATGCATTTGCGATCTCTGAAAAAAACACGCAAAGACGTATCTCTCCACGATCCTATAGGGACTGAAAAGGAAGTCACGAATTGAAAAGCGCGCGCTGATGAAGTTGTACCATGAGTTTTACAAACAGAAGGGGTAATGGATAAGGAGATATATGAAGCCGCTTGAGGCCCTAATCAGGGCCTTTTTTCATTACTTGTATTTCGAACAGAATTCAAAAGGGTATGGGTAGAGCGCAGGATCATGATTATGACATCAGCTGGACGAATAACCTTACGGAACGCGGACGTAGTGGCGAGTCTAAATTTTCGCACGATGACTCTACGAGAAAATTTGTTTATACTTTAACTACTTAATAGTGAATGCAATGGATATGAGGTGGAACTAATGATTCTGGTAAGTTCGTGTTTGGCGGGCATGAAGGTACGATATAACGGGACGGATAGCCTGGATGTACATATTCAGAAGTTGGTAGAGGAAAAGAAGGCTATGACAATCTGTCCTGAGCTTTTGGGGGGCTTTGTGACTCCGAGAGAGCCTGCTGAGATTGTTGGAGGGACAGGGGAGGATGTGCTGAACGGCACAGCCAAGGTGTTCGAGTTTTCAGGCAACGATGTCAGCGATATGTACATTAGAGGTGCGTACGAAGCCCTGAATATAGCCAGAGAGGTTAACGCAACATTTGTTGTTTTAAAAGAAAATAGCCCTTCCTGCGGATCAGCAGCAATATATAATGGGTCATTCGAAAATCGTAAAATAGCAGGTAACGGGGTAACCTCGGCTTTGTTAAAAAAGGAAGGCTTTAAGGTCATATCGGAAGAACAAATATCGGATATTTTCTTGGATTAAAATATATAAGAGTAGATCAAGCGCCTTGCTAGCTTACAGGCTTATACCTGCGAGCGCAAGACGCTTGTTTGTGCTATGTGCCGCTATACGAATAGACATCACATTATTTAAGCTTTAATGCAAGAATTCCTAGGTATTCCTTGAGGGCTGTTCCGGTTGTAGACATGGCCCCAGCAGACGGCGAGAGCTTGCCAGCATACAGTGACAGCTTTTCACTTGCCAGATAGTCGGTAGGATAAGCTATGACCTGCACGCCTGCACGCTGAAATTCCAGTGCAGCACGTGGCATATGGAAAGCGGAGGTCACCAGAACAGGTCTAGTGAGTTGATGTTTTCCCAAAATTTGCGATGTATATACGGCATTTTGCTGTGTGTTCAAAGAACGGTTTTCGATCAGGATGTCCTTTGCCGGAATACCGAGTCCTAGTAGCTGCCTCTGCGCAATATTTGCTTCATTACCACTGTCTCCAAACACTTGCCCGCCGGAGAAAAGAATAGGTAAGCCTGTTGCTTCGTGCAGTCGGGCCGCAGTGAGCAGTCGATTAGCCGCAGATCCTAGCAGATTGCCTTGTCCATTGATGTCGGGGGTTCCCTGTGTGGCTCCGCCCCCAAGTACGACAATGACATCGCCTTGAACGGTACGGGGTTGTGAGTACTGTTTTTCCAGGCTACTGATTAACAAATCTCCAGCCAAATTGGTCGAGGAAACATACAGCAGCAATGTGACAAGAAGCAATACGACCGCAGGTATACGTGCCCTTTTCCATAGCCAGATCACGAGCCCTGCCATCACCAGGATGAACAAACCGGGAGGGAGCACAAAGCTGTACAAAAATTTGATGATATAAATCAAGTGCAGACAACCTCCTATCCTTATAAGCTTTATCTATCTTTTTGGTATATTGTAACATAGGAAAATGACTGGATTCCTCTGTCCGAAGACATACCTCGATGAACAAGCGGGCATGAAAGGTGGAGCTTTCCAATACATATTTTTTGTTTGATAAAGTCGTTCTGTAGGCGTAGTATATAAAGTCTAGTGATTTTTTTCATAGAGGAGCGAGAGCGTCATGGGAGAGTTAACGACAGCCAAGCGGATAATGATGATCGCGCTGCTGGTTGTATTATGGGGCATTTCTTGGCCCATTTATAAAGTCGCATTGGAATTCACACCTCCACTGTTGTTTGCAGGGCTACGTACACTGCTGGGCGGTCTGCTGTTGGGAGTGATTTTAGTACCGAGATGGAATCGCATTCGTTGGAAAGAAAATTGGCGGGTGTATGCTATTTCAGGTATTTTTAACGTGGTACTGTTTTATGGCCTGCAAACAGTGGGACTGATGTACGTCCCCTCCGGCTTGTTTTCTGTGCTGGTATATCTCCAGCCTGTGTTGGTCGGTATTTTTGCATGGATGTGGCTAGGGGAAGCGATGTCCAGACTCAAGGTGATTGGATTGATCATCGGATTTTTGGGCGTTGCAGCTGTCAGTGTGGGCGGATTTTCAGGGCATGTGGCTGTGGCAGGTGTAATCATCGCCATTATTACAGCCGTGAGCTGGGCATTGGGAACGGTATATGTGAAAAAGGTAAACCAGCGTGTGGATTCGCTGTGGCTGGTTGCATTCCAATGTACACTGGGAGGCATCGTGCTGACGGGAGCTGGAACGGTGACGGAAAACTGGTCGGATATCGTATGGAATGTCCCGTATGTGTCAGGGCTGATATTCGGCACGGTGTTGGGAATTTCACTTTCCTGGTTGCTGTATTTCACACTTGTTAATTCAGGGGATGCGAGTAAGGTTGCGTCTTATACGTTTTTGGTGCCTGTGATCTCGGTGTTTGTCAGCTCGTTGGTGCTGGGCGAAGCGATTACGGCTTTCCTGCTTATCGGGTTAATCTTAATCGGGCTTAGCATTTATTTGGTTAATCGCAGAGCGAGAGTAGTACGACAAGCTTGAGCGTAGTAGTTGAAACCAAGAGATTGAAAGATAGAACTTGAAACTATAGTAACAACAAGGGACTCTTGCACAGTAGCAGGGTCCCTTTTTATATGCCGACAGGAGACACAGCTACGTGGGCTTTGACCTGCCTAATTCGAGAGTTTAAGGGGTTTCCTCCCTGGGGAGTTGGTTAAGATTATGATATGGATGACAGCATACAACCAAGCAAAGAAGGGAGATGCGGACGATGGCACGAAAATTGTTGATTACAGGTGCAGCAGGTACAATTGGGAAAGTATTGTATGAAGGGCTAAAAGCGGAAGGTAAATATGAAATAATCGCTGCTGATGTGAAGAGGGATGAAGAGGCAGGGATTGTGGAAATGGATATACATGATGCTGCACGACTGGCTGAGCTTACACGCGGAGTGGATACGGTACTGCATTTTGCATGGATCAAGGATGAAGGGGATTTCCTCGGCAAAGTGCTGTCTGGCAATGTTAGTGGAGCCTACAAGCTGTATGAAGCTGCGGTGAAAAATGGGGTAAAACGCATTGTTTTTGCCAGTTCCAATCATGCCACAGGGTTTTATAAAGTAGGCGAAAGTATAGATGTAGAAGATCCCTACCGACCCGACAGTTTTTATGGATTGAGTAAGTGCTACATTGAACTGTTAGGACGGCTGTATGCCGATCAGGGCAAAATATCTTCAATGAATATCCGTATCGGAAATTTTCCTGGAGATGATCGGCCCCATTCGGAGCGCGCCGCTCATATTTGGATCTCCGAGCGCGATATGATCCGTCTGACTGTCTGCTGTATCGAAGCTCGTCCGGAGATGAGCTATCTTAATTTGTACGGTACGTCAGCCAATACGGATAATTATTATGACATTGGCTACTTGGAAGAACTAATCGGATATAAGCCGCAGGATAATGCCGCTGAGCTGCTGGAGCAGGCAAAGAAAATCGGATTTTGGGTAAAACAGGATGAAACCACATTCCAGGGTGGGCAAAAGGAGTAGAGTAGATCGTTCAAATATGCTTTATGAATAGGCTTAAGGCGTCGATTAGACGCCTCATATTACACAAAACTTCACAAATATCCGAATTGTTCACTCCTCAGGACACTCCTTTGTTCATGAAGCATGAGAGGCTTCACTTTTCATTTTGAATGCGCTTACATAAAATATAGTTATACGGCGGCGGTGCTACAAACTTTGCTGTCGGTAACGTATACAGAGGGGGAGTGACTCACATTGAATCAGCCTATGCCCAAAAATTCTGCAATGCTTACAACGGATTCCCGCCTGAACGGTAAGAGGCTGGGAACGGGTAGGAAACACGGGTTCTTCTATGAACTGTTCCGCAATCGGGTATTATTTTTGATGTTGTTGCCCACTTTAATTTTTTTCTTCATTAATTCCTACATTCCTATGGTGGGTATTTATTATGCATTTACCCAGTTCGACTTTAATACCAGCCTGTTTGATGCCAAGTTCGTCGGACTCCAAAATTTTCGCTTTCTATGGCAATCCGGCACACTGACAAAACTGACATTGAATACGGTCGGATACAATGCAGCGTTTATTTTACTCGGTAACGTGCTAGCGATTGTTCTCGCTATTTTGCTGAATGAGCTGAGAGGCCGCTACTTTAAAAAGATCGCTCAATCCGTGATGTTCCTGCCTTATTTTGTTTCTTTCGTTATTCTAAGTGTTATCGTGTATAACATATTTAATTATGATAATGGTTTCCTGAATACGCTGCTGCTGCAATTTGGTGGTGAACGCGTGGATGTATACAACAAACCATGGGTATGGATTTTCCTGATTATCCTGTTCTATTTATGGAAAAATCTCGGCTACAGTATGGTGATCTATCTGGCAGCGATTACAGGTATCAGTGACGAATATTATGAGGCAGCTAAAATGGATGGGGCCAACATTTTTCAACGAATCTGGTACATTACCGTTCCTATGCTTAAATCGACATTCGTTGTGCTGCTGTTGTTTGCGCTTGGTAGTATTATGAAAGGACAATTTGATCTTTTTTATCAGTTAATCGGCAACAATGGGGTGCTGTACAATACGACGGATATTTTGGACACTTATGTGTACCGTTCGCTGAAAGTGACTTTTGATGTGGGGATGGCTTCGGCGGCAGGCGTATACCAATCATTATTCGGCTTTGTACTGATCATGACCGTGAACTATATCATCCGCAAGTTGAACGACGAGTATGCCTTATTCTAGAAAGGAGGACCCAAACGGATGGCGATCAAAGAGGATGTATACACTCGAATTTTTAAAATTATCTCTTATGTGATTATCATTATTGCTTCCATTGCTTGTTTACTCCCGTTTCTACTTATTATTTCGGCTTCACTGACCAGTAATGAATCGATTATCAGGGATGGATATCACTTTATACCACAGCAATTCTCACTGGAAGGTTACCGGACGGTGTTCACCTTTCCTGAAGAGGTGTTAAGGGCATACGGGGTGACGATTTTTACCACGGTTGTAGGTACGACGTTGGGCCTGTTCCTGATGACGATGGCAGGATATGTGCTGGCACGCAAAGATTTTAAATACCGTAATGCGTTTTCATTCTATATTTACTTTACGACGCTGTTCGGAGGCGGTTTGGTACCTTGGTACATTATGCTGACGAAGTATTTAGGATTGCTTGATACGTATACAGTGCTTATTTTCCCGGGATTGATGACTCCGTTTCTGATCATTTTAATGAAAAACTTCATTCGTTCCTCCATGCCGGAAGAGCTGTTCGAGTCCGCTAAAATTGACGGTGCGGGTGATTTTAAAATTTACTATCGAATTGTGTTGCCTTTATCTACACCGGGTATTGCCACTGTGGGACTGTTTCTGGCCTTGGCTTACTGGAATGACTGGTTCTCATCCTCACTCTTTATTAACGATCCGCATAAATACCAGTTGCAATATTATCTGTATAATGTAATTAACTCCATGCAATTTATCGCTCAAATGGGTGCAGGTACTGGCGTAACCCTTTCCAACGATATGCCGACAGAGTCGACCAAAATGGCAATGGCTATCGTGGTTACCGGACCTATTTTGCTGCTGTACCCGTTCGTACAGCGCTATTTTGTTAAGGGATTGACCATTGGTGCGGTAAAAGGCTAAAGTGGCACTCAAGGACTGTGATGGCATGACGTGCTGACGTTGTGCCATCTAAATAGCACTCTTTGTAAGCGTTTTATTTAATCAGACTACCATTTCAAAGGGAGGATTCACATGACATTCACAAAGAAAAGAAAACAACGCATGTCCATCCTGATTGCAGTAATGGTCATCACGGCGCTATTAGCCGGATGTGGAGGAGGTAGTGGAAACAGCGCTCAAAAAGCAAATGGAGAGGATGATAAATCCCAGAAAGTACAGCTGCAATTTTATATGCTGGGGGATGCTCCTAAGGACCTGCCTACCATTGAGACAGAGATCAATAAGTTGGCGGAAAAAGATCTGAATGCCACCGTCAAATTTAACTATACGACGTGGACAGACTGGGATCAAAAATATAAGCTGTTATTGTCTTCGGGTCAGCCTATCGACCTGATCTTCACTGCAGATTGGACGCAGTATCAGGCCTATGCCAAAAAGGGCGCATTCCTGCCGCTAGACGATCTGCTGCCTAAGGCTGCACCTGCCTTGCAAAAATTTGTGCCTCAGGACATGTGGGATGGAGTTAAAATCGGAGGCAAAATTTATACCGTGCCTGGCACGTATAAAGAATATGTCACAAACGGTTTTGTATGGCGTGAGGATTTACGTGAGAAGTACAATTTGCCTAAACCGACAGATATGAAAAGTTATGAGGCTTATATGGATGGGATACGTCAGCATGAGCCAAATATGAAAACCGTATCTCTGAACAGCGATATTAAGGGAAATCTGCATGATCGATATACCGAATTAGTAACGAAGAGCGTGGGCACACTGCCTTACGGTATCGGTATTAAATACGAAAAACCAACAGAGGTATATAAATTTTGGGGCTCGGATGAACAAAAGGAAGAGCTGAACACTTACAAACGCTGGGCCGATAAAGGATTCATTCCCAAAAACGTATTAAACGTAAAAGATACGCTTCAGGATCAAGTGACTTCTGGTAAAGCAGCGAGTATTTTCGGTGACAATCCAACCCGGTTTAATGATATGGTCATTAAGCTCAAAGCATCTCACCCGGACTGGAAGCTCGAGTACTACCCATTCCCTTTGACGACAGGTTATGCAACTCCAGTGCATCCGATTCATAACGGCTTTGCGATTCCAAAAAGCAGCCCGAATCCAGCGCGCGCATTGGCCTTTTATGAAAAGCTGGTGACGGACAAACGCTATAACCTGCTCACGCAATATGGTATTGAAGGCAAAAACTACGAAGTCAAAGATGGTTACTACCAAATGATAGGTAGCGGCAGTACTAATGGATTTTCACGCGAAGGTATGAATAGTTGGGCTTGGCGTAACCCGGAATACATGCTGTTTGATTCTGGTTTTGACCGTGTGAAGAAAATTTTTGCCGAGCTGGATAAAATCCAGAAGCCTGACCTGTTTACCGGCTTTGCAGAGGACTACACGACATATCAAGCAGAAAAAGCAGCTCTAGAACAGGTTGAGAAGCAATATCTGTATCCGCTCCAAGCTGGACTGATCGACAATGTAGATCAAGGCTTGCAGACCTTCTTGCAAAAGGCAAACCAAGCTGGTTTGGAGAAAATTCAAACCGAATATACAAAACAATGGGAAGCCTATGTAAAGGAGAAGGGGATTAAATAAAACATAAAGAATTGTGATAAAGAAAAAAGCAAGTCTCCAGAAAGTTGGAGGCTTGCTTTTTTAATGTCAGTCTATTTTTTGGGAGCAATGTTCCGTTCTCGGAGCAGGCGTGTAGAGCAGTTTACTTATTGCGCATTTGCTTTAGAACGGCGAAAATCTGTCGGTGTTACGCCCAAGCTACGTTTGAACATACGATGGAAATAAGAGCTACTCGCAAATCCGGTTTGTTCTGCTACGTCAGCTACGGACCAGTCGGTCTGTTCCAGCAGCTCACAGGCCTTGCGAATACGAAGTTGTTGGATGACGTCCACGATAGTTGACATGGTCTGTTGCTTATATAGCCTACTGACATAGATCGGCGACATATCCAGTTCTTCCGCAATCTGATTGAGACAAAAATTGGGATCCGTATAGGCTTGCTCCATTCGTTCATTAATTTGCCGTACCAGTCGTTCCTGCTTCGTGTTTCGTTTTTCCGATAGACTGGAGCGAATATGATCAAAGACCAATTGATAATGATCAATAAGATTCTCAGCGGTCTCTAACCGATCAGCGGATGGTAATTCAGATTTAGATTCTATAGCAAATCCATTGAGCTCACTGATATGCCGAACAGCATTATTTACACTCATGATGAGCCGGGATATCGCCACTTGAACAGAGGAAAAAGGATATTTTTCCATATGCATCAATAATTCTTTGAACATACTGTGTGCATCCTTTGTATGACCAGACAGTAGCATATCTAACATTTTTTTCTCTTTATCGGCTGGATATACGTAAGTATTTTGGATATCCTCGTCTGTAGTGTTTTGAGCATTAATAATGCATCTGTGCCCCTGAAAAAATCGGTGCATAGATGCGTCTTGTACTTGGCGATACAGCAGATGCAGCCGTTCTGGTTGACTTGTGATGGCACTGTAAGTCAGTGAAACGCTCAGCTTCAAATATTCAAAGCAAGCTTCACGTATTTGGCGTAATAAAGTTTCTAGCAGTACAGTGTCTGTATGTTCTGCGGGATCGAGAATGTTAAGCATCAGCAGTACACTGTCCTCATCCATATCAACGGTCTCCACCTGGTACGTCTGTCCGCATATTTCAGAAGCAATGTTCATGATTGCAAACTTATAGGGTAGCAGATCAGGTCCACGTTCGCTTTGCCATCGGGTATATTCATCTATGCGCAGCAGCACAAGGCGGTAGTCTTTGTCAAACTGGAACGTAATCCCAAGCTCGCGCAATCGTTCCGGTTCTTCACCGGTAGGAAGATTTCGGATTCCCCGGATCACATTTCTTAAAATGTTTTGCCGGATCGTGTACATACTGTTTCGTTTCTCTGATTCCAGTGAATTCATATGCACAACAATTTGGCCAATAGGCGTATACAGCATTTTGGACAGCAGCCACGAAGCCACGAATCCTGCCAATGCAATGATGGCGGCTATCAGTAACATCGCATTACGAATAACACTTGCCATCTTGATAACGCTTTCATATGGTGTGACACTAATATACTGCCAACCTAGTCCATCTGGAGAGGTGTAGGAAATGAGGGATCTTTTACCATGAAAGTCTTCTACAAAATAGCCTGTTTCTTGTTTTTTGACTCTCGTGTGCAGCCATAGCTGTTCTTTTTCGTTCAAAGTTTCGTCTGTCAGTGTTGTACCAGACAACAGTCTACCTTGATCGTCTAAAATATAAGCGGTCCCGCCTGAGATTGGATTCGCCGCCATTTCCTTGTTCATCCATGCCGCCGACACATTCACAATCACAGCCGAATTTATTGCTTCGTTCGAGTTAATTGCGTCATAACATAAATACGTATAGGCTGCGATATCTGGGCTTGCTTGCTCTACTTCAGCTCTGGAGTCTGAGGCAGACAGCAGCGGATACGTGCGTGGAATAGGCGTAAAGGGTTTATAGTCCTGATAATGATCCAGCACGCGAATGATATCTGTATCAGCTAGTTCATGTTTGCTGAATAACCCGTTTTGACCTTGTGAGGACGCAATGTAGAAGGTGCCGCTTTTAGGGTTAAACACGTAGATGGATTCGATATACGGCATGGAATTAAGATAATTGTTCAATTCGGTCATGGCAGCGGTTACATCATATACATTAGGTTTTGGATAATACAACAACTTGGACAGGGTACTGCTGCGATACATTTGGAATGCCAACGATTGAGCAATAGATGTCATGTTAATAACCTCTCTGCTTCTCAACGTCAAGCTGTTGTGATTGGCCTCGAATGCCTGCTCCTTCTCCACGCGAATATAGTAAAAATAATACACAGTGGTGGATACCAGCAACGTTAGCGTAATACATAACGTAATGCTGACCAGCAATTTGCTGTGAAGCTTGTGATGCTTTTTGAAATTGCTCATATGAACAGGCCTCCTGTCTGTGTGCACGTAGCTGTAAAGTACACCCTATTTATGTATTCATTATACGTGTGATCTTGTGAACAGGACAGTGAACAAACCGATTCTTTGTGAAAAATAATAATTTTTTAGTAAAAAGGCCAGGAACACTTATACGCATTGGATTGCGTCGGTTCCCGGCCGGGTTTGTCTATTCAAATAAAAGAAGAAAGATGACGGTACTACAATTAGTCAGGAAATTGAACGTTACCTTTAACGATATAGGCTCCGCCTGTACCATTTTCCGCTAGAGCTGGGATTGTATCGTTCAGCACGACACCGCGGATGTCCGTAATCCGTATTTTCAGAGGTTGTTTTCCTAAGTTAGTACCTAGAAAGTGGTTGTAATCCTGTTTTTCGAGATTGAGCCATTGTCCGTTTTGTTGGACTTCCATCTTCAAGACTGGATATTTATGATTGCGTACTTGAATGGCTGCCCACCATTGGCTGCTGCCTTCTTTAATGCGGTAGGAGACATTGCCGTTAACCGGAGCTTTGACAACTTTCCATGAAATATTGATTTTTCCGTCTATTTGATTTCCAATCAGGTTGAACGCGTTTGGGGACAGATCGAGCGCGCCACTTGGACCTTCAGGGTAAAGATCAGTTACATATACGGTTGTTTTCCCTTTGGGACCTTGAACTTCCAAATAGGCTCCAGCTAATGCAGCTTTGATTCCGTTATAATTCAGTTGTGTGCGGTTAAGCGCTGTAATTTTGGCATCCGAAGGGATGGGATCAAGCAGTAATGCCCCTCCAGAGTAACCTGATCCCGTATATGTGGCGTACCCCGTGTATGTATCATTCCAAGCAGCTGAAGCGGGAAGGGCGAATAATACAAGACTTAGCAACGATGTCAGACCGATGGTTTTGAACTTTCGGAACGTCGATTTTTTTTGCATAATCATTTCCTCCTTATTCATTTAATAGATTCATATAGTAAATATAAACACTATATTACCTAATATTTCAAATTGTACAATAGGACTTTGAGGCAAAAAGAAAATATTGAAGATGTTTGTCAACATACTCATAGGCCATATGGCGTGTTTTTTTAGAAATGGTTGTACAGATAAAGAATAAGGGGAGGATTAAGTAATGAGGACGAAACTAGGACTTTTGAATGAAGTCTTTTAAATAGAATAAGCGAACTATTGTTCTCCTTTTGTTTGTCGTATACAATCGAATCATGCTCATTCAAATGGAGTGATGTTGAACTCTGTTGTATGCTGCAACGAAAGGATGTTTTGCACCATGATGGGAAGAGCCCATTTGATTATTGGAACCGGGGTCTCCCTGTCGGTATTAGCTCTAAGTGGATACGAAGTGACCCCGGCTGCCGTGGCAGCTGCTGTGGTCGGTTCACTGTTGCCGGATATTGACGAGCCTAACTCCATGCTCGTGAGCCGAGCGCTACCAACCAAAATGCTTAGGCTCGTACAGCTTCTAATGATTGGGGCTGCTGGTTGGGTATTTTTTACCCGTTTGGCTCCACTTCCATGGAATCTTGTGTTGGCTTTGCTGATGATCAGTGCTTCTTTTATGCCTTCACGATCCATGCGCAAGGTTATTATCTTTTTAATTGGTATCGGCCTAGCCTGGTATGGAGAATCATATGCACCTTGGAATTATATCGCCGGGTGTCTGCTGATCATTTGTACGCTAGTCCCACATCGGGGGTTGACACATACGGTATACGGAACCGTCGCATGGACTGCGCTGCTTTATGGTACGACACGTTTGCACGGTGACAGCATATGGCTGGCTGGAGGTATGGCGTACTTGCTGCATTTACTGGCAGATTCCTTGACGAATAATGGAATTAAACCTTTGCCGCCGTTTAAATGGAAGCTGCGATTTAAATTGATGAGTACTGGAACCCGGAAGGGAGCTAAGGTAGAAAACGTCTGCGTTGCTTTAACTACTGTACTTGTAGTGATTGCTTTGCTTCGTTATAAGCATTTGATTTGATATGTTCTATCTTTTGTTTCTATTAAATTAAAAAAACAGTCAATGCACGTTGTACGTGTCTTGACTGTTTTTTTATAGATTGCGATTCTCTGTTACACCTTAGGCTCGTTCAATAATGGTATTCAGCGTTGTACGATCCAGATTTTGAACCAGCTTGATGATCAGCTCTTTGGCTGCATCATAATCATCAGTGTGAATAATGGACGAGGAAGTATGGATGTATCGTCCACAGATGCCTATGACGGTGGATGGCACGCCAATTCCGCTCAAGTGTACTTGGCCTGCATCGGTTCCCCCTGTGGAGATGAAATATTGATACTTGATTTTGTGAGTTTCCGCCATGTCTTGCACGTATTCCACAATTCCGCGATGTGTAATCATACCCGGATCAAATACCCGCAGCAGTGCGCCTTTACCGAGGTGCCCGTAAGCATTCGGGTCGCCGCCCATATCGTTGGCTGCACTGCAATCCAGTGCAAAGAATATATCCGGCTGAATCAGATTGGCCGCTGTGCGGGCACCACGCAGTCCCACTTCTTCTTGAACAGTGGCCCCTGCATACAATGTATTGGGAAGCTTGTCTTTTTCTTTATGTAATGCTTCAAGTAGTTCAATAGCCAAGCCTACACCGTAGCGGTTATCCCACGCTTTAGCCATGATTTTTTTAGGATTTGCCAGTGGAGTGAAATCACAGATCGGCGCAATGGCCGTTCCTGGTACGATCCCCAGATCTTGCGCTTCTTGTCTGCTGTCTACGCCGATATCCAGATACATATGCTTGATGTCCATAGGTTTGCTGCGTTGCGATTCATCCAGCAAATGAGGCGAGACAGAGCCAACTACACCGATAACTGGGCCTTTTGGAGTTAATACTTGAAGACGTTGTGACATAATGGCTTGGCTCCACCAGCCTCCAACCGGCTGAAAACGAATCATTCCATTTTCCGTAATACCATTCACGATAAAACCGACTTCATCCAGATGGCCTGCCACCATTACTCGTGGTCCACTCTCTTGGCCGCGAAGCACCCCAAAAAGACTCCCCAATCGATCTTGCACGATTTCATCGGTATAACCGGATATCCGTTCCTTAACCCATGCCCGCAACTCACGCTCATGTCCAGGAATGGAAGGAAACTCCGTTAAGGTTTTAAACAATTCCAATGTTTTTGATTCCATGATGTATACCTCACTCCTTATTAATTAACCAGTGGTCGTCATGTATTCAGTATGAATGGATTTGTATCGAATGTCCACGATATCATTTTCCTGACATAACATTTCTCCAAAAAGCTCATAATGAAAAAGACCCAAGCAATTCGAACCGCCAAGCGCGAAAACTTACAGACAAGGGGTGGTGAATGATGCCAGCTAAATCAGGGCAGCGCGGTTTTCGTACCAATACGTCGCCGCTGTCCATAAATGAGAAGGACTATCAGAATATTTCACAAAAGCATGAACCCTCGAGGAAAGTATTTGCCAATTGTGTGCGCGCTTTTCTGGTTGGAGGCGGGATATGTGTGATTGGACAGGCGATTCAAGAGGCTTTTATGGCAGGAATGCACATATCAGCCAAGGAGGCCGCCCCGCCAACCTCATCCATGATGATCTTGCTGGCGGTCATATTAACCTGTATCGGGGTTTACGATAAGGTTGCCCAATGGGCGGGCGCGGGAACCGCTGTGCCAATTACAGGCTTTGCTAACTCCATGTGTTCGGCTGCATTGGAATATCGTTCTGAGGGACTGGTGCTCGGAGTGGGCGCGAATATGTTCAAGCTGGCAGGCTCAGTTATCGTATTCGGGGTGGTGGCCGCATTTATCGTAGGCGTTATATATGCCATCCTTGGTGTGGGAGGCAATCACTTATGAGAAGACAGGGAGGACAAACCTGGAAGTTTGAATCAAGACCGCGCATCATTGGAAGTGCCACCGTTGTGGGCCCGGATGAAGGAGAGGGACCGTTATCCACAGATTTTGATTATATTTATGACAATATAGAAATCAACGAGAAAACGTGGGAAAAAGCGGAACGTAGATTGATTGAGCATTCTACAGAGCTGGCGCTAATTAATGCGAATTTGAACAAAGAAGAAGTACAGTTTTTTATTAGTGGTGATCTGATGAATCAGATTATCAGTAGCTCCTTCTCGGCTAGCAAGCTGGCCATTCCCTATTTGGGTGTTTTTGGAGCCTGCTCAACATCAATGGAAAGCTTAGCCTTAGCCGCACTTATTGTGGACTCAGAGGCCGGTGACTACGTGATGGCGGGTACGACCAGCCATAACTGTACTGTAGAAAAACAATTCCGCTATCCTAATGAATACGGATCACAGAAGCCCCCTACGGCTCAGTATACTGTTACCGGTTCCGGCGCCGCAATTGTAGGACATGCCAAGTCAGGGACGGTGGTGGATTGTGCTACCATTGGACGTGTAATGGATATGGGCATTAAAGACCCCTTTAATATGGGTGGAGCAATGGCTCCCGCGGCTGCGGATACGCTGTTGTCTCATTTTCGAGATACTGGCCGTGACCCTGGTTACTATGATCTCATTGTAACGGGCGATTTAGCCTCAGTGGGGCTACCGATTGCCAAGGAGCTGCTCAAAAAAGATGGGTTCGATATGAATCAGACGGAATTTAATGATTGCGGTTTACTGATTTACGATATCAATAAGCAAAAGAAAGTCATTGCAGGAGGCAGTGGTTGTGGCTGCTCGGCTGTTGTAACCTACGGGCATTTGTTGAAGCGGATCGAAAAAGGAGAGCTTCAAAAGGTACTGGTCGTGGCGACCGGAGCGTTATTATCTCCTTTGACTACACAGCAGGGTGAAAGCATTCCTTGTGTTGCACATGCTGTAGCTTTTGAAGCGGGAGGAACGGTATGATATTTCTATGGGCTTTTTTAGTGGGTGGTGCCATTTGTGTCGTAGGCCAGTTGATGATGGATGTGTTCAAAATGACGCCGGCACATACGATGAGTACGTTGGTAGTTGCAGGTGCAATTGCTGATGCTGTTGGGATATACGATCCGCTTATTAAATTTGCAGGGGCGGGTGCGACCATTCCAATTACCAGTTTTGGTAACTCACTTGTACACGGCGCATTAACGGAATTGGAGAAGGACGGATGGTTGGGTGTCATTACAGGGATCTTTAGTCTGACAAGTGCAGGAATTTCCTCTGCGATTATTTTCTCTTTTCTGGCATGCTTGTTTGTTCGTCCAAAAGGAAGCATATAGAAGCAGCGTACTTAGAAATGACATAAAAATAAATGATTATATACATGTGCCCTTCGGATCTAATGACCGAAGGGTTTTTAATTGTTCTGCACATGAAAGATCGAAAGAAGGATGGAGTTTGAATAATACGGGCAGGGGGTTAAGTGTACTCTGTGCCCGCCTTCATGTACAATAATAGGAAACATGTTGCTATCTAGGAGGTTTACAGAGCTATGCCCGTACGTCAAGAATCTGTGCAGATTGTATCTGCAATCCGTTCTAATCTGGAATCATGTATATTAGGTAAATCCTTTGAAATAAAATTACTGCTTACGGCTATGCTGGCGGGTGGACACATTCTGATCGAGGACGTTCCGGGTACGGGGAAAACGCAAATGATCAAGGCGCTTGCCAAATCCATGCGCGGTGATTACCGCCGTGTTCAATGTAATCCTGATATTCTCCCGAGTGATATTACAGGGGTATCCATATTTCATCCACGGGACGAGCGTTTTTATTTCCGTCCGGGTCCTGTGATGACTAATATTTTGCTGGCGGACGAAATTAACCGAGCGACGACGAAAACCCAGTCGGCTCTGCTGGAGGTTATGGAGGAACGCAGTGTGACGGTGGATGGGGACACGCATATGTTGCCTCATCCTTTTATGCTGTGTGCGACACAAAATCCGATTGATTTTGAAGGCACTTATATGCTGCCGGAAGCACAGTTAGATCGTTTTATGCTCAAAATCAGCTTGGGTTATCCTGACATGGAGACGGAGCGAAACATGCTGCTTCATCATCAGGCAGGCCAGCCAGCAGACCGTCTGGAGGCTGTAGCTCATATGGAGCAGGTTGCTGACATCCAGCAGGAAATTAGAGGAATTTATATGGACGAAGCAGTGACGTCCTATTTACTTGATATCGTGCGTGCGACAAGAGAACATCCATCCGTGCTGCTGGGAGCTAGCCCCCGGGCGGCGCTTGCTTTTGTAATGGCTGCGAAGGCATACGCTTTTCTGGACAACCGTGACTATGTGCTGCCTGATGATGTCAAGGCGCTGGCACCTTATGTGCTAACGCATCGTTTGTTGCTGCGTCCCGAGGCGCGTCTGGACAGTTCCAATGCCCAGTCCGTGCTCCAAGCTGTCCTTCGGCAGGTTCATGTACCCGTACGAATGGAGCGTCCTTAGGGAATGAATATGGTCAAAAGGAAGCGCAGGCTTCCCCGGCTGTCAGGCCGCATCTGGCTTCTGGTGGTCATATGGGTGGTGTGCCTGCTATATTTGTTGTTTCAGGGCGGCAAGACGTCGGTCATGCTGTTGTCTATGGTTACGCTGTTAATCGTTTATTTAGGGATCGTTGGTCTGAGTGGAGTTCGCCGTGTGCAAGGCTCCCGGCAGCTTTCGCAAGGCTCGGAGTTTGGAGAACTGCTGCATGCGGGAGATCAGGTGCATGTAAAGCTGAGCCTCAGCATTCCTGGTTTTCTTCCGTTACCCTATGTCATTGTCCGTGAGGTCCTCAAGCGGCATACAGGTGAATCCTGGTCGTTTGAGGACAGTGTCATTCCTAGTCTAAAAGGGGGCGGTCAGCTTACATTTCAGACTCCCGCTTTAGAGCGAGGAAGCTACCACTTTGAGGAAACTGAATGTGTGAGTGAGGACATCTTCGGTCTGTTGGAGCACAAAGGCAGCTTGAACGCACGCGGTGAATTTCGGGTGCTGCCCCGAACGGTATTCATTCCGTATTGGCAGATGAATGACCGTCGCTCAAGGATGTCTGGACCGCAGACCGTTCAAACTCGAACGCGGCGTGAGACGACACAAATTAACGGTGTACGGGACTATGTATATGGAGATCGGTTTTCGCGCATCCATTGGAATGCGACGGCTCGTACAGGTAGCTGGAAATCCAAGGAATTTGAGCATGAGACCGTTCCAAAAACGATGCTTGTGCTGGACGTACACATGAAGCATTATGTAAACGCCGAACAGTTTGAGCTAGCTGTATCCTCCACCGCTTCATTGCTGGAATATGGTGGACGGGAGCGAATGGGGGTTGGATTGTGCACAGCTGGAGAAAAAGGCACTGTCTTTCAGCCAAGTGAGCAGACAATGGAACGACAACGAATGATGCATCACTTGGTAGACATACACACAACTTCACAAGGTAGCTTGAAATCCGCTGTAGAAAGCAGTGTGCGCCAGTTTCCGCAAGGCTGTTATTTTATACTGATTAGTCCGCTGAATGATTATCAGGCGATGGAGCTTCTTCGTTGGGCCGATACCCGAGGGATGACTCCGTGCCATGTCTATATCGGAGAAGGTTCTGCTGAGGGAGAAGCTGAAAAATGGATGAGCATGCTTCGTGCAAGGGGAATCAAGGGCTACGATGTTGAGAGCCTTGAAGAGCTCCCGGCTGTAATGGGGGGAGGGACACTATGAAGAGCTGGTTACAATCGTTAAAGGGTTCCTGGGCCCCCGCTTTTACATTTTTATGGATTATTATTATTGCCATGCAATGGGTTTCTTTTGCTTCCGAATTATGGCTGGAAGAGACAAGAGCACTTGTACTGATGACCATTACAATGCTGGCTCTGGTGAAGATTGTACTACCATTTCGTCCTTGGATTGAATTTATTGTTAAGGCGGCGGCGCTGTTTTTTATTTTGTATCGGACATTGGTGTCTTACTCCATCATTATCCCCTTCGGAGGGGTAGCCAATCGCCTGGACCAATTTATATCCAATATGTCTCCTTATATTTGGTTTTCCCTCATCGCTTGGCTAGTTATTGAAATGGTGCCGCTCATCGTTACAACGAAACAGCGGATTCTTGTTTTTGTGGGTATTAATATCGCCGCGCTGGCAGTGCTTGATTCCTTTACGCCAACTGTGCTGTGGGAGGAGGTTGCCTGGATCGTCTTTGCTGGTATGGGTTGGCTAGTGACACAGCATCTGCAGTATTTTCGGCAGCATTATCCTCAAGGGTGGAAGCATATTCGACGCTATCCATATAAAATAGCAGCCAATATTGCGGTCATTTTTGCGCTCATTATTATGGCTGGTGTCAATATGCCCGAGGTACAGCCAGCTTTGACGGATCCCTATACAGCGTGGACCCAGAGAAATAGCTCAACCACCGCCGGGATTAGCAATGGATCTGGGGCACTGAATCAGCGGATGAACACCGCATCAGGGTATAGTCGCCAGGATAATCGGTTGGGTGGAGGTTTTAATTTTGATTATTCTCCTGTCATGACCATCACGACCACTCAACGAAGCTATTGGCGGGGGGAAACGAAACGAACCTATTCCGGTACAGGCTGGAGTGACGGGGGAAACGATGATCAAACGCTAAATGATGTGCCGATGACCGCAGAGCTTGAAAACACACAAGAAACGCGGCATTCGACTGAGCAGGTCGTTCAGACCATTACGATGCAAAATGACCAGAGCTATCCTGTTCTGTTTGGCGCCTATTCGGTGCAGCGTGTTCAATCGGTGGACAGAGATTCACGGGCAGATGGGTTACATTGGAACCCGGAACAGGCGGAACTGCTTTGGAATCCATCCTCCCGAAGAACTGCTTATCCTAAAACGTATACTCTGGTATCACATGTCCCTGTGATCCCTGAGAAAGAGCTACGCACAAAAACTTTTAATGAGTTGTACGGAAAAAACAAACAGGATGCCTATCTACAAATTCCAGATGAGTTGCCACAGCGGGTTCGTGATTTGGCTCAGAACGTAACGTCAACGGCGAAAACGCCGTATGAAAAAGTCGGATTACTACAGCAGTATTTGCAGCAAAATTATGCATATACGAACAACCCGGACCTCTCACGGAAAAGAAGCAGAGATTTTGTGGATGCCTTTCTGTTTGAGATTCGGGAGGGCTATTGCGATTATTATTCCACCTCATTAGTCATGATGGCTCGCTCTGTTGGGGTTCCAGCCCGTTGGGTTAAAGGGTATGCACCTGGTCAGCAGACGTTTTCAGATGATGCAACAACGGGCGAAGGTGATGAAAATATGTCCTCTTACTCCGTGACAAATGCGGATGCTCATTCCTGGGCGGAAGTATATTTAGGTGAATACGGTTGGGTTCCTGTAGAAGCTACGCCTGGCTTTGATATGCCGCTGCTTACGGAACAGGAGGATTCAAAGACTCCAGAAGCCCCAGAGGTTAAAGATCAGCCTGAACCAGAACAGCCTGAGCAGAACCCGCAGACTGATCCGGAGGAAGGTTCAAAGATTCATCCTGTAATCATAGGTTCTGCTGCTGCAATTCTGCTGCTGTGGGCTGCTTATATCGTCTGGCGTAATCGGGCAGACATTCACTTTTACCTGCTGCGTTTACGCAGAGGTAAGCCGCTGACCCCGGATGAAAAGGTGGTCGTGGAAACTGAGCACTGGTTAAGGTACATGCGAAGAAAGGGATTTGTCCGCGCCAGTCACGAGACGCTAAGGGAATCAGTTGATAGATGGTCGCTAGAAGTACCGGAACAAGCTTCTATTTTACATCAGCTGCTTGGACGATTTGAACAAGCGCGTTATAGTCCCTCATCCGTAACCGCAGAAGATTGGCATATGGTTCGCCAGCAGGCCTCTCTGTTACACAAAGAAGGATGGATAAAACGATGGGCTGGAAGAAAAGCTGCGACGGATCAGAAGGATCAAGACTAGTCTATTTTTGATTAGGTTCAATTTGCCGTCTATTTTAATCTTTAGCTATATTTAGTGAAAAAGCTGTCCGTTTGTTGCGGATAGCTTTTTACTAAGCCATAGTAATATGGTATAGTTTGTCGTATGAAACTGAGGTGACCGACGTTGTTTGAAATGCTGATGCCCAAATTACGGGTGAATACCGTCTTTGATATTGATCTCGAAGGCTTGTATGCTCAAGGATATCGCGGCATTATTACGGATCTGGATAACACGCTGGTCGGCGCAAAAGCGCCGAATGCGACTCCCGAGCTGGTGGCCTGGTTTGAGAAGGTCAAACAGGCGGGTTTTAAGCTTGTCATCGTGTCTAACAACAATATGGACCGTGTATCCGTGTTTGCTACGCCTTTGGACATTGAATTTATACATGCCGCACGGAAGCCCTCCAACTCGTCTTTTCGTAGAGCCATCCGTATGATGGGGCTGACTCCGGAAGAGACTATTATGGTCGGAGACCAAATGTTGACGGACGTATTGGGAGGTAACCGACTGGGATTGCATACGGTGTTGGTGCTACCGATATCCATTCATGATGAAGGAGTCATGACCCGATTTAATCGGCGGTTGGAGCGAATCGCGCTCTCAAGGTTACGTAAGAAAGGCTTATGGCTTGAGGAGGAAAAGAAGAATGACTGAAAGACCTGACGGCGGCACTGCCGTCAAATGTAGTGGTTGCGGTATCACCGTGCAGACCACTAGCCCGGAGCTTCCGGGATATATTCCTGAAAAATTGCTTACTCGCGAACCTGTCATCTGTCAGCGTTGCTTCCGGATCAAAAACTATAATGAGACGTCTTCAGTGACGGTGAATCAAGATGAGTTCTTGAAGCTGCTCAGCCAGATTGGGGACAAGGATGCGCTCGTCATCCACATTGTAGATATTTTTGATTTTGAAGGTAGCTTGATTTCCGGTTTGCAACGCTTTGTAGGCTCCAATCCGGTTATACTGGCTGTGAACAAGACCGATTTGCTGCCTAAGGTAACGAATTGGAACAAGGTACGTAACTGGGTACAAAAGCAAGCGAAGGAGCAAGGACTTCGCACGGAAGAAATTGTTCTGTGCTCAGCTAAAAAAAATCAGGGCTTTGACCGTCTGTTGGATGTGGTATCTGAGCTCCGTGGTAACCGCGATGTATATGTGGTCGGAGCGACAAATGTGGGTAAATCCACGCTCATTAACCGCTTGATTCGTGATTATAGCGATATGGAGCAGGAACTTACAACGTCCCGTTACCCGGGGACTACACTCGATATGGTGAATATTCCGCTCGACGACGGCAAGCACATTATTGATACTCCGGGTATTGTATACCCTTGGCGATTCAGTGAGATCGTCTCCCGTCAGGACTTGAGTGCTATTATGCCGGACAAGCCGCTGAAGCCTGCTGCGTATCAGCTTGATGCCGGACAAACATTGTTTTTCGGCGGTATGGCCCGATTTGATTTTGTGGAGGGTCAGCACCAATCATTTACCTGCTATATTAACGGTGGTCTTAAAATACATCGCACGAAGCTGGAGCGGGCTGATCAGTTGTTCGCTGATCATGCCGGGGAATTGTTATCTCCGCCAACACGCGATCAATTGGCAGAAATGCCGGAATGGACAAGACATGAGTTCCGCGTTCCACGCAAATCTCCATCGGACATCTACATTTCCGGTTTGGGATGGATCAGAGTGAATAGCGAGAACGGAGCTCTGGTTGCGGTTCATGCTCCTCGGGGAGTCCGTGTGCTTTTGCGGCCTGCGTTGATATAACGTTGCTGTAACCATGTTATAGGGCGGCAAGGAACAGGTACTGGTTCCTGCCGCCATTCATGTATTTGTGCGGCCTAATATTTTGCAATATGGGGGAGAGCAACGATGAACAGCGGGGAGTCTGAAGCGACCGAACAAGGTCTTGTACTATTGGGCGTATTGGGTGATCCGATCAAGCACTCCAAATCGCCTCTTATGCATAAAATAGCTTTACAGGCAGCAGGGATTGAAGGAGATTTTGTACCTCTTCATGTCAAACCGGATCAGCTGGAAGATGCCATGAAGGGGATTCGCGCTATGCATTTCCGCGGAGTCAATGTGACGATTCCCCATAAAGTCGAGGTTATGAAATATCTGGATGAGATTGATGAAGGGGCCAGACTCATTGGCGCTGTCAATACGATAGTGAATGACAATGGACGGCTCAAGGGCTATAACACGGACGGAATTGGCTACGTACGTTCCCTCAAAGAAGAGACTTCTGTCGATTTGAAGGGCGCAAGAATTGCTGTTCTTGGAGCCGGAGGGGCTGCTCGTGGCGTAATTCATGCTCTATTGGAGGAGCAACCGGAATCGGTTATTATTTTGAACCGAACACGTGACAAAGCTGAGCAACTGGCATTAGAGTGGACGACGGAGGCGATCCCAGTGAGGGGTTATTCCAACGAGGATGCCAAGAGCGTGCTCGCCACAGTGAATGTGTTGATTAACACAACCTCGGTGGGAATGTCCCCTTTATCGGATGAACTTCCACTGAAAACGAGCTTGATTCCGGAGGGAATCATTGTGAGTGATTTGATCTACAATCCGCTGGAAACGAGACTTTTACGGGAAAGCCGTGAACAGCGCGGCTGCACTGTACATGGGGGCTTGGGCATGTTCGTGTACCAGGGGGCTGTGGCTTTTGAGTATTTTACAGGGGTTGTCCCTGCTGTAGAGCAAATGAGAGCGGCTGTGCTGAGTAGCCTGTCGTAAGTAAGATTGTACATTAAAATTATGGAAATGCTGCATTGTATATGTGGCGACGAAGGGGTTAAATATACATGTTAACAGGTAAACAAAAAAGATATTTGCGTTCAATGGCGCATCATTTGGACCCGGTTTTTCAAGTAGGCAAAAACGGTACGAATGAGCATCTTATGCGTCACATCAACGATGCGATTGAAAAGCGTGAGCTGATGAAAGTGCAAATTTTGAACAACTGTTTGGACGACAAACATGAAATTGCGGAAGAACTGGCCGCGGAGACAGGTTCTGAGCTTGTTCAGATCATCGGGAGCACTATTATTTTGTACAAAGAATCCCGTGATCATAAGGAAATCGAGTTGCCTAGAGGATAACACGCGGGGAGAAAATTATGAAAATCGGTATTATGGGTGGTACATTTGACCCAATTCATATTGGACATCTGCTGGCTGGAGAAGCGGCAAGAGATGCCTATGGTCTGGATCAAGTATGGTTTATGCCTTCTCATATTCCTCCGCACAAGCATCAGGCGGGGGCGAGCGGTAAGGAGCGTCTGGAGATGACGAGTGAAGCGGTAGCGGGTCATCCTGCTTTTGAAGTGCTGGATATTGAAGTGCTTCGCGGGGGAGTATCCTATACCATTGACACGATCAAGGAGCTTCAGGAGTTGCACTCTGCTGTGGATTTTTATTTTATTATTGGTGCGGATATGGTGAACTACTTGCCTCATTGGCAGGGAATTGAGGAACTGGCGCAGCGAATTTATTTTATTGGTGTTCGGCGCCCAGGGTTCCAGCTTGCGTTGGATGAGTTGCCGCATTATTTGCAGGACAAGGTACTGCTGGCGGATATGCCAGTGGTGGACATTTCGTCGACGGATATTCGAGAGCGTGCTGCGGAAGGGCGTACCATCCGTTATCTTGTGCCTGATCGTGTGCATGACTATATTACAAGGGGCGGTTTGTATGAAGTACAGCCGTGAGCAATTAATGGAAGCCGTATCTGGTCAAATGCCTGAAAAGCGCTGGAAGCACACACTAGGTGTTATGCATACCTCAGTTGAGCTTGCGCAGCGATATGGAGCAGATCCGGATAAGGCCGAACTGGCGGCTATTTTGCATGATGTAGCGAAATATTGGCCTGTCCAGCAGATGGAAGAGGTGATTCGCAGTCATCCCGAATGTGATCAGGAGCTTTTGGAACATAACAAGCAGCTCTGGCATTCAGAGGTAGGATACTGCGTTGCAGCAAGAGATTACGGAGTGGATGATCCGGAAATAAGGAATGCGATCCGCTGGCATACGTCAGGACGCGTAGGTATGAGCCTGCTGGATAAAGTCGTGTGTCTCGCTGATTACATCGAACCGGGACGGGATTTTCCGGGGGTTGAGCATATCCGTAAACAGGCAAAGAAAAGCTTGGAGCAGGGCCTTATCGCTGGATTTGACTCCACGATTACATTGTTGCTGGAAAAGAAAAAGGTTATTTTTCCACTGACAGTCTTGTCGCGCAATGACTTGATTCAACAACTAAAACAGAGAAAAACGGAGGTTCATGAATGACCCTAACTAATGAGCAATTAATGCAAACAGCGGTTGATGCTGCAAATGATAAAAAGGCAATGAATATTGTCGCACTGGATTTGCGGGGAATATCACTAGTAGCTGATTATTTTGTCATCTGCCACGGTAATTCGGATACACAGGTACAGGCGATTGCAACAGAAATTCGCAAACGCGCTCATGATGAAGGTGTAACCATCAAAGGAATCGAAGGAATGGATTCCGCCCGTTGGGTTCTAATGGATTTGGGGGATGTCGTAGTGCATGTCTTCCATCGCGACGAGCGCGAATACTATAACATTGAACGACTCTGGTCGGATGCTAAGGTTGTGGAAAAGGTATGAGTTTGATCGCCGGTACTTATGTCACCATTATGGTGGATCGTGAGGTATCTCCTTTCGGTTATTTTCTCACTGTTGGTGAGCAGGATGTGCTGCTGCATTATACGGAGCTGACACGTGAAATCGAAGTTGGTGAACGGTTGGAGGTATTTATTTTTCACGATACAGAGGACCGTTTGGCCGCAACCATGAAAAAGCCGTTCTTGTCGTTGGGCGAAATGGCAAAACTTGAAGTGGCTGATGTGCATCCGCGTTTGGGTTGTTTCCTGGAGATGGGATTGGGTCGTCAGCTTTTGCTGCCGATTCGTGAGTTGCCAGAAAACCGAGATTTACATCCTCGGGTGGGCGACTACGTATATGCCATTATGGAGCATGACAAGCAAGGTAGACTGCGGGCTAAGCTGGCAGGGGAACAGGAGCTGGCTCCGTTGTGCTTCCACGCCCCTGATTCGTGGTTAAATACATGGGTGCAGGCGACTGTGTACAAGCCGCTTCAGATGGGCACATTCGTCCTGGTGGACGGAGGTGTGCTTGGTTTTGGAGCGATTGGAATGATTCATTCCTCGGAGCGTAACCGGATGCTTCGCTTGGGCGAAGAGGTCAAGGTACGGGTCACGCTTGTTCGGGAAGACGGTCGGGTCAATCTGGCGATGTCACCACGCAAGGAAGTAGGCCGTGATGAGGATGCGGAGCGGCTGATTGCTTTTCTGAAAGAGCGTCCGGGCGGCGGCATGCCTTATTCCGACGCAACACCGCCGGATATTATCAAGCAACGGTTCGGTATCAGTAAATCCGCCTTCAAGCGTGCAATGGGCAAGCTGATGAAGGAAGGAATGATTACACAAAAGGAAAACTGGACCTACCTGGTGGAGAAAATGCCGAAACCGAAGGACGGGAATGGGGAATAAAAAATGGCTTCTTACCGGAAGTTTGCCTATGTGTATGATGAGCTGATGCAGGACATGCCGTACCCGGACTGGTTGCGCTTTGCACGGCAGGCTTGGGATCAGTACGGGATGCCGCATACGGTGGCCGAGCTGGGCTGCGGAACGGGTTCAATTACGATCCCCCTGGTTAACTCGGGCTTCGAGGTGGCTGGAATCGACTTATCCTCTGACATGCTGGCAGTAGCCCGTCGCAAAATGGAAACCACTCCACAGGGACAGCGATTGTTTCGTGAGGGAAGCGTTCGCTGGATACAGCAGGATATGAGAGAATGGATTTTACCCGAGCCTGTGGATTCTGTAATTTCTTTTTGCGATTGTTTGAATTACTTGTTGGAGGAAGAAGATATAATTTCTACTTTTCGCAGAACGCATGCTGGTCTAAAGCCTGGCGGAACCTTCTTGTTCGATGTACATCATCCGCAGACGTTTTTACGCTATGATGAAGAGCAACCATTCGTACTGGATGAACGCTCTATCTCGTATATCTGGACATGTGCGTTGGACACTCCCCGTTGTGAAATTGAGCATCATCTTAGTATCTTTGCGAAAGCAGAACAAGAAGGACGCGATCTATACCAGCGTTTCGAGGAAATACATGTTCAACGTGCCTATGACCCAGACTGGATGAAGGCAGAATTGTCCAAAGCGGGTTTTCGTGATGTGAAGGTATATGCGGATTTTGAATGGGTAGAAGCAGAAGATGACGCGGCGAGACTGTTTTATGTTGCTGTAAAATAGCAAGGCTTCATTTAGCAAGTATGGGAAAAGAAAGACGCTTTTCATGATGACATGAAGGGCGTCTTTTTGCACTCATATATTCACTTTATAGCTCAGCTGAAGCTCATCACCCGGTACACCCCGAATGCCCCAGTTCTGTTTGGGTGTTTCAAATATAGTAATCTCAAGATCCTGTGGAGAAATACCCAAAAGATCGTTAATTCTTTGGAATAACAGGTTAATGAGTTGCTTCTTAGCTTCTGTCGTTCTGCCTTCAAAGATACTGATTTCAATAATGGTGTACGCCTCAGAGCGACCATCGGCATATATAAAGTCTTCCTGATCCATAGGAAAAAAACGTTGAAACCTCTTGTCAGGAGGATATTTGAACGCATCCACCACAGCAGAATGAATCACCTCTGAAAGTTGCTTTTTGATTGGATTTAGAGTTTCTTTTATTCCGTAAATTTTAATCTGTGCCATTTCTCAGCTCACCTTTCTTATCTCAACTCATCTCAACTTGAAGCGATTTAATTCGAAATCATTATAAAACATTCGTATGCATGTGTCATGAACAATTAGTATGAAGAGGGTCTTTAACACCAAAGGTAGTCCTTATTTGACTTTTTTCGCGGTTTTCAATATAATAGTGCCATTATTAACGGTTAAACAATCGCTGATGAGGAATAGTAGCTTTGTCTGGACATGTAGAGAGCTGGCGGGTGGTGCAAGCCGGTTGACAGTGCAAAGTGAACTCGCCTCGGAGATATGCGTCCAACGCAGGAACGCCCTATACAGGTGCTTGTATCCTGTTATTAACCCGCATCGGATCACCTCCGTTATCAGGTGCAAAGGGAGTAGAACGCGAAGAACGCTTTCTGCTAACTAGGGTGGTACCACGGGAATATAACCTCTCGTCCCTAGCGCTGACACGCTACGGGATGCAGAGGTTTTTTTGTTGCATACCGTTTGAGGAGGAAAAGACAATGACAGACACACAGCCGAAGCACGGCTATCAACCGCAAAGTATTGAACCAAAATGGCAGAAATATTGGGATGAGAACAAGACGTTCCGTACCGGGGAAGAGCCGGGCAAACCGAAGTTTTATGCTTTGGATATGTTTCCGTACCCATCTGGAGCCGGCCTACATGTAGGCCACCCAGAGGGCTACACAGCTACGGATATTGTTTCACGATATAAAAGAATGCGCGGCTACAACGTACTGCATCCGATGGGTTGGGACGCCTTCGGTCTGCCTGCCGAGCAGCATGCGCTGGATACAGGGGAGCACCCACGCGAAATTACGGTGAAAAATGTAAATAACTTCCGCCGTCAAATCAAATCGCTCGGCTTCTCCTACGACTGGGATCGTGAAATCAGCACGACGGATCCTGATTATTACAAATGGACACAGTGGATCTTCATCCAGCTGTACAAGCGCGGCCTTGCATATGTAGCTGAAGTACCTGTGAACTGGTGCCCGGCGCTGGGAACGGTGCTAGCGAATGAAGAAGTTATTGACGGTAAGAGTGAGCGTGGCGGTCATCCGGTCGTCCGTAAACCAATGCGTCAATGGATGCTGAAAATTACGGAATACGCGGATCGTCTGCTGGAGGATCTGGAGGAACTGGATTGGTCTGAGAGTATTAAGGATATGCAGCGGAACTGGATCGGTAAGTCTACCGGGGCAGAGGTTCGTTTTCCAATTGAAGGCTATGACGAGCAACTCACAGTATTTACAACCCGTCCAGATACACTGTTCGGCGCAAGCTACTGTGTGCTGGCACCAGAGCAGGAATTGGTGGATATTATCACTACGCCTGAGCAAAAGGATGCTGTGCAACAGTACCGTGAACAAGCTGCTCGTAAAAGCGATCTGGAGCGTACGGATCTGGCCAAGGATAAAACAGGCGTATTCACAGGAGCTTATGCAGTGAACCCGGTGAACGGCGAAAAGCTGCCGATCTGGATTGCTGACTATGTACTTGCAGGCTACGGAACTGGAGCGATTATGGCTGTACCTGCTCACGATGCGCGTGACTGGGAATTTGCCAAGCAATTCGGATTGAATATCATTGAGGTTGTCCAAGGTGGAGATGTGGCTAATGAGCCATATACTGAGGATGGACCGCACGTCAATTCCGGCCCGCTGAATGGACTTACCAACGAGGAAGCGATTCCGAAGATGATTGAATGGCTGGAAGCCGAGGGCAAAGGACACGGCAAAGTCACCTATCGCCTGCGTGACTGGCTGTTCAGCCGTCAACGCTATTGGGGCGAGCCGATTCCGGTAATTCATCTGGAGGATGGAACGATCAAAACGGTTCCTGAGGACCAACTTCCGCTCGTACTGCCGGAGATGGACAATATCAAGCCTTCAGGTACAGGTGAATCCCCGCTGGCGAACGCAACAGATTGGATCGAAACCATTGATCCTGAGACAGGTATGAAAGCACGCCGCGAGACAAATACAATGCCGCAATGGGCAGGCAGTTGCTGGTATTACCTGCGCTTTATTGATCCGAAAAATGACAAAGAGCTTGTATCCAAAGAGAAACAACGTGAATGGATGCCTGTTGATTTGTATATTGGCGGAGCGGAACATGCGGTTCTTCACTTGCTGTATGCCCGTTTCTGGCATAAGGTACTGTATGATATCGGCGTAGTGGAAACGAAAGAGCCTTTTTATAAGCTGGTCAACCAGGGTATGATTTTGGGCAATAACAATGAAAAAATGAGTAAATCACGCGGTAATGTCATTAATCCTGATGATATTGTCAATACGTTTGGCGCCGATACGCTGCGTATTTATGAGATGTTTATGGGGCCGCTGGAAGCGACCAAGCCATGGAATGAGAATGGGGTAGAGGGAGCACATCGTTTTCTGTCCCGCGTATGGCGCCTGTTTGTTTCCGAGGATGGTAGCCTGAACGATAAAATTACAAATGACGGCGGTAGCGATGAGTTCAATCGTACTTGGCACAAAACGCTGAAAAAAGTAACCGAAGATCTGGATGCACTGCGCTTCAATACAGCGATCAGCCAGCTGATGATCTTCACCAACGATGCATACAAAGCAGACCTTCTGCCGCGTGCAGCAATGGAAAACTTCGTGCAAATGCTGTCGCCGCTTGCACCCCATCTGGCCGAGGAATTGTGGCAGCTGCTGGGGCACAATGATAGCATTACCTACGCGGCCTGGCCTGCTTATGATGAAGCATGGACGGTGGACGCCGAAGTGGAAATTGTTGTGCAAGTGAATGGTAAAATTGTGCAGCGTGCAACGATTGCCAAGGATCTTGATGCTAAAGCGATGGAAGCATTCGCTGTGTCGTTGGACAATGTTCAGCAGGCACTGGCCGGCAAAACGATCCGCAAGGTAATTGCTGTACCAGGTAAGCTGGTTAATATTGTTGCCGGTTAATTGGCTTTAAGCCGAAGGAGACATCCACCTTTTGCATGTCTTCTTCATACTTGTTGTGCGTGGCCTGTATCAGCTCGGGAAAGACACTATGCAGGCTGATGTCCAACAGTGCGAGAGCTTCGGCAGTAATACCTCCGGGAACCGCTACTCTGGCCTGTAACTCGGCTGGTGTCATCCCGCCTTCCGTGAGCAGCTTTCCAGTGCCGATGATCATTTCACCGGCCAGGGCGCATAGCTCCGTACGGTCTATACCTGTAGCTTGAACTGCGGCTTGAATCCACTGGTCCATAAAAAAGGCCAAGAAAGCAGGACCGCAACTCGAAAAATCCGACGTGATTCGAGTATAAGATTCTTTAACCCGAATCGGCCTGCTGATGTGGGACATAAGCTCTTCCAGAAGGGTGCGGTCCTCCTCTGTAATCCGGCTTCCATGGATGCATAGTGAGGCTCCGCTGCCCACTTGGTGGGTGATACTGGGAATAATTTTGGACACTTTGGCTTTCAGTGCATGCTCCAAAATACGAATCTGCACCGGGCTTGTGATAGATACGACGATTTGCTCTTCTGTAATGACGTTGCGTATTTCATCCGTTACGGCTTTTGATTCCAGCGGCTTCACACAGATAAACAAAACATCGCTTTCCGCTGCCGTTTCACGGTTGCTTTGGGCTGCATGCAAACCTGGATAACGACGGGCTAGCTCGGTTACCTTGGAATGCGTTCGATTGCTTGCTGATATTTGCTGCGGCTTGAGTGCGTTAGAATTAATAAAAGACTCAATTAGCAGACTTCCCATGCTGCCAGTCCCGATAAATCCAACTTTCATTGTTCAACGTCCTCCTTTCATACTTTGCGGTATAGACGCTGTGCTGTCAGCTGTCATTCTTCTTAGTGTATGCGCCTGGTCTTGGCCGACATGACGAATTTTATGTCTGAGCATGTTAGATCGTGCCCGGGGTCGTACCACTTTTTTGTAAAAATGCTCACAGCGAGACCGTATGGAGGTTGTTTGCACCCTCCGGTTTAACGGGAATTGGACAGACTTGCTCTGTTTGATTGAGACGGTGTTTTCAGTCGGCTCAATTTCCCGAAATCCATGTGGAGTAGGGGACGATACGGAAATGAAACGCGTATGGACAGGAACAGCGATAACGCTTGCTGTAATCGGGAGTGGACTTATTTTATTTGCCGGAGGACAGCGCTCTGAGCCGCAAGAAGAGTGGACTTTACTTAACCATAAGGTGGAGCAGGCTGTGGCGATGGATTCAGAGCCAAATGAGTCGCAGCGCAGCAGTGACTATGCCCAGAAAAAGCCTGCTGTAAAAGAACCCTCAGACAAAGCTGAGCGCAGTAGGAATGCCGAAGCCGCTGACAATGTGAAACGTGATACTGTGCAGATTTCTACTGGTGTATCTGCTGCTGCGAATCCGAGCTCAGACACAGGTATTGTTAGTTCGAGTGGTGCAACGACGAGTAGGACCAATACGGTAAGTGATTCGGTTACTACACCCGTTTCCGGCGAAAAAAAGGTAAACATCAACACGGCGACTGCTGCCGAGTTAATGGAGCTACCAGGGGTTGGGGCTAAAAAAGCCGAGGCTATTTTGAACTACCGTAATCAGCATGGGGCGTTCAAACGTGTGAACGATTTGGATCATGTAAAGGGAATCGGAGCTAAAATGTTGGCGAAAATGAAGCCGTATGTCAGCTTGTAACTTATATAAGATTACAATGTACAGGCCCTGAGAACGGCGGTAGCGGATATGGTTTACGTTTTAACTTGTTTATACGGGAGAGATGGAAATGAGTGCAGATGTACGCAAGGACTGGGACACCTATTTCATGGATATCGCTTATATGGTATCCACCCGTTCGCGCTGTGCGCGGCGTCATGTTGGAGCCGTACTTGTACAAGGTAAAAAGCTCTTGGGGACGGCCTATAATGGAGCACCATCCGGGGTGCCTGACTGTTCTGAGGCAGGCTGTATGATCTCAGAGGAGTATGAGGTCGTTCACCGTGATGGGCGCGAGGAAATGGTTAAGAAGCAGCGTTGTATTCGCACTATTCATGCGGAGCAGAACCTGCTACTGTTTACTGACCGAATTGATCGTGAAGGCTCTTCAGTATATGTCACTGACCAGCCATGCTGGACGTGTGCCAATATGTTGGCGAACAGCGGTATTGTGGAGATTGTATACCACAGACCTTATCCCAAAGATGCCGACAAGGTTCGTGCTATGATGGAGGAAAAGGGAATCGCCTTTCGTATGCTGAAGACCTATCATCCACCGAAAGAAACGCTGATGGATGTAATGAATTAAAAAGTAAACGAGGAAGAACCTCTGACAAATGCTATTTTGTCAGAGGTTCTTTTTGTTTTGTGTTTTTTGGACAGAAAGCAATGTTTCCTACCGGAAGGTGATTGTATTCAAGCTAAACTTGTGTTAACTAGACCTATATTGACCCTTACTGTTTGTTGGATTACAGGAAGTGCAGGGGCATGTCTGTATTCTGGACGGATGCTTTTGTTGCTCTGGGCGGGGGTTACCCTGATCTTTCCGCTTATAGCTTTATTGATGAAAATCTCCATCCGGCATATGGTATTACTTTGGCTTGCATTCAGCGGTGGTGGATTTCATTGGTATTGGCATGATACGCATAATGTTAGCAGTATTCCCGATGCTCTCCATGTATCGTCTTCTATGGTGGAAGACATGTCTGTTCAAGCAGCAGGGCTTATCGCTTCTGAAGTACAGGTAGATGGTGATCGAACACAGTTTGAGATGAGAGTCACCTCAATCAATCACTACGGAAGTCATTCGAAAAAGGACGAGAATCGTGCACTAATATCAGAACAGGTCATTGTTCATATCAAGTTGGCTGCCAAGCAGGAACAGCAACTTGCGGCAGCGTGGCAACGTGGAGATGCAATCCTACTGCGTGGCACCTTAAAGGCTCCTGCAAAAGCGGGGAACTTTGGTGGCTTTGATTACAGTGAATACCTGCACACACAGGAAATCCACTGGCTTTTCAAAGGCGATGGGGCAGCCTCGTTACAGAAGCAGGAGGCTTCACTGTGGAACCGCTACACTTTGTTCAGATGGAATGATCAGCTTAGGGAGCAGCTAGGGCAGAGAATGGAATCGGCATTTACATCACTTCATCACGCAGGATATATGAAAGGACTGGTACTTGGGGTAACAGATGAGTTGGACCCAGCAACGTATAACGAGTTTACGCAGCTTGGTTTAACGCATATTTTAGCAATATCGGGCATGCATGTGGCGGTATATGCAGCTACACTATTATATTTACTCAAGCTACTAAGAGTTAGCCGCGAGACATCTCTTACGGTCGTGATGATACTCATTCCGGCTTATGTCCTGCTGACAGGTGCCTCTCCCTCTGTTGTGAGGGCGGGAATTATGGCGATGATCGGCTTGTTTGCAGCCCGACGAGGTATGCTCAAAGACGGACTTAATATTCTAAGTATATCCGCGTTGCTCATGCTGATTTGGAATCCATATTATCTACTTAGCGTCAGCTTTCAGCTTTCCTTTTTGGTGACGGGTGGGTTGCTCATTTATATGCCGCTTATGAAGCCGTTTTTCGCCAAATGGCCTTTCCTAATCGGCGGTGAAGTTGCGATTACAATTACGGCACAGCTTGTTTCGTTTCCAATGACAGTATTCTACTTTAATCAATTTTCGTTGTTATCATTTGCGGCCAATTTTGTGCTTGTACCCCTTATTACATATATCGTGCTTCCATTAGGTACGGTGGCGATGGGGCTTTCCTTTTTGTGGGGGGATGGGGCTCGTATTCTTGCGTGGCCGGCAGAGCAATTGAACGATTTGACCTTTTTACTAGTGAAATGGCTGAATGTAGATGATGCTTATGTGAGTATTTGGCCGTCTTCTTCCATCCTGTGGGTCATGGCGTATTACGCAGCTCTGTACAGTGTTTTGTACTGGCTCAAAAGGTGGCTGACATCCCGCAGGCAAACGAACGACATTACCGTCTTGAATTCTACTGCCATTTCATCACCTATATATACAGGATTAGCAGCTTCTCCAGAATGGGCGGCTATATTGCATACGGCTCCTGAACCTGAGGGAGCAGGGAAATTTGCAAGTCGACAGTGGAATGGTTATCGTCATTTGGCACTGGCTCTAAGTGTTATTGCTTGGCTTGGAATATTGTATACAGGTTACCAATCTCCTGGTGAGGGAAATACGGGAATTGTTCAATATCTGGATGTGGGCCAAGGTGACAGCATTTTAATTACAACACCGGGCGGGAAACATATCTTGGTTGATGGTGGGGGTACAATGGATTTTGCGACAGGGAAAAATGCTTGGCGCAAGCGTGCAGATCCCTACGAGGTGGGTGAAGATACGATTGTACCCTTGCTAAAGCAACGAGGTGTGCATCGCCTGGACGCTGTCATTTTAACGCATGGAGATCATGATCATGCCGGAGGACTACAGGCTGTGCTTGACCAGATTCCCGTATCTACTTTGTTTTTTAACGGTACCCTGACAGATAAAACCCCATTCCGTAAGCTGTTGAACACGGCTTTAGACAAGCAGATCAAGCTGTATGGTGCACATCATAGTATGGAATGGGAACCAGACCAGGCTACGAAAATCCGCTTTCTCTATCCGTTTACACTACCGGAGAACGAATCTGAGCAGTTGCCTGTTATGAAGGAACAGAATCATTACTCTGTTGCCATGATATTGGAGATGGAGGGAGCCTCTTTTTTGTTCACAGGAGATATGGATGATGCAGCAGAGTCGTCGTTGCTCTCTGAATTAACTCGTTTTTCATCAAGTGTGAAAGATGAGGGAGCAACGGGGGAAGTAAGGAAAGCTATAGATGTCATGAAAATAGCACATCACGGCAGCAAGTACTCCACCTCGGAAGAGTGGTTATCCTACTGGCGACCGAAAGTATCTGTTATTTCGGTCGGTGCGACCAATACTTACGGACATCCGAATGAAGCGGTATTGGAACGTTTATCGGCAGTTAATTCTGCTATATATCGAACAGATACGATGGGAGAGATACAGATTCGAGCACAGCAAGGAAAACTGAGTGTGCGGTACCAACGCAAATAGTTTTTTCGATCCTTTTTTATCAGTACAACAACACACTAAAACGGGTGCTCACTCTCAGGAGTGGGCTGTTTGCTTTGAATCCAATCTGCATGGACAGTAGCTGTAAGCTTTGATAGAATCATATGAGTAATGAAAATGAGAATCATTATTAATGGGAGGAATATTGTGAGTTATTTTAAATTCAGAGCATCAGCTTGTTTGTTCATCATTTCGTTAATGCTGGTATTGAGCGCATGCGCTACAAGTGGGAGTGGGACTGTAACAGAAAGCGGTCAATCGACTGCTCTCAAGACCACATCAACTGGAGATGAAGCTGCCACACGTACATATGAAAGTGATAAAGGTACAATTACTCTTCCTGAGCATCCCCAGCGTGTCGTAGTGGCAGTCGATGATTATGTAGGTGATGTGCTAGCACTTGGTATTACACCTGTAGGGGCTCCAGACACTGTATTTGATGCTCCATACTATAAAAAATATTTGAATGGTGTTGCAAATATCGGTGACAGTTCCGCATTGTCCCTTGAAAAGGTAATCACCCTGAAGCCGGATTTGATCATTACCTATGATGAGAAAGCGTATGAAAATCTGAAAAAAATAGCACCTACAGTATATATTCCATATGGTAAATATCAATATAAGGACCGTCTGATGGAGCTGGGCAAAGTGTTAAACAAGGAGCAGGAAGCGAAGAATTGCCTGGCTGATTTTGCAACCAAGATTGCTGAGAAGAAACAGGCTTTGTCTGACGTCATTGATTCGGGTAAAAAAATCGCTATTTTTGAGATTACAGGAAAAGAATTATATCTATATGGAAAATCTTATGGACGTGGAGGAGCCATACTTTATGATGAGCTGGGACTTCATGCTCCTGAGAAGGTAGAAAAGGCAGCGTTCGAGAAGGGATGGGCCAGCATTTCAATAGAGGCTTTACCGGAGATGCTGGGCGATGCCGATTATTTAATGTTGGGTATTAGAGGCGACGGAACAGACCAAGGAAAAGATATTTTATCTAAAAGTGTGTGGAAGAACCTTTCTGCCGTTAAAACAGGTAAAGTATATCAATACTCAATCGACGATTTTTATTTTCAAGATCCGATTGCTCTGACTTATCAATTAGAACTCATATCTGATTTTTTGGTTTCCAAGAAGTAACAATATGATCTTGCAGCTCGATAGGCTAGCATTTAGATGTATGTAGGAGCTAGGGGAAGGTGACTACCTTCCCTTTTTCTGTTATTCTAAGGGAGGATACGCTGGGGATTCTGGGCTTTTTGGTATAATTTTTTTTGTTAAAAAAATAAAATTAGTGTCAGACGTCTATCCTGCAACAATTTGCAAAAGGGATACGTCTGTAATATTGCAGGGAGAGGGGGATCCTTTGTGGTAGAGCAGGGACTCATTCGAGCCGCTCAATCGGGCGATCGCGACGCTCTCATTACCCTATTAAGAGAGATAGAACAGCATGTGTACCGTACGGCATATTACATTCTAAACAATGAGCAGGACGCCATGGATGCTTCACAAGAAGCCCTCATACGGATCTATTCCAAAATTAACTCTTATGAGGAAAAAGCGCAGTTTAAAACCTGGGTCCAACGCATTGTAACGAATATATGCATCGACAAATTCAGAAGAACGAAGCCCTCGGTTTCCATTGACGAGCACGACATGATATTCAACGATCCCCAAAACGTGGAGGTCGAGGTGCTGACCACTTACATGGCACAGGATGTTCGTGAAGCTATACAACAACTTCCGGAGCACCACCGGACGGTAATTGTCTTAAGATATTTGCAGGATTTCTCCTATAACGAGATTGCAGATTCTCTGGATTTGCCGCTAAATACGGTCAAGTCATACTTATATCGTGCAAGACAGCAATTGCAAGGGCTACTTCAGGAATATCAGAAAGGTGGTGTATCAGGATGAAGTGTGGGGAAGAGGTGATGGATTGGATGCAGCGTTATGTGGATCATGAGCTGGGCGAAGAAGAGACGTCCCAATTAATGAACCATATTGCGACTTGCCCGGACTGTGCGGAAAAATTTCTTATTCTTCAGACACTCTCTCGCGAGCTGGAGGAATTGCCTGCGGTTTCCCCGGCGTTCAGCCTGGTGGATTCCATCATGCCTCAGCTTGATGCCATTGACCGCGCACGTGAAGAACAGGGAAGTGCGCTTCAGGAAATGCAGCCTGTGGCTGTAGAGCCTGGACCAGTGCCTAGACAAAGTACCCAGCCTACACCTTGGTGGAACCGAATGGCTGGACGCGCTGCCATGGGCGTGGCTGCCGCTGCTGTTGTACTGGGGATTGTAGTGTTTAACTTCGAGCCTAAAACAGTGCAGGATGCGGAAGGCATACTTACAACCCAGACGCCCGAAGTGACGAATCCGCAGAATCAGACGGAAATTCTTCCAGGTACAGCCAATGGCAGTGGAGGCCGTGATGCAGCCATTGGTTCGGATTCTACACAGCAGCCGTCAGAGCAGGGGCAAGGAACGGATGCATCTCAGCTACCTGCGGATAAAGATCCTGACCTGAGCAAACAAGGTGCAACCAATGCAGATGATGAAAAGAACTCTTCCAAACGGGATGCTGGGAAACGTGACGATCAGCGAGCTGGGGAGGAAGATTCGACGAAGTCTGCACCAGCTGAACATTCTTCTCATCAGGATGAAGGGCAGGGACAGCTACGTACGGATCGTCAGGTGACAAAGGAAAATCCGTCTGCTGGAGATGCTCCTAAATCTGAGGACAAACAGTTAAGTCAGGAAAAATCTGATCGATCCACGATTGCTCCTGCTGAACAGGTGGAACCGAAAATGGAAAAAGCACCCCTAGCGGATACGGGTACCGCTCAGGACGATAATAATGGTAATACAAGTACGAATGATTCTTCTTCGTCGCTTAGTCAGGATTTGAAGGTACAGGATCGAATTGCGTCAAATGAAACGTCGAAAGAAACGACTTCCAAAAGTATCACAAAGGATTCGGGCAATGCCTTGGGAACGGATAGCAGCAATGCAGCTTCTAATGATCAGCAATCATCCGTGTCGCAAGACCCGGTTCGTAAAGAAGGATTTGTATCTAATTCACTGGTCTCTCCGGACAACAATAATGCTTCCAGCTATAGTGCCCAATCTGCCTCTACAGATCAGCTCAACTCGCCAGATGGTAGCTATGCGGTGGCTATTGAGGGCAAAAAGCTGAAAGTGTATAAGCTTTCTGATAACGGTGTAGACCGAACAACACTGGAAGTCCGTACTCTAAAAGGTGCCTGGGTCAAAGGAAGCTGGTCAGAAGACAGCCAGACCTTTATGTATGAGACGGAGCAGGATGGGACAGCAAGTAAATATACGTACACCGTCCCGCGCAGCACTGGAAAATAGTTTCCGTAAGTTGGCACACTTTTAAAAACAGAGAATATACTATATGAACCGACGTCGTATCCCGACGGCCGAAAGTTTCTAGAGCTTTCTGCTGCCGTGTTGATATAGATGGTGGTGAAGGGATCCTGTCTATAGGCAGGGTCCCTTCGTTTGTATCATGACTTGCCTTCCGGTCGGATGTCGGGTACGATCAGTGGGTGGGGGGAACGGAAAATGGATGTAAAAACAGCCTCTAAGGCTATTCGCAAAGGCGACATTTCGCCAGTGTATTTGCTATACGGCAGTGAAAAATATCAAATGAAGCAGTTTGTTGAGATGCTTAAAGAGAAAGTGGTGGAAGAGGAGCATCGTGACTTCGCCATCATTCCTTATGATTTAACCGAAACGCCAATTGAGGTGGTCGTGGAGGAGGCGGAAACAGCGCCTTTTCTGGTGCCAAAGAAGCTGATTATTGTACGGGATACCAGTGTATTTGCAGCAGGCAAAGATAGCGGTAAGATAGAGCACCGGCTTGAGACGCTGTTGACTTATATGGATAACCCGACTGACTATAGCGTCATCGTTTTTACGGTTCAGGCTGAAAAGTTGGATGAACGGAAAAAGATTGTCAAAAAGCTGAAAAGTGATGCTTCGGTTATTGCTTTTGCTCCAATGGGTGGAGATGATCTTATAGCTTGGATCCATAAGCGTGCAGGAGAAAGAGAAGTGCAATTGGCTGCAGGAGCTGCTGAAAGCCTCATTCAATTCACAGGTGCCGGGCTGCAATCCTTGGCTGCCGAGATAGACAAGCTCTGCTTGTACGCAGGAGCACAGGGAACGATCTCATCCGCTGATATAGAATCCCTGGTGCCTCGTAACACAGAGCAAAACGTATTTGCGATGGTTGAGGATCTGGCTAATTTGCGGCTGGATAAGGCGCTCAGTATTTTTTATGAGTTGCTTAAGCAAAAAGAGGAACCGATCAAGATTGCCGCTTTGATCACGCGACAGTTCCGTATTATGTTGCAGGTCAAAGAGCTGGCAGGTCAAAGCTATTCCCAGCAACAAATTGCGAGTCAGCTTAGTTTGCATCCTTATGGGGTGAAAGTTGCAGGGGACCAAGCGCGGAGGTTCCGTCCTGAGCAGCTGCGTCAGCTTCTCTACGAATTGGGCGAGCTGGATTATCATATGAAAACAGGTGTCGTTGACAAGGTACTGGGACTGGAGCTATTTTTGATGAAAATGGGTGCGGGGGCTTCAATCTAATCCCCCCATGTGCTGTTATAGAGTCAGCTCATGTAGCGTGGAAAGCTGACTCTATAAATTAACAAAAGTTATAAACTAAAAAAACCTGATCAGCCAAGGCTGGTCAGGTTTTTTTCATTAACGTATGAAAGTAGCTCTTGCTTACGCTTGAGCTGTAAGAGCGTTAAGTTTTTTCGCCAAGCGGGATTTCTTGCGAGCAGCTGCATTTTTGTGGATCAGACCTTTAGTTACAGCCTTGTCCAGCTTTTGGGAAGCTACTTTGAAAGCAGCAGCAGCAGTTTCAGCTTCGTTACCTACCAACGCTGTATCGGCAGCTTTTACTGCTGTACGAAGCGCGGATTTTTGGGAAGCGTTCAACGCACGGCGTTTGTCGCTAGTTTTAACGCGTTTGATAGCGGATTTGATGTTTGGCATTACATTCACCTCCTGTAAAGGCATTACTTATGAACACAAACGTTTCACAACTTAAAATATTTTAGCATGCCACACCTCAAATTGCAATAAGAAAACATTCTGAGGCGATGCGAATTACAGGATGAAAATGGATGTGCATAAACCTGTTGGGTGTCTCGCACACTATAGTCAAAGATGGTATCCAAGGAGGCTTAAAAGATGGATCTGGATTTGCAGAAGTATGCGGTACGCACGGATTTGGCATTAGAGGCAAGAGAACTGGCCGAACGGGATCAGCCTGTACCTCTGTCGGGCATAAGTGAGAACGTGGAGGAAGATAACGGAATCAAAATCACACGGCTGGACGTACTGAATGAAGAAGGAGCCAACCGTATTGGGCGGGTACAAGGGCATTACGTCACGTTGGAAGTACCAGGCTTGCGTGAAGGCGACACGGGGCTCCAGCAACGTGTAGCTATTGCATTTGCAAAAGAAATGGAGCATTTTATACAAAAAATAGGGATCTCTAATACGGCAAAGGTACTGGTGGTAGGTCTGGGCAACTGGAACGTTACTCCCGATTCGCTGGGGCCGCTTGTCGTTGAAAATTTGATGGTGACTCGTCAATTTTTTGAACTGACACCTGATCAAATCAACCCGGGCTATCGAGATGTGAGCGCAATTGCACCGGGCGTCCTGGGTATTACGGGGATCGAGTCCAGTGAAATCGTTCAAGGCATCGTGGATCGCACAAAGCCAGAACTGATTATTGCAATTGACGCTCTGGCGTCACGTTCACTGGAGCGCGTCAATACGACCATTCAGGTGGCTGATATCGGGATACATCCAGGTTCAGGTATTGGCAACAAGCGGCGCGGTATCACCAAGGATATTATGGGTGTTCCGTGTATCGCTATCGGCGTTCCGACGGTATGCTACGCTTCTACCATTGTCAATAACGTAATCGAACTGATGAAAACACATTTTACCAAAGAAAAGGCTTCTACAAAAGCAATCCTGGGGATGTTGGACGATATTTCAGAACCTGAGAGACTTGGGCTGGTGAGAGAGGTACTGCAGCCGCTGGGGCATGATCTGATTGTGACTCCTAAAGAGATCGATGAATTTATTGAAGATATCGCGAACATCATTGCTACTGGATTGAACGCTGCTCTGCATGAAGCTGTTGATCCTGGCAATGTCGCCGCCTATACGCATTAATCAAGGGTTGGTAAAATCATATTTTATACCAAAAGTCTCTATTTAACAGGAATCTAATCTCTTTCAAAAAGGGAGGTGATATACCTGTGGTAGAGATTTTTTGTGTTCTAGCAATTGTTCTCCGTTCATAGAGTTGAAGTATAAGAGATTTCCGCAGCAGATAGGAACCCTATGTTCAGAATATAAAGCGGGTTTCGACGGGACGAAGGAGGACAAGGCTCACATGAAAAAAATTCAGACCTGGAACGTCGGAAGATGGAGAAGAAAAGGTATCGAAATTTTGGCGATGGGACATACGCTTGTGCTGCTGATCATGGGCTCGGCGCTTTTATTTGTCGTTTTGGGGCTAGGGGGATTGGCAGAAAATCGTCTACAAACATCTCCTGTTTCTTCGATGAAAGGATTGGCAGGTTCGGTGTCTAGCGGTTTTTTTGCGGATATGCTAGGTATGGAAGTACCTCATTTGGCACAAAAGAAGCAGCAATCTTCGTTGTCGGGTGAACAATGGTCGCCTTTTGTTTTTCAGATGCTTACAGGTATTAATCCGCAGGATCCCAAAAGTCTCATTTCTCGTGAAATTCCTGGCATGTCTGCGGGAGCGCCTGTCTTGCTGCGCAAGGGTTCGGGGAACACAAAGGTAGAGGGTCCTACGGATTATCAGCCCGATCAGGGAACGACGGATGCCCCTGGTGGCTCAGATGCATCTGAGAACCCACCGACTACTACGCCGGATATTCCGACAACACCGCAAACAGATCCGGCACGTGAAGATCATCCAGGTGATACGGCCAAAGGGGACAAGCGTATATTAATCTACCATTCTCATCCCAGAGAAGCATATAACCCACTACTCAGCAAAACCAGTTCCAACCCCAATTCAGGTTCTAAATCAGCCAATGTGTCAAGGGTAGGGGACTTCGTAAAGAAGAGGCTGGAAAAGCAAGGGATATCCACACTGCATGTAAACAAGGATTATGCCACTACAGTTCAAAATTACAATTGGAACTATTCCTATAAATATTCACGCGAAACAGTCAAGGAAGCTTTAGCTGGAAATAAAGGTTTAACTTATTTGCTTGATATTCATCGAGATTCACAACGTCACGGAAAAACAACAGCAACCATTAATGGACTCTCTTATGCCAAGGTGTATTTTATTATCGGACATGACAACAAAAATTGGCGCGAAAATGAAGCTTTTGCTGCTCGTATTCATGAAAAGCTGGAAAAATCGTATCATGGCGTATCACGTGGTGTATGGGGGAAAGATGGTGGCAAAGGCAACAACGGTGAATACAATCAAAGCTTATCTTCGCATAGCATTTTAATTGAAATCGGGGGTATTGACAACACCGAGGAGGAGTTGAAACGCACCTCAGACGTTTTGGCGGACATGATCGGTGAAGTGTATTGGGAAGATCAGAAAGCTCAGAAAGCGGGCACTAACGTATCGGATACAAAAAAGAGCAACAGCGGCAATTAAATGAGGTAGCGGTAAGGGGGGAAGGTAATGTCTGGACATTTTCGTAATAAAGCACTTGGATTTGTATTGCTCATGGGGGCAGGTATTCTACTGGGTATGCAACTGGCAGGATCTGGCCTGCGTTCAGTGTATGGACCGGAATGGAACGGGGATACGATTCAATCGGTAAATCAACAGAAAGTCGGATATGAACAGACGGTTATTGAGGATACACCCGCAGCTAACGCTCGTGCATATAGCGGTACGTATAGCACAAGTGGAAATGTTAAGGTTGAGCCGAAAACGGGAGCGGGTATAAATGAAGCTAGTGGAAGGGAAGAAAATGAGGAGCAGACGGAACTCGGGGCATCCAGGTGGTATTCGACGACTGCGCAGCATGTCAATACTCAGGACCTGGAGACGCCGCGTGAACTGTTAGCCGTCAAGGGACAACAAGCTTCGGTGGATACCATGGCGGACAAAACGGCTGGGCTGCTGCAAAACCTATCAAGACAGGGGATTCGATGGGTTGTGTCTGTTTTTGACGGAGTGACAGAATAGAAATATTGCTGACCCCCTATACAACTGCTATAATAAGCTGATTGACACTAGGCATTGTGTGGGGGTAAGGCATGACTGACATATTGGCAAGACAACGTAAAATTCGGAACTTTAGTATCATTGCACATATAGACCACGGTAAATCCACGCTGGCTGACCGGATTTTGGAATACACCGGTGCACTCACATCCCGTGAAATGCAGGAGCAAGTGCTTGATCAGATGGATCTGGAACGGGAGCGCGGGATTACAATCAAGCTCCAGGCAGTGCGACTCACTTATAAGGCCGATGACGGCGAAGAGTACATTTTGAATCTGATTGATACACCGGGACACGTCGATTTTACCTATGAGGTTTCCCGAAGCTTGGCGGCCTGTGAAGGGGCCTTGCTAGTTGTAGACGCGGCACAGGGTATTGAAGCACAGACATTGGCTAACGTATATTTGGCGTTGGACAACAATCTGGAAATTCTGCCAGTGCTTAACAAAATTGATTTGCCAAGTGCCGATCCTGAACGGGTGAAGCAGGAAATCGAGGATGTTATCGGCTTGGATACGAGCGAGACTGTCCACGCATCGGCCAAAGCTGGAATCGGTATCAAGGAAATTTTGGAACAGGTGGTCAGAAGCGTACCTGCTCCGCAAGGGAATCCGAATAATCCGCTGAAGGCGCTTATTTTCGATTCGCATTATGATCCATATAAAGGCGTTATTGTGTATGTCCGCGTCGTAGATGGTAGCATCAAGGCAGGTTCCAAAATTAAAATGATGGCAACTGACAAAACGTTTGAGGTTATTGAAGTTGGTGCTTTCATGCCACGTATGAGCATCGTGGACGAGCTGAACATCGGTGATGTTGGTTTTATCGTTGCTGGTATCAAGCATGTGGGTGATACGCGTGTCGGGGATACGGTGACAGATGCAAAAAATCCAACATTAGAACCGATGCCAGGCTATCGGAAAATTAATCCGATGGTATATTGCGGTCTGTATCCAATCGAAACATCGGAGTATAACGATCTGCGTGAGGCGCTTGAAAAGCTACAACTGAACGATGCTTCGCTCAGCTTTGAGCCAGAAACATCAAGCGCGTTGGGTTTTGGCTTCCGTTGTGGATTCCTTGGTCTGCTTCATATGGACGTTATTCAGGAACGGATTGAACGTGAATTTAACATTCCACTGATTACAACGGCACCAAGCGTTATTTACCGTATTAAGTTGACGAATGGGGAAACAATCCAGATCGACAACCCATCGAATTATCCGGAAATCGGACGGATTGAACATGTGGAAGAGCCCTATGTAAGAGCAGGTATTATCGTCCCTAATGATTACGTAGGTACGGTGATGGAGCTTTGTCAAACCAAACGTGGTGAGTACGTAAATATGGAATACTTGGATACGACACGGGTAACCATTACGTATCAAATTCCGCTGTCTGAAATCGTATATGATTTCTTCGATCAGCTTAAATCAAGTACCAAAGGTTATGCTTCCTTTGATTATGAGATTTCAGGCTATCGCCAGTCCAACCTGGTGAAAATGGATATCTTGTTGAATGGCGAGCAGGTCGATGCGCTGTCGTTCATCGTGCATAGAGATCGGGCTTATCATCGCGGACGTATTATCTGTGAGAAGCTGCGCGAGCTAATCCCGCGTCAAATGTTCGAGGTGCCAATCCAGGCATCTGTGGGAACAAAGGTCGTGGCGCGTGAAACCGTTAAGGCGATGCGTAAAAACGTCTTGGCCAAATGCTACGGCGGCGATATTTCCCGTAAACGGAAGCTGCTTGAAAAGCAAAAAGAGGGCAAGAAGCGTATGAAGCAGGTCGGTAACGTAGAAGTACCACAGGAAGCATTTATGGCGGTACTGAAAATAGATGAGTAAAGCTGCTTGAAGTATTCGTCCATTCTTTCATGGGGCATTTGCCGTGCATGGAGAATGGACGTTATTTATTTGAGCAAGCTATCCAAAGATGGAATGTTTGTTATCTCGGTTGCAAAAATAGTATAACAACAGTAGCTTTAGCGTATTTCTAAAGATGCTTTACTCTTACTGCAACACCTACATCACAAAAAATGACCGATGGTGGTGGGCAGCAGCGGAGTGGATGGAATCGTTCTGAAGAAGCGTTAGCGTTCGCCTTTATCCCCGGATCTTACCCTATTAAGTTTATTTACAAAGAAAAAATCCGGGGGTAACAGCGATCGGAAGAATGATCCATCCACGGAGCGTTCTCCCCCCTCTTCGCCATTTTTTTCAATCACCACACACTGAATTGACAAGGAGGATCGGTATGACCGCATCCATACAAAAACATGAACATTCATCCGCGCCTCAAGCGGTTTACCTGCATATACCTTTTTGCACGAATAAATGCTTTTACTGTGATTTCAACTCTTATGTGCTCAAGGATCAACCTGTTATGGAATATCTGTATGCACTGGAACGGGAGATGGAACATACAGTCAAGCTTCACCCGCCAGGAGAGATTAAAACCATTTTTGTCGGGGGCGGAACACCAACTACCCTAAACCCGAAAGAAATGGAATATTTCCTGAAGAGCGTCCGAACCTATTTCCCAAATTGGGCGGAAGATATTGAGTTTTCCATGGAAGCCAATCCAGGCACCACTGATTTTGAAAAACTCTCTGTGATGAAAGAAGGCGGCGTCAATCGACTCAGCTTTGGTGTACAGGCTTTTCAGAATGAGCTACTCACAGGCATAGGTCGTATTCACAGTACAGATGACGTATATCGCAGTTTGGAAAACGCCCGTAAGGTTGGCTTGGACAACCTGTCGATTGACCTGATGTTCGGTTTGCCGAACCAAACGGTGGAGATGCTGCATGAAAGCGTCAGTAGAGCGCTAGAGCTGGAGCTTCCTCATTACTCTATCTACAGCTTGAAGGTTGAAGAAAACACACTCTTCCATACGCTGTACCAGAAAAATCAGCTGCCACTTCCACATGAGGATGACGAACTGGAAATGTATTTACTCCTCATGCGTCGCATGAAAGAAGCGGGGTATGAGCAGTATGAGATTAGTAATTTCGCAAAACCAGGCTTGGGGAGCAAGCACAACATGACCTATTGGCGAAATGAGGACTATTACGGTCTCGGCGCTGGGGCACATGGATATGTTGGCAGAGAGCGTCATATGAACATTAAAGGCATTAACCCTTATGTGGAGGCTAGTCGTAATGGTTTACCACGTCTGGATAGCTTTGAGGTGCCGGCGGCGGAAGCCATGGAGGATTTTCTTATGGTCGGTTTGAGAATGCTAGAGGGCGTATCCAAGTCCCGCTTTGAAGCTCAATTCGGTCAGGCATTGGAGGATACGTTTACTGCTCCTCTCGGGAAAATGCTCAATGCGGGGTTAATCGAATCAATTGAGGACGGTTATCGTTTGAGTGAACGCGGCATTTTATTCGGAAATGATGTATTTGCAGAGTTCATCGGTTCAATCACGGTAAATTCATAAGTCGTAAGTCGTAGGCTTCAATACAGTACGTTTCAACTTCGTAAGCTGGGACAATCATTTTATAACAACATTCTGTCAAAGCAGGGTAAATGGAGTATTGCGATTCTATGCGTGATGTTGTATATTTATTCATTATATGCGGCAAGCGGCAGGAGGAGAGCAAGATGGCTTCAGTGTGTAAAGATGTATTGTGCAGAAGTGCGGTTCCTGAGGATGTGGAGCCTTTATATCAAATGATTAGCGGCTATGCAGAGCGGGGGATTATGCTGCCACGTTCGAGGGAAGTGCTTACGCGCCAACTGGAGCTATTTATTGTTGCAGAGGTGGACGGCGAAGTTGTTGGTTGTGGTTCTTTATGCAAATTGGGCGCTGATCTGGTAGAGATTCGCTCCCTTGGCATCTCTGAGGGACATAAAGGTATGGGTATTGGCTCCAAGCTCGTGGAGGGCCTTATTATAGAAGCACGGCGGCAACGTATTCCTAAAATTATGGCATTGACCTACGAGGTCTCCTTTTTTATAAAAAACGGTTTTGATGTAGTAAGTAAAGAGATTTTCCCTGAAAAGGTATGGACCGACTGCATTCACTGTAGTAAACAAAACAATTGTGATGAAATCGCAGTGTTGAAAGTACTGAACTGACCTGTCAATAATGAGGTCAGTTCTTTTTTCATCAGGCCATAATCGTGCGTTTGTTATACAGCCTACATTGTTTAATCCTGGTTCATTTCTCATATGCTTTGAGCAACCACCAAATGAATTGATGATGAGGCTCCAGTTCGGAAGGTATTCCATTCAGGCTTCTTATGGGATGGTCCTTATGATAATCAGTATCATTATAAAAGTATGAAGTGCCGTCTAATGGAACTCGGTGTTTATATTTATACAAGGCGACAACATATCTTTCAGACGCTCCGCTTCTGCTTGGACTATATGTATATCCTTCCCAATCGGCTAGTGTTAAATCATCGTAATGTTGTATTGCCGATATACTGTATTTTATTTGCTTGGGAATACTTGGACTGAATTCTTGAGGGTAAAACAAAATGGTATTCCATATGCTTAAAAGTATTGTAGGAACCAAGATTAAGGCACAACACAGGGGGCTTAATTTACGAATTAAATGGATGGCTGAATTAATAAGGGCTGCATTCAGGGTGAAAACTAATGGCAAAGCCACTATTCTTCCTAGTCCTGTATACGGAAACAACTTGATTAAAATGTGAAACATACAAATTGTAGGTAAAAGTGCGGTCGATGCGTATAAAAGGTTGCGGCGATTAGTTCTCAAATATAATTCCTCCTCAAGGACAAAGAAGATGTAACGGTATGAAGACATAGTCTCGAACGAATTTTCTGTTTTATGAATCTCTATACATAAATACGGTATTAATACGATGAATAATGAGATTTTTCGCAAAAAAGTGTAAACGGTTTGCATTTGCTGCAGTAAACTAAACTGTTGTAATAAATCTTGTTTATTGAAAATACTGATCTGACTTGACAATGATCAGGTCGGTTTGGTATTTTTGTATTATCGGTTAGCACTCATCGCGAACGAGTGCTAATGATTCCATTTAACAATCATGCTATTATGGATAAACAACAAGGGGGGATTCGCTTGTTAACCGAACGTCAGAGGCTCATTCTGAATGCGATTATTGATGACTACATTCGTTCGGCTGAGCCAGTGGGTTCCCGCAGCATATCCAAAAGGCAGGATGTCGGATTCAGCCCGGCCACGATCCGTAATGAAATGTCGGATTTGGAGGAACAGGGCTATCTGGAGCAACCCCATACTTCTGCGGGACGCATCCCGTCTCATAAAGGCTATCGTTATTATGTGGACCATTTGGTGCCACTGAATACACTGAAGCCTATGGAAATGCGGGAACTGAAAGCCTTTTACGCCGAAAAGCTGAATGTAATGGAGCAAGTGATCCAGCATGCGTCAGGCATTTTGTCCCATATGACCAATTATACTTCCATCCTGCTTGGGCCGGAGGTTTTTCATACTTCATTGCGTCATTTTCAGCTGCTGCCGCTCAACGAAACGACGGCTGTAGCGATTATCGTGACCAATACCGGTCAGGTGGAGAATAAAACGGTAGATATTCCACCGGGAATTTCGATTTCCGAGATGGAGAAGGTTGTGAATTTACTGAACAGCAAGCTGGTCGGTGTGCCGATTTATCAGCTTAAATCACGCCTTTACACCGCACTTGGTCAGGAGATGGAGAAGCATGTGTCTCATTTTGAGGACGCTATGAAGGTGCTGGATAAAGCACTGGATAATGAATCGGATCAGCGCTTGTATTTGAGCGGTGCGACGAACATGCTCAATCAACCTGAATTTAAAGATGTAGAAAAGGTTAAACATATTCTCGATCTGCTGGAGGAAACACCAACGCTGCTTAAACTAATGACACCTGTTGCCGGGGCACCTGAAATTCAAGTCCGCATCGGCACTGAAAATGATCATGAGGCGTTTGCCAATTGCAGCCTGATTACTGCTACGTATGCAGTAGATGGAGAAGCGTTGGGCACTATAGGCATACTGGGTCCGACACGGATGGAATATGCGAGAGTTATTAATATTTTGGGTATCCTGTCTAAGGATTTGACCGCAATGCTAACGCAACGGTTTAAATAGAACAAGACCGCATAGGTTGCGGTACTACATGTTCCGCGCCGGGATACGGTTTGTATCCTGCGCGGGTGCATTGTTGCGTGTTTTTGTAAAGGTAGTTATGACTTGAAGGAGGTGAAACATTTTGAAGGAAGAACAAGCGTTCCAAGAAGAAAAACAACAAAATGTAAGCACAGAGGAAGCCGCCGAAACGAGCCAGCAGGAAGAGCCGGTTAATGAAGCGGCAGCACTGGAAGACCAAGAAAGCGAAACAGAGCTGACTAAGCTTCGCGCACAGGCGGAAGAGCATCAACAGCGGTTTTTACGCGCTCAGGCGGATTTTGATAATTTTCGCCGTCGTACGCTGAAAGAAAAAGAAGACCTTGCCAAATATGCATCTATGAAGCTGGTTACCGAGTTGGTGCCTGTTTTGGATAACTTCGAGCGTGCGCTGGCAACAGCACCGCAAGGAGCGGAGTCTGAGTCATTCAGCAAAGGCGTGGAAATGATTTTCCGCCAGTTTGAGAGTGTGCTTCAGGCAGAGGGTGTAACGGCCATGAATTCGGTGGGACAACCGTTTAATCCGGATTTCCATCAGGCTATTATGCAGGTGGAGAGCGAAGAGCATGAGGAAGGCATCGTCGTTGAAGAGGTACAAAAAGGATACATGCTGAAGGACAAGGTGCTTCGTCCAGCGATGGTAAAAGTGAGCATGTAGCTTTTTCAATATACATTAGAAATACATCATTTTGATTCAACCATTCTGGCCTGCGGGCCTCGTATATACAGAAGGAGGAATTGTCCGATGAGCAAAGTAATCGGTATTGACTTAGGTACAACCAACTCTTGTGTGGCTGTTATGGAGGGCGGCGAAGCGGTCGTTATTCCAAATCCGGAAGGCGCACGCACAACCCCTTCCGTTGTTGGTTTCAAAAAAGATGGAGAACGTACTGTAGGGGAAACGGCAAAACGCCAAGCAATTACGAACCCGGATCGTACAATCATGTCCATCAAACGTCACATGGGTACAAACCATAAAGAAAGCATTGACGGCAAGGAATATTCCGCACAGGAAATTTCCGCTATGATTTTGCAAAAGCTGAAATCCGATGCTGAAGCTTACCTGGGACAAACGGTTACTCAAGCTGTTATTACTGTTCCAGCTTACTTCAATGACGGTCAACGTCAAGCAACCAAGGATGCAGGTAAAATTGCTGGTCTGGAAGTTCTGCGGATTGTCAACGAGCCAACAGCAGCTGCATTGGCATACGGTATGGAAAAATCCGAAGACCAAACGATCCTCGTGTATGACTTGGGTGGCGGTACATTTGACGTATCCATTCTGGAACTGGGCGACGGTTTCTTCGAAGTTAAAGCAACAAGCGGCGATAACAAGCTGGGTGGCGATGACTTTGACCAAGTGATTATTGATTACCTCGTAAATGAGTTCAAAAAAGATCAAGGCATCGACCTGAGCAAAGATAAAGCTGCTGTACAACGTCTGAAAGATGCAGCGGAAAAAGCGAAAAAAGAACTGTCCGGCGTACTGACAACGACGATTTCTTTGCCGTTTATCACAGTAGCTGATGGCGTTCCACAGCATTTGGAGTTGAACCTGACTCGTGCGAAATTTGAAGAATTGTCTGAAGGTCTGGTAGAACGTACATTGGGACCTACTCGTCAAGCAATGAAAGATGCAGGCATGAGTGCCAGCGACATCGACAAAATCGTTCTGGTCGGCGGTTCCACACGTATTCCGGCTGTACAAGAAGCAATCAAAAAGCTGACAGGTAAAGAGCCACACAAAGGCGTAAACCCTGATGAAGTGGTAGCTTTGGGCGCGGCAGTTCAAGCGGGTGTACTGACTGGTGATGTGAAAGACGTCGTTCTCCTTGACGTAACTCCACTGTCCCTCGGTATTGAAACCGCAGGTGGCGTGTTTACTAAAATGATTGATCGTAACACGACGATCCCTACGAGCAAATCGCAGGTATTCTCGACATATGCCGACAATCAGCCTAGCGTAGAAATTCACGTGTTGCAAGGTGAACGTGAAATGGCAGCAGGCAACAAAACACTGGGTCGTTTCCAATTGGGAGATATCCCTCCAGCACCACGTGGTGTACCACAAATCGAAGTTACCTTTGATCTGGATGCGAACGGTATCGTGAACGTATCCGCTACAGATAAAGGCACAGGCAAAAGCCAAAAAATTACGATCACATCTTCCAGCGGCTTGAGCGACGAGGAAGTAGAACGTATGATGAAGGATGCCGAGTTGCATGCGGAAGAAGATAAAAAACGCAAAGATTTGGTAGAAGCGAAAAATGCTGCGGATCAACTGATCTACTCTGTAGACAAAACGATTAAAGATCTGGGCGAAAAAGCGGATGCAGGCGAAGTCGAAAAAGCAAATGCAGCTAAAGAAAATCTGCAAAAAATGCTGGAAACCGACAACCTGGAAGACATCAAAAAAGCTACTGAAGAACTGACTGAAATCGTTCAGCAATTGTCTGTGAAGCTATATGAGCAAGCTGCTCAAGAAGCACAGGCTCAACAAGCTCAAGATGGCGCAGCAGACAGCAAAGGCCGCGACAATGTGGTTGACGCGGACTATGAAGTTGTTGACGAAGACCAGAAGAAAGACTAAGCTACGGATCGGGCAGTGGTAGCTTTACGGTACACCGATGCGTTATGATATACTGAATAGTAATTGCAGCGTAGCTGCCTTGATAAATAACAATTAGCCGAAGGGTAACAGTTATTTCCAAGATAAATAAGCATATTACGGGTTGTACTGCCTTGAAATGATGGGAAGGTCAAAGCCGGGTCATCCCGTGCCTTTGGCTTTCCTTTTATATGTAGTGCAGACACGTTGTAGGCATGGGGGTGGAACATTGGCTGATAAGCGTGATTATTATGAGGTGCTGGGCGTCGCGAAGGGCGCTTCGGATGAAGAAGTCAAAAAGGCTTACCGTAAGCTTGCGCGTCAGTATCATCCGGACGTGAACAAGGCTGCGGACGCGGAAACTAAATTTAAAGAAGTGAAAGAAGCTTACGATGTTCTCAGCGATGGTCAGAAGCGGGCAAGATACGATCAGTATGGTCATGTAGACCCGAACCAGGGCATGGGAGGCGGCTTCGGTGGTGGCGCCGACTTCGGTGGCGGGTTTGGCGATATTTTTGATATGTTCTTTGGTGGCGGCGGCAATGGTCGACGTGATCCGAATGCACCGCAGCGTGGGAACGATCTTCAATATACGATGACGATTGAATTCAAGGAAGCGGTGTTCGGTAAAGAAACCGACATTCATATTGAACGTACGGAAACATGTGATACGTGTCACGGTACGGGAGCCAAAGCGGGTACTCAACCACAAACCTGCTCCGTCTGCCACGGCAGCGGACAGGAAGAAGTGGTGCAGAATACACCGTTTGGTCGTATGGTTAATCGACGCGCCTGCTCCAATTGCGGCGGTTCCGGTAAAATCATTAAAGAAAAATGTACGACTTGTAGCGGTTCGGGTCGTGTACGCAAGCAACGTAAAATTCATATTCGTATTCCAGCGGGTGTGGATGACGGCGCGCAAATGCGTATTAACGGTGAAGGCGAAGGCGGTGTCAACGGAGGACCAGCAGGTGACTTGTACGTTGTGTTCCGTGTGAAATCGCACGACTTCTTTGAGCGTGAGGGAGACGATATCTACTGTGAAATTCCGCTGACGTTCTCACAGGCAGCATTGGGAGATGAAGTCGAGATCCCAACGTTGACCGAGAAAGTGAAGCTGAAAGTTCCAGCAGGTACGCAAACAGGTACTTACTTCCGTCTTAAAGGAAAAGGTGTGCCAAAACTGCGTGGCGTAGGTCAGGGTGACCAGCATATTAAGGTCGTTGTGGTAACGCCTAGTAAGCTGAGTGAGGAACAAAAGGATTTGCTGCGTCAATTCTCTTCGCTTAGCGGAGAGCAGACACATGAGAATGAGCAGTCTTTTTTTGACCGTGTGAAGCGCGCCTTCCGAGGCGACTAAGCCCAATTAGGAATCGCGGAGCTTCAACCATGAATCAAAGGAAACTATTCCGCAATTGCGGGATAGTTCCTTTTTTTATATTCACGTAAACACATACATAACCATTTTTGTATAGGCATGTTGAACTGTTGAGACTTAATATCAAGTAGAAAGGGGTGAGTTTCATCGGAAATGTACAGCTCAAGCTACGTCGGGGTAAACCGCTATTAAAGCTCAGAGGCCTAATTACACTGCTAGTATGTCTAGTTATGGCACTTGTGCTTCTGCCTGTAACCCTGTTATTTGCTGAGAGAGTGGAACATGAAACTGAGAAGGGACTGGAAGAAAAGGCAATGTCCATCGCGCGTACACTCGCCCATACGCCGCTTATTGTCGAGCAATTGCAAGGGACGGGTTCGTCTCCTTCTATGCAGGAGTATGTGAAGAGGGTTTCAGCAGCAAATCACATCCAGTTTATCGTGGCTATGGATATGAAGGGAATTCGTAAAACGCACCCGGATGCTAGGATGATCGGCAAAGCCTTTGTCGGCGGAGACGAGTATACTGCACTTCATGGCCATGAGAGCGTGTCCGTTGCGAAGGGAACATTGGGCTTGTCCATGCGAGCCTTTTCCCCCGTGTTCAGTTTAACGGGGAAACAGGTAGGGGCGATTGTTGTTGGTATATCCATGCAAGATGTACAGATGGCTCAGGAAGGCAACAACCGTCTTATTGCTATCGCCATTGGCACTGGAATGTTGATTGGCACTGGAGGTGCGGTTGTGCTGGCTCGTAAAATCAAAAATATGCTAGTCGGTCTGGAGCCGCCGGAAATCGCACGCTTGCTGGAGGAACGCAGCGCCATGTTGCAATCCATCAAGGAAGGGGTTATTGCGGTAGATGAATTCGGTCGCGTCATGCTGATGAATGCAGAAGCGATACGTCTGCTTAGGCAAGCGGGGATTGAAGATTTCTCATTCTCCGGACAGGAGATTACCGTTTATTTATCCGCTTTTCGATTGCAAGAGGTCTTGGAAGCGAGTACTCCACAGATGGATGAGGAAATGGAGCTGGGTGGAATAACCTTGCTGACCACCAGTGTTCCGATACGGGTCAAAGGGGAAATTGTGGGAGCAATTGTAACCTTTCGGGATAAAACGGAGATGAACCAGCTTGCGGAACGTTTGACAGGAGTGTCCCTGTACACGGAAGCACTACGTGCGCAGGCTCATGAATTTATGAACAAGCTGCATGTCATTATGGGGATGGTACACTTGCGAATGTACGATAAACTGGAGCATTACATTATGGATGCCGTCGAGCATCATCAAGTGGAGATTGGCTCCATCACCCGGCAGATCAGGGACCCAGTTATGGCAGGGTTTGTGTTGGGGAAATTAAGCCGGGCCAGAGAAGTAGGGGTGAATTTTGAACTGACTCCAGGTAGTTACTTGCCCGAATCCAGTCAAACTCAAACGACGCATGAACTGATTACTATTCTTGGCAATCTGTTTGATAATGCGGTGGAGGCGATGGAATCTTTGGAGCACAAACGGATTACCCTTTCACTTTATTATGAGGAAAGCCAGAAGAACGGCTATCTGACCTGTATCATGTGCGATAATGGTCCGGGTATACCGGAAGGGCTTGTGAAGGCTATATTTGAAAAAGGTTTTTCGACCAAGGGAGAGTCACGAGGGATGGGTCTTTATCTGGTGACGCAAAGTGTGAAAAGATTACAGGGAAGCATAAAGTTGATCCCAGCCGAGCAAGGGTGCTGTTTTCAGATTACGATTCCATACATTATAGCGGGGAATGATGAACATGATTAATGTCCTGATTGTAGAAGATGATCCGATGGTTGCGGAATTTAACCGCAAATATATGGAGCAGGTAGAAGGTTTTCGATGTGGGGGTTGGGCTTCTTCTGTGGAAGAGGCTAAGAAATATATAGCTGAACAAGCCATTGATTTGATATTGCTAGATGTGTATATGCAGGAAAGCAATGGCCTCGATTTACTGTCATTCATACGGGAGACAGGTGTAAATATAGATGTCATTGTCATCTCGGCTGCAAGTGACATGAACAGTGTCAAAAAAGCGATGAACTTCGGTGCGGTGGATTACTTGATTAAGCCGTTCCACTTTAACCGTTTTTTGGAGGCCCTCACGGGGTACCGAGAGCACATTAGCATCGTGCGTGAGCGCAGCCTACTTTCGCAGGAAGAACTGGACCGACTGATTTATCATAAAAGCTTGACTAAAGAATTGGCACGTTTGCCCAAAGGCATAACTAAATCCACGCTGGCTATGATATGGAATTGTATCCAGCAGCATAATAAGGTGCTATTTTCCACCGAGGATATTGCGGAAAGTGCAGGAATATCCAGGGTGTCTATGCGCAAGTACCTGGCTTTTATGACAGAGATTGAGGCTCTTTCCATGGAAACCATATACGGTACCATAGGGCGTCCTGTTTACCAATACCGAATATTGCCACAGGCAGAAGGCATCATGAATAGTTTTATTTAAATCTTCTTTCTGATTACTTTAATTACAAAAGTGAATGATTAGTTTTAAAACCAAATAAAGCGTTTTCCAAGGTGTAGAATGGAAACATGATCATCATTCTTCACTTTATGGAGGGAGATTTATGGAAAATGCTACGAATCAGCCTGTCATTCAAAAGGGGCAAAGATGGAGTAAAAATTTTGTAGATGGCATCAGAATGCTGGGTAGGGTAAAGGTGGGGGTTATTCCTCTTCCACTCTATGCCGTGATCGCGCTAATTGTTTATGCAGCTGCAATTACTGAAAGACTTCCGAACGATCTGTTGGGCGGGTTTGCCGTCATCATGATTTTAGGTATACTTCTCAGTGATTTAGGGGCCAAACTTCCGTTGCTTAAGCATATTGGCGGGCCGGCCATTTTATCTCTTATGGTTCCATCGTTAATGGTATTTTGGAATATGTTCAGTCCATCTGCGATGGGTGCTGTACACACGCTTATGAAAACCTCGAATTTTCTTTACTTCTACATCGCATGTCTAGTAACGGGAAGTATTCTTGGCATGGATCGGAAAATGCTGATGAACGGAATTGTCAAAATTTTTGCCCCCATTATTATAGGATCTATTGCAGCTGTTGCCGTGGGGATGGTGGTGGGGATGGCTTTTGGCTATAGCGCCTATCATACATTTTTTTTCATCATCATTCCGATTATCTCCGGTGGGATTGGGGAAGGCATTTTACCGTTGTCCATTTCGTATGGATTGGTGCTGGGCAAGGATTCCGCAGTATTCGTATCCCAGTTTATCCCGGCTGCAATTATCGGGAACATTGTTGCAATCATAGGTGCGGGTGTTCTGAAGAGATTAGCAGAGAAAAATCCGAAAACTTCAGGTAACGGGAGGTTATTAAAACTGGAGAAAGATGCAGACAAGTTAGCTCCGGCAAGTTTGGAGCAATCGATTTCTTTTCCATTGATGGGAGGAGGCCTGCTGTTAGCTTGCACTTTCTTTATTGTGGGTAAGTTGCTGGAGCCGTATCTCCATATTCCAGGCCCGATCCTCATGATTCTGGCGGCGGCATTAATTAAGTGTATTCAGATCATGCCGAACACATTGGAGCAGGGAGCTTTTCACTTGTACAAATGTATAACGGCAAGTCTGACGTGGCCCTTGATGGTGGGATTGGGTATTTTGTATGTACCTTTGGATAGTGTAGTTGGGATTTTAACGGTTCCTTATGCCATCACCTGCGCATCTGTTGTAGTTGCATTGATTGTTACCGGATACTTCACAGGAAAATGGATTCACATGTATCCCGTAGAAGCTGCTTTGGTGACTAGCTGTCGCGGTGGATTAGGGGGCACGGGAGATGTAGCCATTCTGTCTGCGTCCAATCGGATGGAACTGATGCCTTTTGCGCAAATTGCAACACGTATTGGAGGGGCAGGCACGGTCATTTTAGCAACTTTGTTACTCCAATTATGGAGCTGATGAGTTTTATACACAGGACTGAGATTCATATCCAAATAGAGACATGGAAGGACGGAGAAAAATATGAGCAGTTTAATAGATGAAATTAGAGAATTACACGCAGGTGGCAAAATGGAGACCTTACCAAAGAAGCCAATTGAAACGATGGAGGGGCTGTCCAAAGTTTATACGCCGGGTGTAGCTGAAATCTGTATGGAAATCGCCAATGACCCAGCCAAAGCGTATCAATTAACGATCAAAAAGAATACAGTAGCAGTCGTATCAGACGGAACTGCGGTACTTGGATTAGGAGATATCGGACCGGAGGCCGCTATGCCTGTGATGGAGGGTAAAGCAGTCTTGTTCAAACAATTTGCAGGTGTTGACGCCTTCCCAATCTGTCTCAACACGAAGGACGCTGATGAAATTGTTCAAATTGTCAAAATGATTGCTCCTGCCTTTGGCGGCATTAATTTGGAAGATATATCTTCGCCACGCTGTTTTGAAATCGAGAGACGGTTGAAGCAGGAACTGGACATTCCAGTATTTCATGATGATCAGCATGGTACGGCAGTCGTTGTATTAGCGGGTCTGGTCAATGCATTAAAGGTATGTGGCAAAAAAATGGAGGATGTCAAAGTTGTATTTGCAGGGATCGGTGCGGCGGGTATGGCCTGCTCCCGTATGCTGCTTAAGGCAGGTGTGCGCAATCTGATTGGCGTTGATCGACAGGGAGCTATTCATCGTGACGTGGAGTACAGTAACCCGCATTGGACAGAGTATGCGAACATGACTAATCCGCACAATTTAAGTGGAAGTTTATCCGATGTGATTGTGGGAGCTGATGTATTCATCGGTGTGTCAGGCCCGAATATACTGACTGTGGAGGATATACAGAGCATGGCAACTGATCCTATCGTGTTCGCCATGGCGAATCCGAAGCCGGAAATTGATCCGGCTGTAGCCGCACCTCATGTACGTGTGCTTGCTACTGGCCGCTCCGATTTTCCAAATCAAATTAACAATGTGCTATGCTTCCCGGGAATTTTCCGGGGTGCTCTAGATTGCCATGCTACGACGATTAATGAGGAAATGAAACTAGCTGCCGGACTTGCCATCGCTGATGCGATCTGTCCTGAGGAGCTAAGTGAAACTTATATCATACCGAATGTTTTTAATCCGAAGGTGGTTCAAAAGGTACGGGATGCTGTCATTCGTGCTGCATGGGAGACAGGAGTGGCCAAGTCAGGTGAAGCTCCGGCTGCTACTTTACACCCGTAAAAGTTATATTCTTCACAAACTATGGTTCACAGTCTTGGCCTGCTGTTCTCGATACCGCCTGATCCGTCTAGCCTTCGTAGGGAATATAAAATCGTGCCAATGAGCAGGATATAACAAAGCGTAACGCTCTATGCTCTTGAAGAGCAGTTGCGCTCAATACTACACAGGGAGATTTTGAGATGGGCGAAAAAAATATTTTGGCGTATTTCAAAAGTCCTGAGGAAGCACAGGGAGCCGCTAGAAAACTGGAAGCTCTCCGGGTAGCCGATGTGTCGATAGACCGATTTAGCCGGTATCCGCGGCAGTCTACTGGCAACGCCGGATTGCCTGTATTTTCAGGACAGATTAGCAGCTTGTCCTCACTGACACAGGGCGTGGACTTTACAGATGCAACTCCAGCAATACTGGCTGCAGCTGATCCGTCCGCCAGTGGCATGAGTGATGGAGGACAGGGCGGACCGACGGGCCGTGATATTTTGTTGACTGCTGTGGTGGATGAATCCATTCATCATCAGGCGATGTCCATCGTGGAACAAGCGGGTGGAATGCTGTGAAAAGTTTGGAAGGAGTAGTGACCGATGTCCAAAAACAAACGGTTTGATAAAGTGCTGACCAAAACGGAGAAAATCAAACGCATGCAATCTGCTAAAAATGAAGATGTAGAGTTCTCGGCAGATCAGGCAGATGCTGAGGATCTAGAAGCGATCCGGCGTAGCGAAGTAGCTGACCGTCGTCAGCAGCGTATCATAATCGACAATGAGTAGAATTTAATAAGACGGGTTATCTCCATTAATAAGGATAATTTGTGGGATAGCCCGTCTTATTTGTGTTCTTTCCTTTTTCTATTCATTATCCGCTGTATGCTGTTGCACTAAAAACAAGAGGACCGGCGACGAAAGCAGTAGTCGCAGGCGTTTGATTTTCAATAATCAGTTGGTAGTTTTGTACGCCCAGAGGCGCAACGTCTACCGTTTCGACATTAAGAATAATATTGTTATCGAAGACATTGGATTCCAGTCCGTAATAAATTTCCTTGCCGGCTCTCCAAATCCGTACAAGCACTCTAATGTTGCCGGCACCGACAAAACGTAGTCCAATCGAGGCTTTTAACTCTACTCGGTTGTTGACAGCTCCAGAAATAGCAGGATCAATAAATACAGACGTCGTAGCAATTCCAAGTCCGGCTGGAGAAATCGGAACAGGAAGATTTATACCATTAGTGATAGGTGTAATAACACTGGCATTATAATCTAACACCGTCTTTGCCATACTAAATCACTCCTTTTCTAGTATATTGTATTGTATGTACTAGAGTTAAGGGTGCTTGGACTAAAAGAGTGGACAACATATACAAGCTCTACAAAAAATATTTTGAACTTCGATAATATTAGCTTTTTTGAACTCCTGTGCATGTATATAGTACAATGTAATGTATGCATGTGAAATGAGGAGGAAATGAAAACCATGTTGTGGAATGAAATTACAATACATACAACCGAAGAAGCCATCGAAATGATTTCGAATTTTCTGCACGAAGCAGGTGCAGGAGGGGTTTCCATTGAAGAATCCGGTTCGCTCAACAAGCCGCGGGATACGTCCTATGGACAGTGGTATGATCGGCCTTTGAACGATATACCTGAAGGACAAGCGATCATCAAAGGCTATTTTGCCGAAGAAGTGGATATGGATCGTATTCGTTCGCAGATTGAGCCGCGCGTCGAAGAATTGAGAACTTTCGATATTGATCCTGGTGAGGTTCAGTATGAGCTGAAAACAGTTGATGAGGATGACTGGGCAAATGCTTGGAAGCAATATTTCAAGCCTTTGCGTGTGTCGGACCGTCTGACGATTAAACCCACTTGGGAAGACTATGAGCCTGCGAGTGAAGAGGAAAAAATCATTGAGTTGGACCCTGGTATGGCCTTTGGGACCGGAACGCATCCTACGACATCCCTTTGTCTGAGAACGCTGGAGTCTGTGATTAAGGGTGGAGAAGAAGTTATTGATGTCGGCACGGGTTCCGGTATTTTGGCCATTGGAGCTGTAAAGCTGGGAGCGAAGCATGTACTTGCCTTGGATTTGGACCCGGTGGCAGTATCCAGTGCGCGGGAAAATACGCGTTTGAACGGACTGGAGGAATGCATCACCATTAAAGAAAGTGATTTGCTATCCGTGCTTAATGCAAGCGATCCAACGCTGGGTATCCAGTTACCAGTCAAGCTAGTGGTAGCGAATATATTGGCAGAGATTATTCTGCTGTTCATTGATGATGTATATAAAGCCCTGGAACCAGGTGGTATTTATATTGCTTCAGGGATTTGGAAGAACAAAGAAGAGGTTGTCGAAACTGCTTTGAAAGCAGCTGGCTTTGAGATTGCCGAAATAAGCCGGGATGAAGATTGGCTGGCGTTTGTGGCGAGAAAGAGGTAAGTATGGATTTTCTACAAAATATTTTTCGTGTAAATTTAAATGTTCTTCCCTTTTATTTACTGGCTGTGATCATATCGTTCACGGTTCATGAGTTTGCACATGCGTATTATGCCAATAAATTTGGTGACCCTACGGCCAAGCTACTTGGGCGCGTGACTTTAAATCCGGCAGTGCATATTGACCTGCTGGGTACGCTGCTGCTGTTGATCGGAGGCTTTGGCTGGGCCAAGCCAGTTCCGGTTAATCGTGACAATTTTAGCCGTCCGCGCCTCATGGGCATTATCGTATCGGCTGCGGGTCCGCTGAGCAATCTGCTGCTTGCATTTGTTACTACTTTGATCTATGCCGTGCTCCTTCATTTTCAAGTATTGCCGGGGATGGAGAACCAACGGGTAGCTCAAGCAATCTATTTGTTTATCAATGCTCTGATCAATTTAAATCTATTTTTGTTTATCTTTAATTTGATCCCACTGCCTCCACTGGATGGATACCGGATTGTGGAAGATGTGGCCCCCACTCCTGTACGCCGTAAGCTTCAGCAATTTGAACAGTGGTCGATCTTTATTTTTCTGCTTATCCTGGTCATTCCGCAGGTTCGAGCTGTAACAATTGAACCTCTTTACACGCTGGCCCAGATGATTTATATACAGTTTTTGCAGTTCTCTTTTTATATCACTGGATTGTTTGGAGCCTAAGGGCTCCTTTTTTTACGAGAATAGGTAGGTATAACCTGAATAGAAGAGGGAACAGACTGGTCATACAGGCGCAAAAGATGATATGATGTTGCTTGGTGATTTATTCGGATTTTGTACGGAACGTTAGTGGATAACAGTTATTTTTAGAATGAGGATTTTGCAAAATCCAGGAATAGGTGTGAGAGAGAATGCAGCGTTATTTTATTCCGGCAGAGCAATTTCTAGAAGATCACGTGATTGTCGCGGGTGAGGACGCGCGACATATCGCTAAAGTCATGCGGGGCCGTAGTGGTGACAAAATTATAGTTAGTGACGGGATATCTAGGGAAGCGCTGGTTGCATTGGATACGATTGAGCAGGATCATGTTACGGCGACGATTATTGAGCCGCTGAAGATGACCTCTGAACCGCATGTGCAGGTCACTATCGCTCAGAGTCTTCCTAAAGGAGACAAGATGGAGACGGTGATGCAAAAATGTACAGAAATCGGAGCAACCGGGTTTGTACCGTTTTTGTCCGAGCGTACGGTCGTGCAGTATGATGCCAAAAAAGAAGGCAAGCGACTGGAGCGTTGGCGCAAGATTGTGAAGGAAGCGGCTGAACAAAGCCACCGTAACCGGATTCCAGAAATTAGCGCGCCCATGACGTGGAAAGAACTTCTGGCTTCTTTTGCTGGGTATGATTTGATATGTTATTGTTATGAAAAAGAGCAGGGTAAACAGCTACGGGATGTAATCCAGCCTTTGGCAGGACAATGGGCGTCGACGGACATGCCGCGTGTTCTGCTGGTGGTAGGCCCGGAAGGCGGCTTTACTGAAGCGGAAAGTCTGGAGGCCGAGCAGGCCGGGGCACAGTCTACAGGACTGGGAAGACGTATTTTGCGTGCGGAGACCGCAGGAATGGCTGCATTGGCATGCATTTTATATGAGACAGGAGAAATGGGAGGGGTTTAATATGCCGTCAGTGGCATTTTACACATTGGGCTGTAAGGTAAACTTTTATGATACAGAAGCGATCTGGCAGCTGTTTAAAAATGAAGGTTATGAACAGGTGGACTTTGATGAGCAGACTGCTGATGTCTATCTTATCAATACATGTACCGTTACGAATACCGGTGATAAAAAGAGTCGTCAGATCATTCGCCGCGCGATTCGCCGGAATCCAGATGCCATTGTGGCAGTGACGGGCTGCTACGCCCAAACTTCTCCTGCCGAAATTATGGATATTCCTGGCGTTGATCTCGTTATCGGGACTCAGGATCGAGACAAAATCATTCCGTTCGTACAGGAAATTCAAGAAACGCGTCAACCGGTGAACGCCGTGCGCAATATTATGAAAACGCGTGTATTTGAGGAAATGGATGTGCCTGATTTTGCTAATCATACTCGGGCCTTTTTGAAAATTCAGGATGGGTGCAATAACTTCTGTACCTTCTGCATCATTCCGTGGTCACGGGGTCTATCCCGTAGTCGTGATGCTGCGAGTATTATTGCACAGGCGCGTCAACTGGTGCACGCAGGCTACAAGGAAATTGTACTCACAGGTATCCACACTGGCGGTTATGGTGACGACATGGATAATTACGACCTATCTGATCTGCTGTGGGATCTGGAGAAGGTGGAAGGGCTGGAGCGTATCCGTATCAGTTCGATTGAAGCCAGCCAGATTGATGAAAAAATGCTTGATGTACTGAATCGTTCCACCAAGCTGGTTCGTCATTTTCACATACCGCTTCAGGCGGGGGACGACACCGTGTTGAAACGGATGCGTCGCAAGTACACGACAGAAGAGTTTTATAACAAAATGCTTATGATTCGCAAGGCAATGCCAGATGTAGCGATTACTACGGATGTGATTGTCGGCTTCCCTGGGGAGACGGATGAAATGTTCCGCAATGGCTATGAGCTGATGAAAAAAATCGATTTTTCAGAAATGCACGTGTTCCCGTACTCCAAGCGCAGTGGAACTCCTGCGGCGCGTATGGAGGATCAGGTGGACGAAGACGTGAAAAATGCACGAGTGCATGAGCTGATACAACTGTCAGAGCAAATGCAATTGGCGTATGCTGAGAAGTTTGTAGGTCAGGTACTGGAGGTCATTCCGGAAGTTGCACCGAAAGGGACCGAAGATAGCGGCATACTCCATGGATATAGTGACAATTATATTCAACTGGCGTTTGAAGGTACTGAGGATCTGGTTGGCAAGGTATGCCGCGTGAAGCTGACGAAGGCGGGCATTAATGAAAGTGAAGGCCAATTGGTTCGCGTACTAGAGAATGGGCTGCAAACAGCTCTGTAAGAACAAAAAAAGCCTGAACAGGCAATAGAGATGGCAAACAAGGATTTCGCCTTTCCTTACAGAGAGGACGGAATCCTTGTTGCGCAAGGAAGGGAGATTACAGGATGGCAGCAAAAAAGGAAATTTCCGCAGGCGGCGTTGTGTTTCGCAAACAGGGGGAGCAACTTGAAATTCAGCTCATTACTGACCGATATGGCAAGGTATCCTTGGCTAAAGGGAAAATGGAGTTGGGAGAAACAATCGAACAGACGGCTTTACGTGAAATTCGCGAGGAAACAGGGTTGAACGGGCGGATTATCCAGCATGTAGATATGATTGCTTATACGTATCATCATCCAGAATTTGGGGAAGTAGATAAAGAAGTACACTATTATCTCGTAGAGGCACTGGATGGGGATTTACAGGCACAGATCGAAGAAATTAAAGGAGTTGCGTGGCATACGCCTGAGGAAGCATGGCGTCTCCAGCGCCAGGGTGGATATGACAATAATGATGTCATTTTAAGCAAGGCGCTGTCCATGCTAGGAATTAACGTTTGATTCTGTGGGGAGATATACGATCCTCTAAACGCGTCCACACAGGTAGATAGCAGAGAGGCAAAACCAGCAGAGAGCTAATAACGTTAAACAGAGTTTGGGCATGGGCTACTTTAGCTCCGGGCTCGGTAGATATCCAGGCAGCGGCCATCTCCAGACCAGGGATCAACGGCATAAAGAGCAAGGCTCCGCCTACGTTCAGCAGCACGTGGGACCAGGCCACAAATTTGCCGGACACGCTGCCGCCAACAGCGGCAATCAGGGCGGTTACGCAGGTGCCTACATTGGAGCCGATGACGATGGCGATCCCCACATCGGCTGGCAAGGCTCCCGCAGCGGCAAGGCTAATCGCCATGCCAATGACGGCTGCGCTACTGTGAACCAGCGCGGTCAGACAGGCTCCAGCAGCGAAGGCCCACCACATGTTGGCCGCAGCGTGATCAAGAAACCAGCGGAATAGTCCGGCCTGCTCAATCCAGGGGCCGACTGTTTGCATTACGCGGATACCTGCCAGAATCAGCGAAAATCCAGCAAAGACGAGGCTGATATATTGTACAGCCTGCGGACGGCTAAGCCCATTGGAGCCGGGTGAAGCTCCGGCGGACGCATACTGGCGATTGGGGACAGCTTCACCCCACAGGACGGCAGTGCTCCAGCATAGCAGTGAGCCGCAGAGCAGCGGAACAGCCAGCATGCCAAGCTGGAGCCCCATCAGCTCAGTGGTCAGGCAGGTGCCGATATTGGTGCCGAGAATGATGCCGAGCGTGCGGCCGTAGGTCAACAGCCCGGCGTTAACCAGTCCGATCGTCAGCACCGTTACGGCGGTGCTGCTTTGCAGCAGGGCCGTAATGCCTGAGCTGAACAGCATGCCCCGCCAAGGGGAAACTGTGGCGCGGTTCAGCCAGCGGGTGAGGAAGGGGCCGGCTAAATGCCGGAGGGCTGCTTCCATCAGCTTCATCCCGCCCAAAAAAATAAACAGCCCGCCGCACAGTGGGAGTATAACATGTATAAACACGGGCATAGCCCCCTTTTCTAGGTAAAAATACTTATGTAACAGCCTATGATCTGTCGGGGACAGCCATGACAAGCATGGCTGAGCTCTTTTTTACGGAACGATATTAAGGACTTTGAGTAATCCAAGAATGGGAGTGAAGGATTTTGCCTTCAGTAATATTAGAACGCAGCCGTAAAAAAAGGCTGGAGCACGCACACCCTTGGGTGTTTAAAAACGAAATAGCCAAGATCGAAGGGGACCCAGAGGCAGGCGATTTGGTCAGTATCGTTAACCATCAGGGGCGTTATTTGGCGACAGGTTACTATAATCCAGCTTCACAAATTACAGTGCGTGTGATGTCCTACGAGCCGCTGGAAGCAATGGATCAAAACTTTTTTGCCCAACGCTTTCGCAAATGTCTGGAGCACCGCGAACGTTTTGTGACCGGGGGAAACGCTTATCGGTTGGTGTACGGCGAGGCTGATTTTTTGCCTGGACTGATTGTAGATCGATTTGGTGATGTGTTAGTCGTGCAGTTGTTAACGCTTGGCATGGATCGGCGCAGGGAAGAAATCAGGGATGCGCTCGTTGAAGTAGTGGGTCCTGTTGGTATATATGAGCGAAGTGATGTATCCATCCGTGAGCTGGAAGGATTGGAACAAACGAAGGGTCCTTTGTACGGTGATTGCCCGCGTCATGTGGTAGTGACGGAAAATGGCCTGCAAATCAAGGTTGATATCGTAGAGGGCCAGAAGACGGGTTATTTCTTTGACCAGCGTGAAAATCGTGCGGCCATAGCACCGTTGATGACAGGTTGGGGAGCACGTAGTGGAATTACGCTACAAGAAGTAGCTGCAGACTCAGGGGATGCGGGCACAACGGTCATGAAGCCAGTGAATAAAAGTGGTAAGGTTGTTGAATTCCCATTCTGGGATGGCGCAACCGTATTGGAATGTTTTTCGCACACGGGAAGCTTTACGCTCAATGCATGTAAACATGGTGCTAAAAAAGTAACTTGTCTTGATATTTCAGAGCATGCGATTGAAAGTGCGCGGGATAATGTCAAGCTGAACGGTTTTGAGGAACGCGTTGAGTTTGTCGTCGACGATGCTTTTCAATATTTGCGCAATCAAGTGAAAGGTGTAGAGGAACGCAATGCACGAGCCGGGGGCAAAGGAGATACATCCAAGCCGCTGACAGCAGGTGGCGGACGCACCTTTGACGTGGTCATTCTTGATCCGCCAGCCTTTGCCAAAACGAAGAACGCTGTCAAAGGAGCTACACGTGGATATAAAGATATCAACCTGCACGGGATGAAGCTGGTTAATGAGGGCGGCTATCTGGTGACTGCGAGCTGCTCGTTCCATATGCGGCCAGAGTTGTTTTTAGATACCATTAAGGAAGCGGCGGCAGATGCCGGCAAAATCCTTCGTCTGGTAGACTGGAGAGCGGCTGGTAAAGACCATCCTCAAATTTTGGGTGTGGAGGAAGGCCATTACTTGAAATTCGCCATCTTTGAGGTGCGCAGCCGGACACAGCTGTAGGTTTCATACAAGGTCAAAGTCAATCGCCTTTTTGGTGATTAAATAGGTAAAATAGACTCGTTTAGGTATAAATCAGTCCTGTAGAGAAGGCATGCACCAAGCCAATCTGCGGGACTGATTTGTTTTTTTAGAGGGAGGAAGAATTGCTACAACATGGCAAACGTACGTTCTTTTCTCCCTTGCCTGATATGCTATACTGTTTAATAGAATGTTGTTCGTTGGAAAGGAGGCCGCATCATGTCGGTTCGCTTGTTGATTGGCCGCTCTGGGAGTGGTAAAAGTACGTTAATCCGCAATGAAATGACGTCTATGTTACGCGAGGAGCCGCTAGGTAAGCCTATGCTGTTACTTGTACCGGAGCAATCGTCATTTGCTTCTGAGCATGCGTTACTTACAGAATCCGGAAACGGTATTCAGGGGTCGGTGCGCGCCCAAGTGATGGGATTTCATCGTCTTGCCTATTTAGTTATGCAGGAAACCGGGGGTTCAGCACTGGTGCCTGTAACGGAAGAAGGCAAGAAGATGCTTTTATATAAAATTATTCGTCGTCGCAAGGATGAACTGAGTTTGTTTAAGGATTCGGGAGACCAGCTCGGCTTTGTGGATCGGTTGAATACATTGTTTACGGAGCTAAAGCAGTATGGAAATGATACTCGGTCTGTACCGGAGCAACTGGAGCGAATGAACGCTGCTGGAGAGTCAACTCCGATTTTGCGCGGCAAGCTCAAAGATATCAGTCTAATCTATGAGGATTTTGAACGAGAGCTGACGCTTAAATATATTGACGGTGAAGATACGCTGCGCATGCTGGCAGAACAGATTGCTGAGTCTTCCCTTGTGCGTGGGGCAGATATTTGGATGGATGGCTACCGCAGGTTTACACCACATGAATACAAGGTGGTGGAGCAGCTTATGCTGCACGCTTCTTCGTTGACGGTGGCGCTGACTTGCAACCGCAGCTACGAGAGCGGACAGCTTCCGCATGAGCTGGATTTGTTTCATCCCTCAGCGGCTACGTATGTAAAGCTCAAAGGAATGGCAGACGAGCTGATGATAGAGACGCAGACACAATTACTGCGCCCTGATCCGCTGCCGAGATTTAAGGAGCGTCCGGCGTTGGCGTATTTGGAGGCTAACTTTGAACATCGTACAGGGTTACGGAATCAGGAACAATGGATGCGGCTGCAGCAGCTACGAGAGCAGTGGACAGAAGAACAGCCGGAAGGCATAAAACTGTACACTGCGGCTAATCGCCGTGCAGAGCTGGAAGGGGCTGTACGCGAAATGCGTCGTCTGGCCCGAGATGAGGGCGCTCGTTATCGGGAGATGGCCCTGTTTGTACGTCATATTGAAGATTATGAGCCATGGGTGGAACCGATATTCAAACAATATGAGGTTCCAGTATTTCTGGATCAGCGGAGAAGTGTTTTGCATCATCCCTTAGTGGAATTGATTCGGGCTTCGCTGGATATCGTGCAGCGTCGTTGGCGATATGAGGATGTATTCCGTGCGGTCAAAACAGACCTTCTCCTGCCGCTGGATGGTCGGGTAAGTCGTGAGGAGATGGACCGTTTGGAAAACTATGTACTAGCCTGCGGAATACAAGGCAGCCGTTGGACAGACGGTCGCCCGTGGCAGGCTGTGCCCAGCTTGTCACTGGAGCTGGAGGAGCAGGAACGGAGCCGTCAACGGGATGAAACGTTGGATTTGATGGAACTGTGCCGGGATGTGATCGTGACGCCTTTACGTGCGTTTGAGAAACGTGTCGGCAAGGCACGAACTGCACTTGAGAAGTGTGAAGCGGTATATCTGTTACTGGAGGATGCAGAAATCGGCCACAAGCTGGACGCCTTCATTCATCAGGCAGAGGAAGCAGGAAAACCTGAGCAGGCGAAGGAGCATCGTCAAGTATGGGATGCGGTGCTTGAACTACTGGATCAAATTGTCGAAATGATGGGTGATGAGAGGCTGGATACCTCTTTGTTTGCGGGTGTGCTGGAAACGGGATTGGCTGAGTTCCGTATGGGACTTGTTCCGCCAGCTCTGGATCAGGTTCTAGTCGGAAACACGGACCGTACACGTGTGTCCGGTATTCAACATGCCTTTGTACTAGGTATGAACGAAGGTGTGATGCCGGCTGTGTTCCATGAGGACGGTGTGCTGAATGAGCAGGAGCGTACGGCATTAAACGAACGAGGCGTAGAGCTGGCGCCGGATATGACAAGACGTCTGTTGGACGAACGTTTTCTCGCTTATACGGCCCTTACTTCAGCCGGTAAAAGCCTGTGGATGAGCTATGCAGTGACTGATGAAGAAGGGAAGTCGTTGCTGCCGTCTGAGTTAGTACGACATGTGCGGCACCTGTTTCCTAGTCTGGACGAGCGTCCACTGGCTGGATACCCTTTGCCTGGGGATGCTTGGACGACGCAATGGGAGTATGCTTCTCATCCGTCCGAGGCTTTACCGCAGCTCATTGCGCAATTACGGCATTGGCGGCGTGGCGGTGACATTTTATCCCCTTGGTGGGAGGTATATAACTGGTACGCAAGCCAGCAAGGGCGTGAGAAGGACAAGCTGCGTCAGCTGTTGACCTCACTTTTTTACGAGAACCATGCCGAAATGCAGAAGGAAACGAGCCGCCGTCTGTACGGCAGCAAGCTGCGTACCAGCGTATCTCGTATGGAACGTTTTGTGGCATGTCCATTTTCGCACTTTGCCTCTCACGGTCTTCGTTTGAAGGAACGTCAAATGTATCGCCTGAAGGCCCCGGATATCGGACAATTATTTCATGCAGCGCTTGGAGAGATGGCGATCAATTTGCGTAAACGCAATGTCAGCTGGGGCAGTCTCAGCACGGAGGAATGCCGCCAAGAGGCGGAAAGTACAGTGGAGCGTTTGGCTCCTCGTCTGCAAGGCGAGATTTTAATGAGCTCCAAGCGGTATGGCTACATTTTGCGTAAATTGAAAGACATCGTGAGCCGTGCCTCGTTGATTTTAGGTGAACATGCGCGAAGAGGTAGCTTTGAGCCGATTGGGCTGGAGTTAGACTTTGGGCCGGGTCAGCAGCTTCCTCCGTTAAGCTTCCGGTTAGATAACGGCGTTGTAATGGAAATTGTCGGACGGATTGACCGTGTAGATGTGGCAGAGGGAGAAAAGGGGTTACTTTTGCGTGTCATCGATTACAAATCTAGCCAAAAGGATCTCAAGCTGCATGAAGTGTACTATGGCCTGTCCTTGCAGATGCTCACCTACCTGGATGTGCTGCTGAATGCGGCGGAGGAATGGTTGGGCGAGACAGCTTATCCAGCGGGTACACTGTATTTTCACGTCCACAATCCGATGTTGCAGTCGCCTAACGGTCTTAGCGCAGAACAGGCCCGTCAGGAGCTTTTAAAACGTTTTAAGATGAAGGGATTATTGCTCGCGGATCGGGATGTAGTTGGGCAAATGGATACAGCATTGGACAAGGGATATTCCTCTATTTTACCTGTTGCGGTGAAAGCAGACGGCAGTTTTTATAGCAGTGCTTCGGTTGCTTCGCCGGAACAGTGGGACAGCCTGCTAGCTTCGGTACGTCATAATATCCGGACGATTGGCACACGGATGACAGAGGGCGATGTGGCCATTGAACCTTATCGTATCCAGCAAGAGACGGCTTGTACCTTCTGTTCTTTTAAGCCTGTTTGTCAATTTGACGACAGTCTGGACGGTAGTGGCTACAATCAATGGGGTAAACCCGGTAAGGATCAGATCTGGAATCTGCTGGGTCATACACAGGAAGGGAAAGGAGGAATGGACCAATGATAGGCACGTCAAACACTAAAGGCATGCCGAAGCCGGAAGGCAGTATGTGGAGTGATGACCAGTGGCGTGCAATTTCGGAATCTGGTAATAACATGCTGGTCGCGGCAGCGGCAGGGTCTGGTAAAACAGCGGTGCTCGTAGAGCGTATTATTCGTAAAATCGTCGATCCCCAGCTCGGCTTCAGTGTGGATCGGTTACTGGTAGCGACCTTTACGAAGGCTGCCGCCGCCGAAATGCGTCAACGGATACGCGAAGCGTTGGAACGTGTACTGGAGCAGGAACCGGAAAGTGAGCATGTACGCCGCCAGCTATCGTTGCTGAATCGGGCCTCGATTACGACGCTTCACTCATTTTGTATGGAGGTCATCCGCAGGCATTATCAGGCCATTCCCCTTGATCCCGGTTTTCGGATTATGAATGAGCATGAGACAGAATTGCTGCGTCAGGAGCTTCTAGAAGAACTGTTTGAGGAGAAATATGAGGCTCATGATGAAGGCAGTACATTCCGCAGACTGGTCGACTGGTTCAGTGGAGAACGCACCGATGATGCAATGTACGTGCTTGTTCAGCGGCTGTATGATTTTTCTCAAAGTCATCCTTGGCCAGAACATTGGCTGCGGGAGACAGCGGCAGCATTTCGTGTACAGGATGTAGCCGCTTTGGGAGAGACTCCCTGGGTTCGCAGTATTTTGGCGGATGCTGCACTTTCATTGCGTGGAGCAGCGAGCTTGCTGGAACAGGCGCATGAAACAGCTATGCAGCCTGGCGGTCCTGCACCTTATGCCGTGACGCTGCAAGAGGATGCGGCGATGGTGAAGGGATTGTTACAGGAGCTGGAGACACAGCCGTGGGCATCTCTATATGATCATTTTCAGACAGCTTCCTTCGGTAAGCTCAAGCCCGTCAAAAAAGATCAGACCGAGCCTGCATTGCAGGAACGGGTTAAAACGCTGCGTGAAGCAGCCAAAAAAATGATTACAGATATGAAGGCTTCCCTGTTTGGCAGGAGAGCAGAAGCCTATTGGGAGGAGCTGCACGCCGCGGCTCCGCTGATGGACGAATTGATAGAAACCGTGATTGTATTCGGGGAACGATTTCAACATCACAAGCAGTCAAAAGGGCTGGTGGACTTCGGGGATTTGGAACATTACTGTCTGAAAATATTACGACATCCCGATTCTACTCCGTACAAGCTACTACCTTCCGACGCTGCGTTCGAATACAAGGCGCAATTCGACGAGGTGCTGCTGGATGAGTATCAGGATACGAATACCGTACAGGAAGATATCGTCAGGCTGGTATCACGGGAGGAACCGGGTAACCGTTTTATGGTGGGCGACGTGAAACAGAGTATTTATCGGTTTCGGCTGGCGGAGCCGGGTCTGTTTTTGAATAAGTATCAACGGTACGGCATGCAGGAGCAGGAAGATGGCTTATTAATTGATCTGGCGCGTAATTTCCGCAGTCGGGAGGAAGTTGTCGATGCGGTCAATTTGGTGTTCCGCCAGATTATGAGTGTGGATGTGGCGGAAATTGAGTACGATGAACGAGCGTGGCTGGTACACGGCGCATCCTATCCCGACCAGTCGGATCAAGACGCCGCATCTGTATACGCACCTGAGCTGTTGTTAGTTGATAAGGGTGGACATGGTCTTTCCGAGGCTTCGGAGCTGTCCGAAACGGGGGACGAATCTGCTTTACAGGAAAGTGAGCTGGCTGAGCTTGTGGAGTTAGAAACGGCACAGTTAGAGGCTCGTGCGATCGCGCAACGGATTAAAGAACTGACCGGAGACACTGGACAACCACTGTTGATTTACGACAGAGGATTAAAAGCGATGCGTCCGGCAGTCTACGGTGATATCGTCATTTTGCTTCGTTCCGCAAGCGTGTGGGCCCCCCTAATTGTGGAGGAACTGCGGCTTGAGGGCATTCCGGCCTCCGGGGAGCAGACGACAGGCTTTTTTAAAGCAACGGAAGTTGAGGTAATGTTGTCTCTACTGCATATTATTGATAATCCGCAGCAGGACATCCCGCTTGCATCCGTGCTTCGTTCGCCGATTGTCGGCTTGACCGAAGATGAACTGGCACAAATTCGGTTGGAGAAGCCGGATGGATTGTTTTATGGCGCATTACTGGCGGCGGCTGAGGCTGACCTACTGGAAGAAAGCGAAGAAGGGATTTCAGCTGACATCATGGAGTTGGATATTTTCCCAGAGGACTCTTTATCTTCATCTGACTTTGGTAATAGAAATGACGGGAATACGTTGTCTGCCCGACTACGTTCATTTTTGCGTAATTTGGAAGCCTGGCGGCATGAAGCCAGACAAGGCAGCTTAAGTGCATTGATTTGGAATGTGCTGGAGGAAACAGGATATCTGGATTGGGTCGGTGGACTGCCTGGCGGCTCACAGCGCCAAAGCAATTTGCGGGCGCTATATGACCGAGCGAGACAGTATGAGACTTCTACGTCCAACCGAGGATTGTTCCGATTTCTGACCTTCATTTCCCGTCTACGGGAGCGAGGCGGTGATTTAGGATCAATTAGCGGAGGGACTGAACCCGATCAGGCTGTCCGCATTATGACCATTCATAAAAGTAAAGGACTTGAATTCCCTATCGTGTTTATTGCCGGGACAGCAAAAATGTTCAATCAACAGGATCTCAATGCGCCGTTTCTTATGCACAAGGAGTTGGGGTTTGGTCCTAAATATGTGGAGGAACAAAATCGTGTCAGCTACCCTACGCTGCCTAATTTAGCGATCCGCCGACGCTCACAGCTGGAGCTATTGGCTGAGGAAATGCGGGTGTTATACGTGGCGCTTACACGTCCGCGCGAAAAGCTGATTATGACCGGAACCGTGAAGGATCTCGCTTCGCGCGCAGCGGGTTGGGCACGTGCCAAAGAACATACGGAAATTGTCTTACCAGACTATATGCTGGCGGCAGGCCGCAGCTATCTGGACTGGGTAGGTCCCGCTTTGATTCGGCATCCTTCTGCTACTTTGTTGAGGGAAGCCGCAGGTGATCAGGATGGGTACTATCACAGGCTGGAACATATGCCGGGAACAGACTGGTTATTTAAAATCGTGGCCTCGGAAACACTTTCCGGCTCTCGTGTGAACTCAGATCATGAGGAAGAGGTGTCGGGAGAAGAGCGCCAAAAGAAGACAGAAGCACTGAGAAATGCGGAGCTAATCGACTTGAACGAAGAGAGTGAAACGGATATTGAAGCTGCTCTTTCCTGGATTTATCCGTATGAACGGGCTGGCAAGACGGCAGCCAATACATCGGTTACTGAGATGAAAAGATGGCTGGAAATGCAGGAGATGGGTTCGGACGATTGGCTGAATCTATCTACCTCCCTACTAGCAGAGTTACCGGAGGATCGGGAGGATTCTCACACTGGGGGAAGTCAATTACACTTGCGCAGACCTAAGTTTATGGGGAATCAGCGTCTGACTCCAACGGAACGAGGAACAGTCTATCATACGTTGATGCTGCATTTGCCACTAGATGGGGGGATGAGCGCCGAAGTTATTGAGGAAACCAAGGCTCGTTTGCTCAATCAGCGTATGTTACTGGATGTTCATGCAGAGGCGCTAGATACGGATAAAATATTACGCTTTTTCACTAGTGAGCTGGGTAGCAGAATGCTGGGAGCATCCCATGTTCAAAGAGAGCTTCCGTTTACTTATACCATGCGGGCAACCGATTACTGGAACCACAGCTTACCATCGATGTCACCAGGACAAGAAACAGATTCGGAAGGTAGACAGGACGGCGATAAGGTGCTGATGAACGGGATTATTGACTGTCTATTTGAAACTCCTGAAGGACTCGTACTGGTAGATTATAAAACAGATCGGATATCTGAATATCGTACACTGTCCCATTTAACAGACCAATATCGATTTCAATTGGAGCTGTATGCCCGTGTGATCGAAGAGATTACAGGCAAAAAGGTTGCTGAGAAGTGGCTGTATTTTTTAGAAGCTGGAGAGAGTGTACGGCTGTAGTTATATAGATAGGGAGAGGAGGAATAGCATGCGGATTTTGCATACAGGTGATTGGCATTTGGGCCGCACGTTGGAAGGACGCAGCCGTTTAAAGGAGCAGGAGGCGTTTTTGGAAGAATTGGCGAAAATGGCTGACGATCAGCAGGCCGATTTGATTATGATGGCTGGAGACGTATACGACTCAGTCAATCCATCGGCCGCAGCCGAGCAATTGTTTTATGAAACGTCTGCCCGTCTTACGGCTGGAGGAAGACCACTAGTCGTCATTGCGGGCAATCATGATCAGCCGGAAAGGGTATCCTCGGTCACACCGCTGGTGAGCGGGCGCGGAATTACATTGCTGGGACTGCCCCATGGGGAAGCGGTACGCGTTCATACACCGCGAACGGGTGAAATGGCATGCATTGCAGCCTTGCCATATCCCTCCGAGTCTCGTCTGAACGAGCTATTGTCTGAAGACGGAGATGAAACAGTATTGCGCGAGGCATACAGCCGCCGTGTGGGCTTGCTGATGTCACAGCTGGGTACAGCATTTCGGCCTGACACCGTTAATTTGTCGATGAGCCATATTTATGTGCTCGGCGGGCTGGAATCGGACTCGGAACGTCCGATTCAGGTCGGGGGGGCGTATACCGTAGATCCGTCTGCTTTGAGCATTGGGGCACAGTATACGGCTCTAGGACATTTGCATCGTCCCCAATATGTGAAGGGAGACGGGCTGATGCGTTACAGTGGCTCGCCGCTGGCTTATAGCTTTTCCGAAGCCGGACAAGCCAAATCGGTTACGTTAATTGACGTGGTTGCTGGCAAGCCTGCTCAGGTCGAGGAACTGTATATTACCAGTGGACGCCCATTAGTGAGGTGGCGTGCACGGGGAGGTCTGGAGGAAGTATATCGCTGGCTGGACGAAGGACTGGATGCCGATGCCTTTATTGATCTGGAAATTACGCTGGATGAAGCGATGTCGATGGGAGATATTCAGCGGCTGCGCAAAAGCCGTGAAGGCATCATTCATATTCGCCCAATGTATCCAGAAATGGCTGCCGCACAGCTGGAGCACCAACGATCAGAACTGCCAGTGCATGAGTTGTTCCGGGCATTCTATCAGCGGCAGACAGGTGGAGCAAAGCCGGATGACGGATTAGTGCAGTTGTTTCTGGAACTGGTGGAACAGGATGATGCAAGAGAGCACGCTGAGGAGGATGACGCATGAAACCAATCCTTCTAAAACTGGCGGGGTTGCAAAGCTACCGGGAGTCACAGGAAATTCGCTTTGACGATTTGACCGAAACTGGACTGTTTGGAATTTTTGGCCCAACGGGTAGTGGAAAATCAACGCTGCTGGATGCCATTACGTTGGCTATGTACGGTAAAGTGGAGCGGGCAGTGAATGGTACACAAGGCATTATGAATCATGCTGAGGATACGTTGTCTGTTGCATTTACGTTTGAATTAATGTCAGCTCAAGGGCCTCGTCGTTACCGTGTAGAACGACGTTTCAAACGTGCTGGAGGCGTATCGGTTAATAATACGCTTAGCCGTTTTATTGCGTTAACAGAGGATGGCGAGGAAGTGCTTGCTGATAAGGTGCAGGATGTGACGCGCTGTGTAGAGGAGTATATCGGCCTGAAAATGGACGATTTTACACGAGCTGTTGTATTGCCGCAGGGAAAGTTTGCGGAATTCTTGTCCTTAAAAGGCAGTGAACGTAGACAGATGCTACAGCGTTTATTCCATCTGGAGAAGTACGGAGATCAACTTGCACAGAAGCTAAGCCGTCGTGTGAAAGATAACGATAGCGCACTGAAAGCGTTAGAGGCGGAGCAGCAAGGGCTGGGGGATGCGAGTGCTGAAGCGCTTGAACATGTAGAGTTGCGTCTCAAAGAGGCGATTGCCAATGCAGAAGCTTCGCGTCGCGAGCTAGAGCGTGTCTCACGTGAATCGGAGGCGCTAAACAAAACCCGTGAGCTGGTCATCGAGCTCAGCCAAAGATCGAACGAGCTGGAGCAGTTGGCAGCACAGGAGCCGGGCATTGCTTTGCTGGAGCGCAAGCTTCGACAAGCAACTGCAGCCGAGGCATTGCTGCCTGCGCTGACGGATTGGAAGGAAGCCATTGCTGAAGCGGAAAAACGGCAAAAGACTGCCGAAGAAATGGAAGTCCTGGCCGCTACCGCGCAGGAGGCTGCGCTTGTGTCTGCGCAAGCAGATGAGCAGGCCCGGCAAGCACTCAGTGCCGAAGAACCGAAGCTATTGCTTCGGATCGACCAACTAGAGCAGGCGCTTCAACTGGAGCGTGATACGGAAGCGTTGCGGACCGAACGGGAACGTCTGGCGGCCGAGCTTGTGCAAAGCGAACAAACCCTTGCTGAACATGCAGAAGGACTCGCAAAGGAACAAGAGCTACAGACGCGAGGCTTGAAGCGACAGCAAGAGCTTCAACAGGAGCTAAAGCAAAATGAAGTGCGGGCAGATGAGCGGCGTATGCTGCAAGAGGCTGTGCAACGGCTGCAACAGCTGGAAGTCGCGAATGAGCAATTGCGTGAAGCTGAACTGGAGTACACCGCTCAGGAGAATCGGCTTGTGCAAGCTGACGAACGTTTACAGCTGACGGACCAGGAGACACAGGAGACAGAGGCACGGCGTTCTGCCCTTGCTGCACAGGCAGCTGATGGCATTGAGGCATTGCTGACGTTGGAGGCAGAGATCACCGTCGATATGTCGTCACTGGCCTCCGAGGAAGAGCAACTGCGCCACGAGCTCCGTGCCGAGGAGCTGGGCCGTCTTGCTCAGCATCTCGCTGCCGAGTTGCGCGAAGGCGAGCCGTGCGCAGTGTGCGGCTCGTTGCATCACCCCGCGCCTGCCGTCGTCGCGGCGCATAGCGCGGATGCCGCTGCGCCAGATGAGCTGCACCGCCTGCGGCTTGGTTTGCAGGAGCTGCGCCTCACACTGCGCCAGCAGCTGCACGAGCAGCGCAGCTTGCTGGCACTGCCCGCCACCGCAGACAGCGGCGCTGCCGCCACAGGCGAGCCTTTCACGCCTGCGGCAGCGCCAGCAGAGCCGCGCGGTGCCGCCGCTTGGGCGGAGAGCTGCACGGCGCTGGAGCGTGCTGCGGCAGAGCTAGCCGCACGTGCGCATATGCTGCCTGCCGAGGCACAGGCGCTGCGCGAGGCAGACGCCGCCGGACAGCAGCGGCGTATCCGTGCTGCCGCCGAGCAGGAGGCAGCAGCTGCAGCGCTGACGCAGGCACGCAGCAAGCGCGAGGCATGCACCACGCGCAGCGAGGGGCTGCGCGCCGAATGGGCGGCGCAGCTGCCGGATGTCGCTCCGGGCGAAGCCGCGGAGCGTTACCGCGCCATGCAGGAGCGCGACGGGCGTGCGGAAGAGCTGCGGTCCCGGCTGGAGACGAGTGTGACCTTCCTCGAAGGAAAGGCGGCGCGTGTTCAACAGATACAGCAGAGTATCATCGAGGAGGATAAAATCATTATTGCCCGCCGTACAGGGCTCCAAAGCAAAGATGATTCGCTTCGTGAAAAGCTAGCACAGCTCCGAAAGTGGGTTGGAGATGGCCAAGCGGCTTCATTGCTGGAAGAAGCGACCTCGCGACTGTTGGGACTTAAAAACGGAGCCGAAGCCGCGGCACGCCGCCGTACCGAAGCGGAAGAACGCAAGCAGCAAGCCGTTCATGCTTCACTGATTGCCCGGCAGGCCTCCGACTCGGCAGAAGAAAGACGTCAGATGGCAGAGTCCCGTTGGGGCAGCCGTCTGGAAGCATCCTCCTTCGCTACGGAAGCAGAGGTCATGGAATGCTGCCTGGGACCGGAAGAAGCCGCACGCTATGAGCGTGAAGTGAGTTTGCATCGAGAATGGGAAAAAGAGCTGTCTTCCCGCTTAAAACATGTCAAAGAGCAGCTGAATGGAGCAACGGTATCAGAGGAACAGTGGGAAACGGCCACTGCACAGCTACGTGATTGCCGTGCACGCGATGAAGAGGCGCTTCAGAATCGCGCCAAGGCTGAGCGTGATTTAGAGGACTTGCAGCATCGGCACGTCCGCTGGATGGAGCTGGAGTCCAATCGTATACATTTGCGTAGCGAAGCGGAAAAAATGTCCAAGCTCCAGTCTGTTTTTCGCGGCAATGCCTTTGTTGAATATATTGCCGAGGAGCAGCTCATGCAGGTCAGTCAGTCGGCTTCACGCCGCCTGCGTTTTCTGACCAAGCAGCGTTACGCGCTAGAGGTAGATTCCAGCGGTGGATTTGTCATTAGTGACGATGCCAACGGTGGGGTCAAACGTCCGGTATCGACCTTGTCCGGTGGCGAAACGTTCCTGACCTCCTTGTCGCTTGCGCTTGCGCTGTCGGCTCAAATTCAATTGCGGGGCCAATACCCTCTGCAATTTTTCTTTCTGGATGAAGGCTTTGGAACGTTGGACCCTGAGCTGCTTGACACAGTGATCACCTCACTGGAAAAGCTGCACCACGATCAATTGTCTGTTGGTGTGATTAGTCATGTGCCTGAACTACGGGCCCGTCTTCCGCGCAAGCTAGTTGTTCTGCCAGCAGAGCAGGCTGGAGGCGGCTCACGTGTGGTTATGGAAACTTTTTGAAGCAATGTGATACAGGTCACAGATACAGTTTCAAACTATTGTTATAATACAGCCAAGCCGACAAGTTAATCATACAGCACCCCGGCGGACGTATGCTGCGGAAGAAATCTTCCCATCATACGTCCGTTCAGAGGGGCTCTGCCAAGAGCTCCCGGGGTGCTTCTTTTTTTTTGCAAGCCGGAATTCGCCCAATTTGATGTAGCAAATAGCCCGTTTTTGAATAACATACGGTATACATGCAAGAGCCTAGGAGGAAACAACCATGGAAAAAAGCATGACAACCGAAAAAGTTACAGCACCGGAACAGACGGATGCTAAAACACTATGTCAAAAGCATATGCATCGTTATGTATGCGTATGGGTGAAGGACGGGACAATGTATGACGGCATTGTAGAGCATGTGGATGATGAAAAGATATACTTAGCCGTTCCTATGGGTGGAGACGAGATGGAGAATGTCAATGTTAATCTCCCATATCCGCCTAATAATTGTGGCTGCGGCTCCCGTGCTTATGGTGGCTATGCGTCTTATCCTCCGTACCCGTACCCGTACCCGTATCCAGCACCCGCTTATGCATATGGGTTCCCATACGGACGCCGTCGCTTTAATCGTTTGATTCTGCCACTTGCAGCGTTGACAGCAATTAGCTTGCTGCCTTATTACTAATCCTATTTTCTTAGTCGTCAGACATAGTGAATTCCTGCTCTCTCCCGCCTACAGTTCTTGTGCAGTACAAGTGACTTTAAGGCGCATCCATACATTATCACCATGCAAGGCTGCTTCTTCCATTATGAAGAAACAGCCTCTTTTTCACGTAAAACATCCCGAATATGATCCAATGATTGAAACTGTATTAGTACAGTTCAATGAAATGAGGTATCCTGTTTATTCATAAACCATGGTAACATCTAGCGTGTAAAGAAACATAAGACGGAATAAGCATGTAATGAAATGAGCATGTAATGAGTATGTAAAGAGCAGGTGGGAGGATATTGTGAAAAAATACGTTTCAATTTTATTGGATATAGAACTTAAAATTCGCGAGGGACAATATAAATCAGGTTACAAGTTGCCGTCGGTCCGTGAGGCTTCTGAATTATACAGGTGCAGCAAAAGCACGATTCTGCGGGCATATGCTGAACTTGAAAAGAAACACGCCATCTATTCCATACCGCAAAGTGGATACTATGTAGTGGAAAATTCGGGCGATTTACACCATAGCCATATTCAAGACTCCGTTGATTTTGCTTCGGCCTCCCCGGATTTGAATGTATTCCCTTATCTGGATTTCCAACATTGTTTGAATCAGGCTATTGACACCTACAAATATCATCTGTTCACTTATGGCGATTCGCAAGGGCTGGAAACACTGCGTCATACGTTGGTTTCCCATTTGGCTGATACTCAGGTGTTTGCAAAAATGGATCGGATTATCGTTACTTCGGGTGTTCAGCAGGCATTGGAGATACTCGCTAAAATGGCGTTTCCCAATGGCAAAGAAAAGGTTTTGGTCGAGCAGCCAAGTTACGATATATATTTGCGTTTTCTGGAGGAAGAGAACATTCCCGTCAGTACCATCGTCCGGACAGCGGAAGGTATGGATTTTCAGGAATTGGAGAATCAATTTAAGAACGAGAGCATCAAGTTTTTTTATACCATGTCAAGATATCATAATCCATTAGGAGTCTCTTACAACACAGAGGAGCGAAAAGCGATAGCTGCCTTAGCCGCCAAATATGATGTGTACATCGTAGAAGATGACTATATGGCAGATTTGGGGGCCGATCATCTTTTTGATCCCATTTATGCATACGACCAGACGGACCATGTTATTTATTTGAAAAGCTTCTCGAAAATCATTTTCCCCGGCTTGCGATTAGGAGTTGCGGTATTGCCAGAAGTCCTATTGAAGACGTTTAACACTTATAAAAGATATGTCGACACATCTATTTTGTCTCAGGCGGCGCTTGATATTTATATTAAAAATGGAATGTATGAACGCCACAAGCACACGATATATAAACTGTATTCGGAGCGCGTTCGTGCTCTTAACAAGGCTGTGGAACGATACAATCAGGCCGGATACGTTCAGACTTCAGCTGTAACTTCAGGAGTTTATATGCAGTTTAAACTGCCTCGGACGGTGAATTTGGAACGCTTGGTACAGTGTCTTTCCGCGAGGAACATCCAGGTTGTAGCTGGCAAAGGCTTTTATTTATCAGGCTATAGGGAACAAGAGAAATTTTTGCGCATAAGTATTTCGCGCGCACAGTTGGATCAAATTGATGCAGGGGTGAAAGCTATTATAGAGGAAGTTAGTAAGGGAAACTGGTATTAAGACCCTTTTTCCGTTATGATACATAAAGAAACATAAGTATAACCAAACATGGCTGTATATGTTTCTATTCAGTGTGGGAAATACATAACTTTGAATGCCGAGAGCAAGGGCTGTTTTTGTCTATTTGCTTATGATCGGCTCACTGCCAAAGGAGGGTTTTGAATGGACGATCTGTTTTTGAAAATTGTGGATGGAACCATCCCCAGTAAGAAGGTGTTGGAAACCGACAATGTGCTCGCATTTCATGACATCCAGCCTGCGGCGCCAGTACACGTGCTCATTATTCCAAAAAAATATATTCCTTCGATGAACGCTGTGACAGAGGAGGATCTTCCTCTTATCGCGGAGATTCATCGTGTTGCGGTTGAGGTTGCGAAAAAGTTAGGAATTGCCGAGTCTGGCTATCGGTTGATTAACAACTGTGGCCCAGATAGTGGACAAGCGGTGGGGCATCTGCATTATCACTTACTGGGCGGCGCCAAATTGGGTGCCTTGACAGGTATTTCGGACTCACATTCTTAAAAAATGACAGAGCTTGTCTTTTCAGTAATACGGATGTGAATGGAGAAAAATGGCCCTTTATGTATTCATTTTTTCTTATAGGTTGACACCTGGTTTCCGTTTCACCTATAATAAAATTTGATGAACCGTGTTATTGCTCTTGGACGGTCTGGTCGGAGGGAGGGAAAACTGGTGTCTGAAACTAAAGTTCGCAAAAACGAGACAATTGATGCTGCACTTCGTCGCTTTAAACGCTCCATTGCTAAGGATGGCGTATTGGCTGAGGTGAAGAAACGCAAGCATTATGAAAAGCCAAGCGTAAAGCGCAAGAAAAAGTCCGAGGCTGCTCGTAAGAGAAAGTTCTAGGAGGATCTAAGCAATCATGAATTTGAGCGAACGATTGAACGAAGATATGAAGCAAGCAATGAAGAGTAAGGACAAGTTCAAACTCTCCACCATTCGAATGGTTCGTTCTACGATTAAAAATCTTGAAATAGATTTGAAACGGGATTTGGACGACAACGAAGTGCTTGATATTCTGAGTCGTGAGATCAAACAGCGAAAAGATGCCCTCCATGAATTTGAAAAAGCCGGTCGTGATGAACTTGCGACAAGCACTAAAGCAGAAATAGAGATCATCGCTCAGTACCTTCCCGAACAACTTTCTGAGGAAGAAATTAAAGTTATTGTACAGCAGACCATCCAGGAAACCGGTGCTTCTTCGAAAGCCGAGATGGGGAAAGTAATGACGGCCTTGATGCCTAAGGTAAAAGGCCGCGCTGACGGTAAGCTCGTGAACCAAGCGGTTCAGCAATTTCTGCAATAAACCTGCGACAAACAGGAAAACACAACACCCTCTGTTTACAGAGGGTGTTATTTCTATATATGCGATGCCTACCATAGAATGTAATGGTGAGAAGATTCTTATATGTAAGCGCTATCGTTAATTGTATGAAACGTGATGTCCGTTGGGTGCGTAAAGTATCTGACAGCCGTCAGGATTAGCAATATACCCAATAATTTCACATTAAATCCTGAAAACTGTATAGTTTGTCTAACAAAGTTTGGTATGCTGTAACATAGAAAGGTCGAAAGGGGGGAGAGAAATGCATAGAGAACATCACCACTCCAGTCGCAAATTGATCTTTTTAACGTTGTGGATTATGGTATCCGTTTTGCTGTTACCCTTAGTTCATTCTGAATCAGCGGCGGCCCAAACTAAAGGTGGAGCTGTGTTTGTTATACCAGTTGATCAGGAAATTGAGCAAGGTCTAGGCAAATTTATGGAACGTGGATTTGCAGAAGCAGCAGATTCCAAAGCAGGTCTGATTTTACTGGATATTAACACTCCCGGTGGACGGGTAGATACAGCGGAGAAGCTGGGTAAACTGATTAAAGACAGTCCAATTCCGACCGTAGCCTATATAAGGGGCGAAGCGGCCTCAGCGGGTAGCTATATTGCGTTGAGCGCAAACAAGATTGTTATGAAACCGGGGAGTATTATCGGAGCAGCAGCGTTAGTAGACGGTAGGGGGCAGGCTATCACAGATCCAAAAACGGTAGCTTGGTGGAAGAGTAGCATGGCATCTGCCGCAGAAGCTGGCGGACGTAATCCGGATATTGCCAGAGGTATGGTTGACTCCAAAACGACCGTATCTATTCCAGAGATGAACTTTAATAAGGAAAATGGTCAGATCATTTCTTTAACCAGTGAGGAAGCGCTGAAGTTGGGTTATGCGGATCACATCGCGTCTTCCGAACAAGAAGTTATCCAGTGGATGGGTTACAGCACGGATGATGTAATTCATGTGGAGCGAACATGGGCTGAAAAAGCAGCCGAGATATTGACCAACCCAATTGTGCAGACGTTACTTTTATTTATCGGTATCGCGGGTGTCGTTATTGAGCTGCTCGTACCCGGTTTTGGTGTACCGGGAATTTTGGGCATACTCGGATTTGGTTTGTATTTTTTCGGCAATTATATCGCTGGTTTTGCAGGTTCGGAGACGTGGTTGTTGTTTATTATCGGTCTGGCTCTGCTTATACTTGAAATGTTCATCCCAAGCTTTGGTATTTTGGGCATTTTGGGTTCAGTCAGCCTTGTCGCCGGAGTTGTTCGGGCAGCATACAACATGCAGCATGCGTTTATATCTTTGGGCATTGCCTTTGCAGCTGCGGTTGCTGTTGTGGCGATTATCGCAGTTGTATTCAAGGACCGAGGGATATGGAACCGTTTTATACTTAAAGAAAGTTTAACGGCTGAACAAGGCTTTTCTTCAGTTGTGAACCGGGAAATGCTATTAGGTCAACGGGGTGTCAGTCTGACACCACTTCGTCCAGCCGGAACGGTGCTGATTGCTGATGAGCGAGTCGATGTTGTAACGAACGGCGAGTTTATTGCTACAGATATGCCGATTATAGTATCCAAAGTAGAAGGTGGGCGAATTGTGGTCAAGGCTGACACTAGCGTCTAAACAAGTAAATAACAAAGAATTAGATTAATGGAGGATGATGCGAGTGTTCGAATCGGGTATTGTCAGCGTTTTGCTGATTGCCGTTGTAGTGATTATTGTATTGAGCGTATTTTTCAGTTTCTTCCCGGTGATGCTGTGGATTTCAGCATTGGCATCGGGTGTGCGTATTGGCATCATTACGCTGGTAGCTATGCGGTTACGGCGCGTCACGCCAAGCCGAATTGTCAATCCGCTCATTAAGGCAACCAAGGCGGGTCTGGGATTGAACATCAACCAGCTGGAAAGCCATTTTCTCGCAGGAGGGAATGTAGACCGAGTGATCAATGCGTTGATTGCTGCCCAGCGTGCTAACATTCCGCTTGAATTTGAACGTGCGGCTGCGATTGACCTGGCAGGACGGGATGTTCTGCAAGCGGTCCAAATGAGCGTTAATCCGCGTGTTATTGAGACACCTACTGTTGCAGCGGTCGCCAAGGATGGTATCGAAGTGAAGGTTAAAGCTCGTGTTACCGTGCGTGCCAACATTGATCGACTCGTCGGGGGTGCCGGAGAAGAAACGATTATTGCACGGGTCGGTGAAGGTATCGTTACAACCGTAGGTTCCAGTAATTCGCATAAGGACGTGCTGGAGAATCCGGATTCAATTTCGAGAACTGTATTGTCCAAAGGTTTGGATGCTGGGACAGCATTTGAAATCCTGTCCATTGATATTGCGGACGTTGATGTAGGTAAAAACATCGGTGCTTTTCTGCAAACAGAGCAGGCGGAAGCCGACAAACGTATTGCGCAGGCAAAAGCAGAAGAGCGGCGTGCGATGGCTGTAGCGCAGGAACAGGAAATGAAGGCACGTGTCGTAGAAATGAGAGCACGCGTGGTGGAATCCGAATCCGAAGTGCCGCTGGCAATGGCTGAAGCACTGCGTGGCGGGAAACTTGGCGTCATGGACTATATGAATTTGAAAAATATTGAGGCGGATACGCAAATGCGTGGCTCCTTAGGCAAACCGAATGAGAACTCGGGGAATGATAACAAGAACCGGGATTAATAACGGGACATAGCCGATGAATTACGGCAGCTAGGTGGTGAGTAATGAACTTTATCAGCTGGATCTTTGAGCATTTGTATATCCTGATCGTGATTGGCTTTGCTTTGGTGTCCTTTTTGGGGAAAAGCATCCAAGGCACAGGGCGGAAATCTCCGCCACGAAAAGGTATGCCCACCTTTGGTGGTGATCATGGTTCTCGTGGGCCCTCGACGTCATCCAGACCCTTCACAACGGAACATGGACAAGAGCAGCGCCAACAGGATGTTACTGGGGAGTTGCAACGTCAATTTCCTAATGAACGACGGGTGGTTATGGAAGCTCGTCGTATAGAAGAAGTGGGCGATCGGTCAGAAACGGAAGAACGGATGGACCGGGATTCATTAGATAACGGTTCGACTCTAGAGGATCGGATCCGTGCTATGGAAGAAGAACGCAGATTGGTTTTAGCCCGTCTCGATCGTATATCCAACGCGAGGGAGTCAGGGGAAATTACAGATGCGCCAGAGATAGCTTCGCAAGACCGTAATACGGTGGATACGGCTGATCTGCGTAGAGGTGTGATTTGGGCAGAAATATTAGGTCCTCCGCGTTCCAAGCGCTATATGGGTGGAGGAAGACGTTAAAATGATAGTGGATCCGTCACGGCTTTGGCTGTGGCGGATCTTTTTTTGTGAGCTTTAGGAATACATAAGCATGCTCAGAATAAAAAATGAATTAACGACAAATGCTCTAATTACCTGACAACGAATGTGATAATCCCTTGTGCGCCCTAGGTTTCTCACATTTGTTGTCATCTAAAATGGTGGCATTTTGTCTAATTTAGGGTCTCGTTTATGAAAATATATTCGTGAAAAATGATCAAATGTAACAATATGAATGGAGCTTTCCAAAAGCAGTTTTCATTTTTTCTTTTTTATATATAATGTTCTCAATGATAGATACTTATGAAATTTACTCCAAATTTAGCTAAAATTTGATTTATATCGAGGTGATAAAACAAGATTATAAAAATGGAAAATTAATTTCTAGGAGGATGGGATAGATGGGAAATAGCTTGTTCAGAAAGAAGAGCATTGATCAGTTGATTGCCGCTACGCGGGGGGAAAAAGCACTCAAAAGGGAACTGGGTGCGTTTGATTTAACGATGCTTGGGATTGGAGCCATTATCGGAACGGGGATATTTGTGTTGACAGGTACGGGAGCAGTTACGGCTGGTCCAGGCTTGGTACTTTCTTTTGTGATTGCGGGACTCGCCTGTTTATTCGCGGCATTGGCTTATGCGGAGTTTGCATCCACCGTTCCAGTATCCGGTTCTGTTTACACTTTTACATATGCTACGATGGGGGAGCTATTGGCCTTTATTATTGGATGGGATTTAATTTTGGAATACATGCTGGCAGCCAGCGCCGTTTCCGCAGGTTGGTCGGGTTACTTTGTATCATTTTTGAATGGAATTGGCCTTCACATTCCGCTTGAATTCACTGCCGCACCGGGGACTTTAAAAGACCAAACTACTTATTTTAATCTCCCAGCTTTTTTAATTTTGATGGGTATCACGTTCTTGCTTTATTTTGGGATAAAAGAATCAAAACGGATAAACAACTTCATGGTAATTGTAAAGATTATTGTTATTTTATTATTTATCATCGTTGCTTTTAAATATGTGAAGCCAGATAATTGGACACCATTTATGCCGTTTGGGTTCAGTGGGGTGTTTGGAGCCGCAGCACTTGTGTTTTTTGCTTTTATTGGTTTTGATGCTGTTTCATCAGCGGCTGAAGAAACCAAAAATCCCGCTCGTGATCTACCGCGAGGCATTATTTTCTCACTCGTTATTTGTACGTTTTTGTATGTTATTGTTAGCGCGATTATGACAGGTATTGTGCCGTTTATGCAATTTGAAGGTATCTCTCACCCAGTGTCATTGGTATTGCAGGTTGCGGGCCAGAACTGGGTTGCAGGTATTGTAGATATAGGAGCCATCTTAGGGATGACAACGGTCATGCTGGTTATGCTCTATGGTCAAACTCGTATTATGTTTGCCATGTCACGTGACGGTTTAGTCCCTAAAATATTATCCAAGGTTCATTCCAAATATAAAACTCCCTACATTAACACGTTGTTTTTTGGTACTTTATCTGCATTAATGGGTGGGCTGATCCCGCTGGATGAGTTAGCTAGTTTGGTGAACATTGGAACCTTGTCAGCATTTATTCTGATTTCGGTCGCCGTCATCGTTATGAGAAAAACACAACCTGATTTGCCCAGGGCCTTCCGATGTCCTGGAGTTCCGTATATTCCGATCCTGGCTATCGTTTCATGTGGGGTGCTCATTCTTAATCTGAATGGCCAGACATTTATTCGCTTTATTATTTGGCTTGTCATTGGTATGGCTGTTTACTTCTTATACTCTAGAAAAAACTCTCTTTTGAATCGAAATACCGAAAAATAACTGTGTCATCTGATGAAAATAAAAAAAAGACAACCTTGTTTTCGATATGAAAATGAGGCTGTCTTTTTTGTTGTAAATTTTGAAAGGACACATCTTTTTCCTCTGCAATATAGCAGCTGCTGCGAATTGTAAGTTTAGCCTCATAAATGCGGGGACTGGATCATAAAATGTACAGTACAGATATCTGTGGCGCTGGTGTAATGGCGTTCACTGATAATAAGAATATAAGATGAAAAGCCAGCAGCGTAGCTGCCATGAAACATCTATGGGTACCGAATGGCAATAACAGAAGATGAAAAAATAGCAGCGTGCTGTCATCAAAACAACATTAGCCGTTGGATAACAGATGTTTTGATGACAGGAAAGGAGATTTCGCCGTATGAGCCGGATGAGCCGCAAACTGCGAAAGTGGGCCAGCGAGACGCTGGAGCTTCCGCAGGACATTCTATTTGACCTGCCGCGGTTAACCCTCATCGGCAGCCGCCAGCTTTATGTGGAGAATCACCGGGGCGTGGTGGATTTCACACCGAATCAGCTCGTACTTGCACTTGAGAAAGGCAGGCTGAGGGTGTCCGGCCATGATTTAGTCATTACGTCTATTCTGCCAGAGCAGGTAAGTGTGGAGGGACATATAACAGATATCCAAATGGAAGGAACGGAGGAAGGCTCGTGAAACATCCTGCTTTAGCAATGCTGCGTGGCACGGTTACCCTTGCTGTCAAGGGCGAAAGTGTGGAAGCTTTCATTAATTTACTCACCGATCACCATATACCTGTTTGGAACGTGCGGCCGATGGGTACTAGACATGCAGAAATGAACCTTCTGCTGCCGCACGTCTTCCTCCTACGCCCGCTTTTGAGAAGGACAGGCTGTAAAATGCATGTTCTGAAGCGGCAAGGGCTTCCCTTTACTGTTATACGGCTTGCCAAACGTAAATTTTTTATGGCTGGATTGGCTTTGTTCTGGATAGGTCTCCTGCTGATGTCTTCGCTTATCTGGGACATTGAAGTGAAGGGGAATGATAAGCTCTCGACGGACTCCGTTCTCAAAGCCGCCCGACAGGAGGGGCTGTATCCGTTTCAATGGAGCTTTCGTCTTTCCAGTCAAGACAAGCTTTCCCGTGCGCTCATGCAGAAGCTTCCAGAGGCATCCTGGATCGGTGTGGAAAAGCAGGGTACTTTGGTAACGATTCAGGTTGTTGAAGCTTCACAGCCTACCCCTGCGCCGCTCTACAGCCCACGTCATATCATCAGTAAGGCAGACGCGGTAGTCACTGAGATTTTTGCCGAGCAGGGTCGTCCTGTCGTGCATAAAAATACACGTGTCAAAAAAGGAGCCATCCTCATCTCGGGAACGCTTGGAGATGAGGAGAATCAGCAGCAGGTCGTAGCCAAAGGAGAGGTTAAGGGTCTTGTATGGCATGAATACGAAATTAGCAGTCCTACGGTGCAACGCAGCAGCACGTATACAGGTAACAGTCACGACCGCTTGTATCTGGTGTTAGGCAATCGTGCGATACAATTGTGGGGATATGGGAAAATACCTTATTCTACACATAAAACAACAGTTGAACATGATCCGCTAACTTGGCGTTCCTTCAAACTTCCGATGGGTTGGATGACTGAAAGTGTGAGGGAGACAAAGATACAAGAGCAGAAGCTTACGGAAGCAGAAGCGAAAATGTCAGGAATAGAAGGCGCGCGAGCTGATATTTTAGCTAAATACGGCAAAGGAACGAAAATAATGAGCCAAAAAATTTTGCATGAGAAGAGAGAGAATGGTAAAGTTTATATGAAAGTGCTTTTTGAAGTGGAGCAGGATATTGCGGAAGAACTTCCGTTAGTTCATAACCAAGGAGAATGAGGCTATTTGGCAGAACAACAACGCAGCATACAAATTGCATTGAACAATGCGGGAGAAGGACAGGCGTTATTTGGCCCGCAGGATTCCTTTTTAAAATTAATCGAAGCCGCTATTCCAGCAAAAATAGCATCTCGTGAGGCAGAAGTTAATGTTTTTGGTAATGCTCACGAGGTGGAAGTGCTCGAACAATTGTTCGATGTATTACTCCAGTTAATTCGCAATGGGTATATACTGACCGAAAGGGACGTCCATTATGCGATTGAATTGGCAAAAGATTTGCGTGCTGATCAGCTGCTCGATTTGTTCAAGGGTGAAATTACGACGACGTTCCGGGGGAAACCGATTCGCGTCAAAACGATTGGACAAAAGCACTATGTAACCACGATTAAGAAACGCGATATTGTATTTGGAATTGGCCCGGCGGGTACGGGTAAAACCTATCTGGCTGTAGTGCTGGCTGTAGCTGCCCTGAAGGAAGGTTCAGTCAAGCGCATTGTACTGACTCGTCCTGCGGTCGAAGCAGGGGAGAATTTAGGTTTTTTACCAGGGGATTTGCAGGAAAAGGTTGATCCGTATTTACGCCCATTGTATGATGCCCTATACGATGTGATGGGCCCAGAGCAGACTGCAAAGGCACTGGAGCGCGGGTTAATAGAAATTGCTCCTTTGGCTTATATGCGGGGACGTACGCTGGATGATTCATTTATTATTTTGGACGAAGCGCAAAACACCACACCCGAGCAAATGAAAATGTTTTTGACTCGACTTGGTTTCGGCTCCAAAATGGTCATTACCGGCGATGTTACGCAAATTGATTTGCCTCGTGGCAAAAAATCCGGTCTGATTGAAGCGAATGCGATTTTACAAGGGATTGAAGAAATAGGCTTTGTCCAGTTTGCAGAAGAGGATGTTGTCCGTCATTCCCTAGTTCAAAAAATCATTGTTGCTTATGACCGTATTGCCGAAAATCATGGATAGCCATTCAATCACGAGTATGGTGTGTACGATCAGAAAAAGTATAAAATGAGCAGTGTAGCTGCCTTGAAAAAGATGATGGAGAGGGATTGTTTTAGATGACCTCGAAGGAATTATCTAAAGGGAAAACGTTCCAGCATAGAATGAATGGATGGAAGTATAGCGTGGCGACACGCTATCTTCTGTTTTTATTTTTGGTGGTTCTTTTTTATGTAGGCTTTGCGTCCAAGCTGCTTCCCGAGCGTTATGACATTCGGGTAAATCAACCGAGTGAAAAGGAAATTGTCGCCCCGATGCAGCTTCCTAACAGTAAGGCGACTTTGAAGGCTCAAGAGGAATCAGCTGAACGTGTGCAGCCCATGTATACCATTGTGCCAGTTCGCAACGATAACCTGATTACTGGTATTTTGGATCGAATTGAACGGCTCAATCAGGATGATCAGGTTTCCAGAGCAGATAAGATTTCGATTTATAAGGATGAGATTCCGCAACGTGCACGGGAATTTGTGCAAAATTTTGTGAATAACAGCCGTAATGCGGATGCCTACCCAGATAAGTTGCTGGATGAAGTGCTGGAAAAAACGAAAGAGCAAACGTACCGAATTCCAGAGGAGACATTCATTAAAATTCCGCGCCTTACATCTGAGGATATTGCTGAAATGCGGCCTGTTGCCCGTGAGATTGTGACAGGGTTGATGAATGATCAAATTACGGATGCCCAGACAGCCCGAGCGAAGGTAGCGGAGCGGGTTAGTACAAGCTCGCTTACTAAGCGTACTTCACGGGAGGTTGTTCAGGAACTTGCAAGGCTTGTGATTACCGCCAACAAGTTTTATGATGATACAGCTACGAAGGACGCCAAGGTACAGGCTCGTGAAGATACACCGACAGTTTACATTAAACAGGGTGAAGTACTCGTCAAGAAGGGTGAGATTATTACCCAGGAAATCTACACACTGCTTGATGAAAATGAATTGCTCAAGGATAAAATCAATTATTGGCCACAATTTGGCCTACTGATGCTGTCTATGATGCTTGCGTTGGGCCTGTTTATGTATATTCGTCAATTCCAATCACGAACACGAAACTTCAAGTATAATAATGCGCAGTTGCTCATGCTAGTATTAATCTTTGTGATTACAGTGGGGGCAATGATGTTAATTTCCATACTGCAGAACAGTGAACGTTCCTATCTCGGCTATCTGGCGCCTATCGCGCTTGGAGCTATGCTTGTAACGCTGTTGCTTGATATGTCGCTGGCTTTCGTATGTGCCGTTATATTCAGTATATTGGCTAGTGTTATTTTGAATGTCCGTCAGGGACAAATTTTTGACTTTAATTTTGGGTTTTTTGCTCTTGTGGTCTGTCTGGCGGCGATTTTCTCTACCCATCGAGCCAGCCAGCGTTCAACACTGTTCAAAGGGGCGATCATGGTATGCCTGTTCGGGGCCCTGTCTGTTTTTTCTCTGGCACTGATTGACCAAGGGAATTGGACTCAAACGACGACGCTCTATGGGGTAGCTTTTGCTTTTGCAGGCGGTCTGATAACAGCAATACTTGTTATTGGGCTAATGCCATTTTTTGAGTCTACCTTTGGTATCTTGTCGGCACTGAAGCTTGTTGAGCTGTCGAATCCCAACCATCCCTTGCTCCGCAAGCTGCTTACGGAGACACCGGGAACGTATCATCATAGTGTAATGGTGGGCAATCTGTCAGAGGCCGCAGCGGAGGCTATAGGAGCAAACGGCTTGTTGTGCCGGGTTGGTTCGTATTATCATGATATTGGTAAAACCAAGAGGCCTTCGTACTTCATTGAAAATCAAAATGGGTTGGAAAATCCACATGATACAATAGAGCCCAAGCTGAGCAAATCCATCATTATCGCCCATGCTCGTGACGGGGTGGAAATGCAATTGGATTACAAGCTACCCAAGCCAATTCGCGATATTGCCGAGCAGCACCACGGAACGACATTCTTACACTATTTTTATCACAAGGCGTTGCGTGAGGCTGAAGAGCGAGGGGTAGAGCCTGACTTCACGGAGGATGATTTCCGTTATCCGGGACCGAAGGCTCAGTCTAAAGAGTCTGCTGTGGTGGGAATTGCTGATAGTGTGGAGGCAGCAGTTCGTTCCTTACGGAAGCCGACGGTGGAACAGGTAGAATCCATGATTGAGAAAATTATTAAGAGCCGTCTTGATGATCACCAATTTAACGACTGTGAGCTGACCATGCGGGAGCTTGATATCGTGGCTCAAACCCTCAAGGAAACAGTAATGGGGATTTTCCATTCCCGTATTGAGTATCCAGAGGAAAGGCCCAAGTCTGAAAACGGAAAAGCTTAATATAACTTGTGCACGAAGCACGGTTAGAGCACTAGAATTAAAAGGAGCGGTTGGCATGGGCCTTCAATTAGCTTGGAATAATGAACAAAACGATATGGTAATTAACGAATCCTTGATTACGTTGCTGAACACCTTATTGGAGGAGGCAGGCAAAGTGGAAGGAGTCACAGACGGTGAGGTAGCCCTTACCTTCGTTAATGATGAGCAAATTCATGAGTTGAACAGGGACTATCGGGGAATTGATCGTCCCACCGACGTGTTGTCTTTTGCTATGAAGGAGACACTGGATGAAGAGCTTGAAATTATTTACGAACCGAATGAAGAAACTTCAATGAATGATGTACCGGATGTTCTGGGGGATATTATAATCTCTGTACAGACAGCGCAAGCTCAGAGCGAAGAATACGGACATTCGATTGAGCGTGAAATCGGTTTTTTGTTTGTTCACGGCTTTCTGCATCTGTTAGGCTATGATCATCAGGATGATGTGAGTGAAGCTGAAATGATGGGCAAACAGGAAGCTGTACTGGCTCAAGCGGGGTTGACAAGGTAATGAGACGTCAGCCTTGGAGAATGACCTTTCGCTATGCGGCAGAAGGCGTGATGTACGCTCTGCGTACGCAAGTAAATATGCGGATACATGTGGCCATGGCGCTCTTTGTCATTGTAGCAGGCTTAACTCTGCACATCTCCCGGCTCGACTGGTTATTCGTCTGCGTGGCTATCGCTATAGTCATTGTAGCCGAACTGTTCAACACCGCTGTTGAAGCAGCGGTGGATCTCATCTCACCTGATATTCATCCGCTGGCCAAAGCGGCTAAAGACACCGCCGCCGGAGCCGTGCTCCTGGCAGCGGTTTTTGCTGTAATTATTGGTATATTTGTGTTTTATAGGCCTATGTTAACGTTAATTAGTTCGCTGTTTTAATGGAAAAACCAAAATAAAATAGGTGCTTAATCGCGCTGGAGGAAATGAAATGGCTAAGAAACACTTTAAATCAGGCTTTGTCGCAATTGTTGGCAGACCCAATGTCGGAAAATCAACACTGATGAACCACGTCATTGGGCAGAAGATCGCCATTATGTCAGACAAGCCACAAACTACACGCAACAAAATTCACGGCGTATTTACTACAGAGGACACACAAATTGTATTTTTGGATACACCCGGGATTCATAAGCGCCAGTCAAAATTAGGGGATTACATGAATCAGACTGCTTTTAATACGTTGGGTGAAGTAGAAGCGGTACTTTTTCTTATTGACGCTGCTGAGGGTCTAGGCGGTGGCGACCGTTTTATTGCGGAACAGCTTAAACAAGTAAAAACGCCAGTTATCTTGGTGCTGAATAAAATTGATCGCATTGAGCCGGAAGCGTTGTTGCCCCTGATTGAGCAGTATCGCAAGTTGTACGACTTTGCAGAAATCATACCGATCTCGGCCAAAATGGGCAACAATGTAAACACCCTGCTGGAGCAGGTGCAAAAATACTTGCCAGAAGGTCCGCAATATTATCCGGATGATCAAATTACCGACCATCCAGAACAGTTTGTCATCTCCGAACTGGTTCGGGAAAAAATTCTGCATATGACACGTGAGGAAGTCCCCCATTCTATTGCGGTTATGATTGAAGACATGAAAGTGCAGGATAATGGGGTAGTGCATATTATGGCTGTTATTTTTGTAGAGCGTGACTCCCAGAAGGGGATCATTATCGGCAAACATGGAGCCATGCTCAAAGAAGTGGGCAAACAGGCCCGCCAGGATATCCAAAACCTGCTAGGCTCCAAGATTTTCCTGGAACTTTGGGTTAAGGTCAAAAAAGACTGGCGCAACCAGGAACGCGTCCTTCGTGACCTTGGCTTCCATCGCGACGCTTAAAAACAGAACTTGATTCTACGTCACTTTAGTTCAAGGGTTTATTGAGGCTAAAAAAATTGATATTAAATAAATATGTATAGTTGTTGTAAGCATCATAAAAAGGCCGTCCCGATCTCTATGACTGAGATAAGTAACAGTTTTTTGGTCATTCAAAGCGCCGCGCATATGCGGCGCTTAACTCTTGCTCTTTTTACCCCTTTCTTCCAGTGATGAAATAAGGAGTGCTTTTAAAAGAGTTATTGTAACTGTGTGCACATTGTAGCGGAGCGAAGGATTTGAATCTGAAGAAGCGATCGTAAGATCAAATCATTTGCGAAGCGGCATTCCAATCTACATACAGTAGCCTTTTTCAACGTAATCCATTAATTTCATCGCATACTTCTCCCCTCTTCGCATCATCCTATTTTTGAGATGCAAACGTCATTTCCGAAGAAAGGATGAATACGATTGCGAGATTTTTCGTGGAAGTATTTTGCGATGACTGGAGATGTCGGTGCGTATCTGTTATATCGGGAGAGCGCCGTGACAAGGGAGCAAGACACGGATGAGGGAGAGTCGGACGAGCATGAAGAAGCCCGTGAATAGTACAAGCCACTGGCTTCTTCGCGAATGTTTGGGGGAAGAGGCATGCTTTACAGGGTGGAAGGAATCGTCATCCGCAGCATGGATTACGGTGAGGGGAACAAAATTATTACGCTTTGCACCGAAAGCGGAGGCAAAGCAGGCGTGCTGGTCAGAGGTGCAAAAAAGTCCAAAAGCCGTCACGCTGCTTTAACGCAGCCGTTTACGTACGGTGAATTCGTTTTTTTTCGAAACACAGGCTTAGGCACGTTGAATGCCGGTGAAATCATCCAATCCCACCATACATTACGCGAGGATATTACTAAAGCTGCTTACGCTTCTTATGCTTGTGAATTACTCGATCGGGTGTTACAGGATGAGGAAACAGGCGCGTTCTGGTTTAAGCAGCTTAAAGCATGTTTGGAGGCGCTGGAGAGTGGCAAAGATCCGCTGATCGTCATGAGTATTTATGAATTTAAAATATTGCAGGCGGCCGGATATGCTCCTCAGCTTGATGCATGTATTTCAAGTGGTCAACAATGTGCTGATGAAGATATGTTTGTCAGTCCGAGGCTGGGCGGAGTTTTGTGTCGGAGCTACAAGCATTATGATCCAGCTGCATTGAGCGTGACTCCACGTACATTGAAGTTGCTGCGCTTGTTCGCCAGAATGGATTTGAATCGGCTCGGCAACATTGACGTAAAGGACTCCACAAAGCTGGAGATCAAACATGTCATGCGTCAGTTCATGGATATGCAGTTGGAGGTCAAGCTGAAATCCCGCAATTTCTTGGATCAGCTCGACAAGTACGATATGTGAAACGCCCTATTCTCTTGACTGTATTGCTGAAAACGTGTAATATCCTACTATATCTCCTTCGGGAGCAGATGCATTGAACGAGAAAGTAGCGGGATGTATTCTCTGTAATTAGCGAGTTGGGGACGGTGTAAGCCCAGTGGGAATTCTTCGTGAACAAGGCACTCGGGAGCGTCTGAATGGACACGGAAAAGAGGATTACGATCTGATTGGTGATGTAGGATCGCAATCAAGTAGGGTGGAACCGCGGGAGTCAGCTCTCGTCCCTACGTCTGTACAGGCGTAGAGGCGGGGGCTTTTTGCTGTCTCTAGCAAGGCTTTTGGGATAAAATAGTCCTGTACATACGAGCTTATGAGAAGAAATCACCAACATTTGAGGGAATTGGAAAGGGAGCGTGTACCAATGAATTTTCAGCAGATGATTTTAACGCTGCAACAATTTTGGGCTGAACACAACTGTATTATTGTACAGCCGTATGACACGGAAAAAGGGGCAGGCACGATGAACCCGATGACGTATTTACGTTCGATCGGACCTGAGCCGTGGAACGTAGCTTATGTTGAGCCTTCTCGTCGTCCGTCAGACGGACGTTATGGTGAGAACCCGAATCGCCTGTATCAGCATCATCAGTTTCAAGTAGTTTTGAAGCCTTCACCGGATAACATTCAGGAATTGTATTTGGAGAGTTTGAGCCGTTTGGGCATTAACCCTTTGGAGCATGATATTCGTTTCGTTGAAGACAACTGGGAAGCACCAACGCTGGGAGCGTGGGGCTTAGGTTGGGAAGTATGGCTGGACGGTATGGAAATTACTCAATTCACGTATTTCCAGCAAGTGGGCGGTATTGATGCCAGTCCGGTTGCTGTAGAAATCACGTACGGTATGGAGCGTCTTGCTTCCTACATCCAGGACAAGGAGAATGTGTTCGATTTGGAGTGGGTCAATGGAATTACGTACGGTGATGTCTTCCACCAGCCTGAATTTGAGCATTCCAAGTATACGTTCGAAGTATCTGACGTCAAAATGCTCTTTACTCTTTTTAATATGTACGAAGAAGAGGCAAATAAAGCGATGGCGCAGCATCTTGTATTTCCAGCCTATGATTATGTGCTGAAATGTTCTCATGCGTTCAACTTGCTGGACGCTCGCGGAGCGATCAGTGTGACGGAACGGACTGGGTTTATTATACGAGTGCGTAATTTGGCGCGTCAGGTGGCTGCGACCTATCTGGAGGAGCGCGAGAAGCTGGGCTTCCCGCTGTTGAAGAAAGGAGGTGCGGCAAATGTCTAAGGATTTATTGTTTGAGATCGGGTTGGAAGAAGTCCCTGCACGTTTTATCCCGAATGCAATTCAGCAGTTGAAGCAGCGTATGACGGCGTGGCTTGACAGTTCGCGTATTGCTTATGGTGCTGTAGAGGTTTATGCTACACCTCGCCGTTTGGCGGTACTTGTCAAGGAAGTAGCGGAGAAGCAAGAAGATATTAACGAAGAAGTTAAAGGTCCTTCCCGCAAAATCGCACTCGACGAGGCTGGTAACTGGAGCAAGGCTGCACTAGGCTTTGCTCGCAGCCAAGGTGTTGATCCTGAACAGTTCACGTTCAAGGAGCTTGGAGGCGTGGAATATATTTACGCAACTAAGAGCAGCATAGGTGTACCAACAGCGGATGTACTGTCCGAAGGTTTATTGCACATTTTACATGCCATGACATTCCCTAAATTCATGCGCTGGGCAAGTTATGACTTTAAATTTGTTCGTCCGATCCGCTGGTTGATTGCCTTGTTTGGTAGCGATATTGTTAATTTGGAGATTGCCGGCGTGCAGTCAGGAAATGTGACAAGAGGGCATCGTTTCCTGGGACAGGATGCCGTAGTAGAAAGTCCAGCTGACTATGTTGAAGTGCTTCGCAAGCAGCATGTCATTGTGGACATTGAGGAACGTCAATCGCTTATTGTAAAGCAGATTGAAGCGCTGGCTGCCGAAAAAGATTGGACGATTGCGGTCAAGGATGATTTGCTGGAAGAAGTGCTGTATTTGGTGGAAACCCCAACAGTACTGTTCGGAGGTTTTGATCCTGCGTTCCTGAACATTCCGAAGGATGTACTCATTACTTCCATGCGCGAACATCAACGCTATTTCCCAGTGCTGGATCACACAGGAGAGCTATTGCCATACTTTGTTACGGTACGTAACGGAGGAAGTCAATCGCTGGAAGTCATTGCTAAAGGGAATGAAAAAGTATTGCGTGCGCGGCTGTCTGATGCCAAATTCTTTTATGAAGAAGATCAGAAGCTGGAAATTAAGGATGCACTCTCCAAATTGGAAAGTATCGTTTTCCACGAAGAGCTGGGAACGGTTGGAGACAAAGTGCGCCGGATTCGCCGTATTGCTGATGCTCTGGCAGAGAAGCTTCGCGTTTCCCCAGATACACAGGAATCGGTTAGTCGTGCAGCGGATATTTGTAAATTTGACCTGGTAACACAAATGGTATATGAGTTCCCGGAACTGCAAGGTGTGATGGGTGAGGATTATGCTCGTAAGGCTGGAGAGAAGGAAGAAGTGGCAAGAGCGGTGTTTGAGCATTACCAGCCGCGTTTTGCAGGAGAAACAGTTCCTTCAACGAATGCTGGAGCGATTGTAAGTATCGCAGACAAGATAGATACCATTACAGGCTGCTTCTCCATCGGTATTATTCCAACAGGTTCACAGGACCCTTACGCGCTTCGTCGCCAGGCAGCAGGTATTGTGCAGATATTGTTGGATCGCAAGCTTTCGGCTACGTTGTCTGATGTGTTCAATATCGCGCTCGATGTGCACGGCAACCTTGGAAATATGAAACGTTCCGCGGATGAAATACGTAAAGAATTACATGAGTTTTTCGGATTACGCGTGAAGAAACTATTGTCTGAGACACTTCGTTATGACGTTGTGGATGCAGTGCTTGCAGCTGGATATGACGACGTCGCTTCCGTTGTTAACCGCGGAACTGCGTTAATGACTGCCGTTCAAACAGGTGAGGTATTCAAAGCAACAGTTGAGTCCTTTAATCGTGTAGGTAATCTGGCTGCTAAAGCAGTTCATAAGTCAGTTAATACGGGTGAGTTTACGGAGCAAGGCGAAAAAACGCTTTACGAAGCATGGTATAGCGCTTATGAATCTTATAGCGTAGCTTTACAGGAAGGTGATGCGACACGGGCGTTAGCGCTTGCTTCATCCATTACCCCTGCGGTGACGGCATTCTTTGATTCCGTTATGGTTATGGCTGAGGATGATGCTGTTCGTAATAATCGTTTGGCATTGCTGGCTGCTATTGACTCAGAACTGAAGCGTTTTGCCGATTTTTCCAAGCTTGTAGTTTAAACGTCAGTTGTGGTAGTATGAACAACTTGAAAAAATGGGTATAAATATACGGAACGGTGTAAGAGTAATCTTGCAGCCGTTCCGTATTTTACTCGAATGCGGATGGAGATGGGGGATGCTCATGGAGGGAACCGGAACTTTACTGGATGTGCGGATCGTTGTTGACGGGGACGCTTGTCCTGTTAAAAGTGAAATTGCGGAGATAGCTTCCCGTTTTCATATTGAGGTTATTATGGTATCTTCATATGATCATCTCATTCAGGGCAGCAAAGGCGTAAGCATCGTTAAAGTAGACCGAAGCGACCAAAGTGCCGATCTCTATATTGCCAATCATATCCGCCGCGGCGATATTGTAACCACCAATGATTATGGTCTTGCTGCACTTGCCTTGGCAAAAGGTTGTGAAGTGATGTCTTTTCGCGGAGCTATGTATCGAAACGATTCGATAGATTTCATGCTTGACCGACGTCATACTTCTGCCAAAGAACGGAAAAAAGGACGTTATGGAAAAGGTCCTAAACCGTTTACATTAGAGGATCGTGAAGTTTTTCAACATAAACTGACAAAACTTTTACTTCGCTTGCAGGAGAATGAGTAACGGTATCGAATTATATTTACGTGCTAAAGAGATGAAGGTGGTTAATATGAGTGCCGGACAAGGTAACATACCGGACGATATCATTGAGTCGGTTTTACAACATCATGATATTGTAGATACGGTAAGCAAGTACGTGCATTTGACCAAGCAGGGGAAGTATATGAAAGGCCTCTGTCCTTTTCATTCCGAAAAAACCCCTTCATTCACCGTGACACCGGATCGTCAGATTTTTTACTGCTACGGCTGCGGCGCGGGAGGCAATGCCATCAAGTTTATGATGGAAATCGAAGGACTATCCTTTCCCGAAGCTGTCAGGACAATGGCAGAAGAAAGTCATATCCCGCTCGGCGAATGGCAGGGACGTGATTCATCGCATCAGCATCCTGAGTTGGACAGGCTGTTGCAAGCGTATGAGTTAACTTCTAAGATGTACCATTTTTTGCTTAAAAATACGGAGCACGGCAAACCAGCGATGGAGTACTTGCGTTCACGGGGATTCAGTGACAAGATCATTGATCAATTTCAAATTGGCTATGCACCCAACCGATGGGATACGATCGTTCAGTTTCTGGAGAAGCGTTCTTTTGATCCCGTGGAGATGGAAAAGGGAGGGCTTATTTCTCCCCGGCATGAGGGTGATGGATATGTGGATCGGTTCAGAGATCGTATCATGTTTCCCATTTGGAATCGCAACGGAAAAGTTATTGCCTTTGCAGGCCGTATACTTGGTGAGGGACAGCCGAAGTATTTGAATTCACCGGAGACCAAGCTATTCAACAAGAGCCGAACGCTGTACAATCTTCATCATGCTAAAACCTCAATTCGCAAGCTCCGCCAGAGTGTTCTTTTTGAAGGCTACGGTGATGTCATCTCGGCATGGGAAGCGGGCGTACAAAATGGGGTGGCCGCCATGGGCACTGCTCTAACGGAGCACCATGCTACGATGTTAAAAGGACTGTGCGATGAGGTCATTATTTGTTATGATGGTGACCGGGCAGGACAAGCTGCTGCGCTTAAAAATTTTCCGCTGTTGGAAAATGCGGGACTTCACGTGAAAGTAGCGCTGGTCAGTGACGGTATGGACCCGGATGATTTTATCCGGCAATACGGCGGCGAACGATTCCAGCGTCAAATTATTGAAAGTGCTGTTTCAACGGTGAAATTTAAGCTTATATATCTGAAAAAAAACCATATACTGCAAGAGGAAGAAGGAAGAATCGCGTATTCCCGCGAAGCATTAAATGTCATTGCACCTCTGTCATCCCCGACTGAGCGGGAAGTGTATCTGCGCGAAGTATCAGCCGAAGTCAAGGTGGATTTTGAAACCTTGAAGCAAGAATGCAATTTACTGCGTCAATCCCTGCAAAAAAAACAGAACTTTGGGGATAATAACGAAAATGGGTGGAATAATGGTAGGCATAAAAAAGGGCAGGTCTCCACACCTAATCTGTTGCCGGCTTACCATGTGGCTGAGCGCAGGCTGCTTCACTGGATGATGCAGGATTTAGAAGCTGCAGAGTATGTAGAAAAGCATCTGGGCGACGCCTTTAATATTGAGGATCATGCAGCAATTGCTGCTTATCTATATGCCTATTACGCGCAAGGGAAGTTACCAGATACAAGCCGTTTTATTTCATCTTTGCAAGACGACCGGCTGGAGAAGAACGTAAGTTCGATCATGATGATGGATGCTCCAGGCGTATGGGCACCGCACATTTTGGATGATTATATTCATCAGGTGCGAAAATTTCCATTGCAGGAGCAACTGGATTTGAAAAGGGAAGAAATGAGAGCCGCTGAGCGCTTGGGTGACTTTTTGCGCGCAGCACAAATTGCAAGTGAGATTATAGCCCTAGAGAGACAATGAACACACAGAGGTCGGATGTTTCTAGGGAGGAGGGAGTCGAAAGATGGCGAATGATCAGCATACTGAACTGGAGACGGAACTAACACTGGATCAGGTCAAAGATCAACTGATTGAGTTGGGTAAAAAAAGTTCTTCTCTGAACTACAAAGATATCATGGAAAAACTGTCGCCGTTTGATCAGGACCCCGAGCAAATGGATGAGTTTTATGAGCAACTGGGTGACTTGGGGATTGAAGTTGTGAATGACAACGACGAAGAAGTTACCAGATTGCGTCAAAATGACGACCCGGAAAACAATGATGGGGATGATTTTAATTTCGATGACGATCTGAGCCTGCCTCCCGGTATTAAAATTAATGACCCGGTCCGGATGTACTTGAAGGAAATCGGTCGTGTACCGTTGCTTTCTGCTGATGATGAGGTGGAGCTTGCCAAACGGATCAATAACGGCGATGAAGAAGCTAAGCGTCGGTTGGCAGAAGCGAACTTGCGTCTGGTTGTAAGTATTGCCAAACGTTATGTTGGTCGCGGAATGCTTTTCCTGGATCTGATTCAGGAAGGTAATATGGGTTTGATTAAGGCAGTAGAAAAATTTGATTACGAAAAAGGCTTTAAATTCAGTACGTATGCAACCTGGTGGATTCGTCAGGCCATTACGCGCGCAATAGCCGATCAGGCGAGAACAATCCGTATTCCGGTGCATATGGTGGAAACGATCAACAAGCTGATTCGCGTATCGCGTCAACTGTTGCAAGAGTTGGGGCGCGAACCTACGCCGGAGGAAGTGGCTGCCGAGATGGAGCTGAGCGTGGAAAAAGTACGGGAAATTATGAAAATTGCCCAAGAACCTGTTTCATTGGAAACACCAATTGGTGAAGAGGATGACTCACATCTGGGGGATTTCATTGAGGATCAAGAAGCATTGGCGCCTGCAGATGCGGCTGCCTATGAACTTCTGAAGGAACAGCTCGAGGATGTACTGGATACGTTAACCGAACGGGAAGAGAATGTTTTGCGTCTCCGCTTTGGTTTGGACGACGGAAGAACCAGAACCCTTGAAGAAGTGGGTAAAGTGTTCGGTGTTACACGTGAACGTATTCGTCAGATTGAGGCCAAAGCGCTGCGTAAGTTGCGCCATCCAAGCCGCAGTAAGCGACTGAAGGATTTCCTCGAATAGAAGCGTAACATTGCGGACCTTCTGCGGCTTGAAGCGCGCAGGAGGTCTTTTTTTATCTCATGGCAGCCTTGGTGGAGGGGAAGAAGCTTGGACCAGGAGAAAAAACGGGCAATACTGTTACATGAAATTGAGCATTGGCGGCGAAGTCGGCTGCTCCCTGAGCAATATTGCGATTTTTTGTCTAACCTGTATCGGGAGGACGAAGATCCGTCGCAGAGCCAGAACCGTAACAACACCGGGCTGCTTACATATCTTAGACACGGGCATGGGATCGCCTGGCTTCTTGGTTTTGTCATTATTTCCTGCATTTGTTTGATCGGTTTTTATTTTACCGCTTTTCCGTTGGCAATGCAAATATTCTCGGCAAGTGCAGTTACTGCGATTTGCTATGGAGTGGCCGCATTTTGGCGGTCTTCCGAAAAGAGTATGAGTGCGATGTTGAGCACTTTAGGCAGTGCGATTATGTTGGGTTCGGGTGTGTGGATCATTCAGCTCCATCAAGGTGAAGCTAGGGTTTGGTTTCTTTTGCTCGTAGGCCTATGCGGTGTAGTATGGTGTCTTGTGGGATTAACTTTGCGGATCAGCTTACTTCATTACTGTGGTCTTGCTGGGCTGCTTTTAGTGTACGCGGTCCTTATAGGCCGCTACTGGCCTACAGCAACTTTAGTGATGCTTGAGGCATTTTGGATTTTGCACGCAGTATTGTTGATCTGGCTAAGCTGGTGGGTACATCGCCGCTTTCCGCGTCTCGCTTTGATTTATTTCGCTATAGGCATGACACTAGCATTCATGGCTGAAGCAGACATGATTATCCTGCGCCATCAAGCGGCGGGTGATGTGGTATTTTACAGCATACTGAAGTTGGCATTTGTTGTAGGAATTTTATTTTGGACTCGAAAAAAATGGATTACGTGGGTGACGTCATGAAACTTTCTCAACGATTACAATATATTATGGAACAAATTCCTGCCGGGAGCAGACTTGCGGATATTGGCTCGGATCATGGACTACTCCCTGTGGCTGCAGTGCGTAGTGGCAGAGTACCGCAAGCCGTGGCGGGTGAGGTTAACGATGGTCCGTTACGTGCGGCTCAAAAGCAGGTGGCCGAAGCAGGTCTTACTGATCGCATTGCGGTTAGAAAGGGAGATGGCTTGGCTGTAATTAAGGCCAATGAGGTTGATGTTATTACGATAGCCGGCATGGGTGGTGCCTTGATCGCTTCCATTTTAGAGCAAGGGAAAGACAAGCTTGTTTCAGTGAAACAGCTTGTTCTACAGCCTAACGTAGGCGAGGATATCTTACGCCGTTGGCTCATCGAACATCAATGGGTACTAACAAGTGAACATATTATGGAAGAAGACGGAAAAATATATGAAATTCTGACGGCCGTACCTGATTCGGTAAGCCCACTGAAACAGGATGAGCTGTATCAACCATGGAAACTTCCCGATAGTTCGCTGGTACTGACACAGGATTTGTTAATGCAACTCGGACCGCTATTGGTCAAAGCACCGAATGAAATCTTTTTTTATAAATGGAAATTGGAGATTCGCAAGCTTGAGGATGTGCTGGCACAAGTGGCACGATCAGATCAGGAATCCGCACAGCATAAGCGGGAGCAATTGCGCAAGCAAATTGAACAGCTAGAGGAGGTACTTGCATGTTTGCCAAAGGACAGACAGTGATTAGCTACATGGAGCAGCTGGCTCCGAAATACTTGGCAGTTCCGGACGATAGAATCGGGCTTCAACTGGGTAGTCTGCAAAAGGAAATCAAAAACATATTAGTAGCCCTGGATGTTAATGATGAGGTTGTCGAAGAGGCAATCCGCATAAAAGCTGATCTCATTATTGCACATCATGCGATTATATTCCGCCCACTTAAAGCATTGAACACGGATCAGCCTGCGGGCAGATTGTATGAAAAGCTGATCAAGAATGATATTGCTGTCTACATCAGTCATACGAATCTGGATACGGCTGAGGACGGCATGAATGACTGGATGGCGGAAGCTCTGGGTATTCAAAGTGAAGGTACGCTGGAGGATGTTCACACCGAGCAATTATTCAAGCTTGTTGTTTTCGTACCCAAAACACATCATCAACGGGTACTTGATGCCGTATTAGGGGCGGGAGCTGGACATATCGGCAACTACAGCCATTGCAGCTTTAACATTGACGGCTACGGAACTTTTGTACCGGGTGAAGGCACACAGCCGTTTTTGGGTGAGCCGGGTAAAATGGAACGTAGTGAAGAGGTTCGTATCGAGACCATTGTACCGCAGGGTGTACGCAGTAAAGTTGTTCAAGCGATGCTGAAGGCTCATCCTTATGAAGAGGTGGCTTATGACCTGTACCATATGGATTTGCAAGGCCGTAGCTTTGGTCTGGGGCGGGTAGGCAAGCTCAAGGAAGCCCGTACGTTACGGGAGTTTGTCGATGTTGTGAAAAACGGTCTCAACGTCGAGCATGTACGTGTGGTGGGCGACTTAGATCGTACGATCAAAAAGGCAGCCGTGCTTGGGGGCTCTGGCAGCCGTTATGTGAACAAGTCGCTCTTTAAGGGAGCTGACGTATTAGTCACGGGGGATATTGACTATCACACGGCTCAGGATGCCCTTATGGCGGGGATTGCTATTATTGACCCTGGACATAACGCTGAAAAGATTATGAAGCCTAAAACCGTAGAATGGATGCGCAAACGCTTGGCAGAAGGTCGATACTCAACGGAAGTACATGTATCTCAGGTGGAAACCGAGCCTTTTCAATTTTTGTAAAACCAACGCCTATGAGAAAATAAAGGGAGCTTTCTACTTTTTACAATATTTTCAGGGTTGTATCATGCGCGCGTTCCCTGTATACTATGTAATGTTGTTCGGAAAGTTTGACAGACAATCGCTGGCGGCGTGAGCCGCGAGAGGAAAGTCCGGGCTCCATAGGGCAGGATGCTGGATAACGTCCAGTCAGCGCGAGTTGAAGGATAGTGCCACAGAAATGGACCGCCGATGGCCGCTTGCGGCACAGGCAAGGATGGAACCGAGGTGTAAGAGACCCCGAGGAACGCTGGTGACTTCGTTCCTGGTAAACCCCATCTGGAGCAAGACCTAATGGGACACAGCTTCTTCGCGAAGCAGCCTTAGCCCGAGGCGTGTCTAGGTTGGTCGCTGGAGCTGGATAGCAATGTTCGGCCTAGATAGATGATTGTCGCTTGTAGTGGGAGGGTAGTTCCCGTCTGTACCACGAATAGCACAGAACCCGGCTTACGGAAAACTTTCCCCACTGCAACACCTTAAAATGTATAAATTTAACTTTTGTAAATGACCTGTTTGCATGAAAGCTTTTAATCCAAATGTATTTATTGAATTAAAAAGGGTGTGTCATATTCCAACGGGAATCATGGCACACCCTTTTTAACATACCGTATTTACGCAGAAATAGTGCCTTCTTAGAATGAAGCCCCCAGCATAATTACTGGGGGCTTTCATTTTAATTTTTACTTCCTCTACCGTAAAACCGTTTGAGGATGAGGCACGTAGTTAGTGTAGCAACGCATTTGAATCTGTAGAAGCGAGGCCTGCACCTTTGTCCCAGATTCCACCATACTATTCAAATTCCAAACGAATCAGGGGTAACAGCGATCGTAAATCAAATGATTGGTGAAGCGGCCTCACGTACATATCCTGCCAACTCCATCATCGCACGCTTTTTACCACACTTTCCTCTGTGTACATCTTCAGTGCTCGATCCAATCGGTCAACCGCTTTAGGCAGCAGGGAAGGATCCGTATGCGTGAAGTTGATCCGCATGTGGTTGCTGCCACTTAGGTCAGCATAGAAGACTTGTCCGGGGACAAATGCGACTCCTTCCTGAATTGCGAGTTGCAGCAACCGATCAGAACGGAAGCCCTCGGGTAGAGTAACCCACATAAACATACCGCCGAGTGCATCATTCCAGGTGATTCCTTCCCATTGACGTTCTTTCATCAGCGATGTGAGACGTAGCATACGAGTGTAGTACTCGGCGGACACGGTACGAATATGTCCGTCCAAGTCAAAAAAGTCCAATAACTCATTCAAAGCACGTTGATCAATACTGCTGGAGTGCAGATCGGCAGATTGTTTGGCATTCGCGACTTTAACGACGATAGCTTGATCGGCTACCAACCATCCAGAGCGAACACCAGGAGCAACGGTTTTAGAGAATGTAGAAGTGTACATCACATGACCGTCTCCACCTAGTTGTTGATCAATTGAGAAAAGGGATGGAAAGTTAAGGTTTTCGTCAAATTTAAGACGTCCGTAAGGATCATCTTCAAAAATCAAAGTGCCGTATTTACGGCATAGTTCAACAACGCCCGTTCTGCGTTCCATACTCCAAACACTTCCTGCCGGGTTGGAGAAGGTGGGGATGACATACACGAATTTAGGCTGATGTTTTTTGATCTTGGCTTCAAGATCTTCTAATCGCATACCGTTAGAGTCTGTATCTACACTTACAATGTTGGCACCATAGGAATTAAATACCTGAAGAGCTGCCAAATAAGTAGGGGACTCCACCAATACAGTATCCTGCGGATCGAGCAACACACGCGAAACCAGATCAATGGTCTGCTGTGAGCCCGTCGTCATGATGATATTATCTCTGGTGACGGAGATGCCTTGGGATGACATGATTGCTGCAAGACGTTCCCGTAGAGGAATGTAGCCCTCGGTTAGGCCGTATTGAAGAGCGGTAGTACCGCCGAGACGAAATACCCGCTCATAGGCTTTAGCAACAGCTTCGATGGGGAAAAAGGCATCGGCCGGAAGGCCGCCTGCCAGAGATAACACATCTGTTCCCTGTGTCAGCTTTAAAATGTCCCTTACCATGGACGAGCCCTGAGTACGAGCCATACCCGAAAATTTGTGTTCCAATCCAATCATCTCCTGTGTTCTATACTGTACTATGAAATTTGTTGTATTATATCGATAATGAAGTATAACAGTAAACGTCTAAATGTAACAGTTGATTTTTGGAGGGGACGGTTCCGATGCATATTGATCTCAGCCGCAATAGCAGTGTCAAATTATATTTACAGATTGCCAAAACATTAGCAGATCGCATCCAGTCTGGATTGCTGCCTCAGGGCACAAAGCTTCCCTCTGTCCGTCATTTGTCCAGTCTGCTTGCGGTAAGTCCCGTAACTGTAAGCAAGGCGTATGCTGAGTTGGAGTCTATTCATTTGGTTACCTGTACACAGGGAAAAGGTTGCTATGTAGCGGAGCCTTCGGTAGCTGTTCAACGTGAGGGAGCACAGGACTTGTCATGGCAAATGTCGCTGATCGATTATTTGCCGCGCGCACAGTTATGGAGAAACTTTAACCATAGCAGACAGTTTCCTTATTCTTTTCATATAGCAGCAATTCAACCGGAGCTTCTTCCTACACGCGAAATCATCGCTGATACTCAACGTCTATCCTCTGGAAATCCCGATGCAATGGCAGCATACGGGACTTTTGAAGGTGATTTAGCGCTGAGGGAAGTGTTTGCAGATCACCTGAACGAACGCGGTATATGCACAGTGGCAGAACAGCTGCTCGTGACTAGTGGTGCCCAACAGGGCATTGACTTGGTGGCACGTACCTTTGTTGGTTCTGGTGATGTTGTCTACATGGAGGCTCCTACATATACGGGGGCCATTGATGTGTTTACCAGTCGTGGTGCCAAAGTAATTATGATTCCGATGGATGAGCAGGGCATGCGGATTGATATCCTCACACGTCTCTGTGACACTCATCCCCCAAAACTAATCTACACGATACCCACCTTTCATAATCCTACCGGAGTAACTTTAACGATGGCCAGACGCACACAATTACTGGATCTAGCTCAAAGTTATCATTGCCTCATTGTTGAGGATGATCCATTTTCCGACCTATACTATAAAACAAAGCCGCCACTCTCTATCAAGGCGCATGATCAGTCCGGACATGTGATATATATCAAAAGCTTTAGCAAAACCGTTGCTCCCGGCTGCCGTATAGCTTGTGTAGCGGCCACTGGCAGTGTAATGGATCGTTTGGTGGCTGCCAAGTCTACTACGGATTTGGGGAGCCCTCTATTAACGCAAAAAGCGCTATTGCCCTTTATCAAGAACCGACTTGATCAGCATCTTGTTAGGTTGCGGGAACAAATGCGGGATCGGTTGACAGTCGCGTTGCATACGCTCCAGCGCTATGCTCCGCCAGAGGTCAGCTGGTATGCTCCCGAAGGCGGCTTAAATGTGTGGATTAAGCTTCCACCTAATGTTGATATTCCAGAATTGGAGCGGCTGGCTGACCGAGAAGGAGTTTCCTTTTTACCTGGTGCAGTATGCTATGCAGGTGGTATGGACAGTAATCATATCCGTATTTCTTTTTCGTATGCGGACAAGGAAACACTTAAAACAGGTCTTCACAAACTGTGCCGTTTGTTGGGCGAACTGCTTGATCATTCGGTCATTGTTGAACGGAAGCCTATTTTATAAGGGATATTTGTATTAGGGGGTAAACATCCAAGCACAGCACACGCCTTCTTAATATGCTGTACTAATTCACCGAAAGGAGTTGCACATTATGAGTCATTGCCCCTACGACCCGATCGTGTGCCCGCCGATCCAATTTGTAAATCATCAATTTTTCCCACAAGTCGTGCCTGTGGTTCATCCGATTGAAATTGTTAATCAGACGCACATTGTACCTGTACCTCATCACGTATTTCCGGTGAGTATAAAGGACCCTGGAGAACCTTGCTGTCATACTCGCAGCCATGGCAAGCGTCCTGTTCGCAGCAGTTCCAAGCGTTAATAAAGCCCAAAAAAGCAGCCATGGAGCAACATGGCTGCTTTTTTCCAATAAGGAATCTTACGTTTCCAGTTTCTTTAATATTGATTTTAACTTGTCACTTAAATGCTGTGGATAGAATTGCAAAGGAACATATGGACGTTGTGCTGCTTTCAACGCTTTATACACGTCAATTTGACCATATCCGAAATATTTGTCATGCCCGGGTGTGCCCAAGTCAATTACGCTGCTTCTCATTAAATCCATAACCTCTTTGTTGGTCAGATCGGGGTTAATGGATCGAATCAGTGCAGCAAGCGCTGATACATGGGGACTGGCCATTGAAGTACCCGACAGTGCAGCATATTGGTTCCCTGGGTACGTACTGGCAATACTTGCACCTGGAGCCATGACGTCTACATAATCTCCATAGTTAGAAAAGGATGCACGGTGCATAGAAGAATCTGTAGCGGAAACGGCAAATACTTCAGGATACGCTGCTGGATAGCCAGGTCGTTCCGTATTGTCATTACCTGTAGCTGCAACTAATACGACATCTTTATCATAGGCGTATTTGATCGCATCATGCAAAAATTCAGCTTGTGCGTAATTGCCCAGACTCAAATTGATGACCTTAGCCCCATGATCAGCTGCCCATATAATACCTTCTGCAACCGAGTAAGTCGTACCGGATCCGGATTGGTCAAGTACCTTAATCGGCATGACTTTGTTGTACCATGTCATGCCAGCGACCCCCTCACCATTATTCACGAGGGCAGAAATGATGCCAGCGACGTGCGTTCCGTGACCGACGTCATCATAAGGCTTTTCAGACGGATTTACCACGTTATGACCTGAAAGGATTTGACCTTTTAGGTCGGGGTGATCCAAATCTACTCCCGTATCTACGACAGCGACAATTACGTCCTTGCTGCCTTTGCTTAATTTCCAACCCCGGTTGGTTTCAGTAGCCGGCAGATTCCATTGATAGCGGGAAAAGAGCAAATCATTGGGGATAGAGCTGTCCGCTTTGATAGGTGTTTTCTCATTGGTTAGATACATATAGTGAGGCTCAGTATAAAGCGGGTTCCACTTTCTTGAAAAATATTGCTTTAGTTCCTTGAAGTTCATCTTATCCGAATGAAATACATAGGTATAACCAAGCTTGCGGCCTGGCGCACAGTGTAAATCTGCTGCAATTTCCTGCAGTTGTCGTGAATCAGGATTGTGACGGAAGCGAACGACAATTTCGTTTTCGAAATAATGGCTTGCATTTTCGTTGTCATGGCCCGTCTTGACAGTAATATCGTGCAATGTGTCGGGATGTACGGATTCGATTTTGTAGCTGCCTTCTTTTGGATAGGGAATCAAACGCAAATTCTTCCGCTGATGCTTCTCCACGTCACGCAATACTTGCTGACTGACCAGGGCAGCAACGCCGCATGTTCCGTCAGCCGATGGTTCTGCCATGACAAAATATTTACCGCCTTCAGCCTGAAATGCAGCAGATTCGTAGGATTTATTTTGCATGACGGAACGGCGAGCCGCAGCCAAGCTGCTGTTGATTTGAGGATGACTGAGCAGACGAGTTTGTGCTTTGCTGCCCGTGTAGGTGCTCGTGTTCCCGTCGCGTGTGTGAATCCACAGTAACGTATGAAGATGACTGTGCGATTGCTGTAGCGTGCGAGTAAACTGTCTTTTCTGATCAGCAGTTTTACCATCAAGCTCCCGCATCACGTATTGAATATCCTGCCTTGCATCCATGCGTGTGAGGGTATCCGTAGCGGACAGGTCCAAAGCCAACATTCCTTTTTTGAGCTGCTTCTCTTGCTGTGGCACCATCTTGGCCGTATATTCGGGTTGCGGTGTAGGGCGATGATCACGGGAAGGCAGCATCAGTGTGATGAGAAGCACCCCGGCAGCTGCTCCTAGCAGGGGTTTTAACCATTTTCGCCGAGACATGGGACCGTCCTCCTTGAGTATTCATAAATTTATGGTTTAGCGTGAGGAGGTTGGCATGTTTTTATACCTTTCAATGCTCATTTGTGGTAGGATAAATACTGAAAATTACAGCTCTTTCGGTTAGAAGGGACTATTTTCGGGTAACCAAATTGATGAACAAGCAACAAATAAGGGGGAGCTGCCTTGATGTCAGCAGTCAACGTACAAAAATTATGTGAGTCGGCGCAGGAGAGACTGAAAACTGCCGTGAAACGGGTGGAAACATTCCTCAATGAGCATGCTCTGCCGCAACTGGCTACAGATGGCAATGAGGAGTCCGTACTTTTTTACAAAGGCTTTTTGTCGGATCTCCGTCATGTCCTTGTTTTTTCCGAAGTATCTTATGAAAAGCTGGGTGTGGCTTTACGCCGTGCCAATTTTGACGTCGATTTTGCGGAAAAGGCATTGTATAACGTTTACCATGACTGCGTGAACAGCTTTTTTTATCCCAAAAATGAATCTTACGCAGAGGATGGACGCTATGCGTATACGGGACAAGATGCTATCCGCTTCCGTAAAACGCCAGTGCCAGCCGCTCGCGAAGTGATCATGGACATCACGAAAAATTTTGAAGAATTGCGTGATGATCTGACTTATTATGAAAGTGACTATTTGACTCAGCGCCGGATGCAGACTCGACGTACTCATGCCTAAAGCATTCAACGGGGAAGATCATTTCTAATCAAAAACTAAGACAAGCAAGCCGTTTTCTACTTGCTTCCTGCCATATTGGAGGAGGTGAAGGAAGCGGCTTTTTTCGTATGTCACCAACTGCCATATACCATGAACGCATAGGTGCAGGGTAGCGGGGGGACAATGAATCCGAGGTGATGATCATGAGCCAAGAGGCCAAGCCAATCGTTAAGTGTAGCGTAGCCAATTGCCATTATTGGGGAGAAAACAACTTGTGCAAGGCAGATTTGATCATGATTGAAGTTGATGGTCATGCCGGAAAGAAATTTAAAGAAGAATATGCGGGGGAAAGCTTCAGTTCAGAAGAACGTGATAAGGCTGCCACGTCAGCCGCAACCTGTTGCCACACTTTTAAGCCGAAGTCCGTGTGAATTTTATTACGCGATTCATTTCGCATTTGGAGGTGCAGTTTATTATGGAAGATCATGAAAACGACAAGCATCAGAATGAAGAGCATGTTAGCCGCAAACGTGTAGATTACCCCCGTCACATTCATGAACGATCTGCCAAGCGCCGTAATGATCGTGAAGAATATGCAGCAGAAGTTGCTCCCGGATCAGTTGTGACTCGACATGAGGTCAAGGGTGAAGAGCAGGTTATAAACAATAGTGGTCGTATTTCTGGCTATATTGGTCTGGCTGCAGGAATTGCCTCATTGTTTATGTGGTCAATTGTGCTGGGGCCTATTGCTGCAGTTTTAGGTTTTTTTGCTTATGTGAATGGCAGCAAAACGACCGGCATTTGGTCGATTGGTCTTGGGGCGCTGGCAACATTGAGTTATTTTGCTTTTATCCCGTTCGTTCGTTGACCCTACTGGAGGAAAAAGCTCAGTTTTCTTTTGTATATCCGAGAAAAATCATCTTAGTGATATAATTACATTAAAGCTGATCTATAAAGCTCCGCTGTCTTTTCGACAGAAACGGAGCTTTTTTTCATTAAAAGGTATGGAAGTACATAGTAAAAAGTTGTATCATAGCAGTAATGACAAGCTATTTGGGATACAACAACTATAGAAAGTTGGGAACACCACATGCAAATTGATCCGCGCGTGTCCAAGTCCATGTTAGACATGCAGCTGTTAAATAATATGAGTGCTACAACCCAGACGGGTACAACGGACGCTTTTTCCGGATTACTGGAACAAGTAGGTCAGTTGGAAACAGATGGTGCTGTGACTCGAGAAAATTCAAGTGATGTTAGCAGAGACGAAAACGGTTTACTATGGCTTCAATTGGGACCTTCCAGGGGAACGGCTTCGTCACTGTATCCCGCTCCTTCCAGTACAGCAACAGACGGACCCACAACACCTACAGCATATGATGATTTGATTAACGAGGCTAGTCAGAAATACGGCATTCCAGTAGCGTTGATTAAAGCAGTTATTGATACGGAATCTTCATTTAATCCGTCGGTCACTTCTTCGGCTGGAGCCAAAGGGCTTATGCAGCTTATGGATGCTACGGCTCAAGGTCTGGGAGTCAGTGACCCATATGATCCTGTTCAAAATATTGATGCAGGTGTTCGTTATTTGTCTTACCAGATTAAACGGTTTAACGGACAAGAAAATATGGCGCTGGCTGCATATAATGCAGGTCCCGGGCGGGTTCAGCGGCTTGGTGTAAATAGTGATGAACAGTTAATGGCTGTACTGGACAAGCTTCCGCTGGAAACGCAAAGATATATTACCAAAATTCAAAATGCACGTGAAAAATATACGATCTAAGCCCTATAGCTTATAACGAAAAAAAGTGCGTAATTTCATTTAGATTAGGTCCGCAGATAGGATCAAATGGGGAAAGGGTGTCGCTATAATGTAGCGGCCTTTGCCTGTTTTGGTCTTTTTTTGTTGTAGCAGTTATAGGAAAGAAAGGGGAGTGCAATGAAATATTTTGATTATGCGGCGACAACTCCACCTTTTGAAGAGGTGATTACAACAGTTGCCGAGGTCATGAGACGCCACTATGGGAATCCATCTTCGATGCATCGGTATGGAGAGGATGCGGATAAGTTGCTTAAGCGTTCGCGCGAAGTATGTGCTGCGGCTTTGGGAGTGTATCCATCAGAGATTGTCTTCACATCCGGAGCAACGGAAAGCAACAATCTTGCTATTAAGGGAGCAGCTTTGCAGTATCAGACCAGAGGCAAGCATATTGTTACTGTATCGACAGAGCACCCGTCTGTGTACGAAGCTTGCAGACAACTGACAAATCTGGGCTTCGAGGTTACATTTTTACCTGTCGATGTGGAGGGGCATGTGAGCACCGAACAGGTTTGTGCCGCTGTCCGTAAAGATACGATTTTAGTCAGTATCATGCATGTCAATAATGAGACGGGAAGGGTGCAACCGTTGCATGATATCGGAGCTGCGCTCAAGAAACAGTTCCCCCGTGTGCTATTTCATATTGACGGTGTACAGGGGTTTGGAAAGCTACCGGTTGATATCCGGGGCTGGCAGGCTGATCTGTACAGCCTCTCTGCGCATAAGCTGCGTGGACCCAAAGGTGCTGGACTACTATTCGTTCGGGAAGGTGTGGAGCTTTTCCCACTGCATAGTGGCGGCTCTCAGGAGCAGGGTTTTCGTGCAGGTACGGAAAATGTACCGCTGCTAGTCGGTATGTCTAAGGCGGTACGGTTGGCGGGCGAACGGCAAGTAGAGACAGCACGCCGTATGACCGAGTGGAGAGAACGGGTGGTCGCAGAAGTGAAGACAATCCGTCAACTGCGGCTGAACAGCGGGGAAGAAGCGCCGCATATTGTCCACTTTTCGTATCCGGGCATGAAGGCCGAGGTAATGCTGCATACGTTGGAGCAATTGGGTGTGGTAGTATCCACCAAATCGGCTTGCTCTTCGAAATTGGCTGAACCCAGTCGGGTGCTGCTGGCGATGGGATGCAATGAGGCGGAAGCGTCTGGCGGCATTCGTATCAGCTTCGGTGATGAGCATTCGGAACAGGATATCGATGAGCTTATACTTGCACTGCGACAGGCTGTAGCCAAGCTGGAATCCCTTGAAAGGTGGAAACGTTAAAATGCACTATGATATGTTGTTACTTCGCTTCGGTGAATTTACATTAAAAGGGAAGAATCGGACTCGTTTTGAAAAGGCAGTACTGAATCACGTGAAGCTGCTACTCAAACCGTTTCCCGGTGCTTCTTTGCGGAAGGAATTTGGACGGATTTATGTGGTTCTCGGAGGAGAGCCTTATGAACAGATCATTCAAGTGTTACAAAAAGTGTTTGGCATCACGACAATAAGTCCTGTCAAAATGGCTCCTGTCGAGCTTGGTGCTATAATTGAGACCGCTGTAGCTTTGATGCGTGAGCTGAATGTGGACGAGGGAACGACTTTCAAGGTAAATGCCCGCAGAGTGTGGAAGGAATTTGCCCATTCTTCACAAGAGATGAACCATTTAATTGGTTCTCCTATTTTGCGAGAGTTTCAAGCGTTGAGGGTCGATGTACATCGACCAGATATTGAGTTACGTGTGGAGGTTAGAGAGCAGGCGGCCTATATATTCAGCGATGTTATTATGGCTGTAGGGGGCTTTCCGTTAGGAACGAACGGTAAAGCTATGCTGCTGCTGTCTGGTGGAATTGATAGCCCGGTAGCAGGGTGGTCTTCCATGCGTAGAGGATTGGAAATTGAATGTGTGCATTTTTATAGCTATCCGTTTACAAGTGAGCGTGCGAAAGAAAAGGTCATTGAATTGGCAAGGGTCTTAGCAGGCTATGCGGGTCGGATTAAAATCCACCTTGTGCCGTTTACAGAGGTGCAGACGGCCTTTACGCACACTGGACAGGATAATCTGATAATTACGCTAATGAGACGGTCTATGTTACGAATTGCAACGATGCTGGCTGAGCGTGAAGGAGCACTGGCACTCGTGACGGGCGACAGTCTGGGGCAAGTCGCTAGTCAAACGTTATCCAGCATGAATGTGATTGGCCGTTCGACAGAATTACCATTGCTGCGACCTCTCGTAATGATGGATAAGCAGGAGATCACGGAAATCGCAAAGCAAATTGGCACCTACGATCTATCCATCCTTCCATATGAGGATTGCTGCACATTGTTTGTTCCCAAATCCCCAACCACCAATCCGAATTTGTGGGTTGTTCAAAAGATTGAAGCCTCTATTCGGGATTTAAATGCCTTGATTGAACAGGCTGTGGCTGAAACGGAGACACTTGTCCTGGAGACAGGTGGAGCTATAGAGGGGCGTAAAGAGGAAGTTATACAGGAAGATTGGTTTTAAAATAAAAAAGCAGACCCACCAGCTAATTTGGGTCTGCCTTTTTATTTTAGTTAAAACAGTTTTTGAATCATTTTAGACGGCTTTTTCTCGACTGGATACTGCTCTGCGATTTTGAAGATATCCTGTGAGCAAAATACCAGCCATAACTGCGGCAATAAACAAGATACGCAGCGCAGGGTGCTCGGTAAAATAGGGTTCCAGCTTACGTTCTTCAGTAATCATATTAGAGGCTGTATAACCAAGAACAGCCGATCCCAAATAGATAATCCAGGGAAATTTATTGATCAGTTTGATAAAAAGAGTGCTACCCCATACAACGATCGGTACGCTAATTAACAGGCCAAGCACTACAAGTAGCAAATGCTGCTGGGCCGCGCCAGCAACCGCAATCACGTTGTCCAGACCCATAGCCGCATCGGCTACAACAATCGTGCGGATAGCACCCCATAACGTTGTTCCCGCTTTGACTTCGGTATGGTCCTCCTGGTCTACGAGTAACTTATACGCGATCCAGACTAACATGACACCCCCGATGAGTAACAACCACGGTACTTGAAGCAACCAGAGTACCACAATGGTGGCTGCTATGCGAATGAGCAGGGCACCACCGGTACCGTACAGTATCGCTTTTTTTTGCGTGGCAGGAGGCAGCTTTCTGGCGGCAAGTCCAATTACAATCGCATTATCTCCTGCGAGCAGAAGATCAATAAATATCACATTAAGCAGTAGCCAAAAGAACTGAAGTCCGGACATATCAATCGTTCTCATCTCCCTGATTAAACATCCTAAAATCATTGTATGTTGTTTATTTTAATACCCGTTTTTCGGAAATACGATTCATTATATTGCTGTTTGTTATTGATTTCAAGGTCTTTACTCAACAAATTTGACATCAATTTTTAATAAATGATGACTTATTTGACAAGGCTTATAAGCATAGCCTCGTCCTATTTCGCATACAAGTAGGATGGGGGTGTTTGTACACATGGAGCATATCATTTTGCTGTTGAAAATATTAATGATTAATTTGGTATTAAGCGGTGATAATGCAGTTGTTATAGCCATGGCGAGCAAAAACTTGCCTGCAAGGCAGCGGAGTCAAGCTATATGGTGGGGGGCAGTCGGTGCAGTCCTCCTGCGCTGTGTTTTGACTTTTGTAGCTGTCATTTTGCTGGGCATACCCTTTATTCAGGCGGCAGGCGGTCTACTTCTGTTATGGATTGCGTTTAAGCTGCTTTATGAGAATGAGGATCATGTGGGAGTCAGAGCAGAAACAACCATATGGAAGGCTATACAGGTGATTCTGGTAGCGGACTTTGTGATGAGTCTAGATAACGTATTAGCTATTGCAGCCCTAGCAGATGGGGATATCGCCATTATCGTCATTGGTATTGCAATTAGCATTCCGATTGTCGTCTGGGGCAGCAACGTGATTGCGATCTGGCTTCATCGGTTCCCTGTACTTGTTTTGCTTGGATCTGCAATCCTGGCTTTTACGGCAGGAGAAATGCTACTCCGTGATCCCCGATTGGGTGTGTGGTTAGCAGGTGCGGGGGAGCTAATACATGCATGGTTACCGGGACTTTTGGCCGCAGCAGTTGTCATTGTAGGAATATATCGTCAGTTACGAGCTCGCCATATTTGAACGTAGTTTTTTTGGAAAACATCGGCTAAAATATACTTAAAAACAATCACATTAAAAGACCTAAAAACAAATTCAGCAAACAAAGGAGACCACGATGAATTCCGGAAAAGAGCGTATGATCGGAGTGGGCATTGTTGCCGTAGGACTGATTATTTTGTTGGGGAAACTGGGGACGTTCTCCTTCTTGGGACGAAACTTTTGGCCTTTGCTGTTTTTAATACCTGGAATCGTACTGCATGCAATGTACATGAAGCGTAAAGTTTCACCCTTTATGTTGCTGCCGGCAGGGATTTTGTCGGTTTATGGCTTCTTATTTTTGCTCTGCAATATTTGGGGCTGGAATTTAATGGCCTATTTATGGCCTTTGCTACTTCTAGGTGTGGCGATTGGATTATGGCAGTACGCCATTAATGATATTTCGCTTTCTCGTAATGTTTATACAGGGGGCGTGATATTGGGGTTGATATCGGTGTTTTTATTGGTCATTACCCTGCTAAGAACGGGCATCATATATGTTATTGCAGTTTTACTGATCGGAGCTGGAATCTGGTTGGTCCTAAACAACCGTGGCAAACGCAAAAGGTAAAACGACAAGCTGTGAGATTTTATGGCGGTAAATTACGGAACAGGCAATAATGTCTTGCTTTATGACATATTTCAACTATAATATAATGGATATGATAAGAGCGTCGGAGATTTCTGACGCTTATTTTAAGGTTTTCACGCGAATCGGAGAGAGAAGCTGTCTGTACAAAGCCTGAAACATATAGAAGGCTGGCAGGGAGTGGGCCTAAAGAACGATTGTTAGCCTTGAATCAGCACTGCTTCAGGATAGAGACACTATTTTGATATACGGAAAGGATATGGATACAAACCATGCATGCAAGAGAAAACATTCGCAATATTGCGATTATTGCCCACGTCGACCACGGAAAAACGACGCTTGTCGACAAGCTGCTTCAACAGTCCGGAACATTTAGAGAACACGAGGCTGTTCAGGAGCGCGCCATGGACTCCAACGATCTGGAGCGTGAACGCGGTATTACGATTTTGGCTAAAAATACAGCAATCACTTACAAAGATTACCTGATTAACATTGTAGATACACCGGGACACGCCGACTTTGGTGGCGAAGTGGAACGGATTATGAAAATGGTTGACGGTGTTTTGCTCGTCGTTGATGCTTACGAAGGTTGCATGCCGCAAACGAAATTCGTACTGCGTAAAGCGTTGGAACAAAATCTGACGCCTATCGTTGTAGTGAACAAAATTGACCGTCCGGCAGCTCGTCCGGCAGAAGTCATTGACGAAGTATTGGATTTGTTCATTGAGCTGGGTGCGAATGATGAGCAATTGGAATTCCCTGTTGTGTACGCTTCGGCGCTGAACGGAACATCCAGCATGGATGCTGAAAAGCAAGACGATAACATGCAAGCATTGTACGAAACAGTTGTAGAGCACATTCCGGCTCCAACTGAGAAAGTAGATGAGCCTCTTCAATTCCTCGTAACACTGATGGACTATAACGAATACCTTGGCCGAATTGCAGTAGGTCGTGTAAACCGCGGTATCATCAAGCAGGGGCAAGCAGTCACAGTTATGCAGCGTGATGGTAGCAGTAAATCAGCGCGTATTGAGAAGCTGTTCGGCTTCCAAGGTCTGAAACGTATTGAAACTGACCAAGCGGGCGCTGGTGACATTGTGGCGATTGCGGGAATTAAAGATATCAACATCGGTGAAACCATTGCCGATCCAAATCATCCTGAAGCATTGCCTGTACTGAAGATTGATGAGCCAACGCTGCAAATGACCTTCCTGGTTAACAACAGCCCATTCGCAGGTCGCGATGGTAAGTGGGTAACATCCCGTAAATTGCGTGAGCGTCTTCTGAAAGAACTCGAAACGGATGTCAGCTTACGTGTTGATGAAACAGATAGCCCGGACGCCTTTATTGTATCCGGACGTGGTGAGTTGCATCTGGGTATCCTGATTGAAAACATGCGTCGTGAAGGTTACGAACTGCAAGTGTCCAAACCGGAAGTTATCGTCAAGGAAATTGACGGTAAGAAAATGGAGCCAATCGAACGTCTCCTCATTGATATTCCGGAAGAAAGCATGGGCGCGGTTATGGAAAGTTTGGGCTCCCGTAAAGCCGAAATGGTTAACATGATTAATAACGGCACCGGACAGGTTCGCTTGGAATTCCTGATCCCTGCACGTGGTCTGATCGGTTACACTACAAACTTCCTGACTTTGACTCGTGGTTACGGCGTAATGAACCATGCGTTTGACAGCTATGGACCATTTGTTGGCGGTCAAGTAGGTGGACGTCATCAGGGTGTTCTCGTGTCAACGGAAAACGGCAGCTCTACATTTTATGGTATGCTGGGCGTAGAAGATCGCGGTATTTTGTTCCTGGAGCCAGGTACTGAAATCTATGAGGGCATGATCGTTGGGGAGCACACACGTGATAACGACATCGTCGTTAACATTTGTAAAGAAAAACAATTGACAAACGTTCGTTCAGCAACAAAAGACGATACAGTTAAACTGAAAACACCTGTTATCTTCTCTCTGGAGCAGGCGCTCGAATATCTGAATGATGATGAGTATTGCGAAATTACACCTAATGCCATCCGTTTGCGTAAAAAGATCTTGAACAAAGGTGAACGCGAGCGTGCGGAGAAACAACGTAAAACAGCACAAGCAAATACGTAATTGATTGGATTGGTCTTTGGCCACAGCGGCGACGCCCGGGAACGGGATGCGCCGCTGTATGTGTTTTAGGATTGTAAACTTGGAGAAAGCGATATTTCTCAAAACGCAGGAAAAGGTGTTGAAGCATGAGTAATCTTTCGAACGGATTGCCTCCCCGGACACAAAGCGGGAAAAAATCCGCCAAACCGAAAAAAACGAAAAAGAAAAAAAGCTTTTTCAGATCGTTTATGAAGTTTGTCTTGTTTTTGCTCATTATAGGTATTTTGGCAGTAGGTGGTTATACCTACTATATTTACAATCAGGTAGAGGAAGTTTTGGATACGGGGATCAACAAGGAAGTACCCAAAACACAATTGGCTGAAGCTAAGCCTTTGACTATCTTATTGCTGGGAACCGATTACCGCCCTGATCATCCGACTTATTTGTCAGACGTTATTATGGTAGCTACATTAAACCCCAATACCAAATCGTCTACCATCGTGTCTTTACCGCGCGATACGCGTCTAGAAATGGATGGATATAAACCACGCAAGTTGAATGAGTATTATCCAGTGTTTAAGGCTAGAGAGAAAGAATCTGGTGAAGTTGCTGAAGAACAAATGAAGAAGATGATCGGCAAATATTTAAACATTGATATCGATTATGTGACGGTTATTAACTTCCAGGGCTTTAGAGATGTAGTAGATAATTTGGGTGGCGTAGATGTGACGGTTGATAAAAACATGTGTTATCGTGACCGTGCAGATGGTACCGATATTAACCTGACAGCTGGAGCCAAGCATTTGAACGGTGATCAGGCTCTTGATTTTGTTCGCTACCGCAAATCGAATTGTCGTCCAAGAACAGCTGAATCTGACGATTTTGATCGCAATCGTCGACAAAATCAGGTGCTTCATTCCCTAATTGACCAAATGCAATCCTTTAACGCTTTGACCAAGTTTAGCGCAATTATTAAATCGGTTGATAAGAATATGATGACAGATATCGAGTCACAGCAAATGAAAAATATCGTACAAACCTATTGGAATATTTCCAAGCAAAATGTGAAATACAATCCGGTGGCAGGAACGTGGCGTAGCCCGTATGTGTACATTGATGAGCAACAGCTCGATTTGGCCAAACAAGCGCTACAAGAGGAATTAGCTAAAAAAGCAAGCGACACTACTGCAGCTTCTTCCAATTCCTGAGTATGTATCTTTCTCCTCTCTTATGTTATACTCGCAGCGAGTAAAGCTCTTATATAACATAAGGGGGTTGAGGTATGTCTAAAGTTATAGTGAACCAAGTCTAGGTCCAGTGAGCAATCACTGGGCCTTTTGTGTCTAATTTTAAAAATGTACAGGCTCAGAGCTATCTTCACTACAACTTTTCGTTGCTTTATCTGCTTTGGGGTTCTTTTTTCAGGGAATCAGCAAGTATTGGGTACCCGGTGAATAGGTATAGGTATGAAACACGAGATTGTCCACGCCGCTTTGGAGGGGATTTAATGAGGAAAATTTTTGTGCTGGATACGAATGTGCTGCTGCATGATCCGAAAGCCATTTTTACCTTCAAAGAACATGAAGTTGTCATTCCAGCTGTTGTTCTGGAAGAAATCGACTCCAAAAAACGCAACGCGGATGAGATTGGACGGAATGCCCGCAATGTATCGCGATTGTTGGACGGGTTAAGAGAAGTAGGTCATCTGCACAGTGGCGTTCCACTTCCCCAGGGTGGGAGGCTTAAGGTTGAGTTAAACCACCGAAGTTTTTTGAAAGTTCAGGAGATGTTCGGGGAGGTTTCGAACGATAACCGGATTTTGGCGGTCGCCTTGAATTATCATCTGGAAGAGCAGGAGCAGCCTGAACCACGTTCGGTCGTTTTGGTCAGTAAAGACGTGCTGGTCAGGATCAAGGCAGATGTACTGGGACTGCTGACCGAAGACTACCTATCCGATAGAACAGGCGATCTAAGTGAGCTATATCCCGGATACTCGGCAATACAGGTGCACCCGTCCATCATAGATGAATTTTACTCTAACCGTTTTTTACCAATCAAGCCACTGGAACTACCTTATACGCTGTATCCGCATGAATTTGTTATTCTGAAAGATGAAATGGGAACTGGAAAATCAGCTTTGCTGAAAGTGAATCAGGAGGCAGAGCGATTAGAGCCGCTGTACTTAAGTAACGAATCGGTGTGGGGAATCAGCGCGCGTAATGCTCAACAGCGGATGGCATTGGAGCTTTTGCTTAATGACGATATCCCTCTCGTGACCATTACAGGAAAAGCGGGTACGGGCAAAACGCTGCTGGCGCTGGCGGCAGGTTTGCTTAAGGTAGAGGATGAACATCGCTTCAAGAAACTGCTGATTGCTCGGCCTGTTGTTCCTATGGGTAAGGATATTGGTTATTTACCGGGAGAAAAGGATGAAAAACTTCGCCCGTGGATGCAACCCATCTACGATAATCTAGAGTATCTGTTTGATGCCAAAAAATCAGGTGATATCGACAAAATTTTGATGGGCTTGGGCAGTATTCAGGTGGAGGCACTTACTTATATTCGTGGGCGTTCGATACCTGGGCAATTTATTATAGTCGATGAGGCGCAAAACTTATCCCGACATGAGATCAAAACGATTGTGTCCCGGGTGGGTGAGGGGAGCAAGATCATTTTGATGGGAGATCCGGAGCAGATTGATCACCCTTATCTGGATGCAGCCAGTAACGGTCTAACCTATGTGGTGGAGCGGTTTAAGCAAGAAGGGATTAGTGGGCATATCATGTTGGAAAAAGGAGAACGCTCCAAGCTTGCGCAGTTGGCAGCCGATCTACTATAAAATCCCTACCGTTATTACAATAATAAAGACCTCGGGAATCTCCCGGGGTCTCTTGTTTTATACACGTAAAAATTCAGAACAATGAAAGGTGAGCAAAATTTTACTTAAAGTTTAATTCGAGCTTAACTTCAAGCATTCCTGCTAAAGTGCGTACTTCTGTGGCTTTGACATAGGAAATAAGCTGCTGTGGGTAGAAACCCAGATCAAAATCCTTTTCCAGCTTGTTGCGGGTCGTATCAGGTAGCTCCAGACCATTAAATACCAATCGATCCACATGAAATAAAATTGCATTTTTCGGCTCATTCTCTAGCGTGTAGTGACCTTCTACCCTTAATTTCATCGTTCCCTGCTGACCTTCTACCACAATTCGATCCTGCGCAAATGTAAAGTTGAAGTGATTAAACAATTCATTTTCTGACTTTAAAAAACGGTTAAAGTCCTCTTCACGAATGCTTATCGTAATGACTTTTCCATTTGTAACCATGGCACCTTGTTGTTGTTGAATGAATTGTGGTAAATTCTGCATAGCTTGAGCTAATGCTTTAAAGTGCTTATTTACCTCGTAGACACCTACATTCTCCCAATAAGCTGTCATTTCGCCAATTAGCTTACGTAGGGTATCCGGGTCATTACTGGCGTTAACGCCGTCATTTACACGCGACTGAAGCAGGGCAATGCGTTTACGTTGTGCCAGTAAGTTTGTTTTGACAGTCTCCAGTTCCATTGAGGCTTGGGTGACTTGTTGTTCTGTTTTTCGCATAGATTGATAATTGGATTCGTATTCTTGAAGCACATCCTGATCGTGACTAATCAATAATAAGTAGTAATCGTACAGAGAGAGAAGTTGCCTTATACTTTTCGCCCCTAGCACCACACTCAACAGTTTGTCCCTTTCCCCCATATAATAAGATCGCAGCACAGAACCTGCACGCTTCCGTTGTATGGTCATTTGCTCTTGCTGAACGGTGAGATTACTTCGCAGTTCCTGCTGACGCTGCAAAAGGGTATGCTGCTCCTGACTGATTCGCTCAATTTCATGGTCTATCTCTACAATCGACAGGCTATCTTGTAAAATCTGACTTTCTTCATGGGAGGGAGCGGCCAGGGTAGGACGTACATATATGAAAGTTAGCAACATAATGGTGGTCAGCAGGGTGCTGATTGTGATTTTTATTCGTTTGTTCATTTGGTTTCCCCTTTTATGTATTCCCGAAAAAAACTAATGGTAATGTATATGATCCTTTCTGTTTCTTTAACCATTCATTTTATTGTACAGCAGTCTGAGCATGCTTGAAACCCGAAACTGTTTACGTTCACGTATGAGTTCTTGCAGAAATGGAAATACAATTTAGTATCAAATAGATTCTATGAACTCTACGAGAGGCATAGGAATGAATAAACAGCTTTTATACCCTATTCAAATACCGGCAAGATCGGTTCATGAAGACGGTTATTTCAGGATGTTGTTAGGAGGGCTAGAGGCATGACTGCAATAAGACAAGATGCATGGAGTGTGGAAGATGACTTGATATTGGCGGAGGTGACATTGCGGCATATCCGTGAAGGTGGAACGCAGCTCGCTGCGTTTGAGGAGGTTGGACAAAAAATAGGAAGAACCTCTGCAGCATGTGGCTTTCGTTGGAATAGCTGCGTGCGCAAACGTTACGATGAAGCGATTAGTATTGCCAAAGCACAGCGCCAGAAGCGCAGTTATATCCGTAAGCAGAACCCGGTGGGTGTATCACAGGTTGCGGCTTTTGCCTCGCTTGATACAGTCGAAGGTGGATACAGAACGGATGGTGCGAGTGAGGATACATTATCTATTGATGCAGTAATTCGCTTCTTGCGCCAATGGAAGGGATCCGTCCAGGAAACGAATCGGCAGATTAAGATGCTGGAGAAAGATTTACGGGAAAAGGAAGAAGAATTGAATCAGCTTCGCTCCATTAATGACCGGCTGTCCAAAGAAGTGAATGATGTACAAACCGACTATCGTGTTGTGAATGATGATTATAAAGCTCTGATTCAGATTATGGACCGAGCTCGGCGCTTGGCTTTAATCACTGAAGATGAGGAAGAGCTTAAATCCAGATTCAAAATGGACGCCAATGGGAATCTGGAGCGCATTGAGTAACAAGATTACTTCTGCAATATTGAAATAAAACGTCAACTAGCGCTTTGCCGTAGTTGGCGTTTTTTGTATTTCTTTAGAGTGCATATGATATAGTAGAAAAAAAGATGGAAGCGAGACGATACAAAGGTGATTGATATTATTGGAGCGGGTTCGCTGGGATTGTTGTTTGCCGGGAGGTTGTCTGCTTCGGGTACAAAAGTAAGGCTGTGGACGCGTACACTTGAGCAGGCACGCGTCATTGCTCGTGAAGGGATTACTGTGTTTGATAAGGAGGGACAGACGGCAGTACATGTTTCCGGGGATAAATTGAAGGTAGCGCCATTGGCAGATTGGCAACGGTTAAATTCACAGGCTCCAGCACGATGGATAATGCTTATGACCAAACAGGGGGCGATTGAGGAAGTATTAGAACAGATCCAGCCTGCAGCTCAAATGGATAGAGATACAGGAATTGTTTGCTTGCAGAATGGAATCGGCCATATAGAACGCATTAGACAGGCTTGGCCTGAAGCTGTGGTATACCCTGCTGTGACGACTGAAGGAGCCAAGAGACAGGGAGTAGCATCTATTGTACATGCAGGATCGGGTGTTACTGAAATTGGTAGTTCGGAGGAAGGGGAGGAGGCGAAGAACAATAATTTTAATCAATGTGTGCTAAATCGGCTGCTTGCAGCAGGATTTGACGTTTGCTTGTCGAAAGAAATCGAGAACGGTATGTATCGCAAGTTGTTGATCAATGCTGTGATCAATCCGCTGACAGCGGTATGGCGAGTTCGTAATGGCGAGCTGCTTTCGGACCCTATTCGAATACATATGATGCGCAGGCTGTACGATGAAGGCATTCAAGTGTATGAAGCTCATGGTATCCACTGGGAAAACGCATGGTGGGAGCAAATTATGAATGTATGCCGGGTAACGGCAGAAAATCACTCGTCCATGCTAGCTGATGTACTTGCACAGTCCATGACGGAAGTTGCTTCAATTAACGGACAACTGGTGCAGATGGCAGATCGGGCTGGAGTTACTGCACCAACTCATGAGGTATTGTGGCAATTAATTGAAGGCATGCGGCTAAAAGAGGGGTGATCAGTTGAGTCTTATACAAGGTACTATTATCACTTTCAGTATTCTTCCCTTTTTTCCGTTTTTGATCGTGTTTGCGGTTTGTCGCTACATTCTTAAAATGGAAAAAAAGAAATCGTTACTTACTTCTATGGATATTACCACGTTTTTTCTGATATTTTCCGTCGCAGCACTCTTTAACGTCATTTTTACATCTCGATTCGGTTTTTATTTGATTCTACTGCTCCTATTACTGGCCTTGGGTTTAATTGGAGGAGCTCAAAATCGAATAAAAGGGAAGGTTGATGGTAAAAGATTATGTAGAGCGGTCTGGAGATTAACTTTTATAGCGATGACATTGGCGTATATTTTGTTGACTGTTGTTGGTATATTTAAGAATATATTCAACATCATGTGATATAAGGTGACATGAAAAGGTGAAAAAATATGAATTAATCATGTTTTTTTGAAAAAAAAGCTCAATTTGAAGAAATGTAATGTAGATTTTTTTGACCGCTGGTTGTATAATCTATAAACATATACCACTTTAGAACTAGGGGGAAAACGCTAGATGAAAAGGAAAAGCTTTTTAGTCCTTTTGACACTCATTCTTGCAGTTGGTGCACTGCTCGCAGGTTGTGGCTCCAGCAAGAACGATAATGGTAAGGGCGCACAAGAAAACACCTCGACTACGCCGGCTCCGGCCGACAAGCAAATTTTGCGCATTAACCTTGCTTCCGAGCCGCCAACCTTCGATCCGGCACAAGCTCAGGATAGTCAAACTAACACGGTTCTGAAAACTTTGTATGAAGGTCTCGTACGTATGGGTCCTGACGGCAAAGAAATCCCTGGCGTAGCTGAATCTTGGAAAATTTCCGATGACGGCAAAACCTATACGTTCAAGCTTCGTGATACTGCAAAATGGAGTAATGGCGACCCAGTCAAAGCAAGCGATTTCGTATTTGCTTGGCAACGGGTATTGGATCCTTCCACGGCTCCTGCACCTCCATATGCTTACCAATTGTACTATATCAAAAATGCTGAGGGTTACAACCTGAGCACTTCGAAATCTTTTAAAGGCACTAAAGTTACAGACTTTAAAGATGTAGGTGTTAAAGCTGTTGACGACCATACATTGCAAGTAGAGCTGGAGCACCCAACTCCTTACTTCTTGGGATTGACTTCTTTCTACACTTTTTACCCTGTAAATCCTTCCGTTAAAGGTAATGATAAGTGGGCTGTTAAGAAAGATAGCATGATCACTAACGGACCTTACACATTAACGACTTGGGACAGCGGTCAAAAGATCGAAGTAACCAAAAGTGAAAACTATTGGGGTAAAGATGATATCAAGCTGAATAAAATTACGATGTCCCTTGTAAATAGCGGTGCAACAGAGCTGGCTTCTTATAGAAGTGGACAACTCGATTACGCAGGTATGCCAAACGGTGAAATTCCTACCGACCAAATTCCGGCTGTGAAAAAAGAACTGCCTAACGAATTTAAGGCAAAAGGGATTGCAAGTACGTACTACTATCTGTTTAATGTAACTGAAAAACCATTTAATAATGTTAAAATCCGTAAAGCGTTTGCGATGGCTATTGAACGCCAACCAATCGTTGAAAGAGTAACATTGGGCGGTCAAATTCCTGCATACGGCTTTGTACCTCCAGGTATCAAAGGAGTATCTCAAGAATTCCGTACTGAGAATAAAGATGATTACTTCAAAGAAGACTTCACTGAAGCGAAAAAATTGCTTCAAGAAGGTATGAAGGAAGAAGGCGTAACTACACTTCCTCCGGTAACATTGCTGTATAACTCCAGCGAGAGTCACCAAAAGATTGCTTTGGCAGTTGCTGATATGTGGAAGAAAAACCTTGGTGTTGACATCAAAACTCAAAACCAAGAGTGGGGCGTATTTATCCAAACACGTAACAAGCTGAATTTCCAAATCGCTCGTGGTGGATGGTCTGCTGACTATAATGATCCAATGACATTCCTGGATATGTGGACAACAGGCAATGGCAACAACAATGCAGGTTATGCTAACCCAGCATATGATGCTTTGATTGAAGCAGCTAAGAAAGAAACTGATCCAGCAAAACGCATGGAAGATTTTGCGAAAGCGGAGAAAATTCTGGTTCAAGATGATATGGTAATGCTTCCGATCTACTACTACTCAAATGTTTCTTTAACGAAACCGAATGTAAAAGACATTGGGCTTGACTTTAGTGGAGCAGTTGATTTCACAAGAGCGTATATTACACAGTAACTGAAGCTCGATTCTGAAGTTTGATAGTTACTTCGGGATATATATGTGGATAGAACCATATATATCCCGTTTTTTTTGTGTGTCATGGTCTTTTCCATCATCATGTAACCATGCAAATAAGTAGATTGGACAGTCCAATTCTATTTCGATAAAATCGAATGGTGTCGAAAAAAATTTATGGGGGGTGTAAACGGGCAATGACGCGTTATTTGATCAGTAAATTTTTCTATATGCTGCTATCTTTGTTCATTCTGATCTCTGCGACGTTTTTTCTCATGAAAGCAATTCCGGGTAACCCCTTCATGAGTGAAAAAGCGACTTCTCCTGAGATTCAAGCCCGGTTAATGGAGCAATATGGGCTGGATAAGCCTGTATATGTCCAATATTTTAAATACTTAGGTGATATTGCTTCAGGTGATTTTGGTATTTCTATGAAAAAGCTGAATCAAAGTGTAACTGACATTATCGGACAAACTTTTACGGTTTCCCTCAAACTAGGTTTTGTTGCCATAATCGTGTCGATAATTGTCGGTCTCTTGCTAGGTATGCTGGCAGCTTTGTATCATCGTAGGCTAATAGATAACGTTGCAATGGTATTAGCTATCATGGGGATTGCGGTTCCCAGCTTCGTTCTAGCATCGTTGATTCAATTTTTCTTCGCTCAACAGTTAGGTTGGTTTAATGTTATGGGCTTTGACGGTCCGATGGACTACGTTCTGCCTGTTGCAGCTTTATCTGCTTCCCCAATTGCGTTTATCGCTCGACTAACGCGTTCCAGCATGCTGGAAGTACTTCATGCGGATTACATTAAGACTGCCAAAGCTAAAGGCTTGAAATCCATTACAATTATGTTCAAACACGTTGTACGTAATGCTATTTTGCCGGTTGTTACCTATGTGGGACCCATGACGGCCAATATTATTACGGGTTCAGTTGTTATTGAACGTATCTTCGGGATTGGCGGTATTGGTAAGGTATTCGTAGATAGTATTACAACCCGCGATTATACCATGATTATGGGAGTTACTATTTTTTACGGTATTTTGCTGATGGTGGCGCGTTTTATTACAGATATTGCATATGGATTTATTGATCCGCGGATTAAGCTTACTGGCGGGAAGGAGGGATAACTTTATGTCTGTTAAAGATAATGCTGTGAACTTGGATAAGCTTCAGGTAAAACCGGAAGATTTCCAGAAGGTCGGGGCGGATGAAAAGCAGTCTGAAGTTATTCAGCGCGAAAGCTTGTCCGCTTGGCGAGATGCTTGGGAACGACTTCGTAAAAATAAACTGGCAATGACGAGCTTGAGTGTGTTGGTTCTCATTGTGCTTGCTTCAATTGTTGGGCCGATGCTGTCCCCATACGATGACCGCACCAATGATTTGTTGAGCACCAATCTTCCTCCTTCGGCGGAACATTGGTTCGGAACAGATGATCTGGGACGTGATATGTTTGTACGTACTTGGATGGGCGCTCGGATTTCCTTGATTATTGGTTTGGCTGCTGCAATGATTGACTTGATGATTGGAGTTATTTATGGTGGAATTATGGGTTACTTTGGTGGCCGCGTTGATGAAATCATGAATAAATTTTCTGAAATCTTGTACTCCATTCCTTACTTGCTTGTTACGATCCTGTTGCTGGTTGTACTGGAGCCAAGTATCACTACAATTATTATTGCGCTCTGTGTAACGGGGTGGATTAACATGTCGTGGATTGTACGTGGTGAGATGTTACAACTTAAAAACCGAGAATTCGTACTTGCTTCCCGTTCAATGGGTGCTGGTGCAGGTCGTTTGCTGTTCCGTCACTTGTTGCCTAATGCGGTAGGACCAATCATTGTCACACTGACTTTGACAGTTCCAAGTGCTATTTTCTCTGAGGCATTCCTGAGCTTCCTTGGATTAGGGGTACAGGCTCCTCAGGCGTCGCTGGGTTCAATGATTGAATCGGCTCTGACCGGGTGGATGTATTACCCGTGGCGGATGCTTTTCCCAGCAGGTTTGATCAGTTTGATTATGCTTGCGTTCAACCTTTTTGGCGACGGCTTGCGTGATGCGCTTGATCCGAAGTTGAAGAAATAGGAGGTGAGATCATGGTGAGTAGCAACAATTTAATTGAGGTTGAAGGTCTTAAAAAGTATTTTAATGTTGGCAAAAACCGTGTGCTCAAAGCGGTGGACAACCTGAATTTCTATATTCGCGAGGGTGAAACGCTGGGTATGGTTGGCGAATCCGGCTGTGGTAAGTCTACAGCGGGTCGTACGATTTTGCGCTTGTATGAACCTACAGCAGGTAGCGTGCGTTTTAACGGTACGGATATTTACAAATTATCACCAAGTAAAATGAAAGCAATGCGCCGTGATATGCAGATGATCTTTCAAGATCCGTATGCATCATTGAACCCGCGTTTTACCGTTTCTGATATTATTGGTGAGGCACTGGATATTCACAATATGGCGGGTAGCCGTGCAGAACGTAAGAAACGGATTGAAGAGTTACTTGATCTGGTTGGTTTGAACCCTGACCATGCAACACGCTATCCGCATGAGTTTTCTGGTGGTCAACGTCAACGGATCGGCATTGCACGCGCACTAGCGGTTAATCCTAAATTCATCATTTGTGATGAGCCGATTTCAGCTCTTGACGTATCTATTCAGGCTCAGGTTGTCAACCTGTTAAAAGAGCTTCAAGAACGTTTGGGTCTGACATACCTGTTCATTGCGCATGATCTGTCGATGGTCAAGCACATCAGTGATCGGGTAGCTGTAATGTATATGGGTAGAATGGTCGAGCTTGCAGAAAGTGCTGAATTGTATGCAAATCCGATCCATCCTTATACGAAAATGCTTTTGTCGGCGATCCCACTTCCTGATCCAGAAGTAGAAGCCAACAAAAAACGGATTATTATGCCAGGCGACCAAGCAGGCCCGATTCATGATGCATCTGGCAGCAAGACAGGGGCTTATAACCTGGAAAATGCCACGCTCATCGAAGTGTCTAAAGGACATTTTGTAGCTGAGCCTTACGCCTGATCTTGTTTTATGCACCAACCGCCGAGTTATTCGGCGGTTTTTTTTGTAGGAAGCTTTGACGTGGACATGGGCTTTCGGTACAATCAAGCAGTAAGGTTTTGGTGGAGACAGGAGGCAGACCCATGAAGATAATTCCGGAAACGCTTCGCGGAGGGTCGGCTTTGGCAGAAGATTATATACAGGGTACAGGACGCGCAAGCGACTTGTATGAATATAATGTGCTGCACGCCGATGCTTATGCCCAACGGGCGAAGTGGCTGGATAAGACGGGGCATCTGCGATTAAACCGTAAGGATATCGTAGCATGTCTTCGTATATACAATGAGAAATACAATTCGTATGAGGCGGTTCGTGCTTCATTGGACCGTCTGGAAAGTCCAGATGCCTTAGTAGTAGCTGGCGGGCAGCAAAGCGGATTGTTCACAGGTCCGATGCTGGTCATTTACAAAGCTGCTACCCTAATTAAGGCGGCGAGAGAAGCTGAGGAACGGCTTGGACGTCCGGTTATTCCCGTCTTCTGGATTGCTGGCGAAGATCATGACTGGGACGAGGTCAATCATACATACGTAATGGCAAATGACCCACAAGCCGTCAAAATCAAGCTGAATAAGCAGCCTGAACGCCGTTCTTCGGTTAGTGCCATTAAAGTTGAGGCTGTTGAGTGGAAGCAAGCGATAGCGGATATAGAGCAAAGCTTGCCAGATTCAGAACATAAGGCTGAAATAATGCGCATGATTGAGAACGGGCTAACGGATTCATATGGACTGAGTGAAGCCTTTGTCAAGTTGCTGGGCCTTTTGTTCGGCACCTATGGATTAGTACTCTTGGATTCAGCAGATCCTTCGCTACGCAAGCTGGAAGCATCCGTTTTTAAGCAACTAGTTCAGCACAATGATGAGTTGGAGCAGGCTTACCGGACGACTGCTGCGCGGATCGTAGATTATGGATATCATTTACAAGCCGATGTGCATGAAGGTGGCGCGAATCTCTTTTATATCCATGAAGATGAACGCTTGCTGCTTTTCAAAAAAGCTGGACTATTCACGGATCGACACGGTCTGGTGGTGTTTACTGTGGATGAACTGCTTGAAGAGATAGATAGACATCCCGAACGTTTTAGTAACAATGTGCTAACTCGTCCTCTAATGCAGGATTCACTGTTTCCGGTGCTGGCATCTGTGCTGGGTCTAGGAGAGATTGCTTACTGGGCGATTACACGGGATGCTTTCGGGGTGTTGGAGATGCAGATGCCGATACTGCTGCCACGAATGTCTTTTACGTTGGTAGAGCCAGGCGTGGAGAAGCATATGCTTAAGTATGAATTGAGTTTTGGTCAAGTTAGAGACGGACTTGAGGAACGGAAAAAGCAATGGATCGCCACTCAAGATCAGCTTGGAATGCAGGATCAGTTTTCCGGGGCTAAGGAAGCTTTTGTCCGCATGTACGAACCGCTTGTGCAGCAGACAGGTTTGATTGAAAAAGGTTTGCTACCGCTCGGAGAAACCAACCGCGATAAGATTCTGGCACAGATCGCCTATCTGGAGGCAAAAGTTCAGGAAGCGTTGCTTCGGCAAAATGAAACAGCACTTCGCCAGTGGGATCGTATTGAGTGGTCGCTTTTTCCATTTGGACAGCCGCAGGAGCGGGCGTATACGATCTATCATTTTCTGAACCGTCATGGTCTCAGCCTGATTGATATGATTATGAGTGTACCATTGGATCTGACGGGTACGCATCGCGTTATTTATGTATGATTTATTATTTTATATAGGATTTATCATGGTTCAAATTTAACCAATATGAAGGAGGAAACAAAGTATGACTTCCCATTCTCTGCAAAATAGCATAGTTCATGATCTTAAATTGGCCCCTGAAGGTCATTTGAAAATTGATTGGGTAGAAGCCCATATGCCGGTATTAAACCGTATACGTCAACAATTCGAGCAAGAGCAACCTTTTGCTGGTCTGAAGGTAACCATCTGTCTACATCTGGAGGCCAAAACGGCTTATCTGGCTAAAGTGGTACAAGCAGGTGGAGCGCAGGTAACTATTACGGGTAGTAATCCATTGTCCACACAAGATGATGTTTGCGCCGCATTAGTTGAAGATGGCGTTACAGTATTAGCTAAATACAATCCGGACCCGGCAGAATTCAAAAATTTGCAAATCAAGGCACTGGAAACAAAGCCGGATCTCATTATAGATGATGGTGGTGACTTGGTTACTCTGTTGCAATCCGAACGGCCTGATCTGATTTCTACGATCCGTGGGGGAGCAGAGGAGACAACTACTGGAATTATTCGTTTGAAGGCTTTGGAAAAAGAAGGGCAACTTCACTTTCCGATGGTGGCTGTTAATGATGCTTACTGCAAATATTTGTTTGATAACCGCTATGGTACAGGACAGTCAGCTTTCGACGGCATTATTCGTACGACTAATCTGGTTGTAGCCGGAAGTACAGTGGTTGTGGTAGGTTATGGCTGGTGTGGCAAAGGGGTTGCAATGCGTGCGAAAGGGCTAGGAGCCAACGTTGTTGTAACCGAAGTTGATCCAATCAAGGCAGTAGAAGCCCATATGGATGGTTTCCATGTCTTGCCGATGGTAGAAGCTGCCAAACTGGGCGACTTCTTTATTACAGTAACTGGAAACAAGGCTGTAATTACAGGAGAACACTTTGATGTGATGAAGGATGGAGCTGTGCTGTGTAACGCAGGGCATTTTGATGTGGAGGTTAGTAAGCCTGAGCTTGCTAAACGTTCCGAATCCATTCGTACGGTGCGTCGCAATATCGAGGAATATCGCTTTAAAGATGGACGTAAAATGTATTTGCTGGCAGAAGGGCGTCTCGTGAATCTGGCTGCTGCTGATGGTCATCCTGCGGAAATTATGGATACGACATTTGCGCTTCAGGCGCTTGGCTTGAAATATGTGAATGATCGTTACAATGAGCTAGGCAAAGCTGTTATTAATGTACCTTATGAAATTGATGAGCAGGTAGCTCGATTCAAGCTTGATAGTCTGGGAATCCAAATTGACACGTTAACTGAAGACCAAAAGATCTATTTGGACAGCTGGAACGCGTAATCGGATTATTTCATCACGATTTTCGCTGCAAAAGTGTTGCGTTTTTAATGCAAGTGTTTGTTTAGGTTGGCATAATGGACAGAGAGTAAGCCCTTTATTCCGTGTTGTTTCGAAACCTGATGCATATTGTCGGGGGCCGGCTTCATGGGGTAAGGGGCTTTTTTGCATCTTGTGACGCAGGGCTACAATAACAGACATAAGGGTATGGATCCGGCTTCTATCACTTTTTGGTAATGAAAAAGAGGTCTTTGATTTTTTAAAGCGAATCTATTATGCTTAGGTGGTGGAAAGTGGGCCAAAGTGGGAGAATGGGGTAAGGGGTGACGAAACCAATGTTTATGGGGGAGTTCCAACATAGCATTGATGAGAAGGGCCGGCTTACTGTACCGGCCAAGTTTCGTGAACTTCTCGGTGCCTCGTTCGTGGTTACCCGCGGGCTGGACCAATGCCTCTTCGTGTATCCCATGGATGAGTGGGCTGTCATGGAGAAAAAACTTAAAGCACTGCCTCTGATGAAGGCCGATGCGCGGGCGTTTACCCGTTTTTTTTTCTCGGGGGCGACTGAATGCGAATTGGACAAACAGGGCAGGGTAAATTTACCGGGGAATTTGTGCGAATACGCCAAGCTTACTAAAGAGTGCGTCGTATTGGGAGTGTCCACCCGTGTAGAGATTTGGAGCAAGCATACTTGGGAGCAATATTTCAACCAATCAGAAGAAGCATTTAACGACATTGCTGAGAAATTGGTTGATTTCAACTTTGAATTGTAATTTAGGAGGTCAGCCGTTTGTTTCACCACATTACCGTACTCAAAGAAGAAGCAACACAGGCACTAAACATCAGGCAGGACGGGATTTATGTGGACTGCACGTTGGGAGGGGCAGGACACAGTTCCGTCATTGCATCACAGCTTGGCCCTGAGGGAAGGCTCATTGCCTTTGATCAGGACGACTGGGCATTGAACAATGCGCGAGAGAAGCTGTCAGCCTATGAAGGAAAGATTTCATTAGTGAAATCCAACTTCCGCCACTTGCAGGACAAGCTGACCGAGCTGGGATTGCCCGAAAAAGACGGCGTCCCGCAAGTCCAGGGTATTTTGTTCGATCTGGGTGTATCCTCGCCCCAGTTCGATGAGGGGGAACGGGGATTTAGCTACAATCATGATGCACCGCTTGATATGCGGATGGATCAGAGTAGCTCGCTTACGGCTTACGAAATTGTCAATGAATGGTCGGAAGCAGAGATTGCGCGTATTTTGTTTCATTACGGAGAAGAGAAGTTTTCACGGCGGATCGCAAAGATCATGATTGAACGTCGATTGAACAAGCCTATTCACACAACAGGGGAACTTGTCGATATTATCAAAGAAGGAATTCCGGCTGCGGCACGCAGAACCGGGGGACATCCGGCTAAACGCAGTTTCCAGGCTTTGCGGATTGCTGTGAATGATGAGTTGGGTGCACTGGAAGATACTTTGCATCAGGCAATAAGATGTCTGGCTCCAGGAGGCAGAATTTCGGTCATTACATTCCATTCTCTGGAGGATCGGATATGCAAGCATATTTTCAAGGAGTATTTGGCGAAAAGCATCTATCCATCTGATTTGCCTATTTTGGAGGACAAAATGATAGGCGATCTGAAGCTGGTGAACCGTAAGCCGATTGTGGCGTCAGAGCAGGAATTGGAGCTTAATCCACGGTCCCGGTCAGCGAAGCTGAGAGTTGCCGAAAAATTGTAAATTTAATGGAGAAGGAGAGGCGACATGGCTTATACACGCGGTAATTTGGCTGTAAAAGAAAGAGCCCGTCAGGAACAGGTTCAGCAACAACGGTATCGTGAGACCACCAAAGTCGTTACACGCCGCAGAGAGCTGCCGATTCGAGAAAAGCTGCTGTATCTATTGACACTTGTAGCGTGCATTGTCATTGCTGGTATGTTGATTAGCAGGTACGCTCACATTTATCAAATCAATTATTCGATTAATACGGCAAGCAAGGACATTTCCAAATTACAGACCAATATCGCCCAACTGAAGATTCAAAAGGAGCGTCTGGAAAATCAGATCGTGCCGACTGCAAAGGAACAGGGATATATCGAACCAACAAGAGAGCCCATTCGTGTGGAAAAGCAGGCTGCCAAATAGTTAAGGGCATAGCATCAAGCTATGCTCTGACGTACATTTTTTTGCAGAGAGGTTTGAGCTATGGTCAAAAGAATAAAGCTTCGCACACTGCTAATAGGGGGATGTATTACCCTCTTTTTTCTTGTTCTGCTACTTAAGGTATTTTGGATTCAAGTTGTGAGTGGGGAGTACTGGCATAACCTGGTAGTTAATCAAGTAGAAAGAGATCAGGTGATTCAGCCCAAGCGTGGAACCATTACGGACCGTAAAGGAAACGTATTGGCTACGGATGCACCGGCTTATACGGTAGTTGTCAATCCTAGCATCATTCAGGAGTATGATTTGGAGAATGAGGTTGTAGCTAAGCTGCACCAGTTACTCAAAACGCCTGAGGATGAGCTGAGAGGACATCTTTTTGCAAAGGATAAAAAGGGGAACTACTTAAAAAATCGCGAGATTCGTAATGGGGGCTGGAAGGTAGATCCTGAGGTCAAGGCACAAGTGGATACGTTCAAAGAGTATTTGAAGGATAAGTATGAAGTAATTGGAGCTGTGGACACCGTTCAAGAATCCAAACGCTATTATCCGGAAAATAAGCTGGCTTCCCATGTTCTTGGCTATCAAAGAAAAGATGGCACAGCAGGTATGGGGTTGGAAGCTTATTATAATAAAGAGCTCTCGGGGACGGCTGGAAAGCTTCTGTATCAGCGGGATCGGAAGGGAGTTCCTCTTCAAGGATCGGAAAGTGTCTATGAGCCGGCACAAAATGGTAAAAATTTAAAGCTGACGATTGACGATACGATTCAGTATTATATAGAGGATGCCATGCAGGAAGCTATTGCAAAATACAACCCGAAAACGATGACTGTAGTAGCTGCTGATCCCCAAACGATGGATGTTCTCGGTATGGCGACTTACCCGAATTTTAATCCCAATACATATGGGAGTACACCCTTGGAATATTTCCGTAATAATGCTACTCAATCTATCTACGAGCCTGGCTCCACGTTTAAGATTGTCACCTTGGCAGCTGCGGTTCAAGAAAAGGTGTTCAATCCAAATGAATCCTACCAATCTGGTATGATTCGGGTCGGAGGCTGGGATATTCGTGACGTAAGCCGTAACTGGGGAACGTTAACCTATCTTCAGGGGGTCAAGCGTTCAAGTAACGTCGGTTTCGTCCATCTGGGATTGGATAAGTTGGGTGGCGAAAGGCTGAAGAAATATATTAATAACTTTGGATTCGGCGTGAAAACAGGCATTGATCTTCCGAGTGAGTCTACCGGAGCTATTACTTTCCATACCCAGTACAAATCCGAGGTGGCAACGGCTTCGTATGGACACGGACGTGTTCAGGTAACGCCAATCCAGCAGGTAGCTGCAATCTCGGCAATTGCTAACGGGGGGAAGCTGATGCAACCTCATCTGGTGAAAGAAATCATGAACCCAGATACAGGCGAAGTTCAGACGATTCAACCGAAGGAAGTCCGCCAAGTGATTACTCGGGAATCGGCAGTCCAGACAAGCAGCTATCTGGAGCAGGTCGTATCTGACCAAGAAATTGGTACGGGACGCCTTGCTTATATTGACGGATATCGTGTAGCTGGTAAAACAGGTACAGCGACGAAGGTCGTCGGAAAAGTATATGACCATTCGAAGGATGTCGTGTCCTTTATAGGTTTTGCACCAGTAAATGATCCGAAAATAGCTGTTTTGGTTGTTATGGATGAACCTAACAAATCAGTAGGCGGCGGTACAGCAGCAGCGCCTGTATTTAAAAAAATCGTATCTCAATCGTTGCAATATATGGGGGTTCCAAAAACAGGAACTAAAACGAATAAATCAGGTGGCGCTGTTGTAAAAACAGTGAATTTGCCAACGGTACCAACATTAACTGGTCAGGTGAAGAAAGATGCGCAAAATGCATTGCTCAAACAGGGAATTGCCTATGAAACGGTAGGCAAAGGCTCCAAAATTGTTCGCCAATATCCTGAAGCAGGCGTCAAAATGAAACCCGGACAACGCATTTACTTGCTGACTGAGGATAGTGCCAACATGACTATTCCTGATTTTACAGGTGTTTCGTTGCGTGACACACTTCAAGTTTTGACCCTTATGAAGGTTGGTGTGCAGGTAAGCGGCGAAGGTTATGTTGTCTCTCAAAAGGCGCAAATGGTAAATGGAAAGCGGATCGTCAGCGTGACGCTTCAGCCGGCCAAAGAAACGGTGACCGGAGTGAAACCGGAGGAAACACAGGACTCGACCAATGGAGTTGCAGCTAACCAGACCGGCAGCGCAACAAAAAGGGAGGCCGATACTAAAACCGAATCCAGTACTACTGCTGATGCTGGAACAGACGCGGGAGCTCCTAAGGGAGGAATATCTGCTGTTGCAGATGAGAAAAGTGCTGCTGCGATTAAAGGCGAGGATAACTGATAGCTTGTTCTAATGTCCGTTCTTTTGAATATTCATGAGGTAAGACATGTCATGAGTATTTGAGGAACGGAGGGAGCGCGTTTGAAAAAATCTAACGTGACCATGCGGCGGAGGCTGGTATGGGGGGTAATGGGATTATTTGTACTGTTTGCGGCCTTGTCGATCCGGCTCGCCTATGTTCAATTGGGTAAAGGAGGCGAGCTCTCGGCCAAGGCTGAGGATTCGTGGCGCCGCAATATTCCATTTGCCGCCAAGCGCGGCGAAATTTTGGATCGGCAGGGTACGGCGCTGACCTACAATGTCAGTTCGCCGACAGTCATGGCGATACCAGTGCAAATTAAGAAGCCGGAAGAAACGGCACGCAGGCTGGCGCCCTTGCTGGATATGAGTGAGGATAAAGTGCTCAAGCTGATTACCAAACGAACAGCAAGCCAAAAACTTCAGCCCGGCGGACGAAAAATTACGATGGAGAAAGCGCAGCAAATTCGTGATTTGAAGCTGCCGGGTATCGTTGTTGCTGAAGACAACAAACGTTATTATCCTTATGGTGATCTAGCGGCTCATATTCTTGGGTTTACAGGAATTGATAATCAAGGGCTGACAGGCGTAGAGAAGCAGCAAAACAGTAAGCTTCGGGGAATCGACGGAAGCATTGCGTATTTATCAGATGCAGGTGGTCGTCTGATGCCTGGTTCTTCTGAAAAATACATTGAACCGAAGGATGGACTGAATTTACAATTAACCATTGATAAGTCTGTGCAGTCCATTATGGAACGGGAGCTTGACCAAGCCATGGTCAAATTTCAGGCGAAGTCCGCGTTGTCTATTGCTATGAACCCCAAGACGGGTGAAATATTAGGCATGGCTGGACGACCAAGCTATGAGCCAGCACTATACAAGCAGTATGCGCCTGAAATCTATAATCGAAATCTGCCTATCTGGATGACATATGAACCTGGGTCTACTTTCAAAATTATTACACTGGCGGCTGCCTTGGAAGAAAAGAAGGTCAATCTCAAAAATGACCGTTTTTTTGATCCGGGATATATTGAAGTCGGTGGAGCACGCCTGCGTTGCTGGAAGAAAGGCGGACATGGAAGCCAAACGTTCCTTCAAGTGGTGGAGAATTCTTGCAACCCCGGTTTTGTAACATTGGGGCAGCGGTTAGGTAAAGAAACACTTTTCAAGTACATTCGGAATTTCGGCTTCGGCAGCAAAACGGGAATCGACATGATTGGTGAGGGCAACGGCATTTTGTTCAAGCTACCTCAGGTCGGTCCTGTAGAACTGGCGACAACCGCTTTTGGTCAAGGGGTGTCTGTCACTCCGATCCAGCAGGTAACGGCAGTATCGGCGGCAATCAATGGCGGTAATCTTTATAAGCCTCACATTACAAAAGGTTGGGTTCAGCCGGGAACCGGAAAAGTGCTGGAAAAAGTAGAACCAGAACTAGTACGTAGGGTCATTTCAGAGGAGACCTCCCGACAGGTAAGAGAAGCGCTGGAGAGCGTCGTTGCTAAAGGTACAGGTCGTCCTGCTTTCATTGAAGGCTACCGGGTAGGAGGTAAAACGGGGACGGCACAAAAGGTGATTAACGGACGTTATTCTTCCTCGGAGCATATTGTATCCTTTATTGGTTTTGCCCCGGCGGATGATCCGCAAATCGTCGTCTATACCGCTGTCGATAACCCGAAGGGCATTCAATTCGGCGGGGTGGTTGCTGCGCCAATCGTGCAAAATATTTTAAAGGACGCGCTGATTGCCTTGAAAATACCGCCTCGCACCAATCAAATTGCCAAAGAGTACAAGTATGGAGAAAATCCGATCGAAACGGTACCTGATCTAGTAGGTGCCACTGCAGCTGATTTGTACGAAGATATGAATATGAACTTTATGCTCGTGAAATCTGGGTCAGGCAAGACGGTCGTGAGTCAGGCGCCGAAGCCGGGCTCCAGATTGGAGCGGGGATCAACGATCCGTATTTACATGGGGGATTGATAGGTTCATTTTATACCATACTATGAATAACGAGAGAGCAATGGAGGAATGAAAGATGCAGCTTCAACAATTGGCTTCACTGCTGGCCGTCTCCCGTGTGGTGGGTGACGGTACAGTGGATTGCCGAGGAATCGGGGCGGATTCACGTCGAGTGCAACCGGGGGATTTATTTCTGTGTTTGCCAGGTTTTACAGTGGACGGACATGACTATGCTGAGCAGGCAATTGCGTCCGGGGCGGCAGCTTTGGTCGTTGAACGTGAACTGGATGTACCTGTTCCGCAGCTTGTAGTTAAGGATGCACGACATGCCATGGCGGTTTTGGCAGATTATATGTTTGATTCACCGAGCCGACGCATGCGCATGATCGGCATAACCGGAACCAACGGTAAAACAACGATAACTTATCTGATTGAAAAGATCATGAAGGATGCGGGGGTGAACACCGGACTGATTGGTACGATTCAAATGCGTTACGGTGGTCAGTCTTACCCAATGTCTGGCACTACGCCCGAAGCGGTGGAACTGCAACGTTATCTCGGAAATATGGCAGAGCAGGGGGTTCAATGCTGTGTCATGGAAGTATCCTCACATGCGTTGGAGCAGGGCCGCGTCAAAGGAACTGATTTTCGCACCGCTATATTTACAAACCTGACGCAGGACCACCTGGACTACCACAACACAATGGAGGAGTACCGTGCCGCAAAAGGACTTTTATTCTCTAGGTTGGGAAATGCTTTCTCGCGGGATGCATCAGATAGCAAATATGCTGTTCTGAATGCAGACGATCCGGCTTCTTCCTATTTGCAGGCTCAAACTGCGGCCCAAGTGATTACATACGGCGTGGAAAAGGAGTCTGATGTGCAGGCATCTCGTATCACTATAGGTTCCAAGGGAACCTCCTTCCATGTGTCTACTTTTAAAGGAGATACCGATATTGAGCTTCGAATGGTAGGCAAGTTCAATGTGTACAACGCACTGGCGGCCATTACCGCTGCTTTGCTGGAAGGAATCTCGCTGGTGGATATCAAGCGCAGTCTAGAGTCTATTGCAGGCGTAGATGGGCGGGTAGAGCCTGTAGATGCGGGTCAGCCCTTTGCTGTTATTGTAGATTATGCCCATACACCGGACGGATTGGAAAATGTCCTTCGCACCGTAAAGGAATTTGCGGTCGGTAAAGTATGGTGTGTATTTGGATGCGGCGGCGACCGAGATCGTACGAAACGCCCATTGATGGGGAAAATTGCTGCGCGTTACAGCGATCACTCGTTTATTACTTCCGACAATCCGCGAACAGAGGACCCGAAAGTGATTTTGAAAGACATCGAACAAGGGTTGATCGACGAAGGTGTACCCGCAGAACGATACGAATTGATCGTGGATCGCAGAACTGCAATTCATAAAGCTGTTGAAATGGCAAGCCCTGACGATGTAGTATTGATTGCGGGAAAAGGTCATGAGACTTACCAGTTGATCGGAAAAACGGTGCATGAATTCGATGACCGCATCGTAGCCAAAGAAGCGATAAGGGGTTTATCCAAGTGATGAAAAGAACAATCGGTCAGATTGCATCTATGTGTGGAGGAATACTTCACGGAGAAGCGGACACCGAACAGATGGTCGAAGGCGTTTTTACAGATTCTCGCAGGCCGCAGAGCCAAGGGTTGTTTGTTCCACTCGTGGGCGAACGGTTTGATGGGCATAATTATGTGCAGCAGATCGTAAGCGAGGCAGGTGCAGCTGCATTTTTATGGCAAAAGGATCATGGAGCACCTCCGGCTGAGAACGCTATTGAGGTAGAGGATACGCTAGAAGCCCTTCAGCATCTAGCAGCTGCATACTTACGCGAAACCGGCGTTTCTGTCGTTGGGATCACGGGAAGCAACGGCAAGACGACAACGAAAGACATCGTAAACGCTCTGCTGGGCACAACTTTTAAAGTACACAAAACCGAAGGGAATTATAACAATCATATCGGTTTGCCTTTAACTGTACTGTCCATGCCGCAGGATACAGATATTCTCATTCTGGAGATGGGCATGAGTGGACGTGGAGAGATTCGTCTGCTGGCTAATATTGCCCAACCAGATGTAGCTATCATAACGAACATAGGCGAATCGCACTTGCTGCAGCTTGGTTCTCGTGCGGAAATCGCTCGTGCAAAGTTGGAGATCACAAGTGGCCTTAAGGCTGGTGGTTTGCTGATCTACAACGGGGATGAACCACTGCTTTCACAAGTGTTGGCGGAGTCTGAAACGGTCAAGCCTGAAGGTTTAAAATTGTTTACGTTCGGGCTAGTTGCAGGCAACGATGACTATCCAACTGAAATCACTTCCGATGGAGAAGGCAGCTTATTTATAACAGCCCAATCTGGCAAAGAGGCTTTCCGGCTTCCCTTGCTTGGACAGCACAATGTTGTAAATGGTTTGGCAGCACTGGCGGTAGCGCGTCATTTCAATGTCGATGTAGACCATATACGTAAAGGGTTGTCGTCTTTAAAGCTGACGGGCATGCGCATTGAGGTCGTGAACTGTCCTAATGGACTTACCGTGCTAAACGACGCTTATAATGCCAGTCCGGCTTCAATGAAGGCTGCAATTCAGACGCTGTCTGCGTATAAAACGGACGGACGTAAAATCGCCGTGCTTGGTGACATGCTGGAGTTGGGACCTGAGGAAAAGCAATTCCATGAGGAAATTGGAATTTTCGCGGCAAAGCACGACGTAGAAGTACTGTTTACCTACGGTGCGTTAGGCACTTCGATTGCGCAGGGTGCGCAAGAGTTGATGCCAACTGCTAACGTTCACGCTTATACAGATAAGCAAGAGCTGATCCAGTATTTGCTGGATCATCTACACGCCAATGATATTGTGCTGGTTAAGGCATCCAGAGGGATGCGACTAGAAGAAATTGTGGATGCGCTGAAAAACGGTCCGCTACAGAACTGATGTTGACGAGAGGGAGACTCCCATGGATATTCAATTATTACTGCTGACGATCGTCGTATCGTTTATATTGGCGGTCATTGCCGCTCCACTGCTCATTCCGCTGCTGCGGCGAATGAAATTCGGCCAGCAGGTCCGGGATGACGGGCCACAAAGCCATCTTAAAAAAATAGGTACGCCTACAATGGGCGGTATCGTGATTCTGGTGGCTTTTACGCTGACCTTTCTTAAGTTTTCAGCTATCAAAAATACGGACTTTTACGTTCTGCTGGTTGCTACGCTCGGTTTTGGGCTGATCGGCTTTTTGGACGACTATATCAAGATTGTATTCAAACGCTCGTTAGGTCTGACGGCGCGTCAAAAGCTGTTTGGGCAATTATTGTTTGGCGCGATCATGTGCTGGCTTCTGCTTAGTAATGATCATAGTACTGCGATCGGCATCCCTGGAACGTCATGGTCTTTTGATTGGGGCGGCTGGTTTTATTATCCGTTCATCATTATCATGATGCTGGCGATTAGCAATGCTGTCAATTTCACGGATGGGCTGGACGGGCTGCTGTCCGGTACAAGTGCCATTGCCTTTGCTGCTTATGCCATTGTCGCGATTCAGGCGACCTCGCTTCCGGCAGCAGTATGCTCAGCGGCTATGATTGGCGCTGTACTCGGATTTCTCGTGTATAATGCTCATCCTGCCAAGGTGTTTATGGGTGACACAGGCTCGCTGGGAATCGGCGGCGCCATAGGTGCCATTGCCATCGTTACGAAAAGCGAAATTTTGTTCCTCATTATCGGTGGTGTATTCGTAATTGAAATGCTGTCCGTGGTCTTGCAAGTAGCTTCTTTTAAAACACGTGGCAAGCGTATTTTCAAAATGAGCCCGATTCATCATCATTTCGAGCTGTCCGGCTGGTCCGAATGGCGCGTAGTTATTACATTCTGGGCTGTAGGACTGTTGTTGGCAGGACTCGGACTTTATCTCAACAAGGGGTTGTAGACAAATGAACCATCCAGACGCATACAGAGATCAGGAAGTCGTCATTATCGGGCTGGCCAAAAGCGGCGTGCAAGTTGCCAAGGTGCTGCACCAGGCCGGAGCGAAGCTGACAGTCAATGATAAAAAAGATAGGGAACAATGTCCCGAAGCTTCTGAATTAGAGGCTTTGGGAATTTCCGTTTTATGCGGGAGTCACCCAGAGGGGCTAATTCATCCTGGAGTGAAGCTGGTTGTCAAAAATCCAGGGATTCCTTATACGGCTCCTCCCGTACAGAAAGCTGTCGAGCTCGGCATTGAGGTCGTGACCGAGGTTGAGGTCGCCTACCATCTATGTAAAGCTCCGATCATCGGCATTACTGGCTCCAACGGAAAGACGACCACGACCACTTGGGTAGGCAAGCTGTTGGAGGCATCCGGCATGAATCCAATCGTGGCTGGTAATATCGGTACGCCCTTATGTGAGGCGGCTGTGGACGCCAAGTCGGACGAGTGGATGGTTGTGGAGCTGAGCAGCTTTCAGTTAAAAGGAACAAAGGATTTCAAGCCCGCTGTGGCCTGCCTGCTCAATGTAGCTGAGACCCATTTGGACTACCACGGAGGCATGGAGGACTACGTTGCATCCAAGGCGCGTCTATTTGCCAATCAAACGGCGGCGGATACTGCGGTGGTGAACTGGGATGACCCCGTCTGCCGGGAGCTCGTACCCTATATAAAAGCGAAGCTGCTTCCGTTCTCTATGACAGAACGTTTGCAGGAAGGGTTGTTTGCTGACCCGCCATACATACCGGATGTGACGGACGATATTGAACGTAGCATCGTATACCGCGATGGAAATGGTGTGCTGCATCCCATTATAGGCGTAGCTGAGATTGGACTTCCGGGTCGTTTTAATGTAGAAAATGCTCTTGCTGCTTGCGCAATCGCCATTGCTGCAGGCGCAGAACCAGCGAATTTGGCGGAACCATTAAGTACTTTTCGCGGCGTCGAACATCGGCTTGAATATGTTTTAGAACACGCTGGTGTAGCTTATTACAATAATTCCAAAGCAACCAATTCGAAAGCAACAATGATGGCCTTATCTTCCTTTAAGCAACCCATTGTACTCATTGCCGGAGGATTGGATCGCGGTTCTGATTATACAGAGCTCGTACCTTCCTTGCAGGAAGGTGTGAAAGCCGTTGTGCTCTTGGGTGAGACACGACATAAGCTGGCTGAGCGGGCCCAGCAAGCCGGAATAGAGCATGTCAAGGTCGTCGATAATGGGGAGGATGCCGCCGCTACGCTCGTGGAGGCTGTGAACAAGGCTGCTGAATTTGCTGAGACGGGAGATGTAGTATTACTCTCACCCGCCTGTGCAAGCTGGGATATGTTCCGATCCTATGAAGAGCGTGGACGTATTTTTAAAGAGGCGGCGCATAAATTGTAAGTAGGGGGGTTGGATAAGCCCCTACTTTTATGCAAGGGGTGGCCTCCTGATGAAGCAATCTCGTCCAGCGCCGGATCTATGGCTTTTCGTTTGTATTGTAAGCTTATTAGCCATCGGCATGGTTATGGTATACAGTGCGGGCGCCGTCCTCGCTTTTCACGAGTACGGGGACTCCTACTATTTTGTAAAGCGGCAATTGCTATTTGCAGGGCTCGGTCTTGTAGCGATGTACTTTACTGCCAGAACGGACTACCGGATCTGGCAGAAATATGCCAAGGTTGTGTTGTTGATCTGTCTTGCGTTGCTGGTTGCCGTATTAATTCCCGGCATTGGTGTAGTAAGAGGCGGGGCACGAAGCTGGCTCGGTATTAGCTCTTTCGGCATTCAGCCTTCCGAGTTTATGAAGTTGGGTATGATTCTTTTTCTCGCTCGTTGGCTCAGTCGTCCTGACTATGATATTAGCTCTTTTACGCGCGGCCTGTTGCCCCCGCTTGGACTCATGGGACTGGCTTTTGGGCTTATTATGCTCCAGCCCGATTTGGGCACTGGCACGGTAATGATGGGAGCGTCCATGCTCATCGTATTTACGGCAGGCGCGCGTATGAAGCATCTCGGTCTGCTGGCTTTGTCGGGAGCAGCAGGGTTTGCTGCACTGATTGCAGCTGCGCCTTATCGGCTTCAGCGCATCACCGCTTTTCTGGACCCTTGGTCCGATCCGCTTGGCGCAGGTTATCAAATTATTCAATCGCTATATGCGATTGGTCCAGGCGGCCTGGCGGGCTTGGGGCTTGGCATGAGTCGACAAAAATATAGCTACGTTCCTGAGCCGCAGACTGATTTTATTTTTTCCATTTTGGCGGAGGAGCTTGGCTTTATCGGTGGAATGGCGGTGTTGGGGCTCTTTTTGGTTCTCGTGTGGAGAGGAATGCGTGTCGCTATAACCATTCCGGATACCTATGGTAGTTTGCTTGCGGTGGGTATTGTCGCAATGGTCGCCGTACAGGTCGTCATTAATATTGGTGTCGTTATCGGTTTAATGCCGGTGACAGGAATAACACTGCCCTTAATCAGCTATGGAGGTTCTTCTCTGACCTTAATGCTAACTGCTCTGGGCATTTTACTAAATTTATCACGTTATGCGAGGTGAACGTTTATGCGCGTCGTGTTGAGCGGCGGCGGCACCGGAGGGCATATTTATCCGGCGCTGGCCGTAGCCAGACAGTGCGAAGAGATTGATTCGGACGCTGAATTTTTATACATTGGCGGTCAACGAGGACTCGAAAGCAAGTTGGTTCCTCAGGAAAAAATTCCATTTGAGGCTATTGATATCACAGGATTTCGTCGCAGCTTGTCTGTGGAAAATATAAAAACGATCATGCGCTTTTTCAAAGGGGTTCGCAGATCCAAAGCATTATTAAAGAAATTTAAGCCAGATGTCGTTATTGGCACCGGGGGATATGTATGCGGCCCCGTCGTTTATGCAGCTTCCAAGTTGGGAATTCCCAGCATTATTCATGAGCAAAATGCAATTCCAGGGCTGACTAATACATTTCTGAGTCGCTATGTGGATACAGTGGCTGTTAGCTTTGAAGGCTCAGAAGGAGCTTTCCCCAAAGCTAAAAATGTACTGTACACCGGGAACCCGCGTGCTACAACAGTTCGTTTGGCTAACCGGGATCGGGGATTTGCTACTATTGGGGTACCGATGAACAGCTCGGTCGTCCTTGTGGTCGGTGGCAGCAGGGGAGCGAAGGCCATTAATGACGCCATGATTGCAATGGCTCCGCAACTTTCGCAACTGAAAGACGTCCATTTTGTATATGTAACCGGTGAATCTTATTATGAGCAAACGCTGGATAGCATACGGAATCAGATCGGCTCATTGCCCAATCATCTACACGTGCTTCCCTATATTCACAATATGCCAGAGGTGCTGGCTTGTACCTCATTAATTGTTAATCGCGCAGGTGCGTCCTTCTTGGCAGAGATCACATCGTTGGGCATTCCGTCCATTCTGATCCCATCACCTAATGTGACGAATAACCATCAGGAGGCTAATGCTCGTACACTTGAAAAGGCAGGCGCATCCGTCATGATTGTAGAAAAGGAACTGAGTGGCCCGGCCCTGTTTCAATCTATAGCGGGAATTATGAAGGATGAGGCATGGCGGAGTCGCATGGCAGAGTCGGCGTCTGCGCTTGGCAAGCCTGACTCAGCAGATATTTTAGTAAAAGAAATGGAACGTCTTGCCCATAAAAGGTAGTCTGCAGCGCAGAATTGGGCGGTTGTCACACACCGGATGGTATTTACATAGGATACCCTATAGATTGTGACCATCACTCAGGCTGCCGGTTGTCAGGTGAGAGCCTTATAACCATGCGGGGCAAGCAACAAGGAGGTTTCAGTACAATGCAGCAATGGATGCCATTATTAGCGGAGCATGATATCGGAAAAGTGCTGGAGCATGAGCCGCTGTCCAAATATACGACATGGAGGATTGGAGGCCCTGCGGATGCAATTGTCATCCCGGATACCAAAGAGCAGCTGGCAAGAGTATTGAAGCTGGCTAGCGAGCACGGAATTCCCTGGATGCAGTTGGGTCGGGGCTCCAACATGCTCGTCTCTGACAAAGGGATACGGGGACTTGTGATCAAGCTGGGGCCAGGATTTGATTATGTTCATTTTGAAGATGAACAGATCGTTGCTGGAGGAGGCGTTTCACTGGTCAAACTGTGCGTTATGGCCAGCAAGCAGGGCCTGTCCGGCCTTGAATTTGCTGGTGGTATCCCAGGATCAGTCGGTGGGGCTGTCTACATGAACGCCGGTGCCCATGGGTCTGATGTGTCACAAATATTCCAGTCCGCTGAGATTGTGCTGGATACAGGGGAATTGGTTGTGTACGATGCCGAGAATATGCATTTCAGCTATCGTCACTCCGTGTTGCATGAGCAACGTGGAATGGTGACAGAGGCAGTGTTTCGGATGAAGCGGGGCGACCGCGAGGAAATTTCAGCAGCACTTGCGGCTTTTAAAGACCGCCGCCGGCTGACCCAGCCGTTACAGTTAGCTTGTGCAGGAAGCGTATTCCGTAATCCTCCAGGAGACTATGCTGCTCGCCTTATTGAGAGCGCAGGTCTCAAGGGCTTGAAGGCGGGAGGCGCAGAGGTATCTGTACAGCATGCCAATTTCATTGTAAATACCGGTCAAGCGACAGCAGAGGACGTGCTTACCCTAATGAAGCATATTCAAAGTACAATATCATCTCAAACCGGCATCAAGCTAGTTCCGGAGGTTTTCGTAGTGGGTGAGCGGTAAACTCGGAGGTGATACATTGGACAAATTGGTGATTGAGGGAGGCCGTCCCCTGTCAGGCACCATACGTATCCATGGGGCAAAAAATGCGGCACTACCTATTCTTGCAGCGAGCTTACTAGCACAAGGTAAGGTAGAAATTCGGAATGTGCCCCATCTTTTAGACATTAAGGTCATGCTGCACATCCTTGAAAGACTCGGCTGTACATGCCGACATGAAGAGGAAACGGTATACGTGGATACGTCGTCCGTCCGAACGTTCCAAATTCCAGAAGATTTGATGAAGCAAATGCGCTCATCTATCTTTCTGATGGGACCGCTGCTCGCCAGATATGGAGAAGTTTCCATTTACCAGCCCGGAGGCTGCGCCATAGGCGAGCGCAAAATTGATCTTCACCTAGAGGGCTTAAAAGCTCTTGGCGCAGAGATAGAGGAAAAAGACGAGCAAATTACATTTCGAGCCCACAAGCTAATCGGCTCGGACATCCACATGGATTTCCCGAGTGTAGGTGCAACGGAAAATATTATGATGGCCGCTGCGTTGGCTGAAGGACGAACAACGATCACCAATGCAGCGAGGGAACCGGAAATTCAGGATCTACAAAACTTCTTGAATGCCATGGGAGCCCGCATTATCGGTGCTGGAACCGACACGATTACAATTACGGGGGTCAGTCGCCTCAATCCGTGTACGTATGAGGTCATTCCTGACCGCATAGTAGCTGGAACGGTTATGATCGCAGCTGCAGCTACACGAGGAAGTGTGTCGCTGACCCACTGCAATCCATCCCACTTGTCTGCTCTGATTCATGTCCTCAGGCGGGCTGGTGTTCAAATCGGCATCTTGAATGATATAATGACCGTAAGTTGTATGAGTCGTCCCAAAGCAGTGGAAAGGATCGTTACCTCCCCTTACCCGTCTTTTCCGACGGATTTGCAATCTCAGGTCATGGTTCTGCTTTCCTTGGCGGACGGATTCAGTGTCATGAAAGAGACCGTCTTCGAAAGCCGATTCAAACATGTAGATGAACTAAATGTAATGGGTGCTGATATTACGGTTGATGCAAATGCTGCTTTTATAAGAGGAGTTTCTCGTCTGTACGGGGCTACGGTAGAGGCTACCGATCTGCGGGCAGGGGCTGCGCTGGTCATAGCGGGTCTAGCGGCTCAAGGATGTACCATTGTCGAGCAGGTTCATCATATTGACAGAGGGTATGACCGAATCGAACGTCTTTTCCAGGGACTGGGTGCCCGAATGAGCCGTCAGTCTCCGGTGCCGGAGCAGCTGGATTTCGTAAATTAATGCCTGTAATGTCCCTCCGTTAACGGGGGGACAAAAGGCTTTTGTGGAGAGAAGCTATGCCAAATGCTCAAATACCTGTTCTTAAAAAGAACAGAACGAAAAAAAGTACAAGCCGGAAGATTGCTATTCTTCTCATTTTGTTGTTTATCGTACTGCTTGCTGTTCTCTTTTTCCGTTCTTCGTTGAGTCGGGTTTCTGAAATTCGTTTTGATGGTAATGTATTTTCGACCCGAGATCAGCTTCTTAATCGAAGCGGTCTGGCTGTTGGAGATCAGTATTTCGGAGTCAGTTCATCCGACATCTCTGAGAAACTGCGGGAAATTCAATCGATACAGCAAGTCACAGTGGACAAGCAGTTTCCGGGGATTATTGCTATTCACATTAAAGAGTTTGCTACGGTCGCTTACGAGTTGCAGAGTGACGGGAGCCTTCGTGCTATTCTAGCGAACGGGACAAGCGTGGGCGTGGGGAGTAGCGGAATAGCCGTTGAGAAGCCTATTTTGACCAAATGGAAATCTGATGATCCGTACAAAGCGAAGCTGTGTGATGCTTTATCACGCATTCCGGGGGAATGGACAGCCGATATTTCAGAAATTATTCCCGCGCCGATTCCTTCTTTTCCGGACCGCATCAAAATGTACACACGTTCCCAGTTTGAGGTTATTACAACCGTTTCTCTACTGAATTCTAAAATCAGCTATTTGAACCAGGTGCTAGAAACAGAAGATCCAGGTTTGATCACCATGTTGGAGGCGGATTCCTACGTTCCGTTCAAACCGGATACGAGTGAAGAGGGCCAAGAAAAAGATACTACTCAGTGATGTGAAAAAATGCTAGAATTGATTTTATGGGTAATAGACTTGCCTCCTTCTTTTTTCTTCAAATTTTTATGTGACTGCAACCATAAATTGGCTTCTAAAAAATTTGTAGAAAAAAGAGGGAAAGCATGGAGTTTGTTGAATATGTACAGAGTGTGTTTAAAGAACGAAATTCATTTTGGAGTCAGGAGGTGCCACAGACTTGAGCAACAATGACATCATTGTTAGTTTGGACATCGGTACATCCAAAGTTCGGGCTATTATTGGGGAAATGAATAATGGAACCTTTAATATTATTGGAGTTGGATCTGCCGACTCGGAAGGGATTCGCAAAGGTGCAATTGTAGACATTGATCAAACCGTGCAATCAATCCGTAACGCCGTGGATCACGCAGAACGCATGGTTGGTATTCAAATAACAGAAGTGTATGTGGGGATTTCAGGCAATCATATTGGCCTGCAAAATAGTCATGGCGTAGTAGCCGTGTCCAACGAGGACCGTGAAATCGGTGAGGAGGACATTGAGCGTGTACTGAAGGCAGCTGAGGTTATTGCTGTACCACCGGAGAGAGAAATTATTGACGTGGTAGCCAAGCAGTATGTCGTGGATGGCCTTGAAGGCATTCAGGACCCTCGCGGTATGATTGGAGTTCGTCTCGAAGTAGAGGCTACGATTGTTACTGGAGGCAAGACCCCGATACATAATCTGTTGCGCTGCGTTGAGAAAGCCGGCTTGAGGATTAAAGATCTGGTCTTGCTGCCTCTTGGAGCCGGACAATTGTCTCTTTCGAAGGATGAAAAGGTGATGGGTTCGGTGCTGGTGGATATTGGTGCAGGTTCTACGAATGTTGCCATTTTCCAGGAAGGAACGATTGTTGCCACATCTACACTTCCGATTGGTGGAGAATTTGTAACCAATGATATTGCCTACGGACTGAGAACCCTTACCGATCAAGCCGAAAAAGTAAAGCTTAAGTACGGCTGCGCATGGTATGATGATGCGGCAGCCGATGTCGTCTTTAAAGTGACGCGTATCGGCAGTAACGTGGATAAGGAGTTCAACCAGCAGGATTTGGCTGCTATTATTGAGCCGAGAGTGCAGGAAATTTTTCAACTCATTCAGGCGGAAGTTAAGCGCTTGGGTTACACAGAGCTTCCGGGAGGTTATATACTTACCGGAGGCACCGTCTCCATGCCTGGTGTACTTCAGGTGGCACAAAGCGAACTGGCCGCTTCCGTAAGGATCGCCGTACCTGATTTTATCGGTGTAAGGGATCCGGGTTACACGAGCGGAGTTGGAATCTTGCATAATGCTATTCGTTACTATCGCGGAAGATCGACTAGCGTTAGCAACAGTGGCGGAAGTACCAAGAAGCCGACTAACCGAACCAAAAGCAGTAGTCCCGCTGCGGAAGGCGAGCAAAAGCAGGGGTTGATTGAACGCTTAAAAAATATGTTCAGTGAATTTATATAACGTTCATTGCTAATTATGCCAATCATGGACGGGCCATCCATGCACATTGAGGGGGAGATGGAATAGTATGTTGGAATTTGATTTTGAAATGGAGAGCTTGGCTCAAATTAAAGTGATCGGCGTCGGAGGCGGCGGCAGCAATGCGGTTAACCGAATGATCGAAAATGGTGTTCAGGGTGTGGAGTTCATCACAGTCAATACAGATGCCCAGGCACTTCATTTAGCGAAGTCTGAGCATAAGCTTCAAATTGGGGATAAGCTGACCCGCGGTCTAGGTGCCGGCGCTAACCCCGATGTGGGTAAAAAAGCGGCTGAAGAATCGCGTGAGCTCATTATGAATACGCTCAAAGGTGCGGATATGGTATTCGTAACGGCGGGAATGGGTGGCGGTACTGGAACCGGAGCGGCTCCTGTCATTGCTGAAATTGCCAAGGAATGCGGCGCGCTTACTGTAGGCGTGGTAACCCGACCATTCACGTTTGAAGGGCGTAAGCGTTCCAATCAAGCTGAACTTGGTATTGAGGGATTAAAAGAAAAAGTAGACACTTTGATAGTAATCCCGAATGACCGTTTGCTTGAAATTGTGGACAAGAAAACCCCAATGTTGGAAGCATTCCGTGAAGCAGACAATGTTCTGCGTCAGGCGGTACAAGGTATTTCAGATTTGATCGCTGTACCGGGTCTAATCAACCTCGACTTTGCTGACGTTAAGACGATCATGACGGAGCGTGGCTCCGCTTTGATGGGGATTGGCGAAGCAACTGGTGAAAATCGTGCGGCTGAAGCAGCACGCAAGGCTATCATGAGCCCGTTGTTGGAGACATCCATTGAAGGTGCTCGTGGTGTGATTATGAACATCACTGGTGGCAACAACCTGTCTCTATATGAGGTTAATGAGGCGGCTGAAATTGTAACATCGGCTTCCGATCCGGAAGTAAACATGATTTTCGGTGCTATCATTGACGAAGAGTTGAAAGAAGAGATCAAGGTTACCGTCATTGCCACTGGCTTTGAAGGCAAGCCAAGTCAACCGGCACCGGGACGTAAACCGGCAGCCAACCCGGCTACTTCCGATTCGGCGGAAAAAGGCTCTCCTAACTTGCGTCCATTTGGTAACACTCAAAGCAGTGACCAATTAGACATTCCTACATTCTTACGTAACCGTTCGCGCAATAATAATAACGATAACTAGTTTCAATTCAGACTGCCCGCATTCTCCCTGGAGATGCGGGCTTCTTTCTGTTTTCCGCATCCTGCAGTTCAGGCACTTCTCCTCTTTCCGACAAAATTAGTCGGTCACCGTCCCCACCGTTAGACAGACTTTGAACAGCATGACTACTATACTTAAGCCTATCCTGCAAACGCTGGGCGGGTGAAGTCTTGGTTGTTTATATCGACTTGATTTTTTTGGCCAATTTGTTCATTGATGCTGTGCTGCTGATGGTCACCGCCTGGATGAGAAAAATTCGTCCGGTGTGGTGGAGGTTGATGGCTTCAGCTGGAATCGGCGCAATGTACGTGGTCATGATGTTTGTGCCGGAACTGTCCTTTTTATTTACGTTCCTGATCAAACTGGCATTATCGGTCATAATGCTGCTGGTGGCTTTTGGATTTGGCAGCATGCAAAAGTATCTTCGTACAATGGGTGCTTTTTACATGATCAATTTTGTAGCTGCAGGTGGCATTTTGGGGATGCATTATTTTCTCCAAAATACGGGGGAATTGTTTAATGGTATCTGGTACACCGCTTCGGGAGGAATGTCTTTTGAACTGAAAATCGCATTCTGGTTTATTTTATGCGCATTTGGCGGAGTGATGCTTTTCTTTCGTATTGTGCAGTCCTCAAAGCAGCGCACAGAAAGGATGAGTGGGTTTCTGGGACAAGTGCAGGTGTGGATTGGGCAGGATCATATTGAGTGTACAGGCTTGTTGGATACAGGTAACCAGCTCTATGATCCTTTGACCCGAACCCCGGTGATGGTCATGGAGGCGGCCTTGTGGGAATCGTATTTGCCCGCCTCCTGGCTTCGAAAATGTTCTGAGGGTAATGCTGACCAACTGGTGATGGAACTGGGGGACGAATCGTTTAGCTGGCAGGATCGTGTTCGTCTCGTCCCTTATCGTGGAATTAACCGCAGTCATTCCTTTATGCTCGCCCTCAAACCAGACCGAGTAGAGGTGGTGATGAATGGGGCTCATTTTGTACATCATCGAGTGTTGATTGGCTTGGATGGGGGAACATTGTCAGCAGAGGGTAAGTATCGTGCCATCATCCACCCGGATGTGACGGCACAAGAAGAGGGCAGTGCTGATACCAACCAGAAACGAGATGCACATTTTAGTGAGCATTTTACGGAATCAGGATGACGGAGCATAAACACAAAATGATGTTTGAAGGCGACGAGAAATATCCAATGGTGAAATGGGCGGAGCACAGTTGGAATTGCACTATTTTCAAAAGGGGGAGAATGATATGCGGGAACAGATGAAATTGAAGATGAAAATTAGGCTAGCATTGCAACTGCAATATTATCGTATTTTATTTTTATTTGGGCTGAAAAGTGAAGAAATTTATTATATTGGCGGCAGCGAGGCGCTCCCCCCACCGCTGACGAGAGACGAAGAAGAATATTTGCTGGGGAAACTTTCTTCTGGAGATGCAGCAGTACGGTCGATGCTAATCGAAAGAAATTTGCGGTTAGTCGTATATATTGCCCGTAAATTTGAGAATACGGGAATCAACATTGAGGATCTCGTATCCATTGGTGCTATTGGACTAATCAAAGCGGTTAACACTTTTGATCCAGAGAAGAAAATCAAACTTGCGACATATGCGTCTCGATGCATTGAGAATGAGATTTTGATGTATTTGCGTCGCAATAGTAAAACGAGAACGGAAGTTTCTTTTGATGAGCCTCTGAATATTGATTGGGACGGTAATGAATTATTGCTTTCCGATGTGATGGGGACGGAAAATGATACCATTTACCGTAATATTGAGGAGCAGGTGGACCGTAAATTATTGCATAAGGCACTGGATAAGTTGACGGATCGAGAGCGTTTAATTATGGAGCTGCGCTTCGGCTTACAAGACGGAGAAGAGAAGACACAGAAGGATGTTGCTGACCTGTTGGGTATCTCGCAATCGTATATTTCGCGTCTGGAAAAGCGAATTATAAAGCGCTTACGAAAAGAATTTAATAAAATGGTATAATGCATGGGTATATCCGGAAGCGATGGAAACGGCGAATAAAAAAATGCCCTCAGGAGATAATGTACATTAATGTTGCTCCTTGGGAGGTAAGACACGATGACCCGAAATAAAGTGGAAATTTGCGGTGTGGATACCGCCAAACTGCCGGTATTAACCAATGCAGAAATGCGCGAGTTGTTCACATCACTTCAGCAAAATAATGAACGATCAGCCAGAGAAAAATTGGTCAACGGCAATCTCCGACTCGTCCTGAGTGTGATTCAACGATTTAACAATCGGGGAGAGTTTGTGGACGATTTGTTCCAGGTAGGATGTATCGGCCTAATGAAGGCGATTGATAATTTTGACCTTTCGCAAAACGTAAAGTTCTCCACTTATGCGGTGCCGATGATTATCGGAGAGATCCGCCGTTATTTGCGGGATAACAATCCGATCCGTGTATCTCGTTCGTTACGGGATATTGCATATAAGGCGCTTCAGGTGCGGGACAGTCTGACGAATCTGAACTCGCGAGAACCAACGATTTTTGAAATTTCAGAGGCATTGAATGTGCCCAAAGAAGACGTTGTGTTCGCGTTGGATGCGATTCAGGATCCGGTTTCGCTGTTCGAGCCGATATATCACGACGGGGGCGACCCAATCTATGTGATGGATCAGATCAGTGATGACAGAAATAAAGACGTCTCATGGATTGAGGAAATCGCTCTGCGGGAAGCGATGCATCGCCTGGGCCAGCGTGAAAAGATGATATTGTCTATGCGTTTTTATGAAGGAAAGACGCAAATGGAGGTTGCCGACGAAATCGGTATCTCTCAAGCCCAGGTTTCAAGATTAGAGAAGTCGGCTATACAGCAAATGCAAAAACATGTAAAGTCCTAATGAAATGAATGCTTGAATGATTCAGCGATAAAAACGATCCTACCCGGATCGTTTTTGCGTTTACAGGACATTTTTTGGGCTCTTCCGCTCATATAGTGAAATAAAGGATGTGATGCGTGTGAGTGCACCAGAAACGTCAGTAAGAGCAATGAAAATTTCCGAGTTTCAAACCAAGGATGTCATTAACATTGTAGATGGACGACGTCTGGGACAAATCAGTGATTTGGAGATTGACGTGCGGCAGGGGAAAATTGAAGCCATTGTGGTTCCAGGCAGCAGTCGTTTTATGGGCTGGTTTGGAGGCGGAAGCGAGTTGGTCATTCCGTGGCGCAACATTGTGAAAATTGGTTCGGATGTTGTGCTTGTACGACTGGAAGGATTGCATGAGCCGCCGGGTGAAGGGGAGGAAAAGTTATATATCGAACGTCAAGAGCGGAGTGACCGACGGGGCTTCTGAACTTGCAGATCTACGTATTTTAGTGTGTTGTGAAGACACGGCGGCGGCTTTTTGGTACACTGGGCAGTAGAGGTGAGAATGAATGGAACCATTTGTAGTGAACACCGAGGCTACGGGGGCTGCGCTTATGAAAGATGGCGGACGTCCCGTACCGGAGTTGTTATATATTCAATCTTGGGAGCGGCAGGTTCAGGGATTAACAGCGGGTTTTACAGGTCGTCATGGCGGTGTCAGTGAGGTGCCCTACGCTAGTCTGAACTGTGCGTTCCATGTAGGGGATGACCCCGAGCAAGTTATTCGTAACCGTCGGCTCATTGCTGAGCAGCTTGGCTTTGCTGCTGAAGCGTGGACGTGCGGTGAACAGGTTCATGGTCATCATGTTGCCGTGGTCAAGGCTGCTGATCGCGGGCGAGGCTTTATGGATCGTGCATCCGCTTTTCAGGACACAGATGGACTTTTGACGAATGTACCTGGCATTTTGCTGACGTCCTTTTATGCAGACTGTGTACCATTATATTTTTGTGATCCAGTGCGCCGTGTGATTGGGTTGGCGCATGCAGGCTGGAAGGGAACCGTTGCGGAAATCGCATTGAAAATGGTACAGACCATGCAAAACGAATATGGATCTCAGCCGTCTGATATACTAGCAGCTATTGGTCCTTCCATTGGTTCTGAATCCTATGAGGTGGATGAGCACGTGATGAGCCAAATTCGGGTTTTGGAGCATGATTGCCCGGGTAATGATAAATGGGAAGGTTCTGTTTACTTCCCCTTAACCGCCGGAAAAACACTACTTGACTTGAAACAATGCAATCGACACATTATGATGAAAGCAGGAATATTGCCGAGCCATATCGAATGTACTACCTTATGCACGAGTAGCCGTAGCGATTTGTTTTTTTCATATCGCAAAGAAGGCGGCGTCACAGGAAGAATGGCGAGTTGGATTGGTCTGGAAGAGAGGTGAGTCCTCACGTGTCTTTGGAGGAACGAATTAAAGAAGTGAATGCCCGTGTAGAAGCGGCATGTGACCGAAGCGGACGTTCGTGTGATGAAGTTAATGTGATCGCTGTCACGAAATATGTTTCGGCGGCGACAATGACATCGGTATTGGATAGCGACTTAGAGCATGTGGGCGAAAATCGCTGGCAGGATGCTGCGGATAAATGGAGCAAGTTGGGTGACCGGGGAACGTGGCATTTTATTGGTCATCTCCAAACGAATAAGGTTAAAGATGTGATTGGAAAATTTAAATTTATACATTCGCTTGACCGCTTATCGCTCGCTCTGGAATTGGACAAGAAGGCAGCCGCTCTGGGACTGCGAGTTAAAGCTTTTGTGCAAGTCAATATTTCTGGGGAAATATCCAAATATGGCTTGTCCTCTGAGGCGGTTGTCCCCTTTTTGGAACAAATTCGCGAGTTGGAGCATGTGGACGTGATTGGCTTGATGACGATGGCTCCTCATGAGGAAGACCCGGAAAAAACTCGGCCTGTGTTTCGGGGATTACGTGAATTACGGGATAGGTTAAATGGACAAGCCTTGACCAGAGAACCCATCGCTCACTTGTCTATGGGGATGTCCAATGATTTTGAAGTGGCGGTTGAAGAGGGAGCGACCTGGCTGCGGCTTGGTTCCGTACTGGTCGGACGAGAGGAGGATTTCCATTGGGCGTAATGAATAAGTTCATGAACTTTCTGGGGCTTCAGGAAGAAGAGGAAGTTATAGAGCGAGAGGTTATGAATACGCCGGAAGATCAAGAAATTGAAACCCCAAGCTTTGATAAACGTAAGAACCAGAAGAGCACTAATGTTGTCAGCATCCATTCACAGAAAAATGTGAAAGTTGTCCTGTATGAGCCGCGTTCTTATGATGAAGCACAGGAAATTGCCGACCATATCCGTTCCCATCGCACCGTCGTAGTTAATTTGCAACGAATTCGCAAGGATCAGGCGCTGCGCATTATTGATTTTTTGAGTGGTACTGTGTATGCACTGGGTGGTGGTATCTCCAAGGTCGGGAACAATATTTTTCTGTGTACACCAGATACGGTTGAGATTCAAGGCTCTATTACGGAAATACTGGCTGACACTGAACAAGAACTTAACAGAATGAGGTGAACTTTTCTTGATCGAGGTAATTTACTGGCTATTTCAGATTTATTCGTACATGATCATTGCATATGTTCTGCTGTCATGGCTTCCTAATGCCAGAGAGAGTGTAATTGGCGATTTACTTGCCAAGTTTGTGGAGCCGTATTTGTCTCCGTTTCGCAGGTTTATACCGCCAATCTTCGGGATGATTGATATTTCACCCATCGTTGCGCTGATTGCTCTGCGTTTTGCGTCATACGGTTTGATTTCTTTAATTGGTAATTTCGTCTAGGAGGAGTTATGCGAACTGAGATTTATGAGCATTTTCACCCGGATGAACGGGATTATGTGGATCGCGCTTCCGAATGGATCAGTCATGCGGGAGCTTATCATGAGCAGAAGCTGACTGATTTTTTGGACCCGCGCCAACAGTACATATTGGAGACACTTGCTTCGAAGGAAGACAAGGTCACGATTAGGGTAGATGGCGGATATATGGCTTCAGAACGAAAGCGGGCGCTTATTGCGCCCGATTATTCGTATTTGGACGGTGAGGAGATGGGGATTCAGGTCCTTTCCATCACATCTGACGATCATAAAATAGGTACCCTTGAGCACGGTGATTATCTAGGTGCCCTACTGGGACTTGGAATCAAACGTGGGAAAATCGGGGACATTCATGTACTTGATGATGGGTGCCATGTATTGGTAGCTTCAGAGATCGGTGATTTTATGACGATGCATTTGCAGCAGGTACATCGTGTCCATGTATGGACAGAACTGTTGCCTGTAGCGAGTCTGCGAACGAAGGAAGTTGCATTAGAGGCGCTAGATCTGACTGTCGCTTCTTTACGACTGGACGGTATTGCCAGCGATGTATACAAGCTAAGCCGCAGTAAAATATTAACACCGATTCGGGCGGGACGGTGCCGGGTAAATTGGAAGGTGGAGGAGAATCCATCCACTCCACTTAAAGCTGGGGACGTTATTTCCATGCAGGGTTTTGGGCGTTTCAAAGTGCTTGAAACAGACGGGATGACAAAAAAGGGAAGATTCCGTGTCAAAATTGGTAAGTTTGTATAGCTGTAGGCAGGAATCACGAGCTTTCTGTCGAAAGAATTAAGCTATAGCGAAGAACTGGAACGATTTTGCTCTGTACAGTATTCACAAAACGGGGTATGATGACCGATAGATGATAGTGAGCGTCGTGACGCGGAAAATGTAATTTTTGTCAATCTTATAGGAGGTGGACGGCATGCCATTAACGCCATTGGATATACATAACAAGGAATTTGCCCGCCGGCTTCGCGGTTATGATGAGGATCAGGTTAATGAATTTTTGGATCAGGTGATCAAAGATTACGAGGGCGTTATTCGTGAAAATAAAGAACTGAGCACCGAGTTGTTGAACGTACAGGAGAAGCTCGATCATTTCGCGACCATTGAGGATACGCTGAGTAAGACGATTATCGTGGCGCAGGAAGCGGCTGATGAAGTTCGTAACAACGCCAAGAAAGAATCCCAACTGATCGTGAAGGAAGCGGAAAAAAATGCGGACCGTATTGTGAACGAAGCATTGTCTAAATCCCGCAAGATCGCGTTGGAGGTTGAAGAACTGAAGAAGCAGGCATCGATTTACCGAGCACGGTTTCGTACACTGGTGGAAGCGCAGCTTGACTTGTTAAGCCAAGACGGCTGGGAAGCCCTTGAAAACCGGGAACGCGAAGTACTGGAGCGCGAGCGTGAGATGAAAGAAATTTACTAATTTCATTTCTGACAAGCTTTTATTAGGCTTTGTTAGGGTTGACTTTTATCTTTAAACAGGCTATAACTGTAAATACTATACTGAATTCAATGATTATCCGTCTGTCGGCTGATGGTTGTTATTCAAGGCAACGATGTTGCTGGTTTAATATTCGATGAATTTAACATGTTTAATTCGTTGATGGGAACGAGTACGTCATGATTTGTCCCTCAGAGAGTTGGCCTTCCGGTGCAAGCCAACGTTCAGAACATGACCGAAGATCCTCCCGGAGAAGTGAGCTGAAGCGCTTAAGATTTATGGCGTGTGTAAGCAATCACCGTTTGCCATGCGTTATAATGGCGCCCTGCTGTAGTTGAGTGGGGCTCAGAGAGCCGTGATGAGACTGTATTTTAGAATGGTCTGTTTTTACGGAATCAGGGTGGTAACGCGAGCACAGTCTCGTCCCTTTACAGGGATGGGGCTTTTTTTGTTGCTTTTTTTAGGAAATGCTAGGGAAATCAATGATGAGCAGAGAGGGAGTATGACAGTATGAACAGAGTGGATGTTAAAGAAAAAGCACGGTCCCGTGACCTGCGCATCCTGAGCAAATGGAAACAAGAGGACACATTCCGTAAATCCATCACAAATCGTGAAGGAAAGCCAAATTTTGTATTTTATGAGGGCCCACCAACAGCTAACGGTAAACCGCATATCGGTCACGTGCTGGGCCGTGTAATTAAGGATTTTGTAGGCCGCTATCAGACAATGAAGGGATACCGCGTCGTACGTAAGGCAGGCTGGGACACGCATGGCTTGCCGGTAGAATTGGGTGTACAAAAGCAACTGGGAATCTCCCACAAACCTGAAATTGAAGAATATGGCGTTGAAAAGTTTATTAAAAAATGTAAGGCAAGCGTGTTTGAGTACGAGCAACAATGGCGTGATCTAACCGAAGCGATCGGATACTGGACTGACCTCGATAACCCGTACATTACATTGGATAATAACTATATCGAGAGCGTATGGAACATTTTGGCGACAATTCATGAAAAAGATCTGCTGTATCGTGGTCATCGTGTGAGTCCGTATTGCCCGGATTGTCAGACGACGCTAAGTTCTCATGAAGTAGCGCAGGGCTACAAAGATGTGAAGGATCTGAGTGCCACGGCGAAATTCAAGTTGCATAGCAGTGGTGAATATGTACTGGCTTGGACGACAACACCCTGGACCTTGCCGAGTCACGTGGCGCTCGCCGTCAACCCTGAACTGGAATATGCACGTGTGAAGCAGGAAGACGGTGTATACATCGTTGCTAAAAATCTGGTTGAGGACGTAATTAAAGGCGATCATGAAGTGATTGGCACACTATCCGGTTCAGAACTGGTTGGCCAAACGTATACCCCGCCATTTACGTATTTTCAGGTTGAGAAGGGTAATCAGATTCTGGGTGCGAAGTTCGTAACAGACTCCAGCGGTACAGGTATCGTTCATATGGCTCCGGCGCATGGTGAGGATGATTACCGGGTATGTCGTGAAAATGGTGTTGAGTTCATCAACGTGGTGGATCTTCAAGGTAACTATGTAGAGGAAATCACTGATTTTGCAGGCCGTTTTGTGAAAGACTGTGATGTAGATATTGTTAAAATGCTGTCCGAAAAAGGTTTGCTGTACAGCAAGGAAAAATACGAGCATAGCTATCCGTTCTGCTGGCGCTGCGATACTCCATTATTGTACTATGCTATGGACAGCTGGTTTATCAAAACAACTGCGATCAAGGATCAATTGATTGCCAACAACAGCGAAGTCGAATGGTACCCGGGGCATATACGTGAAGGACGTTTTGGCAAGTTTTTGGAGGAACTGGTGGATTGGAACATCAGTCGCGATCGCTATTGGGGTACACCACTAAACATCTGGGTTTGTGAGGAAACTGGAGAACAGTTCGCTCCGCATAGTATTGCTGAATTGAGGGAACGTGCGATTGGCGATGTACCAGCGGACATCGAGCTGCACAAACCATATGTAGATGATATTAAGGTTCGTAGCCAATGCGGTAAATACGAAATGACTCGTACACCGGAAGTAATCGACGTATGGTTCGATAGTGGCTCCATGCCGTTTGCACAGCATCATTATCCTTTTGAAAATAATGAAACGTTCGAGCAGCAATTTCCGGCAGATATGATCTGTGAAGGGATTGACCAGACTCGTGGCTGGTTCTATAGCTTGCTTGCGGTTTCGACTATGCTGACTGGCAAAGCTCCTTATAAAGCTGTCATGGCGACAGGCCATGTACTGGATGAGCAGGGGCAGAAAATGTCTAAATCCAAGGGTAATGTTATTGATCCGTGGGAAGTGATTGACGAGTACGGTACAGATGCTTTCCGCTGGGCATTGCTGTCTGATAGTGCACCATGGAATAGCAAACGTTTTTCCAAAGGCATTGTAGGTGAGGCTAAATCGAAGCTGGTGGATACGCTTGTAAATACACACGCTTTTCTGACTTTGTATGCGGATATCGACGGATTTGATCCGGCACAGCATCCGTTCAAACCATCGGCTCATAAGTTGGATCGTTGGATTTTGTCCCGTCTGAACAGCCTCATTTTGGTAGTGGACAAAGCGCTGGCTGTAAATGACTTCCTGAACTCATCTAAAGCAATTGAATCGTTTGTTGATGAGCTGAGCAACTGGTATATCCGTCGTTCACGCGACCGATTCTGGGGCAATGGTCTTACAGAAGATAAGCTGGATGCATACCGTACACTGACCGAAGTGTTGTTAACGACTGCCAAACTGCTTGCGCCGTTTACACCACTGCTTGCAGAGGATATTTACCTCAACCTAAGCAACGAGGAAAGTGTTCATCTGGATGATTATCCGACTGCCAATGAGTCCTTGATCGATTTGGAACTGGAACGAGATATGGAAACGGCACGCCGTGTCGTTGAATTGGCGCGTAACGTCCGCAACGAAACGGGTTTGAAAACGCGTCAACCGTTGTCCGAGTTGATTCTGTCCATGGATCAGGACTTTGAACTGAGTGGCTATGAGGAAATCATCAAAGATGAGATTAACGTGAAGCATATTCATGTTGAGACGGACGATAGCGGCTTTGTAGATTTTACACTGAAACTGAATTTGAAAGTAGCAGGCAAGAAATACGGCAAAAATGTCGGTTTCCTACAAAACTTTTTCAAAGGAATGTCTGCTGAGGATACCCGTTCTGTTGTAGAAAAAGGAGTGTTAAACGTCGCTTCTCCAGAAGGTGAAGAGCTGCAAGTTACGGCCGAAGAACTGCTGGTGGAGAAAAAAGCGAAAGAAGGCTTCGCTTCTGCTTCCGGTTATGGCTTAACGGTAGCGTTGAACACAGACATTACGCCAGAGCTGGAGCAAGAGGGTTGGGTACGTGAAGTGGTTCGTGCGGTACAGGATTATCGTAAAAAACTGGATCTGCCGATTGAAAAGTATGTGGCGTTGACGTTGGATGTAGATAACGAGCTGCGTCAGGCCATCGAAAGCTTCGATTCTGTGTTGCGTGAGAACGTATTGGTTACTACTGTGACATTTGGTCAAGCCGAACCGGCAGAACATGTGGATGTGAACGGTAAAACCATCGGCGTTCATATTGGAGAATAATTACAAGCCCCCTGTCCCATAATACAATAACAGGCAGCATATAAAAACGAGCCTAAGCATCGGAAACGGTTTTTCTCCGTTACGTGCTTCGGCTCGTTTGCTGCGTTCAGGGCAGCCATGGGAAAAGGGGGATTGTGCATATGACGGCACGATCAAGGCGTAGACAGGGGAGAAGTCTCCGAGAGATGAACGGAGAAGGAGCAGCCGTAGCCGCAGATAAAAGCAAAACAGGTAATCAGGCAGAGCAATTAAGTCGTGTTGAAAAGCTGATACGTGCTGTGTCAGAGCAGATGGAACGGACACGTATTGCAGATTATGCTTTGCTGCTGAACAAGCCTTGGCGATTACTTTGGCTAAATCTAATATCAGGCGTTTCCAGGGGAATCGGCATCGCGCTAGGTTTTACTTTTTTTGCCGCTACCATTATTTATGTGCTGCAAGTGCTCGGAGCGTTGAATTTGCCGATTATCGGTGATTATATCGCTGATATTGTACGAATTGTACAACGACAATTGGAGCTTACTACCTATTAGGCAGCGATCTCCACTTTGAAGTTCACGATTCGTCTTCGTGCGTATCCGGCTCCAGTAGACCTTCGCCCTCGCCATCTTCGATATAACGCTGATAAATGGAACTACGAATAACGGAAACATTTTGTCCATAAATGTCAGTAGCAACAAAGCTTTCGTATGGTTCTACGAAGCCCATATTATCGTCGCCTGCTTCAATTTCCATATCATCATAACTGTGGATTTCTCTACTTTCGGCCATGGCTGGTGTGTTAGAGGTACCCCAATTTTCGACGATCTGCCATGCATCTTCACCATCGAAGCCGTTTTGATCATCACGCTCATCCAGACTTGTTCTGCCGAACGAGGGAGCGAGAAATTCTTCCTCCACTGGGCGGCGGTTAGACACTTCTGTTTCGGGACTGTACTCTTTACAGTAAATGGTATAGGGAACAGCCAGTAGGCGCTCATAGGGAATGGGTTTACCGCTGGCGGCACAAATGCCATACGTCCCCTTTTCCATGGCCATCAGAGCTGATTCGATGCGTTCTAATTGGAATTCGTCGTGCTCCAGTAAGGAAATATCCTTGGCTCGCTCGTAGGTTTCGGTAGCCAGATCTCCTGGGTGGTTATCAATAGGAGAAAGCTCGCCGGTTTGATCGCGTTGGGAATCGCCGAGTCCGTAATGGCCGTTGTCCTGCAAACGATGCTCAATTTCTTTTTTGCGTTCCAGCAGTTCGTTACGCAAGCCCTGCAATTGTTGCTCCGTCAATGGGGACATGGAATCCTCTCCTTGTTCTAGGTTTACATGCGCATGCGTTGTGTCGAGTATGCTCCTTGTAGTTTGCACCGGGAAGGCCTCTTTTACATAGGAAATTCTAATCAAATGCAGTGGAGTTCATTTTATAGATGATCTGTACTTGATAGCTTGCGGGTTTCGTGGACGATCTGAGAACGCTTATGCTACAATAAATGGGTTCAACAACGGATATAAGCGGATCGGAGTGACGAAGGACTGTGATTTATTTTGGTATTGCGCTAATTATTTTTTTGATTGATCAGGGAGTAAAATATTTGGTGGCTACGCGGATGGAATTGTACGAGCAAATACCAGTCATCGGCAATTTCTTTTTAATCACCTCCCATCGTAATCGTGGAGCCGCTTTTGGGATTTTGGAAGGTCAACGTTGGCTTTTTATCGTGATTACAATTGTAGTGGTGATCGGTATCGTCTGGTACCTGCGAAAAACAGTCAAGGCTGGACAAAAGCTACTTCCTGTTGCGCTAAGTTTGGTGCTGGGGGGAGCAGTCGGTAACTTTTTGGATCGGGCTATTTCAGGTGAAGTGGTTGATTTTGCGCAATTCAATTTTGGAAGCTATACGTTCCCGATTTTTAATGTGGCAGATTCGGCGATTGTCATCGGTGTAGCACTGATTATTTTGGATACATTGCTGGAATCGCGTCGGGAAAAAGGAAATGGCAATGATAGCATTGAAGGGAAGTCATAGCATGAGCGAAGTGAATGAAAACGGCGAAGCCGCAGGTCTGTCTTATGAAGACGAACTGGAGAGTGAATCTCTGGAATGGACAGCGGATTCCGTGGATGCCAAAACACGTATAGACAAATATATCGCCGAAGAAATGAAGGAAGTGTCTCGTTCTCAGATACAGCTGTGGATCGGAAATGGTCGGGTGTTGGTGAACGGTACGGCGATCAAGGCGAACTACAAGCTGGCTGAAGGAGATCGTATTGTATTATCGGTACCGGAGCCAGAAAGTGTAGATATTGTACCGGAAAATATTCCGTTGGATGTCGTTTACGAGGATTCGGACGTTATTGTTATTAACAAGCAACGTGGTCTGGTCGTGCATCCTGCACCGGGACACTCTTCGGGAACATTGGTTAACGCACTGATGTACCACTGCCACGATCTTTCCGGCATCAATGGGGAATTACGTCCTGGTATTGTTCACCGTATTGATAAGGATACATCAGGACTGCTGATGGCGGCTAAAAATGATCAGGCTCACGCATCACTTGCAGCACAGCTTAAGGACCATAGTGTGACTCGGAAATATATAGCCTTAGTTCACGGTCATTTGAGCCACGATCAGGGAACGGTAGATGCTCCGATTGGCCGCGATTCGGGTGATCGCAAATTGTTCACAGTGACGGAACGTAACAGCAAGCATGCAGTCACCCATTTTCTCGTCATTGAACGGTTGGGGGATTATACCCTGCTTGAACTTCAATTGGAAACAGGACGCACACACCAAATTCGTGTTCACATGAAATTTATTGGACACCCATTGGTTGGCGACCCTATGTATGGACGCAGCAAAGGGGTTCGTATGGATGGTCAGGCGCTGCATGCGGCGGTACTGGGTTTTAAGCATCCATCCACTGGAGAGTACATGGAATTCAACAGACCGATCCCTCCTGATATGGAGGATGTGTTAGCATCCTTGCGTAGTCGCTAAAACAATGACAATTTGCATTCCTATTCACAAACCTGAATAAATTATTAAGTTAAACCGCCTAAAGGGCGGTTTTTTTATTGTGGGATAAGGTATGGGTAAAAACAACTATGGATAATTATACAATGAAGTTGTATAATTATTAGAGTGCTTCCGGTGGTTCCGGTTGAACGGGTGTTGACACACGATTTTCAATCTGTCATACTTCTCGTAGTTGCGATGAACTTTGTCCAAGAGATGGCTAACCATCTCACACTATGAGAAGCAGGACAAAGGAAATCCTGAATAGCACCTTTAAATCAGTCCCGTGAGGCTGGCAAGGTAACGTGAATGGATCACTGATCAGTGCATCCGCTGCGGCGGTATGTCTTCAGTGTGTCCGAGAGATCGGAGAACAGTAGAAGACTGTTCACACGAGACTCCTTGCCAAACTTGGGCAAGGAGTCTTTTTTGTATCCGAACACGGGACCAGGTCTGAAGGGAACATCACCTGAGGAGGCTGGAAGCATGAGTCATGAAACACATGTACTGATGGATGAAATTGCGATTCGTCGGGCATTGACACGGATTGCACATGAAATTTTGGAGAAAAACAAAGGTATTGACGATTGTGTGCTAGTAGGTATTCGAACACGTGGAGTTCATCTGGCGCAACGTCTGGCTGAAAAAATTGCTGAGATTGAAGGCGCACCAATTCCATGGGGAGAGCTGGATGTTACAGCCTACCGGGATGACCGGAGCAGCGTAGCCGAAGCTAAAGGAAATGGAAAAGAGCTTTTGATGAATCCTGCTGACGTATCGGTTCATGATAAGAAAGTCATTCTCTTTGACGATGTGCTGTATACAGGCCGCACCATCCGCGCGGCGATGGATGCATTGATGCACTGCGGACGACCGCAAATGATCCAGCTGGCAGTGCTAGCGGATCGCGGACACCGTGAGCTTCCGATTCGTCCGGATTACATCGGCAAGAACATCCCGACCTCCAAATCTGAGGAAATCGTAGTAGCCCTTCAAGAGACGGACGGTAAGGACGAAGTGACAATCATTCAGAACCGGGGGGAACAGCTATGATCACAACAGCCAGTCAACTTAAAGAACGTAGCCTGCTCGGGTTAAAGGAACTTAGCCGAAATGAAATCGAGTCCATTCTGGATCGCGCTCATTATTGGGAGTCTCAACCAGAAAAACTGGTTCCAGTACTGCAATCACGCTTTGCGGCCAACATGTTTTTTGAAAACAGCACTCGCACCCGCTTTTCTTTTGAAATGGCAGAGAAGCGGCTGGGCGCTCAGGTTTTGAACTTTTCCGCTGCGGCTTCCAGTGTGGAAAAAGGGGAGTCCATTTACGATACAGTACGTACGCTCGAATCCATGGGCATTGACGCAGGAGTCATCCGGTTAAAGCCAGCCGGGGTGCTGCAAGAGCTCGCTGAAAAGGTCAGTGTCCCACTGGTTAATGCGGGGGACGGCAACAATGAGCATCCAACGCAGGCTCTGCTGGACCTGTACACCATGCGCAAAACTTTCGGTGAGCTTAAAGGCTTGAGAGTATCCATCATAGGAGACATTCTGCACAGCCGTGTCGCTCGCTCGAATCTGTGGGCCTTGCAAAAATTCGGAGCCAAGGTTAGCTTCTGCGCTCCTGATAATATGCAAGCACCTGATCTTGCGGCGTACGCGCCTTATGTTCCGATGCAAGAGGCACTACAGGCGGACGTGGTCATGATGCTTCGGGTACAGCTGGAACGGCATGCTGAAGGGATGTTGCGCTCAGCGGATGAGTATCGAGAGCAGTACGGTTTGACAGAAAAAAGAGCAGCGAACCTGAAGCCCGGAACGATTATCATGCATCCAGCTCCAGTGAATCGGAATGTGGAAATTGATAGTGCAGTTGTGGAAAGCGAACAATCGCGAATTTTTCCGCAAATGGCAAACGGAGTTCCGATCCGCATGGCGGTTATGGAACGGGCAATGAAGCTGTAGAAGCTGTCAATTGGATCGTAGGAAAAAGTTGCAGAAAACTGAGCGGAGGAATATTTCAGATGAAACAATTAATAATGAATGCAAGCGTATTGAACGAGCAGGGCGAGGCTGAATTGAAATCAATCCTAATCGCCGACGGAAAAATTTTGGCTATCGCAAATGCAGATGCTGGAGTCAGCCTACTTATAGAAGAAGGGGCATCTGAGCAGGAGCGCGAAGTTGAAAAAATCGACGCCCAGGGAAAACTGGTCATCCCCGGTTTAATCGACATGCATGTGCATCTGAGAGAACCTGGCTTTGAATATAAAGAAACGATTGAAACGGGCAGCCGTGCGGCGGTGAAAGGCGGATTTACGACGATTGCCTGCATGCCAAACACACGTCCAGTGACTGACAATGTGGACACAGTCCAGCTGGTATTGAAAAAGGGACAGGAAGCCGGGCTTGCCAAGGTTCTTCCTTACGCAGCCATTACGAAAAACGAACTGGGGCGTGAGCTGACAGATTTTGAAGCGCTCAAAGCAGCGGGTGCAATCGGCTTTACTGACGATGGTGTCGGGGTGCAAAGCGCGCAAATGATGAAGGATGCCATGGCGCGGGCCAAAGCACTGGATATGCCGGTTATTGCACACTGTGAGGATAACACGCTTGTTGAAGGAGCGGCGGTGACGGACGGCGAATTTGCCAAGCGCCACGGACTTAAAGGCATTCCGAACGAATCCGAAGCCATTCACGTCGGACGAGACATTTTACTATCCGAGGCAACCGGGGCACACTATCATGTATGCCATGTCAGCACGGAGCAGTCAGTGCGGTTAATCCGCCACGCGAAATCTTTTGGCATCAAGGTAACGGCTGAGGTATGCCCACACCACTTGGTATTGTCAGATGAGGACATCCCTGGGCTGGATGCGAACTGGAAAATGAATCCTCCGCTCCGCTCCCCACGTGATGTGCAGGCATGCATAGAGGGACTGGAAGACGGTACGATTGACATCGTCGTAACCGACCATGCAGCGCACAGTGAGGAAGAGAAGGCAAGAGGTATGGAGCTGGCGCCATTCGGAATCGTTGGTTTTGAGACGGCCTTTCCGCTGTTGTACACAAAATTCGTAGCTACCGGACAGTGGACGCTGGACTTTCTAGTGCGTCGTATGACTGCTGATCCAGCGCGTGTCTTCCGCCTTGATACGGGACGCCTGGAAGAAGGGGCTCCAGCTGACCTGACCATGATTGATCTGGAGCAGGAGCAGGCAGTTGATCCGCAAACGTTTGCCAGCAAAGGACGCAACACTCCTTTTACAGGCTGGAAGCTCAAAGGCTGGCCCGTGAAAACTTGGGTAGACGGCAAACTGGTATGGTCTGCTGACGAAGCAAAATAAATAGAAACCACTAAATAAATAGAACCTAATAGCAGGAAACAATATAGAGGAGTGAGACGGGATGCAGGCAAGATTGTTACTTCAGGACGGCACGCTGTTTACAGGCACATCATTTGGTGCGGAAGGTGAAAAAACAGGCGAGGTCGTTTTCAACACAGGGATTACAGGCTATCAAGAGGTGCTGACTGATCCCTCTTATTGCGGACAAATCGTAACGATGACTTACCCGCTGATTGGCAATTACGGAATTACTCGGGATGACTTTGAATCGGTACGGCCTTATGTCCATGGCTTTGCTGTTCGACATTACGAGCCGGCGCCAAGTAACTGGCGTGCTCAATACAGCGTGGGCGATTTGCTGAAGGAATATGGCATCATTGGCATTAGCGACATCGACACCCGCATGCTTACCCGGATTATTCGCCATCACGGCACGATGAAGGGCATTTTGACGACTGGTTCCCAGCCGCTGGAAGAACTGAAAGAAATGATGTCTGACCTCACCATTGAAGAATTGCGTAATCAGGTTCCTATGACTTCCACACCTCATCCGTACAGCAGTCCTGGCAACGGAGAGCGGATCGTACTGATTGACTACGGTGCAAAAAGCGGCATTTTGCGCGAACTGAATAAACGGGACTGCGATGTGGTTGTCGTTCCACATGATACGACGGCTGAGGAAATTCGCCGTTTGGACCCGGACGGTATCCAGCTGTCTAACGGCCCTGGAGATCCAAAAGACGTACCCCATGCCGTTCGTACGGTAGCTGAACTGTTAGGGGAATACCCGATTTTCGGAATTTGCTTGGGACACCAGTTGTTCGCTTTAGCTTCGGGAGCGGATACGGAGAAGCTGAAATTCGGACATCGCGGTGGTAACCACCCGGTGAAAGAACTGGAGAGCGGACGTTGCTTTATCACATCACAAAATCACGGCTACACGGTGAATGAGAATTCGATCCAAGGAACTGAGCTTGAAGTGACGCATATTAATAACAACGATAAAACGATTGAAGGTCTTAAACATACCAAGTATCCCGCGTTTTCGGTTCAATATCATCCAGAGGCTGCACCAGGACCTTACGATAATGGCTACCTGTTTGACCGTTTTCTGGACATGATCCGTGAGCACAAAAGAAATCATCCAAAGCAACCGCGTCAGGCTGCTATCGCCGCCGCAGTGAGAGGAGAGCGCTAATATGCCGAAAAATACAGAACTTAAAAAAATACTTGTGATCGGTTCCGGTCCGATCGTCATTGGTCAGGCAGCAGAATTTGATTACGCTGGTACACAAGCTTGTCAAGCGCTCAAAGAAGAAGGCGTCGAGGTAGTACTGATCAACAGTAATCCGGCAACCATCATGACAGACACCAACATGGCAGACAAAGTATACATCGAGCCGATCACACTTGATTTTGTAACACAGATTATCCGTCAAGAGCGTCCAGATGGTCTGCTTCCTACGCTGGGAGGACAGACAGGTCTGAATATGGCAGTGGAACTGGCTCGCGCCGGAGTGCTGGAGCGTGAAAACGTCAAGCTGCTGGGAACTCAACTGAATTCGATAGAACAAGCCGAAGATCGTGATCTGTTCCGTGATTTGATGCGCGAGTTGGAACAGCCTGTACCAGAGAGTGTAATTGTAACAACCTTAGAGGAATCGTTAGAATTTGCTAACGAAATCGGTTATCCAATTATCGTTCGCCCTGCTTATACGCTAGGGGGAACAGGCGGTGGTATCTGCTCTACAGAAGAAGAACTGCGTGAAACCGTCAGCTCTGGCTTGAGATACAGTCCAATCGGACAATGTTTGGTGGAAAAAAGTATCGCAGGTATGAAGGAAGTCGAGTATGAGGTCATGCGTGACGGCAATGATAACTGCATCGTTGTTTGTAATATGGAGAACTTTGATCCAGTCGGCGTGCATACTGGTGACAGTATCGTCGTAGCTCCGAGTCAGACGCTGTCAGATCGCGAATACCAGATGCTGCGCTCCGCTTCTCTGAAAATTATCCGCGCCCTCAATATCGAAGGCGGCTGCAATGTACAGTTTGCGCTTGATCCGCACAGCTATCAATACTATGTAATTGAAGTAAATCCGCGCGTAAGCCGCTCCTCGGCACTGGCTTCCAAGGCAACTGGATATCCGATTGCTAAAATGGCTGCCAAAATTGCACTGGGCTACACGTTGGATGAAATTGTGAATCCGGTAACGGGACAAACGTATGCTTGCTTTGAGCCAACACTGGATTACATCGTGAGCAAAATACCACGCTGGCCATTTGACAAATTCATTTCTGCCAACCGCAAGCTGGGCACGCAAATGAAAGCAACGGGTGAAGTCATGGCCATCGGACGCACATTCGAAGAGTCCATCCATAAAGCGGTACGGTCGTTGGAAATCGGTGTAAACCGTCTGCATCTTAAGGGAGCCGAACAGCTGTCTGATGACGTGCTCAAGGATCGCCTGATTAAAGCAGATGATGAGCGTTTGTTCTTGGTAGCCGAGGCGTTCCGTCGCGGCTGGCAGCAGCAGGAGATTCAAGATTTGACGAAAATTGACTGGTGGTTCCTCGATAAGGTAGAGGGAATCGTCAAGTTCGAAGCCATCATCGCTGGAGAGTCTGAGCTGACCTACGAAACACTCTATCAGGCCAAACGTAAAGGTTTTACCGACCGCTCTATCGCCGAGATTCGCAGTATGGGCCAAAACGACAGTATGACAACCGAGCGTGAGGTACGTGAATTCCGTCTAGCTCAAAACCTGCGTCCGGTCTACAAAATGGTAGATACGTGCGCAGCCGAGTTTGAAGCCACAACTCCGTACTACTACTCCTCTTACGAGGTGGAAAATGAAGTTATTCCATCTAACAAAGAGAAAGTTATCGTACTCGGCTCCGGACCGATTCGGATCGGGCAAGGGATTGAATTTGATTACTCCACCGTACATGCGGTATGGGCTATTCAAAAAGCAGGCTACGAAGCAGTGATTATCAATAACAACCCGGAGACGGTATCTACGGACTTTAACACATCCGATCGCCTCTACTTTGAACCGCTCTTCTTCGAAGATGTAATGAATGTCATCGAGCAGGAAAAACCGATTGGGGTTATCGTCCAGTTCGGTGGTCAAACGGCCATTAATCTCGCAGCTCCGCTGAGTGCGGCAGGCGTGAATATTTTGGGTACGAGTCTGGAAAGTATCGATGAAGCGGAAGACCGGAAAAAGTTCGAGCAACTTTTGTCTCGTCTGGCTATCGCACAGCCTAAAGGCAACACGGTCACATCGGTAGATGAAGCAGTAGGAACCGCACAGGCGCTAGGCTATCCGGTCCTGGTACGTCCATCCTACGTTCTGGGCGGGCGCGCTATGGAAATCGTGTACTCAGATACGGAATTGCTGCGGTACATGGAAGAAGCGGTTAAAATCAATCCAGAGCATCCGGTGCTCATCGACCGTTATATGCTGGGTAAAGAAGTTGAGGTCGACGCCATCTGCGACGGCGAGACAGTATTGGTACCAGGCATTATGGAGCATGTAGAACGGGCCGGGGTTCACTCAGGTGACTCGATCGCGGTGTATCCACCACAGCACTTGTCTGCCGAGCTGAAACAAAAAATTGTGGAAATTACAATCAGTATCGCCAAAGAATTAAAAACGATCGGTCTGGTAAATATCCAGTTTGTCATTCATCAAGACCAGGTGTACGTGATCGAGGTTAATCCTCGCTCCTCGCGGACGGTTCCTTTCTTGAGTAAAGTAACGAATATCCCGATGGCGAATCTGGCTACACAGGCTATTTTGGGCGGTAAGCTTAAAGATGCAGGTTATTCAGAAGGCCTTTGGCCTGAAAGTAATTATGTCTCGGTTAAGGTTCCGGTATTCTCCTTTGCCAAACTGCGCCGTGTAGAGCCGACGCTGGGCCCAGAAATGAAATCGACAGGTGAAGTCATGGGACGCGATATTCAGTATGCCAAAGCACTGTACAAAGGACTTGTGGGGGCTGGCATGAAAATTCCATCCACTGGAGCAATCATCATTACAGTGGCAGATAAGGACAAAGAAGAAGCTGTCGAGTTGATGCAGGGCTTTTACAGACTGGGCTATAAAATTATTGCAACAGGTGGAACGGCGGCTGCTATGAAGCAGGCCAATATTCCGGTGAACACGATCAACAAGCTGAGCGAAGGTAACCCGAACATCCTGGATATGATCCGTACGGGTGAAGCCAACTTTGTCTTCAATACGCTGACCAAAGGCAAAACGCCAGAGCGTGATGGATTCCGTATCCGCCGTGAAGCGGTTGAGAATGGCATCGTCTGCATGACCTCACTGGATACAGTACGCGCTTTGCTAAGAATGCTGGAAACGATCAATTTCACATCCGAATCCATGCCGGTCCTAAGCAACTAATGCGTTACGAATAGATGTGAGGAAATAAGTAGCACAGGGAAGGACATTCATCAGCTTCGGCTGACGGATGTCCTTTATCACGGGCAAATGTACCCGAATTGACGTGAAAAGGGGATGTAGAACGGTGAATGGAGCATTTCAGCAGATGGCAGGACGGCTGATGGTTGCATTAGATTATCCCAATGCACAACAGGCTGAGCAGTTAATTCGGCAGCTAGAGGGAATTCCCTGTTATATAAAAGTAGGTATGCAACTGTTTTATAATGCAGGGCCAGCTTTTGTAGAACAGCTAAAGTCCAGAGGATACTCCGTATTTCTGGATTTGAAAATGCATGATATCCCTAACACGGTGCGGGGAGGGGCAGAGAGCATTACCCGCCTAGGTGTGGATATGTTCAACGTACATGCTGCTGGAGGCATTAATATGATGTCAGCCGCTAAAGCTGGTGCAGAAGCAGCTATTTCCGCAGACAGTTCGCTTTCCATGCCGCTCATTATTGCAGTCACACAGCTGACCAGCACGGATCAGACGACCATGAATAAGGAGTTAGGTATTCCTGGTACGGTACAGGATGCAGTAGTTCGTTACGCACAACTGACCCGTGAGGCGGGACTGGATGGTGTGGTAGCTTCACCTTTGGAAGTGCCTGCCATTCGTGCTGTATGTGGATCAGACTTTAAGACGATAACTCCTGGCATACGCCCGGCAGGTAGTGCTGCAGGCGATCAGTCGCGTGTGCTTACACCTGGGCAAGCCATTGCCCAAGGCAGCAGCTACATTGTTGTTGGACGTCCTATCACCGCAGCAGCAGACCCACGTGCCGCAGCGGAACACATTATTGAGGAGATGATACAAGTATGACCACATTCAATAGTATCCCCGAGCAAATCGCATCCCATCTGTTACGTATTCAGGCGGTGGCATTGCGCCCGCAACAGCCTTTTACATGGACATCCGGCATTAAATCGCCAATCTACTGTGACAATCGTCTGACCATGTCCTACCCGGAGGTACGCGAGCTGATCGCAGACTCATTTGCTGCCCTCATTCGTGAGCAATATCCCGAAACCGAAGTCATTGCAGGGACAGCTACAGCAGGGATTCCTCATGCGGCCTGGGTGGCGCAAAAGCTAAATCTGCCAATGGCCTATGTGAGGGACAAAGCCAAAGGACATGGGAAAGAGAACCAAATTGAAGGCCGCATCGGCGCAGGACAAAAGGTTATGGTCATCGAGGATCTCATTTCTACAGGAGGCAGCTCCATTAAAGCAGCACAGGCCGTAGCACAAGCAGGCGCTCAGCCGTTAGCGGTACTAGCTATTTTCAGCTACCAGCTAGACAAAGCGACTCAAGCCTTTGAAGAAGCAGGTGTGGAGCTGCAAAGCTTGTCCAATTATACAGCCCTGATGAACGTTGCCTTGCGTGAAGGAACTATTCAGGAAGAAGAGATGGAACTGCTGCGTTCCTGGCGTCAGGATCCGACTTCCTTTGGCAAATAAGATGAGCTATAGGGGCCAACAGAGCTAATGATTAGAGCGATTCGTACTCGTGCTAACCATTGTAGATTGTTATGGCTCAGGCCGTGTAAATCGAATTCGATCCGGTTACACTAACTCCTACCATCATGTGAAAAGAGGGAGTTCGGATGTATTGGATTTACTATGGCAGACTGTACACGACTAAATTTCAGGCAGGATGTCTGGCAAAAAGGTTGGAGCACGACGGCTGGATGTATGGCTACAATGATCCCCGCGCAGTGGAGGTGTACCGCTCGCGCAAAGGTCGTTATGGTGTCCGATTTATTCCGTAAGTCCACAAAAATAATTTTGTAAAAGAAAATTTTCGAAAGACTATTGACGAAACACAAGAAAATGTTGTATATTAATTAACGTTGCTGTTATGAATGTGTAACGTGAATATACAAATTTTTTTGAGGGCCCTTAGCTCAGTTGGTTAGAGCGGTCGGCTCATAACCGATTGGTCGGGGGTTCGAGTCCCTCAGGGCCCATTTCCTCAAAAACCCTTGCGTAGCAAGGGTTTTTTTGTTGTTTATAGAGGGTGAGAAAATGGAGGAAAGTAGCCCCTTTATGAGGGAGCGATTATAATCCTTCCCACGAGTACAGTCTCCGTCTCTTTCAAGACCTCTTGAAAGCCTAATTTTTCGTGGACAATCAACCCAAACTTTGAAGTCATATTTGTCTTCTAGTTCCTTTCGGATGGAATATACTCCTTCGATTATGACAATGCCGCCAGCAGGAACAGTATGCCATTCCGATAACTTATCGGTTTCCCAGTCATACCTTTGATAACGGACAGCTTTCAGAAATCATTTTGCGATCGTTATATCGTCTTTTCGATGCCTGATTTGACTATATTGTGTGGACGGAAGGGTCTACATTTCGGGTAGAATGACGGGGTAGGGACCAGAAGGTTATTATGCCTACAGGAGATGGGAAGCGCTACTTTAGAAAATATTAGGGACTAGTGAGTTTTACTTTTAGATCTAAAAGAGGACTCCACTGACTGAAAGCTGGTGTGAGTCCCAGTGTATTTCCTTAGATGACTTTAAACGTGAGCATTTCAATAGAGATGTTTAACTAAGGCAGCTGTCCTGCTCCGAGGTACTTATTCTTTGAAGTATTCCATGAATACGTCGCTATAGCTAAATTCCATCCTCCCTCAGGTCTGTACTTTTTCCAATATTGTTTAACGGTTCCCTTTATATCAACTTGTACACCCTGATCGCCCATAATGGAAAGTTTATTAAATAATGTACCGTTTTTATATTGATAAGCATAAAACAGTGTATTTGATGGTCCATATTCAAACGTTATTGCTATGTGCTTTTCTTTTTTGGATACTTGATAAATCTGAATAGTAGGCTGTTCAAAAAATTGATCACTAATTATATTTGTGTTAATTAATACAACAGCCCCTTTAGAATTAACAAGAAAAAAATCACCCGCTTCAGTAAGTAGGAAGTATTCCTTCGCAATTCACGTACAGTTGTCACACTTAAATGTAGAAGAGTGCTAAAGTAGGTAAAAGGATGGGAGTGGTATTTTGAAAATAGATCAAGTTTTTGAACATGACATAAGTCAAGAGTTAGCAGCCAGTATACAAGCATTATTAATGGACAGTTTTTCAGAAATCTACCCTACGGATAGAATTTATTTCAAGCAACTTCCACATTTTAGACTTCTAGCTTTTAACCATGATTATCAACTTATAGGGCATGTTGGATTAGATTATAGGATAATGAATCTAAACGGAGAAACCATAAGAGTACTGGGTTTAATTGATTTGTGTGTTTCAAAAAATGTTCGATCACAGGGAATAGCTTCAGCACTGCTTTTAGAAATTGAAAAGTTATCCGTTACACGAAATATTGATTTTATACTTTTATTTGCTGATAATATGAACTTGTATTTAAGAAATGGATATAAGCCTGTAAAGAACAAAATTAAATGGTTAAAAATTGATAATGAAAAAATTATTACAAATGGAATAGGCTTTGAGAAAATTGATGGAATAATGATTAAAAAAGTAGGAAAGATAGATTGGAGTGAGGGAGACTTAGATTTTTTGGGGTATCTTTATTGATCTCACGAAAGTTTAGAAAAGAGGACGTTCGAGCATTTGGCACTCAATTTGAGGAGCATTTAAATAAAACTTCTCAAGAGTCGGTTAATAGAGTTCAATGAAAACTAATAAAGGATTCCGCTGATAAAAAAGCTAATATGAGTTCTTTTCGACCCATAAAAATAGCACTGCTTTTATCTTAGGACACCTTAACAGTGTACACCATTCTCAATTTACCGTTACCGCCGTAAATCTCAACTCTTGCAGTCGTTGCAGTAGTAGTTGTTACCACCCCGGAAGCGGAGACGGTGACATTTCCGCTCGCCACTTTATAAGTATCCCCTGGGTAATTTGACAACGCATAGGAATAATTACGTGGCAACGTAGCCGTTCTGTAGTATACTCCGTTAACTTCTACGACAGGCGTAATTACCGGAGAAGGGCCTACAGATGCGGACGCGCTAGGGACGATAATACTCCCAATAAGTCCCAGAGACATAGCTGTTGATAATAATATTTTCTTAGTTTTCATAAAAAAATCCTCCTTATGTATGATCTGAGCTCCTAAAATATACCATGTAAAGTTATGGATTTCACTTAATTCGACAAATGTTGTCAAAATAATACAACAAAACGATTCTAAAGTCCTATAAAATACAAAAGAATTAAAATATAACAATTTAAGTTTTTTATTTACCATACTTTTGAACTATTCTCCTAGCTGTATAGTCTTTGATCCACACGGAATAAAAAACGGACGTCAGAGTGATTAGCTCCAAGTCCGTTTTGTGTTTGTATCTATTTAGTTCTTGATATCAGTTGACAAGTTGGTGTGCAAGCCTCTCATCGCTGTCTAGATTCCTTTCTACCATACGTTGTTTTAATGCAGACAGTTCCGCACACTGTCGAATTGCTTCCGCTACAAGCTGGGCGACCTGTTTGGCTCCTTCGTCAGAAAAATGGGTATTATCCGTTACACCAGCGGGGTAATTAGGATGCGTTTTTTCAGGCAAATGCATAAATAGCTGCTGTGACTCTTTTCCACCCATTGAACGATATAGCTGCTGAGAAGCTTTAAAAATATCGAGCAGGGGTGTTTTGGTTTCCGCGGCTACTTGTCTCATGGCAGCAGGATAGGCTCCTACAGCCAGCGGATCAGGTTCACCGTCTGCTTTGAAGCGGCGGCGGCTTACAGAGGTCAATAGCACTGGAATTCCACCACGCTCCCGAGCGGACTGAATGTATTGAATTAAGTTTTGACGATACTCTCCATCAGGATCGGTATAGCGAGTGGGGTCTTCTTTTTTCTCATCGTTGTGTCCAAATTGAATAAACAGATAATCTCCAGCTTGAATATCTTTTTCAATATCAGCTAACCGGCCTTCTGCTATAAAAGATTTGGTGCTTCGTCCATTGACGGCACGATTGTCCACATGAACAGACGGTGCCAAGTAGCTTTGCAAGTGTTCGCCCCAGCCTGTCATCGGTTTTTCGGTAGCCCCTTTTTGAGCTGCAGTGGAGTCCCCAGCGATAAACAGTCGAGTTGTCATCTGTTGCCTTGCCTGAGCATATCCATGTTTTTGAAGCCAAGTTTCCGCCAGATTAAGCCATTGATGGCATTCATGGTTGTCCTCTGACAGCCCCAAGCCGTGTCGCCCTTCCTCAAATACATGCAGTTCAAACGGAATACGTTCTCTGGATAATGAAAAAGCGAACAACAGACTATTTTCTACCGGTACAGCGCCATCATTGGCTGTAGTCCACATCAAAGTTGGAGGTGTCTGTGAAGTTACTTGCCGATCGGATGAAAAGGCTTGGAGCTGCTCCAGCGTCGGCTGTTCCCCTAAAAAATGTGTACGGCTTCCGATATGTGTATAAGGCTCATGAAATGAAATTACAGGGTATCCCAACAACAGAAGATCTGGTTTTACCATCCCTATAGTGGAGACAATGGAGGCCAAGTGACCGCCTGCTGAAAAACCGATGAGCCCCACTTGATCAGGGATGACTAGCCAATCATGCGGTGTTTGGCGAATCCATTGCAGAGCATGTTCTACATCCTTCAACAAGGAAATAATCTCGAAATCGCCGACTTGATACTCCAGCACACCCGCATGAATACCTAGATCATTCAACCACCGAGCTATAGGCTCTCCTTCATGTGAGGCCAAATGCTCGTAGCCACCGCCAGGTAATACCAATATAAAAGGACGAGCTTCACGAACTGCTACGGGATAGAGGGAGAGAAAGGAAGTGTCTGACGGAAATTCTTCTTTTATAATCGGTTCTTTAGGACTAACAACATGTAACATAAATAACTCCTCCAAATTTCTTTTTAACTGCCGCAAACCAAACAAAATCGACTTAAATTGGAATGATACGGATGTAAAAAATAATGCACACGTGAAAAAAATGATTTAAACCTTGTTATGAAAGCGCTATAATTTTGTTGTGATGCAAAGAGCCAGAGGGGGAGCGCAATGAAAAAAGGAAGAATGTTCTATACTATTTTTATTACGATTCTGGTTTTGGGAATAGGATTGGTGGCCAGTTTTGGCAGCTACATCTATTTTACAACAATTAGCTCCGTTGTGGAGAGAGTTTCCAATACCAAGCAAAGCTACATGGCACAGATCAGAAATAGTCTGGAGCAGAAAATTCAAACGATTGAATATGCTTTTAATACGTATAGCACGACCAGTTCCTTTAATGATGTTGTGAAAAATCCCATTACAGAAAAAGATTTTATAGCGTATCGGAATGTGAATACTCAGCTCAATTATATTGCTACGATGGGATTAGAGGGAACGGAATATTCGCTAATCAGTCTAAATCAGAATTGGAGAATCTCCAATGGAAGCCTGTCCTATTTGACGAAAACGGAACGAGAAAAGCTGATTAGTACCTATATCGACCACCAAGAGAAGGGACTATTCTGGGTTAAAACAGATAAAGGAATTCGTTTTGTTAATACCTTGCCTGTATTCTCTAAGAAGAAGCAAGCCATTGCTTTGTCGGATATTTCGCTGCAAACGTTAAATCATACGATTCAAACCGAGGATCATATGGCTGTTTTTATTTTGAATAAACAAGGCGATTTAATGTATGAAACCCAGCCTGCTGAACAATTATTGTCCACCCAACAGCTTCAGCATATTTCAGAAGCTGCAGTGAAGCCGAACAACACAGGTATGTTAACTTTGGAGAAAACGGATCAGCAGCCTGCACGACAAGTCATTTATGCCAAATCTGCTTACAACAATTGGACTTACTTAACGGTATTAGATAAGAAAGAAATTGCGGATGCCTTTCAAACGACCAAATTTGGGATCATCATGATGGGACTTGTATTAACGCTCTTAATGGTGGTAGTGGCGTACTTCATTGCCATTTACTTTACAAAGCCATTTCAGCAAATAAAACGAAGCTTGCCTAAAAATCCTAATTTCGCTTTCAAAAATGAACCTTCTAAAAATGAAATTGAATGGATTATTAATTCAATCGATAACATTGTAACCGAGAAAGAAAGCTTGGAAAGTCTCATTCAGTCCGAAATGCCACAGTTGGAAACCCAATTGATTCTCAACCTGTTCCGCAAACGTATTTCTGCAGAGGAATTGGCACGAAAAATGCCACGCTTGGGTTATCCGCCGATCGAGAATCAAATGTATATTACCTTGTTAGTCCAACTGGATAATCTGGGAGATCGAGAGCCCTCGGATAAAGATGTTTTGCTGCTGGCTATTAATAAAATCGTAGAAGAAACGATTCCAGAGCAGCAGCGAATGCTTCCCATCATTTTGAACGATAACACTCAGGCCACCATATTAATTCTGACAGGTAAGAGCGAACAGGAAATGAGAAAGCAAGTCCTAGATGATGCGACCCTTTTGGTTCGAAACGTAAAAGAGTATTTGAATGTATCCATCAGCATCGGCATTAGTACGGCGTATGATAACTTATTAGAAAGTAAAGAAGCCTGTGAGATGAGCAAGCAAGCTTTGCATCACCGTTTAAATTTAGGCAAAGAATCAATTATTTTTTATGAAGATATTTCCATGGTCATTTCAGGTCCGGTGCTGCTTCATTATCCTACGGAATTGGAATCAAAACTGTTTGATGCCATCCGAATAGGGGACGAAGAGCAGGTATACCATACCGTGCACTCTTTATTGGAGGAAATGATGATAAAAAACAATCATTCCATGAACTTTGAAGTGCTGTTGGTACGGTTTGTGAATAACCTCATCCAATTGGAGCAGCTATTAGGGATTGAAGTGCTGCTGACGCAAGACAACCATGCCTTGTATCATCGTTTGCTGGACATCCGTAACCCGGAAGAGATAGAACGTATGCTGATAGAGCAAGTTATTTTCCCCATGGTAAAAAGCATGAAGGAGAAGACCAATCAGCAATTCCGCTGTCTCTCGGAGAAAATTGCGGCTATTATCCGTGCTGAATATGACCAGGAATTATCATTAGAACTCATTGGAGACCGACTTCATTACAATCCGAATTATTTAAGCAGCATTTTCAAAAAAGAATACGGAACGACGTTTAGTGAATATCTAATGGGCTACCGGTTACAAATGGGCAAGAAATGGCTTGTTGAGACCGATATGACGATTAAAGAAATCGCTGAGCGACTGCAATATCATAATTCGCAAAACTTTATCCGCTCTTTTCGGAAAAAGGAACAGGTTACACCAGGAGCTTACCGAAAGATGAAGCAAGCCAATTAGCCTTTAACCGCTCCTAATAAAGCTCCTTTGACAAAGTGCTTTTGCACAAATGGATACACGATTAACATCGGAACGGTCGCAATGACAATGACTGCCATCTTAATCGTCTGCGCAGGCGGGATGACATCTACAGCAGTTCCTTCTGCCTGCATACCACTGGAAACGATTACAATTTGACGTAGCAAGACTTGAATCGGCCATTTGGCAGAATCATTAATATAGAGAATGGCGTGCATATACGTATTCCAGTAGGCAACAGCGTAGAATAGAGAGATGGTTGCAATAGAAGGCAGGGCTAACGGCAACATAATTTTAAAGAAGATACCAAAATCGTTGCACCCGTCCATCTTGGCTGATTCCTCCAAATCATCTGGCAGCGCCTGAAAAAAGTTACGCATGATAATCAGGTTAAACGCATTAATGGCCACGGGAAGAATCAAGGACCAATACGAATTGATAAGCCCCATGCTTTTTACAACCAGGAATGTCGGAATCATCCCCCCACTAAACAACATAGAAAACACGACAATGAAGTTAATCGTATTGCGGCCAAGTAGATATCTTCGGGATAATCCATAAGCCATAAAAGCAGTAAATATCATACTTACAACTGTACCGACGACCGTTACTCCAACCGAAACCCCGAGACCTCTAAAAATGGTGGGAGTCGACAGAATATAGCGATAGGCATCCAAGGAAAAAGTAACGGGGAATAAAATGAACTTCTTGGCTATCACTTCTTCAGTTGAGGCAAAAGAGCTGGCGATGATATTCAAAAAAGGTAAGAGACAAGTGAGGGCAATGAGAATCAATAGTGTACTGTTTACAATGTTGAAAATACGGCTGCCCAGCGATTCTTTTTTTCGTAATTTTTGTTTTCGTAATGGTTGCGTCAATGTGGTTGACCTCCTCGTAATCGTTTACATGTCAACCTTATCAAGAGGAAAGAATTCCGTATATAATCAAATCTTGAGGTGTTCTCTAATCATGGAGAAAAGCGGATGATCATTAGGTTGTGTTGTAATCATTAGCTAAGGTGAAAAGGTTGAAAAGTAGGCTGTATACTCAATTTTGTAAACGCTATCATTTGATGATTATATGCGGAATGCTGAAAATCGCGTACTCTTGAAAACGTATACAGGAACGTTTGAAGGAGGTCGAACTAATGAAAGTTTCAAGTGTCCCCGCACCAAACATGAAAATGAAAAAGAACAAAAGAACGACAGAAAGCCTTTTACGAATGCAGAAACACAAGTTGCTCTATTTAATGGTTTTACCCGGACTGGTGTACTTCATTATTTTTAAGTACTTTCCTATGGGGGGATTGGTGATTGCATTTCAGGATTATCAAGCTTTTCAGGGAATCACGGGCAGTCCATGGGTAGGAATGAAGCATTTTATTCGTTTGTTTACCGAGCCTACGTTTTTTATGCTGCTTCGTAATACACTGGTTTTGTTTGCGCTGAACATTGTAATCTTTTTTCCATTGCCCATCATTTTGGCACTCATGCTGAACGAGGTTAGGAAGATGTTTTTTAAAAACATTATTCAAACCATTATCTACATCCCGCACTTTATGTCATGGGTTATCATTGTTTCGATTTCTTATGTATTCCTAACCGTAGACGGTGGGGTGCTGAATGAAATGATTGCCGCGCTGGGCGGTGAGAAGATCAGCTTCTTAACTTCTCCTCAATGGCTGCGAACCGTCTACATCGGGCAAGTGATTTGGAAGGAACTCGGCTGGTCTACCATCATTTATCTATCTGCGATTACAGTGGTAGATACGCAATTGTATGAGGCAGCAGAGATGGACGGAGCTGGACGCCTGAGAAAGACATGGCACGTTACCTTGCCTGCGATCCGCCCAGTCATTATTACATTATTAATTTTGAAGATCGGTAGCACGTTGGATTTGGGCTTTGAGCATATGTATCTGCTATTGAACTCATTAAACCGCGAGGTTGCCGAAATCTTTGACACCTACATTTATACTGCGGGCTTAAAGAATGGACAATTAAGTTTCAGTACGACGGTAGGACTTTTTAAAGGTGTAGTAGGGTTAATCCTGATTATGGGCTCCAATCGACTGGCCAAGAAATTTGGTGAAGACGGCGTTTACTAATGACGACGGGAAGGATGCAAAATGGTACGGTTTGTAGAAAACATGAACAAATGGTGCATGCGCCTGCTGCGCCTGGTCTACCTTAACTTGCTTTGGACGGTTGCGACGATTCTGGGCTTGGGTTTTATAGGCGTTGGGCCTGCAACCGTTGCTATGCTTAGTATTTTAAGGCAGTGGATTCGGGGCAATGAGGAAGTCGCCATTTTCTCGACGTTTGTACGTTACTTTAGAGAAAGCTTTAAAGAAGCAGCAATCATTGGCGGGCTTTACAGCCTTGTGGGTTACGTGCTCTACGTGGATATAGTCAACGTCTCGTCCTGGTATGTTCGTGTGGTGACGCTTATTGGAGCCTTTTTGTATCTCATCTCTTTGGCCTACATTTTCCCGCTGCTGGCTCACTATGATTGGAAAGGTATCGGACTGAAGGTCAAAATGTCGATAGTGATTGGATTTTCGTATTTACAATATACGCTTGTTCTTTTTGTAGCCATTGTCGTGCTTTTTGCATTGATTCTAGGCTTGTACCCAGGAATTCTAACTTTTGCCGGAGCAAGTATTATGGGTTATCTCGTGATGTGGATGACGCATCAGGTGTTCAGCAAAATAGAGCGAGAGGTTCTGGTGAAAGAGGAAGATATGGCATAAATATATAAACAGAAAAGGAGCAAACACGATGAAAAAGGGAATCACGACGAAAAAGGGAGTATCGGGCCTTCTTGCTGTACTAATGGTCATGAGTGTTTTTTTAGCTGCTTGCGGTGACAAGGGAGCTGAGGATCAAAGCGGCCAAACCTATGATCCGAAGTCCAAACTGGAATTTACCTGGTTAAACGTATTGCATACAGCTTCTCCGCCTACAGAAACGATCAAAAGCAAAATTGAAGAATACACCAATTCTAAAATCACGTTCAATTGGGTGCCTGACGCTTCCAAAGAAGAGAGAATCACTACCGCGCTTGCATCCGGCGAATTGGCCGATATGGTGACTCTGACGATGATGACAAATTCTTCAGTACGAAGCTCTTTGAAATCAGGGCTATTCTGGGATGTAGGAAAGTATTTGGATGATTATGAAAATTTGAAGAAAATCCCGCCTGAAGTTCGGGAAGCCGCATCCATTGAAGGGGTACTGTATGGCGTTCCGTTCCAGAAGAATCTGGCTCGGGCGGGTCTGGTCATTCGCCAGGATTGGCTGGATCGCTTGGGACTGAAGGTGCCGACGACACTGGATGAGTTGTATGAAGTTGCGAGAGCGTTTACAGAAGATGATCCGGATGGAAATGGAAAAAATGATACGACTGGGTTCGTTGACAGATCGGATCTACGCTACAGCAGCTTCAAAACTTTAAGTTCCTACTTTGGCACACCTAATGGCTGGAAAGTAGATGAAAGCGGAAAATTTACGCCGGAATTTGATACTCCTCAATATTTGGAGACCTTAAAGTATTCCAATAAATTATACAAAAACGGATATCTCTCTAAAGACTTTGCTGTAACCGCTAAAACGGACCAGCAACAACAATTTGCACAAGGTAAAGCAGGTATTTATACAGGTATGATCGATATCTCTAACCTCAGAACCTTGTCCCAAGGCTTACAAAAGGGGCTGAAGCTGGTACCGGTTAACAAGATTTCGAATGGAGATGGCAAATACCACGTATGGTCTGAGGGAAGCGGAGTAGGAGGTTTGCTGGCATTTCCGAAATCCGAAGTAAAAACAGAAGCTGAGTTGAAGAGACTGCTGCAATTTGTAGATGATTTAATTGACAAAGATGTATATATGTATATGACCGGCGGTATAGAAGGCACTCATTATAAGATCGAAAAAGATGGAGCCTTCAAAATTACGAATACAGATTTGTGGCAAGCAGATGTTCAGCCGTTTTCAAGCTCCAGACCAAGTGAAGTGACCTACAACTTAAAAGATGCCAATCCAGAAAAGGAACTGGCTAATGAATTAGTCCGAGAAAATAATGAATTTGCTGTTCTGGACCCAACCGTGCCACTGGATTCAGTCACCGCTAATGAGCAAGGAACAGAGCTGGAGAAAATCATTACCGACGCCTCCTTCAAATTTATTATGGGTGAGCTTGACGAAGCAGGATTTAAAGCAGCCGTAGAAAACTGGAAAAACTCCGGTGGATCACGGATTACTGCTGAGTACGAGGAAGCGTATAAGAAAACGAAAAAATAATAGCTGAGCATGGCTGTTGCCCCCAGACTCCTTGAATAATTTCTTGGATGTTGAAATCCGGGGGCAGCTTATGCTTTTCCAATACAAAATGGATCTAACATTCACAAAATATAAAGACAGGAGAGAACGAAATGCAATTGTATAACATTGTAGATTATGGAGCAGTTCAGGATGGCACGACGCTGGCTACGGGAGCGATTGCGGCTGCGATTGAAGCGGCCAGCAATGCTGGAGGAGGAACCGTTTTTGTTCCGTCTGGGACGTATCTGACAGGTGCTATCTTTCTGAAAAGTAACATTGAGCTGCATGTAAGCCCTGGCGCAACTCTGTCCTTTAGTACGGAACTGGCTGATTACCCTGTAGTAGAATCCAGATGGGAAGGCGTTCAGCGGGAAGTGCATGCGTCATGCATTTATGGGCAGAACCTTGAGAATATTTCAGTTACAGGTAGCGGAACGCTGGATGGAAATGGTCAGCCGTGGTGGGAAAAGCACCGCAATCATCCAGAGGAGTTACAGTATCCGAGACCCAAATTAATCAGCTTTGACCGTTGTCAGCGGGTTACCATTAAAGATGTTATGTTAAAAAATTCCCCCAGTTGGACTGTAAACCCCATCGCTTGCTATAACGTTACAATTGATAATTTGTCCATTCTTAACCCGGCGGACTCCCCCAATACGGATGGCATTAATCCTGAATCCTGTTCCAATGTTCGTATTAGCAACTGCAATATAGATGTGGGCGATGACTGTATTGCGATCAAAGCAGGAACCGAAGATACACAAGAGCGAATTCCATGTGAAAATATTACGATTACCAACTGTACGATGGTGCATGGACATGGCGCAGTCGTACTGGGAAGCGAAATGAGTGGTGACATTCGTAATGTTACGATCAGCAATTGCGTGTTCAAGCAAACGGATCGGGGCATACGTCTGAAATCCAGACGAGGACGTGGCGGAAGCATCGAGGATATTCGCGTCAGCAACATTGTGATGGAAGATGTAATTTGTCCATTTATTCTGAATCTTTATTATTTCTGCGGCCCTCGGGGCAAAGACAAATATGTGTGGGACAAAAATCCCTATCCGATTACCGATGAAACCCCGTGCTTTAGACGAATCCATTTTTCCGATATTACGGCACGACAGGTTCATGCGGCTGCTGGATTCTTATACGGACTTGCAGAACGATATATTGCTGAAATCACATTTTCCAATATTGATATTTCTATGGCTAAAAATGCAATTCCCGGTCGTCCGGCCATGATGACAGGGATAGAAGATATGAACAACCGTGGTTTTTATCTAGGTAACGTGAAGGATATTCGTTTTCAACATGTGACGATTGAGAATCATGAAGGTCCTGCCTTTTATATTGAAAATGGGGAAGACGTTGAAATCAATCGTTGCCATTCGAAGAATACAGCTCAGCCCGAAAAGCTGATAGAACAAGTAACGATACAACCTTCTGAACAAAATATGATGAATTAGGAGGGCATGAAAGGAGGTACAACGTGGATAAGTTGCAAGCATTGTTGGGAGACCTTCCGGCAGATCGCCCTGTAACGGCAACTCTGCTGAATCAAGAAGAGCGTGAGGGATATCGACTGGAGTGTCTCCTGCTGGACTTGAACGGGATCGAGTCTGTACCCGCTTATGTAGCTACACCCTTACAAGGGAACGGTCCGTTCCCATTGGTCGTTTTTAACCATTCGCATGGAGGCAATTATACGAACGGGCGCAAGGAACTGATCCATAGCAGTTCTTACTTACAGCAGCCCTCGTTTGCTACAACTCTGACAGACATGGGGTACTGTGTATGCTGCATTGACATGTGGGGATTTAATGAACGTGGAGGCAAAACCGAGAGCGAGCTGGTAAAGGAAATGCTCTGGCAGGGCCAAGTGCTGTGGGGCATGATGCTGTATGATAACCGTCGTTTGGTGGATTATATGTGCCAGCGTGAGGACATTGATGCTTCTCGTATCGGAACAATCGGTATGTCGATGGGTGGACTCATGGCATGGTGGATGGCTGCGTTAGATGAACGGATACAGGTCACGGTTGATATTTGTGGACAGGTAGATGCCCATACGCTGATCGCCAAAAGGGGATTGGACCATCATGGCTTCTACTCCTATGTCCCCGGCTTGCTGAAGCATTTTACCACCTTGGATATTCAAAAGCGGATCGTACCTCGTCCACGGATGAGTATAACAGGTCAAAATGACCGGATGTGTCCTATTGAAGGAGTCGAGCATTTGGCAAAAGGGCTGCTGGAAGCTTACCAGGAGGCAGGTCACCCTGAGCATTGGCAGCCTGTGATTGCGGGCGGTGGACATATGGAGACGTTGGAAATGCGAACGGCGTGGCAGTCATTTTTAGCTGAACACCTGTAAATCAAATGAAGGGATCGGGGTAACCATGCTAGTTGGAAAAGAATCCTTTTGTGATTTCCATACGATTCAGGAGGCGATTGCTGTATTGGAGCAGTCGGCTTCCAACGAAATGGAAACGCTAACTATTTTATCAGGTACTTATGAGGAAGAGGTACGAATTTACCGTTCATATCTTCATATTATAGGCATTGGGCAGGTAGAGATTCGAATGGATCGGTATGCCAAGGAGCGGGATGAAGCGGGTGAGGAAATAGGGACCTTTGCGACACCTACTTTATTTTTAGGCGGTAGCCATCTGATCTTGGAAAATCTCACGATTTCCAACACGGCAGGACAGGGAGAAGCCATTGGGCAGGCCGTTGCGGTATACGCTCATTGTGATGAAACGGTCTTTAGAAACTGTACCTTTAAAGGACACCAGGATACTTTATTTACAGGCCCTCTACCTCCTGCACCGAAAGAACGACTCCAGTTTGGTGGAATCCATTTGAAGGAGCATCATAGGCACTATCGGCAGCTCTATCAGCATTGTTATATAGAGGGTACGGTGGACTTTATTTTTGGTGGGGCTACCGCGTATTTTGAAGATTGCGAAATTCGCAGTTTACGCCATCATAAGAACCAAACGAGCTACGTTACAGCTGCCTCTACGCCGCAAGGACAAGCGTATGGTTATGTATTCAACCATTGCTACCTAACTGCAGAGCCTGATATTACTCCGGTTTTTTTGGGGCGTCCGTGGCGGGAATATGCCAAGACCGTATTTGTCGATTGTAAAATGGGCGATCATATTGACCCACGTGGCTGGGACAATTGGGACAATGTTGCGAACGAGAAAACCGTCTGTTATCAAGAATATAACGGACACGATGAAGTTGCTACGTTACGTAAGCAGCGTGTTCCGTGGGCGGATTGTTTTGAAGCGGGAACAGAAGCATGGAGCAAGGAACAGGTTTTTGCTGAAGTTACATTTTGGAAGTAAGGAGAAGTGAGGTCTCATGATGATCCAAAATCCCATATTAAAAGGCTTTAATCCCGATCCGTGTATTACACGTGTCGAAGATACTTACTATATTGTGGTGTCATCGTTTGAGTGGCTGCCTGGAGTGCGGGTGTACCAGTCCAAAGATTTGGCAAATTGGGAGCATTGCACAGATATTTTGACCGATCAGGTTGACTTAAGAGGTAATCCTAAAAATTGTAGCATTTGGGCACCGCAGCTTAGCTATGCAGATGACCTTTTTTATCTGCTCTATACGGATGTGAAAAGCACCAAACGTCCGTTCAAGGATGTTCATAATTTTGTGATGACGGCGCCTACGATCCAAGGACCGTGGTCGGACCCCGTTTATCTTAACAGTAGCGGATTTGATCCGTCTTTATTTCATGATGAGGACGGACGTAAATGGCTGTTGAACGCATTGTGGGATTACCGCATGTTGGAAAGCAATAAATCTTCCGGTATAGTCATGCAGGAGTATGACAGCAAGCAACAACAGCTCATTGGCGAGCCTGTTAAAATCTTTGATTGTACTCCTTTAAAGAAAACAGAAGCGCCTCACATCTACAAGCAAAACGGATATTATTATCTTGTTACAGCGGAAGGCGGAACGGGTACGGGGCATGCCGTTACCGTAGCACGCTCGAAGCAGATGTCCGGGCCATACGAAGTAGACCCGCACAACCCAATGCTTACGTCACGTGATCAACTTGATTTCCCGTTACAATGCGCAGGACATGGCAGTCTTGTACAAACACCAGACGGCGAATGGTACATGGCTCATTTATGCACACGTCCAGTAGAGGGGAAATATGCCATTTTAGGACGGGAAACAGCCTTGCAGCAAGTGTACTGGAATGATGAAGGCTGGCTGCGATTAACTGCTGGGGGCCATACACCTCAATTGGAGGTACCCGCACCTCAAGGGATGTTCTCGGTTAAGCAAGAGCAGCAGAGTTATGTTTTTGAGGATTTTTTCGAGGGACCCACATTAGATAAAACGTGGAACACATTGCGTATCCTGGCGGACGATAGCTGGTGTTCATTAAGCCAGCGCCCAGGCTACCTTCGCATTCTGGCTGGAGAATCCATTCAAAGTCTGTTCCAGCATCACGTGCTTGCCATTCGGCAAACGGATCATCATTTCCGGGTAGAAACAGCATTGGAGTATAAGCCGACAAGCTATTTACAAATGGCGGGGCTACTACTGTACCTTAATGAAGAAGATTATTTGTATGCCTATATTAGCTATGAGGAGGGGCAAGGGAAGGTACTGCGCATGATGCGATGTGAAGCCAATACATTTACCTTAGTTCCTCAAGCAATTACGCTTCAGGACGATCTTCCTATACATTTAGCTGTGGAAGTCCATGCATCCCACGGGCAATTTTATTATGGAGTCGGAGACAAACCTGCTTGGAAGCGGCTTTTTGAAATGCAGGATATCAGCTTTTTATCCGGGGGTTTTACAGGAAATTTTGTAGGTATTGCTGCTCATGATATGCAACAATTCCAAGGAAGCTACGCTGATTTTTCTCATTTCTTCTATCATGGTAAGGATCATCTTTCCTCATAAAAAAACATGATAATGATTATGTTGAAAGCACCTTAATGGGTGCTTTTTTCGTTGTTTCTGCACTTTACCTTTTCACATTATAACTTCGCAAAATCTCCAAAAAAGCGGTGCTTGCTTTCGTTTCAAATGTCGAAGAAGGAGTTAGGAAGGAGAATTTTCGAATAACCGGAAGATTACGAATATCCAGTACTTTTAATGTTCCCAGAGCAAGTTCCTTCTGAATGACCCATTGGGACAGCAAAGAAATCCCCAAGCCTGCTTCTACAGACTCTTTGATGATCTGTGTACTGCCAAAATTCATCATATGAGAAGGGGAGAACTGAAACCGTGCAAACATTTTTTCAGCCGCTTCCCGGGTTCCAGAACCTTCTTCCCGCAGAATCCAGATGTCCTCTTGCAGCTCACTTACATCCACTTGAGATTTACCAGCCAAACGGTGATTTTGCGGAACGACGATATACATTCTATCATCAGCAAATGATTCGATGTGTAAATGGTCATGCTGAAATTCTCCTTCGATAATACCTACATCCAGTTGATTATGGATCATGAGTTTTTCAATTTCCTGGGTGTTGCCGATGGTAATGGAGGGCTGAATGAGTGGATACCGGACCCTCATTTGCGCGATCACATGCGGCAGCACATATTCGCCATACGTGTAGCTTGCGCCGATCGACAGGTTTCCTTTTGCTGTATGCATCAGCTCGTCCACCAAATACTGCATCCGTGTATGGAGACGGATAATCTCCTGAGCATGATGATACACAATTTCACCTGCTTTGGTTAAGCGTACATACTTATTGCTACGCTCCAGGAGGCGGGTTCCTACGCTACGTTCCAGCGTTTGAATATATTGACTTACCGCAGGTTGGGTCATGTGTAACACCTCGGCAGCTCGTGTGAAATTTTGTTTCTCCGCGACCATAACAAATACGATTAAAGATTGGTCCAAGGCCCATTCCTCCAAATTCATCATATCTATTTACTTATTATCATTATTATAATGATTTATTTTTCTTATGACAAAAAACATATTAAGCTGGATGCATGTAGAATTGGAGGGGTTCACCATGAACAGTCATACACAACACACCAAATTATTTTCGAACAGAGGTCGATTATTCCAGCGTATATTTGGCATTGTCCTCACGATGTTATTTGCTTTGGCAGGCTATGGCCTGAACGAATTGCCAGGCTTTCATTATGTAGGTCCATTGGCTTGTGCCATGTTTCTCGCTATTCTGTACCGACAGTTGTGGGGATACCCTGAAGCTGTGCGCTTGGGAGTTGAGTTTTCAGCAAAGAAAATACTACGTGGAGCTATTGTGTTATTTGGGCTGAAGTTGAACATGGATGTTGTCATTCATCATGGACTTGGTTTACTTTTGCGTGATGTGGGCACTGTTGTATTTTCCATCTTTTTTACGGTTTGGTTGGCAAAACGTTTCAAGGCAGATGCTTCGCTTTCGCTTCTTCTTGGTATTGGAACAGGAGTTTGCGGTGCAGCAGCGATTGCAGCGGTTTCTCCCTTGTTAAAATCCAAAGATGAGGATACAGCCATAGGGGTAGGACTCATTGCCTTGGTTGGAACGGTATTTGCCATTTTGTTTACTGTGCTTCGGCCCTGGCTTCCTTTGACGGATATGCAATATGGAATCTGGTCGGGTATCAGTTTACATGAAATTGCACATGTGGCCTTAGCTGCAGCGCCTGCCGGACAGGATGCACTTGCAATGGGCTTATTAGCCAAACTGGGGCGTGTTTTCTTACTCATACCGCTCAGCTTTGTTTTAATGGTTTGGATGAAACGAACTGGAAAAATTCGTACAGACGCTAAAGTGGAGTTCCCCTGGTTCCTCATCGGCTTTATGGCTACAAGTATTGTGGGCAGCTATGTTTTTGGAAAATATATTGTAGTTCCATCTAGTCTGACGAACGGAATTTCTCAAGTTACCACCTTTATGTTAACGATGGCTATGGTAGGCATGGGGCTGAATGTGAGCTTTAAGGCTTTGCGGGAGAAAGCAATGCTTCCCTTACTGGTACTGTCTGTTACTTCGATCATTCTTATAGGGTTAACATTTTTAACAGTGTGAACATGAAGTATTCGTTTGTGATAAGATTGCTAGTAAACTAGATTAATAAAACTGGAAAAAGCTCTGCTTGCTGTATAGCTGGCAGAGTTTTTTAGTACTTTTGTATGATAAGACTGAAATATATACTGAATTAATCGTAACTTTTTACATATGATTCGCGTCTATCAAAATGGAGGTCCTGAGAATCATAGAGTGCAAGAATTTCATAAGCGAAAATTTAGAGAATGGTAGGGTACATAATGAAGAAAATTTGTTTATTTGCTTTTTTGTTTCTGTTTCTACTAGCATTTCCAAGAGAAAGTCATGCTGCATCTTCGAGTTCACATCTTCAGTTGGATGGTAAAGATATAAGTGTTGGCAAAGGTGTTCAGATTCAAGAAGTAAAGGGGAATGTACTGGTTCCACTCCGTCTCATTGTAGAGGAATTGGGTTATAGCGTGAATTGGGAGTCCAAGACAGGGACCATAACTATACATAAGCAAAATCTTAACCTCAGTCTTCAGGTCAACAATCCCATAGCCTCTGTCAATGATCATCAAATGGGATTGGCTGTAGCGCCTTTGCTTAGAGAGGGGACGACTTATGTTCCGCTTCGCTTTGTGTCTGAACAGACAGGGATTGATGTGGCCTGGAACAACGAGCTTAAAACTGTGTTCCTGACGACTCCGCCTACTTCAAGCGACAATAGCGAGTCCACTCATGATCATTCTGCTACTTCAGCTGTAAGTAATCCTAAAGAGAGTGCGCGTACAGCTATAAACCAAATTAGCTTCGCTAATCACCAATTGACTATAGCTGTTAATGGAAAAGCAACCCCCAAAGTAACTACGTTGACTCATGCAGACCGTATTGTTGTAGACATACCTAGTTCAACGTTTTCTGAGGAATTTCTAGCATCGCAATCATTTGACAGTAGTGGACAAGGAAGTTTTCCAGTCACTGAAGATCCAGATGTTTCCCAAGTAAGATACTCCATGTTTAGTACAACCCCCGCATCGGTACGTATTGTGGTTGATCTTAATCACAGCACACCCTTTCATGTACTCAATGCGGATGATGGTAAGGTTGTTATAGCGTTGGATCAGGAAACGGAGGAGCCATCAACTACCGAGGACGTTATACCTACCATACCTGTTGTACCTGCGATTTCTTCTGATGGACACGCGCAAGGAATTGACGTCTCACACTATAATGGCAAGATTGATTGGCAGCAAGTGGCAGCGGCAGGTAAGACATTTGCTTTTATTAAAGCTACAGAGGGCACAAAATATCAAGATAATCAATTTTTGATAAATGTACAGGGTGCCAGAGATGCTAACATCTTGGTTGGCGCTTACCACTTTTTGAATGCTACTACCGCGGATGGAGCTCGTCAGGAAGCAGCTAATTTTGCCAGGGCTATAGATTCAGCAGGAGGCAGGCTAGATCTGCCCCCTGTGATGGACTATGAAAATAACCCCAAAGGTCTTACTCCTGCACAAATTAGTGAAGTGGCTCATGCCTTTTTGGATGAAATGGAGAGGCTTACCGGGCGTCAGCCAATCGTATACACGGGCAATGTTTTTGCTTCCAAGTTTGATCCTACATTTTCTATGTATAAACTGTGGGTAGCCCGATACAGCACTACGCAAAAGCCGACCGCGGTTCCAGCTTGGAATAACTGGTGGGCTTGGCAGTACAGTAGCACAGGCAGTGTTCCGGGTATTCAAGGCCAAGTCGATTTGGATGAATACAACGGAACGATAGATGAACTCCGGGCTTCACTGGCAGGAGAGCTCGATTAGCCAAATCATATCATGATCAATCCTCGCGAATCCGGAACGGGATCTGCGAGGATTTTTAATGTCTGATTTGTTTAGTTGGGCATGATCCATACGATTTCGCTGATTCGAACAAAGAATTTTTTTCCGTATACATCTAAAATGACATGGTCGGGCTTACAATCGACTACGCATCCATCAATTCTGCCACGTGTTGTCTCAAGTACAACGTACTTGCCGATCACCGATTTTAATGTTTCTACGACGTATGGATCTACAGGGTGCACCACGACGTGGTGAGAGGTAGGATGGTGAGGAAAAGGTTGATTAACGTTGTAATTGAGCATTTGATTTGAATTCAATTGCTTCACTCCTTCAAGATTAGTTGTGTTATCCTATGCTCCTGCCTAGGAAAGGTGTAGGCTAATGCCCATCAGCGAAAACATTCATAACATTGCCGAAAAGCCCGGTCCATAGGAAAGCTCAATACATAAGCTATGTTGTACCTTGAATTGAAGGAGGCAATGACCATGAGTGAATGTGAAAGAGGTTGTGGTGGCGGTTCAGTAGGGGGCTACCCAGGAGTATGGACATCGACAGGAGCTATCCTGGTACTGTTCATTTTGCTCGTTATCATTACTAAGTCTTTATGGGTTTAAATTGAAATGAGTAGCTTAACCCCCCATCGGTATATAACCGATGGGGGGTTAAGTGTTTTAGAGGATGGAACGTATGATAAAACACCTCAAATAACAGCGTACAGGCCCTACACAAACTGTGCCGGGCTGGGCAGCTGTCATTTGAGGTACATTGGCATCTATAGACAGGAACGGACAATGGAACAGAGATTAAATTAACGCAATCGCCAGCAGGGTGAACAAGCTCAAAGTTAAGATTTGATTCCCATACCCGTAGCCAGGATAAAAGGCAGACGTTTGTACACGTCCGTTCCGTTCTTTTTTTAAGTACACATTATTACGATCCACATCCATAATGGTTCCTTCGTACTGTTTTCCGTCAACGGTGAGAATACGCACTTTTTTATTCATGCAGTTCAAACAGTTGTAATAAGCGTCCATTCCATCACCCCCTCTTATACATTGGCATTTTATGAGAGGGACGGTCTTATGGTAACGGCGAACATACAGGGAAAAGGTATTCCTTCGAACTTAAGGCCTGACTAGAGTTAGCCTATTCTTGATAGGGATTAAAAGAGAAGCCAGGAAATCCATTGGTATGGGCGTAACCTCTTTGGGGGGCGACCTGAGGGTGGGGTGAAGTATCGGCAAGCCTTACATGTATCCCAGGTTTTCGGGGGGGCTGCTGCTTGCAGTCATTGGGAGGACCGATGATGACAGGCTTTTTAATTGGGGCGAGTGCTTCCTGAATCTTATTCTCATTCAGGCAGTAAGTATGAGCCAGAATGTTACTTGGCGTTAGCCGCAAAATGTCGGAGCCCAGTATGAATTCAGGGGTCGGAGCATTAAAAATGGTCAACAAATGAGTGTTGTCCATCGTGGCGACCAGATAATGCCACCATCCCTGAGGAACGTTAGCCACTTGGCCAGGTGTGATCGGAAAATGTCGTAACTCGAGGGTGAAGGGGTTAATCAGTGACACGGTTACTGCTCCAGAGATGCAGTATACCAGTTCTGTGGCATTTTGGTGATAGTGAGGCTCCACAACATTAGCTGTGCTAAGGCGAATATCCAGCAGCGATACATTCGCCAATGTATTCAGCTGCTGGATCGACAGCTCGTTGATCGAGTTTTGAGCATCCTTCTGAAACAAAACATTGTCTCTTAAATCATAGGTAAATTGTACAGTAGGGGAGGTGTAATCCATATATGAATCCACGCGTCGTTTCCTGCCTTTCTATTATTCGAAATTTGATGATCGTACGCTACCCTATGCATACGCCCATGTATGTGTGCGCGGATATGTGATTTGAATTAGTAGAAATCAGGCTCCGGTCCCGGGCAAGTTGAAGCGAAAAATAGCGAAAAAAGTCACGTATTCAAGTGTGGTCAGAACATGATCCATTGTTCTTAATACACGTCATCCCTTTAGGGATGGCGTTTTATTTGCTTGGGTAGTCTTAGGACCAGAGCCGGATGATACGTAAATGCGGCTTATGGTATACTGCAACGGACGTGTGAAAGCATGATTGTCCCATTCCGTATGTAGCCACGCGTCATTTCTGCAGCTAGGCATAAGTTATGTCATAAGAAACATCATCGGATAAACGTCCCTGAGTTGTACAGGCCGGAATGGTTGCACCGGACAGAACATGAAAGAGGAGGTTGTCTGGAATATGAAAAAGTTATCTATTTTAATCCTGTCCTGCGCATGTATGTTAGGTACTGTATTGTCAGTCGCACCAGGACAAGCACAAGCACAAACGTCAGCTTTGAAGAAAGGGGTTCAAAGCGAACGGGTGCTGGAGCTTCAACAGCAGCTTCATTCGCTCGGTTATTTCAAGGCTGGGTTTACTGGGTACTATGGTTCTCTGACCAGTAAAGCGGTGGCTCGTTTTCAACGGGATAACGGTCTGACACCTGATGGAGTAGCCGGAGCGGCTACACAAGCCAAGCTGGAATCCTTCGGAGAGGTGCGCGTAACCGCGCTGGATCAACTGGCTCGTATCATTTATTCTGAGGCTCGCGGGGAATCGTTTGAAGGTCAAGTGGCTGTCGGCGCTGTCGTATTAAACCGTGTTCAGTCCGGTGAGTTTCCAAGCTCGATCCCGGACGTTATTTTGCAGCCTGGTCAATTCACCGCTGTACAGGATGGTCAATACCGCCTGAAACCCAACAAGACTGCGTACCGTGCAGCCAGACAGGCACTTAATGGTGCTGATCCGACCAATGGGTCCTTGTTTTATTACAACCCGGCCATTGCTACAGCCAAATGGAGTAAAAGTCGCCCGGCTGTCATCTCACTCGGTCGCCATACGTTTACGAATTAATTTCATATGAGAATACGCAAATTTCTAGCCGTCAGTTGCTTCTTCTAGGAGCAGTGACGGTTTTTTATATTCACAAATTTGTAATATTTTAGTGGTGAATTATCTGATTTAATATTAAAAATTCTACCTATTATTCCGATACTCTTAATAGACAAAAAAATGAAATTAAAGGAGTCCTTCTAAAATGAGTCAACATCCTTACACTATCGAAGTAGATCAAGCCATGAAAACGGTACATATGGCGGTGAATGGAGTTTTTAGCCAGGAGGAGTATGATAGCTTTGTAAAAGATTATGTAGCCAAAACCTCATCCATTCAGGCGTCCAGCTTTACACTCAAGGTAGATTGTACCCAGATGGCACTTTTGGGTCCGGGAGAAGTGGAAAAATTGAAGGGCTCATTTGTACGTTATAAAGAAACTGGATTTACCAAAGTAATCTTTGGCATCAGCCTTCAACAAACCATTATTAAAATGCAGCTTGGTCGAGTAGCACGCGAAGCAGGATTAAACAACGTAGATATTGTTGTACAATAATGCGCTGATGTATGTGTAAGGGGGAAGCCTGATGAGCCATATCAAAATAAAAGCACTGGGTGTGTATCATCCGTCCCATTCGTTGGATAACGAATACTATGTTCGCCATTTTGACGAGCAGGGCAAAGATATTCGACGCTTCATGGAGCATATGGGTAGAAAACAGCGTTATATCATTGATGATCCGAACGAAAACGGTCTAACAATGGGAATTGCGGCTGCGCAAAAAGCTCTGGAACAGGCTGGTATGACAGGCCGTGACGTGGATATGATCGTGTTCTCCACTCAAGTTCCTGAGTCACTGTTTCCGATGAATGCATTGTTTGTTCACCAGGCGATTGGGGCCAGACATGATGTGGCCGTGATGGATTCCAACGCGAATTGTGCAGGGATGACAGTCGCTGTCGATCAAGTCAGTCGGTCGATGTTATCTAATCCTGACGTGCGGACAGCGCTTATTATCGGTTCGGATTATAATTCACTCATTTCCGGTCCGGAGGATGAGATTACTTATGCGAACTATGGAGATGCTGCATGTGCGGCTATTTTGGAGCGTACAGAAGAAGACACCGGATTTATAGATTCTATGTATTTTACGGACCCAGTCAATATAGATAAAATTTTGTACCCGGCTCAGGGGTTAGCGGCGACACTCCAAAGGAACGCCCCCGGAAAATATATTCAGTGGCTCCCGTTCGACGCCAATATGGCCTTGCCTCCTACATTTGATCTGCTTGAACGCATTTTAAAAAAGAATGGGCTGACGCCTCGGGATGTACGGGCTTATTGTCTGTCTCAGTTCTCGTTAGCAAATGTATTGAAGATTCAGGATCACTTGGAGCTAGAGGATGCCCAAATGATTTATGTGGGGGATCGATATGGTTACACAGGTACCAGTAGCCCGTTCATTGCTCTATATGAAGGTATTGAATCGGGTCGTATCCGGCGCGGTGATTATGTACTGTTCTGGACGATTGGAGCTGGATATCAACTGGTTGCTATGTTATTTAAATACTAGGAATATGAAGACCTTGCAGCTGCAAGGTCTTTTTGTGTATCACACAATGACAATTGTAATGATTTGGTTGTGTTATGTTTGATTTTTTTGTAAAATTTAAACATTGAGTACATAAGGGAGAGCTTATATTGCGGACATCGGATAGCATGACAATTATGACAGAAAACATGGCACACAATTCATAATAGGAGCTGAAGGGGCATTAAGATCGAAAATTTATTTTATGGAGAACGAATAAAATTGGCCGCAGTCAGGGAAGAAGATGCCGAAGTGATGTTCAAATGGGGTGAGGATGCGAAGTATCTGCGAAATGTAGATACGGATTTGGCGCTCCCTTACACGTTGAAACAGATGGAGTCAGAAGGATCTCCCAGCTCTAACGAGGTCTATTTTCGATTAAGAACATTGGCAGATGATGTCTTGATCGGATTTGTTGCTATCCACGGAATTGAGTGGAATAATCGCAGCGGGCAGCTGGCAGTAGGTATAGGTAATACGGACTACCGTGGCAAGGGCTTTGGGGCAGAAGCTGTAGGTCTCATTCTTCGTTATGCGTTTTATGAGCTCAATTTAAATCGGGTCGGCTTGGATGTGATTGAGTACAATACACAAGCGATCCGAACTTATGAGAAGGCGGGGTTCCAGCTTGAGGGTAGAGTTCGTTCCGCTGTTCTTCGTGATGGTAATAGTTATGATCGTATCATGATGGGTATCCTGTATTCTGAATGGCGCTCGACTGTTCAAGTATAATAGATACACAATTTGTTCATAAAATATTCCATAATAAGCCTTTTAATAACGTGAAAAGAGGTTTATAGTTAAGGGGTCACATGCCCAAATGGTTATTAATTTGAGTATGAGTCAAAGCTGAGGAGGAATTTACATGGCAAACGTTGTAAGGTCCGTCACTTCACCCAAGAAATTTATTTCTGGACAAAATCTGCTCTCGTCGTTAAATGACTATATTAAGGATTATGGCGATAAAGCCTTTGTTATTTGCGATGAGTTCATACTTGAAAGGGCCCAAAAGGAGGCGGGTGCTTCAATTGAAGCAGCTGGTAACCAGGTGGTCTTCGAGAAATTCCAATATGAATGTACAAAAGAAGAGATTGATCGTAACCGTGAATTGGTGCGTAAACATGGTTCAAACATTATCATAGGGATTGGCGGGGGAAAAACGTTGGATACCGCCAAGGCAACCGCTTATTATGAAAAGCTGCCTGTTGTTATTTTCCCAACGATTGCTTCTACAGATGCTCCTTGTACCGCGCTTGCGGTTATATACAAAAAAGATGGCTCTTTTGATGAATATCTGTTCCTGCCTACTAATCCAGACGTTGTACTGGCGGATACAGGCATTCTGGCAGCAGCGCCTGCACGTTTCTTTGCAGCTGGAATCGGTGATGCACTGGCCACTTATTTTGAAGCTCGTGCTTGCTATCAGGCTAACGGGGATAACCTGGTTCTGAACAAGCCTTCCACTACAGGATTGGGACTTGCTCGTCTTTGTTATGATACGTTGCTGGAAAATGCTGTGAAGGCCAAACGTGCTGTGGATCGGAAAGTATATACTCGTGCGGTGGAGGATACGATTGAAGCTACCATTTATTTGAGCGGTGTTGGTGCAGAATCAGGTGGGTTGGCAGCAGCACACGCCATTCATAACGGCATGACGGCTGTTCCTTCGCTTCATAAAGCACAGCATGGTGAGAAAGTTACATTCGGTTTGTTAACCCAGCTAGTGCTGGAAAATGCACCGAAAGAAGAACTGGAAACCGTGATTAAACTGGTTAAGGATGTAGGCCTTCCATTGACGCTTCGTGACTTGGGTGTAGAGGAATTTGTTGAGGCTGAATGGCGCCAAGTGGCTGAAGCTGCTTGTGCATCGAATGATACAATGGTCAACATGCCGTTCCCAGTTAGTCCTGCTGACGTGTACAATGCAATCATTGCAGCGAATGCAATAGCAGAATCCTATCAAGAATAGTTTCTTCCTAAATCACGAAAATGGGTTTACAAAAACGGGTCTGTCACATCACTGGCAGACCCGTTTCGTTTACGTGCACTAACATGTGAAACGAAAGAGGGGACCAGGGACTTATATCCTATCTTGTTCTGACCGATATACATGTAACAGGGAAATTAGGTTGGTTACACAGCAGGAGGAGATTTGATGTTGGTGCATGGTAAAACACGTAGGGGCAACTTGTACATCCATATGTCCAGCGGTTTTCACAAAATTGGAGATTATCGGGAAGAATATTCTGTAGCACCGGGTGATCGGCTGATGTCTAGACTGTCCAAGCGGATCTACACCATTGTATCCGTACATCTTGGTGAAGAGGCGTATGCCGATATTGATCTAGAAGAGGTTATTAGAAATAGTTAGAGTGCTTTATTTGGATTTGGTATAAAAAAGCTTCCACTTTGCTCCTAGAGCGAAGTGGAAGCTTTTTTCTTTCAGCGTAGGGACTCATGAAGAAGGTCTCGTGTGATGATATTATTTTGGTTCATAAAATGTCTGATTGCTGCTTGTGAATTCGTTGCAGACAGCTCCTTTCCCCATGTCATGGCATAGGCCCAGGCTGGCTGATTTTGCAGCACCTTCGCACTTGGCAGAATATCACTTTCTCCGATTCCCATAGGCTTGCCCTGCGCAAGCTTTAGCAATTCGGTGTAGTAGGAGGGTTTGTAATCATTGTTATAGATATCAGCTGCAAGAATATCTACTCGGTTAATACCTGGGAAGGACAAATTATAGGGAGTGCTATATGCGTTTGGAGCATTGGGACTCCACACCCACAACAGGTTATCCAGATGATGGACATGAGTGAACCGATCATACATTAGATTCCACAACTTAGCATAATTTTGCTTGTTTCCCCACCAAAACCAGTTGCCGTTCATTTCATGATAGGGCCTCCATAAAACAGGTACATCCGCGTCTCGTAAGGTCTTAAGGGACAAAGCCACCTCATCCAGATCAGCGATCAGTTGTTTATATTGCGGGGTACCCGGCGTGATGTAACGATTAAATTCAGCTTGAGTAATTTTTGCTTGTACGTTTTTCCACGTTTTAGGTTTGCCAGGAAGCGCCTGATGGAAGGTAACAGCTACGATTCCGCCGTCCTGACTCCATTGGATAGCACTATTCACAACATGCTGACGTTGCTCTCGTAGGGCTGTACGGGACTGGTTAGCCAATCCTCCAAACTCATAGCCGTGAAGTCCTGCGTATTGTCCGCTGATTTGTTGTAGCTTGTTATTTTGTTCATCCGGTGCCTCTAAGTAATCATGCTGCCCGGAAATTAGCATATCATCCGGTACATTAGATAGGTAGGCAAGTAATTGCTTGGCTTTGGCAGAGGCCTGAACATTAATTGGCGGGGCGGCATCGGCAACAATGAATGATTGCTGAGAGCCGCTGAAGAGTAAAACAAGCATTAGCAGTAGCACCCTCTGTAACCAAAAGCGTGTTGAGTGAGATTTCATGGCGCTCCTCCTTTGATGCATGGTAATGGGATTAGTATTTTTCTTTTTGCTTTCTAAGCTGTATATAGGCGCTAATAATAATCACCAGCAGACTAATCGTGGCCCATCCATTGAATTCCTGTAAGTGTATCCAGTTGTCCCACACAAGGAAACCTAAAATTACAACGAGCAAACCCATTGCAAGATACATTTTGGTTTGTGCTGGACGTTGGGTTCGTTTTGAAATCCAATGTATGATGCCGAGAACGATGGCTGCCTGAAATAAAAATATGCCCATCATCATTAAACTTGCTATAAAGATTGGGGACATCGGTATCCTCCTCCTGGGTTTACAAACAGAATATGCAGGTTGTAACCGGGATGTGGATTCTTAGATGTCAATTTAATTATAAGTTGAGTAAACAAATGAGCGCTGGTTACGATCTTGAACAAGTTGACTAAATTATACCATAACTACCGTCCTGCAATGAAAGACGTCTAAATACCCACTCTACCTTGATTCGACATCATACTTTATATTCAGCGAAATATTGACATATGGATGTACACTTCACATATATGAAGATGCAATCAGAAATATATGTGAAGTATATGCATAAGAGCAACGCGAAATCGACGGAAAAGTTTGGTATGATTAAAGTGGATTGAAAAGGAGGTGCTCTTATGAATGAAGAAAACAGACCATTCTCTAGGTCAGCAGATGCTGAAGGAGCCAAAGCGAACTTTGATGCCAATCAGCGGAAGCTTCTCTCCGAGGGAGTGCCTAGCTTATGGCGTCAGGTCAGCAACCTGCTGATTCTGGTTGGCGTGATTGCATTGATTATCCTTTTAGGTCGAGTGCTCTAATGAGATATCCAAAAAAATCGAAAAGAATTTGAAGAATTAGGGATGTGAAATGGTGTTAAAGGCAGCTTTACTTTTTATATTGGCTGGCATCGCTGAAATTGGAGGAGGATATTTGATTTGGCAGTGGCTGCGTGAAGGAAAGACATGGTATGTCGGACTTTGCGGCGGAGTAATCTTGGCTGTGTATGGAATCATTGCTACCTTTCAGGTTTTTTCCTCCTTTGGGCGTGTATATGCAGCATACGGAGGTGTCTTTATTGTTCTTTCCATTGCATGGGGCTGGTGGATTGATAAAAAGACACCCGACTTGTACGATTTCATTGGTGGATTGATTTGTTTGGTCGGTATAGCTGTAATCCTATTTCCGCGATCAGGATGATAGGACGAAAAACCCTATTTTATTTTTGAAAACATGACTATAGGTCTACAAAAATAAGCTTCATATTCCGAAATAGAACTTAAGGAGGGGGTTCTATGAACTGGAATCAAATGAAGCTTAGATTGAAATTTGGTAGTGCTGTACCGAAGAGTGAAGGTAATTTCTCTTTTGGTATCATGTGTGGACTCTTAATCAGCATCGTGCTGTGGATATCAATCATTGGCTGGATCATGCTGATCTTTAAGTGATTTTACGAAATCACTGTACATATCAAAACAAATGATTAAGGACTGCTCACAAACCTGTGTCTTATTACCCATGCTTTATTTTGTGAAATCGTTACGTAACTTGTCTATCCCGCGACCTATGGCTTCATCAATCATATCAGTAGCAGCAGGTGTATCTGCATCGGTGTCAGGAATGCGATTAAATCCTGGCTCGCGCTTGTCCAGGGATTGTTTATGTTCGATTTGATCGTCAGTACGATTCTTTTCAGAGTTATTATCTCTCATAGCACATCACAGCTCCTTTTATTAGGCATATTCAGCTTCTATACTTTACATAAACGCTTGTGCTCCAGACTAAACGTTGATAAAAATAAAACCGGGAGGGAGTAAATCCCGCCCGGTACTTCCCAAACAACTAGCGATGCTCAATCAGATCAATCGCTCCCAGAACAACATGAGCCAGTCCGAAACCGAGAATGCCTGTAGCTGCAAGTTTGTACTTACTGCTCAGCAACACAGCGCCTGAAGCCGATACTACCGTTCCAAGAACAGCTGGAATCATACCTTCACGCATTCGTAACACCCCTTCTGGTAGTTTGGAAAGACGTTTATTAGTGTAATTCAAATGTGCACAAGTTATACAAAAAGAGAATTTTATTATTTTTTAAAAAAACACTTTACAATTCGATAAAATTATCGTATTATATGTTGGTGCCCAATTGAACGACATTTACATAATGAGAACACTTCTTAATCAGATGCGTGTTTCTCAGATACTTGTAAGACAAGTAAGTGTGAAGATTAGCGTTCCTAAATTTATGCCGGGGTGGCGGAATTGGCAGACGCACAGGACTTAAAATCCTGCGGTAGGTGACTACCGTACCGGTTCGATCCCGGTCCTCGGCATCACAACGTTTTACCACGATTACATCAGCGTTAAATGGACGAAAATAACGCGAGGTCCTGTGTAGCTGTAACGGAGTAATCCGCAGGTACACAGGACCGACGAAGCGCCTCACCGTTAATATGCGGAGGAGGCGTTTTTGTTTTGGCAAGATTACGAAGTATAAAACCTACGGCGGGCAACCGAACGGACTGGCGTCAGCTTCTCACGGAGTTCCTAGCGTATAAGAAGCTAGAGGACGGAGTCGGTCAGTATACGTTGCACGACTACGATCGGACCGTTAAGCTTCTATTCAAACGGTTTCCCAATGCATGGGACACGGAGCAAGCGCTAAGGGACGCGGTAATGGAGCATCTAGCGGAGGACATCGCGCCGCCAACGTTTAACAATCGACTCGTTTACTTACGCACATTCTTTAACTACTGTATGAGAGAGGGCGAGCTATCCACGAATCCGCTCGCAAGTGTAAAGAAACGCAAGACAGAAAACCGAGCCGTTGCGGTCGAGGTAGAAGTACTTAATGCGTTGTTGGCAGCGCCTAACCAGAACACATTTGTCGGTCTACGCGACTATACGCTCATTCTTTTAACGCTAGATACAGGCATCCGCCCATCGGAGGGTACGAAGCTAATACCGCAGGATTTTAACGCATCTTTGCGGGAAATTTACGTGCCGGCGAAGGTGGCGAAAGGCCGTGTTGCGCGGACGCTTCCTATATCGGAGACTACAACGAAGGCGTTGCGGAAATTGATATCAGTGCGTGCGCCTGAGTGGAGCGATGACATTCCGATATTCTGTTCGTACGAAGGGCGTCCGCTTAACCGTCATACATGGGGCGACCGCATGGAGATATACTGTAAGAAAATTGGCACACATATCCGCCCTTACGACTTGCGGCATGTCTTTGCGTTGGAGTTTCTGCGTAATGGGGCGAACGCCTTTGCTACGCAGCGGGCTCTCGGACACGCTACGATGGAAATGACGCAAAGATATGTAGCACTTGTAAACGACGATTTGAAAGCAGAGCACGCGAAGGCGAGTCCGGTTGATCGGCTTTTTAAGAGTACGAAGGCAAAACGGAATATGAAAATATAAAACATATGTGCGTAACGCTCATCTCTTCGGAGGTGCGCGTTTTTGTATCCGCTGAGTTAATGGTTTAAACTTTCTCTTAATAATAGGAGAGGAGTTTGAATATGGACTACAAAGAGAAGAGAAAGAAAATCATTGAACAAAAGCAGAACAAGGAACTATTGGAGATGGATGAAGCTATAACTGGATTCCTTCAATCAAGAAAACTGAAAAATTTGACTGAGAATACGTATGATTTTTACTTTCAGACCTTGAGTAAGTTCAAAGAGTTCCTAGCCGAAAATGACGTATCGCGTCCTATAGACGTAATTACAGAGGACGTATACGAATTTATACAACGTAGATTAGACATAGGTAATAAAGCGTCTACAGTCAACAAATATATAAGAGGTTTGCGCGCGTTCTTTAATCACTTACATAGCTCAGGCTACTTAAATGAAAACCCAATGGAACCGATTGATAAGCTCGTTGAAGAAAAGCGCATTAATCGCACGTTAAGTCGCGAACAGGTTGTTGCGTTATTGGACGCGCCTGATAGAGGTACGATAGCTGGTTTCCGCGCCTACGTTTTCCTGCTCGTTCTCTTGGATACGGGAATACGCTTGGAGGAGGCGCTGACCTTTCGTGTCCATGACGTTTACTGGCAGGAGCAAGTGATTCAAATTTACGGGAAGGGCCGCACGGAACGCGTTGTGCCATTCAGCGAAACTTTGGCGCTAAGATTACGTGAATACAAGGAGATGCGTGGGGAGCAGGAACACGATATTTTCTTCGTGAATGCGGAGGGCCAGCCGCTTAAACGGCGCTATGTACAGGAGCAGATAAGCGATTACGGAAAACTGGCGAATATCAAGGGAATTCGCGTATCATGCCATTCGCTTCGGTATACGTTTGCGCGCAATTACTTAATGAACGGCGGTGATATTGTTTCGCTTATGTCGATCATGGGCCACAAGACGTTGGAGATGGTGAAACTCTACGCAGAGATGTATCAGCCGGATATTTCCGTGCAGCATACGAAATACTCACCGGTAAATTCGATACTAAACGATCAGTAGGAGGCGTCACTTATGAAAAACCGTTACGTATACCCGGCCATATTCGATTACGCGGACGATGGCATTTCGGTCAGCTTCCCGGACTTGCCTGGCGCCTACACTTGCGGCGACACGGATGAAGAAGCGCTGTATATGGCGAAGGATTGCCTCGCGCTGCACCTCTACGGAATGGAAGCGGATGGTGACGACATTCCGGAACCCTCACGCTTGGTAAGCGTCGTAACAGAGGCGAACCAGTCCGTCGTGTTGATTGACGTATGGATGCCGAAATAATGGAGATAACAACGGACTCATTTAAGTTGCGTAGGTGGGTCCGTTTTTCTTTTAGTGACAACGTACTACTTCTTCGGATGTAGCGTGTATCTAATTACGATTGTATAAAAGAGGGGAGGTGTGTATAATTAAGCCAGCAAGGCATAGCAAAAAGCGGCTACCCAGGAGGTGACCGCTATGACCGTGTATGAATCTTTGTCACTCATGATAATGTTCGCTACACTTGTCATTGTTATAAAACGCAAAAAATAGCCGCTATCTTTGCCGGGATCATCGGCTATTTTTTGTGAAATACAATTAAATTAAATTAGGGCCGAGCTATGTCTTGCAACGCCAGCGGCCTTTTCTTTTTGTAATGCGTTACATTTTTTATTTTATTATACACTAAGCATTGACTATAAACAATTGTTTTATTATTTTGTCTAGATTAAGATGAAAAAATTTATATAACAGGGAGTTTATTGTTATTTTTTCGTGTAACTGTAGTGACATGGACCTAGTCCGATGGTATTATTTAGGTAAACGTGAGATGACGGAGGGGATAAGGTTTGATTAACGGTGTCGTAAAGAGCGACAAACCGAAGGAAAGGCAAGAGCAAAGAAAGGGAAGCGCGCTCGCGTTTCTCGGATGGACGTTTGTGGTACTCTCACTGTTGTGGTTCCCCATAGTTACGTCTCCGATCGCGGTCATTCTCGGATTCCTTACGAAAAAAGTTGAAGGCCGCGATATACAAGGGCCGGTAATTATGATCGCGGCGATTGCTTGTGGCGTGCTCGGGGTGCTGGGCGGTCTTTATGCTATTACCAAGGGGTGATTAAGTGCTACAAGAAACTAATATGAAAGAAACCGAGTCAAAGAAAATAGTCGAAGAGGAAGACGATGACCCGAGCTTTTGGGACATGTTTCCGGTAGATAAACAAGTTGCGAGATTAATTTCCGGTTTGATAATCGGAGGCATCATCCTGTGGTTTCTGTACGGACTATTACGTTATGGGATCGTATTTAATGTAACGATAAACTAACTAGTTTTATCGTGTTTTTCATTGCGTATAATCGTTGTTCAAGCATCACGAATACATACATAAGAGTCACAAATAGAAAACCTAATTTTACGCGAAAATAGCGCAAATCCCAAACGGAGGGGCTTGCGCTATTTTCGCGTAAAATTATTCGGATTGTTGTGCCCATTTTTTATAGGACTCATTCTGAAGCTGATTAAAGTATGATGATAACTGGTTTAATTTTTCTTGTAAGGGCGAGATATCATAATTAATGAGGTGGGCATTTATATATGCAACTAACCCCGTCATTACAAATGAAATTGAGTTCTCTAGAGCGAAACAACTAAGACGAATAGAATGCTCACCTATCTCAGGACCAAATTCAGCGATAACATTACTTTCTTCAATAAGGAATCCGTGGTTCTTTTGTATTAATGGATTACTGTGCTTAGCCATGCAGAGTTGGTGATACTTGTGGTATTCTTGTCTTGCAATTTGCTCATAATCATCGACCTGCTTTTTAAGGGCCTCTTCGGTAAATTTTTTAATGCCGGTCGGCAAATTTCTGGGGTCAGTATGCTCGATCCACTGATTTGCTAATTCTTCATCACCAGCTATGTAAGCGAGCATGTAAGATGACTCATATAAAGAGGATGCAATAGTGGCAGTTTGAGTTGAGTAACCTTTGGCTGCTAAGATACGCATTGTTCGTAGATCGTTTACATTTTTTATAAGCAGAGAAGTGGTAGCTTTTAATGAACTGCTGACATCACGTAAATTCAATGTCGGCAGTATATTAATAGCTACGGATATTACTTCACAGGCCATTATATTACCAGTTATATAAGATTTCAGGTGAGGTTCAAGTATTAGTTCGACCTGCTTTTCCCCTTCTTCTATAGTTGTTATTTTCGGTTCTTCATGTTCCTTGTTTTCTCCCATTTTTAACCCTCCTTTTCTAAATTCCGCACGAACACAGCCACCACACATAAGTTGCTGTTCCGCTCTCCTTCCGCAGTTTACTACTACACGACTCACCCTTTAGTGTCGACCCTACTAGACGTTTATCTTCGTCCGTGGAATGGCTGTCGCAAAAGGCGGGTATTCATTGTTAGCGGACGTATGTTATTCCCGTCTATATGCGCAACTCTTTAGCGTTGTTTTGCCGTGGAATTAGGTCGATATAGCACCAACGAATAGGTAAGGTTGGTCTAAGGTGAATGATGGTTATTGTACGGAAAAGGACCGTCAGTTATTGCGATCCTTTTATTTTTTATCGGTACTTTCTTTGGCATTCGTTATGTATTTAATTAAATCCCCTGGCTGACAGTCTAATACAGAACAGACTCTATCGAGAGTCTCGATAGTTATAGACTTTACGTCAACGCCCTCGTTTGTTACCCATTGGCTTATGGTGTTAGGACGAATCCCTGAACTTTTAGACAGTGCATACATACTCATTTCTCTTTTCTTGAGCATCTCTTCAAGTGTAAAACGAATCATTCGCGATCCTCCTTATTATTAATTTTATTTTATTATAAAAAGGGTTGACTATATTAACTCAAAGAGTTATTATCGTATCAGGTTATTAACGTTTTGAGTTAATATAAAGTTTCATCTTTATCCGAGCAACAACGTACTGTTCCGAAGCGTCAACGCAACTCATCCTATATATCCCGCTTGGAGGCGAATCATATGTCAATCACGTTAGGTTTCATCCGTAATCGTCGCGACAACCTCATTATAATCACGGTCGGAAGCGGCCGCAAACGTCAAGAACTCCGCGTTACATCGGAATTATTCTTCACTATTATACCGCAAGCTAATCCGTATCTCTACGGTGACATTGTCGAAGCTACTCCGGCACAACTCGTTGAACTGGGTTTTGAATTGGACGCAGAAATGAAACGGGAAGTCTTCCGTGTTGTCCGTCCGCTAGTTACTCCGGCTCAAGTTCGCTACGTACTCGATCCGATCACGGGCAACTACATAGTTCGGTACGTCGGCACACGTCAGGAGCTCGTCATACAGGCGCGGGCATTCTGGCGGATAACCGGAGTCAATCAACGGTCGCCGCTCGGTAGTTTAACGCTATCAATGGACGTTATGAAGGAACTCGGATTCATTGTCGGGAAGGGGGGCGTCCAGATTGAACGCAGTAAGCAGTTTATCAACTACGCGTAACATCGTATTATCACGTAAAAATCGCAAGCGTATTGTGGCGGTTCTCAAGTTTATCTACGCGGTCGTTTTAATTGCACGCGAGGTATTGACGTAAAATACCTCCGATGAACCTAACGCCAATATGGGGAGGAGACGCGCGTGTATTATCCGGCTGCCATTGCGCCAACATTGGTGGCTAAATGTCCGTACCGTCAGCGCCAACTGGCGGAGGGATCGCTATGCGGACGCTCGGCCTGCGCTAACAGGTCGCTGCTTTAAATTCCCGGCCACCCGTAGACTGCGCGCCAACGCATGTACTGCGGTTTGGCCGGCTTCGATAATTCCTACGTCCGGATACGGCAATATCCGTCAGGCAGGCGTAGTTCATATATATCTTTCATCCTCGGACGATCGGCCGGTAAATCCGGTTCAGGCACCGGTCGTCTGCTTGTTATATCAGATTAATACGCAGGACACGAACGTAGGTTCCATTTTTCTTAAAAATTCTTTAGAAAGACTCGCTTGTATGTTCGAAAGCGGCTATTCTGGAAACATATTAATTAGGAGGGGGTTAACTGTGAAACTGACGCATCGGCAAAAAATCGAAGTATATATGCGTCTCCTGCGGCACTTTGAAGCTGAGGACTATCGCTGGAGAACGGAAGAGTTTCGCTTAATCCTAGAAGGGACAAGGCGTGAAGAATTGTCATACTTCCGCTCATTAATAACCGAGGCGGGCAAGCCTTTCGGCGCTACGTGGCGAGATATTCAGTTCAAACTACATAAAGTTAAAGAGTGCACGCATCCGGAATGCGGCCGTCCTTTTTACGACGTGTCGCGAAACGGGCGTATGTCCTACTGCCACTGGCACCCGTATACTCGGTATAACTATGCCGCTAATGAGCGTCGTTCTGATGAATACGAAGATGGGACCGTTAAATCAGTTTGCCAAATGAGGCACGACGCAGACCGTAAGCGGCGGGAATATAATAGGAAGATTCACAATCTCGATACTGACACTTATAGGTATAACGGATTCTATGAAGACTACGGTTATATACCTGGCGAAAGTTTTTTCGGCAATTAGCTGACTTTGAGTAGATAGTGACATAAACAAAGCGGAGAAAGCGCCTATATAGTATAGGCCGGAAAATATACGAAAATTCTTTTGTTTTTACCTATATTTTAGCAGCTTAGTTACCTGCGTATATGAAAGGGCACTGTAATTTCCTCCGTTTTAGGTTGTTTTTTACGTTGTTTTGCGGCTATACGTTATGAGGAAGTAGAACGTTGCGGGTACACTCCAGCACACCCTTACGTTATTTCTACGATAGTAGTATGGTTGTTTTTTACCTGCTCAGTTACCAACGTATATGAGAGGACTGCGTAACGTAATTTCCTTCGTTTTACCCTACATTTTTCGTGATTTTGTGGCTATACGTTATGAGGAAGATTTGAACATGTTTTTTACGTTCTATACCTGCATTTTGCCTGCTCAGTTACATACGTGTATGAGAGGACCGCGTAAATTCCTCCGTTTAGACCGTATATTTTGTCCATTTAGTTATCTACATGTTATGAGGAAGTAGAATCGCTCTCGTGTCGATTGCCTGACGACATGACGGCGATCTTTTTATTTACGTAGCTAGTTCAAGAATCAGAACGCAAAGGGAGGTGTTTACAATGGCGGTCGTTAACGAAAGCAACATCGGTATTATCCGCGCAGTCTATCGACTCTCATACGAAGAATTAGGCGCGTTGATGGGCGTGAGCGGGCGTTTCGTGTCCTACGTCGAGAACGGAGCCCGTAACCTACCGAAAGTCAGGGCGGATATGCTCGAAAGAGAACTTCAACTTACGCCGGATAAATTAACGCGCCTAACCGAGATATACCGGGATACGTTACTACCGGGAAAGTAGACGCTGCAACGGTAGATATGTCGTGTTCATCCGCTTTACCCTCCGCGTCGCTACGCTCCTGCGGACATCCGCCCCTACCGGGACGTCTGTACATATTCTAAACGCGAGAAAGATTATGGTAGAGATATATTTTCACCGTGCCATCTTTTGGGTGCGGTGAGGCAACGACCGAAGGGAGGCGGCAGCATGGTGTTATGGTATGTTCACATGTATTCTGCGCGTCCAAGAAGAAAAAAAATATAAGACTTACTATAGGGATAGAATCTCCGAAAAGTCGATAAAAACGGAGGAAAGCCGCGCCAGACGTGGGTTTTTAGCCTCTACTCACCAAAAAGTCATGTAACTGAAAAGCAGGGTATCTGGCCGATTTTGTAACTGAAAAGCAGGGTATTTTTCATCTGGGAGGGGTAACATGAGCAATTCTGATAAAAGATCACGTGCCAATCGAGTCTGGAAATACCTACCGCAAAAGACGAAGGGGGCCGCGATCGTAGCGCAGGAGCATGCGGATAAACTACTAGCAGAAGCCGGACTTTCCTCTACGATTGACACGGTCATCCGGACGACTGAGGCGCAGGCACGCGGGGCGCGCAACGTCACGGTACTCGGCCAATGGGCGGAGGAGCACGGCGGTTTTGTGTTCGCGCTCTTTAAAGGCTGCGAAACATTTATCGAGCGGTTCCCGTCGCTCAGTCAATCCGATTATGCTCGTGTAATGTTCCTCGGGACCTATACGAGCTACGACGGCGGCAGGCTCCAGCACGACAACGGGCGTCCCATTAAACGCGCCGGCCTTGCCAATCTCCTCGGCATGCACCGTGTTAGATACTCCGAACTACACAGGAAGCTGGTCGCGGAATCAATCATCTCGGAGGACGAGGAAACCGGGGACTTGTACATGAACCCGTCAATATTCTATCGCGGCGAGATCAAGAAAGAGAACACATACGATCTTTCCGAGTACCGCTATATTTGTATGTTCCGCAATACTGTACGCGGCTTGTATGAGACTTACGGAAAAGGCCGTGAAGTCAAACAATTAGCGATCCTCTACGCGGTGCTTCCGTTTATCAACTTCAACACTAACATCGTATGCTTTAATCCGGAAGAGACGCAGGAAGACCGGCTGCAACCGATGGATGTCGAGAGACTCGCGGCATTACTCGGGTATAAGGACGCGCAGAAACTTCGCAAAGCACTCGACGCGGTTAAGCTCAATGGCAAGAACGTTTTCCTGCTCGTGCCCGACGTCCATGATAAACGGAAGCGCCGGGTTATAGTTAATCCGCGAGTTGTCTTCGCAGGGTCAGCGGAAAAGCTGGCAGCGATTAAAGTTCTCTTCAATTAAAAACGCATCACCAAGGCGGCCCGAATTTCGAGGCGGCTTATTTGTCGTACCCAAAAGGAGGGCCTTACGTGGGTAACAAGATATGGCGGATTGACTCGGACAACCTCGCAGCTTACACAGAAGATGTTACCGTCATGGCGAAGATCAAGCGTAGCTATTCGGATTTTCACGTCATGGCTGAGTACTTCCGATTCGGCAAGTTAATCGCGATTCAGTATCGTGTACCGGAAGCGCGGAAACGGTCGATCAAGCGCCTGTTAAATTGCCAAATCAGCGCATGACGGCGCAGTACACTATACGTTGAATTAGCGTGTTATTAGCGTATTAGACAAGCGGAGGAACTATGACCCTCGGCTTATTTTTGCGCGTCTGAAATCAAGCGAAAACACGGAAATGAGCACCGGTTATGCACGGTTTTAGCGGGAGGTGAGCTAGTGAGTGATCGAGAGGATGCGGCTACATATTGTCCGTACTATAAGCCGGATTCAAGCTGCGTATTGCTTCACGCGATGTCAAAAGCGGATAAGCGGTGTAAAGCCTGGCGCGGTGATGATTCCGTACAATGTCGGTATTTGAGTACACAAGTAGCAAGGAGGTCGTAACTATGTTGAACAACGGAGTTAACCAGTACCATACGGTGATATCGTATGCGGACGGAATTACGATTACGTTTGGTGATTCAGTGTCCCGCCGATACATACGCCTCAATGCGGACCGGATCGCCGAGGACGAGCGGAGACGCAGACGGAAGGAGAAAAGGAAATGAGCAAGGGATTGCCGACGATTGCGCATGAGCGGAACTTTGGCCGTGACTTCGTCTACGTTGACTCATCCGTTGGGTGGCCGATTTTACAAGGTAGTAAGCCTATTTCTGAGGATAACGATGATCCTATCGAGGCCGGAGCGGGCGCAATAGTTTCTGCCTTCGACGAAGTGGCTGCGCGAGGATTGTTCGTAGGCGAGAGCATTCGGCTTCATTCAAACGTGCTGGGGGCAGCCGATCGAGCACTAGAAATAATTACCGTAACAGAGGAATTAGCGTGAAGGAGGTGAGACCGGTGATTACTCCAGCAGTAAAGCGGTGGCTGACTCCGCGAGGTTTTACGTGGTTCAGGCACATGAAATTTAAATGGTAAAGGAGCGGTATACATGGAAGACGTAACAAATCCGGGAACTCCGGAGGAGCAAACGCAAGAACCAACGTGGGAAGATGAGCGCGCGGAGCTCACACAGCGCCTCGAAACGTTAACAACGGAGCTACACAGCCAACGTGTAAGCAACGCGTTCTATCGGAAGGCAAGAGCAGCAGGTATTGACGATCCGGACGCACTGGCGGGTATCGTAAATCTTTCCGCTGTAACGTTTGATGACGCAGGGCAAGCGCAGGGGATTGATGAAATCCTGACCACGTTTACCGCAGCAGCTAAACCTAAAAAGTCGCATACAATAGGGGGCCCGTCCGGTCTCAACTATCAAGAGAGAGTCGAAAAGACGAGCGAACAGCGACTTGCGGCAGCAGCAGAAAAAGCTAAACGTACCGGACGTCCAGAAGACATGGTTGAGTACATGGAACTCAAAAGTAAACTTAAATTACAAAATTAATAGGGGGAATTTATTATGACAATTTATACAACTGACTTGGTAGGTAAACGTGAATCTGTATCCGACGAAATTCTGCTGCTTAACCCAACACAAACGCCGATGCTGAATTTACTCGGATTCAGCCAGCCAGTCACATCGATCACACACGCATGGTACGAGGATGCCATGTTCGCAACACGTACGACGGTGACTGCCGCTACTGCTGTGGATGCAACGGAAATTAAGGTCGCCAGCACCGAGCCGTTCCGACCGCGCACCATTGCGGAAATTGGCGATGAACTCGTATTGGTGCAGGCCATCGATACCACAGCGAATAAGATTACGGTCGTTCGCGGCTACAGCGGAACAACTGCCGCTGCAATTACGAAGGACTCTCCGATTGAGTCGTTGTATGGTGATGGTCTGGAAGGTGCAGACGCACGGGAAGCCCGTTTTAAAGAACGTCTCAAGGTTGACAACGTGACGCAAATTTTCGAGGATACGGTGAGCATTACCGGGTCTGCGGAAGCGGTGGCACAGTACGGAATCGGGGCGTCAGGTTTATACTATTACGAGAAAGCGAAGAAGCAACTTGAACTCGCGCTCCAGTTGGAAAAGGCGATTATCGGCGGTAGAAAGTCGGACAACGGCAATAAACGCACAATGCGCGGCATCCGTAGCTTCATCGAGACCAACGTAACGACCGCCGGCGGGCCAGTTACGAAAAAGCTCCTCGATGACGTGGTGCAAAAAGTCTATAGTGCGGGTGGCTTTGCGACAGGAAGCGCTGGCTATACGTTCGTTGTTCCTGCCGTGCAGAAGCGCGCAATTAGCGACATGGCATTTACGCAAATCCGTTTGACACAAGCGGAGAATAGTCGCGGGCAGAAGGTCGACCACATCGTTAACGACTTCGGTACGTTTCAAGTCGTGCTTAACGATAATCTGAAGCCGGACGAGATTCTGTTTATTGACGCGAATCGGATTAAGATTCGTCCGCTTGGCGATCGCTCCTTCGGTCACACGTACCTCGGCGTCAAAGGCGATTATCAGTCCGGTATCATCGTCGGAGAGTATACACTGGAGTTCCAGCAAGAGAAGGCGCACGCCCGTATCAAAGGGCTGACCGCGTAGGTAAATAGCGATAACACGGAGGTCCTTCGGGCCTCTTTTTTGTTATATCCAAAAGGGGGAACACGTATGAACAAGTCTAAACTACCGGACAGCGTTCTCGCAGATATGGAGCGCGTAACGCCCGTAATTCGATTGATTGAATCGGTCTTAACGCACAAGCGTCCCGGTTCGTATGATTTCGCAGATAGTTTTCCTGAGCAGGCAGCGATATGGAACGAAGTGGCCGCAAAGTTTGAAGCTTCAGACATGGCGCGTGTACAAGCAATGGGATTCCGTATGAAAAAGCTACTTCCCGCGATCGACGACGTAGACGAAGCCGTCCGGACTGGAAAAGGCATAGTAGGACCGGCCATGGCCGTTTACAAGGCGTTGGGACTCCTGGTGCGTGCGATCGAAAGGACGGCGATCTAAATTTCATTCGATCTGATAGGACACTTACGCCTAGTCGACGATATGAGCCGTCCCATGCGCAAGGCTTTTAGCAGCATAACGAAGTTCGGTGTAGCGGCGACAGGACTCGGCGTGGCGGTAACCGGAGTATCCTTTGCGGCGGACTCCGTTAAGAAGGCGATGGATTTTGAGTCGCAAATGTCTACGATTCAGGCGCTGACAGGCGCAACGGACGCGCAGACGAAAGCCATGCAGCAACTCGCGCTCGAACAAGGGGCGTTAACGAAATATAGCGCGCTTGAGGCCGCACAGGGAATCGAGGAGCTTTTGAAAGCGGGCATGTCCACCGCGCAGGTCCAAGCGGGCGGTCTGAACGCAGCGCTCAACCTCGCAACAGCAGGCGGTCTCGGTCTCGCGGAGGCTGCGGAAGTCATGTCTACGGCGCTCAACTCGTTCAAAAAAGACGGTTTAACCGCAGCTCAAGCGGCTGATATTCTCGCCGGGACTGCGAACGCATCGGCTACGGACGTACACGATTTGCGTTATTCCTTGGCTGCGGTTGGTTCCGTTGCAGACGGCGTAGGGATGTCGTTTAAGGATGCGAATACAGCGCTAGGTTTGTTCGCGAATAACGGGTTAAAGGGCGCGGACGCAGGTACGTCGCTGAAGACGTTCCTGTCCAACTTGGTTCCAGCAACGGACAAGGCGTACGGCATGTTCGAAGACTTCAATCTCTTGACCGTTAACACAACGGATGCTCTCGCGTTTATGAGCAAGAAGGGCATTAAATCAACGGGAACCTCCGTACAGGCAGTTACGAAGGACATCGAGAAGTATGTCGCAGCGCAGACGGGGCTCAAGGTGGGTACGTCTAAGGCCGCGAAGGAAACGAAGAAGTTCCTGACTGCGAGTAATCTCATCCATTCCGCTTTCTACGATAATAAGGGCGAGATTAAAGACCTAGCGCAAGTAGCGGACTTGCTGAAGAATCGATTCGGTAAGCTTACGAATGAGCAGCGTCAATACTATTTGCATCAAATCTTCGGGTCGGATGCGATTCGCGCGGGTAACATCCTCTTCAAAGAGGGCGCGGCCGGCGTTAAGAAGTTTCAGCAGGAGATGGCGAATGTAACCGCGCTCCAGGTCGCAACTAAGAAGATGGACAGTGCAGCGGGTGCCGTCGAGCAGTTCCAGGGCGCAATCGAAACGTTGCAAATATCCGCGCTGCTTCCTACGATGCCGATCCTGAAGAAGCTCGCGCAAGCTGCCGCAGACTTCGTCGTTAAGTATACGCCGCAGATTACCGCAGCGGTAGAGCGTACGGTCAATACCGCTAAGACGTTCCTCAAGGATAACTTTATCAATAACCCTGAGTTTACGAAGCTTCCAGACATTAAAAGTAAAGTAGCGTTCGCCTTCGAAAAGATAGAAAAGGCATTTGCTCGTTGGTGGAATGGTGGAGGACGAGTAGCTGTAGAGAACTTAACGGCACAGGTTGTCCAGTTCATGGCCTCGTCTCTCGAATCAGCCGTACCAACGTTTGTGAGTGTCGGGTTAAAACTTGGTTCTGGATTAATTGACGGGATACAAAAAGCGATTGCTAACGACCCTATCGCTAGTGCAGTACTTAATGGCGGTGGCGGTGCGATAGTTGGTGGTGTGTTTGGTCCTGGCGGTGCGCTCGCAGGGGCTGCAATAGGCGCAGGCGGTGGTGCATCTAACGTCTACATTGGCCAGGGAGCAAAGTCTCTCGGATCAAGTGACGCTGTCAACGGGGTCTTTGACTGGACGAATAAGCACTTACCTACGTGGATGGGCGGTGTTCCGGACGATCAGTTAGCGGCACATAACGCTGAACGTCGGAATAAGCTCGGCAATAAGCACGCAGGCGGTCTCGACCGGGTACCTATGAACGGTTATCCCGCTACACTTCACCGTGATGAGGCGGTACTCACAAAGCACGAGGCGTCCGAATGGCGCGATCAACAACGTGGCAAAGGCGGTAACACTCCATCAATCATCATACAGAACGTAACGATTAATAGCGATATGGACGTTGAAAGGTTCGCCGGTATGCTGGCGCGTAGATTAGCGATGTAATGGCGGGCGGGCTGCGGCTCGCTCTTTTACTTACGGAGGGAGAAAACTTATGAAGACACCAAATCTCGGATTAAATCTAATTGATCGTACATCGCCAACAACAACGTATTTTGACTTAGAGAAATACCTGGACGCAAATTGGCGTGCTATAGACACGAAAGTAGGCGTAGCAGGCGGGCTCGCCGTACTAGGCGCGGACGGAAAGGTGCCCGCGGATCAACTTAACGTAAAGGACCCGGTTGATGCGAGTACGGCGCAAAAAGGTATCGTACAGCTCACGAATGCCACGAATAGTACATCTGAAACGTTGGCGCCGACAGCCAAGGCGCTTACTACGCATGCTGCGGATTCCGTCAAACACACCACAGCCGCGGAACGAGCTTTGTGGAATAGCGGAATAGTCGTTCGGGGAGCGGTTCCTACCGATTTTAATAGCGCAACTGCAAACGGCATTTACTTGGTCAACGCTACAGATTGGTCAACGTTTATTAATTATCCTAAAAACGCGGACCAAGGGAGCGCATATACTTACGGTGTACTGGAGGTTATGACAGCCGGGAGTGGCGCGTTGAGCCAGACATATAGGTCACACGGTCAAATGGAGGTATGGGTACGATCAGCTTACAATAGCGGATCTGGATTTGCTTCTTGGCAACCGTGGCAAAGGCTTCTCGGATTGTCCGATTTTAATAATTTAAAGCAATTATCCGTTGATGGAAAAGGTGTCGTTGCTGGCGCTATTAACGGAAAAGGTGGTAATGTCTCAGCCAGCAACACTCACGCGGAATTAGCCGCAGCAATAACGAATCTACCCGTAAAAAGATGGGCACAAGGCACGTTTAACGGCCAATCGGCAACAGCTCCTAACTTTAGTAGTGGGGCTACAATGACCGTAGGAGTGAACAACATGTCCTTTTCTCCAACAAGAGTGTTTATCCGCGTGAGGTTAAAAGATACTAGCAATGTCCTGTATATAGAAGGGTTTGCTACTGCCTCTATTCCGCAAACAGGGGATATATCTATGTATGGCAGATTTAACAACCGTCTTACCCTAAGTAGTCTCACGCAACAGTCTGGAGGGTTTACGTGTTTGGTTGGAAGTAGCCGGATTAATGACTATGCCGGATCGACCTCTACAGCGGTAATCGAAGCTTTCGAATGGTTCGCATACGAATAAAAATATGGAGGGGTAAAGATGGATGAAATTGGGTCAAGAGTGTTTTGGGACAAGGTATCGGGCAAAGTAGTTTTTGTAACACCGGAATCGGCTGGCGACGTAGCGGAAACAAGTGTCGAAGATGATGTGGCTTTTTATCCGCAGTTGTGTGATTATGATAATGATAAAATAGGCGTTATTCAACTCGAATATCAGCAGCATAAACAAGAGTTCGAGCAAGCGGTATCCTATTGGGTTAATCCGACAACACAGACGCTCGAATTTAAGCATCAAGAAGAGGACGAATAATTGAAAGAACAAACGTTAAATGCAGCACTCAAGGACGGTATCTTTGCCGTCCTTTTTATTGTGCTCTTTTTACATACGGAAGGAGTTGCGTTACAATGACGAATAAGAAGCGCAAAAGACGGGCACAGCCGCCGTTGGATGAGCGTCATAGGCTTGCAATCGAAATGCTGGCGCGCAAGGGCGTACATGACACGATGGATGAAATCGCGTCTCTATGCGGAGTTGATAGGCGGACATTGTACCGTTGGCGACAGCGCGAAGACTTTAATAAAGAGTACGAGAGGGTACACCGAGGGTTCATATCCGCAATACGTCGACGACATAGGAGTGCGGTAGATTGGCTCGCGCTTTCAGCGGATGAAATCACGGAGAGATGCCGAATGTTCGGCCTTATTTAAGCCGCGAGTCGGTTCGGACTCATACCGTATGCGAAATCGGGTGAAATGGCGTTATATCAGCGGTATATAGGGCTTTAGTGGCTATTTATCGTGTCCCAAAAGTGTACTTTATAGCGAATTTTCCTACACGAAGCTCCTGACGCGTGCCCCCTTCGGAATTTTTTTGGATGAGTCGGATACATAGCGGATTTACGCTACACACTCCGGCTGCATACGCAGTGTATAACGGACGTGAGAACCAGCGTATTTCACTGCATACGTTACCAGCGGGTAGATGGGCGGATAACGCGTAAAGCCGCGTAGCTACGGGATTCGTACGGATTATACGCTGGTAATGTATATACAGTGAATACGATGCGTTTATGCAACGCGGCATCAACCGCATAACAGCGCGGCTTCCGAGCGCAGACATATTCGCATAATATGTGTTTTGTGAACATGTATGTGAATATCCGCTGCATAAAAGGCGGCCGGGTGGCACGTATCGCTGCGTGTGTCCGATCGAAATTAACGCTTATTTACGCTATCAAAAGCGAATGAATAAGCGTCTTTTTGCTCGGAGATTGCGAGGGCCGTACCCCCAAGGCCCCTGCGCGACGGCCCGGAATCTGGTGCGTGAGAAATCGGCGTATCAAAATAAACTTCCGAGAATTATAAAGCGCTCGTCTACGGTTATGATTCGTGGGCGGGCGCTTTTTCTTCGTTTATGAGATGCTTGTATACCGGAAATATTTACCGTATAATATAACGGTAGCAACCGCACAGGAGCGGGAGCCTACGCAATCACATCACGCATAAATGAACGGTGAGGTCCTCGGGTACTTGTCGTCAATTTAACGTATATAATCGGTGTAAAACGTTGATACAGCGCGGTTTTTAACCGCTAACTATTCGTAAGGGACTTAAAATCCTGCGGTAGGTGACTACCGTACCGGTTCGATCCCGGTCCTCGGCATTTTTGATTTATAACGGACACATCAAAGTTAAATGAACGAAAATAACGCGAGGTTCTGTGTACCTGCGGAATACTCCGTAACAGGTACACAGAACCAACAAAAACGTCTCACCGTTAACATACGGAGAGGCGTTTTTTGTTTTGGAAAAATTAAGCGATCTTGTAACAGAGAGTTGGAGCCTTTCTATTGCATCAATTGTTATAATCATAGGACAATGAAATTAGGCCTTTATAATTAAATAGTAAGTATTTCTAAAAAATGAAGGGGCCCAAAACCTTAAATCAGAATGTTATTGTTTTTAATTAACCATTGGGAAGGTGGTTCGGTGAAGCTGATATGAATCTGACTTTTCATATGGAACAGTTAAGAGTCTGTTTTATGAATTTCATCAATTATGTATATTTTGTAATGGATGAGAAAACAAGAGACATAGCTATTGTTGACCCATCATGGGATTTATTAAAGGTAGAGTCCTATCTTCAACATTTGAATGGCGATCTCAAAGCGATACTATTAACTCACTCACATTGGGATCATATTAATTTGGTAAATCCACTCCTGGAAAAATATAACCCGCAGGTATTCATGTCAACAAACGAAATCGATTTTTATCATTTTAGATGTAGAAATTTACATTCAATTAAAGACAAGGATTCAATCCAGGTCGGTGAAACAGAAATCAAAAGTCTTTTGACTCCCGGACATACCGCGGGAAGTGTATGCTATCTTTTATCAGATCGCTTATTTACTGGGGATACAATATTCATTGAAGGTTGTGGCTTTTGTGACCCAAATGGAGGAAATCCAATAGAATTATATAATAGTGTTCAAAAAATAAAGCGAGAAATTGATGACTTTATTCAAATTTATCCTGCTCATTCATTTGGTAAAGCGCCTGGTTTTACACTCAATCACCTCATGGATGAAAATATTTATTTTCAATTTACGAGTAAGGAATCTTTTATTAAATTTAGAATGCGTCCGAACCAAAAGGGCCTGTTCGATTTCAAATGAGTCTGTATTGTGGCCCAGTTCTAATGGTGAGAGAAAATCTTGAATATAAAAAATAATACATAACGATCTATCATTTGTCTGTGCCCCAGATGCTCAAGTTAACTAGAGTAAAACACTCGGATCAGTTCTTTTATAAGCCGCCAGAAACGTTGAGGCTGTATTCGAAAGATAATAATGACTTCAAATTTAGCATTTTCAGAAAGGTTTGCGAATCCAATTATGAACTTGGCCGTTTCCAATCAACTGTGAATTGACAGGGTTTGAGTAGAGGATTATAATGGAAAAACATTATTCCAATTATATGATTATATGAAAAATAAAGGAACTTTTCTGTGGTTAATCGCTGGCGGGTCACGTTAACCATCAAAGAGGGATATATCGTGAGAGATTGTAGCTTATCAAGTAGGATAAGTGAAAGGGCGAAGCTATGTATATGGGTAGTAGTAGACATTATAGGAGATGATTTGGCAGTACGTTTTTATAGGAGATGAGTTAAGTGAGCTGGTACGTGTTTTTTGTGCGAACGGGTAGGGAAGAACAGGTCAAGCAGCTTATTAATGAGTGGTTGGATTCTGAAGTCTACAAACCCTTTATACCACTCCAAGAAAGACTCTTTAAAGTAGCAGGAATAGTAAAGAAAGAATGGGCTCCTTTGTTCCCAAGCTATGTATTTATTGAGTCGAATTTACCTGACTTGCAGTTCGTAACCAGTACAAATTCAATGATTTGCACTTCTAGTGATATCATTCGTTTATTGAGATACTCGAAGTTTGAAGCTTCAATGAGAGATTCGGAGAAACAAATGTTAGAAAGTCTATGCAATGATAGCTATTGTATAGAATCATCAACTGGAATTATTGAAGGAGACAATATATGTATCCTAGATGGCCCACTTAAAGGAAGGGGGAGTATAGTTAAGAAAATAGATAGACATAAACGACAAGCGGTCATTCAGTTAGAATTTATGGGTGATATCAGGTTAGTGAGAGTAGCTTTGGAAATTATAAGTAAGGTTTAAAGTGGAGAACTCGTGACGAGTTCATACTCCATGAGGAAGCTTTCAGAACCCTTAAGGGATTTGAAGGCCTTTTTTGATTTGGACTGCTAAGTTAGTAGTTTACTAGGGGGGATATGCGTAGCCTCGTATGCAGAACAACTAATGTTGAAGCGGGAAGATGCCGTGATGAAGGCGGCCGTCAGTTTTGTCCATGCAGATTATAACGCAGACGCTCCCCTTGATCGAGAAGTCTTTCATTCGGATGAGTGTAGTTACTTCGAGAGTTTGGTATTCCATCGGCGGAAATCCAACTTTGTGCTTGGCAGGCTAAGTGCCAAACAAGCAGTTTCGGTGCTGTTAAGCGAGCCAGACCTGCGCAACGTAAGTGTGGAGTCAGGTGTCTTCGGCCAGCCCATGCTTCGAATCAATGGTGTCCACAGCTATCAGGTGAGCATTGCCCACTGCGACTATATCGGAGCGGCTGTTGTTTTTCCCGAAGCACATCCCATGGGCATTGATATTGAGAGGATTGATTCTAAGCGAAATAAGACAATTGAAAGCCAACTGACGGCGGAAGAAAAAGGAAGAATCTCTGTCGTGCGGGGAGTAGGGGAGTACTCAGCTTTATTGACGGTTTTTTGGACAGTGAAGGAGGCCCTGTCGAAAATATTGCGAACAGGTTTTACAACATCGCTGCATGTACTTGAAATGAATGAGACCAGGTTTGTGGATGGATGCTTCCAAAGTACATTTTCACATTTTCCACAATATGCTGCCCAGTCTTACCAGTTAGGTGACTATATCTGCACGATTGTAGCACCGAGGAAGACGGAATGGAGTATGAATACTTCTCGGCTTTATGAAAAATTCAATGCAAGTTTTCATCGAAATCCGTTTGTAGATCATGTTTACTGAACACCAGGTTTGTTGAGTTTTAAATCATTTATTTTTTAGGAGGATACCCATGCATAAGGAAGAAGTATTCGATATCGTTAAACGTTGTATTCGTGAAGTGCTTCCCGAATTACAAGATCACACGTTCGAGTATGGAGATCGATTGGTGGATTTGGGTGCAGATTCAGTAGATCGGGCTGAAATTGTAAACAAGACGATGGAAACATTATCTCTTAATATTCCGCGCGTCGAATTGTCTGGCGTGAAAAATATAGGGGAATTGACAGATGCACTTTATGCGAAATTATGAAAAATTATGAAAAACCTGAGTTAGTCGTTACGGGGATTGGCGTGACTTCGGCGATTGGGCAGGGGAAGGCTGCTTTTGCCTCAGCGTTGTTCAAAGGGCAGCATGCATTTGGCGTCATGCAACGCCCTGGCAGAAGAGGCGAAGCTTCAATTATAGGTGCGGAGCTGCCACCCTTGTCTTATCCGAATGCATTATCCAAACGAATGTTACGTACAGCATCATTTTCGGGGCAGGTGGCCATGGTAACCCTTCAAGAAGCCTGGGATGATGCTCAATTGGATAACGTTGATCCTAGCCGTATTGGACTGGTGGTTGGAGGCTCCAATTTTCAGCAACGGGAGCTATTTCAGACTTATGAGGCCTATCGGGACAAAATGTGCTTTGTACCGCCGACCTATGGGGTTTCCTTTATGGATACTGATTTGTGCGGACTATGTACCGAACAGTTCGGTATTCAGGGGTTAGCTTATACCGTCGGTGGTGCATCCGCGAGTGGACAAGTCGCAATCATTCAAGCAATTGAGGCAATTCAAGCAGATCGTGTTGATGTTTGCATTGCAATGGGGGCATTGATGGATATTTCGTATATGGAATGCCAGGCATTGCGATCCTTGGGAGCGATGGGAAGCGACCGATATGCCGATGAACCTGCAATGGCGTGTCGACCATTTGATCAGTCGCGGGACGGGTTCATCTATGGGGAATCTTGCGGGGTTGTAGTCATAGAACGGGCCGATTCTGCCGTGAGGCTTCGGGAGAAACCTTATGCCAAACTTGCAGGATGGGATATGGGAATGGATCGAAACCGGAATCCCAATCCCTCCTACGAAGGCGAAGCCCGAGTGATTAGAAGAGCTTTGGAGAAAGCAAAGCTGCTACCGGAAGAGATTGATTATATTAATCCCCATGGGACAGGCTCGGTCGTTGGAGACGAGATAGAAATAAAGGCATTACAGGATTGTAAATTGTCACATGCCTATATCAATGCAACTAAATCCATTATCGGTCACGGCTTGAGCGCGGCAGGAACTGTTGAAATTATTGCTACTCTTTTACAAATGTCGGAGTCGAGACTTCACCCTACCCGTAATTTGGAGGAGCCTATCCAATTGGACTGCAATTGGGTGAAGAATGAGTCCGTACCAGCAATTATTCACAATACTATGAATCTGAGCATGGGCTTTGGTGGAATCAATACTGCCATTTGTATGCAAAAATGTGAGTCGCGTATTTGAGAGAGGGGGACGATTATGGTTGTCGTGGGAATTGAGGCAATGAACGTTTTTGGTGGCTCTGCCTATCTGGATGTTATGCAATTAGCCCAACACAGGCAATTGGATCCTGCAAGGTTCGAAAATTTATTAATGAAAGAAAAGGCGGTTGCCCTACCTTACGAAGATCCAGTTACCTTTGGAGTAAATGCGGCAAAACCGCTGGTGGACGCTCTTTCAGAAGCGGAAAAAAACCGAATCGAAATGCTTATCACCTGTACGGAATCAGGTATTGATTTTGGGAAATCAATCAGTACATATATTCACCACTATTTGGGGTTGAATCGGAATTGCAGATTATTCGAGCTCAAGCAAGCCTGCTATTCCGGTACTGCTGGACTCCAAATGGCGGTGAATTTTATTCTTTCTCAGGTCTCGCCAGGAGCAAAAGCGCTTGTAATTGCCAGTGATATTTCACGATTTATTGCTGCTGAAGGCGGGGATGTCTTGAGTGAGGATTGGTCTTATGCTGAGCCAAGTGGAGGCGCAGGGGCCGTGGCAATGCTCATTAGTGAAAATCCTCATGTTTTTCAAATTGATGCAGGCGCTAATGGATATTACGGCTATGAGGTGATGGATACTTGCCGGCCGATTCCAGATAGCGAGGCTGGGGATGCAGATTTGTCTTTAATGTCCTATCTGGACTGTTGCGAGCAAGCGTTTTTGGAATACCAAAAACGGGTGCAAGGAGTGGATTATAAAGATACCTTTCAGTATCTTGCCTTTCATACTCCTTTTGGCGGAATGGTAAAAGGAGCGCATCGCACGATGATGCGAAGGTTGACTCAATCCAAACCAAATGAGATTGAGGCAGATTATTTACAACGTGTTAAGCCCGGATTGGCGTATTGCCAACGAGTCGGTAATATTATGGGGGCGACTTTGTACCTCTCCTTGGCAGGTACGATTGATCAGGGTACATTCGATGCTCCAAAGCGAATCGGCTGTTTTTCCTACGGGTCAGGCTGCTGCTCTGAATTTTATAGCGGGGTTGTTATGCCGCAAAGCCAGGAACATCTGCGGCGTTTTGAAATTGAGCGTAATTTGAATGATCGCTATCAGTTAACTATGGATGAATATGAATCCCTGCTAAAAGGCAGTGGCGCTGTACGGTTTGGAACCCGCAACGCCAAGCTGGATTTTCAATTGATTCCGGGGGTGATAGCTTCCGGGAAAGGGAGACAGCGGTTGTATTTGGAAGAAATCTATGAATTCCACCGTAAATACAGGTGGGAATCATGAGTTATCAAACGATTCAGGTTCGGTTTCAAGAATCGATTTGTTATATTCGCTTTTACCGACCGGAGGCAAATAATACGATTAATAATACCCTCATCGAGGAGTGCTTGCATGTACTTGCACTGTGTGAGGAGTCAGTTACGATCGTAGTTTTGGAAGGTTTGCCGGAGGTGTTCTGTTTTGGCGCGGATTTTGAGGGAATGCGTGAAAAAGTGGAAAGTGGACAAGAACATGCAATGAGTCCAGAGCCTATGTATGATCTGTGGTTAAAATTAGCAACTGGGCCCTATATCACGATTTCTCATGTGCGAGGAAAAGCAAACGCTGGTGGCGTCGGATTTATTGCTGCCAGCGATATTGTGATAGCCGACGAGACGGCACAGTTCAGCTTGTCAGAATTGCTATTTGGACTTTTCCCTGCTTGCGTTCTACCATTTTTAGTCCGCAGGATTGGATTCCAAAAAGCGCATTATTTAACACTAATGACGCAGCTCGTTTCGGTTCAACAGGCCCATGTATGGGGGTTGGTTGATGCGTACGATGCTCAGAGTGAGATGGTGCTACGCAAGCATTTATTACGCCTCAGACGATTGAGCAAGCATGGGATTTTACGCTACAAGCGCTTTATGGATGAACTCAACGATTTGCGTCAGTGTAAACCACTAGCGTTGGCGTCCAATCAAGAGGTGTTTTCAGACGCTCAAAATCTTAAGGGCATTTTCCGATACGTTGAAACGGGGCAATTTCCGTGGATGGACTGATGGTCTACGCCACAAGATGGGGATGTAGGAGGGAAGAAGATCATAATGTCACAATCCGTGGTTGAATTACTTGAAATCGAACGAGGTATTATTCAAGTGAAAATGCAAGATAGAGTTCATAAAAATACATTTACGCTTGAAATGACCCATGGACTAAGACAAGCGTTCAAGACGATCCAAGAAGATTCAACCTGCAAAGTCGTAATTCTAACAGGATACGATAATTACTTTGCCACGGGTGGGACGCAAGAGGGACTGTTGGCTTTACATGAAGGAATCTCGAAGTTTACCGATGAAAATATTTACTCACTTGCATTGGGCTGTAAAGTTCCAGTGATAGCTGCTATGCAGGGACATGCGGTGGGCGGAGGCTTTGTAATGGGGCTATTTTCTGACTTTGTAGTCCTAAGCAGGGAAAGTGTGTACACGACTAATTTTATGAGATACGGATTCACACCGGGAATGGGTGCCACGTATATTATTCCTAAAAAACTAGGGTTCAGCTTGGGAGAAGAGTTATTGTTAAATGGGGGCAATTATCGAGGTGTTGAACTGGAAAAACGGGGAGTTCCATTTCCGACCCTGCCCCGCAAAGAAGTGATGGGCTATGTAATGGATCTTGCCCGGCAGCTAGCCGAGAAACCCAGATTTTCTTTAATCACGCTAAAGGATCATTTGGTTGCTCCACTCCGGGAACAGCTTCCCAAAATCGTAGAACAAGAGCTTATCATGCATGAGAAGACCTTTCATCAAGCAGAGGTTAAAGAACGAATTATCAACTTGTTTGGAAAATAACCAAATAGAGATTCGTTGAACGCCTTTGCGGTTGTTCATGCGAACCAGCAACGAGTGTGAAAGAGGCATATAGCCTTCCTCATCACTCGTTTTTTCTTTGATATATTTTAGCAGGCAACTCCTGGCAATGCTTCAAACGTGAATAATAGCTCAAAATGGACAGGGTGATAAGCCTTTAGCTCATGTTATATAAACTTTGTGTTTTGAGGAGTTGGTGGAGAATGATGCGAAAACATGACCAAACATGGAACCTTGATATTCCGATCGCTTCTTTTATTGAAACTTGCCGGAAATTTCCTGAAAAAGAGTTATTTACGTTTGAGAAAGAAGGCCAGAGTCCTCAAATTCTTTCCGGAAATACGCTTCTACATCAAATACAGGCTTTGGGCAATATCCTATTGAAAGAACTGGCTGAGCAGGAACGGGCACTTCTTGTATTTCCTCAGGGTCTGGAATATATCAGCAGCATGCTGGCATGTTTTTATGCAAATATCGTGGCCATACCTACACCTATTACAGATTCGGAGCCGGATGAAAAAATCTTTGAGAAGATGATGCCTATCTATAGGGATTCCCAAGCCGTATGTATCATAACCAATACGGACTTCAAAGCATTTCTCCAAACACGGAGGGAGTTTAATTCAATCCGTATCCTGAATATTGATGAAATCTTTCAAGAAGACACCGTTGACGTTGAGATAGAGATGAGAATGCCAGCGCCGCAGGATACTGCTCTTTTGATGTATACATCGGGCTCGACATCCTTGCCAAAAGGCGTAATCCTCAGTCACAGCTGTGTGATGAATCAGGCCAAGGCCGAGCAATGGAGAATTGACCGGAATAGTCGTGTCGTTTCCTGGACGCCGCAATTTCATGCTTTTGGACTGCATAACAATATTTTAGTCCCACTTTTAAACGGGGCGTCGAGCATTATTCTCCCGCCAGAAAGCTTCGCTAAAAATCCGGAAAATTGGATTCATATGATTGACAAGTATCAGGCTACCCATACGGCAGCGCCAAATTTTGCGTTCGATTATTGCTGCTCCACACTGGACATAGCTTCAATTAAGCAATATTCACTTCGCCATCTCCAAGCGATTATATGTGCAGGTGAGCCCATCCGGAAGGAAACTTACGAGAACTTCATCCATAAATTCCGGGAATTAGGGCTACAAGAGGATATATTTTGTCCCCTCCTTGGCTTATCGGAGCTGTGCCCTGTCGCCAGTATAAAACCAGGTCAGTCGATGAGATTCCTTAACTTGGATATCCCTAGCTTGGAGCAACGAAGAGTCCAATACACGGATGAAAAGAATAAATCGAAGTCCGTAGTGAGCTGTGGGGAGATTGAAGATCCGACGCAAATACGAATTGTTCATCCTGAAAGGCATACACAATGCTTACCGGAGGAAGTCGGCGAGATTTGGATTAAATCCGCACGGATGGCAGAGGGATATTTAAACAGGAAGGAAGAAACGAATAGCACTTTTGAGGTAGCCCTTTCAGATACAAAAGAAGGCGGCTTTTTTCGTTCCGGGGACCTTGGCTTTATTGCGGATAATCATATCTATGTCATCGGTAGAGAGAAGGAAGTCATCATTATTCGCGGCAAAAACCATCATCCCGTCGATATTGAATGGACCATCCAAAAAAATATGCCAGAGTTGACCTTGCCCATCGCTGTATTTTCCTCTGAAATCAATGGTCAGGAAAAAGTAATCGTCGTACAGGAAATTGAAGCGCCCCTTCATGAGCAGGAATATAAACGTCTGGTCGAAAACATACTGAATGCCGTATCCAATACGCATCAACTTGAAATTTACGATATCTATTTGCTGCTTAAGGGAAGTATACCCAAAACGGGAAGTGGGAAAATCCAAAGAAAGATCTGCCGCAATGCTTATATCAAACAAGAGCTTCAAGCACTTTATCAATATCGGAGTGCGTTCTCACTATCACATTCGAATATGGAAGAAACCGCCGCAGAAAACCATGACAGTACCATAAATGCCGTTTCATTGGTTCAATCGAAGATTCAGGAGTATATAGTGCAATTTTTGTGTTGGGAACTGAATCTCAAGCACGAGGAAATGAATTTGAATACAAATCTTCATGGTTATGGCATCGATTCTATTCTTGTCATGAAGCTTATACGCGGCCTTGAGAAGTCCTATCCGATCAAGGTCAAAGCAAGAGAAATTTTAGAGAACCCGACGATTCAACTATTATCGGCATATTTAGCCCAAAAGGTGGAAGAAGATAAATCCACTGTACAGGTCAATACTGAGAAAAATTCGCTCAGTTTCCGAAGGAATCCGCTTTCTGAAGTTCAGAAAGGGTTGTGGCTATTACATAAAATGTCCCCTGAGATGAATGCTTACAATATACCAATATGCCTCCGGTTTAATACGAAGATTGAGATTGAGAGCATTAAACGGGCTTTTCACATCGTTTTAGAACAGTATCCTATTTTAAAAAGTGTGATTGAAGAGGAAAATGGGATACCTTATCAAAAGCTGCAGCCCACGCAGCCGCTTCATGTGCAAGTGGAGGATATTTCAGCCTTGGAAGCAGATGAGATTATTCCATTTATTAGGGATAAAGCGAAGCAACCATTCGTGCTGGAACAGGATCCTTTGATGCGTATTTATGTTATGTCCAGATCTGAACAGGAACATTTCATACTGGTTGTCATCCACCATATTATTTTTGATGGAAGTTCTTTCGGCATGTTTACACAAAGCTTTTTAGATGCCTATAAAAACGTGGTACAGGGAAAGACATCGACAGTGTTTCCACCCGCAGCGAGCTACGGCGATTTTGTTAAATGGGAGCAAACGATGTTAGCGAGTGCAGAAGGGGAGAAGTATCGTTCCTACTGGACACAACAGCTGTCAGGTGCTTTACCGACCCTGGAGCTGCCATATGACCGCTCTGTTTTTCCGGCTCAAAGCATGGAAGCACAAACATATTCCAAGCCGCTTCCGCTTAAATGGGTCAAACGGGTAAAGTCTTTTGCCCAAGCGCAATATACGAGCTTGTCTACAGTCTTGTTAGGTATGTATACGGTATTGCTTAACCAGTATTCGGGACAGGAAGATATCATTGTTGGAATGCCAGTTATGGTGCGCCCGGAGCAGCGTTTTGATAATTTAATCGGCTATTTTGTCAATATGCTTCCAATCCGGAGTCAGATATCGGAAACAGAGACATTCCTGGATTTCATGAAAAAATTGCAGCTGACAGTAGTCGATGGAATGGATCATGCCTCGTATCCTTTTCCGGCTCTGGTCCGAGAATTGAATGTGCCGCGGAAGCAGACGAGCTCACCTGTTTTCCAAGCAGCCTTTTCTTATCAAAACTTCCTTCCAACTTCAAGCTTTCAGCAGCTTTGCAAGCCATATAAAGATATCTTTTTCGTCGAATTGGTTGAAGAAATTCACCAGGAAGGCGAATACGAGTTGGTATTGGAACTGCAAGAGCAGGAAGAGGAAATGATATTAAATATTAAATATCGCTCCAATTTGTTCGATCATTCAACCATCATACAGATGGCAGAGCGTTATATAGAATTAGCGGAAGCACTTATGGAGAATCCCGCTTGGCCCTTGGAGGAGCATTCATTACTCTTACCAGAGGAAAAGGACATCATCCTTAATGACTGGAATGCTACCGGAACAAGTTATCCTGATAAGTGCTTCCCTGAATTATTCGCAAAACAGGCAAGAAAAACACCTGAAGCTATTGCAGTTGTATATGAAAAGGAATCGCTTACCTATGGGGAACTAAAAGAAAAGAGCACTTTGCTGGCCTTATATTTGCAGAAACATGGGGTAACTCCTGATACTCTTGTGGGGATTTGCATGGAACGTTCTTTAGATATGGTGATTGGGCTGTTAGGAATCCTGATGGCCGGTGGAGCCTACGTGCCGCTCGATCCGGAATATCCGGAGGACCGATTGGAGTATATGCTTCAGGATTCCAATGTTTCACTGGTTATTACGCAATCGGGGTTGTTGGAGAAAGTGTCACACTTGGAAGGGAACAACGTTAGCTGTATTGTCCTTGATAAAGACTGGGATCATCTGAAAAGTGATGTGAAGGGTAGAAAGACAATCAAACGGGAAGTGCAACCTCACCATTTGGCATATGTGATATATACCTCTGGAAGTACAGGGAAACCCAAGGGGGTCATGATTTCACATAAAGCGTTGACCAACTTTCTTATTTCCATGGGAGAGCAGCCCGGTTTAACAGAGCAGGACAAACTACTTGCGGTGACAACGTATTGCTTTGATATAGCGGGACTGGAATTATATCTGCCTTTGATTAAGGGGGCTCAATGCTATATTTGCAGCTCCAAAAACATAAAGGATGCCGAAAGACTTAAGCGGGAAATTCAAAGAATAAAACCGACAATCATGCAAGCTACTCCTGTGACTTGGACCCTGCTCTTTCAAACCGGCTGGAAGAACGAAGAGAACATGAAAGTTCTCTGCGGAGGGGAAGCCCTTTCGGAAACGTTGAAATCTTATTTTGTTCATAACAGCTGTGACGCATGGAATATGTTCGGTCCGACTGAAACGACAATTTGGTCTACAATTCAAAAGATCGACGCAGATAAGCCTATTTCGATCGGTAAACCTATCGCAAACACCCAGATTTACATTTTGGACAAACATCTTAGACCTGTGCCTGTCGGTCTTCCGGGAGAGCTTTTTATTTCGGGCAGCGGATTGGCCAGAGGCTATTGGAACCAGCCAGAGCTTACGGCTGAAAAGTTCATAGACAACCCATTCAATCCGGAAGCCAAGCTCTACAGAACTGGAGATTTATGCAGGTGGCTTTCGGACGGCTCTATTGAGTATGTGGGACGGATGGATTATCAAGTGAAAATTCGCGGGTTTCGGATCGAGCTGAGTGAAGTTGAAGGTCAGGTCAGAACATATCCAGGAATCGATGATTGTGTCGTGATTGCCAAGGAACAGGAGGGAAATAAGCAGCTTATTGCCTACTGTTTGCTGAACAATTCCGAGTCCGGTAAGCCTCCTCTTGATCCGAAGGAAGTGCGAAACTATTTAAAAACTTTCTTGCCTTTTTATATGATACCAGCATTTTTTATAGAGCTAGATAAGCTGCCTTTGACCCCTAATGGGAAAATAGATCGAAAAGAATTAATGAATCGCAGGATCGAGTTAGCAACAACAAGAAAGATCCATTTACCACAATCAGATGTTGAACATCAGGTTCTAGCGGTGTGGAAAAAACTTCTGAATGTTGATGATCTAAGTACAGATGATGCTTTCTTTGACGTAGGCGGGAATTCTTTTTCAGCAGCAGAGATGATCGGAAGGGTCAAGGAATTGTTGGAATGCGATATTTCGGTGACAGCATTGTTCAAGTATCCGACAGTTAAGGAACTCAGTGCCTACATTACAGAAACAAGAAGCGAGAATGTTGATTCTCAAACGGAACAATCACATTCACCGGAACAAACAGATACAGCTGAAAATACAGCCTTACCGAAAATGGATTCAGGCGAAGATGACCTCAAGCCACCCTACCCAGATTACTTTGAGGATAGTCTCGCAATTATAGGGATTTCATGTCATTTTCCAGGGGCCAAAAACCATGCCGAGTTTTGGAGCAATTTGAGGGCAGGGGTGGAGAGTGTCCGCTTCTTTTCCGAGGAAGAATTGGTTGGATTAGGGCTGGAAAAAGAAATCGTCGGGAATCGAGGCTATGTTCCCGGACGATGCACGATTGAAGGAAAAGAGTATTTCGACCCTGAGTTTTTCAGCTTATCACAGAAAAATGCAGAGTTTATGGATCCTCAAATGAAATTGCTGTTGCAGCATTCATGGAAAGCCGTTGAGGATGCTGGCTATATTAGCAAAGAAATTCCTGAAACCAGTGTGTATATGTCGGCAAGCAGCAGTTTCTATCAAGCATTTATCCCAAATTTGGCGTCGCAATCACCTAATGTCCTGAAGAACGCGGATGAATATGTAACCTGGATTTTAGCACAGGGTGGGACAATTCCTACCATGATCTCTCATAAATTGGGATTTAAAGGTCCGAGTCTGTTTGTGCACTCGAACTGCTCTTCCTCATTAGTCGGATTGCGTCTGGCTTCGCAAAGCCTGTTATCCGGTGAAGCCAAATACGCTTTAGTCGGAGCATCCACGATCTTTCCTTTTACCAGTGTAGGCTATGTGCATCAACCCGGCTTGAATTTTTCCAGTGACGGACATATTAAAGCCTTTGACGAGTCGGCAGATGGAATGATTGGCGGAGAAGGGGTTGGGGTTGTTCTACTGAAGAAAGCGCCAGATGCCATTAGAGACGGTGACCATATTTATGCGCTTTTACGGGGAGTAGGTGTGAACAACGACGGAACCGACAAATTAGGGTTTTATGCCCCAAGTGTCAAAGGTCAGGCTGAGGTTATTCAGAAGACGATAGAATCAACCCGAATTCATCCCGAATCTATCAGTTATATCGAGACGCATGGAACTGGAACAAAATTGGGCGATCCTGTTGAATTTGCCGCCTTAAATGAAACGTACAGGCAGTATACAACCAAAAAACAATTTTGCGGTATTGGATCGGTCAAAACCAATATCGGGCATCTGGATACTGCAGCAGGTTTGGCGGGGTGCATTAAAGTTGCTTTAAGCTTATACCATAATGAGATTCCTCCTTCACTTAATTACGAAAAACCAAACTCTGATATCAATTTTCCTGATTCACCTTTTTATGTTGTAGATAGCCTCCAAAAATGGGAGAAGGCGTCGTCTCCTCATCGGGCGGCGTTAAGCTCCTTTGGAATAGGCGGAACTAACGCTCATGCCATTTTCGAACAATTTGTAGTCAATGCTGAATCAGAACGATTTAAAGATAGTTCTGTGAACAAAGAAGCTGTCTATCTGATTCCATTATCTGCAAGGAATCATCATCGTCTTAAAGTGTATGCACAAGAGCTTTCAGATTTTTTGATAGCTTCTGAAGACATTAATTTGTCGGATGTATCCTTTACGCTTCAGACAGGACGAATGGCAATGAAAAACCGGGTAGCTTTTATCGTAAAGAATACGAGCGAGCTGGTACAAAAGCTCCAATCGTTCACGAATGAACAAGAATCTATCGAGAATTGCTGGAGGGGAGAAAACAATCAGTCAAAAGATTCAGTGCAATTATTTGAACAGGAAGAAGTTTTCAAGGAATTAATGAGCAAATGGATTGCAAATCGTGAAATGAACAAGCTGGCAGAGTTGTGGACCAAAGGCTTCTATATAGATTGGCGATTGCTATATTCCAATGTCATACCGAAAAGAATAAGTCTACCTACGTATCCTTTTGCTCAGGAGCGCTGTTGGGCTCCTGAGGTTGAGGCCGGAGCAATAAGAACCGGAACAGCGAAAGCGCCTGCCGTTACGAGTAGCCGTACACTGCTATTTGAGCCTGCCTGGAAGGAGCAGGACGTACCACTGGAAGCCGTAACCCCTGCCTATGATTGGCGAATGGTCTTGCTTTGTGAGCCGGAAAAAGCTTTGCACGAGCGACTCGAAGCGAGCTTGAACGGAGCTGTGCAGGTGCTTGCCTTTCAATCCGGAAAAGGCCGGGTCGACGAGCGGTTCCAGGCCTATGCTGTTCAGGCCTTTGAGAGCATCCAAAGTATGCTCAAAGACAAGCCGAAGGGAAGAGTATTGGTCCAAATTGTGGTGCGGAACGCCGGGGAAGGACGGCTCTTTTCGGGACTTTCGGGACTGTTGAAGACAGCCCGTCTGGAAAACCCGAAATTCATCGGGCAGCTGATCGAAGTGGATCTGGGAGAACAGGCGGAAGGTATCCTGGCGAAGCTGGAGGACAACAGTCGAAGCCCGATGGATGGCTGGATTCGCTATGAGGAAGGTCAACGGAAAACCGCTTTTTGGAGCAGGCTCGAAACATCTGGGCAAAAAGAGGAGCTTCTATGGAGAGATGGTGGGGTCTATCTGATCACCGGCGGCTCCGGCAGTCTGGGGCTACTGATTACAGAAGAGATTTCCCGGCAGACGCGAGCAGCGACCTTCATTTTGACGGGGCGGTCGCCGCTGGACCGAGACAAGCAGACGAGGCTACAGGAGCTGGAGTCTTCAGGCGCCAGCGTGGTGTACAGGCAAGCGGATATCACCCATAGAAACACCGTTATCGATTTACTGAACAGCATCGAGCAGGAATATGGGCGTGTCCATGGGATCATCCACTGTGCAGGGGTGATTCAAGATAACTTCATCATCAAGAAAACAAGGGAAGAATTTATAGAAGTGCTGGGACCGAAGGTGAGCGGACTGGTCCATCTGGATGAGGCAAGCAGTGGCCAGAACCTGGACTTCTTTGTGCTCTTTTCTTCCATATCGGGTAGCCTGGGCAATCCGGGACAGGCTGATTATGCGACCGCTAATGCCTTTATGGATGCATACGCCGAATACCGGAACGCACTGGTAGGGGCCAAGCAACGGCGGGGACAGACGTTATCCATCCGCTGGCCGTTATGGAAAGAGGGCGGAATGCGGATCGATGCGAATTCGGAACAGATCATGACGCAAAACATGGGTATTACAGCCATGCAGACCTGGTCGGGAATGAGGGCGTTGTACCAAAGCTTGGCCTCCGGCAAGGAGCAGGTGATGGTCATGGAAGGGGAGCCCGAGAAGATCGAGACCTACCTGACGAAAGCTTTCTCACAGGCCGATGTCCGTGCCATCCAGGCAGCTGTACCTAATCAGGCAAGCGTACCTATGCTGGATGCAGGCTTGCTCTACGACAAAACCTTGCATTGTCTCAAGGTGCTGTTTGGAGAGGTGACCCGGCTGAGCGTCAGCAGCATTGAAACCAATGAACCGCTGGAAACCTATGGAATCGACTCGATCATGATTACCCAGCTCAATGCCAAGCTGGCGGGCTTCTTTGGAGAACTGTCCCAGACGCTGTTTTATGAGTACCAAACCTTGCGTGCTTTGACGGAATATTTTGTGGCGGAATACCCGCAGGAGTGTATGCAGTGGACCGGGATGAGCCGTGACATGCAGCCTGTAGAGGAAATACTTGCGGCACCGCTGTATGCCGAGGAAGAAGCCGTGCCGGCTGAGGCAAAGGCGGAAGCGAAGCCTGTCCGAAGCTTGGCCGGGTCTGCTCCTGCGGAAATGCGTGAACCGATAGCGATCATTGGGATGGCTGGAAAGTATCCCTGGTCCAGGGACATGAACGAATATTGGGAAAATCTAAAAGCAGGGAAGGACTGTGTCACCGAAATCCCGCGTGAGCGCTGGACGATGGAAGGGTTCTTCCATCCTGATCCACAGGAAGCGGCGGTGAATGCAAAAAGCTACAGCAAGTGGGGGAGCTTTATCGAAGGTTTTGCAGAATTCGATCCGCTGTTTTTCAATATTTCGCCACGGGAAGCACTCGGTATGGACCCGCAGGAAAGGCTGTTCATTGAAGCCTGCTGGGAAGCACTGGAGGACGCGGGCTATACTCGGGAGCAGCTTGTGGTGCGGCATAACCGCCAGGTAGGCGTATTTGCCGGAATTACTAAGACGGGCTACGAGCTCTATGGGCCGGAATTATGGAAGAAGGGAGCGCAAATATTTCCCCAAATATCCTTTAGTTCGGTAGCAAATAGGATTTCGTACCTCTTTAATTTGCAAGGGCCAAGCATGCCGATCGATACGATGTGTTCGTCCTCGTTGACTGCGATTCATGAAGCCTGTGAGCATCTGTACCGCGGAGAATGCGAAATGGCTATTGCAGGCGGAGTAAATCTGTATCTCCATCCGCTCAGCTATGTAGGACTTTGCGCCAACCACATGTTGTCGATAGATGGGCAGTGCAAGAGCTTCGGCAAAGGAGGCAATGGATTTGTCCCTGGAGAAGGCGCGGGGGTCGTCCTATTAAAGCCGCTGTCCAAGGCGATCGCTGATGAGGACCTCATCCATGCGGTGATCCGGGGGACAAGCATCAACCATGGAGGCAAGACCAACGGCTATACGGTGCCGAACCCGACAGCCCAGGGGGAACTCATCCGGGCGGCACTGGAGCGAGCGGGGGTACATGCGCGGACGGTCAGCTATATTGAAGCCCACGGAACAGGCACGGAGCTGGGGGATCCGATTGAAGTGACGGGTCTGACTCAGGCATTCAGGAAGGATACGCCGGATACGGGATTCTGCGCCATAGGCTCTGTGAAGTCCAACATCGGACATCTGGAGGCGGCAGCGGGCATCGCCGGGGTTGGGAAAATCATCTTGCAGATGAAAAACCAGACGCTGGTTCCCAGCCTGCATGCCCAAGAACTGAATCCGAACATCCATTTCGGTCAGACGCCGTTCGTCGTCCAGCAGGAGCTGGGAGAATGGAAGCGGCCGGTGGTTGAGATCGATGGAGAGACGCGGGAATACCCGAGGATTGCTGGGATTTCATCGTTTGGAGCGGGAGGCTCCAATGCACATGTCATCATCGAAGAGTATATCGCAGAAGAGAAGATGCCAATGAGCGTTACGGCTCAAAAGCCTGCGATCATCGTATTGTCGGCCAAAAATGAAGAACGACTGAAAAAGCAGGCCGAAAGATTGCTAGCTGTTATGCGGGAAGGACAGCTCAGCGAAAGCAGTCTGGCCGATGTGGCATACACGCTGCAGGTGGGACGCGAGGCCATGGAAGAGCGGCTGGCAGTGATTGCAGGGTCTATGCAGGAGCTGGTGGACAAGCTGGAAGGATTCCTGGAAGGACGGGACGGAATCCCTGAGTTGTACCGGGGCCAGGTCAAACGGAATAAGGAGGCGCTGACGGCGCTGGTAGAAGATGAAGACATGGAGAAAATGATTGCTGCCTGGATAGGGAAAAGGAAATATTCGAAGGTTGTTGATCTCTGGGTCAAGGGACTGGCAATGGATTGGAACATGCTTTATGGGGACGCCAAGCCGCGGCGAATCAGCCTGCCGGCCTATCCTTTTGCGAGAGAGCAGTACTGGATCACGGATATTAAAACTAAATTGGCTTCCATTGAATCTGCAGATGCTGTAAAGCCAACAGATTCGTTCATTGCCCAAAAGACACTTGCCAAAATGGCAAATGTTTCGGAAATGAATAAGGAAGACATCGATGCTTCAAATGCCAAAGCTATTCCTTCGTATATCCAAAACATCCAGAGTCATATTTCTGCCAGTGTAAAAATAAAGAAGATGCCAGATCTTTCTTACCTAGCGGCTGCATACGAGACAATGTCCTCGACTACAGTCGACAGCAAAGCTTACTCGGAACAGGACGGAGCGACACGAGGGGCTGAACGGGAATGGAGGCTTACAGATGAAGGAAATGAATGATATCTTATGCAGGCTGTTATGGAGCCATTTGCGCTTGATGGGATTATGTCCATATGCGCAAATGGAAAAGAAAGCTATGATCGCAGATTTTAAAACAAAAACCGCCTTACTGAATTTATACGATCGTTGGCTTGAAGAAAGCATAGAGATTTTGGTACGGAATCAGTATTTGTATTGCAATGGAGAGTCATATAGCGTAGCGGGTACCGCTTCGGTCGATCTGCAGGCTGTATGGAAGGAGTGGGAATGGAAGAAAGGGGCATGGCTGAAAAATCCGGATCTCTCAGCCTGGGTATTTTTGGTAGAATCAACCTTGCGCAAACTGCCGGAAATTTTAACCGGGAAAATACCAGCCACCGATATCATTTTTCCTAATTCCTCTATGAAACTGGTAGAAGGTATATATAAGAACAGTCCTGCAGCGGATTACTTTAATGAAGTGTTGGGAGATATCGTAGTTTCCTATCTGAATGAGCGGATTAAGCATAACCCGTCGGTACCGATTCGAATCATTGAAATTGGCGCAGGCACTGGAGGTACTAGCGCTTTGGTCTTCCAGAAGCTCGAACCTTATCGGAAGCATATTCAAGAATATTGCTATACCGACAAATCCAGAGCATTTTTATTACATGCACAAAAAGAGTACGGTCCGCAAAACCCTTACCTGACTTATCAGATTTTTAATGTGGAAGAGTCGGCTCAGGGACAAGATATCGATACAGGTGGATATGATATTGCGATTGCCACCAATATATTGCACGCCACTCGGAACATTCGCCAAACGTTACGCAATGTCAAAGCGGCGCTGCGAGAAAACGGTCTGATTCTTATAAATGAAATCAGCGGTAACTCTCTGTTAAACCATCTATCCTTTGGCCTTTTAGAGGGATGGTGGCTTTATAATGATCCGGAGCTGCGCATTCCAGGCTCTCCCGGGTTATATCCCGAAAGTTGGCGAAAGGTATTGGAAATGGAGGGTTTCCGGTCCGTTTTCTTCCCTGCTCAGGAAGCGCATGATATAGGTCAACAAATTATTGTGGCGGAAAGCGATGGTCTGATTCGGAACAAACAGGAGCCTGAACACGGCAAATCTCAAATGAAACAGCGTGACGAAGGAATTCGATCAGATATTGATGTAACAAGCGAGATGGCTGAAGAGTATGTCCAGGAGCTTATCGTAGGGAAGCTGGTAGAGGCTTTGAATGTGGACTTTACTATGATTGATATTCATGAGTCTTTCGCAGATTATGGCCTGGACTCCATTCTTGGCGTCAACTTTGTGCAGGCTGTCAATCAGGGGCTGGGGATTCATTTGCAAACCACCGACATCTTCGATTACAGTTCGGTAAAACAACTGACGCTATACATTTTAAGCCAATATGGAGATAAAGTTTCACAAGTCTTGGACCAGAGCGCTAATCCAATAGACAACATGGAAGATGCAAGTCGCGACATCCAAAAACTTAAAGACACGGATTATACGATTCATCCTGTTGAAACGGCAAGTATATCCTTTGAGCCGGACAGACCCAATAAGAAGGATAAAGAGAGAGCTTTAACACCAAGGGAGCCCATTGCGATTATTGGAATGAGCGGGCGGTTTGCTGGATCAGATAATGTATATGAGCTTTGGAATCACCTTAAGAACGGTGACGATTTAGTGGAAGAGGTAACCCGATGGGATCTTTCGAAATACCAGGAAAAACATGCAAGCTATTGCAATCACGGCAGTTTTTTGGGGGATATTGATAAGTTTGATCCGCTTTTTTTCAATATCTCGGGACTGGAAGCGACCTATATGGATCCGCAGCAGCGATTGTTTCTGGAGGAAGCGTGGCATGCTCTGGAGGATGCTGGCTATGCAGGTACAGGGATGGAGGGTCGCCGCTGTGGAGTGTATGTGGGTTGTGCCGAGGGAGATTACCAACAATTGCTGGGTGAAGACCTGCCTCCACAAGCGCTTTGGGGTCATATGGGTTCCGTGATTCCCGCTAGAATATCCTACTACTTGAATCTTCACGGACCAGCAATAGCTGTAGATACAGCTTGTTCCAGTTCGTTAGTTGCAGTTCATCTGGCTTGCCAAAGCTTATGGACCGGAGAAACGGATATGGCTTTAGCGGGTGGTGTCTATATTCATACGACCCCTCGCTGCTATTTGTATGGTGACAGGGCAGGGATGCTGTCTCGCTCGGGACGCTGCTATACCTTTGATGACAGGGCAGATGGAATGGTTCCGGGAGAGGCGCTTGGCGCGATTGTGCTCAAGCGACTTCATGAAGCTGTTGCTGATGGAGACCACATCTATGGAGTGATTTCAGGCTCGGCGATCAACCAGGACGGCACCACGAATGGACTTACTGCGCCAAGCCAGAAATCTCAGGAGCGACTCGAGCAAAATGTATATGATACATTTCATATCCACCCAGAGCAAATCCAGATGGTGGAAGCACATGGAACTGGCACCAAATTGGGAGATCCCATTGAATATCAGGCACTGACTCGAACCTTTAGAAAGTATACCGACAAGAAGGAATATTGCGCCATAGGGTCCATTAAGACGAATATTGGCCATACGCAAATTGCGGCAGGAATTACGGGAATGATCAAACTTTTATTGTCATTAAAGAATAAGCAAATTCCTCCTACACTTCATTTCCGGTCGGGCAATTCAAATATTCAGTTTGCGGATAGTCCTTTTTATGTCAATACGCATCTGCAGGACTGGGAGGTTGAGCCTGGAGCCAGACGCTGTGCTGCGGTCAGCTCCTTTGGTGCCAGCGGTACGAATGCTCATATGGTTATAGAAGAGGCTCCACAGACGGAACGGACACATTCCGAAAAGCCAGGTTATTTCATTCCACTGTCGGCACGGACTTCAAAACAATTGCGCCAGCAGGTAGAGCAACTGCTTGCCTATTGCGAACAGGAGCCTAAGGCGGATTGCGGTAATATGAGTTATACATTATTGCTTGGGAGAAAGCACTGTAATCATCGTCTTGCCTGTGTTGCCCGTAATCAAGGCGAGCTTGCCATGTCCCTTAAAAAGTGGCTGGAAAAAGGCAGTGCTTCTCAAGTTTATCATTCTGAACTGCACGAAAAAGATCAACGCATACAAACATCTTTGAAAAGATACGGGGATGAATGTATTTACAATTGTCAAAACGCAAGCGATACCCGCGAGTATTTGGAGCTTTTGACTACGATTGCAGATTTGTATGTTCAGGGATATTCGTTAGACTTTGAGTGTTTATTTTCAAATGAACAGTACTCTAGGATTCCGTTGCCAACTTATCCTTTTGCAAAAGAGCAGTATTGGGCGCCTAGGAGTGAGGACAAAATTACAGGCGGCAGAGCGGCAGAGCGTGAACCAAAATTTACGGTCGCCAGAGCTGCGGAAGCGCCTGCCGTTACGAGTAGCCGTACACTGCTATTTGAGCCTACATGGAAAAAGCAGGAGATACCGCTGGAAGCCGAAGTCCCTGCCTATGATCGGCGAATGGTCTTGCTTTGTGAGCCAGACGAAGCTTTGCACGAGCGCCTCGAAGCGAGTTTGAACGGAGCTGTGCAGGTGCTTGCCTTTCAATCCGGGAAGAGCCGGATTGATGAACGGTTCCAGGCCTATGCTATTCAGGCCTTTGAGAGCATTCAAAGCATACTCAAAGACAAGCCTGAGGGGAGGGTGCTGGTCCAAATTGTGGTGCGGAACGCCGGGGAAGGACGGCTCTTTTCGGGACTTTCGGGACTGTTGAAGACAGCCCGGCTGGAAAACCCGAAATTCATCGGGCAGCTGATCGAAGTGGATCAGGGAGAACAGGCGGAAGGCATCCTGGCGAAGCTGGAGGACAACAGCCGTAGCCCGATGAATAGCTGGATTCGCTATGAGAACGGACAACGGACAATCGCTTGCTGGAGCAGGCTTGAAACATCTGGGCAAGAAGAGGGGCTTCCATGGAGAGATGGTGGGGTCTATCTGATTACCGGCGGCTCCGGCAGTCTGGGACTGCTGGTTGCAGAAGAGATTGCCCGGCAGACGCAAGCAGCGACCTTCATTTTGACGGGGCGGTCGCCGCTGGACCGAGACAAGCAGACGAGGCTGAAGGAGCTGGAGGCTTCAGGAACCAGCGTGGTGTACAGGCAAGCGGATATCACCCATAGAAACACCGTTATCGATTTATTGGACAGCATTCAGCAGGAATATGGACGTGTCCATGGGATCATCCACTGCGCAGGGGTGATTCATGATAATTTTATCATTAAAAAAACTAGTGAAGAATTTATGGAGGTGCTGGGACCGAAGGTGAGTGGACTGGTCCATCTGGATGAGGCAAGCAGTGGCCAGAACCTGGACTTCTTTGTGCTCTTTTCTTCCATATCGGGCAGCATAGGCAATCCGGGACAGGCTGACTATTCGACCGCCAATGCCTTTATGGACGCATACGCCGAATACCGGAATGCCCTGGTAGGGGCCAAGCAACGGCGGGGACAGACGTTATCCATCCGCTGGCCGCTATGGAAAGAGGGCGGAATGCGGATCGATGCGGACACGGAACAGATCATGACGCAAAACATGGGTATTACAGCCATGCAGACCTGGTCGGGAATGAGGGCGTTGTACCAAAGCTTGGCCTCTGGCAAGAAGCAGGTGATGGTCATGGAAGGAGAACCTGAGAAAATTGAGGCCTACCTGGCAAAAGCCGTTTCACAGCCCGATGTCCATGCTATCCAGGCAGCTGTCCCTATCCAGGCAACTGCGCCTAAGCTGGATTCGAACTTGCTCTACGATAAAACCTTATATCGACTCAAGGTGCTATTGGGAGAGGTGACTCGGCTGAGCGTCAGCAGCATCGAAGCCCATGAGCCGCTGGAGAGGTATGGAATCGACTCGATCATGATTACCCAGCTCAATGCCAAGCTGGCGGGCTTCTTTGGAGAGCTGTCCCAGACGCTGTTTTATGAGTACCAGACCTTGCGCGCCTTGACGGAATATTTTGTAGCGGAATACCCGCAGGAGTGCATGCAGTGGACCGGGATGAACCATGACATACAGCCTGTGGAGGAAACACTTGCGGCACCGCTGTATGTCGAAGAAGAAGCCGTGCCATCTGCGGCAAAAACGGCAGCGAAGCCCATCCGAAACTTGGCCGGGTCTGCCCCTGCGGAAATGCGTGAACCGATAGCGATCATTGGGATGGCTGGAAAGTATCCCTGGTCCAGGGACATGAACGAATATTGGGAAAATCTAAAAGCAGGGAAGAACTGTGTCACCGAAATCCCGCGTGAGCGCTGGACGATGGAAGGGTTCTTCCATCCTGATTCACAGGAAGCGGTAGCGAATGGAAAAAGCTACAGCAAGTGGGGGGGCTTTATCGAAGGATTTGCGGATTTCGATCCGCGCTTTTTCAATATTGCGCCACGGGAAGCACTCGGTATGGACCCGCAGGAAAGGCTGTTCATTGAAGCCTGCTGGGAAGCGTTGGAGGACGCGGGCTACACCCGGGAACAGCTTGCGGTGCGGCATAACAGCCGGGTAGGCGTATTTGCCGGAATTACCAAAACGGGCTTTGATCTATACGGACTTGATTTATGGAGAAAAGGAACACAAATATACCCTCACACATCCTTTAGTTCAGTGGCCAACAGGATTTCGTACCTCTTTAATTTGCAAGGGCCAAGCATGCCGATCGATACGATGTGTTCGTCCTCGTTGACCGCGATTCATGAAGCCTGTGAGCATCTGTATCGTGGAGAATGCGAAATGGCTATTGCAGGCGGAGTAAATCTGTATCTCCATCCGCTCAGCTATGTCGGACTTTGCGCCAACCACATGCTGTCAGCAGACGGGCAGTGCAAGAGCTTCGGCAAAGGAGGCAATGGATTTGTCCCTGGAGAAGGCGCGGGGGTCGTCCTATTAAAGCCGCTGTCCAAGGCGATCGCTGATAGGGACCTCATCCATGCGGTGATTCGGGGGACGAGCATCAACCATGGAGGCAAGACCAACGGCTATACGGTGCCGAATCCGACAGCCCAAGGGGAACTCATCCGGGCGGCATTGGAGCGAGCGGGGGTCCATGCGCGGACGGTCAGCTATATTGAAGCCCACGGGACAGGCACGGAGCTGGGAGACCCGATTGAAGTGACGGGTCTGACCCAGGCATTCAGGAAGGATACGCCGGATACGGGATTCTGCGCCATAGGCTCTGTGAAGTCCAACATCGGACATCTGGAGGCGGCAGCGGGCATCGCCGGGGTTGGGAAAATCATCTTGCAGATGAAAAACCAGACGCTGGTTCCCAGCCTGCATGCCCAAGAATTGAATCCGAATATCCATTTCGGTCAGACGCCGTTCGTCGTCCAGCAGGAGCTGGGGGAATGGAAGCGGCCGGTGGTTGAGATCGATGGAGAGACGCGGGAATATCCGAGGATTGCCGGGATTTCATCGTTTGGAGCAGGAGGCTCCAATGCACATGTCATCATCGAAGAGTACATTGCAGAAGAGAAGGTGCCGATGAGCGTTACGGCTCAAAAGCCTGCGATCATCGTATTGTCGGCCAAAAATGAAGAACGACTGAAAAAGCAGGCTGAGAGATTGCTAGCTGTTATGCGGGAAGGACAGCTAAGCGAAAGCAGTCTGGCCGATGTGGCATACACGCTCCAGGTGGGACGCGAAGCCATGGAAGAGCGCCTGGCAGTGATTGCAGGGTCTATGCAGGAGCTGGTGGACAAGCTGGAAGGATTCCTGGAAGGACGGGACGGAATCCCTGAGTTGTACCGGGGCCAGGTCAAACGGAATAAGGAGGCGCTGACGGCGCTGGTAGAAGATGAAGACATGGAGAAAATGATTGCTGCCTGGATAGGGAAAAGGAAATATTCGAAGGTTGTTGATCTCTGGGTCAAGGGACTGGCAATGGATTGGAACATGCTTTATGGGGACGCCAAGCCGCGACGAATTAGCCTGCCGGCCTATCCTTTTGCGAGGGAGCGGTACTGGATCACGGATATTATGAGTCCATCTGTAGAAAGAGTCTCTTCTGTAGAAAGAGCTGTTACGGAAGCTCAGGAAAAGGCAATTCCCGTCCAGACTCATGCGATGCAGCCAACAGCCCTAATACAACCCGGTTTTTTGAATAGTTCTGAAAAACCAAGCGGCATATCCTTACCGAATTTGTTGGACCATCAGCCGCACCTAAGCAAGTCTGCCAACCAGGAGGGGACAACGATCATGTTAACTTCACTGGAGGAGACATCGCACACATTAGAGGATGAGAAGAAGACGGAAGCGCTGTCGTCTATTCCTTCTGCAATATCGGCGGAAATATTGCAGGAGGAGCTGACAACAAGCCTGGCGCAGGCTTTATATATAGATCGGAGCGATATCGATTCGGTTAGAAACTTTGTTGATCTTGGATTGGATTCCATTATAGGCGTAGAGTGGGTTCGTAGCATTAATAAGCATTACAATACAGCCATAACAGCGACAAAAGTCTACGATTATCCAACCATCCGGGATTTTAGCAAATTTGTTGAGAAGGAATTGTTGAGCAAATCAATTGCGCCATTCTCTGCCCAGTCTATTTCGGATCATTCTCCAGCAGAGTATTCACTGTCATCCGTTGCATTAGAGCCGGAGAAATCGGCAGAGGCTTCCATTCAGGTGAATTTGATGCCGATTTCGTTTGAAAAGCAGGCGCAGGCCAGCATGGCTGAGTGCAGCGCCTCTGCAGAGCTGTTACAGGAAGAGCTGACGGTAAGCCTGGCTGAGGCTTTGTATATGGAACGGAGCGAGATTGAGGCGGATAAAAACTTTATAGATACCGGACTAGATTCCATTATAGGCGTAGAGTGGGTTCAAAATATTAATAAACGATATGGTACATCTATAGCAGCGACCAAGGTCTACGACTATCCGACCATTCACCAATTCGCTGCATATTTGGCACAAGAAATCAATAAGCGTGGAGGAAGCTCCAATCAACAGTCCTTGAGCACAGTCCCGGACACGGACAAGCCTATTGCGAAAGTCCATTCGAAGGGACCTGACACGCTGCAATGTTCCCCAAGGCTATCGCCTAAGGAGGATTCCGAGCCATTCCACCTGGTAAAGGTAGCAGAGGATTCATCGCCTATGCCTTTGGAAAATAAAGACGTAATTGCAATTGTCGGGATTTCGGGAAGATATCCTGGTGCGGAAGATGTGCAGCAATATTGGGATAATCTCGCTCTAGGCAAAAATTCCATTACTGAGATCCCGAAGGACCGTTGGGATGTAAGCCAATATTATGATCCTCGTCCAGCGCAAGAGGGGAAAATCAATTGCAAGTGGCTGGGTGTTTTAGAGGATATGGAATATTTTGATCCGTTATTTTTCAATATTTCTCCTACCGAGGCGGAAGGGATGGATCCCCAGCAGCGCATTTTTATGCAGGAAGCATATAAGGCAATTGAGGATGCAGGCTATAGTGGCTCACAGTTGGGAAATAAAAAATGCGGGGTTTACCTTGGAATTTTAAATAATGAATATAGTATGCTGCGGTACAAGCATCAAGCGCAGTTCACCAATACTACTGGGAACAGTAACGCTATTGCAGCGGCTCGCATCTCTTATTTCCTCAATCTGAAAGGTCCGGCCATATCCGTAGATACGGCATGCTCCTCATCGCTGGTGGCAACCCATCTGGCCTGCCAGGCGTTATCTAACGGAGAGATAGAAATGGCGTTGGTTGGCGGGGTGTCGCTATATCTGACTCCTGAATCGTATGTAGGCATGTCTGCATCCGGAATGTTGTCGCCAGATGGCCGGTGTAAAACGTTTGACAATAGCGCCAACGGCTTTGTTCCGGGGGAAGGAGTAGGGGCGCTGGTTCTGAAGCGGCTGAAGGATGCTGAGGCTGATCGGGATCATATATACGGAGTTATTATTGGGTCCGGAATCAATCAAGATGGAAAAACCAACGGGATTACCGCTCCAAGCACAAACAGCCAAATTGAGCTGGAGCGGGAAATATACAACAAATATCAGATTGAGCCTGAAAGCATTAGCTATGTTGAAATGCATGGGACAGGAACCAAGCTGGGTGACCCTATTGAATTGGAAGCTTTATCAACCGCCTTTAAAGAGAAAACCGATCAGAAGAACTACTGTGCCATAGGTTCGGTAAAAAGCAATATCGGGCATACTTCTGCAGCAGCGGGCATAGCAAGCGTGCAAAAGGTGTTGCTATGCATGAAGCATAGAAAACTAGTACCGACACTGAATTTCAAGAACCCGAATGAGCATTTTGATTTTGATAATTCTCCTTTTTATGTAAATACAGAATTGAACGCCTGGGAACCTTCCCGCGGGAACAGAAGGCGCGCCGCTGTGAGCTCTTTCGGATTTAGCGGTACGAATGCCCATCTTATTATTGAAGAATATCGTCCCGGGACTGGAACATCTGCGACTTCACCAGCCGCCGCCGATATCCATAATCCCGTTCTCTTCGTTTTGTCTGCTAAAGGTGAAAAGCAACTAAAAACGTATGCCGAAAGAATGAGGAGCTTTATTGCATCCCGGGAAAATCTTAACCTCTCGGATATGGGGTATACGCTGCAAGTGAGCCGCGAGCCGATGGATTACCGGCTGGCTTTTGTGGCAGATTCAAAAGAGGCATTGCTAAAAGCGCTCGAAGGATTTGCGAATCATGATCTGCTTGCTGGCGTCCTAACGGCGCAGGTGAAAAAGAGCAAAGACGGGATTGTGATGTTTGAGGCGGATGAAGATGCCAAATCGTTGCTTGAAACCTGGATCAAGAAGAGAAAACTGAAAAAAATAGCGGAGTTGTGGGTAAAGGGGCTAACTATTGACTGGAACAAGCTGTATGGGGACATCAAACCTTACCGGATCAGTCTGCCGACCTATCCTTTTGCGAGAGAACGCTGCTGGGCGCCTGAGCTTGACAGCAAGGCAGGCAAAGGCATGACTTCTGTCACTGCTGCTTCGCTCCATCCTTTACTGCATCGAAACACCTCCGATTTCTCGGAGCAGCGGTTCAGTTCGACTTTTACAGGCCAGGAGTTTTTCCTGAAGGATCATGTGGTGAATGGACGCAAGGTTCTATCTGGGGCTGCTTGCCTTGAAATGGTCCGGGCGGCCGTGGATCAGGCAACAGGATATGATGAGGGCGGGCCAACCGGAATTTGCCTTAAAAACGTGGTTTGGGCACGGCCTATTATCGTAGAGGATGGGCCACTACAGCTACACATCGGACTTTTCCTGGATGATCATCAAGAGATTTCCTATGAAATATATGGGGAGAGCGCAGAAGCTGATGCAGGGATTGTGATATATAGCTACGGCAGTGCTACACGAAGATCGGCTGTGGAGGTCCCAACACTGAATATTAAAGACTTGCAGAATGTATGCAGTCGGAACTTCGACTCCACACAATTGTATGGAGTTTTCAGGGATATGGGAATGGATTATGGCCCTGGACATCAAGGGATTGAGATGGTGTATGCGGGAGAGGGTCAAGTGCTGGCTAAGTTATGCTTGCCGGCTTCCGTTTCTGACAACCAAAGCAAATTTGTCCTGCATCCAAGTATGATAGATTCGGCCTTGCAGGCAACCGTAGGCTTGACGCTGGGGTCTGGCGAGATCAAACCTTCTTTGCCTTACGCCATTCAAGAAGTTGAAATTATAAAAAATTGCAGCTCCATCATGTGGGCGCTGATTCGCTACAATGCAGACGGTCTAGCTGAGGAAAAGGCACAGAAGCTGGATATTGACCTGAGCGACGAAACTGGAGCCATCTGTGTCAGGATAAAAGGATATTCATCAAGAATTCTGAATAGGGACTTGATTTCCTCGGATGTTCAGTCAAATTCCAGTAACTTGATGCTTGAACCCGTATGGAAAGAGCAAGGGATTGCTCTAGGGGCTGAAATGCCCGTATATGATCGCCATGTCGTGTTACTCTGCCAGCCGTCCGGGATTTCCCGTGAACAAGTTGAAGCTCGGATGGACGGCGTGCAATGCATTGTACTGCAACCCGACCGAAACGGAATCGCGGAACAGTTCCAGCATTACGCCGTCCAGGTGGTTGAAGAGATTCAAAGCATTTTCAGGGAAAAACCCAATGGCAAGGTACTGATCCAGATTGCCATAAGCGGACAGGAGGAGCAGCAGCTTTTCTCGGGACTTTCCGGTCTTTTAAAAACGGCCCGGCTTGAGCATTCAAAACTGGTAGGTCAGTTAATAGAACTGGGACAGGATGAGGACTGGGGAGCAATCATAGACATTTTAAAAGAAAACAGCCGTAGCCTCGAGGATATCCAGATTCGGTACGAGAAAGGCACACGGTGGGTTTCCTGCTGGAACGAAGTTCACATCTCTCAGGAAGCGGCGGGTAACCCGTGGAAGGATGGCGGAGTGTACCTGATTACTGGCGGTGCCGGTGGATTGGGACTCATTTTTGCCAAAGAGATTACGGATAAAGTCCATAAAGCCGTCTTGATTTTAACGGGGCGTTCCGCGCTGGATGAGGGCAAACGGGCTGAGATAAAGAAAATGGAGGCATTAGGGGCGCGAATAATATACAGACAGGTCGATGTGACTCAGGAGCAGGCGGTGACCGATTTAATCCAGGAAATTCAGGAGGAATTCGGAAACATCAATGGCATCATTCACAGTGCAGGAGTCATTCGTGACAACCGCATACTCCAAAAAAATAGCGAGGAAATGCTGGAGGTTCTCGCACCCAAAGTAATAGGGACAGTGAATCTGGATCAGGCAAGCAAGAATCTGCCGCTTGACTTCTTTGTTCTATTTTCGTCTGTAGCCGGAGGATTAGGTAATCAGGGACAGGCAGACTATTCTGCAGCTAATGCGTTTATGGATGCTTATGCCGGATACCGGAACACTCTGATAGCATCTAAGCAGCGCCAGGGTCAAACGCTATCCATCAATTGGCCGCTATGGAAAGAGGGTGGGATGCGTATTGATGAGGAAACGGAGAAGCTGGTAAGGCAGCGTACAGGCATGAGCGGCATGTCAACCTCTTCCGGCGTTCAGGCCTTGTATCGTGGCATGATCGCGGGCGTTGATCAGGTTATGGTGATGGAAGGCAATCTCGCAAAAATGAAGAAAAGCATGGGTTTAATCACGACTCCAGAGATTAGGCAGCCTGAAAAGGTGACAGGAATTTCAGAAGCTTCCCCTAAAAGCAATGCCGTACCGGATCTGCTGGACAAGGTACAGGCCGCTATGATACAGGCCGTGTCAAAATTGCTGAAAGTCAAACTTGAAGATATTGATGAACATGTAGAACTGAGTGAGTATGGCTTCGATTCCATCCTACTCACACAATTTACCAACAACATCAATCACTTATACCGACTTGAGCTGACGCCGGACATATTTTTTGAATACACAACGATTCATGACTTCACCAGGTATTTGGTGGACGAATATGATGCCGTGCTTGGCGAGCAGTTTGCCGTGCATGCCCGGATTGAGCCTGCTGTCCAGGCCGTGGAGGATGATAGGGAAGACAGTACCCACGTTAGACGGCAGCGTTTCCGGTTTGCAGGCGGGAATGTGTTGTCCATGCCGCAACAGACTCAGGCTGTTCCTGAACCTATTGCCATCGTGGGAATGAGCGGTGTATTTCCCATGGCTCGGGATGTGGATGAGTTTTGGAAAAATCTTGAGGAAGGCAGGGACTGTATCACTGAAATCCCTGAAGATCGCTGGGATTGGAAGACGTATTACGGTGACCCTGAGCAGGAGGCCAATAAAACAAACATCAAGTGGGGCGGGTTTATTGAGGGGATCTATGAGTTTGACCCGTTATTCTTTGGAATTTCACCACGGGAAGCCGCACTCATGGACCCGCAGCAGCGTCTGTTGATGACCTATATCTGGAAGGCGATTGAAGATGCAGGCATTCAGGCAGGGAGTCTGTCGGGAACCCGCACAGGAATCTTTGTAGGTACCGCGAACAGCGGCTACAGCGGTATGATCTATCAGGGAAATGTGGGTGTCGAGGCGTATTCCTCCAGCGGTATGGCACCGTCTGTTGGGCCCAATCGAATGAGCTATTTCCTTAATATTCATGGTCCGAGTGAGCCTATCGAAACGGCTTGCTCCAGTTCGCTGGTGGCCATTCACCGAGCCGTTAGAGCCATAGAGGATGGAAGCTGCGAGATGGCGATTGCAGGCGGTGTCAATGTGATTATCACGCCTGAACTCCATATCAGCTTCAACAAAGCAGGAATGCTGTGTGAGGACGGTCGGTGCAAAACCTTCTCCGATAAGGCCAATGGCTACGTGCGTGGTGAAGGGGCCGGCATGCTTTTCCTGAAAAAGCTGAAGGATGCAGAGAAGGACGGAGACCATATTTATGGTGTAATTCGGGGTACTGCCGTCAATCACGGAGGCCGGGCCAATTCCCTGACAGCTCCTAATCCGAGGGCTCAGGCGGATGTGTTGGTAAATGCATATACAAAGGCCGGAATCGATCCAAGGACTGTCTCTTACATTGAGGCCCACGGGACAGGCACCGAGCTGGGCGATCCGATTGAAATTAACGGACTGAAAGCAGCTTTCAAAGAGCTTTATGAGAATACAGAGGGACCCGGGATCACAGAATCCCATTGCGGATTGGGCTCGGTGAAGACCAATATCGGACATCTGGAACTGGCTTCTGGAATCGCGGGTGTCATAAAAGTACTGCTTCAGTTAAAGCATAAAAAGCTGGTCAAAAGCCTTCATTGCGAGGCAATTAATCCCTATATAAAACTTGAAGGTAGTCCGTTCTATATCGTTCAGGAGGCGCGGGAGTGGAAGCCACAGCGGGATACTCAAGGGAAAAATATTCCTCGAAGAGCGGGTGTTAGCTCCTTTGGATTCGGGGGTGCCAATGCCCATTTGATAATCGAAGAATACATTCCTGGAAAGCAGGCGCAGAATTCTATTCCCCTTACCACCCCAAAATCGGCTATTGTGGTGCTGTCAGCCAAGAGTGAAGGACAACTGCTAGAGCAGGCGCAGCTATTACTAGCTGCAATCGGGGAGCATCCGTTCACAGACAGCAGTCTGGTAGATATAGCGTATACCCTTCAGGTGGGGCGCGAAGCAATGGAAGAACGTTTGGCTTTCGTTGTAGGCTCTCTCCGGGAGCTTGAAGAGAAATTGAAAGGATTTGTGGAAGGCCGGGATGGTATCCACGGCTTACACGTGGGACACGCCAAACGCCATAAAGAAGAAATTAGAGCTCGTGAAGACGGAGAGGGTGCAGGCACGACGATTGATGTTTTGGTTAGCGAAGGCAGCTATGGAAAAATCGCAGACCTTTGGGTAAAAGGAGTCGCAATTGACTGGGCCCTGTTGTACGGAGAGGCTAAACCAAACCGTATCAGTCTGCCAACCTATCCCTTTGCCAAAGAACGATATTGTATAACCGATATCAATAAACGGACGGGAGCAAGCGGTGTTGTGTTGGAACGGGAGACAGCAGTCGGCATTCATCCCTTACTTCAGCGTAATACGTCCGATATTTATGGACTGCAGTTCAGCTCCATTTTTACGGGGAAGGAATTTTTCCTGTCTGACCATGTGATAAGGGGGCAGAAGCTCTTGCCTGGAGTGGCCTACCTTGAAATGGCGCGGGCGGCAGTAGAGCAGGTTGCAGGATCTCCAGAAGATAAGTGGACGTCCATCCGGTTAAAAGATGTGGATTGGATCCGTCCAGTTGTGGTTGGGGAGGAGTCGGTTGATGTCAGTATTGGGCTCTATCCGCAAGATGGCGGGGAGATCGCCTATGAAATTTACAGCAAGTCTGGAGCAACGGACACCGAGCTGGTGGTGCAAAGTGAAGGCAGGGCAGTAATTGTTCCGGTGGCAGAGGTCCCTGCTATAGATATTAAAACCTTGCTGGAGCAGTACAGTCTGGGCTCCGTTTCATCCCGTCAGTGCTATGAGGCGTTTGCGGCGATGCAGATTTCCTATGGGCCGGGACATCAGGGAATTGAGAAAATATATGTCGGAGTGGGTCAAGCGCTTGCCAAGTTGTCCTTGCCTTCTTCCGTTTACCATACGATGGAGCATTATGTGATGCACCCCAGTTTGATGGACTCCGCTCTTCAGGCGACGATAGGCTTGATTATGAGTGCAGGTGATCGCAAAGCTTCCATTAAGCCAGCTTTACCATTTGCATTGGAAGAGTTAGAGGTATTTAACAGATGCACATCAGAGATGTGGGCCTGGATTCGTAATAGTGAAGACAGCAGGCAGGATGGCCCGCTGCAAAAGTTAGATATCGATTTGTGTGACGAGCAGGGGAATGTTTGTGTGAGGATGAAGGGATTTTTATCACGAGTTGCTGAAAGAGGGACAGGGGCACCAGAGGAATGGACTGCACCGGAGACTTTGATGCTTGAGCCTGTGTGGGAAGAACAAGCGATTGCTCTGGAAGGAACAGCACCTGACTATCAACAGCATCTGGTAATTTTATGCGAACCGGGATATATTTCCGGGGAAATTATTGAATCGCAAATGAACGGGGTGCAGTGCCTCATTCTCCAATCCGAAGAGAAGAGCATTGATGCACGGTTTAGGACTTATGCGACACAGGTGTTTGAGGCAATTCAACATATTCTTAAAACGGAATCCAAAGGCAAAACATTGGTTCAGCTTGTCGTTCCGGTGCAGGATCACCAACAGGTATTCTCGGGACTTTCCGGACTCTTAAAAACAGCATGGCTGGAGAATCCAGTACTGGTTGGCCAATTGATAGAAATGGATGTGGAGCAGGATCCAGCAGGTCTGATAAATATCCTGCAAGAAAACAGTCGCGGTTCTATAGAACCACATATCCGCTATCAATCAGGTAGACGGCATGTTGCCGTATGGACGGAAATTAAAGCCTCCGGGGAAGCGATCAGCATTCCGTGGAAAGACAGGGGAGTATATTTAATTACCGGCGGAACCGGAAGTCTCGGTTTGATTTTTGCCGAAGAAATTACACGACAGGCCAGGGATACCGCTTTAATTCTTGTCGGACGCTCCCCGCTTCGTGGTGACACCAAAGCAAGGATTGAGGAGATAGAGGCTTTAGGTGCAAGAGTAGTATTCCGACAAGCCGATGTCGCCGATAAAAGGGCCGTTGAAGTTTTGATTCGGGATATTCAGGAAGAGTTTGGGAAGCTGGACGGAATTGTGCACAGCGCAGGAATGGTTAGCGATAATTTCATTATTAAAAAAACACGGGAGGAATTGCAAAACGTTTTGGCACCAAAGGTTACGGGATTGGTGAATCTGGATCAGGCTTGCAAGGAAATCCCGCTGGACTTCTTCATCCTTTTTTCATCCGTTGCAGGGAGCCTCGGGAATATAGGGCAGGCTGACTATGCTGCTGCCAATGCCTTTATGGACGCCTATGCCAAGTACCGTAATACGCTGGTAGAGCGAGAACAACGCCAGGGGCGGACGATTTCAGTCAATTGGCCACTCTGGAAAGAAGGCGGAATGCGTATTGATGGGGAAACAGAAAAGATCATGGAAGGGATGGGGATGTTTGCAATGGAGACTGGTGCAGGAATTCGGGCTTTGTATCAGAGCCTGGCTTCCGAAAAGAATCAAGTCATGGTGTTGGAAGGGCATGCCAGTCAGCTAAGAGAAACGCTCCTGCAGCAACCGTCCCTGAATCAGGCTGGAGATGCCTCCTCTATGATAAGGGAAAGCGAGATGGGTTCGGTCATCGGACAAGACCTGCTTGCCGAAAAAGCGGCAAATTATTTAAAGCAATTGCTCGCTACATCCATCAGGCTGCCGGCAAGGCAGATTGAAACCGATGCCCCTATGGAGAAGTACGGCATTGATTCCATTATGATTAAACAGCTAACCCGTGAGTTGGAGAAAACGTTTGGAACACTGCCCAAAACTTTATTTTTTGAATACCAGAATATCCGGGAATTGACCCAATATTTCCTTAAAGTCCACCAGAAGCAGCTGATTAAATTGCTTGGAATCGAGACAGAGGTCAACCCTGCGAAAGAATTCAAGCCTTCTACGATGGAAAACGACCCGGGAAGGTCACTTTCTGATAGTCGGAAGCAATCGCGTTTCATGCCAGTTCAGGCAAGTTTCCAACCGCAACCGAAAAGAGCAGGCGAATCAGAGGAAATTGCCATTATCGGTTTGTCGGGCATGTATCCCGATGCAGAAAACATACGGGAATTCTGGAACAATCTGCGCGATGGGAAGGATTGCATTACGGAAATTCCCAAAGATCGCTGGGATCACAGCATGCACTTTGACGAGGACAGGAACCAGTCCGGAAAAGCTTACAGCAAGTGGGGAGGCTTTATCAAAGGTGTGGATCAGTTTGACCCCATGTTTTTCAATATCTCTCCTAGAGAAGCACAGATAATCGATCCTCAGGAGCGTCTATTCCTGAAATGCGTCTATGAAACGATAGAGGATGCAGGCTATACCCGGGAAGCGCTTGGACTAGAGCGGGGCCTTGGGCAGGATAGGAATGTGGGTGTTTTTGTCGGGGTCATGTATGAAGAATACCAGCTTTATGGGGCACAGGAACAAGCTAGGGGCAGAATGATTGCCGTTCCTGGCAATCCGGCTTCCATCGCAAATCGGTTATCTTATTTCTGTAACTTCCACGGTCCGAGCATGGCTGTGGACACCATGTGTTCTTCTTCATTGACGACCATTCATCTGGCCTGCCAAAGCTTGCGACAAGGCGAGTGTGAGCTTGCCATTGCTGGCGGCGTCAATGTATCCATTCATCCGAACAAATACCTGATGCTTGGGCAAGGCAGGTTTGTATCGAGTAAAGGACGGTGCGAAAGCTTTGGACAAGGCGGAGATGGATATGTGCCAGGAGAAGGCGTAGGAGCCGTACTGCTCAAACCACTGTCCAAAGCTATTGCAGATGGCGACCATATATATGGGGTCGTAAAGGGGACCTCGGTGAATCATGGAGGGAAGACAAACGGATTCTCAGTTCCTAATCCCAATGCGCAGGCCAGTGTAATTGGAAGGGCCTTTAAGAAAGCAGGAATTAACCCCAGAACCATTAGTTACATCGAAGCGCATGGCACCGGGACATCCTTAGGTGACCCCATTGAAATCGCCGGATTGCAAAAAGTTTTCCAGGAATATACGGAGGATAAGCAATTTTGCGCAATCGGATCGGCAAAATCAAATATTGGGCATTGTGAGAGCGCGGCAGGGATCGCCGGAGTTACAAAGGTGCTCCTTCAGCTCAAATACGGACAAATCGTGCCTTCATTGCATTCAAAAACACTAAACCCGAATATCGATTTTAGCGATAGTCCTTTTATAGTTCAGCAGGAGCTGGGAGAGTGGAAAAGACCCGTCGTCACAATGAATGGGAAGACAGTTGAATACCCAAGAATCGCAGGTATTTCCTCCTTTGGCGCCGGAGGCTCCAACGCACATGTGCTCATTGAGGAATATATCCCTGAGGAGCAGGAGACTAGACAAGTTACCATTCCACTGCAAAATCCGGCAATGATCGTGCTGTCGGCGAGGAATAAAGATCGACTGGATGAACAGGTGCAAAGACTGCTTGCTGAACTCAAAGAGCCGGAATACTCGCAAACCAGCCTGGAGGATATAGCATTTACTCTGCAGGTGGGACGGGAAGCCATGGAAGAACGGTTAGCAGTCATAGTTAAGTCTACCCGTGAGCTTACAGAAAAGCTGGAGAGTTTTTTAGCGGGGAATGAGGATATTGACGGGCTGTATTTGGGTCAGGCAAAGAAGAATAAAGACATCCTAGCTGTTCTTGAGGCAGACGAAGACATGGCAAAAATGGTGGATAGTTGGATAAGCAAGGGGAAGTATACAAAGCTGGCGGAGCTTTGGGTGAAGGGGCTACTCTTCGATTGGACTAGACTTTATGAGAATACCAGCCCTCGTCGGATTAGTCTGCCAACTTATCCATTTGCCAAGGAGAGCTATTGGATCTTCGCGCGTGGGGGCGAATCCCGGGACGTCGAGGCGGAAACTCCTGTAGTCGATGTGTCGGTACAAGAGTTCGTTTCCAGCCCTCCTGCAGTTAACCATAGCAACGATAATGTGCAGAGACAGGCTTTGGCGAAAGTACCTGAAAAACCGCAGGGCATTTTGCTAAGCTCCGTTTCCAACATCCAGATGGTAGCAGATAAGCCAGAAAAGTCAGCTGTGCTGGCAGAATCCAAGCCTGCCCCGCCGCAACCTGAGGCCAAGCCTTCTTCGCCGCCGCCCGTTGTTGCCAAGGATGAGGCAAAGCGGTCGACATATGCGCCAACGGCTGTACGGATAGAAACATTGGAGAAGGAACTGGTAGAAAGTCTTGCGAAATCCTTGAGTATGAATGAAATGGATATTGGCCGGGATGATCAATTTATTGATATGGGACTGGACTCCATTATAGGTGTAGAGTGGGTGCAGGCTGTGAATAAACGCTTTGGAACAGCTATTCCGGCAACCAGAGTGTACGACTATCCTAACATTAAAGAATTCTCCAAATTTTTGGCAAAGGAATTGAACAAGTCGGCGGGAGATACAAATCAGGATCCTACAGAGCCGAAGCCTAAGCAGCCCATGCAAGTCTTGTTACAGAAAGTACTGCAGGGTGAGTTAGATTTTGAACAGGCCGACCAGTTATTCAACCAATTACACTCGTAGACAGCCAACATGATATTTGTCCTATTTCATACAGCTAGGAGGACATGTTTATGGATTCAAAAGATATTTTTCGTGCGGTGCAAGCAGGGGAAATCAATTATGAAGATGCTGAAAAACAATTGCTTCAATTTATTGGCGAGCTCCCGGATGAATCATTGGAAGCCAGTCCACAGGAATTATCAGAAGGACGGGCTTTCACGTTGCAACCATTGGACAGCTTCCACACGTCGGAGGATGGGCAGGAGATAAGCGCCTCCCAAATGAAGGTACAGTCTGTGGTTGAATTGCAGGAATTTGAGCACGGGATTGTCTTGTTGAAAATGAAGGACACGGCGCACAAAAATACATTTTCCGATGAACTAATTATCGGCCTGAATCAGGCGTTTGAGACAGTGCAGGCTAACGAGAATTATAAAGTTGTGATTCTGACGGGATATGACACCTACTTTGCCACAGGAGGCACCCAAGAGGGGTTGCTGGCTATCCATGAGGGAAAGGCGAAATATAGCGATACCAATGTTTACAAGATTGCTTTGGATTGCAAGCTGCCCGTCATCGCTGCTATGCAGGGACATGGGATTGGTGCTGGCTGGTGCATGGGGATGTTTTGCGATTTTATCGTGATGAGTCGGGAAAGCATCTATACTACTAACTTTATGAAGTACGGCTTTACTCCCGGAGCGGGTTCGACCCTGATTTTCCCTGAGAAATTCGGGGTTAGTATGGCACAGGAAATTCTATTTACAGGTACTAGATATAGTGGTTCGGAACTGGAAACCAAAGGGGTTCCTTTTCCGGTTGTACCGAGGAATGAAGTGGTGCCGCACGCCATGCAGCTGGCAAGAAAACTGTCTGAGTCTCCCAGGGAGTCATTAATTGAGCTGAAAAACCATATGGCCCAATCGATAAGAGAAAAGCTGGCGGCTACTATTGAAAAAGAAATAAAAATGCAGGATAAAACGTTTGTGAATCAGCAAGAAGTTAAAGAACGGATTCAATTCGCCTATGGACAGCTGCCGAATAGCAATGATTCCCACAAAACGGTCAAGCATGCTGATTCTAAAAAAGCTATGCTAGATATGCCGCGCGGTCAGGAACATAAGGAGTCTATCGCAATTATTGGTATGGCAGGGCAATTCCCGGAATCCAGGACTTTGGCTGAATTTTGGGACAATCTGGCTCAGGGCAGGGATTGTATATCGGAAATCCCTTCAACGCGATGGTCAATCGATGAATATTACGATACCGATCCCAAGGCTCAGGGAAAAACCTATAGCAAATGGATGGGTGTTTTAGAGGATGTAGATAAATTTGACCCGTTGTTCTTTAATATATCCCCTGCAGAAGCAGAGATGATGGATCCTCAACAGCGCCTGTTTCTTGAAAGCAGCTGGAAATGCATTGAAGATGCCGGATTAAATCCAGCCTCACTGTCGGAGAGCCGCTGCGGTGTTTTTGTAGGTTGTGCAGCCAGTGATTATGGGAGGTCCATGAGTGGGCAGGGGTTAAATGCGCAGGTTCTTATGGGAGGGTCTCCTTCAATTCTATCCGCTCGGATTTCGTATCTGCTAAATTTGAAAGGTCCTTCTTTGGCTATTGATACCGCATGCTCTTCCTCTCTGGTGGCTATTGCTGAAGCCTGCAACAGTCTCCTTTTAGAAACAAGTGACCTTGCTCTGGCAGGCGGAGTCATGATTATGGCTGGTCCGGGGATGCATGTTATGACTAGCAAGGCAGGAATGCTGTCCAAGGATGGACGGTGCTTTACCTTTGATGCCCGTGCAAACGGGTTTGTCCCCGGAGAAGGAGTTGGGGTCATTTTATTAAAACGGCTCTCTGATGCAGTCAGAGACAAGGACTCCATATATGGAGTTATTCGGGGATGGGGAATGAACCAGGATGGAAAAACCAACGGAATAACTGCCCCAAGTGTAAATTCACAAATCTCGCTGGAAAAAGACGTATATCGACGGTTTAACATTCATCCCGAAACCATCTCCATGATAGAGGCCCACGGAACAGGAACAAAGCTGGGTGATCCTATCGAGGTGGAGGGACTTACGGAATCATTCCGATCCTATACAAGCAAGAAGGGCTATTGCGCATTGGGGTCACTGAAAAGCAATATGGGTCATATGATGACTGCGGCCGGAGTGGCCAGTGTGATGAAAGTGCTGCTGGCCATGAAGCACCACCAATTGCCGCCTACCATTCATTTCGAATCCTTAAATGAGCATATTTCTCTGGAGGATAGCCCGTTCTATATTAACACCAGTCTGCAAAGCTGGGAGCCCGAACCGGGAGTACCCCGGCGTGCGGGCGTAAGTTCTTTCGGATTTAGCGGCACTAACGCTCATATGGTTATTGAAGAATATGTTCCTGTAGTCTCTGCGGTGAATCTACCCCCAGTGGGTAAAGACAACCCGGGACTATTTGTGCTGTCCGCTAAAAGTGAACAATCCTTGAAAACCTATGCAGCAGATATGATGAATTTTGTTAAGTTGCACGAAAGCGTTAATCTCACGGACCTGGCCTATACCTTGCAAGTGGGAAGAGAGGCCATGGACTGGCGTCTCGCGTTTTTGACGGATTCAAGAGAAAATCTGATAGATGAACTTGAACATTTTATTAACGGAAACTCGTCGGAAAAAGTGCTGATCGGCCGTGTGAACTATCCAGGTGGCGGAATCGAACTCTTGGATTCGGACGAAGACACCGGAACCCTGGTTCGGGCCTGGACTGAGAAGAAAAGACTTGATAAGGTAGCCAAATTGTGGGCCAATGGCGCAAGCATTGAATGGGACGCACTTTATGGAGATATCAAGCCCAGACGAATCAGTCTGCCGACCTATCCTTTCGAAAGGGCACGCTATTGGTTATCCGAAACAGACACTGGACAAGGCAGTGTAAATCTGGCTATGACTGCCCAAATTCATCCTTTATTGCATCAGAATATTTCCGATCTCTCCGGACAACGTTATAGCTCTACTTTTACAGGCCGGGAATTTTTCCTGTCAGACCACAGAATCAAGGGTCAACAAACATTACCCGGGGTGGCTTACCTCGAAATGGTGCGAGCAGCTGTAGAAGAGGCAGTGGGGGCCGTAGTAGAAAGCGAGACCCATATTCAGCTGAAAAATATCGTATGGGCTCGGCCTGTGGTTGTAGCAGACGGACCGGTCAGGGTACTCATCAGTCTATATCCCCAGGACAATGGAGAGATTGCGTTTGAAATATGCAGCGGGATGGAAGGGGCCGACGCTGAAGGTATTATACACAGTCAGGGAATGGCTGTGCTGGAGAGGGCTGGCGAGCTACAGTATCTGGACCTGAATGTCTTACGGGCAGACTGTACCCGCACACCACTTTCTTCGAGCCAATGCTATGAAGCTTTCAAAGCCATGGGGATAGACTATGGACCCGCACACCGTGGCATTGAGGCAATCTTTCGAGGAAAGGATTACGTGCTGGCCAAGCTGTCCCTACCATCCTCTGTACTCCATACTCAAACTGAATTTGTACTGCATCCAGCTTTGATGGATTCAACTTTGCAGGCCACAATCGGCTTGGTAATGGGTTCGGAAGAAAATTTGCCTGTAGGCAAGCCAGCGTTACCCTTTGCTTTGGAGGAACTGAAGATTTCCGAAAAATGCACTCCAGTGATGTGGGCCCGGATCTCTCACGATGGGAGTGAAGAGACGTCGAATGGATTAAGCAAGGTGGATATTGATCTGTGCGATGAGACCGGAAAGATTTGCGTGCAGCTCAAAGGACTTTTATCCAGAGCTTTGGAAGGAGATGTGGGGCAAGCCAGCATCACTGAGGATATGGGTACACTGATGCTTGAGCCTGTCTGGCAGGAGACACCTGTCACCACAGGGGTGAACGCTAACGAAGATATCCAGCATGTTGTGATCCTGTGTGAAGTGGATGGTATCTCCGGGGAGGATATTGAAGCCCACATGGATGGTACTCGCTGCCTTGTTTTACAGTCCTCCAGCATGGATATGGACAGTCGGTTTGAAGATTATACCATTCAGATATTTGAAGAATTGCAAAGCATCCTGCTAGACATCCCCAAACAGAAAGTTTTGATACAGCTTGCAACCCGCGCTCGGAAGGACCAACAGGTTTATTCCGGGCTCTTTGCAATGCTGAAAACCGCTCAAAAAGAAAATCCGAATGTCATGGGTCAGCTGCTTGAGCTTGATGTAGAGGATAATGTCGAAGGAATCATTGAGAAACTACAAGGGAACCGGAGTGGCCTGCATAACGAACGGATACGGTACCAAGGGGACAAACGACAGGCTTTAATGTGGCAAGAAATTGAAGCCTTACGTGAAGATGCAGACCTGCCGTGGAGAGATGGTGGGATCTATCTCATTACTGGTGGCTTAGGTGGCCTGGGGTTTATTTTTGCCAGAGACATTGTGCGCAATGTGAAAAACTCCACCGTCGTATTGGTGGGTCGGTCATCACTTTCTGCGGACCAAAAGGCTCTGTTAAGCGAACTGAGAGCGCTGGGCGGTCATATAGAGTATCAACAGGCAGATGTGGGCCACAACGAATCGGTTACCGGGCTAATTCATGGCATCGTCGAGCAATTTGGCGGCCTTAACGGTATTTTGCACACAGCCGGAGTGATTCGGGACAACTTCATCATCAAGAAGACTAAAGAAGAGGTTAGAGAAGTGCTGATTCCGAAGGTCTCAGGGGTGATGAATCTGGACCAGGCCAGCAGAGACCTGCCTCTGGACTTCTTTATCTTATTTTCTTCTGGCGCAGGAAGCCTTGGCAATGTAGGGCAGGTTGACTACTCCGCTGCTAATGGCTTTATGGATGCGTATGCCTCCTATCGAAATGCTTTGGTGACAGTAAAGCAGCGCCAGGGGCAAACGCTGTCGATAAACTGGCCTCTGTGGAAGGATGGAGGCATGCATGTCGACCTGGAAACGGAAAGGGCGATGCAAGGCCTGGGCATGATTGCCATGCAAACGGAGAATGGAATCAAAGCTTTGTATCAAAGCCTGTCTTCCGGCAGAAGTCAGGTTATGGTGATCGAAGGGTATCCCCAAAGGATTAAAGCGGCAATTCTAGGCCAGCTCTCGGAAACTGATGTCTCAGGCCGATCTGTAATGGAAAGCGGGGGAGCATCGCTTATCGGAGAAGAATGGCTAAGGGAAAAAGCGGAGGGTTATTTGAAAACGGTACTTTCAACCGTGATCAAGCTGCCCGCTGAAAGTATAGATGTCAATGCACCAATGGACAGGTATGGGATTGACTCGATACTGGTTATGCAGCTTACCAATGAATTGGAAAAGACTTTCGGCTCACTACCGAAAACATTATTTTTTGAACACCAGAATCTCCGGTCATTGACGGGTTATTTCCTTGAATCGTATCGCGGTCGGCTGATTGATGCTGTAGAAGCGACAGAGAAGAATACGGCTCCTGATGCAGGCCCGAAAGTACCTATAAAAGCAACCATAGAGCCTTTAGCCTCGATATCGGCTAATCGTAGGCGTCCATGGCTTTTCCCGACAGGTATACAACCACATCAGGAGAAGAAGGCATTAGACATTGCAATTATCGGCGTGTCGGGGAGATATCCGGGAGCATTGGGTATCCGAGAGTTCTGGGACAACCTAAGGGATGGAAAGGATTGCATTACAGAGATTCCTAAAGAACGCTGGGATCACAGTCTGTACTTTAATGAAAACAGAGGCAAGCCCGGAAAAACCTACAGCAAGTGGGGAGGGTTCATCGATGGAGTGGACTGGTTTGACCCGTTGTTTTTCAATATTTCGCCAAGGGAAGCGGAAACGATGGACCCGCAGGAGCGCTTATTCCTGGAATGCGTTTATGAAACGATAGAGGATGCAGGTTATACGAGAGAAACCCTTTGTGCAGAGCGGGAGCTTGGCGGCATAGAAGGCAATGTCGGGGTTTACGTCGGAGTGATGTACCATGAGTATCAACTCTATGGAGCCCAGGAACAAGCCAAGGGAAGGATGATTGGACTTCTCGGGAATGCCTCGGCGGTTGCCAACCGGGTATCGTATTTTTGTAATTTTCAAGGGCCAAGTATCGCTGTAGATACCATGTGCTCCTCGTCACTGACATCAATTCATATGGCCTGTCATGGACTACAGCATGGAGAATGCGAACTGGCAGTAGCAGGAGGGGTCAACGTCTCCATCCATCCTAACAAATACCTATTGTTGGGACAGGGAAGTTTTGCATCAAGCAATGGGAGATGTGAAAGCTTCGGACAGGGAGACGGATATGTACCGGGAGAAGGAGTCGGGGCTTTGCTGCTCAAGCCATTAGCCAAGGCCATAGCAGACGGAGACCGGATATATGGAGTTATCAAAGGAACTGCAGTGAACCACGGGGGGAAAACCAACGGCTATACCGTACCTAACCCCAATGCACAGGCCCGTGTGATTGGTCAGGCAATTAAGGAGGCAGGAATCAACCCCAGAACCATCAGCTATATAGAAGCCCATGGAACAGGAACTCCACTGGGAGACCCGATTGAAATTGCAGGCTTACAGAAGGCCTTCCGGAAATATACCGGCGATAAGCAGTTCTGTTCAATCGGGTCGGCGAAGTCTAATATCGGGCATTGTGAGAGTGCTGCTGGTATCGCCGCGGTGACAAAGGTGCTTATGCAGTTGAAATATAAACAAATCGTGCCTTCGCTACATGCAAGTACCTTAAATCCCAATATCGACTTCAGCGATAGTCCCTTTAAAGTTCAGCAAGAATTAGAAGAGTGGAAAAGGCCTGTAGTTGCCATCAACGGTGAAACCAGAGAATACCCAAGGGCAGCAGGAGTATCGGCCTTTGGTGCTGGGGGCTCTAACGCTCATGTGGTCATCGAAGAATATATTCCAGAAGAAGCTAGTCAGCAGCAAGCTGCTCCTGCATCCCTGAATCCTGTCATAGTCGTGTTGTCGGCCAAAAATAAGGAAAGGCTGGACGAGCAGGTGCAAAGATTGCTGTCTGCACTCAGAGAACTGAATGACCCGCATACAAGTCTCTCAGATATCGCCTACACGCTGCAAATCGGGCGAGAAGCGATGGACGAACGTCTGGCGATCATTGCAAAATCCATCCAAGAGCTTGACTGGAAATTGGAAGGCTTCCTACAAAAAAAGGAAGGCGTAGAAGAACTGTATAGAGGACAGGTAAAGCGTAATAGAGGAGGGCTTGTCACTCAGGAAGTCGATGAAGATATGGCTAAAATGATTGATGCATGGGTGGACAAAGGGAAGTATGGAAAGCTCGCTGAACTTTGGGTTACGGGACTGATTTTGGATTGGAACAAGCTTTATGAGGATGTGAAGCCTCGCAGGATGAGTCTGCCAACCTATCCTTTTGCCAGAGAAAGCTATTGGATACCCGTACATGAGGAAAAGAGCGCCGCAATAACAGAAGCCGCTTCGTCCCAATCATCCTTTTTGACACCTTTACTGCATCAGAACACTTCAGACTTTCTGGAGCAGCGGTTCAGTTCAACGTTTACAGGCGAGGAATTTTTCCTCAAGGATCATGTTGTGAAAGGCCAAAAGGTTCTGCCTGGCGTAGCCTATCTTGAGATGGTACGGGCGGCTGTAGAACGTTCCACAGGAGATATGGACAACAGCACAACAGGAATCCGTTTGAAAAATGTAAACTGGATTCGGCCCATTGTGGTGGACAACCAGCCAGTTCCTGTACACACCAGGCTCTCTCTGGAAGACACCGGAAAAATCAGCTTTGAAGTGTATAGCGGGCAAGTAGGAAGCGAAAGAGGGCATACCGTGCATAGCCAAGGTGATGCGGTGCAGGTTTGCGTAGAGCAAAAACCGACACTAAACCTTAAGGCGTTACAGGCAGATTTTGGTCAACACAGGTTTAACGGATCGCAATGTTATGAAATCTTCGAGGAAATGGGAATGGATTATGGCCCGGCATACAGATGTGTGGAGAAGGTATATACACATCCGGGCAGGGTACTAGCCAAGCTGGCATTGCCTTCCTTCATTTCTAATATGGCGGACAGCTTGGTTCTTCACCCCAGCTTGCTGGATTCGGCCTTGCATGCATCCATCGGGCTAATTATGGGCCAAGAAAACGGAGGGTTGCCGGGTAGCGCTGTACCAGCTACGCCTCATATGCCGTTTGCCCTCCAAGAGATTGAGATTTATGGGGCATGCACCCCGAACATGTGGTCGTTGATTCAATACAGCGAGGGCAGCAAGAAAGAAGACAAGGTACAGAAGCTTAATATTGACTTGTGTGATGAGGAAGGAACTATTTGCGTCAGAATAACAGGATTATCCACCCGGGCGCTGGACGGAGAAGTCGGCATTGAAAATGCACAAGGCGCAGCGGCAGGAGAAAGTGCCGCCGACCCGCTTGTAGGATCCGTAATGCTCATCCCGAAATGGGACCCTGCTGCTGTAAAAAAAGATGTCGTTTCCCCGTCACCGACAGACCGATTGGTCATTGCAGGTGGTACTGACAAAGACAGACAGGCCATCCGGGAGTATTATCCTAGGGCGCATTTCTTGGAGCTTCAAGCGCACGATTCCATTGAAACAGTTGCCGCAAAGGTAGAAGAATATGGAGCCGTTGACCATATCCTGTGGATTGCACCCTGTGTTTCCGTCGAATCGGTGACTGCCGAGTCCTTGATCAAGGAACAGGAGCAGGGAGTCCTTCTCTTCTTTAGAATGGTCAAAGCGATGCTTTTATTGGGATACGGGACGAAAAAGCTAGGCTGGACAACGATAACCAATCAAGCTCAGCCGATGGATCAGAACGATACAGTCAACCCGACTCACGCAAGTCTTCATGGGCTGGTAGGCACCATGGCCAAAGAATATCCGAACTGGAAAATCCGTATCCTTGACCTGCAATCCGATGATGACTGGCCGCTATCCGATATGTTTACGCTGCCTTCGGACCGACAAGGAAGGATGTGGGTTTACAGAAATGGGCAGTGGTACCGGCAGCACTTGGTCCCATTCAAACAGACTTCAGGTTTAAAAGGACAGACGCTATACAAAACCGGAGGCGTCTATGTGGTCATCGGGGGTGCCGGCACTATCGGAGAGGCTTGGAGCAAGTATATGGCCTGTACCTACCAGGCCCAGATGGTGTGGCTAGGCAGAAGGCAAAAGGATGCCTCTATCCAGGCCAAACTGGACGGATTTGAAGGCCTGGGACCTGTTCCATGCTATATCACGGCGGATGTAGCAGACGAAAGGGAGCTGCAGCGGGCATATGAGGAAATAAAACAGCGGTACTCCAACATAAACGGAGTGGTCCACTCAGCCATTTCATTTTTGGAGAAGGGCTTGGAAGATTTGACGGAGGAAGAGCTCCGGTCAGGGCTTTCAGCAAAGGTTGATGTAAGTGTACGCATGGCTCAGGTCTTCCAAAATGAGCCGTTGGATTTCGTATTGTTCTTCTCTTCCATGATTACCTATGTAAAGAATCCGGGACAAAGTAGCTATGCTGCCGGAAGTACCTTTAAAGACGCGTTTGCGCATCGTCTTTCGCAGGAATGGCGTTGTCCAGTGAAGGTCATGAACTGGGGATACTGGGGGAGCGGCGAAAACAATGCCTCTCAAAATGGAGGGCAGGAGGTAGAAAATTACTCCAGACTGGCGCAAATAGGTGTTGGGCTCATTGACCCGCAGGAGGGGATGGAGGCGCTTGAGACGCTTCTTGCCTCACCAGTTGACCAAATGGGGCTTATGAAAACAACAAGACATTTGGAGATGGAAGGGACTAATCCGACGGAAGAGATTGATCTCTACCCGCCTAATTCGGATCCGAATCTCAGGGATATTCAGGAAAATATTGCTACAGCAATACAATCAAGAAGCCATTTTATCGAAAACTATGCTGCAGATGATATGGGCGACCTCCAGGAAAGGGAGATGGAACATCTCCTAAGCAGGTTGTTGCGGGAGCAGCTCTTGTCCATGGGGTTATCAGGGACAGATCGTCAGTCCGTCGACGAGTTCAAAAATAAACTCGGACTACCTGAGCTATATGGCAAATGGCTGAAAGAGAGCATGGAGATTTTGACACAGATGGATAACGACCTATCAGGTAGAAACTCCAGCTTGACGGATCGAGATGATGTCTGGCAGGAATGGGAAGAGCGCAAGCGTACATGGCTACAATATCCGCAGATGAGAGCAAGGGTTAATTTGGTTGAGACAACGCTACGGGCTTTACCGGAAGTGCTTACCGGAAAATCGCCTGCGACTGAAGTCATCTTTCCCAATTCCTCAATGGAACTAGTGGAAGGAATTTACAAGAACAATCTGGTGGTGGACTACTTTAATGAAGTACTTGCCGATACGACTGCCGCTTATATTCAGGAGAGGATTATGGCCGACTCCACTGCGAAAATCAGAATTCTGGAAATCGGAGCGGGCACCGGAGGAACCAGTGCCACGCTATTCCTGAAATTGCGCCCATACCGCAAACACATTCAGGAATATTGCTATACCGATATTTCCAAAGCCTTTTTGATGCACGCGGAAAAAGAGTATGGGCCGCATAATCCGTATCTCAGCTACCAGATTTTTAATGTTGAAGAACCTATTGCTGGGCAAGGTGTTGAGACGGGTAAATATGATATTGTCATTGCCGCTAATGTACTTCATACCGCAAAAGACATCCGCCAGGCGTTACGTAATGCTAAAGCGGTTTTGAAAAGCAACGGCTTGCTCCTGCTCAATGAAATCACAGGTAGTAGCGTGTTTACCCACCTTACCTTCGGATTGCTAGATGGCTGGTGGGCGTATGAGGATCCGGAATGGCGTATTCCTGGATGCCCAGGGCTTCACCCTCAAATATGGGAAACCGTACTGGACAAAGAAGGTTTCCATGCAGCGTTCTTCCCGGCGCAAGAGGCGCATGATTGGGGCCAGCAGATTGTTGCAGCCCAAAGCGATGGCTTGGTTCGGCAAAAGCGACAGCACAAACGAAGATCAATATTGATAGAGAAAAGAACTGTAGAAACGGTATCAATGAAACAACGAACTCAACCCAAAATAGAGGTAGCACAAGCAGAGGTAGAACATGTGCTGCGTGAAAAAAGTACGGCGTATTTTAAACATTTGCTTGGTGAGACGCTAAAAATGGAACCGGGAAGTATCGACTCAACGGTTGCCCTGGAAGAGTATGGAATCGACTCGATATTGGTTGTGCAAATCACAAATGTTTTGCGTGAAGTCATTGAGGATTTTGCCAGCACGCTGTTTTTTGAGTACAACACCATAGATGATCTAGTAGCATACCTTCTTCAAACGCAAAAGGACTCGTTGAAGAAGCTGGTAGGGATAAAGGAACAGGAGTTGACCGAAGAGACTTCCAGAGTTGAAGAGGTCCCTGCTTTGCAATTACTCGCTACTGTCCCAATGAAGTTTGACCGGGGAGGGCGTTTCCTTAAGCCTTCTGACAGCACAAAGGAAAAGCCAACGACACGATCCTCCAATATCAGGGATGTTGCGATTGTTGGGATGTCAGGACGCTATCCGGGAGCTAGTAATATAGAGGAATATTGGAACAATCTAAGAGAAGGTAAAAATTGCATAACTGAAATTCCGAAAGACCGTTGGGATTGGAAGACCTACTTTGACCAAGAAAAAGGGAAAAGGGGCACAATCTATACGAAATCGGGCGGTTTTATCGAAGGCATTGATTTATTCGATCCGCTATTCTTTAAGATTTCTCCCGCAGAAGCCGAAACAATGGATCCGCAGGAAAGACTGTTCCTGGAAGCAGCATATGCAAGCATAGAGGATGCTGGGTATACCCCTGCCAATCTTTGTGAGAGTAGAAGAGTCGGTGTATTTGCAGGCGTTATGAACGGAAATTACGGTTTGGGACCTCAATATAATTCCATCTCGAATCGGGTTTCCTATCATTTGGATTTCCAAGGTCCGAGTATGTCCTTAGATACCGCTTGCTCTTCCTCATTGACGGCGATCCATTTGGCTTTGGAAAGCCTGTATAGCGGTACAAGCGAGTGTGCCATTGCCGGGGGAGTCAACTTGATTGTAGACCCTATCCACTATATCAAGCTGTCGGCTATGACGATGCTTTCTAAAACGGGTGAATGTAAGTCATTCGGAGATCAGGCAGATGGATTCGTCGACGGAGAGGGTGTCGGCGCGATCGTGTTGAAGCCGTTGGAGAAGGCCATTGCAGATGGCGACCATATTTATGGAGTAATCAAAGGGAGCATGCTTAATGCTTCAGGTAAAACCAGCGGTTATACAGTACCTAGCCCTCAAGCTCAATCCTGGTTGATTGAAGAAGCGCTCCAGCGTGCGGATGTCGATGCAAGGACAGTTAGTTATATTGAAGCCCACGGAACCGGTACAGCTCTGGGAGATCCTATTGAAATTGCAGGACTGACAAGGGCTTTCGAAAAATTCACAAAGGATAAGCAGTTCTGCGCCATAGGGGCGGTCAAATCCAATATAGGCCATTGTGAGAGTGCAGCAGGCATTGCAGGAGTGACTAAAATATTGTTGCAGCTAAAGCACAGCCAGCTAGTACCATCCTTACATTCAAGGAAGTTGAACCCTGAAATTAATTTCAACAATACTCCATTTATCGTTCAGCAAAGCCTGGAGGAATGGAAGAGACCGGTAATTACAACCGATGGAATCACAAAAGAATATCCAAGACGGGCTGGAATATCTTCTTTTGGTGCAGGCGGGGCAAACGCTCATATCGTGATTGAAGAGTATATTCCCGAGTATCAGGAACAGTCTGGAACAGAATCCGCTTCTCAGGGACCTGTCATGATCGTGTTGTCAGCCAAGAGCGAGGAGCAGCTTAAGGAAAAGGGAAGGCAGCTGCTGAATGCTCTTCAGGGTCAGCTATTCTCCGCAAGCCTATCGGATATTGCTTACACGCTTCAGGTGGGGCGCGAAGCGATGGAGGAGCGTTTAGCCATACTTGTGGAATCTACCGCAGAGCTTGAGGAAAAATTAAAGAGTTTTGTGGATGGACGCCATAACATGCTCAACCTATATAGGGGACAGGCTAAACGTAACAGAGAATCGTTGTCTATTTTTTCGGGGGACGAAGACTTGCAACAAATGATCGATCTTTGGATTTCCAAAAAGAAATATACCAAGCTTTTGGAGCTGTGGGCCAAAGGGATAAATTTGGATTGGGAAAAACTTTACACAGGGAAGATGCCTCACCGTATCAGCCTGCCTACCTACCCTTTTGCTAAAGAGCATTACTGGGCTTCTGAAAGCAAGGATCAAGTAAAAGCCTATGCATTATTTTCGCAAGGTGAGAGCGATGTAGACTTTGATGATATATTGTGCGGCAGACTCTTGGATGAAATGATGAACGATACCCTGTCTGTTGATGAGGCTGCCAGTGAAATCCTCAATATATGTATACGTAAATGAGAAGTTTCTACGTGCTGGGAGGCAATAGAAGATGAAGGATTTTTTTCAATATATTCTAGGCGAGGTAAAAAGCGGACGGATACAGAAAGAGGATGCCATTGTAAAAATACGCCAATTTCAAGCTCAAATGGTTTCACATGAGGCCCCGCAAAGCGGAACAGGGACTGCGGGGTCCTTGGCGGATACGGGAGTCCTTATGCTTGAGCCTTTCTGGAAAGAGCAAGTTGCTCATCAGAAAGTGGCACGCCCTGAATTTAGCCAGCATCTGGTGGTGCTTTGCGAACTGGATCATTTCGCGGAGCGAAGCATTGAATCGCTCATGAAAGGAACCCGTTGCATCAAGCTGCATGCCAGCCAAAGCAGCATGGATGAACGCTTTCAGGCGTATGCCCTCCAGCTGCTCACGGAAGTGCAAATGGTTCTCACAGAGGAATCCAAGGGTAGCGTACTGATACAGATTGCAGTTTCCGCACAAAGCGCACAGCAACCTTTCGCAGGACTATTGGGATTACTGCAGACAGCTGAGAAAGAAAACCCGAAAATCGTAGGGCAACTCGTAGAATTGGAATCTGTAGGTCTGGAAGAGGTGATTGAGAAATTAAAAGAGAACAGTCAATATCCAAAGAATAAAAGGATACGGTATGAGGATGGTAAACGTTTGGTTCTCGGTTGGAACGAGATGAAACCCACTGAGACAACGGGAAGAGTACCCTGGAAGGATCGGGGGACTTATTTGATTACGGGTGGTGCAGGAGGTTTAGGACTTATTTTTGCGGAGGATATCGCCCAGCGAGTCAGGGAAGCCACGCTAGTTCTTGTAGGCCGTTCAAATCTAGACGAAGGCAAACAGGCCATATTGGAGAAGTTGAAGGCACTGGGGACCCGCGTTGAGTACAGACAGGTAGATGTAGCACGGAAGGAAGAGGTCTCCAAATTGATCCTTGAGATCAGGGAAGAGTATGGAGGCCTTGATGGTATCCTTCATAGTGCTGGAGTAATACAGGATCGTTTTATTATGAATAAATCACAGGAAGAGTTCGCGGAAGTAATGGCACCAAAGGTTGCCGGACTGGTGAACTTAGATCAGGAGACCAAGGAGCTACATCTGGATTTCTTTATTCTCTTCTCCTCAATAGCTGGGATTATGGGCAACCCCGGTCAAGCCGACTATTCTGCCGCTAATGCCTTTATGGATGCCTATGCCGCGTATCGAAACAGCCTTGTATCCTCAAAGGGGCGCAAAGGGCAGACGCTATCTGTCAATTGGCCTCTTTGGAAGGATGGAGGGATGCATGTGGACGATGACACGGAGAGGGCTTGGCAAAGTATTGGCATGGTAGCCATGCAAGCTTCAAACGGCATCCAGGCTTTATATAACGGTCTGGCCGCTGGCCTGAATCAGTTATTAGTAATAGAAGGTGAGCAATCCAAATTGCAAAAGTATTTCCTGGCGTCCCAACCACAGGAGAAAGAATATGTTGAAGAGTCAGCTTCTTCAGAGGTGAATCTTGAACTGCTTCTAGAAAAAACCTTATATCAGCTAAAACTATTGTTTGGAGAAGTTACCAAGCTGAGCATTGACAAGATTGATGTCAGCGAGCCTTTAGAAAGCTATGGCATTGACTCCATCATGATTACAAGGCTTAATCAAAAGCTGCAGGGCATTTTTGGAGAAATATCAATGACCTTGTTTTATGAATATCAGACGTTGGAGGCAGTGGCCGAATATTTTATTGCTGATTATCACAAGGAATGCGTACGGTGGACAGGACTCGGAAGCCCGATAAAGACGGAAGAGAAATCCGTCTCCATTTCCGCAACCTTGCATGCTGCCAGCGAGTTTTCTTTGTCAACCCTGCCAAAGGAAGAAAACAATCGTATCCGCAACACGGCTACTAACAGAGACCGTGTGAAACACGAGCAAATAGCGATTATTGGTATAAGCGGACGATATCCGCAGGCCAAAAATATGGAAGAGTACTGGAGTAATTTGGAACAGGGCAAAGACTGTATAACAGAAATTCCTGCGGAACGCTGGAAGAGGGAAGGTTTCTACTGTTCCGACATCAAAGAAGCGGTTGAGAAGGGCAAAAGCTATAGTAAATATGGAGGATTTGTGGAGGATTTTGCAGATTTTGATCCTCTCTTCTTTAATATATCTCCCCGGGAAGCGATGAGTATGGATCCTCAGGAGCGAATATTCCTGGAAGAATGCTGGAAGGTTTTCGAGGATGCAGGATATAGTAGGGAACAGCTCGCCGAACAGTATAATGGCCGGATTGGCGTCTTTGCAGGAATTACCGGAACGGGGTTCAATCTATATGGACCAAAGCTGTGGGAACAAGGACAACCCGTATTTCCGCGAACCTCCTTCAGCTCGGTAGCCAACAGAATATCCTATTTCTTGAACTTAAAGGGGCCCAGTATCCCGGTTGATACCATGTGCTCTTCCTCATTAACTGCAATCCACGAGGCCTGTGAGCATATCTTTAACGGTGAATGCGAAATGGCTGTTGCTGGAGGAGTCAACTTATATCTTCATCCTTCAAGCTATATCTTTCTCAGTACGATGAGAATGCTATCGCCTGAGGGGCGGTGTAAAAGCTTTGGGGAAGGCGGGAATGGATTTGTCCCTGGCGAAGGTGCAGGGGTTGTGCTGCTCAAACCTTTGTCACGAGCCATTGCAGACAAGGACCATATCTATGCGGTTATTCGGGGAACCCGTATCAACCATGGAGGAAAAACAAACGGGTATACCGTGCCTAACCCGGTAGCACAGGGTGAACTGATTAGAGAGGCTTTTGATAAAGCAGGCGTAAATGCCCGGGCAGTCAGTTATATTGAGGCCCACGGTACTGGAACGGAGCTCGGTGATCCTATTGAAGTCACCGGGCTTACCCAGGCATTTAAGAAAGATACGCAGGACACGGGGTTTTGCGCTATCGGCTCGGTAAAATCAAACATAGGCCATTTAGAGGCGGCCGCAGGGATTGCAGGCATCGCTAAAATCATCTTGCAAATGAAAAACCGGAAAATTGCCCCTAGCCTGCATTCCCAAAAACTGAACCCTAATATAAACTTTTCCAAAACGCCATTTGTAGTCCAACAGGGTCTTTCTGAATGGGAGCGTCCGATAGTGGAGGAGGACGGCGAGCAACGGGAATACCCGAGGATCGCCGGGATATCTTCCTTTGGAGCCGGTGGGGCTAATGCTCATATCGTCCTTGAGGAATACCTCCCTGCGGAACAGGATGACTTTCAAAATACCTTTACTCCTCCAAGACCGGTCGTCATAGTTCTGTCGGCAAAAAGTGATGGAGCATTGAAGGAGCAGGTAAGCCAATTGGCTACTGTAATGGATCGGAATGAGTTTTCCGATCACGATTTGGTGAATGTGGCTTATACCTTGCAGACAGGACGTGAGGCGATGGAAGAGCGCCTCGCTGTGGTCGTTGAATCAGTGGAGGAACTTAGAAGCAAGTTGCGGGGCTTTATTGGAGGAAGACAGAGTATTGCACAGCTTTACCGGGGACAGGCCAAGCGAGACAAGGAGAGCTTGAACATGGCCTCAGAGGAGAAAACGCTCGATGAAACGATTGATTTACAGATTCTAGCGGAAAAGTACGGCAGAATCTCAGACTTGTGGGTCAAGGGTGTCCGTATTGATTGGAGCAGACTTTACGGTAATGTCCAGCCCCGCCGTATCCCTTTACCCACATATCCTTTTGCCAGAGAACGATATTGGATACATGTAGATGAAGAAAAGCCGTTCGCCAATGTGGCTGCACATCTACATCCATTACTGCATCAAAACACCTCCGTACTTTCTGAGCAAAGATTTAGTTCAACCTTTAGCGGCCAGGAGTTTTATCTGAAGGACTCCGTAGTTGACGGAAAGCTTGTCCTGTCAGAAGCGGCATGCCTTGAAATGGTGCGGGCAGCGGTGGAGCAGTCGTTAACAGTACAGGAGAAGGGTCAGGCAAACATCATTATTAAAGATATTGTATGGACACATGCTCCCGCTATAGGAGATCAGCCGTTAGAAATACATATAGGGCTCTTTCCGGGAGATCAAGGAGCGATTGGCTTCAAAATCTATAGCAGATTAACAGAAGCCGGGGACCCTGTCTTACACAGCCAGGGTAGTGCCGAACTGAAGATGTTAAATGAAGCGGAAACGTGGGATATACAGGCTTTGCAGATGGAGTGCTTTCAGCATGTTTCGACTGGGATAGACGATGGAGCAGTGTGGGGCATGGGAGCCGACTACAGTCCGGAACATCAGGCCAATGAACAAGTGCATATAGGACAGGGGTTAGTGCTGGCCAAGCTATCGTTGCCTTCCGGTATTAGGAATACTGAGGGCTTATTTGTTTTGCATCCCTTTATAATAAACGCTGCTTTGCAAATGCCGCCGGCATACTTGTTTTCGAATGATGAAAATATCATGTGGCCTTCAGGCATTGATCCTCTACAGAAAATACGGCCGACTGCCATTGAGGGACTCGAAATATTTCGGGAATGTCCCTGTGAAATGTGGGCGTTGATCCGGTATAGCAGAGGAAGCGGGACTGGTCATAATACGCAGAAGTATGACATTGATTTGTGTGATGAGGCAGGCCAAGTCTGCGTGCGTATAAAAGGATGCTCCTACAAGGAAGTGGACGCATGTGAGAAAACACTTGGTGTAATGATGCTCCAACCCTTCTGGAAAGAACAGGCGGTTGCGGAGGACACGATGGTTCCCATTTACGAACGACATGTGGTAATGCTTTGCGAAACAGATACCATTGCTGCAGGAGATATCGAGTCCTCCTTGGCAGGAGTGGAATGTATCACTCTGCAATCCGGTATGGAAGAGGTTGATCGCCGCTTCGAAAAGTATGCCGTCCAGGTTTTTGAAAAAATAAAAAGTATCCTGGATGACAAACCCAAAGGCAAGGTGCTGGTGCAGATTGTAACGATGCCTCAGCATGAAAAGCTGCTCTTCGCTGGGCTGTGCGGCATACTCAAAACTGCGCAAAAGGAAAATCCAAAGATCTATGGTCAGTTAATTGAAGTTGAGGATACAGAAAAAATGGAAGGGCTCATCGAAATACTAAAGACGAACAGCCGACACCCTGCGGATAGCCGCATCCGGTTTGCAGAAGGCAAACGTTGGATTCCTGTCTGGAGTAAAGCAGAAATGCCGTCAGAGACACCGGATATTCCATGGAAAGACCGCGGGGTTTATTTGATTACTGGAGGAGCAAAGGGTTTAGGTCTTATTTTTGCTAAAGAGATTGCGCGTCAGGCCAAGGAAGTGACTTTGATTCTTACTGGACGTTCCCTACTGGATCAGGACAAGCAGACTTCATTGGAGGAATTGAAGGCATTGGGCGCCCGGGTAGAATACAAGCAGGCGGATGTCACGCGGAAGGAAGCTGTGGTTGGCTTAATTGAAGATATCAAACAGACATACGGCGGAATCAACGGCATCCTGCACAGTGCTGGAATAATCCAGGATAACTATATTATTAAAAAGACTAGCCTGGAATTCAGGGCAGTGCTGGCGCCCAAGGTTGCGGGACTGGTAAATCTGGACCAAGCCAGTAAGGACATTGCTCTTGACTTCTTTATCCTTTTTTCGTCAGGTTCGGGAGTGGGTGGTAATGCAGGTCAGTCTGACTATGCTGCCGCGAATGCTTTTATGGACGCATATGCCTGGTACCGCAATACCTTGGTAACCTCCATGGAGCGTACAGGCAAAACGCTGTCCATCAATTGGCCGTTATGGAAAGATGGCGGAATGCGGCCTGACCAGGAGACGGAGAAGGCCATGCAGAAGGTGGGTATGTATGCGATGAGGACAGAGACAGGAATGAGCGCCCTGTACCAAAGCATAGCCTGTATTTCGGATCAGGTCATGGTGATCGAAGGAGACGTAGAGCTAATCAGCAACATGATGATCATGGAGGGACAGCTTGAAGAAAGCGGCAAAGCATCCCGGGATCAGGCGCTCGGATCAGAAGCTGAAGCATACATCGTTTCCTCCACAGCAAAGAAGACAGAGTCCGGCCAGGAAGAAGACCTGTTGCGTGAAAAGACGGTCCATTACTTGAAGACTCTGCTTTCATCGTCCATCGGCCTGCCCGTATATCGAATCGAAGAGGATACACCTTTTGAAAATTATGGGGTTGATTCTATAAAGTCTATGGAGTTGACCGACCAGCTGGAGAAAACATTCGATCAGGTGTCGAGGACTCTATTTTTTGAATATCCAGATATCCGGAGTTTAACGGAATATTTTGTGGAAGCCTATCGAGACCAATTGATTGCTTTGTTTGGCATAGATCAGGTAGCGGTTGCAGGCGCGAAAACCGACACAACTTTTGCAGCAAACAAGGAAGTGTCCGGCAGAGAAGCGGACCTGCTGCGTGAAAAGACGGTCCATTACTTGAAGACCCTGCTTTCAACGTCCATCGAACTGCCCGTATATCGAATCGAAGAGGATACACCTTTTGAAAATTATGGGGTTGATTCTATAAAGTCTATGGAGTTGACCGACCAGCTGGAGAAAACATTCGATCAGGTGTCGAGGACTCTATTTTTTGAATATCCAGATATTCGGAGTTTGACGGAATATTTTGTGGAAGCCTATCGAGACCAATTAATCGCTTTGTTTGGCATAGATCAGGCAACAGCTGCGGGTGAAAATGCCGAACCAACTTCTATAACAAATAAGGCAGTGTCCAGCCAGGAAGAAGAGCTACTGCGTGAAAAAATGGCAAGTTACCTAAAGAGCCTGCTCTCTTCGTCCACTGGACTGCCGGAACATCGCATTGAAGAGGACAAAAATCTAGAAAACTATGGTGTTGACTCCATAAAGTCAATGGAATTAACCGATGAGCTGGAAAAAAACTTCGGCCCGCTATCGAGGACCTTACTTTTTGAATATCCGAATATCCAGAGTTTAATAGAATATTTCCTGGAATCGCATCGAGGCGAATTGATTGAATGGTTTGGTATGGAGCAGGTAAAAGCCCCTTCTCCGATATTCCGTCGTCCCCAATTTTCGGCAACCGAGGTAGAGGCTCAGGAGGAGAAGAAACAAGAAACAGGAGCGATGGACATTGCTGTCATCGGGGTGTCCGGGAAATATCCAGGGGCGGAAAATCTTCAGGAGTTCTGGAGCAATCTCCAAGATAGCAAGGACTGCATTACCGAAGTTCCAAAAGACCGTTGGGAGCACGATCTTTATTTTGACAAGGAGAGAAACAAGCCGGGAAAAACCTACTGCAAGTGGGGCGGTTTCATGGAACGAATAAGCCTGTCAGAGCCAGCATTCTTTCATCTCACCCCCTATGAGATCAGTTTAATGGACCCGATGGAGCAACTTTTCCTGGGAATAATATGGAATTTGCTTGAAAGTGCAGGATATACGCGAGAGGCATTACAGAAGAAGCACCAGAACAAGGTTGGCGTCTATGTGGGCGCTACGTATCACAAATACTGCTCCTGTGATATCGAACCGGACTCTGCCCAACGGGTAACATCATTTGGGTCTGTTGCAGTCGCAAATCCCATGTCGCATTATTTCAATTTCCAGGGACCGAGCATATCCATTGATACGATGAGCTCTTCCTCAGCTGTAGCTGTCCATATGGCATGTGAAAGCCTGATCAGGGGAGAGTGTCAAATAGCGGTAGCTGGCGGGGGGAATCTATTGACTAGTCCCAAAAAGTATATTGAATCCAGTCAAAATCAGTTGATTGGAAGTCATGAAGATAGCAGAAGCTTTGCAGATGGGGATGGGTACCTTCCAGCGGAAGGAGTTGGAGCGGTACTCTTAAAACCGCTTCATAAGGCTGTACAGGATGGAGATTGCATTTTAGCGGTTATTAAATCCACGGCAACCAATCATGGGGGACATAGCAATGGATATACAATCCCTAACCCCAATGCGCAGGCGCAACTAGTCGAAGAAAACTTTTTGAAAGCCGGTATAGACCCCCGGACGATCAGTTATGTAGAGGCAGCCGCAAATGGTTCTACATTGGGAGACCCTATTGAACTTGCTGCTTTGAATAAAGCATTCCAGAAATTCACGACCGAGCAGCAATTTTGTGCCATTGGCTCAGTCAAATCCAATATAGGGCATGCAGAAGCGGCTTCGGGAATATCACAGCTAACCAAGGTCATATTGCAATTGTGGCATCGAAAACTGGTTCCTACCATTAAAGCCGAGAAGCTTAACCCTAATATTAATTTCAGTAATACTCCATTTTATTTGCAACGGGAGGTTCAGGAATGGGAGCGGCCTGTAATTGAGATTCAGGGAGAAGAACGGGAATTCCCGTTGCGGGCAACCGTAAGCTCCTTTGGTGCGGGAGGCTCTAATGTGCATTTCATTCTGGAAGAATATATCCCTTCAGAAAAAGACAACATTCATTTGCGAGTGGCAGATCAGCCCCAAGTGGTGATTCTCTCGGACATAAACCGGGAGAGACTGATGGCGCTTGCCAATCAATTACTGGGATATTTGGAGCAGCAGAGCGATGATGCCTTACAAGATATTGCCTTTACACTTCAGACAGGCCGCGAAGCGATGACATGCCGGGCGGCAATCGTAGCGAATACGCGGCAGGATCTACTCACGGGTCTTAGGGAACTTCTCGAAATAGCCGATAGCGGCAACGGGCCCGAAGGGGCATCTATTCCGTTATTTATAGGAGAAAGTGCAGAAGACTCAAATACGAGTGCGCTTCTCTCAGGGAAAATAGGAGAGACCGTTTCTCAATTGCTGCTAGAGGAGAAAAATATGGAAAATATAGCGATGTATTGGACCCAGGGGGGCAGGATTTCATGGGAGGCACTTCATGAGGATAAAGATGTCCGCAGAATCCCCCTACCGATAACCCTGTTTTAAACATAAACAGGGAACCGATCACTATCAGATGGAAAATACAAAATATTCTGGAGGTAAATCATGAGGGAATTTAAAGATAAGATAGCCGTAGTGACGGGAGCCGCCAGTGGGATTGGCCGTGCTATTGCGGACCGATGTGTAAATGAGGGCATGAAGGTCGTCCTCGCGGATATTGAGGAGGAGGCCCTTCTAAGGGCCGAAAAACAATTGAAAGACATGGGCGCAGAAACGTTATCTGTGGTGACGGATATTTCCAAAGAAGCTGATATACGTGCATTAGCGCAAAAAACGGTTCAGACATTTGGAGCTGTGCATCTTTTGTTCAACAATGCAGGAGTGGACGCCGGAACGGGCTGCTTATTATGGGAAAATACGGTGGCGGATTGGCAGTGGGTAATAAACGTAAACATATGGGGGATTCTCTTTGCAACTGAAATTTTTGTTCCTATTATGCTGAAACAGAAAACCGCATGTCATATTGTGAATACAGCTTCCATCGCCGGGCTATTGTCCGGCCCTGGTAATGGCATATATAGCGCGTCAAAACATGCCGTTTTAAGCTTGTCTGAAACGCTACACCAAGAACTCAGATTGATAGGTTCCAATGTAGGGGTTTCAGTTGTCTGCCCCGGGTTCGTACGCACCCAAATTATGGATGCGGAACGAAACCGACCGACGGAGCTGAGTAAGCAGACCGGACTAGGAAATCTTCCCCCGGAAAGACAAGTCATTAATCAATTGGCCCGCAAGGCTGTCCAGAATGGAATACTTCCAGAGGATGTAGCAAATCAGATGTTTGAGGGAATCAAAAAAGGGCAGCTATATATCATAACAGAGCCGAAATTCAAACCTGCAATAAGACAACATATGGAGAATGTTCTTAACGAAAGCAATCCCACACCTTCCCAAATGCAATTAGTTCGCAATTTACTGTGAAATATTCGTTTTAAATGGAGTTATTGGGATTTTATCAATGAGTATGTTGTGGGAGGTTAGAATGGACAGATCTGTGATTTTTATGTTTTCAGGCCAAGGCTCACAATACTACGGCATGGGAAGAGAATTATTTAAGTTAAATCCAGTTTTCCGAAAATGGATGACGAAGCTGGATGATATTCATACGGATATTACAGGAAGGTCCGTATTAAAAATGCTGTACGACGACAACCGTGGGAGAGGAGACCTGTTTGATAGTCTGTTATATACTCACCCCGCAATTTTCATGGTGGAGTATGCCCTCACACAGGTATTACTGGAAAAGGGGATTTATCCTGATTACGTTTTGGGTTCCAGCCTCGGTGAGTTTGCATCTGTTGCTGCGGCTGGTTGTATGAGTTATGAAGATACTCTTCAATGCCTTGTCAAGCAAGCAGAAATGGTAGAAACCTACTGTCCAAAGGGTGGCATGCTGGCCGTAATTGGCGACCTCAGTCTGTATGACCAAATATCCGTATTGAATGCCAACTCAGAGTTAGCATCAATCAACTATGACTCGCATTTTGTCATTTCTGGAAGCTATGAGGAACTGGAAGAAATTGAACGCTACTTGATAGCAAATGAGATTATATGTCAAAGATTACCGGTCCAGTTTGCTTTTCACTCTTCCTTAATGGACCCTATAGCCTTGGAATATACAGCGTATTTAAAGCTTAAGCCCCTAAGGAATCCGACTATAAATATGGTTTCATCTATGTACGGAGGAAAGGCGACATCCCTTGACAACCGTTTTCTTTGGGATGTCACTAGAAAACCTATCCGTTTTCGGAACGCTTTAAAATGTCTGGGAGACGGGGACGGGGTCATCTATATTGACCTTGGCCCCTCGGGCACTCTTGCTAATTTTGTGAAGTACAATTTTGGTAACAAGAAAATGGCAAGTATTTGTTCTATTCTTTCACCTTTTCAAAACGATATGAAAAATTTGGATCGTCTATTTGAAATATTCGACTAATATGCATTCACTAGCAAAAAGGAGGACACAAATGATCGCATATCTGTTCCCTGGACAAGGGGCTCAAGCCAAAGGCATGGGAGTAGGACTATTTGACGAATTTCAGGAATTGGTTGCAAAAGCGGATGCTATTCTTGGTTATTCTATTAAGAAACTGTGTCTTGAAGATCCTGCCAATCAACTAGGACAAACGGATTTTACCCAACCGGCGCTATTTGTCGTAAACGCTTTGAGTTATCTTAATAAATTAAAAGAGACTGGAAGAAAACCCGATTATGTTGCAGGACATAGCCTAGGTGAATACAATGCCTTATTTGCCGCAGAGGCATTTGACTTTGAAACGGGCTTGAAGCTGGTTAAAAAAAGAGGAGAACTGATGGTCAAGGCTACTGGTGGTGGTATGGCAGCGGTCATAGGCTTGAACGAGGAAGTATTTAGAGAAGTTATCGAGAAAAATAATTTAAGGGAGATTGATGTTGCTAATTTTAATTCGCCAAGCCAGATTGTCATCTCAGGACCGAAGGACATGATTGAGCAGGCGCAGCCAATTTTTGAGGATGCAGGAGCCACAAACTATGTGATTTTAAATGTAAGTGGAGCATTTCACTCCAGGTATTTGGAAGATGCCAGACAGAGATTTGAGGCCTATGCGTCACAGTTCGAATTCTCAAAATTGAAAATACCAGTCATTTCAAATATCTATGCCAGACCCTACAGGCAGCAAGATGTAAGGAGTACGCTGATCAACCAGATCGTAAGTCCAGTCAAATGGTCGGAAAGTATAAGATATCTAATGGGTAAAAATGTAACCCAGTTCATACAGGTTGGGCCTGGAAAAGTCATAACAGGGTTGGTTAACGCAATACAACGAGACGCAGAACCGCTGATTGTGAGGGAGGATGAGGAACGTAGCGAGCAGGTACAGGAAGTAAAGTCGAAGAATAGTATATCCGGCCAACGATTTACGGCGGAGTCTCTTGGTCATAGCGAATTCAAAAAATATTATGGACTTAAATACGCGTATCTTATGGGTTCGATGTATAAGGGAATATCTTCAAAAGAGATGGTCGTAAAAGCAGGTAAGGCAGGAATGATGGGATTCTTTGGGGCAGGGGGAGTCAAGATTGGGGCCCTTGAGGAAGCTATAAAGTATATTCAGCAAGAATTGAACCAAGGCGAAGCCTATGGAATGAATCTTATTCATGTTCCCGATCACCTGGAAATAGAAAATAACATCGTTGATTTGTACATAAAATACGGTGTTAGAACTATTGAAGCCTCTGCTTTTATGAGTATAACGCCTTCTTTGGTAAGGTACAGATTGAAAGGTTTGAAACGAAATGAAAAGGGGATCGTAACACCGCAGAACAGGATTATAGCGAAAGTATCAAGACCCGAGGTTGTGGAGGCATTCTTGAGTCCTGCGCCTCAGAATATCGTAAATAAACTGCTTGAGGAAAATAGGATAAGCCGGGATGAGGCCCGGATGGCGATGGAAATTCCTATGGTAGACGATCTGTGTGTCGAGGCTGATTCAGGCGGGCATACTGATCATGCTGTTGCATATGTACTGGTTCCGTTAATGCTTAAAATGAGGGATGAAGCGTTACTTAAGTATAAATACAATAAAAGTATAAGGGTAGGGGCAGCCGGGGGGATAGGGACTCCACAAGCTGCTGCGGCAGCGTTTATACTGGGTGCGGATTTTATCATGACAGGCTCAATCAACCAATGTACGGTTGAAGCAGGGACAAGTGATGATGTAAAGGATTTGCTCCAGCAGTTAAATATACAGGATACAGACTACGCTCCCGCAGGGGATATGTTTGAAATGGGAGCGAAAATTCAGGTTATGAAAAAAGGAGTTTTTTTCCCGGCCAGGGCGAATAAATTATATGATCTTTACCGTAATTATAACTCCATAGATGAAATTGATAGCGGAACCAAAAAATATATCGAAGAAAAATATTTTAAGAAGAGTATTGAACAAGTATATGAAGATATTAAAGCTTATTACCCGGCTGAGATCATTGAAAAAGCTGAAAGAATTCCTAAACGTAAGATGGCGTTGATATTTAGATGGTACTTTACTTATTCTACACGACTTGCAATGAATGGAGACAAACACAGTAAGGTTGATTATCAAGTACACTGCGGACCAGCCCTTGGCGCTTTTAACCAATGGGTCAAGGGAACAGTCTTTGAGAATTGGAAGAACAGGCATGTTGATGAAATAGGACAAAAAATAATGGTTGAAACTGCGGAATACCTGAATGAGAGGTATAAAGCTTTAACGATAATGTGAGTATATGTGTGGAGAAAAATAGAAATCATTAAGATGATAGGGATAAAAGAAAGTGGGGTTTTTCATGCATAGTTATAGGACTCATAACTGTGGAGAATTGGATCAAAAACATGTCGGCGAAGTAGTGAGAATTGCAGGATGGATAAAAAATATGCGTGACCATGGCGGGGTTATTTTTATTGACCTTAGGGATCATTATGGAGTAACGCAGATTGTTGTTTCTGATAATAACGAATTGAAAGATTTTGTATCAAAGATCAGCAGGGAGTCAACCATTTCTGTTACAGGCACTGTATGTAACAGATCTGAAAATACGATTAGTCCCACTATGAAAACCGGGCATATCGAGTTAGCTGCTAATGAGATAGAAGTTTTAGGGAAGGTAGTGAATCCATTACCTTTTGAAGTATCTTTAGCAAATGAAGCTCGGGAAGATTTAAGATTAAAGTATCGTTTCTTGGATCTACGGAATGAAAAAATACACAATAATATTATACTTCGTTCTAAAGTAATTCAAAGTATCAGAAGAAAGATGATCGATTTGAATTTTTTAGAGATCCAGACACCTATCCTGACAAGTTCATCTCCAGAGGGCGCCAGAGACTATTTAGTTCCTAGTAGAGTGCATCCAGGCCAATTTTATGCCTTGCCTCAAGCACCACAACAATTTAAACAATTATTAATGGTTTCGGGCTTTGATAAATATTTTCAAATTGCTCCGTGCTTTAGAGATGAGGATGCAAGGGCAGACAGATCACCCGGCGAGTTTTATCAGCTGGATTTGGAAATGGCTTTTGCAACACAGGAAGATGTCTTTAATGTAGTTGAAAATATGCTATATGAAGTTTTCTCTGAATTTACAAATTTTAAAATCTCAAAGCCTTTTACCAGGATTCCATATCAAGAAGCCATGCTCAAATACGGGAGCGATAAACCTGATTTAAGAAATCCATTAATTATCCATGATGTTACAGAGCTGTTTACAGAGACTGATTTTAAAGTATTTAAAAATAAAACGATAAGAGTTATTGCTGTTCCTGGTTGTGGAGCACAGCCAAGAAGCTTTTATGACGATATAGTAAACTTTGCTATTGAGGCTGGAGCGAAAGGCCTCTCATGGATTAAGTTCAACGATGATATGTCTCTTAGTGGCTCTATTGCAAAATTCATCTCTGAAGAGGTGAAAAACGAATTAATACATGTTACGCAAGCTAGTTCAGGATATGCACTGTTTTTTGCTGCTGACCAACTTAAAAATGTCGAAAAAATAGCCGGTGCTGTCAGAAATCAATTAGGAAAAAGACTGGATTTGCTGGAAAAGGATATATATAAATTTTGCTGGATAGTTGATTTTCCTATGTTTGAATTGGATCCTGATACTCATAAAATTGGGTTTAGTCATAATCCTTTTTCGATGCCACAAGGTGGTATGGATGCGCTGCTGAATATGAATCCTCTTGATATCCTAGCGTACCAATATGATATTGTATGTAATGGGATTGAACTGTCCTCGGGTGCTGTCCGTAACCATGATACGGAGATTATGGTAAAAGCCTTTGAGATTGCAGGTTATACATATGGAGATATCAAGAGTAAATTTCCTGCACTCTTTAATGCTTTTCAATTTGGGCCGCCGCCTCATGCAGGTATAGCACCTGGAATTGATAGGATTGTTATGATCATTGCAAATGAATCGAATATCCGAGAGGTTATTGCTTTTCCAATGAATAGCAAAGCGCAGGATCTATTAATGGGAGCACCTTCGGAGGTTACTGAGAAACAATTGAGAGATGTTCATATAAAATTGGTAAATACTCAGCCAGAAACAGAATAAACAGATTCAACAACATACTGAAAGCAAAGGCTGAAATCGGCACGTATTTGAATCTCATTGAGTGTGTTAAAAACTCTCCCTGCTAGATGCAGAGGAGAGTTTTTTTATTTAGCTCAGATTGGGGTTGTTCACGATGACAATCTTCATCGGTATACTAGAAGGTATGGCAGGCTTATCAAGTGGAGCTATGCCAAAAAGTAGAAATTATAGGAATACAGGAAAATCGAAATAGCTAGAAACGAAAGAATCAGCGTCGCGATGTATACCTTTCTTAACAATGTTGTTTTGGAAATATTGCATTTTCTTACAGCAAGATAGGCAGCCGGTACAAAGGCAAGCCCAAGTACCCAGAAAAAGATAATATTCAAATTGAAATTGGACATAGGCTGAAAGGGGTCGCCTATCAATTGGATGCTGGAAGCAATGAGATTGACGATCACAAGCAGACCCAGCAATGGTATTACGGTTACACTGTCAGGGAAGGGAAGCCGCGAAGTATTCTTCTGCTTTCTTGCGTCCTTGAGCTTCCGCAGCCACCCTGTAATACCAAAAACAAACCCAAGCGCAAACCAAATGCCGCATGCCCCCACTAGAATATAACTGAAAATGGATGTTTGCAGGAAGGATATCGGCAATTGGTCATCGATCACTCCATATGACAATTGCGTCACTTTACCATCGGCATTGGTTAAGAAAAAAAGACGACTGATGTTTAAGCCCGCGTAATCATAAGAAGTGCTCCCGGGAGTCACACGTTCAAAAAAATAGGGTTTGGTTTCTACATAATCAACATGAATATTCATGGATGGAATACTCAGAGTGATTCCGCCATTGCCGTTGGCTGTGACCACTTCTTCCGCATTGGATAATACGGGTATAAGCTTCAATATACCAGATGATACTGCACGAGCAGAACGGTATTTTCCCGCCACATCCGCGCTATGCTTCAACGTGCTATCCGCTTGCGGAGTAGCGTGGGAATCCCCAACAAACAGGTCAATGAGTTCGCTTCTTGCACCGGACATTTCATTTTCCACATTGGTCAGGATGCTGATCCCAAAGTTTTGATCCGGCACGATAGAGACCAGAGAGGAGAATGAATCTGTATTTCCACCGTGCTCGATAACACGATAATCTCCCGCGAACCGTTCCCAAAAGCCATGGGCATTCCCCGGAAGCTCGGGATAGTGGGTATATGAAGCCTCATGCATTTCTCGCAGGGTTTCATTCTTGTTGAATAGCGAATATTTTAAGGAATGCTCCATGTTCAGATGAGCAAGCATAAAATGAGCCATGTCCTCCGAAGTAATGTTTAACGCACCCGCCGGCACATCATTAAAGAAAACATTGGGCTTTGCCACCCAGTTTCCATCCTTCTTGGAGTAGCCTGTTGCTTTATGTTCGATAACCTCCGGGATAAGATCATATCGTTGTGTAAAGTAAGAATGTTTCATGTCTAGAGGCTCAAATATATGTTTCTGAATATAGGTTTCAAAAGGCATTCCGGATACACGTTCTATAATATAACCGGCCAGGTTGGTCCCATAGTTGGAATAAGCAATCACTGTTCCAGGCTCATAAATCTGTTCAGGCTGATTTCTGGGTGCGATATGCTCCTTGAGAGACCTAAGATCAGCAGGATCATGAACCAAAAGTTTTTCCAGGTGCTCCTCAAAACCTGCCGTGTGGCTCATCAGTGATTTCAGGGTAATAGGCTTATCAAAAGAAAGCTTGAGAAAGCCGTCAGGCAAGTATGTGCGGATGTCCGTATTCAAATCCAGCTTTCCCTGCTCAACCAGTTGCATTACTGCCGTCCAGGTGAACAATTTCGATACTGAACCGGCCTCCATATAGGTTGTTTTCGTACTCATGGGTGTTTGTTTCTCGATGTTTGAGTATCCGTAACCTTTTGAAAAAACAATTTTCCCGTCCTTTACTATGGAAACCGCAGCACCAGGAATCGCTGTTCCTATATATTTTTTCATAATTTGATCTGTTCTGTTTTCGATTTCGGAAATCGGAATTCCAGAGGGCGTGGTTGGAACGGACCCAGAAGCATATGCCTGGACCGGGATAAATGCCATCAATGCCAACAGGAACAAAGAGGCAAATCGTTTTTTCAATTTCATATCAAGTCTCCTTTTTGCTGCACTTGAATCTTTAAGGGCAGTCTGTTTTTTGGAACATTTTTAGTGTAGCAATCAAGTCTTTCTTATTTCTCTCCTGTTCCTTACTTTTTTCTTTCTCGAATTAAGCTTCAACTCTCAAGTGATTTACCGAAAAAAGCTATATTTACGTTGGAACAGCTTTATATGTATGTTGCCAACCTATAAAATAAAGACAAGAAGAATCCTCATAGTTGAAAAAAATAGGAGATGACAATAAATGAAAGCCTGTGAACCTCTAACTATTTCATCTGAAAGCGGATACAATCTTCAAACCGATGAAAGTGTGCCAATTGCCCACGCTTGGAACATGATTGCGCGAGATCATAAGCAAGTGTTTGGCCGCGAGCCATTGCAAACAGAAGTAGAGCCCTCGATCATTATCCGTTATGCGCAGGAAGGAGATAGCTGCCCGCATTGGCCAGAGGGCTATTGTCTGCGTTTTGTTGCTGGTAGCAAGGGAACGGTACTCCAAATTATCGGCCGTGATGAATTGGGAATCATTTATGGACTGCTTCATTACAGCCGTTTCGTTCTGGGTGTGGAGCCGTTCTGGTTCTGGGCGGAGCTTCTCCCTCCTAAGCGGGATACCATCGTTTTGCCGAGTCTGAATGTTGACAGTATACCGTCCAAGGTCCGATATCGGGGATGGTTTGTCAATGATGAGGTATGCTTGATTGGCTGGAAGGATGATTATCCACCGACGGAGCAGGTGTGGCAGCCCGTTTTTGAAGCGTTACTGCGCTGCGGTGGAAATATGGTGATTCCCGGAACCGATTTACCACGCACAGGTATCCATCATAAGCTTGCAGCAGACATGGGCTTATGGATCACACATCATCATGCTGAACCGTTGGGGGCGGAGATGTTTTTGCGCGCCTTTCCGGGTAAACAAGCTAGCTACAGAGAGCATCCCGAGTTGTTTGAACAGCTGTGGCAGGTAGCGATTGAACGGCAGAAGGAAGAGAAAATTGTATGGGTACTATCTTTTCGCGGGCAGGGTGACAAGCCTTTTTGGGAAGATGATCCTTCCTTTAATACGCCGGACAAACGCGGACAATTAATCTCGTATGTGGTTCGCAAGCAGTACAATATGATCTGTGAATTTGTGGAGCAGCCCGTGTGCTGTATGGCGATGTATGGTGAGATTGCCGAGTTATACAAGCAGGGGCATATTAAGGTACCCAAAGGGGTGATCAAAATATGGGCGGACAATGGTTACGGTAAAATGGTATCTCGGCGCCATGGGAATCTTAATTATCGTGTACCAGCATTGCCTGAGGCGCAGGATGGGGGCAAGAATGGAGTATATTACCATGTGACCTTCCACGACTTGCAAGCGTCGAACCATCTTACCCAATTTCCCTCCTCAGCCAGCTTGATTGTAGAGGAATTAACATCAGCGTTTACTACAGGGGCGGACGAGTACCTGCTGGTCAATTCAGGTAATATTTTGCCGCATGTATATACGCTGGATTTAGTAGCAAATTTATGGACGAATGGTAACGTGGATGCCGAAGAGCAGCTTACTGATTTTATCGGACGGCTGTACAGTAGTCAGCTTCAAGAGATTTCCCAATTATACCGGGATTATTCCCGTTGCACTATCGTTTATGGCCCGCATAAGGATGATCGAGCAGGGGAGGAATTCTATCACCATCCGGCTCGGCAAATTATGGGGTATTGGCTACAAGGCAAAGAAAGCAGTGATGAACGGCTGTACTGGGCTACTGGAGAAAGGCCTTTTCCTGAACAGGTACGCTGGTTCAAGGAAAAAGCCGAGTCGGCAATCCCGGATTGGGTTGAACTACGAGAGCGGTGTCTACGAATCATGAAGCAGTTGTCTGAAGATGAATGTCGCAGGCTGTATAATCAACTGCTTGTGCAGATTGAACTGCATCTGAGTGGTTCACGTGGACTGGCAAGCTTATGTAGCGCTTATGGGCTGTTCCTTGAAAAAGATTACCCAAGAGCATTTATACAAGCTTCTCATGCTGTTTGGAGCTACCGGATGGGTAAAGAAGCGTTGTCGCTCGCAGGAACTGGAAGATGGGAGCATTTCTACCGGGCAGATTGGTTAACCAATCTAGATAACACTATTTCTCATGCGGACACTGTGCGGAGATTTCTTCGTCTTCAGGGAGACAGTCCGGATATGTTCCTGTGGTCCAAACAATATTTAATGCCAGAAACAGAGAAATATATCTACCTGGAGAATACGCATCGCAAGCCCCTTCCCGATGATGAGTTGGCACGCTGTCTGGAGAAGGTATTATATTAAAAGGATCTTAGAACTTCTATGACTTCTGATAAAAGAACCTTCCAATCCATGAAGTTAGATGGACAGGAAGGTTCTTTATAACCTGATCTACATATTCGTTGAGCTTCTTGCCAAGTGTGGATGTGATTCTCAGCCATCTAACCGTCAATGTTTTTATAGGGCAATAGGTCTATTTCTTGGGGGAGAACTCGTGATTCTTAGCACGCCACGAAACTATGAAGGCAAGTAGCATAAGAATCAGTAACGCCCACGGGAAAGAGCTGCTTCCAAGTGTCTCCAGAAGAATTCCGCCAAGCAAACCGCCTCCACCAATGGCCAAATTCCAAGCGGTTACAAGCATAGACTGTGCCACATCCGCGCTCTCACAAGGCAACAGTTAAATAGACAACAGCAGGTTGGTGACTTCCGATTCCCAGCGCCAAAGATGCGATAGCGAAGCCGAAGGTACTCACAAGTACCAGTAGACGCAGCCAGCGGTCAATGAATACACCGATCAACCCGATTCCGGCAACCGAAGTTATTCCAAAAATAAGCAGCAACACATCTGTTTGGGAAGCCAGTCCAGCTTGATTTAGATAGGGAGCGATATAGGTGTAAAGAATATTATACGCTAGCACCCAAATTAAAACGACAGTTAAAGGTATATTTTGATATAACTGAAGTACTATTATTTCATGGAGGGAATAACCGTATGGTTATAACGGGTGTATGTCTGTGAATATGAATCATCTTGAAGTGTTTATGAAGGTTGCGGAGAAAATGAATATGACGGAGGCTTCCAAAGCGCTGTTTATTTCCCAGCCTGCGGTTAGCAAGGCTTTGATCCAATTTGAAAATACTTTGCAGTGAAATTGTTTATTCGCGACAAGCAGAATGGACTCGCACTGACCGAAGTGGGAAAAGAAATGCTGAGTCTGGCCAGACAAATGAAGGAAATCGAAGATAAAATGGTTCAGCTTGCGTGTCAGGAGAATAAGCTTTTACGCGGTAAAGTAAAAATAGGCTCCTTCCCGGCAGCCTCTACGAACTTGCTTCCAGAAGCGATCTGCTTATTCCGCTCCCAATACCCCGATGTCACCATTGAACTGATGGAAGGAAACTCGAATCAAATTAAACAATGGGTGGAGGATCGCACTGTTGAAATTGGAATAGTAGCTTCTCCTTTCGATCATTATGACGTCCATATTCTTGAACACGATTCCATGGTTGCTATCATGCCGGAGAATCATCCATTGCAAGCAGAACATGAGGTTTCTCTGGAACAGAACAGGAACGACCTTATCTTCTGTAAAGGAGGACATGAATCTGCTGTATTAAACACCTTGCATGAGCAGCAAATTCCTTTCCAGGAGAGTCTCACGGTCCAAACGGCTGAAACCTTAGTCCATATGGTCCAAAAAAAGTTGGGCATTGGCATTATATCGAAGTTTACGCTTTCCTCGGTGTCCCATACACTAATCGTTAAAGAGATCATTCCCCAAATTTCGCGGGATATCGGAATTATCGCGCATTCTTTTGATGAAGCGACCCCGGCAGCCCGTGAGTTTGTAAAAGCGTTGGGTCAGTTATATCGTTCGAGTGAGTAACTTAATAAAAGGGCCTTTGTAAAAGCAAGGGCCCTTTTTGTTTGGTTTGTATTGGGGAGATATGAGGAGTGGAGTACAGAGATTATTTATAAAACGGGAGATTCATGCTGTTGTTGCAATACAGACTGAACAGCCCGCTGCCAGCCAGTATAATATTTCTCTCTGGTAGCCTCATCCATCTTTGGTTCGTATGCTTCATACATTTTAAGATTGGAAGCGATTTGCTCTGGATCGGACCAAAAGCCTGTGCCGAGCCCACCGAGATAGACCGAACCCATGGCCGACAGCTCGGCACATGTGGATCGGGTCACAAGGTTGCCCAGAATATCGGCCTGAAATTGCATCAGCCAAGTGTTGGAGGAAGCCCCGCCGTCCGTGCGCAGGCCGACCAACTCAATCCCGGACTGTTCCTGAATAAACTCTATAGCGTCCCGTACTTGGTAAGCGATGCTCTCCAGCGCAGCCCGGACGATGTGTCCTTTGCCAGTTCCACGGTTCATACCGATAATTGCCGCCCGGGCGTAGGGATTCCAATAGGGAGCGCCCATTCCGACAAAGGCAGGCACAAGATAGACGCCATCGTTTGCAGGAACGCTTTCGACTAAGCGCTGCATTTCCTCAAAGGTAGAGAACAGTCCTAAGTTGTCCTGCGTCCATTTGATGCTGTCGCCTGTTGTCCGGATGATGGCTTCAAGCGCATACGTAACAGTTCCGCCGGCCCCCCAGGCGATAGCGGTTACAAGTCCGTCACCGCCATCCACCGGATGATTCCCTACGTTCATTAATACAGAGGTACCCGTGCCAAAGGTTGCTTTGGCTGTTCCGGGCTTGAAACACAGATGCCCATACAATGCCCCTTGTGAATCCCCAATGACGCCCGAAATCGGTATTTTCTCATTGAAAAGGTCGCAATCTGCCGTATATCCGAAAATAGCGTCGGATGGTTTAACCTCAGGCAGCAGGGAAGAAGGAACGGAGAACAGCTGGGCAAGCTCTTCATCCCACTCCAGCGTGTGGATATTGAACAGCGATGTACGGCTGGCATTTGTAAAGTCGGTTGTATGGTTTTTACCGCCGGTAAGCTTCCAGACCAGCCAACTGTCCATGTTCCCTGCAAGTAGCCTCCCTTCAGCCAGCAGGTTGGCAGCTCCTTCCGCATGTTCAATGATCCATTTGAACTTGGCAGCGGAGAAATAAGGGTCAAGCATAAGCCCTGTTTTGGCGTGGATGGTTCTTTCGTGGCCAGCTTGCTTCAGCTCGGCGCACAGGTCCGCCGTACGTTGGCATTGCCAGACAACAGCATTATATATTGGCTGACCAGTCGTCTTATCCCACACCAATGCCGTTTCGCGTTGATTGGTGATTGTCAGCGCAGCTAGTGCGGACGGGTGGACGCAGGCTTGCTCCAATACGCTGCGGGCCGTTATTTTGACATTTTCATAAATTTCGAGCGGATCATGCTCTACCCAGCCGGGATGGGGGTAATATTGCTTATGCTCCATCCCGCTGCGGGCGATTACTGTACCCTGATGGTCTACAAGGAGTGCTTTGGTGCCTGAAGTACTCTGGTCGATGGCCAATATATATTGTTGATTGTGCTCCATATGCTTCGCCCTCTACTTATTAATCAATTCGAATGCAATTTGTTTGATATTGTCACCCGTAATGCCGTAGTGGTGGAAAACTTCCGCCGATTTACCGGCAATCGCCGGCTCATCCGGGATGCCGAGCACTCTCATAGGAACCGGGTGATTCTGCACAACAACTTCTGCCACGGCTGCGCCGAGACCGCCGTAAATGCTATGTTCCTCAACGGTAATGATGCGTCCAGTTTCACGTGCAGCGGTAATGATCGCCTCTTCATCCAGCGGCTTGATTGTATGCATGTTGATTACCCGGGCGGATATGCCTTCGTCGTTGAGTGCCTTGGCGGCATCGAGTGCGATTCGCACGGTTTCACCGACACCAATAATTGTAACGTCGTTGCCTTCTCTCACAGTTATAGCTTTGCCTATTTCGAATGGGTAATCATCGGTTTCGTAAACGTCCTCAACGGGATTACGCCCGATTCGCACGTATACGCCGCCGTCATATTTTACAAGTGCTTCAGTCAGTTTCTTCGTTTCGTGACGATCAGCAGGCAGGACAATCGCCAGTCCCGGAATTGCCCGGGCTACTGCGATATCTTGCACGGAGTGGTGTGACATGCCAAGCGCCCCGTAGCTGACCCCTCCGCTAATGCCGATGAGCTTCACATTTGTCCGTGAATAAGCAACGTCAACTTTGACTTGTTCAATACTGCGCATACTGAGGAAGCAGGCTGGTGAAGTCACAAACGGTTTTTTACCGCTGTGGGCCAGGCCTGCAGACATGCCTACGATATTCTGTTCGGCAATGCCGACCTCGACGAACTGCTCCGGGAACGTATTGGCAAAGGGAGCCATTGCAGCAGAACCGCGCGAATCGCTGGCCAGTACCATGATATCACGGTCGTCTTTGGCCAACTCCAGCAGTGTGTCACAGATTACTTGGCGATTAGGAATTTTATTCATGCTTAATGCACCTGCCCTTTCTGCGTCAATTCTTCGATCGTTGCCTTTAGCTCTGTGAGAGCCAGCTCAAACTCTTTATCATTAGGCACATGGTGATGCCATGCCGGGACATTTTCGGCGAACGATACGCCTTTGCCCTTGGTGGTATTGGCCATAATTAACGTTGGCTTTCCGGCTACTTCAGGGGCGGACCTGAATGCCTTAAGCAATTCTTCCATATTGTTGCCGTTGATAGAGACGACGTTCCAGCCGAAGGCAGTCCACTTCTCTTCCAGCGGCTCCAGTCCCATGACTTCTTCGGTAGCACCGCTGATCTGGAGTCGGTTGCGGTCGATAATGCCGATCAGGTTATCCAGCTTATAATGAGAGCCTGCCATAGCGGCTTCCCAGTTGGAGCCTTCGGCCTGTTCGCCGTCTCCCATTAAACAAAATACACGGTAAGGACGGTCATCCCGCTTGGCAGCTAGTGCCATGCCTACGGAAATGGGCAGGCCGTGGCCGAGGGCCCCGGTGTTCATTTCAATCCCTGGAACCTTGTTGTTCGGGTGGCCAATGAGTCGGGTGCCGAACTGGCTATAGGTCTCCAGCTCTTCTTTTGGGAAAAAGCCCCGGTCGGCCAGAATACACCATAGAGATTCTACGGAATGCCCTTTGCTGGCGATAAAGCGATCACGGTCATCCCATTTTGGATTAGCAGGGTCAACGTTCATGATTTCATAATATAAAGCCGTTAAAATGTCTGTATTGCTCAGCGATCCCCCCGTATGTCCCGTTTTGGCGCGGTGAATGATGGTTAGCAGGTCCATGCGGATTTGTGCGGCTTTTACTTTCAGTTCCTGGATTTCCATAATGTCCTCCTCAAGATAGGTATTATAGGGATGGGCTTTGTCGCTTTAGACGTCTCAAACGTGAAGGTTCGGGCGCTTATTACGGGCGAGATCGGATCCTCTAAGCCAGCTTTGAATTTCCTGTTCCGTGGGATCGACCGGATCAGGCGTCAGGCCGGGTATATAATTGCAGGCCTCATAAATGGCCGGGATCACATTGGCGTGGATACCTACGGAATGATGGACGTAAGGCCCTTTTACGAGTTTTTCCTCCCACAGCGGCCAATCGTTTACTTCCACCCATACGTAGGAGCCGCGGGTATAAGGACCTTCAATACCCCGGGCACGCCCGAGGAACATGGAGTACTCACCGTGGTCGCCGTCAAATCGGGCAATGGTCATACCGCCACCGCGGATTTCGCCTTCATGAGTTCCGGGAGAATGGTCGTCGAAGAGAAAATGTTTGCGTAACTTCGGTTTGTTCTCTACGGAGAGCGAGACCGGGAAATTGCCACAGTGGAAGAGAAGTTCGCCGTTATCATTCTCAGGATGTCGAACAGTAATATCTGCGAAGAAGGTTGGCAATGTGTTCATGGAGGCAGCCTGCACCATAATGGAAGTAATGGCTCCATGGATATCTGTTTCACAAGTAACCGGAATTTGTTCGTCAGTCAGGATTGCATTGGCCAGACACGGCATAATAGATATGGCATCCTGCAAAGAGGACCAGCACTGAATTGCGATAGCGCTGCTTCCCGTCTCACGGGCGAAGGATTTCATGGCGACCTTTAAAGCGGCTATCCGTCTTACATCATCTTCGGTCACTTCACTGTAATCGAGTTTTTCTTTAATGTAATCCATCGTTTCCAGAAGCTCTGAGCTATTGCTGGAGGCGATTTTTTTGGTTCTAAGCTGAATGTCGACAATGGTAATGGGATGAATCTCAATGCCGAAGCGTTCCAGCAGTTCGCCTTCATTGCACATCATCGTCCAGAATGAAGCGGGGCGGGGGCCAATCTGGAGAATGCGTAAGCTCTTGAATTGGCGCACGACGTTGGCGGCCGCCACAAAGTTGGTAAAGCCTCTTTCGAAAACCGGATCATTCACCCAACTGTTCGTTACATAGGTGAAGGGAACGTTGAATCTTCGCAGCACTTTACCTGTGGCGAAAATACCGCATTGGGTGTCGCGAAGGCGCATGCCGTCCGCAAGCGGCGCTTCATCCCGCGGTCCCCACAGCAGGACAGGCTTGCCGAGCGCCTTGCCTACACGAGCTACAGTATCTTCTGTACCAAAGTTGCAATGTGGGAAAAAAACAGCGTCGACTTCTTCTTCTTTGAATCGCTTTGCAATTAAATCCGCGTTTATATGGTCGTCATACAGCAAGCCTTCCTCATTAAGGCCCTCCAGGTCTACAATGTCGATATCCATGCCTAAACTCTCAATTTTCTTGCGAATTTCCACTTTGTACTTAAAGGCATCGTCGGCGCTGAACGTAAATCGGCGCGTCGGAGCATAACCCAACTTTAATTTCTTCATGATCATGTCTCCTCTGTACTTGAATAAACAACATTTGCTGAACAAAATAGAATAAATAAACTAAACAAAATCAAATTAGTTTAGTTGTAAAAACTAAATTCAATGACTATTTCTATGTCGAGGCCATAGTAACATCGAATTAAAACGGTGTCAATTAATTATTTAGTGATATTTAGTTATAAAAACTAAAAAAATAACTAAACAAATATAAATAAATTCAGCTAATTATTGCATCGCATCTCAAATCGGTGTAAACTTCATTTATTCACTTCACTGCTGTGTTCATCTTATTTAGAATGGAGAATTAGGGCATGAAAATGGAAGACATTGCCAAGCTGGCCAACGTATCCAAATCAGCTGTTTCACTGGCCTTCAGCGGCAAGCCGGGTATTGGCCCGGATACGCGTGAACGTATTCTCCAGGTAGCCCACGAGGCAGGATACAGTCCCAAAAGCAAGACGATAACGGCTTCAAGAAGTGATAAGTCCTTGCTTTTTCTCGTGTGTACAAATTCGGGCATTGTCCTTGAGGAATACTATCAACAGCCATTTTTTAAAGAATTAATCCAGTTTATTGAGGAACGTTGCCGACAAAAAGGGTATTCGTTGATCTTCTCGACGGTCGACGTAGAATTTTTCCAGAGGGATATCCAGATGGTTGCAGAGGAGAAACGCAGTGCAGGCACCATTGTTCTGGGAACCAATCTGACCCGTGAGCAGATCAGTGATATTCATGGCAAGCTGCCGAATCTGATTGTGCTGGATACCTGCTTTGATACGCTTCCCGTACAATTTATCCAGATTAATAATGTTATGGGTGCTTATCAGGCAGGAGCTTATTTATGCGACATGGGTCATACCTCAATCGGTTATATTGCTTCAAATGTACGAATTCATAATTTTGAGGAACGTAAACGCGGATTTTTGGCGGCACTCATGGAACGGGGGCTGAAGATTCCGGAGGCACAAATGCTGGCTGTAGCGCCAACCATTCTTACTTCGCAGGAGGATCTGAATCGGCAGTTAACCGTTTATCTGGAGAGCGGGAAAACTTTGCCGACGGCCTGGTTCTGCGAATGCGACTATATTGCTATCAGCGCTATGAAGACCATGAGCGAGCTTGGCATCCGGGTGCCGCAGGATACTTCAATTATCGGCTTTGACAACATTACGGAATCGGTCATTGTTACGCCGGAGCTAACGACCATTCATGTAGAAAAAGAAAGAATGGCCGTTCTGGCTGTCGATCTCCTGACCGATACTATTGAGCAGGGAACGCAGGTTACAGCAAAAATCACAGTGGATACGAAATTTGTAGAGCGCAATTCCTGTGCTGCTCCTGCCACTTTCGTACCTAAAGGCGAGCTAACCGAGCAGGCCTGAGTAGAGGATAGATTTTGACAAAAGAACGGGGGGTCACCTTGAATGAATACGCGAATGGTTTCGATTCTACAGCATTTGCTGGCTGCGGACACTCCTGTCAACAGCGAGCATCTGGCAAAGTTGATCCAGGTTACTTCACGTACCGTACGTAGCGATATCAGAGAACTGGATGAATTTCTGGCCAAGCATGGAGCATCGATTCAGCCTGTTCGTTCAAGGGGGTATGAACTGAAAATCACGGACGACCGCAGCTTTCGTACGCTCCTACAGCAGTTGTTCCTGTATAACGAACCGGATGATCCCAATTCTCCTGAATACCGACAGCGTTATTTAATCTCGCGCCTCCTGCTTACAGAAAATTATTTGAAGCTCGAAGAGTTGGCGGATGAGTTATACATTAGCAAATCCACCGTACAAAATGATTTCAAAGAGGTTAAGCATATGCTACAGGCTTACGGAATCGGCATTGATAAGCGCCCGAATTACGGTGTCAAGCTGAGGGGCGACGAGGTTCGCTTACGTTTCTGCATGTCTGAATTCATCGTCAACCGTTCTGAAGAAGAAAGGGCTGGGGGCGTGGAGGCCGCATCGAGAATGGTTACCCCTTGGGAAATGACACTCATTCGAGGTATTATTCTGGAGCAAATCCAGAACCACGGGGTCACTTTGTCGGATGTTGCCTTCAACAACCTGTCCATTCATATCGCTATAGCTTGCAAGCGTATTCGCGATGGGAACCGGGTCGCGATGCTTTCCGATGAAAGGGAAGATTTTCGGGCTACCGAGGAATTTCGAGCCGCTGAACATATTGTTAGCCACATTGAAAAGCAAATGGATTTGACCTTTCCGGAGGATGAGGTTGCTTATATCGCCATGCATCTGGCCGGGAACAAGTGGTTTGAGGGAGTTACGGAGCAACAGACAGAAGAGACAGGGCCTCAGAAGCTCTTGGATCGGGGAATTTATGAGCTTGGCAGAGAAATGCTGGCTGAAATTGACAGGGGCTTTAACCTGAATATCAGCCGGGATCAAGAACTGTTAATGGGCATATGTCTTCATCTGAAATCGGCGCTAAACCGCGTAAAATATAGGATGAATATCCGTAATCCGATGCTGGATCATGTGAAGAATAATTATCCTTTGGCTTTTCAGGCGGGGGTCATAGGTGCCAAGTTAATCGAGAGCAAACTGAATTTGACCATACCAGAGACAGAAATGGGTTATTTGGCGATTCATATCGGGGCCGCCATGGAAAGGCAGCAGATGAACAACAGACCTAAACGCTGCCTTGTCGTATGCACTTCGGGTGTTGGAAGTGCCCGCTTGCTGTATTACAAGCTACGTAGCAAGTTCGGTGAAAGGCTTGAGGTTGCTGGCACGACCGAGTATTACAAGTTGCAGCAGGTTCCTTTGCATGGCATTGATTTTGTGGTAAGCACAGTTCCAATCCCGCAGACATTATCCGTTCCGGTCGTGGTAGTTCAGACTCTGCTTGGCGGCGGTGACATCGATAAGATTGAAGAGCTGCTGACGGATGAAAACGAATTTACTTTCCGCTACATTATGGAAGAGCTTGTATTTCTGAGACATAACTTTACTACAAAAGAAGAGGTTATTACTTTTTTGGGAGAAAGAATGCATGCTTCCGGATTGATCCGCTCTTCCGAGGGATTCATCGGATTGGTGATGGAAAGGGAAAATGCTGCTCCTACGGCTTACGGAAATCTGATAGCCATTCCTCATCCTATTATTCCGCAAAGCAACCGGACGGTATGGGCGGTCTGTACACTGAAATCTCCCATAGATTGGTCCGGCAAGCCCGTGCAGTTCGTCTGCCTGCTCAGTATTAACAAAAACGGCGACGAGCCTCCGGCGAAAATGTATAAGCATCTGATGGGACTACTCGACGACTCGGATATTATCCAGCAAATGCTGGAATGCAAAACCTACGGGGATTTTGCTCAAATTATTGTCAAACATAAACTGTATTAAAATAAAGCTCTGCACGACATCTGCTTGGATTTTGAACAAGCATCGTGCAGAGCTTCTCTATTTTTTTCCATTGTAAGCATTTCCGCTTCTAGTGGAAAAGGGTTGCGTTTAGAAGTCGGCAAGAATCGTATACACTGAATCTGTAAGCTAAAGAGATGAAATGCATGAGGTGAATTCAATGGATGAGTATCAGGAAATCATAATGGGACTTATAACAAATTCGGGTATTGCGAAGAGTAAAGCTATGGAAGCTATCAGCTTTGCCGAGAAGGGTAATGCGGAGCAGGCAGCAGAATGTCTTGAAGAATGCAAGAACGAGCTGGTCCAAGCGCATAAATCGCAGACGCGACTGATCCAGCAGGAAGCGGGTGGGACAGCTCATGAAGTGACACTGCTAATGGTGCATGCACAAGACCATCTCATGTCTGCCATTACGACCAAGGATCTGGCGAGACATATCGTGGAACTTTACAGCAGATTGAACCGTTACGAAGCAACAGTATCCATCACACCATTATCGGGGAGGAATAACCAATGAAACAAATTACGCTTGTATGCGCAGCAGGAATGTCTACAAGTATGTTGGTACAAAAGATGCAGAAGGCTGCACAGGCTCAAAATGTTGAGGTTGAAATCAGAGCTACTTCCGAAAGCTCTTTTAAAGAGTATGCGGACAAAACGGACGTATTGCTGATAGGACCGCAGGTTGGCTACTTGGAAGACGATTTTAAAACCAAATACGAGCCTAAAGGCATCAAGGTAAGCGTAATCGACAGAATGGATTATGGCATGATGAATGGTGAAAAAGTACTTGCCGAAGCCTTAAATCTATAATCGTCTGTACATATAGATCAACACTTTTTCATTGGAGGTGTTAAATGAAATATCATAAATTGAAAGCGTTTGATTCCAATTTTCTATGGGGTGGATCGACCTCGTCCTATCAGTTTGAAGGAGCATGGAACGAGGACGGAAAAGGGCCGTCTGTTATTGACACCCGTCCACCCCGGGAAGAGATCACTGATTATAAGGTGGCAAGCGATCATTACCATCACTATAAGGAAGACATTGCCTTACTGGCGGAAATGGGCTTTAAGGCTTATCGCTTCTCGGTGGCCTGGACCCGCATTTATCCGCAGGGAACAGGGGAATTGAATCCGAAAGGCATACAGTTTTACAACCATTTAATTGATGAGTTATTAAAATACGGGATCGAACCGATCGTGACCATGTATCATTTTGATCTTCCGGCAGCTTTGGAAAAAGAAGGCGGATGGTCGAACCGTAGTACAATCAACGCATTTGAAACGTATGCGAAGACATTGTTCGAACACTTTGGGGACCGGGTGAAATATTGGTTAACTATTAACGAACAAAACATGATGATTTTGCACGGTTCCGCTTTGGGAACGTTGGACCCGAACCTGAAGAATCCGAAAAAGGAATTGTATCAGCAAAATCATCATATGCTTCTGGCTCAAGCCAGGGCGATGATTCTGTGCAAAGAAATGTTACCTGAAGCTAAAGTGGCACCGGCCCCTAACATCTCGTGCGTATATCCAGCGTCTTCGCGTCCGGAAGATGTGCTGGCGGCTGATAACTTCAACGCAATCCGCAATTGGTTATACCTTGATATGGCGGTGTTTGGCCGTTACAATACGCTGGTCTGGAGTTACTTCGAGGAAAAAGGCTATACGCCTGAGATTCAAGAAGGGGATATGAGCATTCTGGCCGCCGCGAAGCCAGACTTTATCGCTTTTAATTATTACAGCTCTGCAACGGTCAAAGCCAGTACCCAGAATTCGGTAGAAAAAGGCGGGATGGGAGATCAGCAAATCTCAGTTGGAGAAGTGGGTGTTTTTGCTGGGAGTGGAAATGAGTATCTGGAGCGAACGGAGTTCGGCTGGGGAATTGATCCGGCAGGCCTGCGTGTTACTCTTAGGAAGATCTATGACCGCTACCAGCTACCGCTGATCATTACCGAGAATGGACTGGGGGCTTTTGATTCCTTGGAAGAGGGCGATGTTGTAAGAGATGATTACCGCATCGATTACTTACGCAAGCATATCGAGCAATGCCAGCTGGCTATTACGGACGGGGTGAAGCTGTTTGGTTATTGTCCTTGGTCCGCAATTGATCTGGTCAGCACCCACCAGGGAGTAAGCAAACGTTACGGATTCGTCTATGTTGACCGGGATGAGTTCAACCTGAGACAATTGCGGCGGATTCGCAAGAACAGCTTCCATTGGTACAAAAATATGATTTTCTCAAATGGAAGCGCTCTCTAGATTATTGTTCAACAGATGAAACTCTAAAACAGGAGTTGAAGGAATATGGCTAACGAAAAAAAACTATCGCATAAATTGCAAAGATACGCTGGGAAAATTCAGCAAAATCGCTATATGAGCGCTATATCAAATGGACTGATGTCCACCCTTCCTTTTTTGATTATTGGAGCATTTTCGACGCTTTTCTCCGCACTTGCCTGGGAGCCTTACCAGAACCTCATCGCACCCATCAAGGGTATTATCGGATTAGGATCGACGATGACAACTGGCATCGTCGCCCTCTATGCAGTCTTCTTCATTGCCTACAGACTGGCGCAAGCTTTTGACAAGGACCCACTGGTTCCCGCAGCAACGGCACTGCTCTCGTTTCTTATTTTGACGCCGATCCAAACATTCGATAAAGTCCGGGCGCTTCCACTTCAGTGGCTCGGTGCGCAGGGTTTGTTTGTCGCCATGTTGGTTGGCTTGCTCGCTTCCCGATTGTATATCTGGATTGTCGATCGCAACTGGACCATTAAAATGCCCGAAGGAGTACCGCCTACCGTTGTCAAAACATTCTCAGGATTAATTCCGGCGATACTCGTAGCTATGGTATTCGTTATCGTTTCCGGTCTATTCATGCATACGTCATTCGGTACGGTCCATGAGTTTATTTATACCTATCTGCAAGTGCCACTGGAAGGACTGGGTGGATCACTGGGGGCTATGATTGTCGCCCTCATCATTATGCAGGTGCTCTGGATGTTCGGAATCCACGGTGCAATCGTAACGCTTGCCATCGTCAAACCGATCTGGATGAGCCTGGATCTTGCCAATCTCGACGCTTTCCAGGCGGGAGCTCCGCTACCGAACATTATCGGGCTGGCTTTCTGGTATATCTTCTCAAACTATGCGCCGATGCTGGGCTTCGCTCTCCTGCTGGTCTTCTTGGCCAAGAGCAAGCAATTACGCACGATTGGCAAGCTCGGCCTTCCGGGGACTTTCTTCTCGATTCACGAGCCACTCAATTTCGGAATTCCAGTTGTTTTGAATCCGCTCCTGGCTATTCCGTTTATCAGTTCTCCTATCGTCTGCGCCGTCCTCGGTTATTTTGCGACAACTGCGGGCTTGCTGCCTGCGCCCATCGGAATTTACCCGGCATTTGGCACTCCGATTTTTGCTCTGGGCTTTATTGAGGGGAGCTGGAGACTTGCAGTTGCACAGCTTTTGCTCATTCCCGTTTGTATGCTGATTTACTATCCGTTCTTTAGAACGCTTGATAAACAAGCGTTGAACAGGGAACGCGAAGCACAGGAAAAGTCAGAGCAGGAGGGAACGGCTGGAGCCCAAGCTAGTATCGTTACTTCATAAATGAGCAATAAAAGGGAAAGCGGCGAACTGTTCGCCGTTTTCTGTCATTACAGCAATAAGGGGGATGCCGTATGATAAAGCTTGGCATAGCGGAGAATAAACGTTACTTTGTCAATGAAGGAGTTCCATTTTTCTATCTGGCGGATACCGTCTGGAGCGCATTTACCAACATCTCACTGGAGGAATGGGCTGATTATCTTGACTACAGAAGTAGCCAGGGGTTTAATGTTCTGCAAATCAATTTGCTGCGGCAGTGGGATGCCAGCGGCAGTGATTTGGATTACGAACCGTTCGAACGGATTGAGGACGGGAGCTACGATTTTTATTCGCTGAATCCAGACTATTTTGACAGGGCGGAGACAATGGTCGAGATGGCGGTGAGCAAGGGATTTGTACCCGCGCTTGTTTTGCTTTGGTGCAATTATATCCCGGATACATGGGCGGCCAAGCTTCGTGATGAGAAAAAGATGCCTCTGGAGGCGGTAGAACCGTATGTGCGTTACGCGGCAGACCGATTCTCAAAGTATCACCCTATCTATATTGTGAGCGGGGATACCGACTTCCCGTCAGAGCGAGCGAACGAGTATTACCGCACCACACTTCACGTTGTGAAGACACATAGTCCGGAGTGCTTGACTACTCTCCACATTCAGGGGAGACTGGCGGATCTGCCGGATGAGTTCATTAACGATCCTAATTTGGACTTTTACATGTACCAATCAGGTCACAATTCGCAGTTTCAGTCCAAGGCCTACACCTTGGCGTTGGACTTCTACAACAAGCGGGTAACACGGCCTGTGCTAAACTCGGAACCTTGCTACGAGATGATGGGATACAGCCGGAGAGAATACGGTCGTTTCGGCCGTGCCGACGTGCGTAAAGCTGCATGGCAAAGTCTTTTGTCCGGTGCGGAAGCCGGCGTAACCTACGGAGCACATGGAATATGGAGCTGGCACAAAAAAGGGAAACGATTTGGAGTTACTGGGGAAGGTTTTGATAGCCCCTATGAATGGCAGGTTGCCCTTAAATTTGAGGGAGCGTGGGATTATGGATTCGCGAAGTGGCTGTTCCAGATGTACGGACTGGTAGATTTGCAGCCTTGGAACATAGTACTTAAAAACACGGAAGAGATTCGAGTTGCCTCAACCAGAGGCTTCGAAAAAATTGCTATTTATGTGCCGGTGAACACGGTCCTGAAGCTAGACGCCGATCTCAGAGAATATGACTTTACGATTATCGACCTGGAATACCGCCGATTTGCAGCAGCTTCGTTAGCGTTTCAGGGCAATGTAACGGTTATTGATATGCATAATTTTGAGGGGGATGTCATCGTGATTGGCGTGAAAGATAAGAATTGAGCGTTCGGGCAATCTTCATTCAAATCTCTGTTAGATATCGCTTGCAACCTTTCCATCCTGAACTACGTCAAAGAGGTTGTTAATGGCCAGGCGGCCTAATTCAACTACAAGGTGGAACTTGACATGAACATGAGAAAAAGTGCATTTGCAGCCATTACAACTGTAGCCATTTTGTCCTTCTCCGTTGGAGGTCAAATGTCTGCGGCAGACCGTCAATTCAAGGATTTGGACAACGTAAGCGGCAAAGAAAAAATTATATCCCTTAAAGATCAGGGTCTGCTCAAAGGTGCCTCTGACACGCAGTTTCTCCCGTCATCTAAAGTGACCGCTGCCCAGGGCATTCAGTTGATCTCCGGCGGACTCCAGCTCAGTTTGGCCGCTATTGATTTTAATAAGGCGCCACAGGCCAGCGGACTGTTTACCCATGTTAAGGATACTGCATGGTATGCCGAAGCCTTTATCAACGCGCATTATAATGGCGTAGAGATTCCAAAAGATATCGTTCCTTCAAAAACCCTGACTAAGGAAGAGTTCACCCACATGCTGATTCAGGGCATGGAAAAAGCAGGCGCTCTTCCGATGATTAAAATCGCACCTGCGAATATTGCGGATGACAGCGAACTGGAGCCTTCTTACCAAGGTAGCATTCAACGCTCGCTAGTCTACAAGGTCAATACCTTGGATGCAAGTGAAAAGTTTCATCCAAAAAGCGAGATTACACGTGCCGAAGCTGCTGTTATGTTATATAATGCATTGGAATACCTGAATGCTCATACAAAATCGTAATAAATACAGCAATAAAGAGCTTTTCTTCTGAGGGAATTAAGCTTTCAGTTACTTGACATCATTATCGTTAATGTTATAATAAGGAAATCGAATTTAGACCTGCGGTAGCTGATTACCGTAAGGATATTTTCCTGGTCCTTCGGCATATAACACAGGTAACGAATAAATAAGCTGGCTCCGGATGAGGAGTTCAGCTTATTTTTTTGGATCAAAAAGCTTACCGTTTTCACAGATCTACATATTGAGAGGAGACAGGGGTATGTTTGGAAATGACTGGGATGATGTACTACGAGAAGAGGTCGAAAAGCCATACTTTAATGAATTAAGGTATACGTTAGCCCGAGAGTACAAGTTACATAAGGTATATCCTCCAAAAGAAGACTTGTTTTCCGCACTTAAATTAACGCCATTTCATCTGACCAAAGCGGTTATATTGGGACAGGATCCATATCATGGAGAGGGACAAGCTCACGGTTTGAGCTTTTCTGTTAGACCTGGTGTGCGAACACCGCCATCTCTACTAAATATATACAAGGAGCTTCGCGATGATATCGGCACTCCCATTCCGAATCAGGGATACCTCGTGCCTTGGGCTGAGCAAGGTGTGCTGCTGCTAAACAACGTGTTAACCGTGCGTGAAGGACAACCGCAATCTCACCAGGGAATAGGTTGGGAACGTTTCACGGATGCTGTCATTGAAGCGATTAATGAACGCGAGCAGCCAGCAGTGTTTATTTTGTGGGGGAGCCATGCTCAGAAAAAAGCAAGCTTCGTGAATACCAGCAAGCATTTGGTGCTGAAATCCGTTCATCCAAGTCCATTGGCGGCTCACAGAGGCTTTTTTGGCAGCAAGCCTTTTTCGCGTACCAATGCATTTTTGCAGGAGCATGGAATGGAGCCTATTCGGTGGGAGATTCCTAACCGCTAGCACTGGAGGTGAGGACATGCGTCAGTGGAAGGGACGTCAGGTCATTTTATATCACGGCAACAACGGTCATACCCAGAAGGTGCGCGGCACGCTTGAAAAATGGGATGATATACGAAAGTGTGTTATTTTAGGCCCGAAAATGCTTGCTATTCCTTTTGAAAATATTACGCATATTACCATGCTTCCTCCGGGGCGTGAACGTAGAAGCCGCCATCCGGCGAAGCTGAACGCTATCGGTTATGTAATGAGCGTTCCGTTACAGTTTGATAATGCCATTCATTTTCAGTCGGCGGTGACGATTTGGAGAGAGGATCAGCTGATTGCTTATAATGTAAAGCTGGTTAGCCACTCGGCACACGATGTAATTCTTGAAGATGGACAAACCTTATCTAAAGAAGAGCATTTGTTTGTAGTAAGGTCACTACGTGGAGAACTTTAACTGTAATTATTCACCTTTTTTTGATGAAGGGTTCAATTTAGTTAGCTGCTAACCGATAAAAGTAATGGGATTGTTAATTATATCCTATTTTATAGAGATGAAACTAAGGGAGAGAAACGAATGGAGCGTATGAAACGTATGAGCAAACGGAGTACCTTCTTACTTGCTTTGCTGATGTTTGTATTTGCAGCATGGCCAGCGGGTTTGATCCGGGCTGAGGAGAGCACGACTTCCACGGTACAGTGGGACAGTCAAAATCCGACTACATTGAATCTGGGTGGAAGCCCCGCTCAATTAAAAGTGTGGTCATTGACAGAAAAGGGCAAAGAAGATGTTACACAAAAAGCAGAATGGATCTCTGGGGATTCAAGCATTTTAAAGGTAGATAAGGGACTCATTACTCCTGTGTCAAAAGGGCAGATTAAGATTGTTGCCACATATGAGCAGCAAACGGTAAGTACAACGATTACAGTAAAATCGCCTTACAGCAAGCTGCAATTAAATCCGTCTAGTCCCATTAATTTGACGATTGGTGGAGAATCAAAGCAATTGACTGCTCAAGGTGTACTTACTGGAGGTGGGACGGAAAATGTATCCGGTGTCGAATGGACTTCTTCGAATGCGGCTGTTGCTACCGTTGAAGATGGTCTGGTTCGTCCACTTGCCAAAGGCGTGACTTACATTAAAGCAAGCAAAGATGAACTCAAAGCACAAACGATTGTGTATGTGCGTTCTTCTTCTCAGGCATTAGTATTGAATGCAACTGGGTCCAAATCGGTCTTTCTGGGTAGCTCCCCAATTCAGGTTAGTGCAACCGATGTCAACCTGACTGGCGGCAAGACAGATGTGACCAACACGGCAGAATGGACTTCCTCCAATCCGTTGGTTGCCACAGTCGAGCAAGGTAAAATCACACCGATGGATGCAGGCAATTCGACGATTACAGCGTCCTATCACGGTTTGAGCAAGACTCTGAAGATTAATGTACTTCCGACGGTTGAAAAACTGGTTTCAAGCAAAGCCAGTCTGACTCTCGAAACAGGAGGCAAAACTTCTCTTCCGAGTATATCTGCTTATTTGGTCAATGGGGCTAAAAAAGCAGTTCAATCCGATGTAAAATGGAGCTTAAGCAGTGAAAGTGCAGTTAAAATAGCAAATGGTAAGCTGATTGCAGTGAACCCAGGCAGTGCAACATTGACAGCAACGGTAGGTGCACTCAAACTGGATATTCCAGTGACTGTGCAATACAAAGTGCTCAAGCTGACCGCTTCTGAGAAAAAATATGTATTGGTTGCAGGCCAAGAAGCAAGTATTCCGACAGTAAAAGCACACATGGCTGGTGGCGGAATCCTGGATGTTACCAATCAGGTAAGCTGGGTAGGTACAACAGCCGCAGTTACAGTAGCAAATGGTAAAGTAAAAGCGGTAAATGGCGGTAACTCTGGAATCAAGGCTATGTATATGAACAAATATGTGAAAGTACCTGTCATTGTGGAAGGAGCCATTTCTACATTGACACCAAGCTTTTCGAGTGCTGATATGAATTTGAAAGGAAGTAAGTCCATCAAAGTCATCGGCATATATACGGATGGTAAAAAAGCTACGCTGAGCAGTAAAGTGAAATGGACATCATCGAATGCTTCCGTAGCGATCGTAAAAGGCTCTTCCATTAAAGCCGTTGGAATTGGAACAGCAACAATTACGGGCACATATCAGGATAAGTCGTTTAACGTTGAGATCAAGGTCACACCTAAGCTGCTCAAACTGGTATTGAGCAATAAAAACCTGAAGCTGCCTAAAGGCTCCTCTCAAGTGCTTAGTGTGAATGCAGTTTATGATTCAGGCGCTACTACCAATGTGACAAGCTCAGCGGTATGGACATCTTCCAAACCGTCGGTCGTACAAGTTACTGGCGGTCAGGTGAAGGCGATTGATACCGGAAGTTCCAGTATCAAAGTAGTCTATGGTGGTAAGACTGTAGCGACATCGGCCAGAGTGTTAAAATAGTCTACGTATATTGCCACATCCACTTATACAAAATAACCCCCGGTCCAAAGACCGGGGGTTATTTTCAGCTTATTCTACGCCGTCCTGATAATGATTTTTCCAGTGCTTATCGCCTTTGTGTGCGAAGTCTTCAACTGTCTTTTCCAAAGTAGCTACCAGTTGGGCTTTAATCTCAGAAATTGTGTCTCGGAACAGTCTTTCTTCCGTACCATTGATTTTTTCACCATATAGAGCCTGAGCGGCTATAAATTGACGATGTTGCTCCACAAAACTGTCAATCGAATGCAATGCATGCTCCACGTATTGGGAAATGCTATGATGCTCGTTAGGCAGTTGCAATTTTAATTCATGAACTCTGTTTAATAATGCCATGATGATCACCTCGTGCGTTTTGTTATGTCAATAATTATACATCATTTTCGGAAAACTTTCATTAAATTTTGATTAAAATGTGACTTTTATTATGTCATGATTGCATTTTCACTGGTGATCAGGCCTAATTTTCGGAATTATTTCATTCTTTCCTTTGTGTCGTGATTTTAAAATTTAATATATATGACACGAAGATGATATAAGAGCAAGCTGCGACAGCTGTCTTTCTGACATGTTATAATGGGGGAAAAGCCCAGTAGGAAAGGTTGTCAGTATGGTATGAAGCTTTTTAAAGGTTTATTTTGGGGGATTCTGATCAGTCTTCTCCTGTGGTGTGCCTTGTTTGGGCTTGTCCGCTGGATGTCTCATTAAGTCGCTTCCTGTATCTTATACAATAACTCTTGCGACTGTATCCACGTCATTAACGGAAATCGTATATACGTGTTCGTCATCATAGAGCTTGAATTGCTGAGTTTCTTGGTCAGATAGGAGCTTAGGCCAGCCAATTACGGTACTTCCATTCAGTAATCGGATTACAACGGCTTGCATTTGGCTCACGGCCAGTTTGATCTCATCGTTCATTCGTACAACCTCCTCTCTATACTATTTGTCGTCGAATATTCAACCTTTTTTTATAGTCAGTAAGGGGTTACAAAAAATAAAATCCAGGGATTACCTTAGTTGAAGGCATCTACTGGAATAGCTTGAAGGGAAGAGGGAAATTGAAGAAAAAGTTGCTAAGTTTTATAGCTTTAGTGCTGCTAGCTTTGGGCGCGTACTGGTTTGAAGGAGGCAATCTTCTTACAAAAATGACAGGAGAGAACCCGCCTTCATCGGCTCAGGTTACGCTGCAATTCCCGTCAGGTCGCTACCCTGAAACGGCGCAGCATATTAAGGAAGCCATTCAGGCGGGAAAATCACCGGTATGCACAATTGACCGTGAAGGAGCCGAGCAAAATCGCAAGCATTCGCTTGCAGGTGTTCCCACTCGTAAAGGATACGATCGTGACGAATGGCCGATGGCTATGTGCTCAGAAGGTGGCAAAGGTGCAAATATCAAATACATAGCCCCTAAGGATAATCGTGGGGCAGGATCATGGGTCAGTCACCAATTGGATGAGTATGAGGATGGAACTCGTGTGAAATTTGTTGTGAAATAGTGCTATTACTTTTTATTACCTTGGGCTGTTTCCTGTCTGGCCTTAATCAACGCCAGAAAATCAAAAAAATCACCTAGTGTATTGAAGCCGGCACCTAAAATGGCCAAGTCTTCAGCGGATAGTTGGTTAAACCATTCCATTTGCTTAGCATCAAACATATTATCACCGCCAACCATTGATAATGTATAGTATGTACTGACGGCAACGAAGGTCAGGGCTCTGGCATACCATTTAAGTATGCTTGTTTTTTGTGCAGAGGATGTGTAGAACTCATGTTTAAATTTAATTTTTATACTAAAATCGTCTCCATCGTTATCGTATTGCTTATACCTATGCTGATCCTGTATGTCTATTCTAATCAGACAACGACAGGTGTATTACGTGAGGAGCTGAATCAATCTAATTATAATCAGCTGACTTTTTTTCAAAACCAGGTGAATACGAATATTGAAATGATCTCCTCTTGGCCGCATCTGCTGATTCATGATCCCGATGTAGCCAGTTTTCAAGCGATTTTTTTGAAGGACAAGGTTCTCAATCTGGATGGAATTAACCTTGTCAAACGGATCCAAACCAAGCTTGGGCTTCAGGAAAGCTCTTCTAATTGGAGAACCGGGCTGAGTATCTATTCTCCTTCGCTTGGACGGGTTGTATCGGAGAATGGAGCAGGTTTATATGACCAGAAAAAACTAAATCAGCTGATAAAAGACGGCTGGCAGGTATCCAAAAAAAGATCATACGGGAAGGACCAATTTATATTTTCATTGTATACATTATCCCCGTTTTCTTCACTTGGTAATCCAGAAACCGCTAACACGATTATTAAGGTTGAATTTGACAGCAGTAATATTCAGGACATGCTTGACCGCTTCAAAGGTGATGGTCGAAAGGAGCCTTTTTATTATAAAAAAGGCGTAGGAGTGATCTTTAATCGTACTGCAAATGAAGAGCTGTCTGGAAAGCTGATTTCTAAATTGGAAAAAATGGGACTCCATGAAGTTGATAATCTGACTGTGAAAATTGGAGAAGAAAGCTACCTGGTTCATGCCGTTCTTTCGCAAACGACTGGTTGGTATTTGATTGATTACATGCCTTTGTCCGATATGATGTCTCCGATTTACTCATCGAATCGACTGTTTTATATAACTGTTGTTGGCTCGCTGCTGGTAGGCTTGATTGGTGCTTACTTGCTTCATTCACAGGTACAAGTGCCGATTCTTCAGCTTGTGCGGGCATTTCGGAGATTAAAGGATGGAGACTATGCTGTTCGATTAAGTCTAAGGGGGAGTCACGAGTTTGCTTTCCTGTCTAGTCAATTTAATCTGATGGTCGAACAGATTCAGGAGCTGTTTGAGAAGGTGTATGTTGAGCAGCTACATGTCAAGGAAGCGCGACTAAAGCAGCTCCAGTCACAAATCAATCCGCATTTTTTTTATAATTGTTTTTCGTTTATTACAAGTATGGCAAAGCTGCGCAATCATGAGGCGGTTGTAGCCATGGCTCAAAATTTATCCAGGTATTATCGGTATACGACAAGACAGGAGCGGGATTTGGTTCCATTGTCAGAGGAAGTCGAGTTTGTTCAATATTATTTGAACATACAGCAGATGCGTATGCCAAGGCTAACGTTTTTAATTCATGTTTCTTCACAAGCCAGCAGTCTGCTGATTCCGCCGCTTGTAGTGCAGCCACTGGTGGAAAATGCGGTGCTGCACGGGATAGAGCCTCAAGCGGAGGGTGGTATAATTCATATTTTAACCGAGCGTGTTGGCTCGTATATGTACCTGATTGTGGATGATAACGGACTCGGTTTGAGTAGAGAGGCTATAACTGCCCTGACATCAACGCTTGACAAGCCTGTGGAAGAGGATCATGGATACGGTTTGTGGAATGTGCATCAACGCATGCGATTACATTTTGGGGAAGATGCAGGACTGGAATTCTCTTTGTCTCCATTGGGAGGATTGCGTGCAGTTTTAAAATGGTCGATCTCAACAGAAGCAGAGCATGCGAATGGTTTAATTGAGCCTTCGCCAAATTCGAATATAGTTAAAACGGAGGGACCAGATGGTTCAGATATTACTAGTAGATGATGAGAGTTATGTAACAGAAAGTCTGGCAGCTACCATTCCGTGGGAGACGCTAGGCATCGAGAGGGTTCATCAAGCGGCTTCCGCATTAGCAGCGGTGGATGTGCTGGAAGCGTACGATATTGATATTCTGGTTACGGATATTCGTATGCCTGGCATGACGGGACTGGAGTTGATTGTTGAGGTAAACGAACGATGGCCACATATCCGAAGTTTGTTACTGACAGGCTATGCCGATTTTGAATATGCTAAAAAAGCGCTCCAGCTTAAGGCTTTTGATTACATTTTAAAGCCGGTGGATGATGAAGAGTTTATCAAATGTGTGTCAGCTGCCATGGATTCGCTAAAGGAAGAATGGGAAGCATTTGACAAGGTTCATCAATTACAATATAGCCGCAGAAACGATTTTGGTGTACTGCGGACCCATTTGATGCATGATTTGCTACTCGGGCGTGATTTGCCAGTACCAAAAATAGAGAGCAAAATGTCTGAGTACGAAATCAAGCTACGCACGGGACATCCTGCCAGTATGCTGCTTATTCAGCTAGGGAAGCATTTTTCTGATATGGACTATCATTCAGTGTCCTTAATTGAGTATGCGATTGGAAATATTGCCGAAGAAGTGTTCGCACCTGATTTTCACGTTTGGCATTGCAAAGCGCCGCATGATTGCTTAATTGTATTAATAGAAGGGAATTGGAATTCATTTCCTGAACGGAGTGCGGATGAGCAGAATCGTTTTTTGAGTGCGGCGATTGAGACCTTTCGAAAAAATGTGAGCAATTACTTGAAAGGGGAAATTTACGTTGCATTAACCGGATGGTTTAATTTTCCAGAGGAGCTGCCTAAGCTATATCAGACAGCGATTAGATCCTTATACTGGAACCATCAGGAGGAGACGGATACACTGCTATTCATAGAAGAACAGACAGAACAGCTACACAGCTCAGTTAAGTCACTGGAGGGGCTTTATATGCACCCTACGCTTACTCATCTGCTAGAGTCCAGGCAATGGGAAGAGGCCGAAGCGAAAGTGAGCCGTGTATTTGGAAAAATGGAAGAGGTGGGATACACACGCGAGCATTTATATGAGCTGTTTATTTCGGTGACGAGCGCCTTTATGTATACAGCGCACAAACAAGGACGTTTCATTACACAGATGGATCAAGTAGGCTTCGATCCGTTACATGCGCAGAAAATGGTTCATTCGTTCCCTCACCTCAAAGAGTGGATACTTTCCATGATGAACAAACTTAAATCTGAATGGTCCGCAAGCGAGCAAAGCGCTAAAAGCTATGTGGTCAAGCAGGTTCAGGAGCTCATCTCCCAGGATAAAGGTCAGGAGCTGTCTGTTAAGACGATTGCCGATCAGGTTTATCTTCATCCAGTCTATCTGTCTAAAATTTATAAAGCTGAAACCGGAGAAGGTTTGGGTGACTATATTATCCGAATGAGAATGGAGCGGGCTCTTTATTTGCTTAAATATTCCAACAAAAAAATATACGAAATTACGACGGAACTGGGCTATCAGAATCCCCAATATTTCAGTAAGATGTTCAAAAAGCATTACGGAATGACTCCGCATGAATTTCGGGACCAGTAAAGATGGGACCAGTAAGGACGAAACCAGCAAAGATCAGTTGGGAAAGGTGCAGAAATATTTATTTTGTGACATAGGCTGCGAAGAAAAGCCCTCTTATAATAAAATAGTAGAAAATGATTTTTAGAGGGGGAACAATATGCGAGTTCATTCGAAAAAAAAGTTGCTGTCGTTGCTCGCCGCAACTATGGTATTAGGAGTTGGCCTTGTGGGCTGCTCAGGAGCAGGAAATGGTGGGAATGCGGACAGCACAGCTAAAACTGAAAACGTATACAAAGAAAAATACAATCCGGAAGTCACAATTTCCACGGTATGGGGTGTAGATCCCGCCTTAAAATTTAAAAATGGTGAATCTATCGAAAATAACATTGCGACAAAATGGGCTAAAGAGAAATTCGGTATTAATATCAAATCACTCTGGTCCGTCACAGATACGAATGGTGCATTTGCTACGAAGCTGCGATTGGCTATGTCCTCCGGTCAGGAGATGCCAGACGTGGTTGTATTGGGGACGGAGAATGAGCAACTGGCACAGGACATGATTGATTCCGGTATGTTTGCAGAGGCTGGTCCGTTGTTTGACAAGTACGCTTCGGATTCCTGGAAGCAGGCGATGAATCAGGATACGAACGTATGGAATCAGTATAGCCGAGATGGCAAAAAAATGGGCATTCCTGTGCTTGATTTTGCCTATAACCATGATTATGTATTGTGGGTACGACAAGATTGGTTGGATAAGCTGGGTATGAAGGCTCCAGAGACGATGGATGACTTGGAAAAAGTGATGGATGCCTTTAAAAATAAAAATCCGGACGGACTGGCTCCGAACAAAGTGATTCCGCTCAGCATCGGTTTCAAAACATCCATGAACACTTGGATGGGTGACCCGTCCTGGATTTTCGGGGCATATGGCACACTACCTCAGCAGTGGAACAAAGGCACGAATGGCAGTTTGGAATATGGCTCCGTGCAGCCTGGTATGAAGCCGGGTTTGCAAAAGCTGAGCGAGTGGCTCAAAAAGGGATATATTCCTCAGGAAGCAGCATTGTGGGATGAAAATAAAACGTCAGAACCTACAGTCGCAGGAACAGCCGGTATGATTCCTGGACCATATTGGATGAGCGGCTGGCCGCTTCAGGATACAGTCAAAAATGCGCCGGGTGCCGTGTGGAAGCCGATCAAGATTCCAGCGGGTCCTGACAACAAAGCCATGCGCCACGGAACGCAATATACCAATGGTGTTGTACTAATCAACAAACAAATGCAGCATCCTGAAGCTTTTTTCACTTATCAAAATTATTTGTTTGACCATTATGCTAATGCCAAACCGGACGGCGATTTGTCGAATGGGCTGTTTAAGGGCTACGATTATGATTTGGATGCGGGCGGAAAGCTAATGTCTATCGATAAAATACCAGGCGGTTATGTAAACTCTTTTCGTTATTTGTTGGTTCGTGATGGTGCGCGTATACCTGATGCCCAAATGAAGGCTTTGTTAAGTTTGGCTAATGGCGCAGAACCGAAGACCCGTCTGGAGAAAGATGTAATGGTGAACTACGGGAAAGACACTCCCGCAGCTGCCAAAGTGCTTATGGAACAGAAGGATATCTCCATGAAAGATCAGTTCACGGGACCTACTACGCCAACCATGAAGGCTAAAAAGGACTATCTGGATAAGATTGAAAGTCAGACCTTCAATGAAATTATTTATGGCAAGCAGCCGATCTCTGCTTTTGATACCTTTGTACAGACGTGGAAAACAGCTGGTGGCGAACAAATTACAAATGAAGTAAACGAATGGTATAAAAGCGTCGAAAAGTAAAATCATGATGTTGTAATAGTTAGGAGGGCTGTCCCAAGGTGGACAGCCTTTTTACTACAGCTTTATCAGGATTGAGTAGAAATGAATGCGCTATTATGACGTGTGTGAAAAAAAATTTCATTCGTTTGGCGAACTTAAAAAATGATTGCTTTTGTGCCATGTATGTTGGTTTTTTGAACTGTTGGGACAGCGAAAACGCTTTTATAATTGAAGTATACCATGAGAGTTACAGGAGGAACTGCAATGAGAAGTCTGCAACGTACGTGGCCATTTCATATCATGCTGCTGCCAGCCATCATTTTCTTAATTGTATTCAGCTACATTCCGATGGGCGGCATCGTGATGGCCTTTCAAAATTACAAACCTTGGCTAGGCATAACTGGTTCCGAGTGGGTTGGACTGGATAACTTCCGCTTTTTGTTTCAACGGGAGGACAGTCTTCAAGTCGTCTGGAATACACTAATTATTGCTGTGTTAAAGATGTTTTTCAATCTGGTGGTTCCGTTTGTTTTTGCTATACTGCTGAATGAAATTCGCAAGGTCGGCCTTCAGCGATCCATTCAGACACTGGTTTATCTGCCACACTTTCTTTCGTGGGTCATCTTGGGCGGAATTCTGATTGACCTGTTGGCTACAGATGGATTTATGAATCGTATTCTCGGTAGTTTCGGGATCCAGCCTATCTTTTTTCTGGGAGAAAATAACTGGTTTCGGTTTACTGTCATTGTATCGGATATATGGAAGGAGTTCGGATACAACACCATCGTATTTCTTGCTGCACTGGCGGGTATTAATCCTTCGTTGTATGAGGCTTCTGAAATGGATGGAGCGAGCCGCTGGAGACAGACGCTGCACATCACTGTACCTTCGTTAATTCCGATGGTAGTCGTTGTTGGAACGCTTGCACTTGGCAATGTACTGAATGCCGGTTTTGACCAGATTTTCAACCTTTATAATCCGCTGGTTTACCAAAAAGGCGATATTATTGATACATTCGTCTACCGGACAGCGTTAATCAATGGGGAAATGGGCTTTGCCACCGCAATCGGCTTGTTCAAATCCGTTATCAGTATGATTCTCATTCTGATATCTTATCGACTTGCTTACAAATGGGCAGGTTACCGCATATTTTGATTCCACGAGGCTGAAAGAGGGAGAGTCATGTATCATAAAACAACGCCATATCGCATCTTCAATGTGTTTAACATTTGCTTGCTTGTGATTTTGTCCATCATGTGTATCGTTCCGCTGATTCATGTGTTGGCGGTATCATTTAGTGCTAAATCAGCAGCAGATGCCAATCTGGTTGGGCTGTGGCCGGTGCAATTTTCATTAGAAGCCTATAAGAAGACGATGAATAACCCGATTTTTCTGCACTCTATCTGGATTTCTGTCTGTCGGACTGTATTGGGAACCGGCTTAACATTGCTTATTACCTTTTTAGCTGCTTATCCACTTTCAAAGGAAACATCTGTGTTCCGTAGCAGAAACGTATATTCATGGTTGTTCGTATTCAGCATGATTTTTAACGGTGGTCTGGTTCCATTCTATATGGTTATTCAAAAGATCCATCTTATGGACAGCTTCTGGGTACTTGTTTTGCCAGGAGCGGTCAACACATTTCTGGTCATCCTTATGTTGAACTTTTTTAGAGGAATTCCTAAAGAGATGGAAGAGGCCGCATTGATCGACGGAGCAGGACATTTTCGGACATTGTTTAGTATCTTTTTACCGATATCCCTGCCTTCCATTGCCACGATTGCGCTGTTTAGTATGGTATTTCATTGGAACTCCTGGTTTGACGGTCTGCTCTATTTGAGCAATGCAAAGGACTATCCGCTGGCGACGTTCCTGCAAACTGTAATTATTCAGAAGGACATGAGTTCCATGAGCATGAGTCCCAAAGAGATGGAATTACTTTCTCAAACGACGGTTAATGCTGCGCAAATTTTCATTGGTGCAGCGCCTATTCTCATTGTATATCCATTTTTACAAAAGTATTTTGTTAAAGGTATGACGCTAGGTTCCGTCAAAGAGTAACAGAATTCATAGAAGGAGATGATTTGTAGTGACGAATCAAAACATAATCAAGTACCCTCCCATTAGTGAGCGAGTTCCACGTATGCTGCATGGCGCGGACTATAACCCGGAGCAATGGCAGCATTACCCTGACGTGTTAGCGGAGGATATCCGTCTAATGAAACTAGCCAAATGCAACGTGATGTCTGTCGGTATTTTCTCATGGGTTTCATTGGAGCCTGAGGAAGGTGTATTTACGTTTGAGTGGCTGGATCGTATTCTGGATTCGTTTGCTGAGAACGGAATCTATGCTTTTTTGGCCACTCCTAGTGGAGCAAGACCAGCCTGGATGTCACAAAAATATCCTGAGGTGCTGCGTGTGGAGGCTAACCGTGTCCGTAACCTGCACGGGTTTCGCCATAATCACTGTTCTACATCGCCTGTTTACCGGGAAAAAGTACGTATCATGAATACGAAGCTGGCCGAGCGTTATGCTAACCATCCTGCTGTGATTGGCTGGCATATTTCCAATGAATTTGGTGGAGATTGCCACTGTGATTATTGTCAGGAGGCATTTCGCGCTTGGGTCGAGGATAAATACGGTACGCTGGACAAGCTTAATCACGCATGGTGGACGACCTTTTGGAGTCATACGATTACGGATTGGAGCCAAGTTGAGTCCCCGGCACCTCACGGTGAAACACAGGTCCATGCCCTGAATTTGGACTGGAGACGGTTTGTGACCGATCAGACCGCAGATTTTATCAAACATGAGATTGTGCCGCTCAAGGCTGCAAATCCAGCAATTCCGGTCACAACCAATTTAATGGAGTTTTTTGAAGGGTTGAATTACTGGAAGTTTGCTGATCTGCTCGATGTTATATCCTGGGATAGTTACCCAACGTGGCATGACCGTGAGGGAGATGATAGCCGTCAGGCTGCTAAAGTGGCCATGATGCACGATATTATTCGTTCAATCAAGGGAGGCAAGCCTTGGATGCTCATGGAGAGTACGCCGAGTTTGACGAACTGGCAAGACGTAAGCAAGCTGAAGCGACCAGGAATGCATCTGCTATCGTCTTTACAGGCTGTGGCACACGGGTCAGACACCGTTCAATATTTTCAGTGGCGGAAAAGCCGCGGTTCGAGTGAAAAGCTGCATGGTGCGGTTGTCGATCATGTCGGACATGAGCACACTCGTGTATTTGGAGATGTGACAGAGGTCGGTAATGCGCTGGAAAAACTGGAGGAGGTTATCGGTACATCGGTACCGGCGGAGGCCGCAGTCATTTTTGACTGGGAGAACCGTTGGGGAATCAACGATTCACAGGGACCACGCAACAAGGGTGTGAAATATGAGGAGACAGCTGAAGCGCATTATTTGGCACTTTGGGAGCAGGGAGTGCCCGTAGATGTCATTCATATGGATGCAGATTTCTCCAAATACAAACTTTTGGTAGCTCCGATGTTGTATATGGTCCGCAGCGGTGTGGGGGAACGTATACAGAAGTTTGTTGAAAACGGTGGCGTTTTCGTAGCAACCTATTGGTCTGGTATTGTAGATGAACATGATTTGTGCTTCCTTGGAGGCTTTCCGGGCCCGCTTCGTAAGACGCTGGGGATCTGGTCGGAAGAGATTGACGGATTGCATGATCATGACCGTAATCACATTTTGCCGCTTGAAGGCAATGAGCTGGATCTGCAAGGGGAGTATGAAGCTGTAGAATTGTGTGATCTCATTCATACGGAGGGTGCAGAGGTACTGGCTGTGTACGGCTCAGACTTTTATGCAGGACGCCCGGCTTTGACGGTGAACCGTTTGGGAGAAGGAAAGGCTTATTACATCGCGTCACGCAACACCGGACTGTTCCACAGTCATTTTTACAGAAGTTTAATTGATAATGCAGGAATCAGTAAAGCGCTCAATGTGAAGTTGCCTCATGGAGTGAATACGGCGATTCGTACCGATGGGGTTCATGATTATATTTTTATACTAAATTTCACGCATGAGCCGCAAAAGATTACGTTGGATGGACGAACTTATGCGGATATGCTTGAAAATCATGCGATAGAAGACGGTAGCGTTCAATTGGATGCCTACACTGTTAAGGTTTTAAAGACAGAGCGTAATAAATAGAACATGATATTAAAATGTGATCTCTGTCGTTTTCCCGAGTGAGGGAACTGGTAGATTGGTCAGAGGCAATGAGAAGTATACAATTCGGATGGGAGATGACTTATGAAAACAGGTAACCGCACGATGGTATTTGCGATGTTGATCTTACTTTCCAGCTTATTGTATCCGTTCGGCTCTGTAGGGTTGGGTGCGGCTTCGGCCGCCCCTGCTTTCGCCAAAGGAGCAGATATAAGCTGGGTAGCAGGAATGGAAGCGCAAGGTATGACTTGGAAGGATAAAAAGGGTGTTCGTCGAGATATACTGCAAATTTTGCGAGATGACTATCAGATCAACTCGGTACGTATCCGTGTGTGGGTAAACCCCGACATGAAAGATTATGCAAGCGGATACATGAATGCCGAAAAGGCAGCAGAACTGGCGCAGCGAGCTAAAAAATTGGGTATGAGCGTTATGCTGACTCTACATTATAGTGATTCCTGGGCAGATCCAGGGCAACAGAACAAACCTTATGCGTGGCGCAATTTTACATTTACACAACTCATGGATGCAGTCTGGTCTCATACGGTTTATGTTATGAACACGATGAAAAGCAAGGGGGTAACACCGGACTGGGTGCAGATCGGTAATGAGACGAACAATGGAATGCTCTGGGAAGACGGCAAAGCTTCGGTGAACATGAAAAACTATGCCTGGCTCGTCAATACAGGTAATAATGCTGTAAAATCGGTAAGCAGCAGTACTAAAACGATAGTACATTTAGCCAACGGGGATAACGGTTCCGTGTTGAACTGGAATATCGGCGGACTGATTGATAATGGAGCTCAGTTTGATCTCATCGGGCTGTCTCTGTATCCGTCTCCTTCTGACTGGCAGGGCAAGGTGGATCAGACGATTACGAATGCCAATAACCTCATTGCCAAATACGGTAAAGGTATTGTCATCAGTGAAATCGGGATGGAATATAACGAACCTGCAGCTTCCAAGGCATTTATTTCTGCAATCAAAACAAAGGTTCGGAACATGGGAGGCGGCAAAGGCACAGGGGTATTTTATTGGGAGCCGGCTGCAACTCCAGGTTACAATCAAGGTTATAACAAAGGTGCTTGGCAGGCTGACGGTAAACCAACCTCAGCTTTGGAGGGATTTGTAAATTAAGAAGTATGTAAGAGTATATCAAAGAACCTCTAGTTCGCTTTCTATGCAGACTAGAGGTTCTTTATTGTTATCTTGAGTTAGTTGGAAGTTATAAAATTAGGCTTCCCGGTTCACCTTGAAGAACGAAATGAGCTCTTCCAGCTCCCCGGACATCAATGTAAGCTTGTCAGAAGCTTGGACAATAGAAGCCATAGACTCAGCCTGTTCTCCAATGGTATGCTCGATTTGTTTGCTGCTGCCGACTGTTTTGCTAACTGTCGAAGACAGCTCGTCAGAGGTAGCTGACATTTCCTGCGTGCTGGCCGAGATCTGCTCCGTTGCGCTGGATACCTCCTGAATTTGTGACGACACTTTATTAGACGCATCTAAAATTTCAGAGAACATTTCGCCTGTCTGCTTCGTAACTTCCAGCCCAATGTGAACTTCTTTTGTACCAAGGCTGATGCCTTTTACAGTCTGCTCAATTTCTCTTTGGATTTCTTCAATGAGCTCTGCAATTTGTTTGGCAGACTCTTGAGACTGTTCAGCCAAATTACGCACTTCTCCCGCTACGACTGCAAAACCTTTGCCCTCTTCACCGACTCTGGCAGCTTCGATAGAAGCGTTCAATGCAAGCAGATTCGTTTGACTGGCAATGCCTGTAATGATGCTGACGATATTACTGATTTCGTTAGAACGGTTCTGCAGCGCATTAACGGAATCAGCTGTACTTTCCATTGTAGTGGAGATGGAGTCCATTTGAGCGGAAAGCTTCTGGGCTACCTGATTGCCTTCAACGGAGCGTTTTTCCATAGAATAAGCTTGATCCGCTACGGAAGAGGAGCTTTCGGCAATCGTTTGGATAACTGTCGACATTTCATTCATAGATCTGGAACTTTCAAGTGCTGCGTGATCCTGAGCTTCAAGTCCCTGGGTTATTTCCTGAATATTGCTGTTAATGACGTTCGTATTCGTACTGTTTTTCTCGCTAATGCTTAATAATTCCTGGGCAGATCCCGTAACCTCTTGTGTCGTATCCTGTACTTTCACCATTGTATCGTTAAGGCGTTTGATCATAGAATTAAATTTTTGATTGATAATGCCAAGGTCGTCCTCGCCTGTCTTGATTTTTACATTCAGATTCCCCTCGCTGACTTCTTCAATGCCCTTCATCAGGCTACGAATCGGGGAGAGGGTACGTTTTACCAGTAAATATTGGACCGTTAAGAAGATCGCAAGGAACAGAATGAGCAATGAAACACCATATACAAGCAATTTATGAAGTCCGTTAGGTACAGAGCTCGCGTCTACGTCAAAGTATATCGCACTTGTGATTTTACCGCTTTCATCTGTAATTGGGTAAACAATGGTCGTCCATGTACCAAAATCGTCAGTATAAAAGCTGCTAAACGCTGAGTCTTTAGATTGAAGCATTTTATTTACACCTTGTACATTTTCGTCTGGAAGAGTGTACATATCCCCAATATTCATCTTCGAGTCTTGGAAAGCTTGGACTAAATTTGTGGGAACGCCAATAATGGAAGTTTGATTTCCTTCTGTTAGTTCTGTGCCAAATATGTAAGCTTGGGCAACATTAGGATAAAATGTGTGGATAGAATCTAGGAATTTGCGTAAATCCTGTTGAGCAGAACCGTTATAATCTTTTTCGCTTAATGCTTGTTGTACTTTTGTTTTGTCAACATCTTCTGCCCATTTTTTAGTCAATACTTTAACTTGGTCTTGCAGCTGCGTGGTGAGAATATTCTTTTGAAGTATATAGCTGGATGTGATGAGAATAGCACCTATTAATACGATGTTAAGAAAAGAGATTAATAGATTTTTACCAAAAAAGGACATAGTTCTCCACTTCAAGTTTTTCACGTTTTCTTCTCCTTTGAATTAGCAATTTAGTTTCATATACAACCTACCCCATATATATTTCGACAATTTGCTTTCTAAATGTTAGGTATTTATTAAAAGGGAGAGTAGAAGGTTATTCAAAAAGAACGGCGGCCCCTAGTGAATGAAACGATGGGACCGCCGCTTGTCGGCAAAACTGGATTTTATGTTGTTTTTCCAACTCAATTCTTACTAAATCACTTTATTGTTCGAACAATATTTAAAAAATAAGATAAATGAGAGCAAACGGGTATACTTTATACCTATAAATACCTGGATTGCATTGAGGGTTCTTAAGTTTCTGTTCCTATAAAAGAAGTGAAATGAGTAAGGGTAGTGAAATGAGCGATAAGACTGAGCTAATAACAAATGCAGATGCAGCTTCCGTTTCCAGTGTTTCATAACGGGTAGCAATCATAGCGGCCACAGCCGAGCCGGGAAAAGCGACAAGCAGTACGGCTTTGGTTACATCCTCATGGGATAGTCCTATCAGAACAGCAATACCGAGCATAACAATAGGCATCACGATGGCTTTCAGTACAGCGATGCTAAGTGCTTTTGGACTGAACGTAATCTTTTTGATACCAATGGTTACCCCGATGGCAAATAGGGCTGTACCAGCAGTAATATTGCCGATTTGATCAAACATGGATTGTAAAAGTTTCGGAGCGTGGAATCCACATAGAGTCAATACGACACCAAACAAGGGTACGCAGGCAAGCGGCTCGCTGAGTCCATGAAGGACTGATTTCATAGTGACTTTAAATAAGTTGCCTTTAGTGCCGTCAGATTCTGTTGTTTTGCGCTGACCGACCGTTCCCAAAATACTTGCAAGCGGATCAAGAATGGCATTAACGACGATCCCAGTAATCGCAATAGGGATGGCGACTGCCGCACTTCCGAACAAGCTTCCCAGAACCGGAATTCCCATGAATGCGAAAGAAGGCTGTGTTGAATTCAATGCGAACATGGAGGATTCAGTCAGGCCTTTTTTGGCAATTAAGCGATAAACAATGAGCAATACAATATAAAAGCCGATTACACCAAGTAGCAAAGCCACAAGAAAGGGCCACTTTTGAATCAATGTCTCTCTTGGTGTCGTCGTAATACCAATAAACAAGTGTGCAGGTAGAGCAAACTTCGTCACGAGTGTATTTAATCCCTTAGAAGAAGCAGGGTTAAAAGCCTTAAACAATCCTGCGAAATAACCAATTAAAATGACAAAGAAAATAGGAATTAAGATAATAAAAATATGACCTGTAGCCATGATGTCGCCTCCAATGAAGATGTCCGCCAAAAAAGGCGGACATCAGTTAAATAATCACTTTGCGTATGCAAGTACAAATTTGATGTTGTCGCTATTTTTTAAACCAGGACCGCTTCCTGACCATATTGTTTGATTGGTTTATATTTGCAGTCCCACATCGCATCTCGAACCGCTTGTGCGATATCGTCCGGTTGATGACGCGCTACTCCATCCTGAACTGCTGCCTTGGCCACAGCCACGGCTACCGCTTCAGATACTTCGCGTAATTCATTGATTTTTGGCAGCAGGGAAGCACCAGGCTGCGACAAATCAACCATTTGAGCTACTGCATGGGCAGCTGCTGCAAACATGCTATCTGTTATAATTTTGGATTTTACCACGATTGCGCCAAGACCAAGACCCGGGAACACGAAAGCATTGTTGGATTGCCCAATTTCAAACTTAATATTGTTATAGATCACCGGCTCAAAAGGACTTCCTGTTGCAATGAGGGCTTTTCCTTCGGTCCAGTGGATCAAATCTTGCGGAGTTGCTTCTGCCAGTGGAGTCGGGTTGGACATAGGCATAATAATAGGACGTTCTGTATGTTTGGCCATTTCTTTAACGATTTCCTCACTAAATGCCCCAGTAACACCAGAAGTACCGATCATAATCGTCGGTTTTACGCGGCGAATGACTTCAAGCAGTGGAATTTTGCCATCCTCAGCATGTTCCCAGTCGCGGCATTCTGCAACATCACGCACATAAGGGACTTGGAATGGAAAAAGTCCTTCTGTTTCGTTGGTAAGCAGGCCGCGGTAATCATAAGCCCAGAAGTTACGTCTTGCTTCTGCTTCTGACAGTCCTTCCAGCATCATGGCTGCGCTAATTTGGTCTGCATTGCCGATTCCAGCAGCTCCTGGGCCAAAGACTAGAACCCGATGCTTGCTCAGTGGGATTCCGGACAATTGAACACCGGACATTACACCTGCGAGCGTAACCGCTCCAGTACCTTGAATATCGTCATTAAAAGTCAAAATACTATTTCCGTATTTATTGATAATGTTCCGTGCGTTGACATTGCCGAGATCTTCCCAGTGCAGCAGGGCATTCGGGAAAAAGGAAAGTGCAGCTTGAACATAAGTGTCAATAAATTGGTCATATTGTTCTCCACGTACACGTTTATGACGATTCCCCATATATAAAGGATCTTCCAATAGCTTCTCGTTGTTTGTACCTGCATCAAGAACAACTGCCAGTACTCGGCTAGGATCTATACCAGCAGCAGCAGTATACACAGCAAGCTTACCAATAGAGATATTAATACCTCCGACTCCCCAGTCCCCGATTCCCAAAATACTCTCGGAATCTGTGGCTACGATCAGGTCGATATCATCAGGGTCTAGGTTCAAATTCTTAAAAGCCTCTCCAATACCCGCCAGATTATCAATAGATAAATACATACCACCAGGTTTGTGATATTCATGACTGTATTCCTGTATAGCCTGGCCTACTGTTGGTGTATAAACAATCGGGAGCATTTCGCTTAGGTGCTCAGAGAGCAAACGATAATAAAGGACCGTATTCCGGTTAAAAAGATCATTTAACGCAACATTTTTACGCAAATTATCCGGTTGGCTCTGAAATTGCTCGTAAACCCGTTGAACCTGCTCCTCAATAGTTAATATCGTAGGAGGAAGGAGACCGTCAAGTCCAAGCTGTTTCCGTTCTTCCAGGGTAAAAGCTACTCCTTTATTCAGCAGTGGGTTGGCAAGTAGATCTTTTCCGGTTAATTTAGTTTCGATAGATCCGTCTTCCGTAAAATGAAAAGCACGCATTTCCAATTCCTTCTTTCTAAAAAATTACATTTAATTAATCCTTGAACAATTCGTGAACAAGTATACGCCTTATTTTAAACCAAGTGAACAAGTATGTTGTGTGAAAAATGGTTATATAAGTGTTTACATAAGAAAAATTATGAAAATGAAAGCGATTTTCAATGTTTTTTGAATGAAAATTTCATTTAATTTTCATGGTATTTTCGGAAAATATTTATTAAATGTGATAATTATCATAGTTTTATAGGTGTAGTTCGATTAAGTGTGCATGAAAAATAGCTTAACTTCATTTTATATAAACGAAGTTAAGCTATTTTTTGGCTATAGGGATGGTTGAGGGACAATTCAATGCTTCGCAGCTCTATGTTTAATGAACATCAGGCATTTAATTCTCCGATGCGCTTGACGGCTTCATCAGTAACTGTAGCAGAGCGTCGCATCCAGCTGTTACGCCATTTCAATTGCATTATGATGACGAGGGTAAAGGCACAGAACGTGATTAGGCTCAGAGAGATGAAGCCTGGCATATAGGAACCCGTTAATTTGTACAGATGACCCAGTATAAGGGGAAGAAAGTACCCGCCTATGCCACCAGCAGCGCCGACGATACCGGTCATGAGCCCGATTTCGTTGCCGAACCGCTGCGGAACGAGCTGGAATACGGAGCCGTTGCCAGCGCCAAGGCACATCATGCCTACGAACAGCAGCACAACTACCACGGTAAGTGGCGGTAAAAACGCAATGCCGGCGAGCATAATCCCGGCTCCCGCATACAAGTACATTAACATGCGTGAACCACCAATCCGATCAGACAAAAAGCCACCTACAGGACGAAAGAAGCTTCCGGCAATCACACAAACGGTCGCAAAATCGGCGGCATGTACCGCGGAGAGGCCATATTGGGTATTGAAGAAAATAGTCAAATAATTAGAAAGGCCAACGAATCCGCCAAACGTCACGCAGTAAAAGGCACAGAATACCCAGGCATCCCTCTGTTTGAGCACCGAAGCATATTGCGACAGACTTTTTGGTGCTGGGCGGTGAGGGCTGTTGCGGGCAAAAATACTGAACAGAACGAAGACGGTTAAGATGGGGAGGATAGCCAATCCGAAAACGGCTTCCCAACTGCCAAAATGTTGAGCAATGCGGTTGGCGAACAATGTCGCAAGGACGGTACCGCTATTCCCAGCACCGGCAATTCCCATAGCCAAGCCTTGATGCTCTTTGGGGTACCATTGACTGGCCAACGGCAGCGCAGCTGCAAATGATGCTCCAGCTACGCCCAGGAGCAGGGCAACAACGTACATGTGCTCTAGCGAATCAACCCACAGCCAGCCGAGCAAGAGAGGGATTATCGTGACAAGCATACCAATCTGTCCCGTGAGCTTCGGACCGATATAATCCGACATGAATCCGAGCACGAGCCGCAGCAGGGAACCACCAAGTATAGGTAGGGCGACAAGATTGGCTTTTTGTACAGGGTCCATTGGATAATCATTAGCAATTACAACGGCCAATGGTCCGATCATTCCCCAGATCATAAAACTGATATCAAAATACAGAAAGGAGCCAAATAGGGTGGGCTTGTGTCCGCTTTTCCAGAAACTTTTTTTATTCATTCTCCATCTCTCCTGTTCTAATTGTTGTTCTTTGTCTGCAAAATGTAATTTGAACATGAAAAAGCCGCAAATCGCCCCTACATGGTATCTAGGAAACGGTTTGCGGCTTCATTGCCGTGGTTGACACACCTCATTGTGAGTCGACTTGGTATGATCACGTTGGAGTGATTTTAATCAAATTATAAAAAAGGATCTGTTTCATGTCAATATACATAACACAAATTCGTAAAAAAAATTAAATATAAGGTGAAAATATAGCTTTCGTGTATTAAATATTGACATGACCTTCACAATTCAGTAATCTTAGATACATATCGGCACAACGATGTGCCGACATTTACGGCAACGGTGCCCTTTTCCATAGAATGGAGAAGGGCTTTTTCTGTCTTATTTTATTCGGAGAATGGGGCTGGTTTAATATGATGAAAAAACTGGTCGTCGTCGGTAACGGTATGGCAGGCATCAAATGTGTGGAGGAAATACTTGATCTGGAGCCAGAGCGGTTCCAAATCACGATATTTGGTGCAGAGCCCCGTCCCGGGTACAACCGAGTGCTCCTGTCCAAAATGCTTCAGGAGGAGAGCTCATTTAAGCACATCGTTACCCATGACTGGGACTGGTATGAAGAGAACGGGGTAAAGTTGTACGCGGGTGAACGCGTCTGTCGTATTGATGTTGCAGCCGGGATGGTGGAAACGGAATCCGGTATGAAAGAACCTTATGACATGCTCATATTGGCAACGGGCTCATTGCCTTTCATGCCGCCCATTCCCGGAGCTCGAAAACAGGGAGTAATCGCTTTTCGTGATGTGAATGATTGTGAAACCATGGCGAGATATGCCAAAACATACCGCAAGGCCACGGTTATCGGAGGGGGGCTGTTAGGACTTGAAGCCGCTCAAGGCCTACTGAATCTAGGGATGGAAACTGAGGTTGTTCATAATGCGCAGTGTCTTATGAACCGTCAGCTTGACCGGACGGCGGCTGTGCTTCTGCAGCGAAAGCTGGAGCAACAGGGCATGAGGTTTCATTTGGCGAAGGAAACGGTCAACATCATAGGCCGAAACAGGGCGCAAGGATTGATGTTTGCGGACGGGGACAGGTTGGAAACGGATTTGGTTGTGCTGGCGGTTGGTATCCGACCGAATATCGAATTAGCTCAGGACAGCGGTCTGACCGTAAACCGTGCCATTGTCGTAGATGATTATATGCGCACGAGTATTCCTAGTATTTATGCCGTCGGCGAATGTGCTGAGCACCGCGGGATTTCATACGGGCTAGTGGCGCCGCTATATGAGCAGGGCAAAGTGCTGGCAAAAGTTATTTGTGGTCGTGAAACGGCTCCCTATGAAGGGACGGTTCCGTATGCGCAGCTCAAGGTAGCGGGAATCCATGTGTTTTCCGCAGGAGACATTCGTGATGAGGGAAACGAGACAGCAGTCATGGAATATAACGGGATGCTGAAGGTTTATAAAAAAGTGATGATGCACGGCGGTGCTGTCACTGGCGCCATTTTGTTCGGAGATACGGCGGAAAGCACCTCGCTGCTCGGAATGGTACAGCGCGGCGCACCCGCTACAGAGCTAACATCCCGGGATAACGGCGGAAGCAAAGCGGAGGATGCGGCAGCCGCACTGCCGGAAGAGGAAACGGTATGTGCGTGCAACGGCGTGAGTAAGGGGGCTATTTTGCGAGCGATCACTACGGATAAGCTGAAGACGGTGGAAGAGGTGAAGAGCCGGACCAAAGCATCCGGTTCCTGTGGGGGCTGTCGGCCGCTGGTGGCTGCACTGGTCAAAAATAGTTTGTCCCAATCGACAGTTTCCGGACCTGTAGTTACTCCGACCGCCCAAGAAGTAGTCCCTGTGTGTGGATGTACGCATTACGATCATGATTCGCTTAAAACAGCTATGGTGGACGCAGCCTGTCAGACTCCAGATGAAGTAGTGTCCCGTCTCGGTTGGACTAGACAGCAGGGGTGTGAATTGTGTCGGCCGGCTGTACTTTATTATTTGGAATCCCTTGGGTTGCGCGACAGATCTGCGACAAATCCATTAGGTGCTGGTGTTGTGGTTCAGGTCACACCGCAGTACGGAGGAGAAGCGCCCTCTGCGGGTCTGCGCTTTACGAACCTAAATGCCGAGAATCGGGCTTTTGTTGAGTCGGACCTGATGGATCAGGCATTTGTAGAAGTAGCCTGGCTCAGAGAGCGGTTGGTAACTTTATGGGGAAGTCTCGCATTGCCCGCGTTGGTTACAGTTGCTATTTGTCCTGGATCGGCGTATCCGGCAGGTGTACTTGTCCACGATATTGGAATATCCCGATCTCCAGTAGGCTGGGAGGTTTATGCCGGTGGCCATGCAGAGCATCCAGTTCGCCAGGGGCAGCTGCTTGGATTGGAGGAAGACCCGGCAGAAGCGGTCCTGATGGCTGTAGCCTGCTTGCAAATATACCGACATAGTGCCCGGTATGGGGAGAAAATGTGGGAGTGGATTGAAAGGACTGGCGTTCTGGCATTACGGGAAAGTGTGCTTGACGCTGCTCTTCGAAGTGGACTGGCGGGTAGCCTGCGGACCACAATGCTGACAGGATGATGTGATGGGTTGAGTTCAGTTGTGGCGATATTCTATCGTGTGCAGACAATAAAATTCCGAAAAATGGCGAAGGGGAGGTGACTTTGATGTGTCAGTCAGGAGAAGGCAAACCGGAAGCTGGGCTACATGTATCGTCAGTAATGGATACGCAGTGCCCGTTTTGCAGCGTGCAATGTAAGATGACCGTTAGTGCGGGTACGGAGACACTTGCGGGTATCATCCGTACAGTGTATAAGGCGGAAGGGAAGGCTAATGCAGCCTCGCAGGGTAGGCTGTGCATCAAGGGAATGAATGCGCATCAGCATGCGACTCATGCGGAAAGGCTGGTACAGCCCCTCATACGCAAAGAGGGCAAACTTGTTCCCGTCAAGTGGGAGGAGGCGTTGGATACTATAGCTAGCAGTTTCTCTACGCTACTGTCCACACAGGGTCCCGATGCAATCGGAATTTACGGTGGAGGTTCACTCTCCAATGAAACGGCTTATTTACTCGGTAAATTTGCAAGAGTAGCTGTAGGTACGCGATATATCGATTATAACGGGCGCTTCTGCATGTCGGCAGCGGCATCCGCTGGCAGTAAAGTGTTTGGCGTTGATCGCGGACTGACCTGCAGACTGGCTGATATTCCGTTGGCTCGTTGTATTGTGCTTGCAGGCACGAATATCGCTGAATGCCAGCCGACCTTAATGCCTTATTTTCATCAGGCGAAGGAAAACGGTGCGTTTGTCATTGTAATTGACCCGCGCGTGACGCCAACGGCGGCGGCCGCCGATCTGCACCTGCAAATCAAGCCAGGTATGGATGCTGTACTGGCCAATGCCATGCTAAAGGTCATCATGGACGAAGGATTTGCGAATGAAGAGTTTATCCGCAAGCGGACCAACGGCTATGATCAGCTGTTGACTCATTTGAAGGGTGTGGATCTGAACGAATCAGCTGCGCTGTGTGGAATTGAAGTAGAAATGATCCGGCAGGCAGCACATGCCTTTGGCAGTGTGGAGACCGGCATCGTTTTTACGGCCAGGGGTGTTGAACAGCAGACAGATGGACATATGGCGGTGCGTGCATTTCTTAATCTGGTGCTGGCCACTGGCAAGATTGGAAGGGAAGGGTGCGGTTATGGAGCTATTACAGGTCAGGGAAACGGGCAAGGGGGGCGAGAGCACGGCCAAAAGGCTGACCAGCTTCCTGGTTACAGATCAATTGAGGATGAAGAAGATCGAGCCTATGTGGCGTCCGTGTGGGGAGTAAAACCAAGCAGTTTACCGGGTAAGGGAGTGTCCGCCTATGAAATGATGGAGCTTGTCCATCAGAGAGAAATCCAAGCTTTGTTCGTGATGGGCTCTAATCCTGTTGTATCTAACCCGAATGTCCGGCTGGTGGAGGAAGCCCTCAAAAAGCTGAATCTGCTGGTTGTGGCGGATATGTTTCTCACTGAAACCGCGCGGATGGCCGACGTTGTTTTGCCTGTGACGTCTTATTTGGAGAATACGGGGACGATGACCAATCTGGAGGGCCGCGTTCTGCTACGGGAAGCGGCGAGGTCCGCACCAGGCGAGGCTAGAGATGACTGGAACATTTTGTGTCAGGTAGCTGCAAAGCTAAACAAGGGCAGCTATTTCTCGTACAGGGATGCTGAGCATATCTTTGAAGAACTGCGGCTTGCCAGCCGGGGCGGTCCTGCCGATTATTATGGGATCACATATGACAGGTTGCGTCGTGAAGAAGGGGTATATTGGCCATGCCCGTCTACGGACAGAGCCGGTATGGATACGATGTTTCGGGAAACCTTTGCCCATTCCGATCAAAAGGCTGTTTTTACGGTGGTTGAAAGCTGTGGAGCAGGAGAGGAGATATCCGAGGAGTACCCGCTTATTTTGACGAACGGCCGCGTGCTGGCTCACTATTTGACCGGTGCACAAACGCGCAGAAGTCCGTCGCTGGCCGCACGAGAGATTGAGAATTATGTGGAAATTCATCCGCGGACAGCGCGACGCTGGCATATCAGGGACGGGGAGTGGGTAGAAATAGCATCACAGCGCGGCAGCTTCACTGTCCGCGGCCGGATCAAACCACATATCCGCGAAGATACGCTCTTCGTGCCCATGCATTGGGGTGGGATACAAAATGTAAATCGGGCGACCCGACCCGATCTTGATCCGTTCTGCCGGATGCCTGGCTTCAAAACGGCTGCTGTACGCATCCGTCCCCTTCACCTGGCCGTAGCCGCGACCAGTGCAGATAATGGGGAATGGTCTGAGTTCTAGAGCAGGACTGAGTAAGTGACTTTTTCTTTGCATAAAAGGCCAGCCCCCTTTGTATGAGTGAGGGAGCTGGCCTTTTTGGGTTGGACAGTTTAGGGCCCGCAATCCCTAGACTGCGTGACGCCAATAATTAAAAATGCATTCGGGTTTCGGATCTGCTTGCTCCTGTTTTTATTTCTTTTCTGAGCATAGCTTCCCGCCAGTGACAATACAAACCCCAGGCGTCCCCGTTTTCTAGCAGCGGTTTGCAGGTATACAAACCTTCCTCTATGGAGTCGACTCGCCCTGCAACGAACAGTCGGACCGCACTGTTGAGTAACACTTGATTCGAAAAGGCTATAGAAGCTGTGCCTTGCAGCACTTCCTCCGTAATGCGCAGCTGTTCAGCGGGGGTCCAGTTATGCTCGGGTACCACCGAATCCAGCCCGTACATTTCCGGATCAATAACCTGTAGTGATACCTCGCCGTTAGCAAGCAGGTAAGTCCGGGTCGGCCGATCGATGAACAGATCCTCCGATCCTTCGCTCCCCTGGACGATCAGAGCCCTGCGGTAATTCAGATTTTGCATGAGTTTCGCCGTCTTCTCGAGCACAGTATTGTGGAAAACGCCGAATACAATATACGGGGAAGAACCGTAATCAACCAGTTTCTCGGCAGTATTCAGCACTGTGCGAAGCCCCAGCTCTTCGCGAATGGGCCGCATATCTCGCAGGGGCGCGCACCACTGTTCGGAGGCAACGAACAGTACACCAGTCAGCTTCGCGGCATGAATGGCGGTTTCACGTGTCATGTTCCGGGACGTTACCCCCATTTCCTGCAGCAAAAGCGGGAGCGTAACACCCCATTTGGGAGGGAGAGGTGCACTGCCATGCATCGTTACAGGAATTCCGCATGAGGCGAGTAGAAAGGCCGTTGCGAAGGTGGCGATAAATGAAGACTTTCTGCCATCGTACGGACCGGCGAAATCAATCCCTTCCTGCATCGGAAAGCGATGGGTATATTTACGGCAGATGTTTACAAATGCTTCCAACTCGGCAACACTCTCCATTTTAATGCGCTCCGCGGCAAAGAAAGCTCCGATTTGAGCAGGGGTTGCTGACTGGGTCATAATAAGTTCGGCAGCAGCTTCGGCTTCGGCGTAATTCAGATCCCGGGCGCCCCTTTTGCCGCGACCAACTTCTTTTAATATTTCAATGATATTCATGTTCGGGCCCCTTTCAGATTTATGCTTTTAGCATTTGCTGTGCTTTGACGATGGAGATGGCCACATCAACGATACGTTTGCGTTCGTTCATTGCTTTTTTGCGTAGCACATCATATGCTTCCGCTTCCGGGATACCGTTTACTTCCCCAAGTATTCCTTTCGCCATATCAATCCATTTGCGTTCTTCCAGCCGAGCGGTCAGTTGCTTGCGTTCACTTTGCCAGTGCTGGCGTTCAAAAAAGCGTTTGGCGCTAAAATGAAGAGCCCAATTCAGCTCATGGGCTGCCATAGAAGGGGTTAGAATGCCATCGACAGTGACATCAGCTTCACAGGCCTCTGTCGATGATAGCGCTGATTCTGCGCTGCACCACCAGAGCAATGGGATCGCTTTGGCTTGCTCCAGCCTGCCACTCCATATGCTGATAGTGCCGACAGGTATGTTTAGTACCGCCGCGTCTGCATTAAGAATTAGCTGTTTGATTTCAGATTCATTGCGGCAGGGCAGGGTTAGGTATCCGTTGGACTCTAAAAGGTGCTCAGGTCCTGCCTGCCATGAGGAAACGGCGTGTGTCTGCTCAGATACATAGTCAGAATGTAAGTGAATTACCAACAAGGAACGCAAGCGGGCTCCTCCTCTCTGTAACATGAAGGGTAGTTAGCGATGGGGATAGTAATCATTGATAACAAATATGACATAAGATTTTGTCTGCCTGCTTATTTTTTTCATCATCATCAAGCTAAAACGGACTTTCAAACCATTTTGGCGTGTTTTGGACTGAAAATCAATCCTAATTTTGTAGGGGAGTGATATTTTATACGTCATAGATATGTTACATGGTGATAAAATATAATTTTTATAAGTTTATGCGTAAGGAATGTTGACATATCATTTGAAGCATTATATATTAGCTACAATACTTTTTAATTCCATACTCTGATGGATACAACGGCGTATTCGATGAAACGGCAATGGAGCCTGTTTTCTCATGTGGAGGGATATTTTGAATCCCCATATGTGAAGCAGGCTTTTTATGTTTTGAGGATACAAATGGAAGGGGAGTGACCTGATGAACGATATTCAAAAGTTAGTGTTGATCGGCAACGGAATGGCAGGGATACGCACTCTCGAACATTTGCTGAAGCTTGCACCAGGTAGCTATGAGATTACGGTATTCGGGGCCGAGCCCCATCCAAACTATAACCGGATCATGCTGTCCTCCGTTCTGGCGGGAGGAGCTGGTTTGCAGGATATTGTCATCAATGACTGGAGTTGGTATGAAGACAACAATATTCGATTGTATACCGATGATCCTGTCACAGCCATCGACACGGAAAAGCAGCAGGTGACGTCACGCTCCGGCGTATGCATCTCTTATGATTTGTTGTTGTTGGCAACAGGTTCTAAAGCCTTTATTCTGCCGCTTCCAGGGGCCGACAAGGAGGGTGTTATCGGTTTTAGGGATATTCGTGACTGTGAAACGATGATGGAGACGGCAAAGACGCACAAAAAAGCAGCTGTTATCGGCGGCGGATTGCTTGGGCTAGAGGCAGCTAGGGGGCTGCTTAACTTGGGGATGGACGTCACAGTTATTCATATTAACGGATATATTATGGATCGGCAGCTGGATGAGGCTGCTTCCCTTATGCTCCGGCGCGAGCTGGAGGAGCAGGGAATGACTTTTCTGGTCAATAAGCGAACGGCGGCTATTACGGGCCGTCGTCGCGTGGAAGGATTGAAATTTGCCGATGGCAGTGAGCTGGAAGCAGACTTGATCGTTATGGCGGTAGGCATCAGACCAGACATTGAACTGGCGGTGTCGGCGGGAATTCCTGTAAACCGTGGCATCATCGTAAATGATTACATGGAAACGAATGTCCCTGGCATATACGCCGTTGGCGAATGTGCAGAACACCAGGGAATCACTTACGGACTGGTAGCTCCATTATATGAGCAGGGTGGTGTGCTGGCTCAGCGGCTCGCGGGAATGGAGACTCCCGGCTACAGTGGTTCCGTCACTTCTACAAGGTTGAAGGTATCGGGTGTCGACGTGTTTTCAGCAGGGCATTACAAGGATGAACCGGGAACACGTTCCCTGCGGTATCAGGATGATATTGGCGGCGTCTACAAAAAAATCGTGATCAAGGACGAAAAACTGATCGGAGCCGTTCTGTTTGGGGATACGTCTGACGGAGCCATGCTGTTTTCTTTGATCAAAAGTGGCGGGTCGGTGGTTGGCCGAGAGAAAGAGTTATTACTTGGCTTCAATCCCGGTCAACCTGAAGCTAGTGGCGCCATGATGCTGGAGCAGATGCCTGATGACGAAATTGTATGCGGATGTAATGGTGTATCCAAGGGTGACATTGGAGAGGCGGTTGCGGCTGGCTGCCGGAGTGTCGGGGAGATTAAGGCATGTACGAAGGCATCGGCATCATGTGGCGGCTGCAAGCCATTAGTGGAGGGACTCTTACAGCTATACGCAGGTGCAGAAGCCGGAGAAACGCTGAAAGAGGGGATTTGTAGTTGTACGACGCTTGACCGGGAAGCGATCATTGATGGCATTCGAGAGATGGGATTGAAGAGCGTTAAAGAAGTGATGAATGTGCTGGGATGGAACGAACCGGAAGGTTGCACGAAATGTCGTCCGGCCCTCAATTATTATCTAGGTATGGTATGGCCGATGGATTATGAGGATGAGAAGGAATCCAGATTCACGAATGAACGGTACCATGCCAATATACAGAAAGATGGCACCTATTCTGTCGTGCCCCGCATTTATGGAGGAGTTACTTCACCTGCCGATCTGAAGAAAATTGCTGCTGTCGCAGAAAAATACAATGTGCCTCTGGTTAAATTTACGGGTGGCCAACGTCTTGACCTGCTTGGTGTGAAAAAGGAGGATTTGCCGGGGATCTGGGCCGAGTTGGATATGCCGTCTGGATATGCCTATGGAAAGACGCTGCGAACGGTTAAGACGTGCGTAGGTAACACCTTTTGCCGCTTTGGCACTCAGGATGCTATGGGTATGGGCATTCGGTTGGAAAAGGCATTTGAACGGCTGAATGCGCCATCCAAAGTCAAACTGGCTGTATCTGGTTGCCCGCGTAACTGCGCTGAAGCGACGATCAAGGATTTAGGCGTCGTTGCTATTGACGGTGGCTGGGGGATCTACGTTGGAGGTAACGGCGGTATTAAGGTTCGGGCAGCTGAACTGCTTTGTACCGTTAAAACCGAGGATGAAGTAATGGAATGGACCGGTGCCTATCTGCAGTATTATCGCGAGCAGGCCAATTGGAACGAACGCACAGCCCATTGGGTGGAACGGGTCGGAGTTGAATCCATCAAACAGGCACTCGCGAATGCAGAGACGAGGAAACAACTGGTGACCAGAATTGAAGAGACGTTAAGCACGACGACTGATCCGTGGCACGAAATTATTCACAACGAAGAGCTGCGCAAAAATTTTGTACAGTTGCCGGAACTTAAGGCAGTAACGGAATAGGGGGCTGACAAAATGGAGACCAATACGACAACCAACAGAGTCAGAATAGCTGATCTGAACGAAATTGACCGACGTGGAGCAAGGACAGTTCGCATTCATAATACAGAGATAGCTGTATTCCGTCTGAGCGATGGCAGCGTGCATGCGCTTGAGAATCGTTGTCCGCACAAAGGGGGGCGGTTATCCGAAGGAATGATATGTGGCTCAGCGGTCCATTGTCCGCTCCATGACTGGAAAGTCGACCTTTCCACTGGTCGGGTGCAAGAGCCGGATACTGGATGTGTGACTGCTTACCCCACGGAGATTGATAGTGAGAGCGGGGCGGTTTATATCGTAATCTAAGAGTTCTATACGTATTGTGCTGATGGTTCTGCTTTTTTTCTTCTATATAATAGAAGGATCAAGGTGAAAGGCTTTGTTGAAGAAGTGGTGCTGTTAAAGTGCAATGAACTGAGTATACAGAAAAGTCGACCCTATTTTTCCGGGCGGCTTTTTTATCTTATAAGTATGATTTTAATTAAAAAATATTTCTTGATTAAATCTTAGTGAATGACCTGTTTTCTTTTCTCAGGATAACTCGCTTTATTTCTAGACAAATAAAAAAAGCCTTGAGAATCAAGGCTTTTGACGAATAGGACGGATGGGGATCGAACCCATGACCCTTACCCTGTCAAGATAATGCTCTCCCGCTGAGCTACCGTCCTGCGGTTACTAGATAATATCATGTATTAACCATATATGTAAAGTGAAAAAATAGAAGTCAGCCTGTACTTCATGACCATTTATATATATAATTCGAATTTAGCGAGTTTGCAATTTGGAATTAATGATAGGGGGAACAGATGATGGCCGCAGAAATTATAAGTGTAACAACAGAGGAACAGCTACAGGAGGCAATATCGATCCGTACCAAAGTGTTTGTCGAAGAGCAAAAGGTTCCTCTTGATTTAGAAATTGACCATTATGACAAGCTGGGAGATACGGCCCATCATTTGCTAATTTGTGAACATGGTGAAATGGTGGCCACTGGTCGATTGACATACTATGAGGAAGATACAGCTAAAATGCAACGTATTGCCGTTCTCAAGGAGCATCGTGCGGCAGGCTATGGACGTGTATTACTGCTAGCACTGGAGGAACGTGCACGTGAATTGGGGTTAAGATACTCGCTGCTAGATGCCCAATGTCAAGCCGAGAAGTTTTACGAAAAGCTCGGTTATGAGACGATCTCCGATGAACCTTTTGACGATGCGGGAATAACGCATGTACGTATGCGCAAAAAGTTGTAGTCGACAGCGTAAGGTGCATACAAATCTGTACAATGTGCATGCTAGTAAAAGTTCCTCCACTATAATACTATGGATAAGGAGCGATACAGTATGGCTGATACAGAACGAGAGCAAATTACAGCAGTACGTAAAGACGGGGATGGCGACCTTACGTCTTTTCAGACATCTACTGGTCGGGTTTTAGATTATAACCAAGCATTGAACGAGATTGAGGCAGGCTCAATTGCAGGCGTTAACGTTTTCAAGGCCAAGGATGGAAGCAAACGAATTCGGGGAGATGCCGATGGAGATCCATCTAATAACCTGGATCAACTGCCATTGTTCTGACCTTAACTCGCAACATTAGAATGCAAGTTCATCATTATATTCAAGAACAGCAAGCCGCCTGGCTATCCTTTGTAGGAAAGCCAGGCGGCTTTTTGTTAATTGTTCAAACTGTATTTAGCATGCTACTCTGCACGTTCCAACTCTGTAAGTTGATATACTCGTTGCTGCTCTAGAAAGGACATGACTCCTGCCTTCTCCCTGAATTGTTCCATATCATCACTATAGTGCATCAGATGAATCCGCTCTTGAAGAGATGGCGCCAAGCTTAGCAGCTCGTCCAACGTCGTATGGACTTCTCCAGCGCCTTGTAATTGAACCTCATGCAGAATACCCCGACATCCTCGTTCATGCACCAGATGATGAAGCAAATCAGGGTCAAAAACCATATCTGCACTATAAAAAAGGCGGTCATTAATGAATATGGAATAACTGTTTTTACCCGGAATATGCCTTGTAGGGATTAGCTCCACCTGGATACCCGATACTAATGTAGTGGGTACACCAGGCGTTATTACGTTTACCTCGAATACATCTTCAAGCTTGTCAATCATACCTTGCTGTGACATTCCGCCCTTGAGCGTATGTTCCCACAAAGGGTGGATTAGTGGTTCGGCGATATAAAGTAGAGGCTTGCGACGATGGAGAATGTTCATTTGAAAACCGAATTCCTCCAAACCTCCGACATGATCTGCGTGAATATGTGTGATTAAAATTGCGCCAATATCAGGCAAAGGGACGCCCATTTGGTGTAATGCTAAAGAAGCGGTTGTACCGCAATCGATCAGCAGTTTGCCTTCTCCGCTGTCCAGCAGCGCGTTGTTGTTGTAATAATGCTTGGCAAAGGCACTGCCTGTGCCAAGCATTTGTATCGTTAGGCTCATTATGGATTATCCCTCCGGACTTTGTGTACTAGGACATTCTACAGTCGTATTTTATCACCTATGCTGCTGGAACTAAAGATTTGGCTCCTTATGTAAAAACTTTGGACAATTTGTGAAACACAGCGCAACTTGTGCGGCTGAGCTAGGTATAAATGTACGACAGAAGGTTTTAAACAGATAACGATGGAGGGATTAGTAGTGATGAAATGGAGAAAAGTGATGGCCCTAGTGATGGCCTTTTCAATAATGGGAGGGACCGCCATTTCGGCGGAATCCGCCAAGGACCAAGTGCAGTTGATTATTAATGGAGAAGTGTCAAAAGATGGCGCAGTTGTCATTGATGGGAAAACCTATGTGCCCATCCGTGATTTTAACGGACTTGTAAATTTTGATCCATCCGGTGGAAAAGTTGTTTTCGACCAGCCTAACGTGCATATGTTCCTGTTCAAGGGAGATACGGTGTTTGGTAACGTGAATAAAGGCAATAAAGTGAAATTTAATGTATTCAGTCAAATTGATACCTTGAAAACAGATATCTCCGGAGTGAAGGTAGCGATCACCGACCCTTCAGGCAACGTGAAGGATATTCAGTCTCAAGATATCAAAGGAGCGCAAAAGGATAACTTCTGGTTCCGTACGAACGACTTTACGTATGATTTCAAAACAGCAGGGAATTACCGGGTTGGTTTCTACATTAAAGAGAGCAAAGACGGCAGCTATACCCTGGTGTCCGAAAAAGTCATTACAGCGATAAATTAGGCATACCACAAATTGACCTGCACCCTTGATCATGTTACGATACGGGGGAAAATAAAACAATTTGAAGGTAGGTATTTCCATGAGTGATCACAAACATGAACACGGTGAAGCCTGCAACCACGATCATGACCACGAACATGAAGAAATGGTTCTTACGCTAACTGATGAAAATGGTAAAGATGTAGAAATGGTGCTTGTAGAGACCTTTGACGTAGAAGATCACGTTTATGCTCTTCTGCTTGAGCGAGGCAATCCCGAAGCGGATGGCATTATTCTTCGTATGGAAGAAGAAAACGAAGAAATGGTGCTTTACAATATTGAGGACGAAGATGAGTGGAAACGTGTAGAAGCCGCATATAGCGAGCTTGTTGCCCAATACGAATAGAATTGGATGTAGCAGCTGCATAGCTCTTCAAGAAAAAAGCCCCCAAATGGGGGCTTTTTTTGTTGGCTATCAACATATTTTGTAAGCATGTGTTGACAGTTCAATATTATGAAATAGCGTCAGTCTCGACGATAACCTTCACCTGATGTACTGTTCGGTCCTCAGGTCCTTTAACAGGCAGGCCTACTTCTACATGATCAACAATATAATCAATATTGTCCTGCGAAATAACTTCTCCTGGCAGTAAGATCGGAATACCAGGTGGATACACATAAATGAATTCTGCAATAATGCGGCCAGCAGATTCCTTGAAAGGCACGATTTCCGTATCTCCATAAAAAGCGTCTCTTGGAATGAGGGAGAGCTGAGGGATATCCGGTATCTTTACAACCAGCTCATGCTCCTGACCTGTGGAATAGTGCAGAGAAGCCAGCTCACGCAGAGCTTTCAACAAAATTTCAATTTCCTCTTTGGTATCACCAGGGGTCACCAAACAGAGAATATTGTACATATCGCTAAGCTCAACCTCGATATTGTAGTGATCTCTCAGCCAATTTTCCACATCGTATCCGGTAAGACCTAAATGGCGGATATGAACCGTAATTTTGGTTGGATCATAATCGTAGGTAGCTTCCGTGCCGAGAATTTCACTACCAAAGCAATATAGTCCTTCAATCTTGTTAACCTCTGAGCGGCAATATTCAGCCAAATCAAGGGCGCGTTGTGCTATTTCATGACCGTTAAGTGCCAGGTTGCGTCGGGATGTGTCCAAGGAAGCCAACAGGAGATACGAAGTGGATGTCGTTGTCAGCATACTGAAAATCGTTTGTACACGTTGTGGGTTAACGTATCCGTTTTTCGTATTTACATTCAAGATCGAGCTTTGTGTCAAGGAACCGCCCAGCTTGTGGACACTTGTAGCTGACATGTCTGCTCCCGCCTCCATGGCGGACATCGGTAGATCAGGATGAAAATGAATCAGTACCCCGTGAGCCTCATCGACCAGGACCGGCACATTATAGCTGTGAGCGAGATCTACAATTTCTTTTAAGTCGGCGCACACACCGTAATATGTCGGGTTGATAACAAGGACGCCCTTGGCGTCAGGGTGGCGTTCCAATGCCCGGCGTACGGACTTGGTTGTAACCCCGTGGTGAATACCGAGATTTTCATCACTGACTGGAGAAATGAATACTGGTTTTGCACCAGCAAAGATAATGGCAGACATTATAGATTTGTGTACGTTTCTGGGTACAATAATTTTATCACCTGGCAAGCAAATGGACATAATCATGGTGATGATGGCTCCGCTTGTCCCCTGTACACTGTAGTAAGTATAATCTGCTCCGAAGGCATCTGCTGCAAGCTTTTGGGCTTCTTCGATGACACCTGTTGGTTGATGCAGATCGTCCAATGGAGCGATGTTGATCATATCTATGGAAAAGGCATTATCCCCCATAAATTCGCGAAATTCCGGATCTGCTCCGACTCCCTTTTTATGACCTGGGATGTGAAATTGAACCGGGTTGCTCTGAGCGTGCTTCTTCAAAGCAGTAAAAAGCGGGGTGTTGCTTTGATTCATTAGTGTTGTCACAACCTTTCGTGCAGGATTTCGACAATCCTGTGCAAGTGATAATAGAACAAAATTGAGTATAGCAGTTTGAAGTAGGAATGCAAGCGATTGAGGGCGCATTTATTTGCGAAAGAGTGGAGTAGGCGGAGAACCCGGTCTTTATAGCCAAAAAACGAAGGTGGAGGATGTGGATTAGATGTGGCAAAAAGGACGAAAAGAAGCTCCGCAGCGGCTGTGGACTCCTTTTTTTAGCAAATTGTGGGTTTTGGTATTTCTAGTCGAATTTATGAAAGGATCTCTTCTGGTATCCATCCTTCCGGTATATATGGGAGAAACGCTTGGTTTGTCAGCCGGGATTATTGGTTTAGCCTTTTCACTTCAATATTTTGGAGACAATGCGTTCCGGGCACCGGCGGGCTGGATGGCTGAACGGCTTGGTTACCGTGGAACGATGTCGACCGCACTGTTGTTTACGCTTGTAGCTATTATTATGCTGAGCGTACTGTCAGAGCCCGTGTGGCTCGTCGTCGCGTGTCTGCTGCTCGGTCTGGGTACTTCTCCGCTCTGGCCTTGTGTTATGACCGGAACGACCGAAATGTCCGGGCCTAATAACAGCAATGGCGCGGCGATGGGCACACTGGAAATTGCGTCTATGGGCGGAACGGGATTGGGTCCGCTCATTATGAACTTCGCCATATCCCACTATGGGCATTCTTACGGCATGGTGTTCATGATTTTGATAGGATGCAGTGTTGTATTGTTGTTGGTTGCTCTCATGCTGCCAGGACCGAAAAGGTCTGCTAACAAAGGTGACCTCGAACAGAGCGCTCTAGTGTCGTCTGATGGGCACATAAAGCAGAAGCGGGGAGTTCTGAAAGGAATCCAGGAGACGATTGGCGTGCTCAAAACAAAGCTTAACGTCAATCCGTTAATTTACCCGGCGCTGTTTTTGCAGTCTTTTGTTATCGGTTTAATCAGCCCGGTACTGACGCTATACGCTCGGACGGACCTCGGGATTTCACCAAACCTGTACAGCGTCCTCCTGATTGCAGGCGGTGGGGTGACTGTGCTGGCACTGATCCCTTGCGGCAAGTTGGTCGACCGACTTGGAACGGAGTATTTTCTACATGTTGGTTTTTTGCTAGCCGGAATTACACTGTTTCTCTTTTCAATCGTTCGCTCTATTCCGCTGGTATTTGTATCCGTAGCGCTTATTGGTTTGGGATATGCGCTCATTTTGCCTGCATGGAACACATTTCTTGCCCGACTGATTCCGGAAAGCGAGCGAGCAACGGTATGGGGCTTTTTTTTAACACTTCAAGGCTCCGGCATGGTTATAGGCCCGCTCGTTTCAGGAGTGCTATGGGACCGTGCCGGACACACAGCACCATTTATCATCAGTGGGGTCGTGATGCTGCTCATGTTTGGCTGCCACCTGGCTCTGGCGCGTAATCCACGCAGGAAGACTGTGGAGGCCTGAACAGCACCTTGAAAAGCGGCGAGGGCTACTCTTTCGAGAAAGACATTCGGTACAGCGGCAGTAAATGCTCAAAGGTAGAACGCACAGCCTGTAATAATGCAGCCCCGTCGCTGGCGAGTGGATCTTCTCGGTCAATACGGATTCCACACATGACCTCCGCTTTTTTTACCTGTTGCAGCTTGTGGATGATCGTTTGAAAATCTTCATTAGCCATATGTTGTTGTTCTGTGCCTTCTGGAGCCATATGATCCATGGACCAGTAAAAATGATCCGGTAGGTTAGAACGTACATCACTCAGGTTGGCTTCGAGCGCCTGGGCAAATGTAGCTTTGTTCGGGCTTTCATAAATAATTGCGAAGATGACGAAAAGATGGGAAGCGAACATGCCTACCTCAAAATGCGGCAGCGCCTTGTATCCGCGCTTGTTTGCCGCCCAGGCAACCCAAGTATCTTTGGGGGGATTGACTTTCCGTCGTGCATGCTTGGCAACGTGAACGTGCATAGGCTCCCCACATAAGTCTGTCAGGAACGGGGCCAATTCCTCGCCAATTGCCTCCAGCTTGGGCCGAACCTGCTGAATCAGCACTTCCATACGAGGCTCCAACCCCGGTATTTCAAAAACATCGAAGTCCTTTGCAGTAAATCCACTAAATGTCATTCCTTTTCCTCCTGTAACTGGGTTAAGCCATGTCGTGTGGCGTAATATGTCCGATTATAGCATAATGCCGCCGGGCGTGGCCGACTTTAGACCAGGTTTGAAACAAGCATATAAGGCAAAAGTAGGATTGTGCGCTGTTACTCATAAAAATAGGTCAAATAACCAAGTACCCTTACATAAAATGAAGTATAAAATAGAGCAAGGGAAGATCAAGCGGGAAAGCCGCAGGCTTGCTGTAGCCGGACTTCTTGAATCGGACTTGAAAAAGGAGGGAATGCCGTGAACAAGGGCTGTGAGGTAGAATATTGCAATCTAGAGCTCCGGTTTAGCCGTCGGCATATCCATAATCTGATCAAGGATTTGATATCGGAAGGGTATTCGCTGTACTGGAGCGAGGATGAGTCGTACCTGGTTTTGTCGGTGAGAACCGGGCGCAAGCTGGTGAAGCTCCGTTTTCAACAGCTGCGCACAGGACACTACAAGTTGGCTGGAGATTATGTAATCCGCGATGCCAAGCTGGCTGAGTGGTTGGAGAAGCTGATTGGAAGCACCCGAGGTCATGCCATTGTCAAAAGAGTTAAGGATCATCATATTTTAGTAGAAAATATTTTGTTCGGTGAGGTTATTCGTCTGGTCGAGGTTACAGGCTTTAAGCAGCGTGTCATTTATCAGAAAGGACCGGTGCTGTCCGCACAGGAAATGGAGGATATGTACGCTTCCAAAGAAGGGGAAACCCGGCTGCTGCTGCTCAAAATGGAAGTAGACGATGAATTGGAGAAACTGTTCACAGCGATGACAGACGGAGATAAGGCTAAAATCGGGAATTGCCATGAACGCCTGCAAACGCTATCCCACCAACTGCTGATGATGGAAGTGTAATACATCTGAACACCTCATGAAAATGGGGTGTTTTGATCTGTGAATAGACAGGGGTTCACTTCTGACACCAAAAACGTTAAAATAGAAGTGCACGTGTTCCGATTCACATAAAGTGTAATGCGGTAAAGCGGCGATGTAGAAGACAAAATATGTTGCAAAGGATGAGGAACCAGATGGCAAAACAGCAAATTGGTGTGATCGGCCTGGCGGTAATGGGTAAGAATTTAGCCCTTAATATTGAGAGCAGAGGCTTCACCGTCTCGGTTTTTAATCGCTCTCCAGAAAAAACGCACGATCTTATCAAAGAAGCAGAAGGTAAAAAACTGACGGGTACTTTCTCTATTGAAGAATTTGTGAACTCATTGGAGTCACCCCGTAAAATCCTGATCATGGTTCAAGCTGGTAAAGCTACAGATGCCACGATTGAACAGCTTGTGCCTCATCTGGACAAGGGCGACATTATTATAGACGGAGGCAATGCCTACTTCCCTGATACACAGCGCCGCAGCAAGGAGCTGGAGGAAAAAGGACTTCGCTTTATTGGTACAGGCGTATCCGGTGGTGAAGAAGGTGCCTTGAATGGTCCTGCTATTATGCCGGGTGGACAAGAAAGTGCCTATAAACTGGTAGAGCCGATTCTGACGGCAATCTCTGCCAAAGTGGAAGGCGACCCATGCTGTACATATATCGGTCCCGACGGTGCTGGTCACTATGTAAAAATGGTGCATAACGGTATCGAGTACGGCGACATGCAATTGATCGGTGAAGCTTATCACCTGTTAAAATCAGTCCTGAACGTGAATGCGGAAGAGCTTCATGAAATCTTCACGGAATGGAATAAAGGGGAACTGGACAGCTACCTGATCGAAATTACAGCTGACATCTTCTCCCAATACGATGCTGAAACAGGCAAGCCAATGGTAGACGTTATCTTGGATGCTGCTGGTCAAAAAGGTACAGGTAAATGGACAAGCCAAAGCGCTTTGGATCTGGGTGTGCCATTGTCCATGATTACCGAATCCGTATTCTCCCGCTTCTTGTCTGCTATGAAAGACGAGCGCATTGCGGCAAGCAAAGTGCTGAGCGGTCCTAATGCTGAGTCCTTCAGCGGCGACAAAAAAGAATTTATCGAGAGCGTACGTAAAGCACTGTTTGCAAGTAAAATTGTGTCCTATGCTCAAGGTTTCGCTCAAATGCGTGCAGCTTCCGATGAATATGATTGGGATTTGAAATACGGAAAAATCGCTATGATCTTCCGCGGCGGTTGCATTATCCGCTCGCAATTCCTGCAAAACATCAAGGATGCATATGACCGCGACCCTGCCTTGAAAAACCTGTTACTGGATTCTTACTTCAAAAATGTAGTTGAAACGTATCAAGATGCATGGCGTCAAGTGATTTCCGTGGCTGTATCTCAAGGTATTCCAGTGCCTGGCTTCTCCAGCGCGCTTGCATACTATGACAGCTACCGCACTGAGCGTTTGCCAGCAAATCTGCTGCAAGCACAACGTGACTACTTCGGTGCCCATACGTTCAAACGTGTGGACAAAGAAGGCGTATTCCATCATCAATGGTTCTAATGAACGGACGGATATGTATGAATAGCATTATGTAATACAACGGAAGCTTTTTTGCCCTATGGGTAGAAGAAGCTTCCGTTTTTAATTTTTAATTATGGATATCATTCTAGGGTAGTAGAGGATTGTGTAATCTTTTGAGGCTATGGTATGATAGGGACAGAATATTTTAATGCATTACCGCGTCTAAGCTTTGAGTTAAAACAAAAGAGACGGGAAGTTCTCGTCTCTTTTGTTAAGTAGGTTTTCTATTGCTCCTGTGACCATTGCAGCATGCCGCCGGTCATGTTAGTACAGCCTTCATAACCTAGCTGCTGTAGATATTCGCAGGCTCGTTCACTGCGATAACCGCTCCGGCAAATAAAGATAATTTCACCGGTGCGTTCAATTTCTTCAAGACGACCCGGAAGCTGTCCGAGCGGAATGTGCTTGGCACCTTCAATCATGCCTTCCGCTACTTCTTCCGCTTCGCGGACGTCGATTAATTGCAATTGCTCTCCTGCTTGCAGACGTGCGCGCAACTCAGAAGGTTCAATCAGGGCGATTTGCGTCATGGCCGGACCTCTTTTCTGATAAATAATGGGTGCTACGTATATTTTTGACGTGTGCAAAATGTCACACACACTCTATGTATGATAGCTAAGCTATCTCTAGGCTGTCAATCGGCTTAATCCTAAAGGCAGGTATAGATTAATTAGCCGACGGGATTCACTCGGGCGACCTAGATTAATATTTCTTATTTTTTGGGTGGAGAAATGAATGCTACAACTTGTATAATTAACGTAAAATAGGATGGTTTGAACCGAAAAGGAGCATGTACATTATGGATGTTATCGTTAGACCTACCCCTTCCTTGCAAGGAGAGATTGGGGCCCTGTCCTCCAAAAACTACACTACTCGTTATCTGCTCACTGCGGCACTTGCTGAGGGACAAAGTACCATTTATTATCCAGCCCATAGTGAAGACAGTGATGCTATGCGTCGTTGTATCGCCGATCTGGGTGCAGTACTGGAAGAGGATGATGAAAAAATAGTTATTACAGGTTTTGGTAGCCATCCTCAAGCTGTGAAGGAATTGAATGTGGGAAACGCAGGAGCGGTGCTCCGTTTTTTGATGGGTATTGCATCTCTATGTCCGGATGTTACATTTGTTAATACATATCCCGACTCATTGGGTAAGAGACCACATGATGATCTAATCGATGCACTGGGGCAACTGGGTGTGAAAGTAGATCATCGTGAAGGTAAGTTGCCAATTCGTATTCAGGGTGGTCAGGCGAAAGGCGGTAAAATTCAGGTGTCCGGCTCGGTTAGCTCACAATATTTGAGCGCCTTGCTATTCCTTACGCCTTTACTGGAGGAAGACAGTGAAATCGAAGTGCTGCATGATTTGAAATCCAAGGTGGTCATTGGGCAGACCCTGGAGGTATTGCAAGAGGCTGGTATTATCATTCATGCAAGGGATGATTACATGTCTTTCCGTGTCCCGGGGCGGCAATCCTATCAGCCACGTACGTATACTGTACAGGGAGACTATCCAGGGAGTGCAGCGGTGCTAGCGGCTGCTGCAGTAACGAATTCTGATGTTACCATTCATCGTCTTAAAGAGCAGAGCAAACAGGGAGAACGCGCTATCGTAGATGTGTTGCGTATGATGGAAGTGCCACTGACACATGAGAACGATACCGTTGTCGTGAAGGGCAATGGCCGATTGAAAGCTGTCGAGTTTGACGGTGATGCTGCAACAGACGCTGTGCTTGCTATGGTGGCTGCGGCTGTATTTGCTGAAGGCACGTCCCGCTTTTATAACGTGGAGAATTTACGGTATAAGGAATGCGACCGCATTACCGATTATTTGAATGAGCTGACCAAGGCTGGAGCTCGGGTAGAAGAACGCCAAGCGGAAATTATCGTACATGGCAGACCGGAGGGTGTCGAAGGTGGCGTGGAAATTAACGCGCATTTTGATCACCGTGTTATTATGGCCTTGACGATTGTAGGTTTGCGTTCACAGAAGCCGTTAGTGATCAAGGATGCACATCATGTCGCCAAATCGTATCCGCAGTATTTTGATCATCTAACGACGCTTGGTGCTTCTGTAGAATGGGTAAAATAAAAGCAAACGAAGATGCGAATAGGAGGGAACAGGATGGCTTTTGAAAATCCGTCGAGAGAAGAGATTAAAACCATTTTGGAACAAGTAGGCAATATTGCGGTTGTTGGTTTGTCTGATAAATCAGATCGAACCTCTTATATGGTTTCTTATGCCATGCAGAAGCGGGGATACCGGATTATTCCGGTTAACCCTGCGGCGGCAGGGCAAACGATTCTTGGGGAGACTTGTTATGCCAGTCTTGCTGAAGTACCTGAGCCTGTGGAGCTGGTCAATGTATTCCGCCGCAGTGAATACTGTGCAGAGGTTGCGCGTGAAGCAGCAGCTATTGGAGCTAAGATTTTGTGGCTTCAACAGGGGATTATAAGCCAGGAAGCCGCTGACATTGCGCAGGAGCATGGAATGACGGTTATTATGGATCGTTGCATTAAGGTGGAGGACTCAGTGACCCAGGCTGTACGTAAAGGATAAACAAGGATCAGTGACCCGTGCTATACGCACATGAAAACCTTCTTCCCTTGCTTCACAGGGTTGAAGGTTTTTGGTGCGAAATGAGGAATATGGTAAAGTATATTATACTTTTAGCAATCCATATAATGTATGTATGCCTGATGATGAAAATGGTCTAGACGGATTCATAGTGTTATCTGTTGTGGTGATAAAGTTTTTTGACCTGTAGAAGCGTAAATAAATATTTTGGCAGATGGAATCATTGCTTTGACAAAAGTATTTATTCGGCTTACCATCAGGGATAGAAAGGAGAGGAATGCCATGAATTGGCTCGGATCCTTACAACAGCTCGGTCGTGCTGTCATGCTCCCGACGATGGTGCTACCAGCCGCTGCAATATTGCTAAGTCTCGGCAGCCTTCCTTGGTCCACATGGGGATTCCCTATGGTGTCTGATATGGCAAATGCGGCGGGACATGGGATTTTTTATTTTTTGCCATATTTATTTGCGGTTGGTGTTGCACTGGGGATGTCGAATCAGGCAGGTCAGGCGGGACTGGCAGCATTAGCTGGTATGGCTATATATGATCAGGTCACATTGAGATTTGGAAACGGACTCATTCAACCGGCGACGCTCATTGGTATCATTTTGGGGGTCATTTCAGGGGTGGCTTATAATCGCTTCAAAAGCATCAAATTGCCCGAGGTGCTTCAGTTTTTTGGGGGTACCCGATTTGTTCTGCTGCTTATTGGCCTCTTCTCGGCTGTGTTTGCAGGACTCATGCTAATTATTGCCCCACTCATACAGAGAGGGCTGCAATTTATAGTAGGTCTGGAATCGAGCTTGGGCGGCTTTGGACTGTTTATCTACGGTATTCTATATCGGTTGCTGGCGGCCTTTGGTCTGCACCATCTGCTTAATAATATTTTTTGGTTTCAACTGGGTACATATAAAACGCCGTCTGGCAACGTTGTGCAGGGAGATTTACCCCGGTTTTTTGCTGGCGATCCGACAGCGGGCTATTTCATGTCCGGGTTGTTCCCCATTATGATGTTTGCGATCCCTGCCATTGCGCTGGCGATCATTCAGGAAGCACGTGAAGATTTGAAGCCAAAGGTGCAAAAAACATTTTTGACGGCTGCGCTTGTCTGCTTTTTTACCGGAGTGTCGGAACAGATCGAGTTCGCCTTTTTGTTTGCAGCACCTTATTTGTTCCTCGTTCATGCGGTTATGTCTGGGCTGGCCATGTGGCTTACCTTTGAGCTGGATATTCATCACGGATTTTCCTATTCGGCGGGTTTTATAGATTATGTCCTTAATTTTCATCTCTCACATAACGCCTGGTTGTTAATTCCAGTGGGAGTGGCGTATGGGCTTGTGTATTATGTACTGTTTCGATGGGCTATCCGGCGGTTCCGTATTCCAACTCCTGGGCGCGAGGAAGGTTCGGTTCTGGAGGATTGGGCCGGCAATATTCCTTATAGTGCTCCGCTTATTTTGGAAGCACTTGGCGGGAAGGAAAATATTGTGCAGGTGGAGGCCTGCATCACACGTTTGCGGCTGACCGTCCACAATGACAGACTGATCGATACCGGAGCGATGAAGGCTTTGGGATCGGCCGGGCTTATCAATCTGGGTGGAGGTAATTTGCAGGTTGTATTCGGAACGTATTCAGAACTGATTCGTGAGGAAATCGCGAAGCTGATGGAGCGTGATCTCCCTCAAATTTTGTTCAACGCTCCTGTACATGGAAAAATGCTCCCGATTCATGAAGTGCCTGACAAAATTTTTGCGACGAAGCTGGTCGGGGACGGTGTTGCTTTTGTTCCTGAACGTGGTGAACTTGTGTCTCCAGTGTATGGTACTGTGATGCACTTGTATCCGACTATGCACGCTTTAGGCATCTCCACACGAGAGGGACTTGAGGTTCTGCTCCACATAGGGATTGATACTTCACAGCTAAAAGGAAATTTTACTGCTATGGTAGAAGCAGGCGATACGGTGGAACCGGGGCAATTGCTGATCAAATTTGATTTGCAGGCGCTGCGAGAGCAAGCTCCATCACTGGTGACTCCTATGGTCATCACGAATCCGGATCGCGTCAAGTCGTGGAGCTTTGCTCCGTTTAAAACAGTGAAAAAAGGTCAGGCCTCGGTAATGTCCGTTGTGCTGCATGACAGGAATGTTGGAGGGGTAGAAACATGATAGAAGGCATCGGCGCCGCAGCAGGTGTGGCAATCGGGAAGGCATTTGTCCTGCCGAGCTGGGAGTGGGATTTACCTGATCAAAAAATGGATGCGGTAGATCTTGCAAAGGAATTTGAACGGTTGTATGAAGGGATACGCACATCCAAAAGTGAGATCCAGTTTATTAAGGATGAGTTTCGAGAGATGGTGGGGCCGGAGGAATCCAGCATTTTTGATGCTCATCTTGCGATATTGGAAGATCCAGAATTCATGAATGAAATTCGCGGAATTATTGAGCGTCAGTATAAGGCGGCCGAGGTGGCCGTGAAGGAAGCCATTGATCATTTTGTAACAATGTTTGATTTACTGGATGATGAATATATGAAGGAGCGGGCAATCGATATCAAAGATGTGGGAAACCGGCTGCTCAAGCATTTGCTGGGTGCACCGGAAGTGACTCTTCCCAAGGATACGCAGCCCTATATTCTGGTAGCCAAGGAGCTCTCACCCTCCCAATCGGCACACTTGAATCCTAGCTATGTTTTAGGGATTGTAACTATGAATGGTGGGAAAACATCACATTCTGCGATCATGGCCCGCGCACTTGGTATTCCACTCGTTTCAGGACTGGAGAGCAATCTGAATTTGCCCGTTCAAACGGGAGATATGATGGTTGTGGATGGAGACCTGGGCAAAGTTTATGTGAATCCGGAAAAAACGGTAACTGATCATTATAAAATTTTGCGTGACGAGCAGCGACGCAGAAAAGAGCAGCTTCAGGTGCTTGCTTCTGTAGATGCCGTGACCAAGGATGGAACCACCCTGAGGCTAGCGGCCAATATTAGTTCGATTAAAGAGCTGGAGGCAGCTTTGAAGCATGGCGCTCAAGGTGTGGGACTGTTCCGCACGGAGTTTTTATACATGGATCGCAAATCTGCTCCAGATGAAGAGGAGCAGTATGAAGTATATCGGCTGATAGCGGAAAAGGCAGGAAACCACTCTGTAGTCATCCGTACATTGGATATCGGTGGAGATAAGCCGTTGGACTATCTTCAACTACCAGAGGAAGAAAATCCTTTTCTAGGTTACCGTGCTATACGGATCAGTCTGGATTGGAAGGAATTATTTAAAACCCAGTTGACTGCAATTTTGCGAGCCAGTGCAACGGGAAATATCAAGGTAATGTATCCGATGATCTCATCCGTGGAGGAGGTCCGCCAGGCAGATGCTCTTTTGAAGGAGGCTATGGCGGATTTGGATGCAAGAGGGCTTGCCTATAATCCGAACATTCAGCGTGGAATCATGATAGAGGTACCGGCAGCAGCGATGATCGCTGATCTATTGGCAGCTGAAACAGATTTTTTTAGTATCGGAACGAATGATCTGGTTCAGTATGTGCTGGCTGTAGATCGTATGAATGAGCAGATTGCACATATGTACCATCCATACCATCCAGCTGTACTTCGAATGTTGCGCATGACTGCACAAGCGGCACATCAAGCAGGAATTGATGTAAGTGTATGTGGTGAGATGGCTGGAGATGAACGGTCCGTTCCTCTTTGGCTGGAACTGGGGATACACCAACTCAGCATGTCTCCCCAATCGTTATTGCGGGTCAAGCATCGTGTGCTGAATACGACTGCATCTGAGGCAACGACAGTCGCTCAGGTTTGCTTTGGCATGTCCACTGGTGCAGCGATCGAAGACAAGCTGACTGCAGCTAATGTCAGCTGCACTCCGGCCGGGCCTGGACGGCAGTAATATATAATGTCCGCAAAGCTTTGCACAGCCAACACCCCGTACTGTTGAGCTTGTCGTAGCAAACCTTAATGGCGTAGCACGGCTTGGACGAAAAAGAACCTTCAAAACCACTTATTCATGGTTTTGAAGGTTCTTTTTTTCATCTTGTTGACAGCCTCTTGAGATTGCGGGAAATTAACTTAATCTCTTATTTCCGGGTGTTATCTGCTAACAAATCGCAGAAAGCTTTTCCGTAAGGTGGAAGATCGGGTGGTCGACGAGCAGATACAATATGTCCGTCCGTCACAACTGCCTCATCCTTCCAAATAGCTCCTGCATTCTCCATATCGTCACGGATGCCTGGAGTGGAGGTTACCGTAACACCATCCAAAATTTTAGCAGAAATCAGTACCCAGCCTGCATGGCAGATTTGTCCAATCGGTTTATGAGCAGCATGAAACTCCTGTACGAGTTGAATTACCTTGGGATAGCGACGCAGTTTATCAGGTGCCCAACCGCCAGGGACAAGAATTCCGTCATAGTCGCTGCTATTCAGTTCCTCAAAAGCGTATTCCGCTTCAGCAGGTACGCCATATTTTCCAATATATTTCTTACCCTTTTCAGCACCGGCTAAATGCACTTCTGCGCCTTCTTCACGAACACGGTAAATCGGATACCACAGCTCCAGATCCTCGAATTCCTCATCCACCAGGGCGATAACCTTTTTTCCGGCAAGTCTTGACATCCAACCATCCTTTCGTGCGTCACATGATGACACCTCTGTTTTGTAATCTGTACTTTTACATCTTAAGAAAAAGAACGCTCGAAGTCCATTCCTTCGCAGATTCTTATGTTAGTAGTCTGCTCTTTGACAGCAATTGTCGTCATTTTCTGACCCGCCAAAGCTTTGGTAATTTGTTCATAGCTGCAATCTGTGGAAGGATTTGAGGTCCCAAAGTCGAAATAAAACAAGGTATGATAGATTTAATGGAGTTAACAAATATTTATTAGACTAGTAGATAGATATATTTGGATTCTGATGAGATCCTCGTATAGTTTGATCCTACGTAATGAGGTGGTTAAATGCAGAAGCAATGTCAATGTGGCAAACCGATGGGACTGGAACTGCGAAAGGTAATCTATGCGGGCAAGGTTGAAATTTTGCACGTCCCTGTATTCTCATGCTCGTCATGCTTTTCCAGTGAGGTTTTGCAGCATGTGACGAAGGACATTAAGGCACTATTACAAAGTCTAGGGAGCAAACCTACGGCACGGAGAATATCTTTTGCTCGCAACAATGAACTGGCAGAAATAATTCGCAAGCTTGTATTGGAGGAAGCGGACAATCCCAATGTGGATTGGCAATCTGCTTTGGAGGAGCGCATGGAGCTTCGAATTAATCTCTTACTGGATCTTTATCGCTATGCGAGAAGTCTGGGAGACGAAGATTGGATGAATGATGTAGAGAAAAAATTGGTTCAATTATCCGGTTTTACCAGTGAATCGGTATTTACGAATACAAAAAACTAAAAAATATGAAAATTTTCATGGTCACCATTGGATTTTACATGTTCTTTTTGTTACGATGTGAATAGGCCATACGACAAGACACAGAAAGGAATGTATATCCAATGGCGACGATGACAAAAATGACTACTGTTCAACAATTAAATACGGCTCTGGAAGCGTCATCAGACAAGCCGTTGCTTCTCTTTAAACATAGCACACGTTGTCCGATAAGTGCAGGCGCATATCAGGAAGTGGAGTCCTATTTGCATGGCGCTCCCAACGAAAATATTGAATACGGTATCATTTATGTAGTAGAAGATCGGCCGGTGTCCAATGAAACCGCGGACAGGCTTCAGGTGAAGCATGAATCCCCGCAGGCCATTTTAATCAAGGGCGGAGAGGCTGTTTGGCATACATCCCATTCGAATATTACAGCCCGTGCACTCCACGATCATCTCACATAGATAGAATGTGTGCTGTCGTTGCATAAAGTAGTATTTTGTCGTATCATGGTTCTAATTAGTTGATCTAGGATTCGGTTGAAAATTTATTGGCAATGGAGAGAAGGAATGTGACGGTAACGATCTATGATGTAGCTCGCGAAGCTGGTGTCTCAATGGCCACAGTGTCCCGCGTAGTTAACAATAATCCTAATGTGAAACCTCAGACCCGCAAGAAAGTGTACGAAGCGATTGAACAATTGGGATATCGCCCAAATGCGGTCGCTAGAGGTCTGGCCAGCAAGAAGACAACGACCGTCGGCGTGGTTATACCCGATATATCGAACTCAATTTTTGCAGAAATTGCGCGCGGTATTGAGGATATAGCGAATATGTATCACTATAATATTATTTTGTGTAATGCCGACAAGCGAAAAGAAAAAGAGATTCGTGTCATCAACACATTGCTTGAAAAGCAAGTGGATGGTCTTCTGTTCATGGGTGGTACAGTAACGGACGAGCATATTCAGGCGTTCCATACAGCTGCGGTCCCTATCGTTCTATGTGCAACGAGTGATGAAAAAGGAAGCTATCCTTCGGTCGATATCGACCATGAAGCCGCTGCTTTTGATGCAGTAAACACGTTGATCCGCCATGGACACCGTCAAATCGCAATGATCAGTGGTACGCTTCAAGACCCTGCAAACGGCTATGCACGTTTCCAAGGTTACAAGAGAGCACTGGAAACAGCCGGAATTGATTATCAGGAGGATCTCGTGCGAATCGGGAACTACCGTTATGAATCCGGTGTCGAAGCAATGAAATATTTTCTCGGCCTGAAGAAGAAGCCAAGTGCGATTTTTGCTGCTACGGATGAAATGGCAATTGGTGCGATCCACAGTATTCAGGATGAGGGATTGAAAGTTCCTGATGATTTTTCGGTAATCAGTGTTGACAATATTCGTATGGCCTCTATGGTTCGTCCTCAGCTGACAACCGTCGCGCAACCGATGTACGATTTGGGTGCGGTAGCGATGCGTTTGCTGACCAAGCTGATGAAAAAGGAAAACGTGGAGAACCCTCGCGTTATTTTGCCGCATGAAACTATTTTGCGGTTGTCAGTTAATTATTTAGACTAGATGCAGTGCTGAATAGGATATACCTTCGATGAAAGCTCCTTTGATGGAGCTTTTTTCGCGGATATAAAGCTTCTTATGGACATCATCATCAAACCAAGAATAGAGGGATGCGTAATGAGCCGACTTTATGGATTAATGGGTGCTATGGATGAAGAAATTGAATTGCTGCTGGCAGCGATGACGGAAGCGAGCAAGACGGTCAAGGCTGGAATCACGTACACTACAGGAATCATTCACGGGCAAAGAGTCGTTGTCTGCAAATCCGGTGTAGGCAAGGTTAATGCTGCGGTAACAACACAAATCCTGATTGATCATTTTGGTGTAGAACAGATTATATTTACGGGAGTGGCAGGGGCAGTTCATCCCGATTTAAACATTGGGGATATTGTCATCTCATCAACATGTATGCAGCATGATATGGATGTAACGCCTTTGGGTTATGCCAGAGGGGTCATTCCTTATCAGGACACCTCAGAGTTTGTGGCTGATCCCGAGCTTGCAAGTCTAGCTGAGCAAGCCTGCAAATCGTTTGGCGATCGGTATATTGTCGGCAAGGTACTTTCTGGCGATCAATTTGTTGCAAATCGTGAGTTAGTGACTGCATTGCATCAGGAAATGGACGGTGCTTGTACCGAAATGGAGGGTGCAGCTGTGGCTCAGACAGCTCATATGAACGCTGTGCCTTATGTTGTCCTACGATCTATGTCAGATAAGGCTGATGGATCGGCTCACGTTAATTATGCTGAATTTACGGTAGAAGCTTCACATCGTTCGCATCGTATTGTGGAGTTCATGCTCAAGCATTTGGGCTAAGGGTATAATTTTTTAATACATGAATCTTCGGACAAACCGGATATGGTCAAACTGCTCCTGTGATGCGAGGGGCACATCCTTTCCCATTCGTACCATCAGACAGTTAGCAGGATGTGAGCATATTTCAGGATCATCCGTGGCGTACCAGACCATATCTACAGTTTTCATCAGACGTTCCATCATGCGGCGGTATTCCCATACGGAGAGACCGCTGCCTTTTAAATCCCAATGCCAATAGTATTCGGTGGTAAAAATAATATAAGATTCAAGCTGTCTGTCCTCAAAGGCAATCCGAATCATTCGGCTACCCAGGCCCAGACCACGATAGTCATTGGCTACCTCAACAGCTCCAAGTTCCAGTAAATCCTTCATGCCAGCTTCCGACCAGCGCTCCATCTCATCTGGGTAATGAAAAGTAACATATCCCAGAAGGGTTTCCCCGTTGTGGGCAATGATAATTCTGCCTTCTGGCAGTTCCGAAATATCCACCAACGCGTCGAACTGTTCCTTTGGTTTGCGAAAGGCATCTAATTGCTTGTGCATTTGAAATGAACGCAGTTGATCCGCGGATACGGGGCCTTCTACATAGATTGTTTGTCCGTTATGATCCAGCGTGTCCAAGTGGTACAGTTTTAAATGCTGCATGTGTACGCCCTCCTTGTTCGCCATGAGCTCGTTCCTCATATCCCCTACTTATAGCAAAAAAACAATTAAATGAAAAGGATGGTCGTCACATCCTGACCTATGATATACTGTTTTAGACATAAAATGTTCACAATTAAGTGCTTAAATCAACCAGTACACCAAAGGATTTCGTCTGCTTTATTTATTTTGTAAGCGTTATCTTGTTCTGTGTGATTCTCATTAATCCATTGTGAGGAGGCTGAACGTATGAAGATTGAAGAACTCCAGACTGTAGTTCCCACATCCAACATGGGCCCGTATGAACAAGCTTACAACAACTTTCAGTGGGAGGATGCAGAGCGTCATTTTACGTGGTATGAAACAGGCAAGGTAAATATGGCACATGAAGCCATTGATCGACATGTACAGGAAGGACGAGGTGAGAAAGCGGCACTATTGTATTGTGACGCAAACCGTCACGAAACCTACACCTTCTCTCAGCTTCGTGCTAGCTCTAACAGGTTCGGAAATGTGCTGCGGAAATACGGTATTGGTAAAGGGGAGCGGGTATTTATTTTCATGCCCCGTTCACCCGAGCTGGTTATTAGTTTACTTGGTGTTCTAAAGGTAGGGGCTATTGTCGGTCCATTGTTTGAGGCGTTTATGGAAACTGCGGTTAAGGATCGATTGGAGGATAGTGGGGCGGTGGCATTAGTGACCACACCTGCGCTTCTGTCACGGGTAAAACGTGAGGAGCTTCCTGAGCTGCGACATATTTTTGTGGTTGGTGATATGGATGCACGCGAGCAGGGAATTATCGATTTCGAGACAGAAATGCTTATGTCCTCAGAGGAACTTGAGCCAGAATGGTTGAATCGTGAAGATGGATTAATTATTCACTATACATCAGGCTCAACAGGCAAGCCCAAAGGCGTGTATCATGTGCAAAATGCGATGATTCAGCATTACTATACTGGCAAAATGGTGCTGGATTTGCGGGAAGATGATGTGTATTGGTGTACTGCTGATCCTGGCTGGGTCACGGGAACATCATACGGTATTTTTGCTCCATGGCTAAATGGAGCGACGAATGTCATTCGTGGGGGGCGTTTCAGCCCGGAAGACTGGTACCGCACGATTGAGCGTCACGAAGTGACCATATGGTATAGTGCTCCTACAGCGTTTCGGATGCTGATGAGCGCAGGGGAGCAGGTTGTTTCCAAATATGATCTTAGCAGTCTGCGGCATGTATTATCCGTTGGGGAACCGCTGAATCCAGAAGTGGTGCGATGGGGATGGCAAGTGTATACACAGCGCATTCATGATACTTGGTGGATGACGGAAACAGGAGCACAGTTGATCTGTAATTACCCTGAGCTGCCAATTAAGCCGGGTTCGATGGGAAAGCCACTCCCAGGTATTCAGGCTGCTATTTTGGATGACAGAGGGCAGGTGTTGCCTCCTGACCGGATGGGCCACTTGGCGATCCGTACACCATGGCCATCCATGATGAATCGTATATGGAACAATCCGAACAAGTTTCAGGAATATTTCCGCTTTCCCGGTTGGTATGTATCGGGTGATTCAGCTTACATGGATGAGGACGGATATTTCTGGTTTCAGGGTAGGATTGATGATGTCATTAACTCCTCCGGGGAGCGAATCGGCCCTTTTGAGGTGGAGAGCAAGCTTCTGGAGCATCCTGCAGTAGCGGAAGCCGGAGTCATTGGAAAACCAGATACCGTGCGGGGAGAGATTATCAAGGCTTTTGTTGCACTGCGTGAAGGCTATGCACCGTCTGAAGCTTTACAGCAGGACATCTATCGCTTCGTTAAGGAAGGGCTGTCTGCTCATGCTGCTCCACGCGAAATTGAGTTTAAGGAAAAGCTACCCAAAACCCGTTCCGGTAAAATTATGAGACGCGTGTTGAAAGCCTGGGAGCTTAACCTTCCTACAGGTGACTTATCTACCATAGAGGATTGAAGTGCTGTGCATATTAGAATTATAAAAGGGAGTCTCCAAAGCCTTAATGGCTAAGGGGGCTCCCTTTTTGTTAGGGTGAATCTCATATTCACCCAACCTATCACTTTCTGCTTTTGTCTTCAGTTATGGACGGACGGCTCCGGAAGGAGCCGATTCCCCTATGGTATTCATGGAAGTGACACGAAACCAGCCTTTTGGCTTTTTCCCCGACTTATATTCAAAGCTGGGAGATGCGGTAGAGCCTATGTTTGTAAAAGGCTCCGCACCGCTTTCGCTGTAATACACGTTATAGCCTGTAATAGCGTCCGCAGACTTACCTGCGCTCCATTGGAGCGCTACGGATGAGCCAGCGGCTTTAGCTTGAGGCTGTCCAGGGGCAGTAGGAACCTCTGTAGGCTGTGCACCTGTTCCATCTCCCTCGCCCGGAACGTCTGGAGACTCAGAATCTGCAGGTGGCACCACAGGTGCTGCGCTTGCTTTCGTGCTTGGCCCAGACTCATGGCCGCCTACATCAACGGCGGTCACGTAGTAGCTGGAGCTGCTGCCCCCAGGGCTGTCAGAGAACACCTTGGAGCCGTCAGCCATAACAACCTTGCCAAGCCGTTGGAAGCTGCCCCCATCTGTAGAACGATACAGACGGTATCCTACGACGTCGCTGTTTCCGCTTGGGCTAAAGCTGATTATGGCTTTGCCGTCACTATAGCTTACGTTGACGCTAGATGGAGCGTTAGGGGCTGCTCCATCGTCCTTGCGTGGATCAATCTGAGTAGGAGCTTCCTTATCTGCATCCTGAGGCAGATAGTAGGACAACGAATTATGTCGTCTCATCACCTTAAAGGCTTGCTGAAGCTCTTTAATCAATTCTGAGATGGGCTTTTCCCGTTTTCTAACGGTCCGTTCATATAACATATCATCCGGTGTACCATCGCGTGGAATATAATTCACACCTTGGTAGGTAATATATTTCGCACGGCTCACACCATTTTCACTGTTTTTAGGTGGATACTTACTGTTATAAATGTCCGAACCATACGCGGATGCTGTGCGGCTTACAATGCCGTCAGGTCTCTTGAAGCTGTCCGTTTGGAACAGCTGGGCATCTTTAGCTGTTACTTCATTCATGATTAGAGCCCATAAGCGACGAGCCCGCTCTTTTTGGACTTTCGTTTCAAGCTTATTGACAGGTTGCTTGTAACCAACCCATACACCCAGCGTGACGTCAGGCGTAAAGCCCTCGAACCAAACATCAGTGTAGGATTGCGTAGTGCCTGTCTTGCCGGCAATCGGAATCTTGCCGGATTGATCAAAGTTCCGCTTCACCAGTCTGCCTGTGCCTTCCGACACGGCTGTACGCAACATATCCGTCATCAGGTAGGCGGTTTGCGGTGAGAAGGCCTGCACAGGATTAGCCTGATGCTTATATACAATATTGCCTTGCGAATCCACAATCTTTTCGATCATATAGGCGTCATTAAACACACCGCCATTTGGAATGGCTCCATATGCATTCGTGAGTTCCTCGACAGTCACCCCATGGGCCAAGCCGCCAAGTACACCCGTTTGAGCGTTGTTATCACTGGATTCCAAGGTGGTGATACCCAGTTTTTTAGCAAAAGCCCAAGCGTTGCTAATCCCTACTTTTTCGTTAAACAGCTTGAGTGCTATCGTATTTAGCGATTGATTCAGTGCATAACGCGCCGTAACCAATCCTTGATAGCGGTTGTTAGCATTTTTCGGAATGTGATATCCATTACTGCCATCTTTCAAAATAATAGGGGCATCATCCACGATACTACCAGGCTGCACAAGACCGCTGTCCAATGCAGGGAGATAGGCAGCAATCGGTTTCATTGCCGAACCTGGCTGACGTACCATCTGCGTGGCATAATTCATCTGCTCCTTTTGGAAGTCCCGACCTTCCATCATTCCAAGAATGGCGCCTGTTTTATGCTGAATCAGAATAGCCGCTGCTTGTTCGTCACCCTTGGTTTTACTAGTGGCAGAGAAGTTGTTTTTATTTTCTGCAATTTGACGCATAGATTTGTAGACGCTCTTATCAATGGTGGTGTACACCATATAACCGCCTGTGCGAAGCTGCTGTTCAGCTTCTTTGAGTAAATCGTTATCGTCCTTGGTCTTGGCATCTGCACTGGCATTAGCTGCTTGACCCGGATTGGTGACAGACATGAGTGCCTGCGCAGCCTGTCGTTCTGTTTCCATCATAAGGTATGGATAGGTGTTATAAGCTTTAACAGTGCGTGGTGCGAGAGATTTTTTGATATCAAAAGCCATCGCTTCATCATACTGTGCTTTATTGATTTTGTTCTCCTCCAGCATTCGACTGAGCACCAGGTGCTGGCGGTTGATGGCTCTTTTAAAGCCAGCTTCATTAAACTCGCCCTTACCGTTGTAAGCAGAATAAGAAGAAGGAAGCTGTGGCAAACCTGCCAGATAGGCGGCCTGGGCTACATTAATCTCGTTCAGATCATTCTCATTAAAAATACCTTTGGCCGCTGCTTTAATGCCAAAGACGTTGTAACCGCTTGAACCGTTACCAAAAGGTACTTTATTGAGATAGGCCGTAATAATTTGCTGCTTGCTCAGGAAGCGCTCAAGGCGCAGAGACAGCAAAATTTCTTTGACCTTGCGGTCATCCGTGCGATCGAGATTTAGAAAGACACGACGCGCAAGCTGCTGGGTGAGGGTACTCCCCCCGGTTTGTACGGATTCATGCAGCGCCTTTTGCTTCACAGCACGCAGCGTTCCCGACAAATCGACACCTTTATGCTCATAAAAATGATTATCTTCAATGGCAATGACTGCGTCAATGACGAGTTGTGGAATCTCCTTAAACGTGACAGGTCTTCGATCTTCTTCTGTCCGAAGTTGTCCGATGGGAGAGCCATCATTGAAATAAGCGAAGCCTGTAATTGCATTCTTATCTACTTCCTGTAGGATCATGGATCTGGAACGCACGGGTTCGCTTTTTACAATAGAAGCGACATAGCCAGCGGCGGCCCCCCCTGCAAATAGTGCCCCCATAAAACCGATGATGATGACCCACTTTATGACACGGCCGAGCCTTCGCATGGTTGTCCTCAAGCGGGAAGGCTTTGGCGCTGATACATTGTTTTTTTCTTCAACCATTAAGTCTTCCTCCTTTATAACAGCCATTATTATAGCATAAAATTACAAAATGAACCCATATGCTAAAAAGCCTGTCTTTTGGTGTCGTTGACTACATAAAAGCAGTGTGTTATAAATAGGTCAAAGTAAATATCGTGAAAAGCAGAGAAAGACTTCAGTAGAAGGCGGAATCACGTTGTGCAGAGAGCCGATGGGTGGTGTGAATCGGTAGCGTCCCTCCTTTGAATTACCGTCTGGAGCTGTCTGGATGAATGGAAAGCATTTGCAGGTTTGCGAAGCTACCATAGTAATCCAGTACCGGGTGTAGGCCCGTTATAGGAATGAAGTGAAAGAAATGTCTGTCTTTGACATGCGTTTCTTTAATTAGGGTGGTAACGCGAGTAGCTCCTTCTCGTCCCTTGGGATGAAAGGGGCTTTTTGGTTTGTATAATATGTAATATTTTGGATGAAAAATAGGAGGTATACAGGATGAAGTGGGAAGAATTGAAGCCGGAGCAACAGGTAGAGGTCGAGCGACAGCTAGAGGTGATACAGCGGGGTGTGGCGGAAATTGTACCGGAGGATGAGCTGAAGCGTAAGGTAATTAAATCGGTCGTTAGCGGCGAGCCGCTCAAAATTAAGCTGGGTCTTGATCCATCTGCGCCCGACATTCACATCGGACATACGGTTGTTATGCACAAACTGCGCCAGTTCCAGGAATTAGGCCATCAAGTGCAACTGATTATCGGAGATTTTACAGGCAGAATTGGTGATCCGACAGGTAAATCGGAGACTCGTAAGCAACTGACTGAGGAAGATGTACAGCGTAATGCACAAACGTACAAGGAACAAATTTTTAAAATTCTCGATCCTGAAAAAACAAAGGTATTCTACAATTCCGAATGGTTAGGGCCAATGTCTTTTGCTGATGTAGTAACCCTGTCGGCCAAAGTAACGGTTGCCCGTATGTTGGAACGAGATGATTTTACAAAAAGGTACCAAAACGGATTGCCGATCAGCATCCATGAGTTCTTTTACCCGCTGATGCAGGGCATGGATTCCGTGGCTCTCCAAAGCGATATTGAATTGGGGGGGACGGATCAGAAGTTTAATCTGCTGATGGGCAGAACCCTGCAAAAAGAATACGGAGTTGAGCCGCAGGCTACTATTACATTACCATTGCTTGAAGGGCTGGATGGCGTCCAGAAGATGAGCAAAAGTTTGGGGAACTACATTGGTGTTGATGAGGAGCCGAACGAAATATACGGGAAATCCATGTCCGTTCCTGACGAGCTGATGCTGAAATATTTTGAGCTTGCAACGGATATCAACAACGAGGAGCTGGCAGAGCTGGCGAAAGGTGTTAAGGACGGCTCAGTACATCCACGTGATGCCAAAATGAAGCTGGCTGGAACGTTAGTGCGCATGTACCACGGTGAAGAAGCAGAGGAAGCAGCAAAGCAGCATTTTGTGACCGTATTCCAGCAACGTGCGCTGCCTGACGATATTGAAGAGTTCACCTTGACGGCTGATCAGTTAGAAGAAGGTGGCATTCGTGTAATCCAGTTGCTGACTCATCTGGGCTTTGCAGCATCTAATGGTGAAGCCAAGCGCAGTATTCAGCAGGGTTCGGTCAAAATTAACGAAGAGAAATGGACCGATGTGAACGAAGCATACACGCCGAAGGAAGGCGACATTGTGCAGGTAGGTAAACGGAAATTTGCTAAAATCAAGCTTGGATAATGAAAATATTTTCAAAAGCAGCGCTGAGATTGTATCGATCTCAGCGCTGCTTTTTTATTTCTGACAAGTGAAAAGTCATGGTAAACTTAGCACAAATAATCAAACATGTAGGTAAAGAGTTATACATAATGAAAACGTGGGTTGCACAATTTGGGTGTAGGATAGATAACCAAAACAATTACAAGTGCGGGGAAGGATTATATGGACTATTTTAAACGAATTCAGTGTGCGATTGAGTTTATTGAATTGAATCTCCGGGAGGATTTAAAAATTGCCGAGATTGCTTCACAGGCATGTTTTTCAGCTTTTCATTTCCAACGGGTTTTTCAGGCCATTTCGGGTTTTACGGTTCAACAATATATAAGAAGGAGAAGATTGTCCGAGGCGGCTGAACAGCTAAAACAATCCAATCAAAAAGTGTTGGACATTGCTATTGAGTATCAATACAACTCACAAGAAGCTTTTACCCGCGCTTTTGAAAAGAATTTTGGGATCACCCCTGGCAAGTATCGTAACGGTGATATCGAGTTTCCTGCGCAAAGTAAAATCAATTTTCTGGATTACCAAAAAAATACGATGGGGGATTTGGATGTGAATAAGCCGGTGATATTGCAGCTCGAAACAGTTAAAATTGTAGGATATGAATATAAAACAAATCTGAATAATGAGCAGCACTATAAAGAAATCCCAGGGTTTTATGGGCACTTTGGAGCAAATGAATATTTTATGTTTATCCCGAACAAAATTGCACCGGGAATGTCATATGGGGTTGCCTGTCGATTTGAAGACAACGGTGCATTTTCATTTGTGGTGGGCGAGGCAGTTGAAAAAGAGTCAAAAGAACTGGCAGAGGGTTTCATATATATGGAGATTCCAGCAGGGAAGTATGCTGAGTTTGACGCTTCGGGTTCAGATGGACGGGTTCAGAATATACGAGACTTTATCTATGGCACATGGCTTCCTAATTCTAATTTTGAACGGAGGGAGGGGCCTGATTTTGAAATTACGGACGTGATGAATTCCTCCTATCCAGATCACTTGAGTATGAAGGTATACATCCCCATTGAATAAAACCCTCAGGCTCGATGCATAGGAAATATAAAAAAAGCACCCGAATAAATTCGGGTGCTTTTTGGTGCTAATACAAGGATTAGCGGTTGTAGAATTCGACGATTTGTTTTTCATCGATATCTTGGGACAATTCGCCACGCTCAGGCAAACGAATGAATTTACCTTCCAGAGCTGCGTCATTGTACTCCAGGTAAGCTGCCAAGTGGTTGCGGTTTTCCAAAGCTTCTTTAATGGAAGACAGGGAACGACTTCTTTCACGAAGACCGATCACGTCGCCAAGACTTACTTGGTAAGAAGCGATGTCAACTTTTTTACCGTTCACAGTAACGTGACCGTGAGCTACCAATTGACGTGCGCCTGCACGGGAATTAGCAAAGCCAAGACGGAACACAAGGTTGTCCAGGCGGCTTTCCAGCAAGAACATAAAGTTTTCACCAGCGATACCGTGCATGTGTTGAGCTTTGTTGAACAGGGTACGGAATTGTTTTTCACCCAAGCCGTACATGTGACGCAGCTTTTGTTTCTCTTGAAGCTGCATACCGTAGTTGCTGATTTTTCTCCGTTGGTTTGCACCATGTTGTCCCGGAGGGAAAGGGCGTTTCAATTCTTTACCTGTGCCGCTCAGGGAAATACCGAGACGACGGCTCAATTTAAATTTAGGACCAGTGTAACGTGCCATTATAGAGTTAACTCCTTCATAATTAAAATTTGAGTTGGGGCTCTCTTTGCGCTCCAATTTGTTCGGCGCTACCAATTAAGGTAAGACGCACTACTGACAGAAAAGTTCAGCCGCTGTCCTGTCAGCAACAAAAAAGATGAGGGTGACACAAACTGTTACGCCCAAAATTTAAGATCCGCACAGTAGATAGTTCTGCCGTACAGTCTTTTTCATTAATATATACTATATGTAAGAGTGGGTCAATGTCAAGAAAAGAAAAAGAATGAAAACGTCAGAATTTGTCGATAGGGCTTAAGAACTAAAAAAGTGGGACGAATTTCTGAAAAATGGATGCAAATTTCTAGAGTTGAGAGTAAAATAGATCATATTATGAGCTATAGTGGTGTATAGCCGCTGTCTTGGTACAGCTAATTTTGCTGTGAAGGAGCGCCTTAATATGTCGGAATTTTCAACAACGGATCAGCAAATGCTTGACAGTAAAACAGTCCAGGCTGGCGGTGCTCCGCTGTTTGATGATAAAGGATATACGTCTTTTGCCTGGCTCCAGAACATGGATATGACACCCTATGATTTCCCCTATATTAACCAGCTGCTTGTCCAAGGATATCGGAGTTGGTTACAGCAGAGCAATGGTATATCCTGGATTAACGAAGAATATACTGCTGTTTTTAATTTTATAGGTGTTCGTGTTGCTGGTAGGGAAGAAGATGATGACGAGGATTTGGATTTGGTCGAACGTTGTTGCATATCTAGAGAGATGGAAGTGAGTCAGCGCAAACTTCGTGATGGAAGCCTTGCGTTTGTGTATATGGTTCCCATACTATGCCGTAATTACAAGAGGGAGCCCTTTGCCGCTCTTCGTTTTACACGGCCTGCTCAACATTCTGTCTCAAATCAGGACACATTGTTAGCAGCTGCTTTACATTTTAAATCCTGCTTTTACTCGAAGTTTGAGTATATATTTATGGAAGATATCCTTGGGATGCAGAATCGAAGCGATCGTGAAGGTAGACGCCGTTCTATTTTATTTCAGATTGTAAAACGGATGCATGACAAAATTGACGTGGAAGGCGTGCTGGATGAGGTATTCGGGAGCATCGCCTATTTGTTTCCCCATGTAGATATCACCTTGTATATGAGTCAGGATCGACACAGTCGCAATCCGCAGGTCAAACCTTTGCTGCTGCATGAACGGGACGAAGATGTATGCGTCCGTGCATTTATGAAAGGGCAAATGGCTGTGAATGAGCCTGTCGGTACACAAGATGAAATGACTGAAATCGGCATCCCATTACGTGGCAAGCAGGGTGTATACGGTGTTTTCCATATGATCCTTCCATCGGGTGCGGATAGTATGAAAAAAGTGGATGTAGAGCTGATTGCCATGATGGCGGATACGGCTGGCACTGCATTTGAAAATGCGAAGCTGCTTGAGCAGTCTAATGTACTTATTCATGAATTGCGTCTCATTAATGAACTGGTTCAGCGCTTGAATCAGAGCCTGAAGTTAAATGAAATATTTGAATTTGCCGTGCAGGAGTTATTAAAAATGTTCATGGCTGACTTTTGTTGTATTGTACAGCTTGATCAGGATGGAAGCTGTTTTAAGGTCATGTCGAGTAATGTGGAAAGCTTAAAATTAGAAAGTTACCCTCATGAAGAGGGATTTGCTGGACTGATACGCAAAACAGGAGAACCAGTGATTGTGTCGGACTATAGAAAGGATGGGAAGATAACCTCTCATTTTATGGATGCGACGGACTCCCAGTCTTTGATGGCTGTACCTATGAAGACCAGCGGTACTCCTAGAGGGGTTATACTATTGTCCAGCAAGCTTCCACACTTTTTCTCTTATGATAATTACAAAATGCTGCAAATGCTAGCCCCTCACATCGGGTTGGCGGTAACCAATGCTATGCTGCACGCTGAGGTGCGACGTTTGGCTAATATGGATATGTTAACAGGTCTGTATGTACGTCATTATGTGGACCAAATCATTCAGCAACATCAGGAAAAGGATTTCTGTGGATCTCTTATTTTGGTAGATATTGATCAATTCAAACAGGTGAACGATACGTATGGGCATCAGACGGGTGACGAAATTCTGAAAAGCGTCAGCAATATCGTTCGTTCGGCGACTCGCGATGAGGATGTATGTGCCAGATGGGGCGGCGAGGAGCTTGCCATTTATTTACCGCAGCTGGGGGTACAGCAGGCGCTCGGATATGCAGAAAAAATACGTTACCGTGTACAGCATGAAACCGAGCCTCAGGTGACTGTTTCTTGCGGGATTGCTGAATGGAACTGGCTGGACGAGCAGATCAGTATTGAATCTTTATTTTATAGCGCTGATATGGCCTTGTACGAAGCGAAAAATGAAGGACGCAATCGAATAGTTGTTGATCATGTAGCCAATGTGTAGAGAATATTCCTTAGGGAATGTTCTCTTTTTGTCTTGCATAACCCATTGCAGACAGGTAATCCTAAACGTAGCTTTATCGTGTGTATGTTTGAACTATAGGGAAAACACGATAAAGTGAACCAGGTAGCATAACTGCCTTGAAGCAGGATTATTGCTCATGAGTACAGTTATGTTCAGGATAGGATGGATGATGGGATGCATTGGAGAAAGCAATGGGTGATGCAGGTTTGTGGTGTGTTCCTTGTGATAGGTGTGTTAAGTGGTTGTGCACTGGATCGACAATATACTCCTGAGCAGATTTTTAAGAGATCTGTTGCAGGAATGGCTGGCAAAGAGATGGTAACGTTTACTGGACGGACTGCAATTAGAGCTGACAGTGGTCTGCCAACGAATAAGCAGTTTGAATATCGCGGTAGGCTAAGAAATCACGATGAATTGATCATGCATTGGGGCTCTACAGAAGCTTTTCGTAAGCAAGGTGGCTACGTAGCCCTGCAACAAGGTAAGTCCGAGCATGATGTTACACAAGAACATTTTCTTCGTCAGAGTGGAAAATGGGTTGCGCTGACATCCGGTTATCCCCCTCTGGGTGGAAATGGTATGTTAAATCGCTTCAATCCGATTCAGGAGCTTGAGGAATTAAATACACTGAATAAGAGCATTCGTATGGAAACGGGAGCTGCCCGGGGAACTTGGATGTTGAGGATTGAACCGGAATCTGCTTCGGCAAAGCGCTGGTTGAAAGATCGTTTAATAAAAGAAATGAATACGTTAAACCCTCAAATCGGGATATTAAAAACGCAGCATACAGGAACGAATCGAGAACTGCAAAAGAAGCTGACTCAAGTATGGTCACAAAGTTGTGAGGATATGAGCAACCAGTTGGAGCAATCCATTGTGCGTACTGTGTATCATCTGACCATAGATCGCCAAACAGGTTTACCCTTAAAGCTTTCATCGGAATGCAGGATTTCCCGACAGGGAGTGAATGAAGAGCTGCATCAAGAGGCTTTGATAACCAGAGTTACTTTTGAGGACTACAAGTAACGGAGCGGGCGTGATACAATGAATTTTGAATTAACCATTGTTCAAAAAGAATGAAATAGAGAAGGAGAGACACTACATGAAAGATCCTAGAATACTTAAGCTGGCGGAAAATTTGGTAGGTTACTCTGTTGAGGTGCAGCCTGGAGAAAATGTATTGATCGAAATGATTGGTACAGAGCGTGACTTGCTTAACGCCATCATTCATGAAGTTGGTAAAAAAGGTGGAAATGTTTTTGTACAACTTACAGACCGTAAGGTACAGAGCGCCATGCTTCGTCACGCGACAAAGGAAATGCTGGAGACCTGGGCTGAGATTGATCTTAACCGGATGAAGCAAATGCACTGCTACATCGGAATTCGTGCAGGGGAAAATGTAAATGATCTGTCAGATGTGCCGGAAGATAAAATGAAAATGTATAATTCCATTTATCAGCATGCGGTACATAGCGAACAACGGGTGAAACACACCAAATGGGTAGTGCTGCGTTATCCGAATGACAGCATGGCTCAATTGGCGAATATCAGCACAGAAGCATTCGAAGATTTTTATTTCGATGTGTGTAATCTGGATTATGCAAAAATGGACAAAGCTCAAGATGCATTGGCAGACCTGATGAATCGGACGGACAAGGTACGGATCAGCGGACCGGGTACGGATTTGAATTTCTCTATTAAGCAAATCGGAGCTATCAAGTGTTCAGGTCAATGCAATATCCCGGATGGCGAAGTATACAGCGCACCTGTACGTGATTCCGTTAACGGAACTATCAGCTACAATGCACAAACCCTGTATAATGGTATTACTTTTGAAAATGTTAAATTCCGTTTTGAAAATGGTAAGATCGTGGAAGCGACGAGTAACGATACGAAGCGGCTGAATGATATTCTTGATTCTGACGAGGGAGCACGTTATATTGGCGAGTTTGCCATCGGGTTTAATCCGCACATTTTACATCCAATGAAGGATATTTTGTTTGACGAGAAAATCGCTGGCAGCTTGCATTTTACACCAGGTCAAGCTTATGAAACAGCGGATAACGGTAATCGTTCATCCATCCACTGGGATTTGGTGTTGATTCAGCGTCCAGAATATGGCGGTGGTGAAATTTATTTTGACGATGTTTTGATTCGTAAAGACGGCATCTTTGTACTGCCTGAGCTGGAGCCATTAAACCCTGAAAATTTAAAATAACGATATCCGTTCTTGCTGAGAAAGCGATTTCAATGTATTATTATGGATGAGTAACGATACATGACAATTCAGTAAAGCGAGGGATCTCTATGTCCAATAATAACGCGGCTGTTGTTGAAATTGCACAGACGGCGAGCAAGTTCACCTCTTCTATCGTCCTTCATTCCGAAAATAAGTATATTGATGTGAAAAGTATACTGGGCTTGTTTACGACCCTAGTCAGCAGCCATAGCTATGAACTACACGTTCATGGACCAGATGCGGAGGAAGCTAAGAAAGCGATCATCGAGGTGTTCGAGAAGCACGGACTTCATATTTCAGTAGCCAGCTAACTTTATTCTTGAAGCAAAAGCATCCCTACCTGTAACTGTAGGGATGCTTTTTTTGTCAGGTTCTTGTATTAGCCTGCAATTTGGTCTAATATTAAGGATAGGACGTCTTGTGCGACATTGAGACATAGGGGGGAAGAATCCATGACTTCATCTGATTTGCAGGAACAATTGAATATCAAGGCTATTAATCTGCTTCAGGAAGATGCAGATAAAATAAAGAAGCTTATTGAAGTACAGATGGAGAATCTGGCAACCCGTTATTGCCCTCTCTATGAGGAAGTGCTGGATACTCAGATGTACGGATTTTCCAAGGAAGTGGATTTTGCGGTTCGCGCTGGACTTCTTCCGGAAATGGTAGGTAAACAGCTGGTCAGTGAGCTGGAACGCAATCTGGCTATTCTATATGAGGCCATGAATAATAAGGCCAATTAGGAAGACGGTTGAATTGATGAGAGCATGCGGAGTTTGAGAGCATGCTTTTTTTGATGCCTTTTTTTAAAAAATGTTCTTTAAGGATGGTAAAAGCGCATCGCCCTTCCACCATCCTAATGCACATTTTAAAACCTTAAAAGCTACACAAGGAAGAAGGATACACCTAACAATACATACACTACCAGTAGCATGAGTCCCTCATACCAGTTGGTTGAGCCATCCTGGGTGATGGATTTGGCGATAAATACAGCGACAGCAATGGCGACCAGCTCAATTGTGGTGAAAACAATATTCATCGTGTTTCCCATAAAGTAACTGATAAAAATCAGCACAGGGGCAACAAATAGTGCAATTTGTAAACTGCTGCCGACAGCTATTTCGACAGATGCACCGATTTTGTTTTTCATCGCCAGTAAAATAGCAGCGCTGTGTTCGGCTGCATTACCAATAATAGCGACGAGGAAGGCACCTACAAACAATTCGCTGAGCCCAAATTGGGTCGTAAATACCTCCAGTGTACCTACCAGCCATTCGCTGACAAAAGCGACCATGACAGTAGCGAGTACCAAATAGGCAATGGATTTGTTTCTGGACCACACAGGGGCATGCTCATGTGGCAATTCTTCATCTTTTTGTTCGGTCACATCAGCTAAATAGTCCTTATGCGTAATCATAGAAAAAATAAGCCACGCAATATACGCGACAATGAGCGTGCCTGCGACAATGAGGCTGAGCGTATCTGATTCGTTATCCGTGATAACGTGTGTGTTCAGAAAGACAGCTGGAACGAACAAGGCAATAACAGCCACAATCATCAGAGAACCACTTAATCCAGCCAGCGATATATTGAAATTTTGCACTTTGTACTTTAAACCGCCAGCGAACAGACTTGCTCCGAGCACCAGCAGCAGATTACCGATGATGGAACCGGTAAGACTGGCCTTTACCATATCGTAAAGACCTTCTTTAACAAGAAAGATGGCGATGATCAGTTCGGCTGCGTTACCAAAGGTGGCATTTAAGAATCCGCCTAAACGTTGGCCAGCATAATGCGCGACACTTTCGGTCGCCCTGCCGAGAAAACCGGCTACGAATACAACAGAAATTGCGCAAATGACAAATTGGGCTATAGCGTTCCAATGCGTGTAATGAGCGACTGCGCTAAGAGCAAATGTCACTATAAGCAAAGCGGGAGATAACCATTTTTTCAATGAAGAGCACCTCGATATCAATAGATGTGTACAAGTTTGGTGAAAGCTGTCACTTGTATGGATTTTCTAAATTAATATACCCAAAATGATATAGGTTGTAAACGAAAGTTGTTTTTCATACGTAGGGTTTGCATTTGGAGTGGCTGAGGCTTTACAATACAAATAAAGGATGGATGAAGGGGGACATAGGTCATGGCAGAGCAAATTCAACAACTGGAAGCAGGAAACATCAAGATTTCCAACGATGTCGTAGGTAAAATTGCCGGGATGGCCGCATTAGAGACACCGGGCATTGCTGCAATGTCAGGCGGTTTATCGGAAGGCTGGGCCAAAAGGCTGAGCGGTAAAAATGTGCAAAAAGGCGTATCAGTGGAGGTTGGACAGCTGGAAGCTGCCATTGATCTACGTATTATCGTGCTCTACGAAACACCTATTCATGAGGTGTCCCGAATTCTTCAGCAAAATGTGCGAGAAGCCGTCGAAAGTATGACGGGTTTGCGGGTCGTGGAAGTGAACGTAAAAGTGGAAGGTGTCGCGTTCAAGGACGACGCAGTGTAAAAGAATTAGGAACCGATAAATTGACGTTTTTCACCAATTGTATACATGCCGGGAATTCCGTGGGATAACCCGAATAAAAACACGAAAACTGGTGGTTATAGAATCGCCAGTTTTCGTTTTGTGAATCAACAGTATAGCCATTTTTGCAGAGGGTTCCCATATTTTATACATAACCAAAAGAACTTCCAAAGCCACCGTTGTAAGTGGTCCATGGAAGTTCTTTTTTTAACGAAAACGGTTGGTTCTACGCGTTTGAAAGCGATTGGGTACTTCATTACGGACAGCTACCCCTGTGGTGCGTTCCTGCACCGCTTGTTTGGTGTTCTCACGAGAAATACTGAGCATAATGCCCATGGAAAACATCATGACAAGTAGGGAGGAGCCACCAAAGCTGATAAATGGAAGCGTTACGCCAGTGATTGGAATCGTTTGGGTTACACCGCCGATATTAATGAAGGCCTGAATAGCGATCAAACCCATGATGCCAGTGCCTACCAACGTTCCGAACGGATCATGGCAACGCAGAGCAATGATCATGCCTCGCCAAATGAAATACAAATATAGCATCAGGAATATGGCTGTTCCGACAAATCCGAATTCTTCACCAATTACAGAAAAGATAAAATCATTAAATGAATTAGGAAGATAGTGAAGCTTGATAATACCTTTACCAAATCCTGACCCGTTTAAACCGCCTTCACCTATAGCTTGCAAGGACTGTACCAGATTGTATCCTGTTCCTTGTCTATATTTTTCGGGATTGAGAAAGGCTTGAAAGCGTCCGATTTTATAATCTTGCTTGGCAGCAGCTTGTCCATCTGTGGTTCCAGAATCTCCTCCAAACAACGACCCAATGCCAAATACGATGGAAGCGCCTAGCACGAGCAGAACAATTGATGCTGTAATATGCTTGACACTGGCTCCACCGGCATAAATAATCAGACCACTGGTAGCAACCAAAATGAAGCAGGAGCCTAAATCAGGTTGAAGCATGATGAGTCCTGCAACACAGCCTACAATGACTGTTACAGGTATGTAGCCAGTCCGCAGATCTCTAAAGCGATCTCCTTTTTTGACAATAAGTGCGGATAAGTAAAGAATGATGGAAATTTTCGCAAGCTCCGTTGGCTGGAAGCCAACACTACCAAACCTGAGCCAGCTTTTTGCGCCGTTAAGTGAGCCTGTAAAAAGAACGATGATTAGCAGTAATATAGTTATGAAAAATAAAGGTACAAAAAGCTTTTTATATTTTTCCATCTTAATATTCATAGCTACCAACATAATAAAAAGTCCAAGTACAGCAAATGCAGATTGGCGCTTCACAAAATATAAAGAGTCAAAATTGTATTCTTTATTCAGCAGAGCTACGCTGGAGCTGGAGCTAAATACCATAATTACACCGAATCCAACCAATAACAAAGTGAGGATCAGCAATTGAAAATCCGGTGTGCCTCTTCTTCGAGTCTCCGGCTTCGTATTTCTCATATCAGCTTCCCCCGGTATTCGCCACAAGGTATATTCCTCGCAGACGGTTATCATTTTATCGTTTATCCATTTTATCATATTATGTTTGTTGGGCTTCTGCAACCTCCCTGGAGCAACAGATATCGCAACAATTCCATATCTGCTACAATAGGATGAAAATGAAGACTTGAGAGCAGCGGTGCATACGTGGTGACGCTGCATGATTAATTCGGGAACTTGCCCGGTGCTTTAAAAGGAGAGGTGGAGCAGAATGACACAACATGCGATAGATAAGATTTGGTTTGATCGTTTGCAAGAAAACATGGTGGAGTGGCGTAGACATTTACATAAGAATCCCGAAATTTCCTTTCAAGAAAGCAAAACCGCAGCTTTTGTAGCGGATAAGTTGGAGAGTTGGGGAATCGAGATTCGCCGTCAGGTAGGGGGACACGGTGTTGTAGGCACCATTCGTGGTGCTAAACCCGGGCCTGTCGTCTTGCTGCGCGCCGATATGGATGCTCTTCCTATTCAGGATGAAAAGGAATGTGAATATCGCTCCAGCGTGGACGGAGCCATGCATGCTTGCGGCCATGACGGACATACATCCGCGTTGCTTGGAACGGCTTACTATTTCAGTCTGAATCGGGACGAGCTGCAAGGAGAAATTCGGTTGTTGTTCCAACCTGCGGAGGAATTGCTGCCTGGCGGAGCGGTCAGTGTAATAAAGGATGGTATATTGGAAGGTGTGGATGTCATTTATGGCATCCATTTATGGACACCTTTTCCGGTCGGGACGGCCGCGAGTTGCGCAGGGCCGTTGATGGCGGCGGCAGACGATTTTTATATTGAAATCACAGGTAAGGGTGGGCATGGTGGGATGCCCCAGTCCACTAATGATAGTGTCGTGGCGGGTTCAGCTCTTGTTATGCAACTGCAAAGTGTTGTAAGCCGTTCAGTCGACCCATTACGACCTGCCGTGCTGACGGTGGGAACCATCCAAGGGGGCTCTGCGCAAAATGTGATCGCAGAAACGTGTCGCTTGAGTGGAACGATTCGTACGTTTGATGAGGAGACACGAACGGTAATGAAGGAGCGACTGCATGAGGTGACCGAGCTTACAGCCGCAACATACGGTACAACAGCACAGGTTCGCTATATTATGGGGTACCCACCAGTTGTCAATGACACACATGAAGCATCTCGTTTCTTTAATGAAGCAAAATCTGTTTTCGGCGAGGAGAATGTGCAGAAAGCGTCGAAGCTGATGCCTGCTGAAGATTTTGCGTATTATTTGGAACGTGTGCCAGGTTGCTTCATGTTCGTAGGAGCGGGTAACCCAGTTAAAGGAGCAGTTTATCCACACCATCATCCAAAATTTGATTTTGATGAGGATGCTATGATTAACGCGGTTCGTTTGTTTATTGCGATGTCTACGGGATACGCTGCGGAACGAAACGCAGGGGCAATTAAGGGCTAAAATGAGTTGAATTGGGAACGGTTCAATCTGGAGTATGAGGTTAATGAAATGGGGTACCCTACTGTTGAAAAGGAGGGAGTACCCATGAAAAAGGTTCAGGAAGTTATGACTAAAAAATGCGTAACGGTTACCCCGCAGGACAATATTTATGAAATTGCGGTCAAAATGAAGGACAATGATACTGGTTTTATTCCGGTTGTGGAAAGCGAAGGCAGTGATAAGTTGATCGGTGTAGTAACGGACCGTGATCTTGTCGTTCGCGGTTATGCGGCTAAAAATTCGGGTTCGGGTTCGGTCGATACCGTCATGACGACAGGTATTCGTACAGCCAGTGCGGACATGTCGGTGGACCAAGCAGCTGAACTGATGGCAGAACAGCAAATCCGTCGTTTGCCCGTAACGGAAGGAGACCGTCTGATCGGGATTGTCTCGATCGGGGATTTGGCTGTTCGTAATATTTTTGCAGACAACGCTGGAGAGGCGCTTAGTCATATTTCCGAGCAGGTCCACTAGAAGAATAATTAAGGTAGCATTAGTTTGGGGAGATTTTTACCCCGAGCTTCTAATCAGGAGTTCAACCCGAATATGGGTTGGGCTCCTTGCTATTCTGGTTGATATGCCAATAAACGGATAAGCTATTTATTATATAAGTTTAAAATGATGTATTGTTAGATTATCAGGAGGTAGTTATGAATCCAGATCATCCTTGTATTGTACAACGTGATTTTACCGTTCTGCTGGAGATGGGCTTGCCCGGTTCAGAATGGGCTCGTTCTCAGTTGCAGATTTATGCGGAGCTGGTTAAAAGCCCGTCCGCTTTTCATACATACCACATCACTTCACTGTCTTTGTGGAACGCAGCTGCCCTCGGATGGAGTGCTGAGGACATTCAAAATAGTTTGCACTCCATGTCCCGTTGGGATATTCCACGTGATTTGTTGAAGGATATTGAACAGCTCGTTTCTCGTTATGGGACGTTGACGCTTTCACGGGAGGGTACGGAAGAAGAGCGAACTTATAGCACAGATATGATTGGCGCATACCGTGCTGAGCATGAGCCAGACGGAGGTATAAAGACAGGGAAAGCCAACAGCTATACAATGGGTGATCGCTTGATCTTGGCAGCAGAGACCCCCGCTTTACTGGGTGAGCTACTGACCAAGCAAGAGCTTAAACAGCTTGGTTTACTTCGACTTGATGAGGTAAGCGCGTCGGTCCCGTCCGAAAATCGGGGCTTGCTCAAGCAGGAATTAACGCGCTTGGGATATCCCGTTGTGGATACGGCAGGCTATCTTGAAGGGAATCAGCTTAGTTTTACCTTGGGAAAGGGACAAACGAAGTTGCAGCTTCGTGATTATCAAGTAAAGGCCGCTGATGCGTTTGAAGGAGCGAACGGCTTAGGGGGGAGTGGTGTACTGGTACTTCCATGCGGAGCCGGAAAAACAGTGATAGGTATGGCGGTAATGAATCGGTTTCAGTGCGAGGTGCTTATTCTAACATCTAATACTACTTCTGTACGGCAATGGGTAGAAGAGTTAAAACGAAAGACGGATATTCCTCCCGATTCCATTGGGGAATATAGTGGTCAGAAAAAAGAGGTGCGTCCGATTACGGTGGCGACCTACCAAATATTGACACACCGTCGCACCAAAGATGGGGATTTTGAGCATATGAAACTGCTGAGTGAGCGGAAGTGGGGACTCATTATATATGATGAGGTTCATTTGCTGCCCGCGCCAGTATTCCGGGCGACGGCTGACATTCAGGCTACCCGTCGTTTGGGGTTAACAGCCACGCTGGTTCGAGAGGATGGTTGTGAACGCGATGTGTTCTCTTTAATTGGACCCAAACGGTATGATATGCCGTGGAAGGAACTGGAGCGACAGGGCTGGATCGCTCAGGTCGATTGTGTGGAGCTACGGCTTCCAATGACAGCTGAACTTTTGGAGCGCAGTATGCGTGCCGAGGGTAGACAGCAGTACCGAATTGCAGCCGAAAATCCGGTCAAACTGGAGGCGGTACGTAGCCTGATGCAGCAGCACAGCGGCTTGCCCACGCTTATTATTGGTCAATATTTGGACCAATTACGTATATTGGCTCAGGAGCTCGGTGTCCCACTGATTACGGGTTCAATGAGCCAGACGGAGCGGGTGCGTTGGTTTGATGCGTTCCGCAAGGGTACAATTCGGACCCTATTGGTATCCAAGGTTGCAAACTTTGCGGTGGATCTGCCGGATGCGGCAGTAGCCATAGAGGTATCGGGTAGCTTTGGCTCTCGTCAGGAAGAAGCGCAGCGACTGGGCCGCATTTTGCGACCAAAGTCGGGCGAGAATAAAGCTTATTTTTATGCGCTAGTGACGGAGAATAGCAAGGAGACGGATTTTGCAGCTCGTCGTCAGCTGTTTCTGATTGAGCAAGGCTATGAATATGCGGTTCGCAGATTTAGTGTGACAGAGGCTATCGTAGGCCGGGATGATAAGCCTGGAGATCGTGGAAAGAAAAAGGAGGCCTAATCAAGAATGGGCGTAACGAACACGCAAGACAGCTGGAATGAGCTTTCATCAGATGAGCTGCTGGTGCTTAGACAATGCTTTATCCGGTACGCGGGACAGCCCATGAAGGAAGAAGAACCTATACAGCTTACCCGGGGAGCGTTAAGCGGAGTCGAAACGAAACTGGCACTGCGTGGATTACGTGCCCGGGGCTGGCTGGAGGCTGTTACCAAATCGTGGGGCGAACGAATTTTATATATTCCGGTTCATCGGCTACCGGATCTGTACGATATGTTGTTAGAGCAAAATCCAATGAACATGATGCATTCGGATCATCCGATAATGGTACATGAATCAATGACAGGCCTGGAGTCGGATTTGCTGCATGCGTTGTCACGTATTGCGGTACAGGGCGTTCCTTTGACGGCCAAAGGAACCATACATAAGCGGTCATTGCAAAAATTGAATGAACTGACCCCCTTTCGCCCAGAGGACCTGATAGGTCTTGGGTTGCATTATGCGCATGCAGAGCTGTATCCAGTGCAAACGGTGGTAATGATGGATTTGCTACTCAGTTTGGGTCTGTTAGTGAAGGAAACTGTGTCTTTTCGCGTTCAGGAAACGGAACTGGAGACTTGGATTCGTTTGTCTGCTTGGCAAATGCGCAAGCATATTTTTGCTACACTCATGGAAAGATACGGCAAGGCCGAAGCGTCTATGCAGCATTTTCGCTATATGCTGTGTGCCGTCTCCCAGTATGTAGGATCAGAAGGGTGGATATCTATCCAGTGTTTGCTGCAATGGATGCTTCAGGTAGGTCTAATCCAGCAGGAGAGTACGAACGGAGCTGATCCCAAGAACGGTGCCCTTTTAGACCTTGTTCCTACAATCTCAAATACGGAAGGGTTTGCGGGAGAAACGGTATCTGATTTTAATTTCAATGGACCTTTCATGGAGGAATTGAAGGGTTGGCTGAAGGCACTGACTGCTTTTGGAATGGGCGATTGGGGCCAGACTGCATCGGGCGAACTGTGTTTTCGCTGGGATGTATCTGTGATAGATATGCTTCGTCCCAATAATTACGAGGATACACATCAAGAACAAGGTACTTTTTATGTACAACCTGATTTTGAAATATTGGTTCCACCAGATGTGGCATATGATGTGCGCTGGCGACTGGAATGCTGCTGTGAACGTGTGACAGGAGATCGGATGGTAGTATACCGGATCACCAGAGAAAGTGTTACAGAGGCAATCGAGTTAGGAATGGAAGCCAAAGCAATTCCTGCTCTTCTGCACAAGTTCAGCCGGACAGGTGTGCCTGATCATGTACGCATGACGGTAGAACAGTGGGCAGGCGATGTCGGACGGACGGCTTTTGCAACGGTAACACTTTTGCGATGTGGCACACAGGAGGATGCAGACATGGTTGCACGCCATCCCGCGCTGGAAGGATTGCTGGAACGGCTCGGTGACAGGGACTTTATTATTCCGGCGAGCTCTGCTGTCAAAATACGAAAAACGCTTGCTGCAATTGGATTAGGTCCACGTCGTGAACTGGAAGGTGTGGATCCGACTCATCATTATCCATTGATTTTGGAACCAGAGAACATAAGTTCAGGCAGCCCCAACAGTGAAATGGAGTCCGACCCTACTCAAGCCCGTTCTATATTTTCCCAAGAGGGAAGAGCAGGTTTTGTTTATACTGGGCGCACGCTGCATTTTTACGAACAAGAGCACACGCTGCCTGATCCGTCTGACTATTTTCCAGAAAGATCTACAGTCCCCTCCTCATGGACAAAAGAATGGAGGAGTTACCATACTTCCACTGCCCGGCAGTTGATCGAGCAAGCGATTCGTTGGCAGGCTGCTGTGGGACTGCGAATCGGTGGGAAAGAGGTTAAATGGATACCGGAGGCGGTGGTTCCCGGTGCACCATGGAGTGTCACAGGCTGGTACGCCTCAGGAATGGATGACGAAGCACCTTCTCCTGCGACTTTACAGCCAAGTGAATGGTCAGACATGCGGCTGCTGGTTCCTTTTACATAGTAGAGCCAGGAAGTGCATGAAACTCCTTCTTCTCAAAAGAAGGATGTGGTATGATAAATGAGTCTACTTTTACAGGGTAGAACTTTATATAAAGTGAGATGAACATTCATGAGCGTAGCCGAATTGAATACGGTCAATATGGCAGAAGTGCTTATTAACGCCTATGAATTGGGCGATATGGTCAACCGATCCTTTGAGGTATCGGATTATTTATATTGGAAACAGCGTGTGGAATTGAACCCGTCTATTCAGGCGTGTGTACGCAAGCTGGATGCCAAAAAGGAGCTATTCGCGGAAACGGAGCGTTTTGGGCATTTTCATCCGAACTATCATGAAGCGAAGGATGCAGTGCAGGTCGTTGAGCTGGAACTGGAACAATTCGTGGATGTTAAGGAGTTCAAACGAGCCGAAAAGGCGCTGGATGATATGCTTCATGCCATGTCTGAAACGATTGCATATTCCGTGTCCGAGACCATTAAGGTGCCGAGCAATGATCCGAATGTGAAAAAGGGCGGATGTGGCAGCGGAGGGAAATGCTCCTGTGGATAGGTCATAGGAATGATACCGAGTGGAGGGGAGATGAAGCGAATGTTTGCCGAGCGGACAGGGTACATCATTTGGGTAAGCGATATCAAGGCTGCCCGCAATCTGGAGAAATACGGAAATGTCCACTTTATTTCAAAGCGTATGCATTATGTAGTTATATATATGAATGCGGATCGGGCAGAAGACACCGTTAAAAATATTCGCAGACTTTCCTATGTGCGTAAGGTCGAGCGCTCTTTTCGAAATGAGATTAGGACGGAGTACAACGACGATAAGGAAAAGATGAAAGAATATGAAATATAAGCTTCTAATGTCTGTAAATTGTAAAATATTCTTAAAAGGTCAGCCTACGGGCTGGCTTTTTTTTGTAAAGCCAGGACTTTTGCATAATGGTCTTAATGCTGTTAGACCTAAAAAATCTTTAAAAATCACCCATAAACTTCAATTTTGTAACTTGTAGTCCCGGGTCTGTTGAGGTAACATATGAATATATTGGTAGATATAAAGACCTATCTGGTGGGGAGAGTGATCCCGTGCGTGACAAAGCAATGCAGCGATGGAGTACATACGAACCGTTCTACGTGGAGATGGGCGATAAAAAAGTCGCCGATATCGTGATTACAAATCATGCGAAAACTCGCTACTTAGATCGGATAGAGCAGAAACAGTCCGAGACGAATCATATCGCCGCCTGGCTTTGGGAATGCCTGAAGCAAAACAGGATGGAGTCCTACTATCATAACGAAGAGGATGTATATTTAATTGATGGTGATCTGGTCGTCGTGGCCGAATTTGGAGAGTTGCCCGGCGAGATGGATATTGCGGGGAATCCGCTGCACAAGATGATTGTCATTACCTTTTTGGGCCGGATGTCGGAGACCATTGAATTAAGGGATTTGAAGTCATACTATTCATGGCTACGCCATTCGCGGCGCATGACACTGATGAAAAGCACTCGTAAGCAAAAATAGACGGTGATTGGGCGGTCGGCCCTAGGCGAAAAAATCTCCGAACTTATGATTACCGTCAACTTTGAGTAGAAAGTATGCAGTTATTAGCTGCATGCTTTTTTTATTTCCGTCAATATAACTCTCCAATTCGGTAAGTTTACTTGGAAATACTTCGACAGATGTTTTTCTTATGTTAAAATAGGGAGATCAGAGGGGAGAGGGCTGTCAGTATGAACTTTCATCAGTTGCACATTTTTTATACCGTAGCGGAGCGCGGAAGCTTCTCGGCGGCGGCACAAGCGCTGCATATGACACAACCTGCGGTGACGATGCAAATTCAGTCTTTGGAAGATTATTTCGGCACGAAGCTGCTGCAACGTTCGACTAAAAAAATCGAGCTTTCAGAGGCGGGAGCGACACTATTGCCTTTTGCGAAAAAAAGCATGCAACTGATCAGGGAAGCTGACGAGGCGATGTCTGCTTTTACTCACATGCTGGAGGGAAGATTGCATATTGGCGCTAGCCTAACGATTGGTGAGTATATTGTACCAAGAATGTTGGGGCCGTTTGGCCAGGAATACCCTCATATACGTATGGCGATGAATGTGATGAATACGACTCAAATTATGGATGATATACTAAAACATCAGTTGAATTTAGGACTGATTGAGGCCCCAGTCCAGCATCCAGATATCGTGGTGGAACCTGTGATGCAGGACGAACTGAAACTGATTGTGCCTTCAGGCCATGCGCTGGCCAAGGCAAAAAAAGTGGTTCTGGAAGATGTGTTTAAGCATCCTTTTGTAGCCAGAGAAAAGGGATCTGGTACACGTCAAGTGATAGAAGATGAGCTGAAAAGTCGTGGTGTGGATGCCTCCCGACTTGGTATTGTAATGGAGATGGGGAGCACTGGAGCGGTCAAATCGGCGGTAGAGGCTGGACTGGGTATTACCATGCTATCACCTTCTTCGGTGAAGCATGAAGTTGCGCTCGGATTGTTGAAAATTGTAAACATTTCAGATATCACGTTCAAACGAGAATTTTATGCAATTCATTTGAAGTCGGCGTTGTTGCCGATTCCGGTAGTAACCTTCCTGTCTTACTTGCGTCGTCATGATCAGGGAACGGACGTGCAGAGGGACTCGCAGGACGAGCTTGCAAAGCTGAAAGAGAAGGAGGATGCATAATGAAGGAGCAGATTAGCGTAAAACGATATGATTTACATACACACACCCTAGCATCTGACGGTATGCAGCCACCTGTAGATAATGTGCGCTGGGCCAAGGAAAAAGGACTGGCAGGTGTGGCCATTACAGATCATGATACGGTAGCTGGCCTGGAAGAAGCTCTGGAGGAGGGAAAACGCATAGGAATTACTGTGGTGCCAGGAGTGGAAATTAGTACTCGAGCTGGCGGTAAGGATATTCATATACTCGGTTATTTTATGGATTACCGCAATAAAGTGTTTTTGGAGCGGTTGGAAAAGCTTCGCCAGGCGCGGGATACCCGTAATGATTTGATTTTAAGTCAATTGCGTAGTCTGGGCGTGGAAATCACACTGGATGAAGTGGTGGCTACGATGGGCAGACCGCTGGCACCAGATGAAAGCATTGGACGTCCGCATATGGCGGATACGCTGGTTCAAAAGGGATATGCGAAGGATATGCGAGACGCGTTTGACCGTTACTTGGCGGAAGGAGCGCCCGGATATGTGTCAGTACCCCGTGTAGAGCCTGCGGAGGCCATAAACTGGATTCGTGAAGCAGGAGGGGGACCTGTGGTGGCCCACCCTGGCTTGTACGGAAATGATGAGCTGGTTCGCTCAATTATAGAGGAGGCGAAGCCTGTGGGCTTGGAGGTGCGACATTCGGACCATGATGCTGAGGCTGAGAGCCGATATACTGCGATGGCGGCGCAGTATGGGCTTATTGCAACTGGCGGCTCGGATTTTCACGGTGCACGCCAAGGTGTTATTTTCCACGGTGATCTGGGTAGCCGTAGTGTGGAAGGTCAGGTTGTCGAGGAATTGAGGAAGGCTGCTGTTGGACAAAAGTAAATAAAAAGCCCCTTGCCTTATGCATGGAACACAAGAAGTGTACCGTGCAAAGAACAAAGGGCTTTTTTTGTGGATTCAATAGGCTAGTGAGACTTAGCCGTTTTTGATGCGATTCGGCATTTTTTTGATCAGCTCCTCGTCGGGTGTAATGAAGAGCGTACGCTGATGGTCGTAGATGACAAAGCCAGGTTTGGCTCCGCTGGGCTTACGTACATGCCGAATCAGGGTGGCGTCCACAGGTACACTGCTGGATTGCTTGGCCTGGCTAAAATAGGCAGCGAGTTGAGCTGCCTCCTCCAGCGTCGTATCCCCGAATTGCTCAGCACGTATAACGACGTGTGACCCCGGAATATCCTTTGTGTGCAACCAGGTGTCATTTGGTCCGGCCAGTCGATTTGTCACATATTCATTTTGCAAGTTGTTTTTGCCGACCAGTAACTCGATACCTTCGGATGATGTATAGACGTGCAGGGTTGGACGGTCGTTTTTCTTCTTTTTCTTTCCTTTTTTGACCCGATCTCTGAGATAGCCCTGCTGAACCAGTTCTTCACGTATTTCCTCAATGTCATTCATAGAGGCATGGGCTAGCTGCTGAAGAAGATTGTCCATATAACGGATTTCTTCGTGCGTTTTCTCCAGTTGTTCATCAATGACAGCCAAGCTGTTTTTATATTTGTTGTATTTTTTAAAATACCGTTGTGCATTATCCGACGGGTTGAGTAGTGGGTCCAGTGGGATGGTCATTGGACGCTGTTCCTCATCATAAAAGTTAGTGAGCGTCACTACTTTGTCCCCTTTTTTCACCTCATGCAGCGAAGCGAACAGCAACTCTCCATAAATGCGAAATTGATCGGCATCTTCCGCCTCGGCCAAATCCTGATGGAGATAGTCGAGTTTTTTTAGGTTTTTACTCCGCTCGTTTTGCAGAAACCGCAGTAGGTCACTGACCTTTTGCTTAACCGTATCCCTTTCTGCTTTTTCACCGAAGAAGTCCTCCATACACTCACTGATAGTAGCGTACTCCTTACGTCCTTCTTGGATCAACGTCAGTGGAATGGCTGAGAATATCACTTTATCTTGTGCGTTTAGTCCAGATACCGGCTGAAAACGATGATTCCGCACGTCATCCATGATGTGACTGAATGTCCTCCATAGTGAACGATCACTATCACCAGATACTTCATTAGTTACTCGAGCTAGTATCTCTTCAGCAATGAGGGGACTGAGTCCAGTAAAAGTGTTCACGATCCAGCGTTTGGGAGCTTCTTCGGCCTCGATCGCTGTTTGATACGAGGATATGAAGGCTGCCTCTTCCGTTTCTAGTGGATTCAGCTTGTTTTGTTCAGGAGGCTCCGTGTATTGAAAGCCAGGCATAATGACCCGATAGCTGCTGATAGACGGTGTGACATGATGAATGCCATCCAGCATCACGCCTGTTTCCGGGTCAAGCAAAATAATGTTGCTGTGTCTACCCATCAGTTCAATGATAATTCGTTTGAGTGAAATATCTCCCAGTTCATCACGTTGACGTATATCCATGTGAATAATACGCTCCATGCCCACCTGCGTGATTTTCTCAATAACGCCTCCTTCGCAATGCTTGCGAAGGAGCATACAAAACATAGGGGCTTCTGTCGGATTAAGAAAGCTTTGTTCTGTAAAATGTACACGCGGGAAGGTCGGATTAGCCGACAGCAGCAGCTTTACGCTTCCGCCTTGTGCCCGCAGATTCAGCACGATATCGCGATCATTTGGCTGATGTATCTTATTAATGCGCCCGCCCCGGATGCCTTGCAGTTCGTGTACGATAGCGCGGGTTACGATTCCGTCCAATGCCATAATTATGTTCTCCTTTGAAGCAAATGTATTTTCGCCTTCCTTCTATGATACATAACTTTGGGACAAAACTTAAGCGGCTTTGTGATATTTCAGGTCCTGTCCGAATAGATTGAATCTAGAAAGTCTGTCCAGCTTATCAGCAATCGCGGCACAAAAATATAATAACGGGCAGCCATCCTACGCACAACCGACGGAAACGGACTATCTGACCGGGAGGGAATTGGGGAGAATGGAACAAGCACACTGGCACCAATTAAGCAATGAACAGCTTTCAACAAGTCTGGAAGTCGACCCGAAGCAGGGTCTTTCGGAGGAACAGCTTGCGGAACGAAGAGAAAGGTCAGGATGGAATGAGCTGAGTGAGGGGAAGCGAGTTTCGGCAATCTTGCTGCTGCTCAACCAGTTCAAGGATTTTATGATGCTCGTATTGATGGGAGCGACCCTGATATCCGGCCTGCTTGGCGAATATTTGGACGCGATTACCATTATTGCTATTGTTGTACTGAATGGAATTCTCGGCTTTGTACAGGAATTCAGAGCTGAGCGTTCATTGCGAGCTTTGAGACAACTGTCGGCTCCAACCGCCAAAGTGTTGCGGGGCGGCAAACGAATTCAAGTTCCGGCCAGAGAGCTGGTTCCGGGTGATATTGTGCTGCTGGAAAGTGGTGATCGCATTCCCGCAGATGTAAGGTGGTTGAGTACGAACGGCTGTGATGTAGAGGAGTCTGCCCTGACGGGGGAATCAGTTCCGGTGAGTAAGCATTCCCGTCCTATTCATGCCGCCGAAGTACCACTCGGGGATCAAAAAAACATCGGTTTTATGGGCACGATGATGACCAGAGGAACCGCACAAGGAATGGTTATACGTACAGGTATGAGTACCGAAATGGGTAAGATCGCAGACTTGATTGAAAATACGGAGTCGCAGGAGACACCGTTGCAGCACAGATTGGAGCAATTGGGCAAAATTTTGATTATCGTAGCGTTGGCGCTAACGGTGCTCGTTGTCGTAGCAGGCATTTTACATGGACAGCCAGCCATGAGCATGTTCTTGGCCGGAGTGAGCTTGGCTGTGGCGGCTATACCGGAAGGATTGCCGGCTATTGTGACGATTGCGCTCGCATTGGGTGTGCAGCGTATGATTAAACGAAAGGCGATTGTGCGTAAGCTGCCTTCTGTTGAAACGCTCGGCTGTGCATCTATCATTTGTTCCGACAAAACGGGCACCCTGACCCAAAATAAAATGACAGTCACCAAGCTATGGCTGGACGGTCGCTTCTGGGGAGTTACGGGAGAGGGCTACGACCCACACGGGCATATTATGGATAGAGACCTTCCTGCTGATCTTAAAAACGGACAATCTCTGCGTAGACTGCTACAAGCCAGTGTACTTTGCAACAATGCTGAAATTGTTCAAGCTGATACAGAGGAGTTGCGTTCGAAAAAGAAGACCAAAGAGCCGACGCCGTCCGCCGTTTGGGAGCTGAAGGGTGACCCGACGGAAGGAGCACTGGTCACGTTAGCTGCCAAGGGCGGAGTCACGCGACAAGGGCTATATGAGCTGTACACAAGGGAGCGAGAATTCCCTTTTGACTCGGATCGGAAGCGAATGTCGGTACTCGTACGCCACCAGGGAGGACACATCGTCTTTGCCAAAGGTGCGCCGGATGTGCTGCTGGGTCAGTGCTCCTACATTTTATGGGAAGGAAATGTCGTTCCGTTAACGGGCACGCTGCGCCAAAAGGTACTGGCAGCTAACGAAGGAATGGCCTCAGAGGCGCTGCGTGTACTTGGTGTCGCTTACCGTGATATCCGCTCGCATGAGCGTGTCTCCACGGTTGAGGAGGCTGAAGCACAGCTGATCTTTATCGGGCTGACAGGCATGATTGATCCGCCACGTCGCGAGGTTCGCGAAGCCATTGGCAAGTGCCGTCGTGCTGGCATTCGCACTGTGATGATTACTGGAGATCACGGTACAACTGCAGAGGCCATTGCACAGCAGCTGGGCATTCTTCAGCGCGGCTCCCATGTGTTGACAGGACAGGAGTTGTCTGTGATGGATGATGCGGCGCTGGACAAAGCCGTTGATACCGTCTCTGTGTATGCACGGGTTTCGCCGGAGCACAAGCTACGGATCGTCAAGTCACTTCAAAGACGCGGACATGTCGTAGCCATGACCGGTGATGGCGTCAATGACGCTCCGGCGATAAAGGCGTCGGACATCGGTATTGCGATGGGCATTACCGGGACGGACGTGACCAAAGAAGCGGCTGCGCTTGTACTGAGTGATGATAATTTCTCAACGATTGTAGCCGCAATTGAGGAAGGACGGAATATTTACGAGAATATCCGTAAATTTATCCGTTATCTACTCGCCTCCAATGTTGGTGAGATTTTGACGATGTTCTTTGCCATGATGGCCGGGCTGCCATTACCTTTGTTACCGATCCAGATTTTATGGGTGAATCTGGTGACAGATGGCCTACCAGCGATGGCTCTGGGGGTGGACCAGCCAGAAAAGGATCTCATGGAGCACAAACCTCGTGGCGCAAAGGAAAATATTTTTGCTCGTCGACTGGGCTGGAAAATCATTAGTCGTGGCTTGTTGATTGGTTTATGTACGCTAGCGGCCTTCTGGCTGACATTACGTATTGCACCGGATGACGCAGGACAATTGATCAAAGCACAGTCCGTTGCCTTTGCTACGCTAGTTCTGGCACAGTTAATTCATGTATTTGATTGCCGTAGTTCCCGTTCTATTTTCCATCGTAATCCGTTTCAAAATAGTTATCTCGTGCTTGCCGTGCTTTCTTCCGTAGTGTTAATGCTGGTGGTTATGTACGTGCCTATGCTGCAACCTATTTTCAAAACGGTACCGCTCGGTTTGCGTGAGTGGGCGCTATCCATTGTGGCAGCCGGGATTCCCACGTTTCTGATGGGAGCGGGAAGTGTATGGGGCGGTCGACGCAACCGTCGTCGCGGCGGAAATACACACTTTTCAGCGGGACGTACGAAGTTTTCAGCCTAGAAATCAGGTCATGTATACCGCATCGCTTTCCCACTATTGCCCTGTATGATATCATGGGATCAAAGCTTCATGAGGAACATGATATCAGCAGCAACGGCGGAGGTAAGCTATGGAATTCACAAAAATGAACGGTCTAGGTAATGATTTTATCGTTTGGTTTGGGCATCAGGATTTGCCGTCTGACGCCTCGGAATTAGCTGTTCGGCTATGTGATCGACATTTTGGTGTTGGTGCCGATGGGTTGGTATATATATTGCCGTCAGAAAAAGCGGATTTCTGCATGCGTATCATTAACTCGGACGGCTCGGAGGCCGAGCAATGCGGTAATGCTATCCGTTGTGCTGCTAAATACGTATATGACCGTAAGCACATCAACCGTGAACAGATCACGATCGAGACACTGGGTGCAGGGGTACAGCAGGTCGAACTAACTGTAGAGAACGGACTTGTTCGTATGGTGAAGGTGGATATGGGAGAGCCGATTCTTGAGGGTTTGAAGATTCCAACTACACTGGATCTGTCTAGCGTAATTAATGAGCCCATTGAAGCTGGCGGAAGTGGTTTTCGTTTTACGGCTGTATCTATGGGGAATCCGCACTGTGTCATTTATGTGGAGGATGCGCCAAGCTTTGATCTGGAAGCCTGGGGGCCGAAGCTGGAATGCCATCTGCTGTTCCCTAAAAAGACAAATGTTGAGTTCGCCACGGTACGTAGCCGGAAGCATATAGATATGAGAGTATGGGAGAGGGGAGCCGGACCAACGCTAGCTTGTGGAACCGGAGCCTGTGCTACACTTGTTGCTTCTGTACTAAACGGGTACAGCGACCGCCACGCCATTGTAAGCCTGAAGGGCGGCGATCTGGATATCGAATGGAGCGAGGACGATAATCACATATATATGACGGGCCCGGCTGAGATCGTGTACGAAGGTCGTCTGTTCTAAATCATGTGAACTTTAAAAATAGCGTGCAACTGGGCTATGAATCGTATAGAAGTGAGTGAAAAGAGGACCTTAGTAGGTCTTCTTTTTTTGGACTTACATGCCACTGTATACAAGGAATACGATGAACAAAGCAACATTCTGTCTTTTTTTGGCGCCTGAACGATGTATAATATAGAAAATGAGAAAACAATAAGGAGGCCGTTCATAGTGCGGAAATTTCGTTGGATTTCAGCAGTTGCAGTCCTCATATTTGTAGCCACCGCGCTTCCGGTTCAGGCGGCGACCATCCCTGCTGGCGCGGAAACGACGGACAAGCAGGTTGGCTCGCTAACTCCGACAGTGGTAAGCCGTTTAGAAAAAGCGGTGCAAGAACTCATCGGTTCAAAGACAGCATTTCAATTTGACGATGTGACAGATATGGGGAAAACTTGGATTGTAGAAGGCGAACTGGAAGATGGAACTGCTACGTTGCAGACAGAATATAATAAAGAAAAAAACAGAGTGGATTCTACAACCATACGATATAAAATAAGCAGCTTAGGAAAGGCGATGAACGCGCCACTCAAGACGAAAGTGCTAAACAGCGCCAAAGCGTTTGACAGCAAGCGTCCTTTGCAATTTGAAGCATTCTGGCGGGTCAAATCCCCTTATCAGTCCAACAAGCCTTCAAATTACTGGGTATTTTGGGGCGCAGGAGAACAAGCTTCCTCGTTGTATGTGGATGTGGATCGAGGTAACGCTATTACCATCAACGCGGACTATGCGCTGAAGCAGGTGGACCCTTTGTTACTGAACCGTGCAATGAACACATTTAAGCGTGTGAGTGGACAGCGAATCAAGGTACAGCACGCTTCACGGTACAAGGACGAGACGAAGGGACTTTCATATTGGTCGTTCGAGGATGCAAACGAGGCGAGTGAGGTCAAAATTAGCGCGGTAACCGGTAAAGTGCTGGCCGTATCCACCTATGGGGTGGACTGGAATGATGACGCAGATTTCAAAAAAACATTTGCAAGCCCGAAATATACTGCCTCAGAAGCTTTGAAGCTAGTCAAGCCCAAGGCTCAAATGTTGTTTAATATCAATTTGTCGGGCTATAAAGTGAAAGTTCAAGGGAATCAATATACGTTCTCGAAGCAGCAAAAGGGAACGGATTCTATTGTGGCTAAAGTGAATAAAAAAGGGACTTTTTACGCTTACTCTCTTCATTCTTCTGATGGGAAAATGCCATGAAAATGTATTAGGAAATAGAAAAGATAAATCAAGTCGTTTCACTCCTGATATCATTTTGTCGGGGAGTGGGGCGGCTTTTTTTGTTTTTGGCTTATGTTTATAGTCTCTTTATGTTACATTAGTATGAAAATAAAGAGCGGGGTGGAGCAGAGGACATGAAACCGGATTTGCGTACTGTGCTGAATCGTGAAATTATTGTCGGAGACGGCGCAATGGGGACTTTTTTATATCAGCTAGGATTTCCAGTAAATACGTCTTTCGAAGAACTGAACATCACTTCGCCTGACGTTATATCAGACGTACATGGTCAATATTTAAGTGCAGGAGCTCGATTGCTGGAGACTAATACATTTTCTGCAAATGATTATAAGTTAGCCCGGTTTGGACTGGAATCTAAGGTAGAAGAGATCAATCGTGCCGGTGTGAGAATTGCCAGAGCTGCGGCCGGACCTGAACATTATGTGGTAGGTGCGGTGGGTTCCATATGTGGGGGCAAACGGCTTAACATATCCAAGCTGGAGCTGGCAAGAAACTATGAGCAGCAAATTGATGCCCTTCTCTCCGAAGGAGTCGACGGCATTCTGTGCGAAACGTTTTATTCACTGGATGAAATACGCATTGCGCTTCACAGTGTACGTAAATACAGTGACATTCCGGTAATTTGTCAGTTTGCAGTTGATCAGGTTGGTCGCACCCAGGATGGTTTTTTAGTTGCGGAAGCTTTTTCGGTGCTGCGTAATGAGGGGGCAGACATCCTTGGATTTAACTGTCACTCGGGTCCGCAGGGAATTATGAGTGTAATGGAGCAGCTGGATGGCCCTTTGTCTGTACCGCTGTCCGTATATCCGAATGCGGGACTAGCAGATTATGTGGACGGTCACTATGTATACGGTGCATCACCTGAATATTTTGGAGAATGTGCCAAGTCCTTTGTAGACCTGGGGACGAGGCTGCTCGGTGGTTGCTGCGGAACTACACCGGACCATATTGCAGCTATCTCAAAAGCTTTGAACCGTTTGCAACCGCCTCCGCTGGCTTCAAAAGAAGCTCTGTCGAAAGAGTCCTTTCAAGTGGCGGAGCAGATTGCAGATGAAGGGGAACGAGGAAATGGCAGACATACCAGCGAGCCCAACATTGTGGATCTGGTTAAGGAACGACATACGGTCATTGTAGAACTGGATCCTCCGCGCGATCTGGACATTACGAGGTTTATGCAAGGTGCTCATGCGTTGAAGAAAGCCGGGGCCGACGCACTTACACTGGCTGACAACTCGCTTGCAGTTACTCGTATGAGCAACATGGCGCTTGGACATTTGGTCAGTATTGAAACAGGTTTGCGCCCATTAATTCATATAGCATGTCGTGATCGCAATCTGATTGGTACTCAATCCCACATGATGGGTTTTGACGCGCTCGGTATTGACCATGTACTGGCGGTTACTGGCGATCCGGCGCGGTTCGGTGATTTGCCAGGCGCCAGTTCGGTGTATGATATGACCTCTTTTGAAATCATACGCATGATCAAGCAATTAAATGATGGTGTTGCATTTTCCGGTAAGCCACTGAAGCAGAAGGCTAATTTTGTGGTAGGTGCCGCATTTAATCCTAACGTCAAGCATTTGGGTAAAGCCGTGCAGCGATTAGAGAAGAAAATTGCCTCCGGAGCTGATTATGTTATGACTCAGCCCGTTTACGACCACGAGCTCATTGCAGCCATCGCGGAAGCGACACGACATTTGGAAGTACCGATTTTTATCGGTATTATGCCGCTGGCTAGTGGGCGCAATGCAGAATACTTGCACAATGAAGTGCCAGGCATTCAGTTATCCGATGAGGTACGTGCACGTATGTCTGGTCTTGAGGGTCCGGAAGGACGAGCAATGGGCGTGTCTATTGCCAAGGAGTTACTCGATACGGCAATGGAACATTTTAATGGTATCTATTTTATGACTCCATTTATGTTCTATGAAATGACAGCTGAATTGACTTCTTACGTATGGCAAAAATCAGGCCGCGTACAGGCCCCCTTGTTTCGACTATAATAATCAATTACAATAGTATAATGGATGTGATGCCGATGTCATTGAGTATGACCGGATACGGTCAAGCCATCCTTCATTATGAGGGCTATAAAGTGCGCTTGGAATTGAAATCGGTGAATCACCGCTATTGCGAAGTGATGATGAGAATTCCGCGCGAATGGACTCGTTACGAAGATGGCTTGAGAAGAACGGTTCAACAGCAGATTAAACGCGGTCGTATCGATGTCTTCATCCACAGAGAACGTGATGAAGAACAGATGCCCGCCGCGCGGTTGAATGACACTGTGGTGCAGGCTTACCTGCATGCAGCGGAGCAGCTGGCGGATCGTTATGGAGTGAAAGGAACGTTAGGGATAAGCGATATTCTTGCTTTGCCTGACGTTCTGGGTGAGCCTGGAGAGGCTTGCCATGGAGACGAAGAGGACTGGGAAGAGCAACTACAGCGAGCTTTGAATGAAGCTTTGCAAGGTTTACTGGAGATGAGAAGGCGAGAAGGCGGGCATTTGGCGCAAGATGTGGAATCCCGTATTTTACGGCTGGAATCCCTGCATCATGAAATGACGGTGCTGGCTCCTCATGTTGTGAGCGACTACCGTAACAGGCTGAAACACAGGCTTAAAGAGCTTCAGGACGGTTCATTTACGCTTGATGAACATAAGTTCGGAATGGAGATTGCGTTATTCGCGGATCGCAGCAATATTGATGAGGAACTTACCCGGCTTCAAAGTCACTTTGGACAGTGCAAGGGATTGCTGCTGTCAGACGAGCCGGCCGGTCGCAAATTAGATTTTTTAATCCAGGAAATGAACAGGGAAGTCAACACGATCGGCTCCAAGGCTAATCATCTCACATTGGTTAATTTGGTCGTTGAGATGAAAGCAGAGCTCGAGAAAATTCGTGAGCAGGCTGCAAATATTGAGTAGCTACCTGGTAGCGGCACGGCTGCAAGAGTCACATGTATAGGGGGAAAGACCTGAATATGGCAATCAAATTGATCAATATTGGTTTCGGCAATATCGTGTCGGCCAACCGAATTATCTCCATCGTCAGTCCGGAGTCTGCTCCGATCAAGCGGATTATACAGGAAGCCAGGGACCGTCATATGCTAATTGATGCTACCTATGGCCGCCGGACGCGGGCTGTTATTATTACAGACAGTGATCATGTAATCCTGTCTGCGGTGCAGCCGGAGACGGTCGCTCATCGCCTATCCACTAAAGATGATGACAATGACGAATAAAAATGGAGTGTACTATGGCTAAGGGATTATTATTTGTAATATCCGGACCTTCGGGTGTCGGTAAAGGGACGGTAGGCAACGCATTGCGTGATAAGCTACCAGAGATAACATACTCCGTTTCTGCTACAACTCGAACACCTCGTTCAGGCGAACAGGATGGAGTGACCTATTTTTTTAAAACGCGTGAAGAATTTTTGGGTATGATTGAACGAGATGAAATGCTGGAGTATGCTGAGTATGTAGGGAACTATTATGGTACTCCACGTGATTTTGTAGATCAGACGCTTGCGCAGGGAAAAGATATTTTTCTGGAGATTGAAGTTCAGGGAGCGCTAAAGGTTAAAGAAAAATTTCCAGAAGGCATATTCATTTTTCTGCTTCCGCCTTCGCTAGACGAATTAAAGGATAGAATCCGGGGACGGGGCACAGAAACTCAAGCGACCATAGACCACCGTATGTCGGTAGCTGTGGATGAAATGAATTTGTTGCGTCACTATGATTATGCGGTCGTCAATGATGAGATTGATTTCGCTTGTAAACGAATAGAATCCATTATTATCGCCGAACATTGTAAGGTTCATCCTTAAACGAGGGCTTTACATATGCCAAGCGTACCTAAAGAGAAATAATACTGTATAAGCTGAGCTTGAAGGTGTACACTGGAGTTCAGCTTATACAGTCCCAAAACTACATGAAGAGGTGTCTATTCGTGCTGTATCCTTCCATTGATGAAATGATGAAAAAGGCAGATAGTAAGTATTCGTTGGTTGTAGCGGCTTCACGTCGTGCCAGACAGTTGCGCGAGGGTGAAAAGACGACTCTCAAGAATCCTAAATCCCACAAACAGGTTGGAGTGGCGTTGGAAGAGATTTACGCGGATCATCTGCGTCTTGAAAGCGGCGAAGACGAGTAAGAATTATACACAACTATTATAACCGGGCGCAATGCCAATTCCTTTGACAACCGCAAGGTTGTTATTTTTTTAGGTCAGGGGGAGTTAACGATGTTGAAGGGAAAAGTTATTATTCTTGGTATAACTGGCGGAATTGCTGCTTACAAAGGGGCTGCGCTGTGCAGTAGGTTGACGCAAAAGGGAGCCGAGGTTCATGTGATTATGACGGCCTCTGCCAAGGAGTTTATTACCGAACTTACGTTGCAGTCGCTCTCTCGTAATCCGGTGTACAGTGACACATTTGATGAAAGAGAGCCGTCAGTCGTATCCCATATTCATCTGGCGGATGCGGCTGATTTGGTGCTTGTTGCTCCTGCAACTGCGAATATTATCGGGAAAATGGCGCATGGTCTTGCTGATGATATGCTGTCTACAACGCTGCTGGCTACAACAGCGCCTATTATGGTGGCCCCTGCGATGAACGTACATATGTACACTCATCCGGCAGTCATGCAAAATATGGAGACGCTTGTATCACGTGGCGTGAAGATGATTGAGCCTGGTGAAGGATTACTGGCTTGCGGTTACGTTGGCAAAGGACGTTTGGAAGAGCCGGACACAATTGTGCAAACCATAGAGCGCTTTTTTGATCAGCAAGCTCAGGAACAAAAAACCAACATCAAGTCTGAACCACGATGGTTTGGTGGCGAATCTATGGAGGCTCAAGTGCCTGAGTCACTTGTGAATGAGAATGAATCGGTGCTTTCAGGCAAAAAAGTCATTGTAACGGCTGGAGGCACGATAGAGCGAATTGATCCAGTGCGTTATATCACAAATGATTCATCTGGCAAAATGGGCTTTGCCATTGCAAAAGTGGCTCAGGAGATGGGTGCAGAGGTGCACTTGATTGCTGCCAATACCAGCGCGGAACCGCCTGCTGGTATTATGCTTGAAAGAGTCCAGTCAGCTGAAGACATGTACGCCGCTGTATTAAAGCAATGGGAAACGAGCGATATGGTCGTTATGGCTGCTGCAGTTGCAGATTATCGACCACGTGAGATTGCACAGACCAAGATCAAGAAAAAAGATAGTGTATTTACGCTAGAGCTAGTGAAGAACGTCGATATTCTAGAATCACTCGGACAGAGTAAGAAACATCAATTTTTAATTGGCTTTGCAGCTGAAACCGAACATTTGGAGACGTATGCGATAGATAAATTAGAACGTAAAAATTGTGATTTGATCGCGGCAAACGATGTAACTGTGAATGGTGCTGGTTTTGGCGTCGATACGAATGCTGTTCAAATTTATGACCGAAGCGGGATCGTAGAGCGTATTCCTGTACAGTCAAAGGAAGAAGTTGCGCGTAAGTTGCTTACTATAGCCGCGGGACGCATGGGTGGGGTGCTGCATTAATGGAGACGGGCAATTTAGTTGCCAAGGTCATTGTCGATGTACCTGCCAAGGATACGGACCGCACCTTCGATTATCTGATACCAGACTCAATGAGACCTTGGATTGAGCCGGGTAGCCGGGTAGCTGTGCCATTTGGCAAACGGACGGTGCAGGCTTTTGTCATCTCGGTAGTCCCAGCTGATGATCCACCGAAATACAGGATGAGAGCGATCCAGGAGTTACTGGATTTGGTACCACCCTTATCTGCCGACCTAGTCGAACTGGGCAAATGGATGAGCGAACGTTATGCTTGTAATCAAATTATGGCACTGCAAGTGATGATTCCTACCGCGCTCAAGGGCAAAGCAGAACGTTATATCTCAATTGCCGAACAGCATGAGTTAACGCATCCACAGCGTACTATACAACCGAATCAGGGCGATGAACTCGAATGGGCACTTCTGACCGACGATGGTATGAGTGATCCGACGGAGCGTCGGATTGTTAGCTTCATTCAGGAGAAGGAGCAAGTCCCATTGCAGCAACTCAGTCGACGTTTCCCTGAGGAAGCAGAGGTTATTAAATCACTGTTACGCCGGGGTGTGCTTCAGGAAAGTCAAGTTATTAAAGACAAACTCGGCAAAAAGACCATGAAATCCGTTGATCTGGCTATCGGCATAGACGAGGCATCAACGGCGCTGGAGCAATTTTCTGCCAAAGCGCAGCGTCAGCGGGAGGTACTTGCTTTTTTGCTGGAACGTAGCGAGTTTCTGCCTCTGTCGCTGAAGGAGGTCATGACCTCACTGAGTGTATCGGCAGCAACGGTTAAGGCGCTGGAAGATAAGGGCTACGTGTTGCTGGAGGATGTCGAAGTGTTCCGCGACCCATACCGGGGCAGACACTTCAAGCCTACAGAGCCACTCCCTCTCACGGCAGAGCAGCAATCGGTATATGAACGGATTATTCGCCAGCTGGACACGCGTGAGCAGGGAGCTTATTTGTTGCATGGAGTCACAGGGAGCGGTAAGACGGAAATCTATCTACAGACGATTCAGCGTTGTATTGAGCAGAATCGTCAGGCCATTGTACTGGTACCTGAAATATCGTTAACCCCACAAATGGTAGAACGTTTTAAAGGCCGCTTTGGCGATCAGGTAGCAGTGATGCACAGTAGGTTGTCCGGGGGGGAACGGTACGATGAGTGGCGCAAAATACGCGAAGGCCGTGTGAAAGTGGCGATTGGTGCTCGCTCGGCAGTATTTGCGCCTTTTCGTGAGTTAGGTCTTATTATTATGGATGAGGAGCACGAAACGTCCTACAAGCAGGAAGAGACACCTAAATACCATGCGCGTGATGTTGCCATTCGCAGAGCCCATCAGCATGGGGCTGTCGTTATTCTCGGCTCGGCAACACCGTCGCTGGAAAGCTACTATGCGGCTCGCTCACAAAGCAACGACGAGTTTGCGCCGTTGCTGCTTGAAATGCCAACTCGCGCATTGGGGAACACGTTACCCGAAGTACATATCATGGATATGCGTGAGGAACTGCGTGCTGGCAACCGCTCTATGTTCAGCCGTGCGTTGCATAATGGAATTGCAGAGCGGTTAGAGCGTAAGGAGCAGACGGTACTACTGTTGAATCGGCGTGGGCACTCCACGTTCGTCATGTGCCGTAGCTGTGGCTATGTCGCGGGTTGTCCGCATTGTGATATTTCCCTTACGTATCATCAGCGGTCGAACAATTTACGTTGCCATTACTGTGGTTATTCCGAGCCCGTGCCTCAGACTTGCCCTGAGTGCGGTAGTGAGCATATTCGTTATTTCGGTACAGGTACCCAGCGAGTGGAAGAAGAGCTGGCGAAGCTATTCCCCGGTATACGTGTTGTTCGAATGGATGTTGATACAACGACAGAAAAAAATGCCCACGAAAAGCTTCTCAAGCAATTTCGTGATAAAAAAGCGGACGTGCTGCTCGGTACTCAAATGGTTGCCAAAGGCCTGGACTTTCCCGATGTGACACTGGTTGGTGTCATTACTGCGGATTCGGCTCTCAATTTACCGGATTTTCGGGCTGCGGAAAAGACATTTCAGCTGTTAACACAAGTAGCTGGACGGGCTGGGAGACATCAATTGCCGGGGGAAGTATTCGTACAATCCTATACTCCAGAGCATTATTCGGTGATTCACGCAAGTCGCCATGATTATGCTTCTTTTGTGAGGGAAGAATTGAAACACCGCCGCAATTTGCACTATCCACCATATTGTCGTCTTATTTTGGTGACCTTTTCTCATGAACAACTCCCGGTGCTGGTCCGATTGGCTGAGAATTATTCAGCAACACTACAGGGACGGGCCAGACAACGGGGCTGGTTCGGGAATATGGATCGTCTTACATCGGATGTACTCGACATTTTGGGGCCAGTAGCTTCACCCATTTCGAGAATCAAGAATAGATACCGATTTCAATGTATGATAAAATGGCGTGGAAATATCGATGCGATTAGTTTGGCTCAGCAAGTAGCTGATGAAATGGCCGAATCCGCACAGGCACAAAAGTTGCTGATTAGTCTGGATGTTGATCCGCAAATGCTTATGTAGAGTGTTGCCACAAAAGTTATTATCACAATTAATGCGGACAAGCCGTCCGTACATAGGATAATGTAGCAGTCGCGTGTGTGATGAATACAGTTAAGCCTAAATGAAACATAAAGAGGAAGGTGTTCTGTTGTCATGTCAATTAGAATTATAGTGTTGGAGCCGGATGACGTATTGCACAAAGTAGCAAAGGAAGTCACTAAAATTACGCCTAACGTGCAAAAGCTGCTCGACGATATGGCAGATACGATGTATGAAGCGGAGGGAGTAGGTCTTGCTGCTCCGCAAGTAGGTATTTTGAAGCGTCTCATTGTTGTAGATGCTGGAGATGAGCATGGATTGATTAAAATGATCAATCCAGAGATCGTGGCCGAAGAAGGGGAGGAATTGGGTCCTGAAGGCTGCCTGAGTATACCTGGGTTGAACGGGGATGTGCGTCGTGCCGAGAAGGTTACAGTCAAGGGACTGGACCGCGAGGGTAAGGCCATTACCGTTACAGCGACAGGATTGCTTTCTCGTGCTTTTCAGCATGAAATTGACCATTTAAATGGAATTTTATTCACGGATATTGCAGAAAAAGTATATGAGGTTGCGCTGGAACAGCCAGGACCGAACCGTCAGATAGGAGAGTGAGGTTCGATGAGTCAAGACATTCGTATTATCTTTATGGGTACGCCTGAGTTTGCAGTGCCATCGCTGAACATGTTACTGGACAACGGTTATAACGTGGTCGGTGTGATTACACAGCCCGATAAGCCACAGGGACGAAAAAAAATATTGACGCATACACCAGTCAAGGAAGCGGCAGAAAAACGCGGATTACCTGTACTGCAACCGACCCGCCTGCGCCAGCCAGAAGCGGTGGCCCAGGTGGCAGAGCTGCGTCCTGATCTGATCGTAACCGCAGCCTATGGGCAAATTTTGCCTAAGTCCGTACTAGACTTGCCTCGGTTCGGCTGTCTGAATGTGCATGGTTCGTTACTTCCCCGTTATCGGGGAGGTGCACCGATCCAGCGTGCGATTATTAACGGTGAGACCGTAACGGGTGTGACGCTGATGTATATGGCGGAAGGACTGGATACTGGCGATATGATATCGCGAGTTGAGGTTGCTATAGAGCCGGAGGATACCTCCGGTACGATTTTTGAGAAGTTAAGCGTAGCTGGAGCAAAGCTTTTGCAGGACGAGCTGCCTAAGTTGCTGGCAGGCCAATCAGACCGTACGCCGCAAAATGAGGACGAGGCTACCTATGCCCCTAACCTGAACCGCGACGATGAGCGCATTTCGTGGAGTGACAATGCACAGCAGATATACAACCGGATTCGCGGCCTTGTTCCCTTTTCCGGCGCGTTTACGCTTTGGGAGGGAAATGTTTTTAAAATATGGGCTGCTGAGCAGCCTTTCATAAATAATGAAGTGAGTGTCTCAAATGCTCCAGCACCCGGGACGGTTCTTCAATTGACCGCTCGTGGCATTGAGGTGCAGACAGGCGAAGGAACTCTCTGGCTGACTCAGGTTCAACCGGCTGGCAAAAAAGTTATGGATGCTGGAACCTTTGCACGCGGCGGACAGATGAAGCCAGGCATGGTGCTCGGATGAGCGGGAGTCACTCCCGCCAGGGAGGCCAAGGCAAGGGAGTGGGTGCCAGAACCGGCAAGACTCGCAATCAGACGGCGCGGGAAGTTGCACTTGATGTGTTGACCAGTGTGGAGCAAGAGGGTGCGTATAGCAATCTTGAGCTAAATCGTCGGCTTCAGCAGGCAGGTTTGTCTGCAAGTGATGCTGGTTTGGCGACGGAACTTGTATACGGTACAGTCGCACGCCGAAATACACTAGATTATTTTTTGAATAAATTTGTTCAAAAAGGAACGGCCAAGCTTCAGGCTTGGGTACGTTCGTTGCTGCGGATGAGTGTGTATCAGGTGGTGTATCTGGATCGAGTTCCGGATCATGCAGTCGTTAGTGAAGCGGTGACCATTGCCAAGCGGCGTGGGCATCAGGGTATTTCCGGTATGGTCAACGGCGTGCTCCGCAGCATGCTGCGTGAGCCGGACAAGCTGCGTATTCCTGACAATTTGTCACCGGAGGAACGGATTTCATTAGAACATTCCCATCCACAGTGGCTGGTTAAGCGCTGGATTAAGCAGTACGGTGCAGATACTGCTGAGGCTATCTGTCAGGCTAATAATGAGCCCCCTGCGGTCAGCGTACGGGTGAATACGACAATGATCAGCCGTGATCAGCTGCTGGACGAGATGAACTCAAAAGGGCTTGATGCCGTTCCTTCGGCAGTTAGTCCCTATGGGATTGTTGTTCGTAGCGGTGGAAATATGGCGCTTACCTCGTGGTATACGGACGGCTTGCTGTCCGTACAGGATGAAAGCTCCATGCTCGTTGCCGAAGCAGTCGCTCCTGAGCCTGGCATGCTGGTACTGGATTGCTGTGCCGCTCCAGGTGGCAAAACAGCTCATATGGCTGAGCTGATGAAGGATCACGGACGGATAGTTGCGAATGATCTGCATGCCCATAAGCATCAATTAATTCGTGAACAGGCTAATCGACTTGGTCTGGATGCCGTGGAAACAGTCACTGGTGATGCGCTAGAACTGAAGGAACGATATGCTCCAGCTTCTTTTGACCGTATTTTGCTGGATGCGCCATGCTCTGGCTTTGGAGTGATTCGTCGTAAACCGGACCTGCGTTGGAGCAAAACTGCGCAGGATGTTCGCGACATTACACAGCTTCAGCATGAGCTGCTGGATAGTGTGGCGGGACTGTTGAAGCCAGGTGGTATTCTGGTATACAGCACATGCACGATTGAACCGGACGAAAATGAAGGACAATTGACTCAATTTTTAAGCGAACATCCAGAGTATGAATTGGCAGAGGGTCATTCCTTCCCGGACGTGAGCCGCGAAAAGGATAGTATACAGGGAGGCTCGGTACAGCTGTTACCGCAGCATTTCCACAGCGACGGATTTTATATCGCGCGCCTGCGTCGGGTGAAATAGCGCGGAAGAGAATTCCAGGCAGCTTTCCACCAGTATTTCCACATTCCGCCGGAACATTTCCGGCGGTTTTTTGCATGAAGACGAAAAATTTTTACCCCCTCAGGGATTTGTGCTAAAATAGGAAGAATGAAAAATACTATCTGCGATCAAACAGAACTTAATGAAGAAGGAACGGGTGCAAACATTGATGAAACCTTTTATATATGATTTAACTCTGGAGGAGCTTCAGGACTGGGCCAAGAACAATGGCGAGCCTGCTTTTCGTGGAGGACAAATTTTTGACTGGCTGTATGTGAAGCGAGTCAATGATTTCAGCGAGATGACGAATTTGTCCAAGGCGCTGAGAGAGAAGCTTGAGGAGCAATTTAGTTTTGTGACGCTTAGTGAAATTACAAAGTTGGAATCGAAGGACGGTACAGTAAAATTCCTGTTCGGTTTGCACGATGATCATGCCATTGAAACGGTCATTATGAGACACAATTACGGAAACAGCATTTGTGTAACGACTCAAGTGGGTTGCCGGATTGGTTGTACTTTCTGCGCTTCGACGCTCGGAGGCCTCAAACGGAACCTGACGGCTGGTGAAATTACTGCACAGGTGGTGCAGGCTCAGAAAATTTTGGATAAAACCAATGAACGAGTGAGTAGCATCGTGATTATGGGCTCGGGCGAGCCTTTTGAAAACTATGAAGCGACCATGACGTTTTTACGTACAATGGTTCATGAAAAAGGTCTGAACATTGGTCAACGTCATATCACAGTGTCGACCAGCGGTATTGTACCGAATATTTATAAATTTGCCGACGAGGATACCCAGATTAATCTGGCAATATCCATTCATGCGCCTAATGATGCGCTTCGTTCGAAGCTGATGCCTGTAAATCGGCGTTATCCCTTTAAGGATGTTATGGATTCTCTACGTTACTATCTTGCTAAGACGGGGCGGAGAATTTCGTTTGAATATGCCCTGATTGGTGGGGTAAACGATCAGGCAGAACATGCTGAAGAGCTAGCGGATGTGTTAAAGGACATGCTGTGTCACGTCAATTTGATTCCAGTCAATCATGTGCCTGAGCGCAAGTATGTACGCACATCACGCAGTGATATTTTTAATTTCCAACGTATTCTTGCCGAAAAAGGCGTCAATGTGACGATCCGGCGTGAACAGGGTCACGATATTGCCGCTGCTTGCGGTCAGTTGCGTGCAAAGCATATGGAGTTGGGGTGAAACCATTTGATCAAAACAGTTCATGTCAGCCATGTCGGACGTGTACGTTCGGTGAATGAGGATTCTGCCTGGATCAGGCACTTGGAGCAAGGCTATATCCTTGGGATTGTTGCCGATGGTATGGGGGGGCATTTGGCCGGTGATACGGCCAGCCGCCTTGCGGTAGAGACACTTGCCGCTGATTTGGCGACGCTGGAGAGCGGATTATCCGCACATTCTTTGACGGCGGCGCTCAGCGACGCTATTTTGCATGCCAATGAAGTCATCTTCCAGACGGCTGCACGCGATGAAAAGTATCATAATATGGGAACGACAGTTGTTGCGGTTTTATTAAACGACGCATCCGGAATTATCGGACATATCGGTGACAGTCGTGCCTATGTCATTTCTAAAGGAGCGGTACGTCAGCTTACAGAAGACCATACTTTGGTTAATGAGCTGTTCAAAAACGGTCAGATCAGTAAGGAAGAACGGGAGAACCATCCTCGTCGCAATGTACTGACACGGGCGCTGGGCACTGATTCCGAGGTGAAAGTGGATATTGACTCCATTGCGCTGGAAAAAGGCGATGTACTGTTACTGTGTAGCGACGGATTAAGCAATCTGGTAACGGAAGAACAAATCAGCAAAGTAGTAGGTGCCGCAGAGAATCCTTTGGAGGAGCGCGCGGATCGTCTGCTACATCTGGCGTTGCTTGCCGGAGGAGACGATAACATTACTGTAGCTTTGTTTGAATTGCCCGACGACACGGTTTCATTGAGTGAAAAGGGGTGTGACGCATGATCGGGCACCTGCTAGGGGGAAGATACGAAATTATTGAGCGTATCGGTGGCGGCGGTATGGCGCTGGTGTATAAGGCTCAAGACATTTTGCTGAATCGCAATGTCGCAGTTAAAGTGTTGCGCCAGCAATTTGTTCATGATGAGGAATTTATTCGCCGATTTCGGCGTGAGGCGCAGTCTGCGGCCTCGCTTTCGCATTCGAATGTGGTCAGTATTTATGATGTCGGCCAAGAGGATGAAATCCATTATATTGTAATGGAGTGCATCGAAGGTAAAAATTTGAATGAGATTATTAAAGAACGTGCACCATTGCAAGTGGATGAAGCAGTACGGATTGCTTCCCAGATTTGTGATGCGCTGGAGCATGCCCATCAAAATCAGATCATTCACCGAGACATTAAGCCTCATAATATATTAATTGGACGTAATGGACGGGTTAAGGTAACTGATTTTGGGATTGCTAGAGCTGTTACGTCAACGACCATTACCCAGACGGGTTCTGTTGTGGGTTCTGTTCATTATTTTTCACCTGAGCATGCAAAGGGTGTCGTCACCGGCGAAAAATCGGACTTATATTCTTTAGGTATTGTCTTATATCAAATGCTGACAGCGCAGCTCCCTTTCCTGGGAGAAAGTCCAATTAGTGTAGCGCTCAAGCATTTGCAAGAGGAATTTGAGGAACCACGTAAAATTAATCCGTTGATTCCGCAAAGTGTGGAAAATGTCATTCTAAAATCCATGCGCAAAAATCCAGAAGAGCGTTATCAATCGGCAGACGAAATGCTAAAAGATCTGGAAACCTGTTTGCTGCCGGGACGGCGTAATGAATCCAAGCTGGAGTTTACACATTTGGATGATGAGGATCAAACACGGGTTATTCCGGCTATTAAGCCTCAACAATTAGGGATGTCTTCTAGTGGCGATGATGTACCTGTTCAACCGCGTGAGTCTGAACAGCTTCCGAGCAAGCAATCGTCCAAAAATAATAGAAAAAAAGCGATCTTGTGGGTAACACTAGTGTTGGTGTTACTTCTGTGCATGGGCGGAGTGGTGTACTATGTGCAAAGTGTACTTGTCGTGCCTGAGGTAAAAGTACCAGGTGTATTGACACAAACAGAAGACCAAGCGAAGGTTAATCTCAGTAAAGCGGGATTACTCATTGAGGAGCCAATACAGCATGAATACAAAGAGGGAATCGCGCCAGGAGTTGTATTTTATCAAAGCTATCCTGCAGATTCTTTAGTCAAGGAAGGAACCAAGATTAGTCTGAAAGTCGGGATTGCCAAGCCGCTCACTCCGATGCCGGATGTCAAAGGCCAAAGCTACGAGAATGCTGTTAAGCTGCTGACCGCCCAGCAAATTAAGGAGACGCAGATTCAGCAAAATGAGCAGTTCAGTGATCAGGCCGCGGGGACCGTCCTTAGTCAGACACCCGCTGCAAATGAGCCATTTGATAAGGACTCAGTCCAGGTTGTGCTCACAGTCAGCAAGGGCGCTGATACTGTGAAAATGCCAAGCCTGGTAGGGAAGACGCAGAACCAAGCAGAAAATGAGGTTAAAAAGGCAGGGCTGAAGGTTGGCTCGATTAAAGAAGAATTTAGCTATGAGCAGGAAAAAGGAAGAGTAACCAAACAGTGGCCGTCAGAGGCAGGCAGTGAGTTGCCACCAAATACGGAAATTACGTTTTATGTAAGCACGGGTTACCCGCCAGAAGCTATTACACTACCATTTAATGTGCCTGTTGCGCCGAAGGAAGAGGGCAAAAACAGCAAAATTCGTATCACTTATACGGATGCGCGTGGAGAAAATCAGGAATGGGGAAGCCGTACGATTAATACGACACAGATGTTCACTATCAATCTGCTAATGGCTCCGAACAAAGACAGTGTTGTCTCAGTATTTAGAGATGGTGACTTTATTGATACGTATCCAGTCTCTTATATTGAGGCGAAAAATGGAACGGTGACGATGCCCCAAATTGCTCCGCCTGCTGGAACTTCACCAACGGATACACCTGATGGTACTTCCTCGCAGAATGGAAGTGGAAACGGCGAGGAAGGTGATAGCGGGGGATCTTCTAATGATACTGGCAATAGTGGAGGCGACTCGAACAATCAGGAGGGCACAGGAGGTAATGGTGACCCTTCCGCCTTTGTTCCTGGAACGAATTCCACGGGGAGTACGCGCAGTGAGTTGGCGGTTAGTCATAAAAACAACCCAGGCCACGCAAAGAAGGAAAAAGTGATTGAGGCTGTTCAGCATCAGTAAACTTGCAATAGGAAGATGCTCAACCTGTTATACGCAATGAAACTTGAACATTATGAAGGAGGACATCTTACACATGCCTGAAGGTCTGATCGTCAAGGCGCTTAGCGGATATTATTATGTCTCCAGCCTGGATCAGGATGGGCGTCCGGTATCTGGCGAAGCTACAGTACAATGCAGAGCACGCGGCATTTTTAAGAAAAAAGAGATTACGCCTCTTGTCGGTGATCGGGTCGTTTACGAACTGACTGAGAACGGGGAAGGTATGGTCGAGGAGATTAGAAAGCGTACGACAGAGCTAATTCGTCCTCCAGTAGCTAATACCACGCTAGCCGTGCTACTGTTTTCCTTGCGTGAGCCGGATTTAAACCTGCCTTTACTGGACAAATTTTTAGTCCATATTGAGCACGCCGGACTGGATACGATTATCTGTCTGACTAAGCGCGATTTGTATGAAGGCAGCCCTTCAGAGGATGACACCGTGCTGGCCGTTCAGGAAATGTACCGGAAGATCGGTTATGAGGTGCTGGTGACCAGTGCCCGTACCGGAGAAGGGACGGCTGAGCTTAAGAAGCTGTTGGCTGGTCAAATCAGCGTGTTTTCCGGGCAATCAGGTGTAGGAAAGTCTTCCATGCTTAATGCTCTGGAGCCTGGGTTAACGCTGGAGACGAGCGCCATAAGCAATAAGCTGGGCCGAGGAAAACATACAACTCGTCATGTGGAGCTGATTCCTCTAGACAACGGAGGGTTTGTAGCAGATACACCGGGGTTTAGCCAGCTGGATTTTCTGGAGCTAGGTGTGGATGAGTTATCTCCCTGTTTTCGTGAATTCCAGCAGTATGCGGAAGGATGTAAATTTCGGGGGTGTACCCATATTCACGAGCCTAGCTGTAAAGTAAGAGAGGCCCTGGAAGAAGGCCATATTTCACAGGGACGATATGATAGCTATTTGCAGTTCTATCAGGAATTAAAAGAAAAAAAGCGGAGGTACTGAGTATATGTTAAAAATAGCACCGTCGATTTTATCCGCTGATTTTGCTCGCTTGGGCAGTGAAGTTGCGGAAGCTGAGGCAGGAGGGGCAGACTGGATTCATGTGGATGTAATGGATGGACATTTTGTATCCAATATTACACTGGGCCCACCTATCGTTCAGGCTATTCGTCCGCATACGACTCTTCCCTTAGATGTTCATCTGATGATTGAGCATCCTGAACGCTATATTGGCGATTTCGTAAAAGCAGGAGCCAACATCATCACTGTTCATGCTGAGGCCTGTGTTCATTTGCATGGTGTCCTTCACTTGATCAAGCAGCAAGGCGCTCTGGCTGGAGTGGCTCTCAATCCGGGTACTTCACCATACGCGATCAAGGAAGTGCTGCCAAATGTGGATATGATTCTGGTGATGACGGTCAATCCTGGCTTTGGAGGTCAGTCCTTCATTCCAGAGACGTTAAATAAAATCAGACAAATCCGTGCTTGGTTGAACGAACTGGGTCGTCCAGACGTACATATCGAGGTAGACGGAGGTATTGCGGAGGAGACGGCACCAGCCGTATTTGAAGCGGGGGCTGACGTGCTGGTGGCTGGGAGTGCGGTATTTGGCAGAACAGACCGCGCTGCGGCTATAGCTGCGATTCGGGACAGTGCAGCACGTTTGTCCAAGTGAAGCTGACCGAAGCATTGTGGATGACTGTAGCGAGCATGGCGACGGGGTTGACCCTTAGCTGTTTCTCGCTAGTGAAGGCTCCTTGGAATGCTGTTCTTTCACTTTTGGCTGTTCTAATTGTACTGTTTTATTTTCGGAAAAATGAACGGCGTGGTTTACGAATAGGTTTTGTAGTGTGCAGCGTACTTTATTATATCCTGTTTATTTTCATACTCTCAGCATATCTCTATATTCGCGGACTTGTCTGATGGTATAGCCTGGGATGGTTGTGCATAAATATGGTTACATGAGCGGGATTCTCATGTAGCCTTTTTTTTGTGGGGCAACAACCCTTGACAGGTTGCATAAACTACAGAGAACGGATGCAGGAGGATGATGGGGAGGGTGAGGCATGAAGTTTTACACAATCAAGCTGCCAAAATTTCTGGGTGGATTCGTTAAAGCCATTTTGAATACATTCCAGAAAAACTGAATTCAACGTAATGTAAACACAGGATGTAGGATGAAAGCTGGAGGTACACAGGGCATGCTTCCCGGGCACAACAGATAGGTAGCTCGGCAGTAAAAGATAGGAACGCACGGGAAGGTGCCTGACATTTTGTTCTCCTGAACCAGATGGATATTACTTTCGAATAACCAAAAAAGCACCCGTTTAAAACGAGGTGCCTTTTGTTTATAACGATATTTTTTTACGACTACACGCGAGTCACTTTACCGGCTTTCAATGCACGAGTGCTGACATAAACGCGTTTCGGTTTACCGTTAACGAGAATGCGAACTTTTTGTACGTTGACGCCCCAAGTACGGCGATTACGGTTGTTAGCGTGAGATACGTGGTTACCGCTGCCAGGCTTTTTGCCTGTTACAGAACATTTACGAGACATGATTCCACCTCCTATTCTGAAAATAACCAAATTCCATATGGAACGGGTCTCTCTTCAGGCCGACTGGGTCAGCCGGACTTTGTAAGTCACTAACCTGAACAAAACAATACTTAAATATAATATCATAGTCAAAAAAGCTCCGTCAACTGATTCAAAAACTTTATTTATTTCTCTTTCGCATTATAGTACAATATGGGATAGTTATTGCTGCGATTATTTTGTATTAAAATGGAATGTGAATTCTTATTCCAGTCATGCCGGCAGTTCAGAGGCGGGACTATAGTCATCATTCCAGCCGATGATTTATTGTTAGGCAGTTGACTGGTTTTTCATTTTATATGACCTGTAGAAGAACGACCAGACGTGAGTACAAAAGCTTACGAAAGTGTGATATTCGTATTCGTCGTCTGGCTTTAGTATAATTCAATTGAACCTGTACGCACAGTTGAATAAGGTGTTGTGAAGGTTGATAGTAAAACAAGTGTATTAAGCTAGGAAGGGGAATTCTCTTGAGTAATCGTTCTTTGAATGGAACAGATTTTACCGCAATGGTTTTAGCCGGGGCGGAACAATTACAGCAGCATGCGGAACATGTCAATTCACTAAATGTATTCCCAGTGCCAGACGGTGATACGGGAACCAACATGAATTTGACGATGAGCGCGGGCGTAACGGAATTAAAGAGGGGGGACTCTTCCTCCATCGGTGTCATGTCCGGCATATTATCCAAAGGTTTGCTGATGGGAGCCCGCGGCAATTCAGGGGTTATCCTGTCTCAGTTGTTTCGTGGCTTCAGCCGTTACGCTGCCCCATACGAGGAATTGAATACCCTTCAGTTCGCATCGGCATTGCAGAGCGGGGTGGATGCGGCCTACAAGGCGGTTGTTAAGCCGGTGGAGGGTACAATTCTTACCGTGGCGAAGGAAGCGGCCAGGCATGCTGTGTTTTTCTCGCGCCGGACGAACGACATCACGGAACTGATGGAAGAAGTGCTTGCCAAAGCGAAGGAAACGCTTGCCATGACGCAGGACATGCTCCCTGTATTGAAGCAAGTAGGAGTTGTAGATTCGGGTGGGCAAGGTCTTGTGTACATTTATGAAGGTTTTATGCAGTATCTTGGAAGCGGCTTGGTGACGTCTTCAACTGCAAAAAGTGATAATGTACGCACGGTTTTTGCTCCTCACGTATCGGAGAGACCTACTGCTACTGCAGTTGTTCCTTCCCCAGATGCGCCGATTTCTGCGCAAGCGAAGCTCGAAACGGATAATATTGAATTTTTGTATGATATGGAGTTTTTTATTAATCGACAATTGGGCGAAGCGCAAGGTACCGATTTTGATGAGGAAGCCTTCCGGAAAGCGTTAGCAGTAGATGGTGATTCTATTATCGTAATTTCAGACGATGATGTCATCAAGGTTCACGTGCATTCTAAGGCTCCTGGTGAAGTGCTGAATTTGGCACTGCGCTACGGAGAAATTACACAGATTCGTATTTTAAATATGCGCGAGCAGCATCGTGATTTGTTGTCTGCGGGTATGGATGTTGCTCCTGAGCCTGAGTGGTTTGCTGAAATACCAACAGAGCCTGCACGTGAGGAAGAGCCGTCTGAGCCCCCTGCTCATGAACTGGCATCCTTTGGTTTTATAGCTGTGGCTTCCGGTGAAGGAATTGCTGATATTTTCAGAAGTTTAGGCGTCGATGTTGTCCTTTCTGGCGGCCAGACAATGAATCCGAGCACAGAGGACTTCGTTAATGCGGCGCGCTCGATTGCGGCTCAACATATTTTTATTCTTCCGAATAATTCCAATATTATTTTGGCGGCAGAACAAGCACGTGAACTGCTAGAGATGGAACGTATGGTGTCGGTTATTCCGAGCAAAACAATTCCTCAGGGCATTGCGGCAGCATTTGCCTTCCAGGAGGAAGAGGCTTTTGAGGTGAATCAGGACAATATGCGTGACGCAGTCACCCGGGTGAAGTCTGGGCAAGTGACCTACGCGGTACGGGATACGACACTGGATGACCTGCATATTACAGCCGGGCATTACATCGGTATTCAGGATTCCAAAATTGTAGCGACCGAGGAACACTTAATGGCAACGTCCCGTCTTTTGCTAGCGAAAATGCTGGTGAATGGCGATGAAATTGTTACGATTCTCACAGGTTCAGACGCGAATCAAGAAGACACAGATCAGCTTGTTGCATGGCTTAAAGAAAATTATGCGGATGCTGAAGTGGAAGTTCATGAAGGTGGTCAGCCGATTTATCCTTATTTGTTCTCAGTGGAAACCTGATGTGCTTTAGCACGCCCATGGAAGTCCACAACAAAAGGAGGTCTGACTGATGAGCAGTACCATCATTTTGACGGATAGCACGGCTGATATTCCACCGGAATTAGCAGACCGTCTCGGTATAGTTGTTGTACCATTGACAGTGATGTTCGGCAGCACAGCTTACCTGGACGGCATTGAGATGTCAGCGTCGCAGTTTTACAGCGAACTAGTACGGGCTGATGAGCTACCTACGACATCACAGCCTTCACCAGCCCGTTTTTTGGAGACATACACGACGCTGTTGGAGCAATACCCCGAGAGCCAGGTTATCTCTATCCATTTATCCTCGGGTGTGAGCGGAACGTATCAGTCTGCTCTGCTGGGCAAATCCATGCTGGAGAAGCATGAACATAGAGTGACTGTGGTGGATTCCAAATCAGCTTCATACGGATACGGCATGCTAGTGGTTTATGCGGCAGAGCTGGCGGCTGCCGGGCACTCCCCGGCTGATATTGTTCGGGCTGTGGAACGTCGTGGGGAGCGCCGTCGTTTGTATTTCCTGGTGGATACCCTGGAATACTTACAAAAAGGCGGACGTATTGGCAAGGCAGCGGCAATGGTTGGTACGTTACTTAACATTAAACCGATTCTTTCGATTGACAAAGAAGGCACTATTTATTCGGTTGATAAGGCGAGAGGGCATAAAAAAGCGACAGCACGTATAATTGAACTACTGGAGCGGGATTTAAAAGGCCAAAAAATTAATATTGCTGTGGGTCATACGGCAGATCGCTCAGCGGCAGAAGCGTTCGTGGCTCAGCTGGCAGAGCATTTTGAGCTGGGAGATCGAATATATACTGAACTTGGCGCTGTGATTGGGACCCATGTAGGGCCAGGAACGATTGGCATTTTTGTATGGCCGGCCGGAGATGAGAGGTAATATGCTGCAATTGGATCAAATACCTTTAAAACAAATACATGGCGTGAGTGCTCTCAAAGAGGGAGAGCTTCACGCTTTTGGCATTTCTAACGTACAGGACATGCTGGAATATTATCCGTTTCGGTATGAAGATTACCGACTGCGCTCGCTAAGCGAAGTGAAGGATGGAGATAAGATTACAGTACAGGCCAAAATTATGGGCATTCCGGTGCTTCAGCGTTACGGGCGCAAATCAAGGTTGACTTGTAAATTGATGGCCGAGGATTGGATGTTTACCGCGACGTGGTTTAATCGGCATTTCATGAAGGAGCAGCTAACCTCAGGTCGTGAAATTGTGGTGACTGGTAAATGGGATCTCAAACGGATGCAGATGACTGTTGCAGATTCTGAGTTTCCTGATAAAGGAGTAGCCCGCTCGGGGACACTTCAACCGGTGTACTCTATAGGCGGCAAGATTACGCAAAGCTGGATGCGAAAAACAATGAGCCAGACACTCCAGCAGTTTGGTGAAATGATCCCCGAAATATTGCCTGAGTTGCTTGTGCGTAAATATAGTATGATGCCGCGCAAGCAGGCTATTGCAGGTATACACCAGCCTCAGGACAACCGCGAGGGGCAAGAGGCTCGTCGGCGGATGGTGTATGAGGAGCTATTTTTATTTCAGCTGAAAATGCAGGCATTCCGGGCGCTAAATCGTGGTCGAGCGGACGGGGTGGTACATACCGTGGATAACGCCACGATTCGTGAATTTGTAAGGGCTTTGCCTTTTGAATTAACGGATGCACAGAAGAAGGTAGAGCTTGAAATACTGCACGATCTACGCTCACCTTATTGTATGAACCGTCTGCTTCAGGGAGATGTTGGGTCAGGTAAAACAGTTGTTGCTGCCATCGGTTTATTTGCCACAGTACGTTCCGGTTTTCAGGGAGCGCTGATGGTGCCAACCGAAATATTGGCCGAGCAGCACATGCGATCGCTTCACAAGCTGTTTGAGCCCTTTGGAATCAGTGTGGGCCTACTGACTGGGAGTACAACCGGGAAGAAGCGTAAGGAGCTGCTAGCTGCTCTCCAAATGGGTCTGCTGGACATTGTAGTAGGCACCCATGCTCTCATTCAGGAGGATGTATATTTTCACCAGCTTGGGCTTGTTGTAACGGATGAGCAGCATAGATTCGGAGTGAATCAGCGTAGTGTACTGCGTCGCAAAGGCTATAATCCCGATGTGCTGACGATGACGGCCACACCGATCCCCCGTACGCTGGCCATCACTGCGTTTGGCGATATGGATGTTTCTACGTTGTCAGAGCGGCCGAAGGGGCGTATTCCAATTTCCACCTATTGGGTGAAGCACGAACTGATGGATCGGGTACTTGGTTTTATTTCCCGCGAGGTAGATCAGGGACGGCAGGCTTATCTGATTTGCCCGTTGATTGAAGAGTCGGAGAAGCTGGACGTACAGAATGCCATCGATTTGCATATTCAAATGCAACAGGCTTTTCCACATTACCGCGTTGGGCTATTACATGGACGAATGACTCCCGCAGAAAAGGAAGAAGTTATGCGTTCTTTCTATGCGAATGAGGTTCAGTTGCTCGTTTCAACGACGGTTGTGGAGGTGGGGGTAGACGTCCCAAATGCGACGCTAATGATCATTATGGATGCGGATCGTTTTGGATTATCCCAGTTACATCAATTACGTGGACGAGTTGGACGGGGAGCACATGCCTCGTATTGTGTACTGATCGCTGATCCTAAGTCGGAGGTTGGTCAGGAGCGGATGAAGGTTATGACCGATACGGACGATGGTTTTGAGGTGGCTAGACGCGATCTGGATTTGAGAGGGCCGGGTGACTTTTTTGGCACCAAGCAGAGTGGGCTACCCGAGTTTCGTTTAGCAGATATGGTAGCGGATTTTGAGGTGCTGGAAAAGGCGCGGGAGGATGCAACCGATCTGATCAAGGATTCGTCCTTTTGGACATCTCCGCAGTATGAAGCACTGCGCGGTTATTTGCAAAAAGAACAGATTTTCCAGGGGGATCTCATCGACTAATCCACCATGAATCATGAGGTTGTTCTAAACGTTTTAAACAGATAGGCACAATGGACAGGCTGGCCGTCATATATTTGGGAATGACCGAATGATATGGGAGGTGTGGCAACATTGAGCTATCAGCAATATGGAATTAGTCCGCAACTGGTGGAGCGGATTAAGTTGAAAATGAAGAATCGTGCGCTCAAGGAGCGGGTTAAGCAGCAGATTGAAGGTGTGACTAAAGCGGACCTGCAAAATAAAGCTAAGGTGCGTCATCTTGTGAAGTCCACTTCTGCTATTTTAAACGAGCGTTTGACGGCTGCGCAGGAGGAGCAATTGACCGCCTTCGTATTGGCACAAAAAATTGATCCGTCCAATACATTCCATCTAATCAAGCTGTGGGGAATGTTCCGTTGATTGCTTTTGAAGAGGTGCTTCAAAGCGCTCTCCATGTTTTTTTGTGAAGCACAGATGAAAAAAGGATTGCCTGATATCAGGCGATCCTTTTTGGTTTGTATTAGTTCATTCCCCGGGCAATAGCTAGTGTGTGCTTATCATGAGACCTTTATTTGTAATGACCGCCAATTTTGATAGACCGTTCCATGGCCTGTCCGGCATCTGTTAACGACGATGCGCGCATGATGATGGACTGACCGTACCGATCCTTTAAAGTGTCCGTCACCTTTTCCAAAGCACGGGATCGCTCCTGATCCTCAAAAAAATCCAGCTGATACAGTTGATCATCCACCAATCCGCTTAAAGTAACCCCTGCGCGCTTCACGGGCATATGATTCCAAAAAGTATAAAAGATTTTTTTAACGGTTTCATATACCTTTTGGGTATGGTTTGTAGGATCGGGTATCTTCATTTGTCGGGAGAATCCGGTTGGTGCCTCGTAGGGACTGCATATACAATGAACAGTCACAACCGAGCCCATATATCCTTTGCGGCGGGCGTCCCGACACACCTCCTCTGTTAGTTCAAGCAGGATGGTTTCCACTTCCGCAGGCTGGAGATAGTCGCGGGGAAGAGTCATCATATGACCGATGGATTTGGGAGGTGTATTAAATGTTTCCGGCTTGACCGGGCTGTGATCGATCCCGTTAGCAGTTCGCCATATCACCTCTGCCTGAATATCGGACTGCTTGCCGAAATGAGACCGGAATCTGTCCTGTAGCCGGGGTAAGGGAGTACGTGCGATATCTCCAATGGTGTGTAGTCCAAGCTTCTCCAAATGCCATTCCATGCGCGAACCGATGCCGAACATAAGCCGTACTGGCTGAGGCCACAGCAATGCTGCAATATCGGATGTAGGCAACAAGAAAATGCCACTGTCATTTTTTTTAGCCCATATATCTGTTGCGGTTTTAGCTAGCATTTTGTTGGAGCCGATGCCAATTCGAATCCATACTCCTGTTTGTGCCAGTACCTTTTGCTGAATTTCACTTGCAATACTCACCGGATCCCCGAACAGGGAGAGGCTTCCGCTCATATCCAGAAACTGTTCATCAATGCTGAAAACCTCAACCAAATCCGTATATTCATTATAGATTTCTGTTATTTTTAATGAGACATCGATATAATGCTGCATGCGTGGGCGTACAATGATAAGGTCAGGACATTTTTTCACCGCTTCTCCCAGACGTTCTGCTGTAGATATACCGTATTTTTTGGCCAGCGGACACGCAGCTAAAATAATGCCTGAACGAAGTGCAGGGTCACCGGCCACAACGAGTGGCTTATGTTGGTATTTGGGATCATCTGCTTTTTCGATGCTGGTATAAAAACTTTGGCAGTCCGATAAGAATATGGTTCTATTTCTGCGTTCCTTCAAAAATCCGACCTCCTCTCCTGATATGTGTGGATCATCCTTCCAAAATATTCTTGAATGTATACTCTTATAGTAGTATTATATACAGAACAAGTGTTCTTAATACAAATGTATTTTTTGGAACGTTACAGTTTACGGAAAACCTAACATGGCGTATCATAATATCTTGAGCAAAAACAAGTGGAAATGAATGAATATTGAGGGGAGAAAACCATTTTTATGAACCCAAAACGTCGACCATCATCTCAAAAACGCAGTAGGTGGCGTATTTTTGGCAGAGTTTTGCTGATTAATATCAAGTGGTTCTCGTTTGCGGGTGTACTTGGAGTGCTGTTTGCTGGAGGTCTTATATCCGGTTATGTGGCGGCACTGGTTCATGATGAACCTGTACGATCACGTCAGTTGATATATGAAAAGGTAAATGAGAACGCTCTGACCAGCTTTGTATTTTTTAATGATCAGGTAACTCCGGTTGGAAGAATGCGCATGGAGGAGGATCGACAGCTCGTTGATCTGAAGGATGTTCCTCAGTCTATTGTGGACGCCCTCATTTCAACGGAAGACAGCCAATTTTATGAGCATCGTGGTGTGGATTTAAAGGGAACAGCTCGTGCCGTTAAGCAGAAGCTTTTGAATGAAAACCGCCAAACAGGCGGCAGCACACTGACGCAGCAGGTAGCCCGAAGGGTTTTTCTCAGTCTGGATAAGACGGACAGTCGCAAGGTGAAGGAAATGCTGCTGGCACTGCGTATGGAGCGGTTTATGGGCAAGGATAAAATATTAACGGCTTACTTAAACAAAATGCCTTTTGGTAATGGTTCCGCTGGTTACAATTTATATGGAATCAAGTCTGCTTCGTTAGGGATTTTCAATGTAAGTGATCTACATAAGCTTCATATTGCTCAGGCGGCTTATTTGGCAGGTCTCCCGCAACTGCCATCTGTTTATTCCGCTTTTGATGGTAAAGGGAACTTCGATGAAGAAGGCTTCAATAAAGCGATGGAGCGCCAACGTGTCGTGTTGGGAAGAATGCTGGCAACAGGTAAACTTACGCTATCCGAATATAACGAGGCGCTTCAATTTGATGTGAAAGCCACTCTTGCGCCACATCGCGAAAAAAGTTATAACACATTCCCTTATTTGATGCTGGAGACAGAGCGGGAAGCCGCCCAATTGTTAGCGCTCCAGCAAAATCCCGATATCACGGCAGCCGAGATTTCCAAGCCTGAGCATGCCGAGCTTCTTCAAAATACGCGAGAAGAGTTGCAACGGTCCGGCTATCGAATTTATACAACGATAAATAAGAAAATTTATAACAATATGCGGCAGATTGCAGCCAATCCACAAAATTTTTCTCCATACAGCAAGAAGAAGGGATTAGAGCAGATTGCAGCAATCATGATTGATCATAAAACAGGGGCTATACTCGGTATGATCGAGGGCAGGGATTTTAATACCGAGCAAATGAACTATGCAACTCAAATGACACGTCAGCCCGGTTCTGCCATGAAGCCTATTGCTGCTTATTTACCTGCTTTGGAAAAGGGCTACACTCAGCCAGCCGGTCTTATTGATGATTCACAAATCATATTGAAAGACGGGCGTAAAGGTTATCATATTCCTAAAAATTATAACAGACGGTACGAGGGGCTTATGACAGCCCGTGAAGCACTCAATCGGTCAATCAACATCCCTGCGCTGAGGCTGTTCCTATATGAAGTTAAAATTCCAAATGCTTGGAATTTTGTGCGTTCTCTTGGAATTACGACGATTCAGCCGCAGGATGAACATGCTCAGACAGGGGTTTTGGGTGGACTAAGCAAAGGGGTATCCGTCGAGGAACTGACCGCAGCATATGGAACGATTCCCAATATGGGTGTATATAATGCACCTCATCTGATCAGCAAAATTACGGATGCCAACGGGAAGATCGTATATGAATTTAAACCGCAGACGAAGCGTGTATATTCGCAGCAAACCGCATTTTTGATGACGGATATGCTCAAAACGGTTATATCAGATCCGAGGGGAACCGGCAAACGCCTGCAAAATGCTTTTAAAAGCTATGGTGCCATTGATATCGCCGGTAAAACCGGTACGACACAAAACTTTGGTGATGTGTGGTTTATGGGGTACACACCTGACGTTACACTAGGCGTCTGGGCTGGTTACCGCCAACAGGTTAATACATTATCTCAAGAAGGCCATTCCAGAGCACAGTCAGTGTGGGCACTGATCATGAATGAGGCGGTCAAGGACCAGCCTGAGCTTTTTAAGAATAAGCACTTTATACGGCCGGAAGGTGTTGTAAGAGTTACGGTTTCTAGCCTTACAGGTAAGCTGCCAGGGCGTTATTCCCGTCAATCGGGTCAACTCGTGACTGACTGGTTTAATCAAAAGTATGTGCCTACCGAAGTTGGAAGAGAACAGCTTCCGCGTTCTGCTAGACCAGTGGTCCCATCTAAACCAGATATCAAGGAAAAAGAAGTCCCAGAGGTTGAGGTACCTGCAATAGATCAAGAGAAAATTCCACCAGAGGAAACGGATCCTACTGTTCCTGACGCAGACACAGAGATAGATATGCCTGATGAGAATAAAGATTTGCCATCTACAGATACTCCGCAACCTTCTGTTGAGAACGAGCAGGTGACTCCTTCTGAATCACAAAGCCAGAGTGAGACTCCAAAAACCAAATCTGACGAAGTTATTTATCCTGAAATAATATCTGATCAACCCAAAAACTAAACGGCAGGAACGGCCTAGTTTAAAATGCCGTTCCCGACAATGTCTACAGTGACCTGCGGATGAAAATGGATATTGGGGTATTCTTTATTCCAATCTACACTTTTCCATACTGCTGGATAATGAGCGATCAACTGTCTGCCTACGCCAAAGGCATCACATCCATTTTCCTGAAGTGTACGGATAATTTGTTCCGCATCCTGGGTCATGATTTCGGAAAGTTGACGGTTCAGACGCTGTACGTTAGCTTTATCTTGAAGATGGTTTCGTGCATATTCAACAATATCGACAGGCAATTTTAGGTTAAGCTCCACATCAATTTGTCCATCGCGCTGAACGTTCACTTTAAGGCTACGTTTGACATTCTGGATTTTAGCCTGATACGTAATAAAGTTTTGCACATCACCGACAGGTCCGGGATGTATCCTTTTTACAAAGCGAGCTGTATTTTTCCACTTTCCAGTCATTAAGACATATAAAACACCTTGCTCACTACTTAGGCTTCCTGTGAATTTTTGTCCGTGAAATAAGGCAATTCCACGTGCTGTAATATCTTCTCCTTCTTTGGAAAGATAGGGGAGTACAAAATCTTGACCCGGATCAAGCATTGGGGGGAGCAGTGTCTCCAGTGTCATTTCCGGGAACATACACATTTCCTCAAGGCTTCTGATTTTTTTGGTTATAAATTCGCCAATCAAGAGGCTACCTATGCTTTTTTGATCTATTATTTCCCCAGCTAATCCATCTACAATAGCTACCTTGACATGGGAAGTCGGATGGTCAGGCTCACGATACAGCACATCCAGATAGGGATATAAATCTTTTCGGGCCAAGCTTGTACCATACAGAATAACTCCGTATTTGAAAAAGCGGATATCCCCGGTTACTTTGGCTCGGATTTTGTCTGTACTTTGCCGAACGGAATGGCCGGTGCCTGAGTGAATTTCATTGGTGCTTTTACCTTGATTGCTTTGAGAATCGTCTACAACCTCTAGCGTTTGCAACAACATGCCTTCAGGAGTGAGATCATAAGCCGATGCATTTGCCAATCGGGCATCCTTCAAATTGTCCTGATCCCAGCAGCCTGTTATAAAAATGAGTAGAGTTAGCATTCCAAGCGCTCTGCTCTTTTTTTTCATGTTTCAGGTCCCTCCTTTTTTTTGAAGAGATAGGATAGGATCAGCAGCAGAAAAGGGAACACAATTAGGAAAATATAAGCAGAATTATTGGCTATGGAACCAATAAGCTCGAAATCTTCTCTTCGTTGAGGCAAATAGGCAATACAACATGAGGCGAGCACAACAAAGGGAACCGCCTTTTTGTGACTTTTTTGCTTGAATAGATAGCTTATTCCGTAAGACGCCGCATAATAATATCCACTTATAGCGCCAAAGATCGAAATGAGCCAAATCGGCAGAAAAATAAAATCGACCCGATCCATCGTCCCCAGTGGAATGGATCTGAGCAAATAAATGACTGGCTCCGGCATTAATTCAAGCTGTTGGGGACTGAATACGGTTGTACAGGTAAATACGGTAAAACAATACAATAGTACCACGATCGCGTTAGCTGCCAGAATTGACTTGAGCTTGCTTGTACTTTTGCCCTCAACCATGGGAAAGACGACAAGAATGAACTCAAAACCAAACATCGCTAGGAGCGTTTCTTTTGAACCGACAATAATACGGGGCCATCCCGCCTCAGTCAGAGGTAGCAGATAAAGCGGGTTGGACTGCTTTATACCATAGCTAATTAACAGCATCATGGGAAAAATCAGAAATGAAATTAAAACAAGTACTCGGGCAATCGTTCTTAAATTTTCGCGAACCAGATATATGCTACTGAACAAAAACAGGGCAAGTATAGCCCAACGGGGAGTATATTGCAGCATCCAGCGATTAATGACGTCATAAGCGTTCACAAGAACCGAGGTACCCATGAGCAGATAGTAAGCAATGTAAGCCACAGTCAATGCTTTTCCAATCCAGCAACCAGTAATCTGGGTTAATATTTGATAAATCGAAGAGGAGGGAAAACGTCTTAGCAGGAGCCAGCACATCAAAATAATGAGTTGAATCAAAAGGCCACCAATAATGACAGATATCCAACCCCCTCCTTTAGCTGAAAGGTGCATCTGATAGGGAAGTGACAAAATATCTACGCCAATCTCAAACTTAATGATGAGAAAAAACAGTTGACCCGATGCAATGGTACTTTCTTTATTCACGTCTTTTCCAGCTCCTAGAGTCGTTCTGCTGCTTCAATTTTTGGGCTTGGGAATCATATGGTCGCTGATGGAATGTCCAAATCGGAAAGCGGATAAAAACATCTTTCATATCACCGAGCCGGAATGGTGCAAGAGGAGCAAAGTAGGGCGTACCAAAGGTCTCCAGCTTGCAAAGGTGGATGGTAAGAAAAAGTAAACCGAAAGCAATGCCAATGTATCCAAACAAGGCTGCAGCAATCATCATCGGAAAACGAAGGATACGAACCGCTGAGCTCATTTCATGAGAAGGCACTAAAAAAGAAGAAATGGCTGTTAACGAGACGACGATGATCATCGTATACGACACGAGACCAGCCCGAACGATAGCATCTCCGATGACGAGACCGCCAACGATTCCAATAGTTTGACCAACCCGACTGGGTAGACGAACCCCGGCTTCTCGTAGCACCTCAAAGATCAATTCAAGCAGCATAGCCTCCACAATCGCTGGGAATGGAACGTTTTCCAGTGATTTTTTGATGGTATGCGCCAGCTCTAATGGCAAAATAGCTGGATGAAAAGCAATCGTCGCAATGTAAATGGCAGGTAGCGTAAAAGCGATCAAAAAGCTCATCATTCGAATCGTTCTTAGAAATGAACTAATAATCCAACGGCCGTGATAATCATCTGGGCTTTGGTAAAATGCAAAAAAAGAGACGGGAGCTATTAGAGCAGTTGGGCTACCTTCAGCCAAAATCGCTATCCATCCCTCCATTAGATTAGCGGTCACACGATCCGGTCGTTCCGTGCTGAGCTGTTGAGGGAAGAGGGAAAAAGGGTTGTCCTCAATAAACTCTTGAATAAAACCGGGGGGGAGCACCATATCGGAGGAGATCGCTTTAATTCTCGTTTTCACTGCTTCCACTAGCTCAGGATTAGCCAAGTCTTGAACATAGACAATAGCGATTTTAGTCCGGGTTTTAGATCCCACATAAAAGTAGCGTACAACCAGTGACGGTGTGACAATTTGTTTGCGAATCAGATTCAGATTGATGGATAACTGCTCAATGAATCCATTGTGCGGTCCGCGAATAATCCCTTCGTTTTCTGGTTCGTCCGTACTGCGAGCATACGTTTTTTCGGAAGAAAGGATAAAAAAATCCTTCCGCTCCATTTATCATAAAAATGCAATATCCCTGAATAAGCGAATCAGCAGCATTTTGAAGGTCGGTGTCTTTTTGACTGCTTAAGGTGGTGAACATTTGATGAGAGACTGCATCGGTTTTCTCATATAAGGCACTCAGGATATGAGTTTGAATCATCTCCTGATCTACGAGCGAATCAATATAGAGCAGCATACCGTCTTTGCCGTCAACGGAAATCGCCTGCTTTTTTAAATCATCCGTATAAAAAAGGGCTTGCTCAATAAAGGAAACATTCCTACTTAATTCAACGGAAGCTGCGTCATGTCCAGCCAAGAGAGCACCTCCTTTTTGGATGAGATAGGCATAATGTGAGTCAAATGGATTGAGTTTATCCATGATATGGTGACTTATCCATTCTCGAATCACCTTCACTTCACGTAACGCAATAGTTTTATACTAGAATTTAATTTAGGTTGATAAATGGGAGGTGGGTTGGTTATTTTGCAGGGAATGAAAATTAATCGTGCAAGAACTAGAGACGAGATTACAAGGGGGCTTAATCTTGGGTGGGGTCAATTCCCAGATAATGTCCCAGTTTCCGTCGGACCTCGCTGCGGGCAAAGGATGAAAGCATGAAAAAACGCCTTTGATAGCCGCGGCATACATACAAAACCTCTACGCCTTCATGATTTCGGATTTCGCTGTATATTTTAACCCCTAGTGTTTTCATTCGCGCCTTTGTCTCTGCTAATTGAACAGCTACGCGCTGTTGTACTCCAGTCAGGCTACGAACATACAAATCGGGCATTTTTAGAGGAGAGGTATTTATAATACGAATGTCTCGTTCCAGCACATCCAGCACAAGAGTTAGAAGTACACAGATCTTGATCAGCCCTGCGTCTTCTTCAGAAGGCAAAGGAGCTTTATTCTTGTGGTTTAGTGTCTTTTGGTTTGGCATAAAAATCTCCTTTACTCCGAGTAAGAATACAATATATAATCAGTATATAGAACGTATGTTCTGTTTATACCTCCCTCATCATAGGAATTTTTCCATCACTAAAGCAATCATCAATTATTGGAAAAGTGGTAGGGAGCGATATCCTATGTGCCATTGTGTAAAGAATTCATGCGTTTATCGCCAATGACAGTCAAACAGAGTTTATGTTAAGCTATTGGATAAAAACTTACATAAAAGGAGAGATCGTTCTGGCTGCGGTCAGCCTTTACTATTTAACTTAAGAAAGTGGAGAAAGAAGGTATACATATTGTCACGTTCGTTATATGCAGCTTTATTATTGTTGAGCCTCATTTGGGGCGGTTCGTTTATGTTTATCAAGGTGTTGTTGCTACATCAAGTAGGGCCGTGGACGATTGTATTTCTCAGATCCAGCTTTGGATTTATTTTTATCGTCTTATTAATGCTACTTATGCGCAGGCCGTTTGAAATCAAAAGCATTCCGTGGAAATCGGTTGTTCTGGTAGCTTTGGTCAACATGGTTTTGCCATGGACACTGATCGGTTTTAGCGAGACCAGAATAGCTAGCAGCATGGCTTCTGTATTGAATGCCACCACGCCAATATGGACCATGTTGGTGGGGCTTGTTTTTTTCGGGGCTATTTTTCATCGAATGCAGTGGTTAGGAATGGGTCTCGCTTTTGTAGGAATCATTATTTTATTGGGTATTAATCCTGCATCTATTATTTCTGTTGATCCTGTGGGTTTTGGATGTATGCTGCTTGCGACTCTCTGCTACGGATTTGGAACACAGCTCTCCAAACGTTTTCTCTCCAATCTTTCCATGTATCAGGCTACTTTTTCGACACTGTTTGGTGCTGCGGTAGGGGGTGGCATTATGATGGCAATTGTGGAGAGACCTGATTTGTCGATTGTTTCTGACCCAGGTGTATTGGGTTCTCTTATAGGACTGGGAGTTTTGGGATCAGGAGTAGCATATATTTTGTTCAACTACATGATTTTGCGGGGGAGTGCGGAATTTGCTTCTTCGGTGACGTATTTTGTACCAGTAAGTGCCATCGTATGGGGCTTTTTGCTCCTGAATGAACATATCGGCTGGAACGTTCTGACCGGGCTGGTCCTTATACTTGGAGGCGTGTTTATGGCCAACCAGCGTAGAACCGCCAAATTAAGTGAATAATAATCTAAACAGAAATAAAATACGCTTTGGTTATTATATTAAATGTGCATTCGCCAAACCTTCGGTATAATGCGTTAATTCGCACATACAATAAAGCATGCTCACACATAAAATAAAATATGGTGCAGCAAAAAAGCAAGCTGTTTAGCAGGTGACAAGGTGTGGTATAATAAATTATAGAATTATATGCACCACAGAAATGTCGGAGTTTTATTCCACAAAAGAAAGGATCAGGATACCATGTGTCCCCGAAGGATACTTCCCCAAAGGACGATTTGGAAACGATTTGATCTGTCTTATACTTAGCTTTTCCGCGGAGTAACGTCAAGTTGCGAAAGCCAACTCTGCGGAAGAGGGGATTGTACATGCGAAGGACCAAGTCCTCCAGGCACATCTTACCCGGTAGCTTCCGTAAGAGTGGGTTCATCCACATCAAACTTACGAGAAACCGAGGGAGCCTGTATGAGGAAAACTTACGAATCTATCGTGAACAATGGAGCATTGAGACAGATTGCTGTCATGTTGCTCGGAACATGCATTTTAGCTTTTACGTACTATCACATTAATGCTCAAAATCATTTGTCAGAAGGCGGCTTTGCAGGCTTGGCCCTGCTGGGACATTACGCATTTGGCATATCTCCAGCATGGAGTATGTTGTTGCTTGATATTCCCGTCATATTGCTGGCATGGGTACTGAAGGGCAGAAGATTTATGCTGCTTGCGTTAATCGGAGCCGTCGCTTTTTCACTGTTTTATGCAGGATTTGAGAAGTATTCGACTCTGGTTATAGATCTACATGGAAATCTGCTGATAGCTGCTCTACTTTGTGGGGTGCTTACAGGTTTGGGAGCCGGAATCGTACTGCGATTCGGTGGAGCAACCGGGGGCGATGATATCTTATCTCTGCTGATCAGTGAGTGGCGCGGGTGGAAAATCGGCAACGTGTTTATTGTCAGTGACATCATCGTACTGGGATTATCATTGTTGTATCTGCCTATGAAGGAAACAATGTTTACAATACTGGCTGTGTGGCTTGCCGGAAAAATAATTACATGGACGACCACGTTCCAACTGCACCGACCTGTGAAAAAGGTACTGCCAGCGGCTATTCCCGCTAAAAAGGTGGTTGCCAAAACAGTGCCGGTCGTCCACAGCCTTCGTCAATAAGGAAAGGGTGTTACGTCAGGAGAGAAATCTTCTTACGTAACACCCTTTCGCTGTATTCAGCTTCTATCAGGAAGGCTTTAAAGTTGAATGAATGCGTCCATTCCGGTCATGAATAATTGCAGAAATCTGTTGGCGTTCTACAAAACTTTGAGCTTCGTCAATCGCCTCATTTTTGTGTTTAAAGGTTGAAATGGGCTGGTTGTGTCCCTCTTCTTTGATTGCCCAGTGATCCTCGTGCGGCACCACATGAATGGGTTCCTTTGCATCGGAAGAAGCGGGATGATGGTTGTGCAGATTTTCGCTTGAATGCTGTTTTTCATGTTTTGTCGGTTTCTCATCTTGCTCGGCTGGATGATTATCGTTCCATTCCTCGGCTTGGGAAGTGGCAATCGCAATCGAGCGCCCTTCTTCATAGCCGTCACGGAGTAGGGCGTTAGCAATATCGACGGCTTTTTCTCGCACACGAGGCTCCAGGTTTTTCATGGATGGAGGGTAATCATGTTTGTTCCAAGGCATAGTTGCACACTCCTTATAACAGATGATGTATTATGTTTATTACCCGTTGTCGGCTTAAACAAACGGAAATCAAAGAAATGAATATATTGTAAAATGTATCTTGAGAAAAAGCGTATAATGGTGTGCAGAATACCAGAAAAAGGAGTGAAGCATTTGCTTGCCTGGGGTTTTGTTTTTTTGCTGACTATCATCATTCATACTACAGATAGCTTGTCCTATGCTCTTCGACTTGGTGGTTTGCGAGCGCGTCGGATTGGATTGGCGTTAACCGTTGCGGGGATGCTGCTGTTGGTTTCACGCACCTCTAACATGGCGCAGGGGCCTTTACTTGGAGGGATGGTCGATCAGGCTAAAGCTGCAACACAAGTGGGCGGAACGGATATTAGACTGGAACTATATATGCATGGGGTACTGCTGGCAGCAACCGTTGGAACCATGCTTGCTATATTACTGTATCCAACAGTGGTACGCATGTCAGCCAGATGGATTGTGCATTTGGAGCATACCGGATCTATTCCGGCTTTGGTGCGTCATTTAATGCTGCGAAGTCGCTGGAAACATGCAGGCTACTACATAAAGCGCCCCACCTGGTCAATGCTTACTTCACTGATTAGTGGAGCGATACCTAAGCGTCTAATTATTCTGAATATAGCTGTCACTGCGATTTATACAACAGGAGTAGTATCTGCTTTATATGCATCATTCCTGTGGCCTGCTCAAGGTACAGCAATGTCAATGTCGTCAGGTCTAATCAATGGCGTCGCAACGGTATTATTAACCTTGTTAATTGATCCAAGATTGGCGGTTCTGTCGGAGAAAACGCTACGAGGGGAGCTACCCTTAACTCGGATGAACAGCATGTACGGCTGGATGATCATCTCGCGCTTGGCAGGTACTTTATTAGCCCAGCTATTGCTAGTACCGCTAGCCATTTGGCTTGGATGGGTAATGAGTTAAATGGCTAGCTTACGTAATGATGTGCTGCCACATCCCAAAAAAGGCTGGCCCGTGATCATCTATTAAAGATAGATCGCGGGTCAGCCCCAATGATTTCATGGCTATTTACTGTTCAAATAATGACTTATATGCTCCGTATCCTTCACGTTCCAAGTCTTCTTGAGGCACAAAGCGGAGCGCGGCGGAATTTATGCAATAACGCAAACCATCTGGACCAGGACCATCATCGAATACATGCCCTAAATGGGAGTCAGCTTCACGACTTCGCACCTCGGTACGGATCATAAAATGGCTGAGATCAGTTTTTTCTTTGACATTGTAGCTGCGCAACGGACGGGTAAAGCTGGGCCAACCGCAACCTGCGTCATATTTGTCCAATGAACTGAACAAAGGCTCTCCTGATACGATATCCACGTAAATGCCTTCACCCTCATGATCCCAAAACTCATTTTGAAAAGGGCGCTCGGTCGCGTTTTTTTGTGTTACTTCGTATTGAATAGGCGTCAGCCGATCTTTAAGATCGGATTTATCAATCTTGCCGGACCAATTTTGCTCGATAAAATCTTCACGTCCCGAACCTTTGCGGTAGCGCTTGTAATGAGCGGGGTTCTTCTTATGATAGTCCTGATGATATTCTTCTGCTTCATAAAAAGTGGCCGCAGGCAGGATCGGTGTAGCAATGGGCTTGTCGAAGCGGCCACTTTGAGCCAAAGCTTCTTTAGACGCTTCTGCCTTGATTCGTTGCTCTTCATTATGATAGAAAATAGCCGTTTGGTAGGATGAACCCCTATCGTGGAATTGTCCACCTTCATCCGTCGGATCAATCTGCTGCCAGAATAGCTCCAACAGTTTTTCATACGGGAAAACTTGTGGGTCAAATGTAATCTGTACGGCTTCCACATGCCCCGTTGTTTCAGAACACACCTCTTCATAGGTAGGATTTTCGGTATGTCCCCCTGTGTATCCAGATCTAACCTTCAAAATACCGGGTAATTCCTCAAAAGGGGAAACCATGCACCAGAAGCAGCCACCTGCAAAAGTTGCTTTTTCTACTGTGTGTGGATTGTTGGTGCTCATATTTGTCACTCCAATCTGAGAATGTTTAATTAGTTGTTATTTAAATAGCTTACAATTAAATTATATACGAGATTTTTGCAAAATCCAACGAAACGTCAGAAACCAAACAGCAGTGTAACTGGCTCTGTCCTCAAAAATCGCAACGAAACATCCTACAGAGACGGTGGCAAACTATCGCATTATATTCTATTGGCGCGTTGAAGCCTTTTTCGGTAGAGTATAAAGCCGCCGCCCACCAGTGCAGTATATAGCACCAAAATGAGCAAACCGGTGATTGGATGTTCTGCAAAGGTGCCGCCTGCATAAGCATACACCGCAATTGCGGGAAGCTTGCCAATAGCTGTACCTAGGATAAAGCTCCAGAACGGAAACCCTGCTACTCCAGCGTATACATTTACCGCTGCCTGGGGGATGACCGGAATCAGGCGAGCCAGCAGCACAGCAGCAAAAGGCTCCCTCTCCATGACCCGATTGAAGCGCTCCAATGCGGGAACCCGCTCCAAATAGGCACGTCCTTTGTCACGGAACAGGGTACGTACGGCACTATAAACGACCAGCGCAGCCAAGGTAGTGCCCAGCCAGCAGATCAGAGCACCTTGCCAGGGGCCTGCGGCATAAGCAATAGAAGCGATAATCAGCTTGTACGGCACAAACGGTATTAACGCGAATAAAAATGCGAGCAGTAGCAGAACTGGAAAGGAGGTTTGCTTGTCCGCCCAGGCGAGCCAATCATATCTGTAGATAAACGCGATGCAAAGCAGCGAAACATAAGCCGCGACGAGTAGCCATTTTTTCATTTACATACCTCTTTCAATATCCCTGTTCGGCTTATCGCTTATACAGAAAAAAATAGGGTTCACATTCCCAATAATGTGTGCTATACTGCCACTAATAGAATAGTTCCCAAAGGGGAGTAGCTCAACGAGTAAAGTCGTCATTACGGGATTTTTAATCCCCGGCTTTATTGGCAACGTAATGTTGTAAGCGAGACCTTTGCCAGGATTTTAGGAATCCGGGTAAATGGTCTTTTTTTGATGCCAAATTTGGGTCAAGCGCCGTTTCCGGATTCCGTGAAATGGCGCTTTTTTAGTATAAAGCGCTGAACTATGTACAGTATAACAAATAAATAAAAAAGGTGGGAGAAACGTATGGATTTTTTGTCAATTGAGTTTTTAACCGCATTAGTATCCATCATTATCATTGATCTGGTGCTAGCTGGTGACAATGCCATCGTAATCGGTTTGGCGGCTCGCAATGTTGATAAGGCCAATCAAAAGAAGGTCATTATTTGGGGGACGGTCGGAGCGGTCATCATTCGTGTGATTGCTACAGTGCTGGTCACGTATTTATTGCAAATTTATGGATTGCGTTTGATTGGGGGACTCGCACTTATCTATATTGCCTATAAGCTGCTGGTCGAAGAGAAAAAACATGAAATTTCAGCTACGAATCAAATGTGGGCAGCGATCCGCACGATTATTATCGCGGATACGATGATGGGCCTCGACAATGTACTTGCTGTTGCGGGAGCAGCTCATGGAAACATGCTGCTTGTTATACTGGGTCTGGCAATCTCCGTTCCAATCATGGTGTGGGGAAGTACGATTATCTTGAAGCTGACTGAACGTTACCCAGTAGTTATTACGATTGGTGCTGCTGTACTGGCTTACACTGCCGCCAAAATGGTGGTGGCGGAACCGCTGATTGCACACTGGTTTATGAACGGGGTCATTAAATACGGCTTTGAGGTTCTGGTTGTGGTTCTGGTTGTAGCCATTGGGATGCGTGTTAAAAAAATTAAAAGTGAAAAAACAAGAAAGCAAGCGCAGCACGCCTAAGCTAACTTACATTAAGTAAACTTAGCTGAAGCTGAACATTCATGCCGTAGAGGCTGTTCTGTTAGGTCCAACTGGACCCGGAGCAGTCTCTTTTCTTTGCTTGTCAGCAGACTTCCATGTAAACTAGACAACAGATGAATGAGTGATTAAAGGTGGGAGCGAAATGGACAAGCAAACGAAGACAAGGGTAGCTATTGCAGGACTGGGTGGTATTGCTCGAAAAGTATACTTACCGTTACTGGCAGCACACCAAGGTGTAGACATTGTAGGTGTCATGAACCGTTCACAGGAGCCGGTGAGTTCCATTATGGAGCAATATAGGTTGCCAAGAGGAACGACTGATGTGAAGGAGATGCTAGCATGGGAACCGGAAGCTGTATTTATACATGCCGCGACCGAAGCTCATTTTGATCTAGTTATGGCGTGTATTGAAAAAGGGATTGCTGTGTATGTGGATAAACCGTTGTCCTATGATGTTCGTCAGAATCTGGAAATGACCGCTTTTGCGGAAGCGCAGGCCGTGCTGCTGGCGGTAGGCTTTAATCGACGTTTTGCCCCGCATTATGTAGCTGCTAAAGCATGGTTAGAGGAAGCAGGTGGATTCAGTCAATGTGCGGCCATTAAACACCGTACTGGATATGATCGAAGACCGGCGGCACAGACGGTTTATGATGATTTAATTCACATGCTTGATTTGCTTTTGTGGTTGGGTGGCGATGATTATGAGCTGCTGCATAGTAGTATGAATACGACGAGTGATGGATATATGGATGCTGCGTTCGGGACCGTACGTTTGGGGAATGCTACCGGAAGCTACAGTATGAGTAGACAGGCAGGGGCTGACATAGAGAAGCTGGAGCTTCACGGGGCAGGACGGTCTGTTGAAGTAATAAATATGGAACAGGCTGTTTTTATGCAAAAAAATCATTCACCACTAACGCAAACATTTGGAAGCTGGGATACGATTTTGGAAAGACGGGGATTCACCGGAGTCGTGAATCATTTTCTGGAGCATATTCATCGTCCGGAGGAGTGTGCTGTACGGGCTGGAAAAGTATTGGAAAGCCATATGCTGGCTGACGAACTGATCAGCCGTTTGAGTGTTTAATATGGAACGTCCGAACGTGATCTTAACAGTCCAGACAGACATCAAGAATTAGGTTGAAGGAGAAATGAATGAATGGAAGAAGATAACCGTGGTAAACAGCTAGAAGAAGCCATCATTGAAAATTATAAGCAAGAAGAAGATATGATGATCCTTGTATTTGCGCAATGGTGTATCAATCACGGGTTGGAGCCAGAGGAATTATATCGTGTAGCGTATCCGCATCAGGATAGTAACGAGCGTCTGCTACGAGTACGCAAGTTGACTGTATCGCGTGAAGAAGCGGGTGATATTCCGCTGGATACGGTATTAGGGGTACTGTCCATGTTCGGAAATGAGGACTTGGCGATGGTCGTATCTGAGGCGGCTGCCAGCCTTTCGTCGGAACGGAAATAGGGCTAGCCAGAATAAACAATATACTGTTATCATTTATGGCATCATGGACTCACTGTATTTACTTAAGACATTGTTGATGGGGAGGGTAAGCTTACGATGGAAGATATACCTATGCCAAGTACCTGTAAAGGCTGTGAAAGAGATATCTCGATATCGGAAGAGCAAATTACCAGAATTCTAACCAACATGAGACCCAAAATGGAATGTGTAAACGATGAAGTGTACGAAGCCAGACTGTTGGCCTGCTCACAATGTGAAGAGTTAATGTCCGGGCATACATGTGGCATCAGCGGAAGTATTGTTCGTGTACGTGCTTTGGCGGCAGCTCAAAATTGTCCCAGTTACCATGGTTCACGCTGGATAGGAACAGCCTAAAAGATACAATGCTCAGGCTCGGCTGAACTTGGATTACGGGTTAAAGTAGTCATACCTTGGTCTGCCCTAATGGCAGGCTTTTTGGTTTGATTGGACCTTTTCTTAACGATTGACAAAAAGTAGGCAATAAAATATATTAAACACGTGAAATGTTTCTATTTAATTATTAATATTTATATTAATATTTTCTAGATGTGATGTTGCGTAAAAATTAAGATCGGAAGAAGATCGGTGGTATGAGTGATATTTAGACCAAAAATGAAAGCGCAAACATTCGTAAGGGTGTTCCAACAATCTTAATATTTTGGGGAGGGTTTGTTGTGAAGGGTTCTATTGTTGTTAATACCGATTGGAAACAAGGCATTATTAATAAAAATATTTATGGACAATTTGCTGAGCATCTTGGACGTTGCATTTATGAAGGCATATGGGTTGGAGAGGACTCACCGATTCCAAACACAAACGGAATTCGAAATGATGTAGTGGAAGCCCTGAAAAAGCTGAACATTCCTGTATTGCGCTGGCCGGGAGGCTGTTTTGCCGATGAATATCATTGGAAAGATGGTATCGGACCAAAAGAAAACCGTAAGAGAATGGTAAATACGCATTGGGGCGGTGTGGTTGAAAATAATCATTTTGGCACACATGAGTTTTTTCAATTGTGCGAACTGTTAGATGCAGAGCCTTATATTTGTGGAAATGTCGGCAGTGGTACAGTTCAGGAAATGTCGGAGTGGGTAGAGTACATGACCTTCGATGGAGAGTCCCCTATGGCTGCATGGCGTCAGGAAAACGGTCGTGAGAAACCATGGAAGCTCAAATATTTTGGAGTGGGTAACGAAAACTGGGGTTGTGGCGGTAACATGCGCCCAGAATATTATGCCGACCTGTATCGCCGCTATCAGACATATGTCCGTAACTATGGCGAGAACCGCATTTATCGGATTGCAGGGGGGGCGAATGTGGATGATTATCGTTGGACCGAAGTGTTAATGCGTGAAGCTGGGCATCTTATGGACGGTTTGAGCCTGCATAACTATACGATCCCGGGAAACTGGGAAGGGAAACGGCAAGCACTCGGCTTTGATGAAGCGGAATGGTTCGAGACGATGAAAAAATCATTGCATATGGATGAATTGATTACTCGTCATTCAGCCATTATGGACCAATATGATCCTGACAAAAGGGTCGGACTGATCGTCGATGAATGGGGAACCTGGTTCCTGACTGAGCCGGGGACCAATCCTGGCTTCCTGTATCAGCAAAACACGATGCGCGATGCGCTGGTAGCTGGGCTGCACCTACACATTTTCCATAATCACCATGACCGAGTACAGATGACGAATATCGCTCAAATGGTCAATGTTTTACAGGCCATGATTCTGACCGAAGGCCCTGCTATGCTGTTGACGCCGACATACCATATATTTGAAATGTTTAAGGTGCATCAGGATGCACAAGCACTGGCTGTTCATGTAAAGGTGGGCGATTATGAATATGATGGGGATTCCATCCCACAAGTAAGCGTGTCCGCCTCCAAGGCGCAGGATGACAATATTCATATTAGCTTTTGCAACGTCCATCCGGGCGAGTCGGCAAACTTGAATTTGGAGCTAAGAGGACTGGAAGAGGTTAAAAAGATCAGCGGTGTTGTTCTTGCCAGCGACGATATGCAGGCACATAATACGTTTGATCAGCCAGAGCGTGTGAAAAAGGAAGCTTTCACATCCTATCAGCTGCAAGGTCAGCATTTGGATGTTACACTGCCACCAATGTCGGTAGTGATGCTGACAATTGCTCCGTAAAAAAGCTGGGTTGTGGTATGTAAGCAGAATTTCATTATTATTGGTTATGACAAAGAGAGCGTTCAGGTGAACGCTCTCTTTTACCTACAGTTGCTCGCGGTGAATCACCCTGAATTCTTTGGGCGACATACCGAAGCGGGAACGAAATACACGATGAAAATACGTGTAATTTGCAAATCCTGACGATTCGGCGGCTTGTTCCAGTGACATGGGACTGAAAATGATTCGTTCTCTCGCCATGTTAAGCCTGATGTCCAGCGTGTACTGCATAATGCTCGTATCGAATGTTTCCTTAAACAGATGTACTGCTCGGGATACGCTGATACCTACGTGTGAAGACACGTCATCTAGCTTGAAGTTAGAGGATGCATTTTCTTCAATATAATTTTTAATCTGATAAGCAAGATAGTTATGATGGGTAGCGATAGGATGATCGGATAGCATACGGTCAAACTCCAAACATAAAATGCGCATATAATAGCTTGATATTTCCGGATAAGGATTAGAAATACGTCGTTGCTCCATCACAAGCTGACGAAATAGGCCAAGCAGGGCTTCTGTGAGCTGAACCTTAATTCTGTTGGGTCGTTTATGATGGTTCCACCACTCATCTACCCAGGAACCACCGAAAAAAATGTGATAATCTCCACTTTCCACGACCAGATCTCCCATGGGATTCAACTCACTATGAATATCCAGTTCATAAGGCTCGGTAGGATTGAATAGCAGTAGATCACCCGCTTCAATCCGTGTCATTTCCCCGTTAATGCGGGCCTGGCAGCGTCCATCTGTTTGCAAACGGAATAAATAATTTTTAATCCCATCAGGCTGGTTCGAATAAAAGGGCTTTCGATGGAAGGAATAGCCTGCGGTAAGAACCTGACAAGGCTCGACGATAGACATGATGATGACTCCTTTGGGCATATGGCTGTTTCAAATATTGACCAGATTGTTCATGTTTTAATCATATTATTCATTTTAAACGAAACAGAAATAGAATACTATGTGAACTGTAAAGCTTACATGTTAGATGAGAAAGTACATGTTGGAGGCCAAGGAGTGTGACGACGTGGAACGAATGAAGGCCGGGATTATCGGATGCGGTACTATTAGCTCGGTATATCTTGAAAATCTCCAAAAGAGCCCACTTATTGAAGTAGTGGCCGTCGCTGATTTACTAGATGAGAGGGCCAAGGAGAGGGCCGATGAATTCAACATTGAAAACGTATACAAGGTGGATGAATTGCTTCGTCAGCCTGAGATTGAGCTTGTATTTAATCTGACCGTGCCTGGCAGCCATGCACTGACAGATGTGGCGATACTAGAGGCAGGCAAGCATGTGTACAGTGAAAAGCCTTTGGCGCATTGAAATTCACGGACCATCGTGCTAATGCTGAGCTGGCCTACCATGTGTTAGAAGCCATGCATGCTTTTCAGCGCTCATCATTGGAAGGCAATCACATTACGATGGAAAGCACGTTCAAGCCGGACGAGGATTTGTATTATGGAACAGATATAATGGAAAATTCATCCTAATTAAAGAGGTGAAGGGTAATGGCTAAAGTAGGATTGCAATTGTACACAGTAAGGGAAGAGCTTGAACAGGATTTTGAAGGTACATTGCGCAAGGTAGCTGAGCTTGGCTATAAAGGGGTAGAATTTCATACCTTTTTCGGACGCAATGCCAAGGATGTCAGAGCGCTTTTGGATGAGCTGAATCTGGAAGTTGTCGGAACTCATATACAATATTCTCGTTTGTTGGATCATTTGGATGAGGAGATTGCATACCACAAAGAATTGGGCAATAAGTACCTAATCGTTCCTTATTTAACCGAAGAACAGCGACAGTGGGATGAAATTTTTGCTAATTTGAATCGTATTGGTGAAAAAGTGAAAGAACAGGGCTTGATACTGGCTTATCATAATCATGATTTTGAATTGACAGAAAAAATCAATGATCGCCCGGTATTCGATGCTTTATATGATGCGGTTTCCGATGATTTGTTACAGGTCGAAATGGATACTTGTTGGGTATACTATGGGGGCTATGATCCAGTGGAATACATCGGACGTTATAATGGACGCCTGCCTATCATTCACTTAAAGGATATGGCACGTGACGAGCAACAAAAAGCAGTGACTGTAGAGCTTGGCAAAGGCGAAGTGCAGCTTCAGGCCATTACAGACGCCGCTATTCAGGCAGGTGTGGATTGGGTCGTCGTGGAACAGGATTTCTGCTCAAACCCTCCAATCGAAAGCATTGAAACCAGCATTAAATGGCTCCAACAATACGCAGCTCAGGGAGGAAATATTCATGTCTAAAACACTCAAAATCGGGATTATTGGTTGTGGAGGCATTGCCAACGGCAAACACTTGCCGAGTCTTGCCAAGCAGAAGCGTGCAGAAATCGTTGCATTCTGTGACATCATTCAGGAGCGCGCTGAAGAGGCAGCAGAAAAGTTTGGAGTTGAAGGGTCGCAAGTTTATAGTGATTACCGTCAGTTGCTAGAAAATAAAGACATTGAAGTCGTACATGTGTGTACACCCAATGACTCGCACTCAGAAATTACCGTAGCGGCGCTTGAGGCAGGTAAGCATGTGCTGTGTGAAAAGCCGATGGCTAAAACTGCTGAGCAAGCACGGGAGATGCTCGATGCAGCCAACCGTACAGGTAAGAAGCTGTCTATTGCGTATCAAAACCGATATCGTGATGACAGTTTGTATCTGAAGCAAATGGTTGAGCAAGGGGAGCTTGGAGACATTTATCTGGGCAAAGCCATTGCTCTACGCCGTCGCGCGGTTCCGACTTGGGGAGTATTCTTGGATGAAGAGAAGCAGGGCGGTGGTCCTCTTATTGATATTGGCACGCATGCACTCGACCTGACACTCTGGCTGATGGATAATTACAAGCCTAAAAGTGTACTAGGTTCAACCTTCCATAAGCTAGGGGATCGTAAAGATGCGGCAAATGCCTTTGGGCCTTGGAATCCTGAGGAATTTAAGGTAGAGGACTCAGCTTTTGGTTTTATTACGATGCAAAATGGAGCTACGATTGTACTGGAATCCAGCTGGGCATTGAACGTCGTAGAGTTTGGCGAAGCGAAGACGCTGTTATGCGGAACCGAAGGCGGAGCCGATATGCAGGATGGATTGCGCATTAACGGGGAAAAGAACAGCCGCTTGTTTGATACGAAAATAGATCTGGATGCAGGCGGCGTTGCCTTTTACTCTGGAGAAACGGAAAATGAAGCAGACCGCGAAGCCCGTCTGTGGATCGAATCTATTCTGGACGACAAAGAACCTCTTGTGAAGCCGGAACAGGCACTGGTTGTTACTGAAATTTTGGAAGCTATCTATGAATCGGCCCGTACCGGGAAAGCTGTCTATTTTGACTAAGCACGTAATTATCCCGAATAGACCATCATTATAATGAAAGCAGCTTTTTTCACATATGATACAGGGAGGGATTTCTTTTGAAACTTGGAGTATTTATGGTGTTGTTTGGCGGACGTTCGCTGGAGGAGGCACTGGATTATGTGGCTTCTCAAGGATTGGATGCTGTAGAAATCGGTACAGGCGGCAACCCAGGAGATAAGCATTGTAAGCCGGATGAGTTGCTGGAGAATGATACAGCGCTCAAAAATTTTAAAAAGGCAGTAGAGTCCCGCGGACTAACGATTAGTGCGCTTAGCTGTCACGGCAATCCTCTTCATCCGCAAAAGCATTTGGCCCAAGCTGATCATGAAACGTTTCTTAAAACCGTTCGATTGGCAGAAAAGCTGGAAGTTCCAGTTGTGAACACTTTCTCTGGCTGTCCGGGTGATCATGAGGATGCGAAATATCCAAACTGGCCTGTGGCTCCGTGGCCTAATGATTTTCAGGAAGTGTTGAAGTGGCAGTGGGAGAATAAAATTATTCCTTACTGGACTGAGACGGGAAAATTTGCAGCAGATCATCATGTTAAAATTGGGCTGGAGCTACACGGAGGCTTCTCCGTTCATACACCAGCGACCTTGCTTCGTTTGCGTGAAGCTGCGGGAGAGGTCATTGGTGCTAATCTGGATCCGAGTCATATGTGGTGGCAGGGAATTGACCCAGTGCAGGCGGTTCAAATTTTGGGTCGAGAGGGAGCCATTCACCATTTTCATGCCAAGGATACGACGATTGATCCGGTCAATGTAAATAAATATGGGCTTACCGATATGCAGGAATATACGAAAATGCTAGATCGCGCTTGGCAGTTCCGTACTGTGGGTTATGGACATGATGTAAAAACCTGGGCAGATATTATCAGTGCTCTGCGTCTGGTGGGATACGATTATGTAGTGAGTATTGAGCATGAAGATGGTCTGATGTCCGTGGAGGAAGGCTTTACTAAGGCTGTCCACAATCTTCGCCAGGTATTGATTGAAGAACCGCTGAGCGAGATGTGGTGGGTCTAACCTAATAGGGGGAAATGTTGATGATTAACGTCACCATTTGGAATGAATTTTTGAACGAAAAGTTGAATGATGAAGCCAAACAGATATATCCTGACGGGATACACAAAGCGTTGGCTGACGGCCTGGCAGGAGAGGGATTTGGCATTCGAACAGCTACTCTGCGTGATGATGCCGAGCATGGTTTGGGAGAAGAGATCCTGAATTCCACAGATGTGCTGCTGTGGTGGGGGCATAAAGCCCACGATCAGGTGAGCGATGAAGTTACTGCGCGTGTTGTAAAGAGAGTGCAAGAAGGAATGGGCTTGATCGTGCTGCACTCGGGCCATTTTTCAAAGCCATTCAAAGCCCTAATGGGCACTAGCTGTGATCTGAAATGGAGGGTGGCAGGTGAACAGGAGATTATTTGGTCGGTGAATCCGTCACATCCTATTGCAGAAGGCATAGACGCCAAAATTTTGTTGAAGCAGGAAGAGATGTATGGCGAGTTCTTTGATATTCCAGCGCCGGATGAATTGGTATTTGTTAGTAACTTTGAAGGCGGCGAAGTATTTAGAACCGGATGTACTTTCCGCCGAGGTAGCGGTAAGATATTCTATTTCCGCCCAGGTCATGAGACCTATCCGACTTATTACCAGCCTGATATTTTGAAAGTTATCGCCAACAGCATTCGTTGGACTTCTCCGACAAATATTAACAAACCAATATATGGAAGAAGTGAACCTGTAAGACCTCTCGGTGGAGTGTTGGTATAATGAAAATCATCACATTTTGATGAGCTGTATAATGAACAGATTGAAAGGCGGAACCTCTAGGGATTCCGCCTTTTTGATTTAACGATTTAGACATATACCTGCTGTGTTGGTTTGTTGTATAATCAGTTTTGGTCATGGCAACTTTATCAGCGCAGGTATTTAATTTAAGAAGAAAGTGTTTTCTTTCGGGATAAAGTATGCTAAAATGATATATACTAACAAAAGGAAAGCTTTATCAAACCGAAATGCAAAAGAAGGTGAAAAATTTGGAGAGTCAACCGCAATGTACAAAAATGTGTCCGCGTTTTGAAACCGCCTTTTCATGTTTGGGTAAGCGTTGGAATGGATTAATTATTCAATCCATGATGAGCGGTCCTAAGCGGTTTAAGGATATTTCCAATCTGATTCCCACAATGAGTGACAAAATGTTATCAGAGCGGATGAAAGATTTGGAAAATGAAGGAATTCTTACACGTCATGTATATCCAGAAACTCCTGTCCGTATTGAATACGAGCTAACAACCAAAGGCCGTGCACTTCAGCCGGTTATGGAACAGATTCAATTTTGGGCTGAGGAATGGATTAGATGAGCACCAAACTAAATAAGCGTTTCTCATAGCAAAACAGCCTTTTCCTAGGAAAAAGGCTGTTTTTTTATTTTGTGTATAGGGCTACTTATCCATTTTACAGAAATGATCTACATAGGCAGCACGGCTTAATAGCCTTTGACGCGCCCTGCAACTGAGAATAATCCTGCTGTTGCACGGCGGGGCACACGGGTTTGAATATCCAGCGCGGCCGAACGGAATGTACCCAAGCAGGAATGGCAAAGTCTTCCTGCATAAATGGGGGAACGGCAGGATTCACAAGGATAATCAAGCTGACTGTATGTGGAGGGAAACTTGCCTGCTCTTACCCAATCTGTGAGCAATTCTATAGGTGTGCCGGTTACGTCACTGAGCTGGCGAGTATGAGTAGAAGGATGCTTCCATAGATAGTTAGAACAGCGGTCCAAGAATATATTTTCTTCCTGAATACAAGAACTACACAGGTTTCTAAGGTTTTGACGAAAAACGGAACCGCATTTTGGGCAATTAGAAGTATGTATTTCCATAGAAACCAGTCCTTTGTATCGAAATATAGTGAAATTTTAAATTTATTAGTTATATATTACTATGACTTTATACCTATATCAATCTTTATTTATGGAATCTCTGATCTTTAAGTGTATGTTGAAATCTGTGTTGACATTACTTTGTTACTTATGTATTATTACTTACATAAAGTTACTTAATGAATAAAATAAACTATTGATGATAAGGGGATCTTTATATGATGCCATCTTTAATTTTGGCCCACGGCTCACCGATGCTTGCTATTGAACAGACGGACTATACTTCATTTTTAGAGCAACTGGGGAAAAGCATTCGCCCTAAAGCGGTTGTTATCATTACTGCTCATTGGGAAGCGCAAACGTTGACGATCAGTTCGATGGATGACGTGTACGATACCATTTATGATTTTGGCGGTTTCCCACCGGAACTGTACATGGTGAAATATCCAGCACATGGTTCTGTGGAACTGGCCAATAAGCTGGAAAAATTATATGAACAAAAGGGCATTGACGTACAAACTGACCGGGTGAGGGGACTGGATCATGGATCCTGGACATTGTTGCATCGTATGTATCCTGAGGCAGACATTCCGGTAGTTCAGATCTCAGTAAATCCATATCTTTCGCCCAAAGCACAATATGCCATTGGTGAAGTGCTGCGTGGACTGGGAGAACAAGATATTCTGGTCATTGGCAGTGGAGTGACTGTTCATAATCTGCGTATCGTCAAATGGGGGGAAACGAAAACAGAACCTTGGGCTATAGATTTTGATGATTGGATTATTGAAAAAGTGCAAAGTAGAGATATAGAGGCTTTGGATCACTATGAAAGCGAAGCACCGTATGCTCGCCAGGCCGTACCAAGAGCAGAGCACTTTGTACCGTTGTTTATTGCAATGGGGAGTGGCAATCCTGCAAACAAAGCCAAGGTCATCCATAGAAGCTATGAGATGGGGAATTTAAGTTATCTATGCTTACAGTTTTAAAAAGTGTGTTGCCAGAAGAAGGACTATTGTTAAAATGCTTCGCAACTGCTTCTGTATAAGTAGAGGAGTGGAAATAAATTAGGGAGTGTTATAAGCTATAATGGCTTATAACACTCCCTTTTACGTAAAAAACGATTTATTATATGCGGCAAATCTCACGAGGGCACAATTCACAATGACATACGCCTTGCAGCATTTCCAAATCCTTGACAACAATCATGCCATTATCATATTCAACTGCATTTTTCTTACGTAGATCACTAAGCATCCGGTTTACGCTTTCCCGAGTCGCACCGATCATATTTGATAAGTCAGTATGAGTAATTTTTTTATGAATCAGGATATGTTCGCCGTGAGGCTCACCATAGGTATTGCATAGACGGATGAGTGTTGAACATAAAGCGCCAGGCTTGCCGTACATCATCAAATCGCGGAACTTAGTCTGAGTAATGCGATGATGCGAACCCATCCATTTCATAAAGTCAATCGCAAAATCACAATGCTGGCAAATAAGTAGCTCCAGATCTGTATGATCGATTACGCCAATATCACTGTCTTCCAGAACCTCAGCAGAAAAGGAATGCTTAGTACCGAAAAATGGATCGGCTTGACCAACAAGATCGCCGCTTTGATACATATATAGAATAAGTTCCTTACCCTCATCCGTTGTTTTGGTTACTTTCACGCGTCCGCGCTTAATATAAAACAGCTTATCCGCTGTATCTCCTTCCCAGAACAGATGCGAGCTTTCTGGCATAACTCGATCTTTCATCATCACTTGCAACCGGTTGAAGCTGGCCTCCGAGAAGCAACAGGTGTTGCCGCGGGCTTCCATTACATTTGTAGGGTTTCTCATCGTCCATTTCCCCTTTGTATCCTATGTTTTTTATCTGCAACTTGATCAATTCAAATTCATTATATACCTGCGCAATGCGTTTTTGGGGCAAGAAGAGGGGGTAAAAGTGGCAGAATTCCAAACTTTGTGATTTAATTCACTTCATAAAATAAAATTTTAAATAGATTGTGAAAAAAATCACAATATATCTTGAAAAGCTGTGTTACGATCAGTGCGTGAACAAGAGATAGTACACGAGATAACAGGAGGATGAGGGAAATGGCTGTTAAAAACGAGGTTATCCAAAAAGAGCAAAGCGCAGAGCAGTATATTCAAACGCTGATTGACCGGGGGAACCGGGCACAGCAAGCTTTCATGAGTATGAATCAGGAACAGATTGACGAAATCGTACAAGCTATGGCACTCGCAGGGATGGATAAACACATGTACCTGGCGAAGTTGGCTGTTGAAGAAACAGGACGCGGTGTGTACGAGGACAAAATCACCAAAAACATGTTTGCAACAGAATATGTCTATCATAGTATCAAAAATGAAAAAACCGTCGGTGTCATTGAAGACAATGATTTTGACAGTTTTCAAAAGATAGCAGAGCCAGTCGGCATTATCATGGGGATCACTCCAGTGACAAACCCGACTTCGACTACGATGTTCAAAGCGTTGATTGCCATTAAAACACGTAACCCAATCATTTTCGGTTTCCATCCATCTGCTCAATCGTGTAGTGCGGAAGCAGCCCGCGTCTTGCTCGAAGCAGCCGTCAAACATGGTGCTCCAGCTGATTGTATTCAATGGATTGAAGCTCCATCGATGGATAAGACAAATTCACTCATGAATCACCCGGATGTGGCTCTGATTCTGGCAACTGGTGGATCAGGCATGGTTAAGGCGGCATATAGCTGCGGTAAACCTGCTCTGGGTGTAGGCCCAGGTAACGTGCCTTGCTTTATTGAAAAAACAGCAGACATCAAGCAGGCCGTGAACGATCTTATCCTCTCTAAATCTTTTGACAACGGTATGATTTGTGCTTCCGAGCAAGCGGTTATTATCGAAGAGCCAATCTTCGAACAAGTGAAAAAATTGATGATCGCTAACGGCTGCTATTTTGTAAATAAAGAAGAAGCAGCTAAGCTCACTCAAGGAGCTATGAATGTCGAGAAATGTGCAGTGAACCCAGCAATCGTCGGGCAGTCTGCTGTGAAAATTGCTGAAATGAGTGGTATCACAGTACCAGCAGGAACTAAAATTTTGGTCGCTGAGATTGAAGGGGTAGGAACAAAATTCCCATTGTCTGCGGAAAAATTGAGTCCTGTATTGGCTTGCTATAAAGTGAAAAATGCGGAACAAGGTATTCAACGCGCTGCTGAAGTCGTGGAATTCGGGGGCATGGGCCACTCGTCCGCTATTCATTCGAACGATGAGGACGTTATCGCTCGCTTCGCAAACCGTCTGCAAACAGGACGTATCATTGTAAATGCACCTTCCACACATGGTGCGATTGGCGACATTTACAACACCAACCTTCCTTCGTTGACACTCGGTTGCGGTTCGTACGGTCGTAACTCGACTTCGTCGAACGTATCGGCAGTCAATTTGATTAATGTGAAAAGGGTGGCGAAACGGACGGTGAATATGCAATGGTTCAAAGTACCTTCCAAAATCTATTTTGAAAAAAATTCGACACAGTATCTTGCTAAAATGCCTGATATCACACGTGTAGCCATTATCACGGACCCTATGATGGTAAAACTGGGATATGTGGATCGTGTTATTCATTATCTGCATCAACGCCAAACACCGGTAGCTATCGAAGTGTTCTCTGAAGTAGAGCCAGATCCATCGACAGTTACGGTAGAACGTGGTACAGAAATGATGAGACGTTTCCAACCGGATTGCATCATCGCACTGGGCGGCGGTTCGCCAATGGATGCGGCTAAAGGCATGTGGATGTTCTATGAATATCCAGATACTGATTTCAATAACTTAAAACAAAAATTCATGGATATCCGTAAACGGATTTACAAGTACCCACGTCTGGGCCAAAAAGCACAATTTGTAGCTATCCCTACAACCTCGGGTACAGGTTCCGAAGTTACATCGTTTGCAGTAATTACGGACAAAAACCTGGGTAACACGAAGTACCCGCTGGCTGACTATGAGTTGACTCCTGATGTGGCAATTATTGACCCAGTGTTTGTATATTCGCTGCCTAAAACAGCTGTAGCGGACACAGGTATGGACGTTCTGACACATGCTATCGAGGCTTACGTGTCCGTAATGGCTAATGATTACACAGATGGTCTGGCAATTAAAGCCATTCAATTGGTATTCCAATACCTAGAACAATCGGCTCTGATCGGTGATAAGCTGGCTCGTGAAAAAATGCATAATGCTTCCACACTTGCTGGTATGGCGTTTGCTAATGCATTCTTGGGTATTAACCACAGTCTTGCACATAAATGGGGTGGACAATACCATACAGCGCATGGCCGCACGAATGCCATTTTGCTGCCGCACGTTATTCGCTATAATGCGAAAAAACCGACAAAATTTGCTTCGTTCCCTAAATATTCGCACTTTGTTGCGGATGAGCGTTATGCAGAAATCGCGCGCATACTGGGACTGCCTGCACGCACCACCGAAGAAGGGGTTAACAGCTTGATCGAAGCAATCCGTAAGATGAACAAAACACTCGGTATCGAGGAATCGTTCCAACAAATCGGTTTCGATGCGAAGGATTTCGAATCACGTGTAGACTATCTGGCTGACCGCGCATTTGAAGATCAATGTACAACTGCGAATCCGAAGTTGCCGCTGGTTACTGAGTTGGCTGATGTCTATCGCAATGCCTTCTACGGACGTTTTGACCAATAATATAATAGGTACGAAGAGGCTTGTGAAAAAGCATTTTCTCGTTCAATACCGATGCAGGCTCTCTATATAGAGGGCCTGTTGGTTTGGGAAGGGAGGTGAACGGCAAGGCTAAGGATATAGGCGTGAAGCTAGGGAAAATAAAGTGATAAAAATCACTCATATTGTGATTTTTATCACATACTACACTCTATCATTATTCTACAATAAGGGTGTAAGAAAGGTCCCGACACTGAGCGTAAGGCATCGGTGAACAGGCCGGGCTCAAGAAATAGCTTTATCGTGAAAAAAATCACAAGTCCGGAAGACCAAACAATTTGGAGGGATTTACATGTCGGTGATTGAGAGAGAATTACAAGAGCAACAATCTGGCTGGAGAGGTTTTAAAAAAGGCAAATGGACTAAAGAAGTCAACGTCAACGATTTTATTGAAACTAATATCTTACCTTATGTTGGCAATGAAGAATTTTTGGTTGGTCCTACCGCCAACACAACTGCATTGTGGGATATTGTATCCGATCTTACCAAAAAAGAGTTGGCAAACGGCGGCGTGCTTGATGTAGACGTGAATACGCCATCCACTATTATTTCACATAAACCGGGTTATCTAGACCGGGATAAAGAGCAAATTGTCGGTGTGCAAACAGATGCTCCATTCAAACGCTCTTTGCAGCCGTTTGGTGGAATTCGGATGATGATCGACGCTTGTAAAGCCTATGGTTTTGAAGTACCAGAAAGTATCATTGATATTTTCACTCATATTCGTAAAACTCACAACCAAGGTGTATTTGACGCTTATACAGATGAAATGAGAGCAGCTCGTAAAGCTGGTATCATTACTGGTCTGCCAGATGCATACGGTCGTGGTCGTATTATCGGTGACTATCGTCGTGTAGCTTTGTATGGTGCAGACTTCTTGATCCAAGATAAAAAGCTGCAACTGAAAAGCCTTGAAGTTGATTCCATGGAAGAAGACGTAATTCGTCTGCGTGAGGAAATTTCCGAACAAATTCGTGCTTTGAATGAACTGAAACAAATGGCTGCTGAGCACGGTTTTGATATTTCAAAACCTGCTAACAATGCGAAAGAAGCTTTCCAATGGGTATATTTTGGATATCTTGCAGCAATCAAAGAACAAAATGGTGCAGCAATGTCCTTAGGACGTGTATCTTCCTTCCTTGATATTTACTCTCAACGTGATATGGAAGAGGGTACAATGACAGAAGAACAAGCTCAAGAACTGGTCGATCATTTTGTTATGAAATTGCGTATTGTTAAGTTCTTGCGCACACCTGACTATAATGAACTATTCAGTGGAGATCCAACTTGGGTTACTGAGTCCATTGGTGGTATGTCCGTAACTGGAGAAACTCGGGTAACTAAAAACAGCTTCCGTTTCCTGCACACCCTCTACAATCTGGGACCTGCACCGGAGCCGAACCTGACTGTACTGTGGTCGGAAAAATTGCCTGAAGGCTTCAAAAAATATTGTGCGAAAGTTTCTATTGAAACTAGCTCCATTCAGTACGAGAATGACGATCTGATGCGTCCGATTTATGGAGACGATTATGGTATTGCTTGTTGTGTATCGGCAATGAAAATCGGTAAACAAATGCAATTCTTTGGTGCTCGTGCCAACTTGGCTAAAGCTCTGCTGTATGCAATTAACGGTGGTAAAGATGAAAAATCTGGCGTCCAAGTAGGGCCTGAATTCCCAGCCATTACAGGTGAAGTTCTGGAATATGAAGAAGTGTTGAGCCGCTTCAAACCTATGATGGAATGGTTGGCAAAACTGTACATGAACACTTTGAATGTTATTCACTACATGCATGATAAATATAGCTACGAACGCATTGAAATGGCGTTGCATGATCGTGATATTCTCCGCACCATGGCTTGTGGTATTGCGGGTCTGTCAGTTGCTACCGACTCCTTGAGTGCCATTAAATTTGCAAAAGTTAAACCAATCCGTAACGAAAAAGGGATTGCTGTTGACTTTGAAATCGAAGGCGAATACCCTTGCTACGGTAACAACGATGACCGTGTAGATAACATCGCTGTGGAACTGGTAGAAAGCTTCATGAGCATGATTCGCAAGCATAAAGCTTATCGTAATGCGGTTCCTACTCAATCTGTACTGACTATTACTTCCAACGTGGTTTACGGTAAGAAAACAGGTACAACACCGGATGGACGTAAAGCAGGCGAACCGTTTGCACCAGGGGCAAACCCAATGCACGGCCGTGATAAAAAAGGTGCTTTGGCATCTCTGAGTTCCGTAGCCAAATTGCCTTATGAACACAGTCTGGATGGTATCTCGAACACCTTCTCCATCGTGCCTAAAGCACTGGGTAAAGAAGAAGAAACACGCAAAACAAACCTTGTTTCGATGATGGATGGCTACTTTGGAAGCCACGCACATCATCTGAATGTCAATGTGTTTGCTCGTGAACAACTGTTGGATGCAATGGAGCACCCAGAAAACTATCCACAGCTGACGATTCGTGTTTCCGGCTATGCCGTTAACTTTATCAAGCTGACTCGTGAACAACAATTGGATGTTATTAACCGTACTTTCCACGGTACAATGTAAATAAGTATTACAATGACGCACGCATAGCGGATGCGGGAAGGATGATGCAACATGTTGAAAGGTCACATACACTCATTGGAAACCTTCGGGACCGTCGATGGTCCCGGCATCCGCTTCGTGCTCTTTATGCAAGGATGCTTGTTGAAATGTCAATATTGCCATAACCCGGACACTTGGGCCTTGAATGAAGGTAATCCGATGACGTTGGAGGAGGTATTGGCTGAGATTGAGCCGTATTTAGCCTATTACCGTTCTTCAGGAGGCGGATTGACCGTATCCGGTGGAGAACCGACGCTGCAAGCTCATTTTGTCGCAGAGCTGTTCAAAGAAGTGAAACGTCGGTGGAATTTGCACACGACACTGGACAGTAACGGCTTTAATGACGCGGGCCGTATCCATGAACTGCTGGACGTAACAGACTTGGTGCTACTGGATATTAAGCATATTGACAATGACAAGCATATTAAGCTTACAGGCAAGTCTAACGACCGTATGTTAAGTACGGCTCGCTGGTTGTCTGAGCAAGGGCGCAAAATGTGGATTAGACACGTATTTGTACCGGGTATTCATGATGACGAGCAAGATTTATTGAATTTGGGACGGTTTATCGGAACGTTGAACGGAGTCGAGAAATTCGAAATTTTACCTTACCATCAAATGGGTGTTTACAAGTGGGAAATGCTCGGTAAGGAGTATCCGTTGGAGGGAGTTCCATCTCCTACAGATGAAGAAGTTCAACGTGCTTACCGACTCATTGAAGAGGGTCGTCTGGAGACTGCAGGAAAGAATGCTGTCTGTCGTCCATCATAATGTAAATGGTTCAAAAGCTATTTCCTAGTAATGAAGCCGCCGCCACATCAGGTCAGATGGGCGGCGGTTTTTTGTTGTTGAATTTTTTGCAGTCACAGGAGAAAGTTCCCTTTTTTTCATGATCAGCAAAATTTCCAGAAACTTTTTAACAACTGACGCGTCTAATAGTATGACTTTTTACGGGAATGATAATAATTTGGTGATAGAAGGAGACAGACAATGAATTTCAAGAAATGGACCATGCTCACCGCCCTTGCGGTGGCTCAGGTGGCCGCAGTAGCCCCTGTAGGAGCAGAAGCAGCATCAACAACCGTTCAATCCACCGATTCGGTTAGCGCACAGCAGGCTCAGGCCAATGTTGCTGATTCAGGCGTTCAGAATAGCATCGGAGATCAAGATGGAACTAGCACACAAAATGACACGGTTACACCTAATAACACAGGCGTATCCAATGATCCATTGACTGGCCTGCCTACGGATACAACCAACGGATCGAACGTTTCCAATGATGTATACGGTGGAGACGGAACGATCACCAATCCTGGTGGAGCTCCAACATCCATGGGTGCTAATCAATTGATTTTGTACTTAAACAGCGCGAAAATGGAACAAAACGGACAGGTGTACACAGCAACTCAGCCGATGACTGTTAAGGACGGAGTTTCCTATGTAGCTATCCGTTCTCTTGTCAGCCGTGTCGGATTGCAGTTTAGTTATGACACTGCCACCAAAGAAACCGTAATCACACAAGGAACAAATGTCATGCGCTTCAAAACAGACAGCAAGGTTTATACGGTTAACGGTGAAGCCAGACAAATGAAGGGACCGGCTTTTCAGCAAAAGAACGTATTTATGGTGCCATTGACCTCGATTACACAGGCCTTAAATATTCCTTATACTGTGAATAATACGACTAAACAAGTTATCATGGATTTGAATCAGAAACCTAAAGCTTCCTTCACGGTTCAGCAAAAAGATATCTATGCGGGCGAAACCCAAGTTACGTATTTGACGAAGGAATCTTCTCCTACAGGTCTTCCGATTGTGAACCAACGTTGGGAAGGTAAGCAGGACGTATTTCAGGAGCCGGGTACATATGTAGTTACCTATTCTGTTCTTGACTCTGCTGGGAACTGGAGTGATCCTTACTCAGTTACAATTACAGTAAGACCACCAAATCAGCCGCCAGTGGCTCTGTTTACAACTGATAAAAAAGAGTACAAGATGGGCGAGAAAATCACCATTACCGACCTGAGTACAGATGATGAGAATGCTATCACTAAGCGTGATTGGGAGAATAAGAAACTTGCCTTTTTCCAACCAGGTGATGTAACAATCACACTCACCGTGACTGATAAGCACGGCGCAACAGGTACCAAAAGTGAAACAATTAAAATTACGAATGAATTGCTGTACAACGAAGATGATTTCAATAAAATCTTCACACCATATGGTGATAAATATACAGTAGACGGCAGTCAGGTGCCTACCATGGCTACTATTCCAGTGACAAGTACTTCTTCACCGCGTCTTTTGATCCGTGCTAACAGCCCAGAACGTGTGTTCCAGGATGGTATCGTGTATCAAGAAACCGGATCAGGCAGCACGCGCATACTCGTCCATCATGTCAATGAAACGGGTAGAGATGTGAAGATGTACGTGATTGCGACCAACAACAATATCACTCCTGCCAATATAAATGTCGAAAATTCCGGTTTTGCTGGACCATCTGAATTTGCCACGGCTGCGGGTAAAGTCTCGATTCAACGATATTTTCAATCCATGCAGGATGGAAGCAAGCGTTCTAGCACAGTTCTAAATCCTGGCGAAAATCGCATTATTTTAGAGGATTTGAATGCACAAAAAATCAAGCAAAAACAGGTCATTTCTCTGTTATCCGATTTATATACGGATCAACCTATTCAATACACGGTTATTGTGTTAGATGCAAATGTAGATCCGTTGACCGTGATGCCTACTCTGGCAAAACTGCCTAAGGACGGTATTCACAACCGTGGAACGTATGCTAATGCTGATATCTCGCTCAATTATACCGAAGAGGTTGGTAAAACAGCTCAACGTATCGTTCTTGGTGATAATAAGGTAGACCCGAACCTGATTGGTACGGACGGTCTGGACGGCTCTTCTGCTTCCAATGCCGGTAATTTTGGTGTTGTATATAAAGTTAAATTGGATCATGTAGCGCCGTATTCACTGATTACGTTCAACCCGCGTGGAGGCGAATATTCCGGCTATGCGATGGTAAACAATCAGGTTGTGGGTATCCCGACGAACGGCGCGGTATGGGCTCCAAATGAGATGAGTGTGCTGTATCGCACAGGGCATATCGAGGAAAGTGTAGAGATGTATTTCACTGCTGCTGCAGGAAGTAACTTGCCAGTTTCCGTAGTAGTTATGCCTTTACCAGCTATTAAAAATTAATATGAATTAACCGGTGCTGTTTACCGGCTTAGACCTTGGGTCTCGTCATTCACCGTTTAAAAGTCGATGTCACTTGCAGAATATAGGCGTTCTCCTGCTGCGAATTTAATCGTAGCGCCGGAGAGCGTCTTTTTCTTATGTATAGATACGAATATCTCTTATAATATTGACTTTAATCGTGGTATAATAAATAGATGCAAGCCTAAGCCTGCATCAGAAAACCTGAAACTACAGACAGGGGAGGGTGAAACGCATGCTGACAAAGGATGAAATTATTGCAACAATGTCCGCTCAGGGGCTGCGTATTACAGATCAGCGCAAGACGTTGGCCACGTTATTTTCCGAGAATGAAGGGTATCTGTCCCCCAAAGACGTTTATGAATATATGGGTAAGAAGTACAGTGGACTTAGTTTTGATACGGTTTATCGTAATCTGCGTGTAATGCAGGAATTGGGTGTACTGGAACAGGTATCTTTTGAGGATGGAATGAAGTTCAAGGTGAGCTGTAATGAGCATCATCACCATCACCATATGATTTGCTTGAGCTGTCAGAAAACATTACCGATTTCTTTTTGCCCAATGCAAATGACGGATACAACGGATCAATTCCAAATCGTCGAGCACAAGTTTGAAATTTTTGGTTATTGCAAAGATTGTCAACAGAAGAATGGGCATACTGACAGTAATTCGGATGGGGGATTCAGACAGACGAGCAGTCACACTCACAGCCACGGGGGCTACTGAAATGAAAATCACCACACGCAGAGTGGTACAGGCTCCGATTAAGTTTTATCGTTCCTATATTTCACCGTTAAAGCCGGCTACCTGCCGATTCTATCCAACGTGTTCGGCGTACGCGTTGGAGGCGGTAGAGATGCATGGTGCGCTCAAAGGTTCATGGCTTGCTGCTAAGCGTATAGCCAAGTGCCATCCCTTTCATCCGGGCGGCGTAGATTTGGTCCCTCCTGCAAAAAAGGGAACAGATAGGTCTAGCGAAGATCGTTTGGCTACCCACTCTGAAAAGGGTCTGACTTGACAGCGCTATGCGGATTTGGTTATATTTTGGTTAATATTGTTTTCCTGCGAAGGGATGAGTAGGGTAAACCGCCCAGTACAGAGAGCCGGGGTTAGCTGCAAACCGGTCTGGAGCGAAGCCTGAATATGGTCCTGGAGGAACCTTTTTCGAGCGTATTTGCCACAATTATTAGTGCTTGGGAGGCAATCGTAAGGGGGAGGCGTGTTCCAGCGTTAATGGGCGGTCAGATGTGACCGGTGAAGCCTGTAGTCTGCGAGGATACAGGAAAATTGGGTGGTAACGCGTGAGGTGACTCTCGTCCCATAGGGGCGGGGGTCTTTTTTGTGCCCAATTTGTGCCAAATACATGAATTGGAGTACCATCATGTCAGCAGGTCTTATAGCTGCCGTGAACAAAACAGGAGGCAACACACATGTCCAATGAGAACACATTTTACATTACGACACCGATCTATTATCCGAGCGACAAGCTACATATAGGTCATGCTTACACGACGGTTGCGGGAGATGCAATGGCCCGTTACAAGCGGCTACGCGGTTATGAAGTGCGCTATTTGACAGGAACGGATGAGCATGGTCAGAAGATTGAGCAGAAAGCAAGTGCAGCAGGCAAAACGCCGCAACGTTTCGTAGATGATATTGTGGCAGGTATTCAAGAACTGTGGCGGAAGCTCGACATTTCCAATGACGATTTTATCCGTACTACGGAGGAACGTCATAAGGCTGTTGTACAAGAAATTTTTGATCGTTTGCTGAAGCAAGGCGATATTTACAAGGGAGAATACGAAGGCTGGTACAGCATCCCTGACGAGACGTACTACACAGAAACTCAGCTGGTTGACGTGGTGAAGGACGCCGAAGGCAATGTGGCTGGAGGAAAAAGCCCGGATAGTGGACACCCTGTAGAACTGGTCAAGGAAGAGTGTTACTTTTTCCGTATGAGCAAGTATGCTGATCGGTTGCTGCAATTTTATGAAGAGAATCCGCAGTTTATCCAGCCGGAATCACGTAAAAAAGAGATGATCAATAACTTCATCAAGCCGGGTCTGGAGGATTTGGCTGTATCCCGTACTACCTTCGATTGGGGCATTAAGGTGAAGGGGGATCCGAAGCATGTCGTGTATGTGTGGATTGATGCACTTTCCAACTACATCACAGCCTTGGGTTATGGCTCTTCCAATACCGAGCTGTATGATAAATTCTGGCCTGCAAATGTGCATATCGTAGGTAAAGAGATTGTACGGTTCCACACGATATATTGGCCGATTATGCTGATGGCGCTGGATCTTCCGTTGCCTAAAAAAGTATTTGCACATGGTTGGCTGCTCATGAAAGACGGTAAAATGTCGAAATCTAAAGGCAATGTTGTAGACCCAGTGACGTTGATTGACCGTTATGGTCTGGACCAACTACGATACTACTTACTGCGCGAGGTGCCTTTTGGGGCAGACGGAACATTTACACCAGAAAGTTTTGTAGATCGAGTTAATTCGGATTTGGCAAATGATCTGGGCAACTTGTTGAATCGTACCGTGGCGATGGTAGATAAATATTTTGATGGTAAGGTTCCAGCTTATGAAGCGAATGTAACAGCATTCGACGGAGCTTTGGAAGACATGGCAACATCGACTTATAGTAAAGTAGAAGAAGCCATGGAAAACATGGAGTTTTCCGTGGCATTAACGGCGATTAGCCAATTTATTAGCCGTAGCAACAAGTATATTGACGAGACGCAACCATGGAATTTGGCTAAGGATGAGGCAAAACGTCGCGAATTGTCATCTGTTATGTTGCATTTGGTAGAAAGCTTGCGCATCGCTTCTATCTTACTCCAGCCATTCTTAACCCGTGCTCCTCATAAAATTTGGGAGCAGCTCGGTATTAGCCAAGGTGAGTTGACTACATGGGATAGCGGCAAACAGTTCGGTCGTATTCCGGAAGGAACGCAGCTGGTCAAAGGTAATCCGATCTTCCCGCGTCTGGATTCAGAGCAAGAGGTTGCTTTTATCGTGGAAGCGATGACTGGAGGTAAGAAGCCGGAGGAAGCTACGACACAAGCTCAACCGCAGAATGCATCTGAGACGAGTCAGGAAGCACCGGAGGCAAAGGAAGAGATTGGCATTGAGGATTTTGCCAAGGTGGAACTGCGCGTTGCTCAGGTCGTCGCCTGCGAGCCTGTGAAGAAGGCCGATAAACTATTGAAGCTTCAGCTTGACCTTGGTTATGAGCAGCGGCAAGTAGTATCAGGGATTGCGAAGTTTTATACACCTGAAGATATCATTGGGCGCAAGGTGATCTGTGTGACCAATCTGAAGCCAGTAAAACTTCGGGGAGAGTTGTCGCAAGGTATGATTTTGGCAGCATCACATGGAGATCAGCTTACGCTGGCCACCGTACCGGAAGGTATGCCGAATGGTGCGGTTGTAAAGTAGAACGCTATGTAAAAATAAAAGAGCGTAATGAGCGTATGTCCGGGAATTATTCTTCCTGGGCATGCGCTTTTTGGCTTGCATCATATTTTGCTCCCGCTATACGTATGTTTTAGTAGGCAGGGCTTGTTTGCTTGTGTTCACTTAAGACAGGTGGGAGGAAATGATGATGACAAATATCAACGCTGGGTTGGCGATCATAGCCGGACTGGTTTCTTTTTTTTCACCGTGTTGTTTACCGCTGTATCCATCTTATTTATCGTATATGACAGGGATGTCTGCGCGTGAACTGGCTGAAGGACGGCACAAGACTGAGGTTCGTTATCGTACGATGGGACATACGCTTGCTTTTGTATTGGGCTTTTCGGTGGTTTTCTATTCACTGGGTGCAAGTGTCGGGTTGCTTGGAGAATGGTTTGCCAATTATGGGGATGCGCTAAGAGTGGTAGCGGGATCACTTATTTTACTAATGGGGCTGGTATCTCTTGGTATGGTGCGTCCTTTGATTCTAATGAGGGAGCATAAGCTTCGCTGGACATGGAAGCCTGCCGGGTACGCCGGTTCCTTTGTAATCGGAATTGGATTTGCGGCAGGCTGGTCGCCCTGTATCGGTCCCATGCTAACAGCTATTATCGCTTTGGCGGCAGTAGAGCATCACATTTGGTTCAAACTGATTACAGGCTATGCGCTTGGCTTTGCGATTCCATTTTTTGTATTAGCTTTGCTGGTAGGCTCTGTTCGACTATCCTCTCGCTATACCTCCATCCTCATCAAGACAGGTGGCATACTACTAGTTATTACGGGCATTTTACTGGTAACGGATCATATGACCCATGTAACGCTATTTTTACAACGGATTACCCCAGATTGGATGCTAGTTATGTGAAATATTCAATACGACTTAAAGGGAAATGTTCAAAAATGCGCTCTGTGATAAACTCTCGCAGTGCATTTTGCTGTTCATCGGGATAAACATATTTGTTTTGTCCCCAGCGGCCCCATTTTTTCTTGCGTTTCTCTATGTCCATCTCCAGCTTGGTTTTCGGATAACGTTTCTCGATGACAGCTTTGGATGTTTTGGTGAAGCGATGCTGAATTAATTCGAACGTCAAATCTTTTGTAGCATGCTGTGGCAAGGTTTCTCCCAATTTTCGCAGCAACTCGCCGTAACCTTCTTCCCAGCCGTCATACCAGATGATGGGTGCGATGATGAACCCCAGTGGATAACCGGCTCGTGCGATTTTGCCAGCGGCTTCAATACGTTCCTCGAAGCGTGAAGTTGCAGGTTCAAACTGTTTAATAACATAATCGGAATTAATGCTAAAGCGGATGCGAGTATGACCATTATGTTTAATATCCAGTAATGGATCAACATGATGATATTTAGTAACAAAACGCAGACGACCAAATTCTTCATCTGCCATGAAACGAATCAAGTCTCCAAGCGTTCCGGTGATATGCTCCAAACCAACTGGATCGGAGGTGCAAGCTGCTTCAAAACGGGTAATTTCAGGCGCACGCTCCTCGATATAAGCTTTAGCTGCTGATAAGATATCGTCAGTGTTGACATATACACGAATATACGGCTTTGCTCCCAAGGTTGTTTGTAAATAACAGTAGTGACAGTGCCCCATACAACCAGTCGAAATGGGGATGGCGTATTCGGCAGAGGGCTTGGATTGGTCAAAAGTTAACGTTTTACGGATACCGACTACCAAAGTTTTTTTTGCCATTCGGTACTTTTCAACTTCAGTTTCACCTGGTAAATTGGTAATTCGGTTGTGAGAGGTAGTCATCCGATACGGAATATCCTTGGCTTTAACCCAATCCATAATACGCTGGCCCTTAGGATAATTCAGTGCGTCTGGCTCAAAAAACACCAGATCAGGCAAAAATGGCTTGGTTCCTCTGGTTTGGACAGGAGTACGCTCAAGCGTAGACATGACTAACGCTCCTTTCGAAATAAATCCACAGTGCTCTGGTGTCCAACTTTAACATATTGCCGCAGAAATAAACGATACAGGGACGACGATATTAGTGTGCCCCGCTTAAATTGAACAAATCGTGGCAATAGCTGTGAGTGGAGGGATGAGACTTGCCAATGGGCAATGATAACATGTATCATTACATAGTAGGTTTAACGCAGGAAATGAAGGCGGTAAGCGCCCGTTCAATAACAGAAAAGAGGGAAACAAGTGCCAACGCCAAGCATGGAAGATTATTTGGAACGCATTTACCAACTGATTGATGAGAAGGGTTATGCTCGTGTCTCGGATATCGCAGAGGGGTTAGAGGTGCATCCTTCGTCCGTCACCAAAATGATTCAGAAGTTGGATAAGGACGATTATCTTGTATATGAGAAATATCGGGGACTGATTTTGACACCGAAAGGGAAAAAGGTCGGCAAACGGTTGGTTGATCGCCATCAGTTATTAGAGCAATTTCTGGATATGATTGGGGTTGACAAGGACCTGATATATAAAGATGTGGAAGGTATTGAGCATCATTTGAGCTGGGATTCCATCACCCGTATCGAAACATTGGTTGAGTATTTTCGTCGGGATGAAGATCGCTTGCGCCAGCTTCATGACATACACAAGGAATTGAGTGGAGATTCCTAAAAGCATCTGTCCTTACGGACGATGCTTTTTTATTTGTCCCGACCGCAACAAATATCCGGTTATTAGCGTCTATCCATTATATAGCAGGACAAGATAGGGGTTAAAATTAACAGGGTTAGCGGAGGATTGTAATAATATGAATCGAAAGAAAATAGTGGCATTGGCTGCTGGCCTACTCTTAGCAGTGCAGACTGCCATCGTTCCTGGAGTTCAAGCAGCTCCAACTGGTAATATTGAAATTATATTGGACGGACAGTCCCTGCAAAGTGACGCGTCACCGTATATTGTACAGGGAGCCAATGTTACGATGGTTCCTTTGCGAGTGATTAGTGAGGGATTGGGCGCTCAGGTCAACTGGTCGGAATCGTCCGGTACGGTAACGATTACAGCACAGAACAAAAATATATCTATGGAGAACGGTGCACAAAGCGCTACGGTGAATGGCAAGTCAGTTCGACTGGATGCATCTGCCCGTATGACAAGCGGGAGAGTCATGGTGCCTCTGCGTTTTGTTGGGGAAGAGTTGGGATTAAAAGTGGATTGGCAAGCTTCAGAGCGAGTTATTACGTTAAGCAGTGGTAAGGAAGGTGTCTCTACTGGCGGGAACACTTCTGCAGGAAGCAGCGGCTCTATATCAGATACGCCTGCATCTGGCAATCAGGACAGTGTAAGTACAGATCAGGGAGCCATCGATGATGAGCAGGCGGTTGTCACTTCACCGTCAACGTCTACTAGTGAGGACGGTTCAAGTTCTTCACAGGCAAATGTGGTTCAGGTAAAGGCTTCAACTTCCATGCGTGGAGCATGGATTTCTACCATTAACGGAGATTGGCCTTCTTCCGCTGCCCGAAGCAGCTCAGAGAAGCAAAAGCAGGAGTTTACTAAAATGCTCGATGATTTGCAGGGGATGGGCATCAATGCGGTATTTGTTCAGGTTCGTGCCAGCGGCGATGCGCTCTATCCGTCGAGTCTCGTACCATGGAGCAAGTATTTGACCAACACCCAAGGTAAAAATCCAGGCTATGATCCCTTGAAATTTATGATTAGCGAATCGCACAAGCGAGGGATGGAATTCCATGCCTGGTTTAATCCGTTCCGTGCGAATTCTACAGGAACAACCAGCGGCTTGGCTGCAAATCATGTGGCTAATCAACATCCAGACTGGATTGTTAAGAATGGTAGCCAATTGTACATCAATCCAGGAATTCCGGCTGCACGTCAGCATGTCATTACGGCGATTATGGAGGTCGTGAACGGATATGACATTGACGGCGTCCATTTGGACGATTATTTTTATCCTTACAGCGGGACTTTTGATGATGATGCGACCTTCAAAGCATATAATACCAACAAAATCTCTAGCAAGGGCGACTGGCGGAGAGATAATGTGAACAGTTTTGTTCGCGATTTGGGCAAAAGCATTCATGCCAGCAAGTCTAAAGTTCAATTCGGAATTAGTCCTTTTGGGGTATGGCGTAACAAATCTCAGGACTTAACGGGTTCAGACACGAAGGCAGGCGTTACAGCGTATGATACGACGTTTGCGGATGTAAGAACCTGGATTAACAAAGAATGGATTGATTATGTAGCTCCACAAATTTACTGGAGTATCGGTTTCCCAGCGGCGGGATATGACAAGCTTGTCGCATGGTGGTCCAATGAGGTAAAAAACTCAGATGTTAAGCTATATATCGGTCATTCTCCTTATAAGATCGGCACCCCTGAAAAGGGCTGGCAAACGGCTCAAGAGCTAATTAAGCAGCTTGAACTGAACGAAGATTATAAACAGGTCAAAGGGGATATTTACTTTAGTGCACAGCATTTGCGTAAAAATCCATACGGACTCATTCAGCTTCTTCAAAATTATTATCAAATGTGATATAAATTGGATCATATAGGTTCTATTTGGGCCTCCGTTCTCATACATAAGCAGTAGAACTGCTTACTCCCAAGAGAACGGAGGTTTTTTGATCTATGCTGATCAATGCTGTGTTCCAGGGTGGAGGGGTTAAGGGAATTTCGCTGGCGGGTGCAGTTAAGGCTGCGGAGGAGCATGGGATTGTATTCAATCGTTTGGCAGGTACATCATCAGGTGCTATTGTAGCCGCTTTATTGGCTGCGGGATACTCTGCGGATGAAATGAAAGCCGTAATTGAGAAAACCCCCTTGGTCAAGTTGTTACGACGTTCTCCAGTGTTCAATATTAAGTGGGTTGGACCAGCAGCTCGTATCTTTCTTAAAAAAGGGCTCTACTCAGGGGAGGCACTGGAGCACTGGGTACGTGAGCTGTTACGAGCTAAGGGAGTGCGTACGTTCGCGGATTTACCTCCTGGCAAACTGCGCATTATTGCATCAGATATTACGAATGGACGCATTCTGGTGCTTCCTGAGGATATCAAACGTTTTGGTATCAATCCCTCTTCACTGGAGGTAGCTAAAGCCATTCGCATGAGCACAAGTATCCCTTATTTTTTTGATCCCGTTATGTTAAGGCTTGATTCTGCACTTGCCAAGGGAAAGACTTTTTCTCAGCAATTTGTATTTGTAGTTGATGGGGCTTTACTAAGCAATTTGCCGTTGTGGCTTTTTGATGAGCCTGTAAATGAACGTGAGGCCAAAACGATTCCAACGGTAGGGTTTCAAATGGTGGGCAAAACGGGGACGGAGACCAAAGTTTCTTATATACGGGGTCCACTGACCATGCTGCAGGCTATTTTTGATACCATGCTATCAGCACACGATGAACGATATATTGAGCAGGAGAATCGGTATCGGACGATTAAAATTCCAACATTGGGTATCCGCACTGCACAATTTAACATTTCTACAGAGCAAAGTGATTTGTTGTATGCTTCCGGTGTGCAGGCAGGGGATGCTTTTTTCCACAAATGGAGCATCACTTCTTACCAGCAGCAGTATAGCAAGTACCAATTGATGAAGGATACCATGTACGCTATGAAATAAACACTAACTCGCAGTTAAAGTTAATTTAAAAGGGTGTAAAAAAGGAGCCTCTTCCCGGTCATATTTGAATACGCGGGTGATGGCTCCTTTGTGCTACATTTTAAAGGATGATTATCATTAATGATATTTAGGTTGTTCTTCTTCATTTTTGCCCTTGGAACCTTCAATTACATGAAAAGGATACGCTTTGCGCTTGCCTGTAGTCTGCTGCTTACGTGCGTTGGCTGTTTTGGCCATGGTGCGCACAGAGGGTTTGATTTTGGGAGTACGATTGCGTTGCCCTGGCAGGTATTTGTATAGCAGAAATATAACTGCAAAAACAAGGACGGGAATTAGTAAACTCATGAGAAAGCCCCAGCTTCCTCTCCATAGCATATCCACAATCCCATATGCACCCAAAGCAAGGGTAAGCCAGAAAATAACGGCATGTCTGTTCATTATTCACTCATCCTTTCACAGGATCAAGGACCGGACTGTTGAAGGTCTCCTTTACAGGTACGTTTTCCAACTCAGCATCCAATTCAAGCATACGCTTAAATGAGGCAATGGATACCTCCACTTGATCATCAGTCGGTTCTTTGGTGGTAAGTAGTTGCAGCCACAGACCGGGGTAACCTAAATAACGAAGTACCGGAATTTCACGAAGAGCATTGGTCAGCTTGAGAAATTCAAAAGAAAGCCCCAGTACGATCGGAAGCAGTAGAAGCCGTTGCCCCATGCGCTCCCACAGATTATCGTAGGTAAATAGGGAATAGACAAGTACTCCGATGATCACGGTCAGCATAATAAAGCTACTACCGCAGCGGTAATGCAGACGGCTGTATTTTTGTACATTGGCTGGGGTTAGTTCTTCCCCTGCTTCGAATGCTGTAATTACTTTATGCTCTGCGCCGTGATATTGAAACAGTCGCTTAATTAACGGAGTTTGGGAAATACTCCACAAATAAGCCAGTAGCAGAATCAGCTTAATAGCTCCTTCTGCGAGGTTATGCAAAATTTGGCTGTGAAACAAGCTTCCGAACAGGAAATTCTCTACAATAACCGGAACGAGAGTCAATACAATTTTGCCAAACAGGAATGACAAAATACCGACTGCCGCCACACCGATCATCATACTCAGACTCCAGCGAGATTCTTCTTTTTTCTTTTGCTCAGCGCGTTCTTCCGGATCTACTTCATCATCAGCATACGCATCGGCTGAATAGTTTAAATGCTTGGTACCCTTGGCGCTGGAGTCGATGATGCTTACAATCCCCCGCAATAAAGGAATTCTGCGGAATTTGGATACCCAGGATTGCTCCTTGCGTGGTACTTCCAAATATGTGATTTCGCCAGTTTTGCGGCGAACTGCCGTGACATTGACACGCTTGCCGCCGAACATGACACCTTCAATGACTGCCTGACCGCCGTAGCTCACAGGCTTGGATGCTTGTGACAACCGTCTCACCTCTCTTAATACATGCTTTTTTGTATATTGTATCGAATTTGGAAGGGAATATCTAGTTAGATGAAACTGAGTGTAGTAATTAGGCCACTCCAAGCTAAGATTCTGCTTTTAAAGGAGAAGGTAGAAATTCTTATCGTGGAGAAAGCTCATGCCACAGGCTTATAAAAAAAGCATTTATGGAGCTCAGACTGCTCACATAAATGCTACTCATTATAAAACCGAATGAATATTTGGAGACAACTTATTGCGTAATTGCCCCGACAACCTGGTCAACCAGCCCTTTTGAAGAGAGGGGGCCGCCAAATGTCCATGTCGTACCGCTCAGTGAATAGGTACGTTTTTCTTTAACGAAATTTAGACCATTCCAGACCGAATTATTTTTCATGGGTGCGCCGAAAACATTATCGTCCGGCTGAACAATATAGATAAAGTTGCTGTCCTGAACGGCAGACAGAGCTTCAATGCCTACGGTTGAAAAGCCATACTGTTCAACTTTGCTCGGTTTCCAATCGTTAATCATGCCGATCTTCGCCAGTGTTGCTACGACGACTGAGTTATCTGAAAACATACGAAGGCTGGCCGCATTTTGCGAAGTGAAAGCCTGTGTCAGTATATAATGATAATCCGACTTGCCAGCAGCGGTGAGCTTTTCTTTGGCTTCAGCATAATGCTGATCCAGTTCGGCAAGCACCTGCTTAGCTTTGTCTTCTTTTCCAAGAGCACCTGCGATGCTATTAAAAATTTCTACCATTTTATCATGATCGTAGCCGTTACCATCGTTCAGATTATATTCGATCGTTGGAGCGATGGCCTTGAGTTGCTCATAGATAGCCTCATTTCCATCAACATTTGAAATGATCAGATCCGGCTTCAATGCAGCAATCGCTTCCAGATTCGGCTCGTTACGCGTGCCGACATCGACCACGCTACTATCGAGAGCCGCCTCCGGTGTCACGTACACCTTGTAGTTGGCATTGTCTGCATTACCAACCGGCTGAACGCCCAGCGCAATCAAATCCTCTGTAAATGTCCATTCCAGCACTACGACACGCTGTGCGGGCTTGTTGAGCGTGACCTCACCACGATTATGCTTTACCGTCACAGGACCAGTCGCTGTGTCAGTCGGTTTGCTACCCGACGTGGCTGTCTGATCTTTATCCGATGCTTTGTCGGCTGCTCCGCAACCTGCCAGAGTGAGCGTAAAAACCATTAACAATAAAATCCCGATTAATCCCTTTTTCATAGAAGCGTTCTCCCGTATATATGTTTTTAGGAAATGATAATGATTATCATTTTCATCATTATATTATGATAGAGGATTGAAATTTTGTCAATGTAAAAAACGGGTCCGTACCCTCAATTGGAAAGCTGCCATTATTCAGCATTCCTGTTCATTGTTAAACTATTCCCCCTTGGAGCATACTACCTAGCAAAATGGAATGCAGAATCCGATGGACGTACATGCATTTCCGATTGCAATTGTCTTTACGATGGGAAAAAGTTTGCATATTGAAAGGGGATTAAACAACATGAGTGAAACCTACTCTATACCCAAGATAGGACATGAACAGGAGCAGTCTCGCGGATCTCAGGATCAACGTCATCATAACGACAGTGGTAGAGGCAGGCAGCAGTCAGGCAAAATACATACGCCTCTCATTCCTTTTGCACTTGAGTTGGGTTTTTTTGCGGGTTTACTCTGGGGATTGCTGCGCTGGCTGTTTTATAAGTTGCATTTTACGGTAGTAGCGCCTGGCTTTCTCGCGGAGCCTTTTTTCAAGCATTCGTTTATGAACACCATGGCGGGACATCTGGTAGGGCTACTTTTTTTTATTGGATTATCCGTCGTAGCTTCACTGGTGTACACTCTGTTGCTGCGCAGATTTAAGGGTCCTATACCCGGAATTGTGTATGGTCTGATTTGGTGGGTTGTTTTATTTGTATTAACAGGTCCTAAGCTAGGAATGATGAATGCTCCTGATCGGTTAACATGGAATTCCTTATATACAGAAATTTGTGTGTTTATACTGTGGGGACTATTTATCGGATATACCGTTGCTGTCGAGTATACGGATGAAAGAAAGCGCGAGCCTGAGAAAGCTGAGGGCTGAACGTAACAAAAACTTCTCAAGCGCCTATCCCCTGTGTTAAAATAGCATTTGGTTATTTGACAGAGGGGAGCGGAATGAAAGATGAAGAATGACCGGGTGTTAAAGCTGCGGCAGGCGCTGGGCGAGCATAATCTGCGGGCTATGCTGATTACTAGCCCTGTCAATCGTCGATATTTGACAGGCTTCACAGGTTCGGCGGGTTATGTGCTGATTACGGAATCCCATAGCTATTTGCTGACTGACTTTCGCTATATGACGCAAGCGACCGAACAAGCCGAAGGCTTCACGGTGGTGCAGCACGCTGCACAGGTCATGGAAACGGTGAAAGAATTACTGTCTTCCCATCAGATCAGCGAAACAGGCTTCGAGCAAGACGCTGTAACTGTTGCGACGCATAAAGCTTATAGCGAAGATTTGTCACCTATTTCACTGGTTCCGGTGTCGGGCATTGTGGAGAAGCTACGGGTGTACAAGGATGCAGAAGAGCTGGAAGTGATGCAGCGGGCAGCGGATTTGGCAGATGCTACATTTGCACACATTTTACCTTACATCAAGCCGGGTGTCAGCGAGCGTGAGCTGGATCTGGAAATGGAATTCTTCATGCGCAAGCAGGGAGCTACATCCTCTTCATTTGACACAATTGTGGCTTCCGGGGTTCGTTCGGCATTGCCACATGGCGTAGCCAGTGCTAAGTTAGTACAAGCAGGCGAGCTAATTACGTTTGATTTTGGTGCGTTGCTGGATGGCTACTGCTCCGATTTGACACGTACAGTGGCTACACAAGGGGATTTGGCGCCCCAGTTGCGTGAAATCTACGATATTGTGCTTAAGGCGCAGCTTCACGCACTCGAACATATTAAGCCGGGCATGACAGGCCGTGAAGCGGATGCACTGACCCGGGATATTATTGCTGGCCATGGCTATGGAGACAATTTCGGGCACAGTACAGGTCATGGTCTGGGTCTGGAAGTACATGAATCTACACGCCTGTCTAAGGCAAGCGATGATATTCTGGAGCCGGGCATGGTGGTAACGGTCGAGCCAGGTATTTATGTGCCTGGATTGGGCGGTGTACGGATCGAGGATGATATCGTTATTACAGATAGCGGCATCAAGGTATTAACACATTCGAGCAAAGAATTTACAGTCGTTTAATAACGATAACAGTCCTGTAGGAGGGGTATTTTAGTGATTAACGTTAATGATTTTAAAACAGGATTGACCGTCGAGGTAGACGGAGATATTTTTACGGTGCTGGATTTCCAACACGTAAAACCGGGTAAAGGTGCGGCATTCGTGCGCTCCAAGCTTAAAAACCTGCGTAACGGCAACACTGTTGAACGTACATTCCGTGCGGGTGAAACGATCGGCCGCGCGCAAATTGAAAACCGTGGTGTGTCTTACCTCTATGCGAGCGCAGACGAGCATACATTCATGGATAATGAAACATATGATCAATTCACACTTTCAAGTGACCAACTGAAATGGGAACTTAACTTCCTGCAAGAAAACATGAATGTAAACATCATTAGCTATAATGGTGAAATTCTCGGGATTAACCTGCCTAACAGCGTAGAGCTGAAGGTTATTGACACTGAGCCGGGTATTAAAGGTAACACCGCTACGGGTGCTACTAAAAATGCAAAAGTTGAAACAGGACTGAACGTTCAGGTTCCATTGTTTATCAACCAGGACGACGTATTGCTGATTGATACACGCGATGGTAAATACATTTCCCGCGCATAAATTTTGCAGCTTTTAGATTTCCTCTGTCCTTGTTAAGGGCAGGGGATATTTTTATAAGCACTAATATTAAAAAACAATGGCTCCGTACAGCACTTTCGTATTATACTGTACTAAAGTTATGCCGCAGGATGTCACGTTCAAGTCGTTTGGTGCCATCTCAAGGTTACATACTGTTGAGTCTGAGGGAGTGAATATCGTTGTCTTTGTATGTCATGAAATTCGGAGGCAGTTCCGTCGGTGACACGGAGCGCATGAAACGCGTGGCAAAACGCGTTGTGGAGAAACAGAGTGAAGGGCATCAATGTGTAGTGGTTGTTTCCGCAATGGGAGACACGACAGACGAACTGATTGACCAGGCCAAATTGTTGAATGAGCAGTTGCCTGCACGTGAGCTGGATATGTTGATGACGACAGGTGAACAAATTTCAATCGCCTTGTTGTCGATGGCTATTCAGCAGTTGGGTCATGAAGCGGTATCGTTTACGGGATGGCAGGCTGGTTTCCGTACTGAATCTGACTTTGGTCGAGCACGGATTACGGATATTCAACCTCAGCGTGTGCTGGATGCACTGAGCAGCAACAAGATCGTTGTTGTAGCTGGTTTCCAAGGGATGTCTGCAGAGGGAGACATTACGACGCTGGGACGTGGTGGATCTGATACGACAGCGGTTGCGCTGGCGGCGGCGATTCAAGCGGACGCCTGTGAAATTTACACGGATGTGGACGGCATATATTCAACAGATCCACGGATCGTGAAGGTTGCTCGTAAGCTAAAAGAAATTTCTTATGATGAAATGCTGGAATTAGCTAATCTGGGTGCAGCTGTATTGCATCCTCGTGCGGTAGAATATGCCAAACATAACCGGGTACCGCTGATTGTGCGGTCCAGTTTTAACCATAATGAAGGAACGGTCGTAAAGGAGGATGCAGTAATGGAACAAGGCGTTGTAGTCAGTGGGATTGCATATGATAAAAATGTAGCAAGAATCAGTATTTTAGGCGTCGCCGATATCCCCGGTGTACTGGCGAAAGTATTTGGAACACTGGCGGCAGCCAAAATTGATGTAGACATTATTGTACAGAGCGGGGTTGAAGCTGGTAAAGCGGATTTCTCCTTTACAGTAGCTCTGACGGATCGTGAAGCAGCACTGAAGACGCTGGAAGGTATTCGTGGAGAGCTTCCGTACCGTGAAGTAACGTCTGAGGAAAACCTGGTGAAGGTGTCCATTGTAGGTGCAGGAATGGTTAGCCATCCGGGTGTTGCTGCGCAAATGTTTGCCGTACTGGCAGAGCAAGGCGTTAGCATTAAAATGGTAAGCACATCTGAGATCAAAGTATCGTGTGTAATTGAAGCGGGTAAACTTCATGAGGTTATTCAGGCGTTGCATACAGCTTATAACCTGGACACCGAGGAGCAAGCGTTTGTGGGTGGACCGCAGGACCGTCGTTAATAACTGCAACGTGAGATCTAGACACTGAATATGTCTAATGTGAACGATGCTTATGATAGGTAAAGGTTGATACAGGCCCTCTATTTATAGTTTGATAAATCATAGAATATAGCAGTAGGTTAAGAGGTTGTTCCATCAGCGAGAGTTAGACTGAGGGGCAGCCTCTTTTTTTGCTGAATCTATCTTTTCTACCCAAGGGTATCCCTTAGCTGACAAGGCTTTGAGAGGCCCTTTTTTATTTGTGCGAATTAGAGAATGGTGCTTAAACAAGCGGGAGAAAGGTCTGTTGAGTGTTGATAGGAGTTAGCAAAAGTTTGCCTAGGTTTTCAATATATTTTCGGCATAAAAAGCGAGAGTCAACCATAGACTTGTCTTAAAGAAAAAGGACAACTGTGAGGGGGCGGCATCGGTATGGAATGGCTGGAGTTATTTCCCGAACCGTTGCACGGTATACTTGGAAGGCTTCCAGAAACGGTATTTAAGCAACTGGAAGAAATCCGGGTCAGGGAAGGAAGGCCGTTGGAAATTAATGCAAATGGTGATCATCATTTTGTAACGTCTGCTGGTCGGCTGACTTTGAACCATGTGGAAGCCTATAAGCCTGACCGTGAGGATGCCCACCGACTGCTGGATTTTATCAGCAATCATTCCCTGTATACCATGGAAGAGGAGCTTCGTAAAGGGTTTATTACGATCCCTGGCGGTCATCGTATTGGCTTGGCAGGGAGAACCGTGCTCAACCGAGGACGAGTGGAGCATTTGAGGGATATAAGCAGCTTTAATGTAAGAATTGCTCGTGCAATTCCCGGCATAGCTGATCGGATATTGCCTTATGTAGCAGATCGAATGTCCGGGAAAATCCGGCACACCCTCATTTTGTCCCCTCCTCAGCATGGCAAAACGACACTGCTTAGGGACTTGGCTCGGCAACTCAGTTACGGAGGGATGGAAAGCAACGGAGGGCGACGGAATGGACTCAAGGTAGGCATTATAGACGAACGCTCTGAGATCGCTGGTAGTCACAAAGGTATCCCCGGTTTTGATGTCGGGCCTCGCACCGATGTATTGGACGGATGTCCGAAAGCAGAAGGCATGATGATGATGATCCGCTCGATGTCACCGGATGTCCTCATTGTTGATGAAATCGGACGACCGGAAGATGCGGAGGCGGTGCGCGAAGCGCTTCATGCAGGCATTGCAGTCATTGCTTCCGCACATGGTCGCGATGTGGCTGAAATGGCGACCCGGTCTGCGTTTGCTGGATTAACTACAGGACAAGAGCTGTTTCAACTCTACGTCATGCTGGAGCGGACGAGCCGGGGCGTCTCATTTCGGCTGGCAGATGCCAAGCAGCGCAGGCTTACACTGCCTGGAGAAGGGCAGAATGGGGGCATCTCCTATGCTTAAGCTGCTGGGTGCAGCCTTGGTTATACTGGCCGCTACGCTGGCAGGCTGGCAGCGGGCAAGGCAGTTTGCGATGAGGCCGCGGCAAATCAGGGAGTTGATTCTTGCGCTGCAAAGATTGACCACCGAGGTTTCCTACGGGGTGTCTCCGCTACCAGATGCTTTCGCCAAGACAGGAGAGCCCTTGCGAGAGCCGCTGCGCACTCTGTTTCAGCAAGCCTCACGCTGGATGCACCCCTCTTTTGGCCTGACTGCCAGAGAAAGCTTGCATAAAGCTATTGAAGACTCGTGGAACCGTTCCTCTATGAAGCAAGCCGAGAAGGAAGCGATGCGGCAGCTTGCTTACAGTCTTGGAACCAGCGACCGTGAAGACCAGATCAAGCACATTGCGCTGACCATCCAACAGTTATCCCATGAGGAAGCGCAGGCGCAGGCAGATCAGGTGAGGTACGAGCGTATGAGCAGGAGCCTGGGACTGCTGATCGGAGCATTGATCGTCATTTTGATCTATTAGCGGGGTGCTCGAATGAATTTAGAAGTGAACGCAATTTTCCAGATTGCCGGAATTGGCATTATTATCGCTATGATTCATACCGTATTAAAGCAAATGGGCAAAGAAGACATGGCCCACTGGGTAACGGTCATTGGTTTCGTCGTGGTCCTGTTCATGGTGGTGCGAATGCTGGATAACCTTCTGCAAGAGATCAAATCTATCTTTCTTTTTCAGTAGGTGGACACATGGAAATCATTCAGGTGGTGGGCTTCGCCCTCATTGCCACAGTCCTCATTTTAGTCATTAAGGAACAGAAGCCGATGTTTGCCTTTTTGATTGCAACAGCTGCGGGAATCGTCATTTTTTTGCTGCTGATTGGCAAGATCGGATCTGTGGTTGCTGTACTGGAGCGACTGGCCCGGTCTTCAGGCATGGATATGATCTATTTTAAAACCGTATTGAAAATAATCGGTATCGCTTATATTGCTGAATTTGGAGCGCAAATCGTTCGGGATGCAGGACAAGACGGGATTGCTTCCAAAATTGAGCTTACCGGAAAGGTACTCATTATGGTGCTCGCAATCCCGATTATCAGCATTATTATTGATACCATTCTGAAGCTGATGCCCGCCTGAGGGGGTGATGCCATGAAAAGGCTAGGGGGCATGCCGAATCTCAAAGTAATTGCAATGTTGCTGCTATGTCTCTGGTGTGCCTCAGCTGCGGTCCTCTTTGCAGATACACCGACAAACGAATGGATCAGACAGCAAGCGGAGCAAATGCCCAAAGATGAAGTAGAACATTATTGGGACGGGCTCATGCAGCAATACGGCGGATTTTTCCCTGATCAGAAAACGCCTTCCTTCATGGACATGCTGCTTCCAGGCGGTGAAGGGTTCAGCATAAAGGGTGTATTGAGCGCTATAGCTGATTTTTTCATCCATGAAATCCGGGTAAATGCCAAGTTGCTCGTCACCATCGTCATGCTCAGCATTATGAGTATGGTGCTGGAAACGCTGCAAAGCGCTTTTGAAAGCAAACAGGTCAGCAAAGTGGCCTACGCTATCGTATACATGGTCATTATCATTCTGGCGATTAATAGCTTTAGTGTAGCGATTGGTTATGCCAAAGAAGCGATTGATAGTATGATTCACTTCATGATGGCAATGTTGCCTTTGTTGTTTACCATGTTAGCTTCGATGGGTAACGTCGTAACAGTTTCGGTGACCCACCCGCTGATTGTATTTATGATCAACACAGTCGGAACAGTCATTCATACGCTGGTTTTCCCGCTACTGTTTTTCTCGGCTGTGCTGTACTTGGTCAACTCGTTGACAGGCAAATACAAACTGACCCAGCTAGCCGATCTGTTGCGGAACGCTGGAGTAGCAGTGCTGGGAGTGTTGCTGACCATATTTCTAGGAGTCATTTCGGTACAAGGCTTGACATCGTCAGTTACTGACGGATTAACGATCCGCACAGCCAAATATATTACAGGTAGCTTTGTTCCGGTGGTCGGCAAGGCGTTGGCAGATGCGACAGATACAGTCATTTCGGCTTCGCTGCTCGTTAAAAATGCCATTGGTCTGGTAGGAGTCATTATTATTTTGTTCCTGTGCGCATTTCCTGCTCTCAAGATTCTGACACTGGCTCTCATTTATAAAGTGACAGCAGCGATCATGCAGCCTTTGGGTGATACGCCTATCGTGGAATGTCTCGATGCGATCGGCAAGAGCATGATTTATGTTTTCGCGGCACTGGCGGCAGTGGGTTTAATGTCCTTCCTTGCGATTACAATCATGCTCGCAGCAGGAAATATGACGGTCATGATGAGGTGAACCAATGCACGTAAACCAACAAGGGGGGAGGGGAGTGACGTGACCTGGCTGGGAGGTTGGCTTAAGGAACTGGTGCTAATCGTGTTGCTGGCTTCTTTTGTCGATATGATCTTACCGAGCCGATCTATGGAAAGGTATGTCAAACTCGTTCTCAGCCTGCTTATTCTGCTGACGTTGCTGTCTCCGGTCGTGCGCTTACTGAGCAGCAGCCCCTCCGAGGTTTTAGGGCGAGCATTGGATCTTCAACGTCAGGCTGAGACAGGCAAGAGGGAACCGACATTGGAGGAGATTTTGGCAAAAGGCAGCCAGTTAAAGCAACAGCAAGAACAAAGCTCCATGCAATGGGCTGGCAAAGAGGTAGCTAAGGAAATGAAAGGACAATTGGAACAGTATACTGGGTTAGCAATTCAGTCGGTCCAGGTTACCCTTGCAAAGATTCAACAGAAGGAATCGGGGCTGGAGGCAGGAACGGGTGTCCAGTCGGTAGTGGTCAAATTGGCGGAGCAGCAGCCAGAAAAAGAAAAGAAAAACACAGACGTCTCGCCTGGTGCAGATGCTAAGCCGATTATGGTGGAGCCTGTGGCCGAAAAGACAGTGAATATTCGTGTGGAGCCGACACATACAAAAACTTCAGATTTTAATGAAGGAACGCGAGAAGATGATCGTAATCCTGATAAAACTGCTGAGGACGGAAAGCCAACGGATACGAAAGCTTTTGACTTAATTACAGGACTTCTACGTGAAAAATGGGGGATAGACAGCAAAAATGTTCAGGTGGTTTCTTCGCAGGATGGAACACATGAATGGTAACAGGAGGTGAGCAGAAATGAGCAAATGGCTGAAAAAGCTCGAGCGATGGCTGGGTGGAGGGGCGGATGGGGCGAAAAGATTCAACTCATTTCGTTGGCTGCTTATACTTGGCCTTATCGGTGTAGCGATCATGCTTTTTAATTCATTCGTTAATGTGAAAAAGGTCGATCCAGAAAACGTAGGGCGTGAGCCGCCTGGCGTGATGAAAAATGAGCCTACATTAGAGACAACAACAGGTGAAGAAAGTTCCTTTGCCGGGATCGAGAAGGTTTTTGAGGACAATATGAAACAGATGCTGGAGCAGATTGTTGGCGTAGGAACCGTCGATGTCATGGTTACGGTAGATTCCACCGAAGAAGTTATCGTTCAACGCAATGTAAAAGATATGCAGGAAGAGAACAACGAGACGGACGCCAATGGTGGACAACGGCACACTACTCAATATACACGTGATGGCGAGATTGTCACCTATGAGTCATCAGGTGGTCAGCACACCCCGATTGTGACAAAAAAAGTAAAACCGCAGGTGAGGGGAGTGCTTGTTGTGGCTATGGGGGCAGAAAACCCTACAGTGAAGCAGCTAATTGTCGATGCTGTACAGAAGGGACTAAATGTACCTTCCTACAAAATTTCAGTCGTACCGCGCAAGCAGGGATAATATGGAATTGAGGAACAAAGAAGTTTATATTTTAAACCATTAATGAATATGGAGGACGGAACATGAATAATAAAAGACAAACCGTTTGGCTGGTGTCCATGCTGAGTTTAATGGTCGTGCTGTCTGCGTATTATTTGTTTACGGAGGACTCGAGCCCTGCAAATCCACCAGTAGCCGATAGTGAGCAAGTGAGCAAGGTTAAGCAGGATGCCGCACAGGAAGCAACGACGAAGGCAGAGGAACAATTGAACGAACTGAAGGTAAATGAAGTAGTGACGAATGGCGAAGTAACTGATGGAGCATCAGCAACTTCCACAAAATCGGATACGGCTTCCACAACTGACCCAGCAACGGAAAACTCAAAAGGCGATAAAGATACGGCAGCTGCCCCTACTACTGAACCGGCGACATCCGATCAAAACACAACTGCGACTAAAACGGACGCGACAGCACAAAGTGACGACAAAGCAACCTCTACAGCCAAAACCGACCAGCAGGTACTGGATCAAGTGGCAACCGATCAAGCTGCCCAACCTACAGCAGCAGCAGTGATTGACAACTATTTGCTGGAACGGGATGTGGAAAATCAGAAGAAAAATGATGAACTGACTACCGCAATGAACGACAGCACACCAAAGAAAGCTGCTGAGGCTCAAAAGGAATTACATGTACTTGAAGATAAGCAGGCTAAAATTACTGGAATTGAAGAAGAGCTTCAGCAGCAGTTCGCCAATGCGGTCGTCCGTGAGGAAGATGCTGATAAATACAAAGTAGTGGTTCTGAGTGAAAAATTGGATGCTAAGCAAGCGGTAACAATTGTCGATAAAGTCATGAAGGAACTGAATGTAACGCAGGATAAGATCAGTGTCCAGTATGTTACACAATAAGACAAAAAACGCGAAAAAGCCCGGATTTCTGCATTATTCCGGGCTCTTTCTATTTTTAATGATTGTGATATAATACATAAAGCTGTTTCAACAATGTTATCAGCAACCGGCAAAATGCTGAAGGAGTGATTAATAGAGATGTTTAAATTAAGCGAGATTAAGGAATTGATCAAGCTGGTGGATGAAACGTCTGTGCATGAGCTTGAAATTGAAAATGAAGGAACTCGCCTGTTGATCCGGAAACCGGGCAAAAGCGAGATCGTTACGGTACAGGCTCCTGTGGCAACACCTGCTTATGCAGTGGCACCACAAGCTGTTATTCCAAATCCACAAGTACAGTCCGATGTTGGACTTGCTGGGGAACCGAGGGAATATGCAAGCAATCTACATAAAATCGTATCTCCGATGGTAGGCACTTTCTATAGTTCTTCATCTCCGGATACGGCTCCGTATGTGAGTATCGGCAGCAAAGTGGGCGAAAAAACAACGGTATGTATCATTGAAGCGATGAAGCTGATGAACGAGCTGGAAGCTGAAGTGAAGGGCGAAATTGTGGAAATTTTGGCCGAAAACGGACAGTTGGTCGAGTATGGCCAGCCATTGTTCCTTGTGAAACCGGAGTAAAAAGCTTGTTTGAACCCTCTTTTGAGGGTTCGGCAAGACTACTCCCAGGGAGGATAAAGTCATGACATTTCAAAAAGTATTGATTGCGAATCGTGGAGAAATTGCGGTTCGTATCATTCGCGCTTGCCGCGAAATGAATATTTCGACAGTTGCCGTATATTCGGAAGCTGACAAGGATTCGTTACATGTGCGTCTCGCAGATGAGGCTTACTGTATCGGACCGACGCTATCTAAGGACAGCTACCTTAATTTTACGAATCTGATGAGCGTTGCTACATTGACTGAATGTGATGCCATTCATCCAGGTTACGGATTTTTGGCGGAAAACGCAGACTTCGCTGAAATTTGCGAATCGTGTAATATTACGTTTATTGGTCCTTCTCCTGAAGCCATTAACAAAATGGGAGATAAGGCCGTAGCCAAACAGACCATGAAGGATGCCGGAGTTCCGGTTATTCCGGGTTCAGACGGGCTGGTTGAGGATTTGCAGGATGCGATCAGCATCGCACGTGATATCGGATATCCGGTAATTATCAAGGCCACAGCAGGTGGCGGAGGTAAAGGTATTCGTATCGCCGAAGATGAGGATAACCTTATTCAGCAAATCACTACTGCTCAGCAGGAGGCGCAAAAAGCATTTGGCAATGCGGGTGTGTACCTGGAAAAATATTTGACCGGTATGAAACATGTGGAAATACAGATCATAGCGGACAAGCATGGTAATGTTGCCCATTTGGGCGAACGGGACTGCTCTGTGCAGCGTCGTCGTCAGAAGTTATTGGAGGAAGCACCATGTCCTGTACTATCGCAGGATGTTCGTGAAGAAATGGGTCAGGCAGCTGTTCGTGCAGCTTTGGCCGTTCAATACTCTGGTGCAGGTACTCTCGAATTTTTGCTTGGCCCGGACAATAATTTCTATTTCATGGAAATGAATACACGTATTCAGGTAGAACATCCAGTAACAGAAATGATTACTGGTGTAGACCTGATTAAGGAAATGATTTCTGTCGCTGAAGGACATCCGCTTTCCTTTACGCAGGAAGAAGTCACCATCAATGGCTGGGCGATAGAGTGTCGTATTAATGCTGAGGATCCGGATCGTAATTTTATGCCTGCACCGGGTAAAATCGGATTTTATCTGCCTCCAGGCGGTCCTGGAGTACGGGTAGACAGCGCAGCATATCCAGGTTATAGCATTCCTCCTTATTATGACTCTATGATCGCCAAGCTGATTGTGTGGGCACCTACACGGCAAGATGCAATTGCCAAAATGAAGCGGGCTTTGTCTGAGTTTGCTATTGAGGGCATACCCACAACGATTTCTTTTCATCAGCGCTTGCTAGAGCATCCTACCTTTATTAAAGGCGATTTTGATATTAAATTTTTGGAGGAAAACGAAGTTTAATCGGTATATTTCCTCAGTTTGTCATAATGAACGCCAAATGATATAGTATGGATAATAAGTGAGCATGTCTGCTTTGAAATCCAAAGCTGGAATGAAACTTATTTTGACCGAAAGGTGTTGAAGGTATGAGCACAGTGCCAACCGAATTCGAACGTACAGAAATTGGGGAGATTCAAATTGCCCCAGAAGTTATTGAAGTCATTGCCGGACTGGCTACCGTTGAGGTACCGGGCGTTGCGGGAATGAGTGGCGGATTTGCTGGTGGGTTTGCCGAATTGCTAGGCCGCAAAAATTTATCTAAAGGTGTAAAAGTGGAAGTCGGACAGCGTGAAGCTGCTGTAGACGTCTCCGTCATTATTGAGTACGGTAACCGTCTGCCTGAGGTGGCTGCTGCTATTCAGCATAATGTTAAGCGTTCGATTGAGAACATGACAGGTCTTAACGTTGTTGAAGTGAACGTGCAAATTCATGATGTTCAATTCAAAAGTGCCGAAAAAGTAGAAGAGCCGGAAGTGCTGGGCGCCGGACGGGTTAAATAGAGCGATACTTTGTACAAACCCCCGACCCTTATGGGTCGAGGGTTTACTCTAATTTAAGGAGGCTGTGCGTTTCGTGGCTAAAGTTATGGACAGACTTCTGCTGTTCTTGTACAGCTTAAGTATCGGAATTATTTCCATTCTCGCCATCCTCCTCCTGAGCGGGGCCATTCCGTATGTTTTAAGTATTGAGGATGAGCGAGTGGTGTGGTTTACCAGCCTGATTATTGCAGGGGTTCTGTTGTTATTGAGTCTTCGTTTTTTTTATATCTCTATTCGACGGAACCAAACCGTACAGCATTCTATTGATCAACGAACGGAATATGGTGACATTCAGATTTCAGTGGACACCATTGAAAATTTGTGCCTCAAAGCAGCTTCCCGATTTCGCGGGATGCAGGATTTGAAAGCACGCGTTCGCGTGTTGGAATCGGGACTTGATATTACGATTCGGGCGGTTGTAGACGGGGAAAGCTCCATTCCGGTGTTAACCTCCGAGGTACAAAAGGGGGTACACGATCATGTGGAAGAAATTACAGGAATTCCTGTGTCCAATGTGTCGGTGTACATCGCTAATGTTTCTCAGTCACCCAGCTTTAAGAGTCGTGTGGAATAGAGGTGATTTTCCCTGATGCCCTGGAAAGAAATATGGGGAAGTTACAAGGGCCGGATCATGGGGATCACGGCTGGTATTTTTTTCGGTTTTATTTATTTGTGGGCAGGCTTTTGGAATATGTTGTTCTTTGCATTGATGGTGTTCATCGGATATACGCTAGGAAGACGTAGCGATTCAGCGCTTGGTTCATTCCTCCCTTGGAAGGAATGGGGCGATTGGTTGTCGCAGCGTTGGCGTCCTTTTAAATGAACCCTGTGATACGTGTTCTCCAAAATAGAGCTGTAGCTTCTTTGCGCCCAACGTTTTGGAGGATGCGTTCACAGGTTTTTTTGTGGAAATTGGTTAGAATGAAAAATAGATATAGGCAAGCGTAGGAGGCAGGGCATGAAAAGACGTCTGGCGAGGGAATTAGCGGTACAGAGTATGTACCATATGGAAATGAATGAAGTGGATGCGGCAGCAGCCGTGGACATGTTGCTTCAGGAAGCCGCTGAGGAAAACGAAGCGGAAGTTGTCGTTAAAAACGCGGCAGTTTTAAGAGCGTATGTTTTGGAGCATGTGCGGGGTACGTGGGAGCACAAGGAAGCCATTGATGGGCTGTTGGTGGATTATCTTAAAGGCTGGCAGATCAGCAGACTTTCACGTGTAGATCGTCAAATTTTGAGACTTGCGGCATATGAGATGATTTTCCGTGAGGATGTTCCAGCTAAGGTAGCTGTTAATGAAGCGATTGAATTGTCGAAGCACTTTGGTACCGAGGAATCCGGTAAATTTGTTAATGGTGTACTGGGACGAGTGATTCAAGAACTGGAGCAATTGAAAGCACGTTTTTAAGTAGAGACTACTGAATCAGGTTGGAGAGTGGATAAACATGTCAGCACCGATCATTGATGGTAAACAAATCTCTCAGGATATTCGCGCAAGCATTCAGCAAGAGGTCATTCGTCTGAAAGAGCACCGGTTTCAGCCGGGACTGGCTGTTGTATTGGTAGGCGAAGATCCCGCTTCGCAGGTATATGTTAAAAACAAGGAAAAGGCATGCCATGATCTCGGCTATTACTCAGAGGTTCACCGGTTAACAGCAGATACTTCGCAGGAAGCATTGCTGGAACTGGTGGACAAGCTGAACCATCAAAGTACTGTCCATGGAATTTTGGTACAACTGCCGTTGCCAAAGCATATTCATGAAAAAGCTGTCATTGACGCGATTGCAGTGGAGAAGGATGTGGATGGATTTCATCCGGTGAACGTAGGAAATTTGGTCATCGGTGACGATAGTCTATTGCCTTGTACTCCTGCTGGAGTCATTGAGTTAATCAAGCGTGCTGGAGTGGAGATAGCTGGTAAACATGCGGTAGTTATTGGTCGCAGTAATATCGTAGGCAAGCCAGTGTCTTTATTGTTGCAGCGTGAAAATGCTACGGTTACGATGTGCCACTCCCGTACAGCGAATATCGCGGATCTAAGTCGACAAGCGGATATCTTAGTCGTTGCGATCGGCAAAGCCAACTTTATTGATGCTTCGTTCGTGAAGCCCGGAGCGGTAGTGATAGATGTGGGGATGAACCGTCTGGAGAACGGAAAGTTGGCGGGGGACGTTGATTTTGAGAGCGTGAAGCAAGTGTCTGGTCCGATTACGCCTGTTCCCGGCGGAGTAGGCCCGATGACAATTACGATGCTGATGCAAAATACGCTTGTAGCGGCCAAGCGGTCGCACGGTTTGGCATAAGGGCAGCTGCCTGTGGCTGAACAACGTATTTACTCTATAAAGGACCTGAATCGTTATATCCGGATGAAACTGGAATCGGATCAGGTGCTGTCTGATGTATGGATACGCGGGGAAATTTCTAATTTTACGCATCATTCGAGTGGTCACATGTACTTTACGCTCAAGGATGAGGGGAGTCGCATACGTTCGATTATGTTTGCAACCCATAATCAGCGGCTCCCTTTCGTACCGAAAGAAGGTACGCGTGTTATTGCCCGGGGAAACGTATCCGTGTACGAACGAGATGGACAATATCAGTTTTATGCAACTCAAATGCAGCCTGACGGCATAGGAAGCCTTTATCTGGCTTACGAACAGCTCAAGCAAAAGCTGGATGCAGAGGGACTGTTTGATACTGCTCGTAAGCGTAATCTCCCTGCCCATCCGGCAACCATTGGCGTGATTACGTCACCGACCGGAGCGGCTGTGCGTGATATTATTACGACACTTCAACGGCGATACCCGCAGGCTGGAATTGTGTTGTATCCTGTGCTCGTACAAGGAAAAGGTGCCGCACCCTCGATAATCAAGGCAATTGAAGCTATGAATCGTATGCAAGAGGTTCAGGTGATAATCGTCGGACGGGGAGGTGGCTCGTTGGAAGAACTGTGGGCTTTTAATGAGGAAGCGGTTGCGCGCGCCATTTACGAATCGGTCATTCCGGTTATTTCGGCAGTTGGACACGAAACGGATTTTACTATTGCCGATTTTGTGGCTGACTTGCGTGCGGCAACGCCAACCGCAGCAGCCGAGTTGGCTGTGCCTAATCAGGCAGAGCTACGGGATCAGCTGCTCCAACGTGAGCAACGGTTGCGCAACGCCCTCCGGCAGCGGCTGGAAACCAGCCGTGAACGCTTGGCGAGGCTTCAGCGTTCGCCAGTTCTGCTGCACCCACGCCGTTATATGCTACAGCATGCAGAGCGAATGGACATGCTGCATCAGCGGCTGATTCGCGCAGCGGGTAACCGTTCGCGTTTGAACGCAGAAAAGAACGCACGTATGCGTCAGGTACTAGAGCGGTTTAATCCGCGTGAACAAATTCGTTCGGCACGCAAGCAGACGGATATGGCGCAACGTCAGCTGGAGTCTGCGATGCGTGCTATTACGAAAACGGGACGGCAGCAGTTGCACACGGGAATTCGTCAGCTGGATGCGCTGAGCCCACTCAAAGTCATGGCCCGAGGCTATAGCTTGGTATACGATGAGCAGGAGAAACGGCTGATTAAGTCGCTCAAAGACGTACAGCCGGGAGATTCCATCAAGATTAAAGTAAGTGATGGGCAGTTGGACTGCCAAGTATGGGGAATGAAGGAGGACGCGAAGCACGGTGGCGAATGAAACGGAATTGAATTTTGAAGCGGCTATGGCCGCTCTTGAAGAAATTGTCGGACAACTGGAGCATGGAGACGTTCCTCTGGAGCAAGCCATTGATTTGTTCCAGCGGGGGATGAAGCTGTCTCAGCTTTGCAGTCAGAAGCTGGAGCAGGTTGAACGTAAAATTGAAATGATCGTGGAAGAGGATGGAGATTTGCGCAAGAAGCCTTTTGGCGGTGGATTGGATGAAAACGGCGGTGAAGGGCTTGAATAGACCGTCGTTCAAGGAATATTTGACCGGGACGACGGATGTAGTTTCATCCGCACTGATCGAGCAGTTCCCGGTCGATTGGAACATTCCCGCTGTTCTTCGAGAATCCATGAATTACTCACTTACCGCAGGCGGAAAACGGCTGCGGCCTCTGCTTGTGATCGCTGCTGCTGAAGCATTCGGTGGAAGTAGGGAAGCTGCGCTGCCAGTGGCATGTGCGGTAGAAATGGTACATACGTACTCCCTCATTCATGACGACTTGCCAGCCATGGATGATGATGATTATCGGCGAGGTAAGCTGACGAATCATAAGGTATACGGCGAGGCGGTTGCTGTCCTTGCGGGTGATGCTTTGTTGACCCATGCCTTTTACAGCATTGTGCAAGCAGGACGGCGTCACGGTGTTTCATCCGATGCGCTATTGTCCATTGTCGAGGATTTGTCCGAAATGAGTGGCGCGCGGGGCATGGTAGGCGGACAGGTTGCCGATATGTCAGGCGAGCAAGGAATGACGGGGATCGAGGAACTGGAATATATCCATCTTCATAAAACTGCTGATTTGATTATTTTCTCGCTCTTGGCAGGTGGACGGATTGGTGGGGCGGACAAGAGTCAATTAGAGGCGCTTCGCCGTTTTGGACGAGACTTGGGGCTGGCTTTTCAGATACAGGACGATATACTGGACCTCATAGGCGATGAGAGCAAAATGGGTAAGAAAACGCAAAGTGATGTTGAACAGGAGAAGGTTACCTATCCGTATTTCATTGGTATGGACGCATCTTTGCAGCAGGTGGAGGAACTCACCGCATCTGCTAAAAAAGTGATAACAGAGAGCGGTATTCCCGATTCTTCTCGTTTGCTGGAGATAGCCGATTACCTGATGAAGCGTGATCATTAGTTGCCTTAGAGCTGTTTTGACTTGTCTGCGTTTAAGCACAGTCAAAAAGTGTGATATAATATTTGTTAACTTTACACACAAACTTGAAGGAAAGCGGGGAGATATGCGTGCTGCTTCCACACATAAAGCAACCAGGCGATCTGAAATCACTGTCGGTTGAGGAGTTGGCTTCTCTGGCCGAGGAAATCAGGAGCTTTTTGATTGAGAAGCTGTCCGTGACTGGGGGGCATCTGGCATCGAATCTGGGAGTGGTTGAGCTCACGATCGCCCTGCATTATTGCTATAACAGTCCGAAGGACAAGATGATTTATGACGTTGGGCACCAAGCCTACGTACACAAAATATTGACAGGGCGAATGGATCGTTTTGATACACTTCGTCAGCGTGATGGACTTTGTGGTTTTGTAAAAAGAAGCGAGAGTGAGCATGATGTTTGGGAAGCTGGTCATAGCAGCACTTCTCTGTCGGCCGCAATGGGAATGGCTTTGGCTCGAGATTTGAAGGGCGAGGACAATAAAGTCATTGCAATGATCGGAGACGGCGCGTTGACTGGGGGGATGGCCTTCGAAGCGTTGAATCATATCGGACATGAGCGCAAAAATTTAATGGTCATTCTGAATGACAACGAAATGTCCATAGCACCTAATGTGGGGGCCATGCATAATTATTTGAGTAAAATCCGCTCGGACCGTCATTATTTGCGAGCAAAAGATGAGCTGGAAGTCTTGCTGAAAAAAATACCCGCGATCGGCGGTAAACTTGCCAAATCGGCTGGCCGTGTCAAGGACAGTCTTAAATATATGATGGTGCCTGGTGTACTGTTTGAGGAACTGGGACTTACGTATCTCGGTCCAGTGGACGGGCATGATTTGCCGAAGCTAATCGAAACCTTCCAGCAGGCTGATAATGTCACTGGCCCTGTATTGGTGCATGTCGTAACCACCAAGGGCAAGGGCTATAAACCTGCAGAGGCAGATTCACACAAATGGCACGGAATCAGCCCTTACAAGATTGAATCGGGTCAGGTACTCAAAGCTGTAGGTAATCCGATGTATACGGAAATTTTCGGCCGAACGCTGATTGAGCTGGCTGAGCAGGATGAGCGCATCGTTGCGGTCACGCCTGCTATGCCTGGTGGATCAGGACTGGTACCGTTTAGTAAAGAGTTTCCTAGCCGTATGATTGACGTAGGCATTGCTGAACAGCATGCAGCTACCATGTGTGCTGCGTTGGCAATGGAAGGGCTGAAACCGGTGTTTGCGGTGTATTCGACTTTTATGCAGCGTGCTTATGACCAGATTGTGCATGATATCTGTCGTCATAATGCGAACGTAATGTTCGCGATTGACCGTGCAGGTTTTGTTGGGGCTGACGGGGAAACTCATCATGGCGTGTTTGATGTGGCATTCCTACGTCATATCCCGAATCTTGTGCTTATGATGCCAAAGGATGAGAACGAGCTACGCCATATGATGAAAACAGCGCTCGATTATGAAGACGGTCCAATTGCTTATCGTTACCCGCGTGTTAATGTGGTTGGCGTGCCGTTGGATAAAGAATTACAGGCTATTTCCATCGGCAGTTGGGAGCTCCTGCGTAAGGGTGAGGGCTTTGCTGTAATTGCATCAGGACCGATGCTCCAGGTGGCGACAGAGGCTGCGGAGGCGATGAAACGTGAAGGGTTGCAAGTGGGCGTAGTGAATGCCCGTTTCCTGAAGCCTTTGGACGAGGATATGTTGCGTGAGCTGGCTCGTCAGCATACGAAGCTGATCGTATTGGAAGAAGCTTCTGAAGCAGGAAGCTTGGGTAGCGCTGTACTGGAATTTTACGCCAAAGCCGAAATACAAGAGGCGCAGGTGCGCCTAATGGGGATTCCCGATCTGTTCGTGGAGCATGGCTCCATTAAAGAGCAGCGTGCTGAAGTAGGGCTTACCATTGAAGATGTATGCTTAAAGCTGCGTAAATGGGCTGCTGAACCAGCATATGGCATGGGACAGTCCGTATAGGGTAACTTGAAGCGAAGACCATGACGTTTATAAAAAGTATGACAAGAGCAGCCTGGCTGCCTAAAGGGAGATTAACATGTCTGTTCCGAAGGAACGCATTGATGTATTACTTGTAGAACAAGGCTTTTTTGAAAGCCGTGAAAAAGCTAAAGCTGCGATTATGGCTGGTCTAGTGCTGGCGGACAGCGAACGGATAGAGAAAGCGGGTATGAAGGTACCACGCGCCAGCGAGCTTAAAGTTAAGGGTTCGGTGCATCCGTATGTAAGCCGTGGAGGATTAAAGCTAGAGAAGGCCATTCGTCAATTTGAGCTGGATATGAAGGGCAGGACAATGCTGGATATTGGTTCGTCCACTGGAGGTTTTACGGATTGTGCACTTCAGCATGGAGCGGAATACGTATACGCCATTGATGTGGGTTATAATCAGCTGGATTGGTCGCTTCGTAATGATGAACGAGTATGCGTAATGGAAAAAACGAATTTCAGATATATGACACCTGCGGATTTGAATGGTTCTGTCCCGAATTTCGCAAGTATTGACGTTTCGTTTATTTCATTACGTATTATTTTGCCCCCGTTGCTTGCCTTATTGCATCAACCTGCTGATATTGTAGCTCTAATCAAGCCGCAATTCGAAGCTGGACGCGAAAAGGTCGGAAAATCCGGTGTGGTCCGTGATCCTGCTACGCATAAAGAAGTGTTGCAGACCATTCTGATGTTTGCGCATGAGCTTGGACTTACGCTGCAAGGTTTGGCTTATTCGCCTATTACAGGTGGAGAAGGCAATATTGAATTTTTAGCGCATTGGCGTTTGGATGGGCTTCCTGCTGCAGAATCGCAGCTGGAGAAGATGGATTTCAGACCACTAATTGAACGTACTGTTCAGGAAGCAGGGCAGACTTTTAATAATGGTCCATCGCGTAAGTAACATTCAGGGGTTCTCCATGAGTTCTGTGAACTTAAGGGAACCTCTTTTTGGTGTGAGGGATTGATTATAGAACTCACGTTCGCCTATAATGAGATGTACAAAGGAAAAGGAATTTTACATCTTGTCCTAGAATATGTCCATGAGGTGATCGGTCCATGGACACAAGATATGATACGATTATCATCGCTGTAATCGGGGTGATATTAGGGATATGGGCTTTATATAGCCTGCGTGCCTGGTTGAAGGAGCCAGGGCCGCTTGTGCTAAAGACAATACCGATTAACGAGGATTTGGATGAAGGGCCTGCTATAGATATACTCGAAGAAGCAGGTTATGAAGTAGTGGGTGGGAAAATGAAAATACCGCTTGCTTTTAAAGTGAATGGACATACCGTGTATAGCCGTTTGTTTCTAGACTACGTGGCTGTACGAAACGGTTCGACATATATGGTCAAAACGTCACGCCGCAAGAAACCAATGGAGTGGAGTGGTCCTGATTTACGGGACAGGCTCATGCCGTATTTGTTGCTCTATCCGGGTTGCGCGGGTGTATTGTACGTTGATACGGACGAGCGAAGTATTCGCCTTATTACATTAGTGGAAGACCTCGAAGAAGAGGAATATGAAGGTTAATCCATAGGAGGATTATATGAAGGGTCAACGACATATTAAAATTAGGGAAATTATTTCACAACATGAGATTGAGACGCAGGATGATCTGGTTGAAGCATTGCGTAAGGCTGGTTTTCAGGTCACACAGGCGACCGTATCGCGTGATATCAAGGAGCTGCTGCTGATCAAGGTTCCAATGGACGATGGCAGATATAAATATTCAATGCCTTCAGATCAGCGCTACAATCCGGCCCAGAAACTGAAACGTACGTTGGTCGATAACTTTTTGCATATTGACTACACAACCAATCTGATTGTGATGAAGTGTCTGCCGGGAACAGCCAACTCGATTGCTGCTTTATTGGACAATATTGAATGGTCCGAGATTATGGGTACGATTAGCGGAGATGACACCATTTTGATTATTTGCCGATCGGAAGAAAACAGCGAAGCTATCGTGAATCGTCTTATGGGCTATATTTCCTAATTATAATGGCTACGCATATTAGGCGTTTTAATTTGTACATCATAGAGGTGAAAGAACGATGCTGGTCACTTTGTCTATACGGAATTTGGCGGTCGTAGAGGCCGTCGATGTTCATTTTTATAAAGGGTTTCATGTCTTGAGCGGGGAAACAGGTGCTGGTAAATCCATTATTATCGATGCGCTTGGGCTGATTGCAGGCGGTAGGGGCTCTGCTGATCTAGTACGTTACGGTTGTGATAAAGCAGAGATGGAAGCCTTGTTTGAGCTGCCGGTAAAACATCCAGTTTGGAATACACTTGAGGAACAAGGGATTAAGGCTAATGCGGAGGAGCATTTGCTGATTCGTCGCGAACTTACGGTTCAGGGGAAAAGCTCTTCTCGAATTAACGGTCAGATGGTTAATTTAACGATGCTGCGTGAGGTAGGTGAGCAACTCGTCAATATCCACGGGCAACATGAGCATCAAAGCCTGCTACGTGCAGATCGCCATCTGGCACTGCTGGATACGTTCGGTGATTCGGTGATCGGTCCAGTCAAAACGCTTTACCGTGAGCGTTACAATGCTTTTGTCAAAGCGGAAAAAGAAGTAAGAGAACTGCAAAGCTCCAGTCAAAAGGCTTATCAGCTTTTGGATATGTACCGATTTCAATTAGAAGAGATCGCTGCGGCGGAGTTGAAATTGGGAGAAGATGAATTATTGGCAGAGGAACGGGTCAAGCTATCCCATAGTGAGAAAATGATGGATGGGATATCAGGAGCATACGAACTACTAAGCGGCAGAGGTGGGCTGGATACGATCAATAACGTAATGTCTAGATTGAACGATGTTCAAAGCTATGACAGCAAAAGCCTTCAGCCCATTGCGGAGCAGATTCAGTCTGCTTTTTACCAGTTAGAGGACGCAGCATTCCAATTACGTTCTTATCGTGAGGATATTGAATTTAATCCAGGCAAGCTGCATGAAGTGGAGCAACGTTTGAATCAAATTACCGGATTACAGCGAAAATATGGTGATAGTATAGAGCAGATTTTGGAATACTATAGCCGTATTGAGCAGGAAACCGATCTGCTGGAAAATAAAGATGAGCGGCTGGAGCAGCTCATTGCAAAACGGGATGAGTTGCTTTCCGATTTGCTGGAGATTTCGGAAGAGCTTACAGAAGCACGTGAAATTTGTGCTGAAGAGCTTGCAGAGCAAGTGGAGCAGGAGTTAAAAGACCTGCAGATGGAAAGAACCTCACTCAAGGTGCGCATTGATCCAATTGAAGATCCACGCGGATATGAGTATAAAGGTCTGAAGGTAAGACCTACCAAGCAAGGCATAGATAATGCGGAATTTCTTATTTCCCCCAATCCAGGTGAGCCACTACGTCCACTTGGTAAGATCGCTTCAGGCGGTGAGCTATCACGTATCATGTTGGCGATGAAAAGTATTTTTGCGCGTCATGATCAAATTCCAGTACTCATTTTTGACGAGGTGGATACCGGGGTGAGTGGTCGTGCAGCTCAATCCATTGCCGAGAAGCTATATCGTTTATCTTCCGTTTGTCAGGTGTTTTCCATTACTCATTTGCCACAGGTGGCATGTATGGCAGATCATCAGTACCTTATTGAGAAAAATGTTCATGATGGACGGACCATGACTCAAATTGAGGGACTTACGGAGGACGGGCGTGTCAAGGAATTGGCACGGATGCTGGGCGGCGTGGAAATTACCGAAAAAACATTGCATCACGCACAGGAAATGCTGAATTTGGCGGAAGGAAAGAAAGCCTGAAAAGAGCGGCTGGCGTAATGTTTAACAGTTATAAAAGCCTGGGGGCAAGGTTACCTTATAGGTACGCAATTGGCGACCACCTTTACTCGTCAAGCGAAAGAAGCAAAGGGAGCGTGACAGCCATTGAATTTTTACTCCAGGATCAAATTGCTCGGTCTTTTGCTTGTTTTTCTTATGTGTTCTATCGGTAACGCTCAGTATGTGCAAGCAGCGCTGCCTCCACAAGCTTCTTTGGATTTGTTCGGCTCTAAAAGCATGAGGACAACCCAAGAAAGTGTAGTCCCCGATTTAAAAGTATACCCGGGGGGGCAGACGATTGGGGTCAAAGTAAAATCTTCAGGAGTGCTTGTCGTCGGTCACCATATCATTCAGGAAAGTAATGATCGTAAGGTGTCACCTGGTGAAACAGCAGGGATTCGCCTAGGGGATCGAATTACACACATGAACGGCAAGCCACTCAATAGCCTGGCAAGGGTTGCTGAGGCAGTAGACGAAGCAGGTAAGAACAAAAAACCGCTCGACATCACGCTTTGTCGAGGGGAGCAGACCATTTCCACCAAGTTAACACCAGCATATGATCAAGATGATAAAGCGTGGCGGCTTGGGTTGTATATTAGGGACTCGGCTGCAGGTGTAGGTACATTAACGTTTTACGCACCGGACCAGGGTGTATACGGGGCCTTGGGTCACGTAATTACCGATATGAATACCCAAACCCCTATTGTCGTGGGGAGCGGAGAGATTGTGCAATCCAATGTGACGTCAATTGCGAAAAGCCAAAGTGGGGAACCAGGAGAAAAACGCGCTCATTTTCTCAAAGATCATCGGGTATTAGGAAATATTGAACGAAATACGAATTTCGGAATTTTTGGGAAAATGTCAGATGAGCCGCAATATGGATTGTATTCGACTCCTATTCCGGTGGCCCTTGCGAATGAAGTAAAAGAAGGACCTGCAGAAATTTTGACTGTACTGGAAGGTCAACAAATTCAGCGGTTTCAGGCGGAAATTGTACACATTTCTCAGCAGGACAAACCGGCAACCAAAGGACTTGTGATTCGCATTGTAGATCCAAAGCTGCTGGATAAGACCGGGGGAATCGTGCAAGGAATGAGCGGTAGTCCGATTATCCAAAATGGTAAGCTTATCGGGGCTGTGACACATGTATTTGTGAATGATCCTAAATCAGGTTACGGTTGTTTTATCGAATGGATGCTGCGCGATGCAGGAATCATGCAGAATAACGTAAGCTTGAAATCATCTTCTAATCTTAAGGCGAGCTAGTGGCCTTAAGATTTTTTTGTCGAAAAGCAGGGGAATAACTCATAATTGCAAGATAAAGAATCAATTATAATAGAAACTCTAAAAAAAATAAATAAAAATAATTTTCGACAGAAGGAATTCATAATTCGATGTCGAAATCATATACTCCGACAAGAAATATTTATATACTGTAAATAGATATCACAATGGAATATCACTCAATGAGGAGGAAGTACATTGCAAAAAATTGAGGTATTGTTGGCTGATGACAACCGGGAATTTACGAATTTGCTTGCTGAATATATTTCCGATCAGGAGGATATGGAAGTTACAGGAATCGCCTATAACGGCGAAGAAGTGCTCCAACGCATCGCAGAATCCCGCAACATACCTGATGTACTTATTTTAGATATTATTATGCCTCACCTGGATGGTCTCGGTGTGTTGGAGCGTTTGAGAGAAATGAACCTGACTCCACAGCCGAAAATCATTATGCTGACTGCATTCGGTCAAGAAAATATTACACAGAGGGCCGTACAGCTCGGGGCATCTTATTATATTTTGAAGCCGTTTGACATGGAAGTGCTGGCTAACCGTGTTCGCCAATTGGTGGGACCGCAGTTAGTTAGCAGCAGTCCGGTAACCATTTCATCCATGCGGTCCAACGTAGTACCTATGGGTAAGACGAAAAACCTGGATGCCAGTATCACGGCCATCATACATGAAATTGGTGTACCAGCTCACATCAAGGGCTATCAATATTTACGCGAAGCCATTACGATGGTGTACAATAATATCGAAATCTTGGGAGCCATCACCAAAACATTATATCCGGCAATCGCCGAAAAGTTCAAAACGACGGCATCTCGCGTAGAACGCGCCATTCGTCATGCTATCGAGGTAGCATGGACCCGAGGAAATATCGACAGCATTTCACATCTGTTTGGTTACACCATTAATATCAGTAAGTCCAAACCAACCAATAGTGAATTCATAGCGATGGTGGCAGATAAGCTGCGGATTGAGAATAAGGTGTCCTGAAAGAGTCAGAATGATTGATGAAGCAAGGGATTTTTGGGGTTTGACGTTTATCAATGATAATTGCAGGGATGGCTTCTAATCTCCAAAACAGCCGCCCAGATTACCGATAAACTTCTGAATAGTAGAAAACTAATACCGCCTTTTTATTGGTTCTTCCAAGAACCAGTAAAGGAGCGGTATTTTTTATGAACGATTTTCAATTTCAACTGGACAATTTAAAGTTTTCTTCAATTATCGTCATTTCATTGCTATCAGTCGTCGTTCTACCAAGGGAGAGAGTTGGAATTGTTATTGAACTATTGCTTGATCGACAAGCTCTATAAGAAATATAATTAAAACAATCTTTCAAATGAGGTGAATCGGATGTCATTCCGTATTGTTCGAGGTATTTAGTTTCCGGGCTGGAAAAAACGCGTACCAGCCGTCAAGGGAGAAGTCTATCCTTTTGGCTACAAAAACTAAAATTCTGAATGATATCGGTCTGCTAACTCGTAGTTTTTATCCTTAATTGGAAGGTGGAAGAAAAATGAATTCAATAGAATATAAAGAGTTTTATGATAAGGTTGGAAAAATCAACGGATGGGATTTCAGCAATGTGAAATGTATCTCCAAAGGAGTAAAATGGGACTTCTACAATGAAGTGGCGAAGACATGCAAGAAGTCGGATATATTGCTTGATATCGGTACTGGCGGCGGGGAAGCAATTTTATCAATAGCAGATTCTGCATTACTTCTAGTTGGGATTGACCATTCCACCGGAATGATTGAAACAGCAACCAAGAATTCTGCTGAATCAGACATAGCAAATGTTCGTTTTCTCCAGATGGATGCTGAAAATCTAAATTTTCCTGAGAACTTCTTTAATGTAATCTCTTCTCGACATTCATGTTTTTATGCAAAAGAGATAGCAAAGGTGTTAGTAAAGGGTGGTATGTTCCTGACACAGCAAGTAAGCGAAAACGACAAATTAAATATTAAAGAAGCGTTTGGAAGAGGACAGGCTTGGGGTGCTAAGAAAGACTCGTTAAAAGCTAAATATATTACCGAATTAAGTGATGCGGGCTTTAACGATATACAGTCATTTGAATTCAATGCAAACGAATATTATCAGACTCCTGCAGACTTAATATTCCTCTTGAAACACACTCCGACTATTTCTAACTTCGGAGAAAAAGAAATTGATTTTCAAATACTCCAACAATTTATTATAGACAATCAAACCGAAATAGGAATAAGGACAAATTCAGAACGATTTATGGTGATTGCTAGGAAGTAAAACATAAAGGGATACCCGTTTCTGGGTATCCTTTTTTTAAAACTTATAAGTTTGATGGAATAAGTGAATAAAGATTTTCAGCATCTCCCTCCCTATATGGCGGTACAATTGTTGGGGATTATAAAACATAATGCTCTCCACGAGGTTATAAAATAAACCTGAATCAGTTGCACCAACCATCACGAAGGGAAATTTTCCTTTTGTAAACAGTTCTGAAATTCTCTTTAATTTTGATATAAACAAAGTGTCGTTTCTTGTCGATATAGTATCTAATATAAAGAGAACTGAGGAGCGTATATATGAAATTTAACATTCGAACAAAATTGATATTGGGTTTTTTAGCGGTAATAATCCTTTTGATCGTGATTAGTACAGTATCTATCTCAAAAATGAAAAACCTAGGTGACACTTCGATGGCAATTGATAGCCATTGGATGCCAAGTGTGACCATACTGGGAACACTAAATGGTGATGTATCTGATGTAGAGCGGATTTCATTAAACATTATTGTAGAACGTGACCCAGAGGAAATGGAGAAGGTTCAGGCCGAATATGATAAGGTTTTAAAAAAGGTTGAGGACGGCCGCAAAACATACGAAAAATTAATTGCTACCCCTAAAGAACGCGAAATGTACGAAGAATTCTCTAAAAATTATACGGAGTATTTGGCTAAGTTGCCTGAAGTGATCGAAGCAGGTAAAGCCAATGATTATGCTCAATCAAGCATCCTTCATCAAGAGACCTATAAGTTGTGGTATAGTTCAAACGATATGATCAGTCAGCTCATTAAATTGAATGCAGATGGATCTAAACAGACTACGAAAGAAGCAGTTGACAATTTTATTTCAGGGAGACAATTGGTCATCGTTTTGAGTATAGTAGCCGTTATATTAGCATTGATCATGGCAATCATCATAGCCCAAATTATTTCTAAACCTATCTTGCGGATCAGTCGTGCTGCTGAAAGTATTGCATCGGGTGATCTTACAAGTGAAGCTATCATTGTGAAGGGCAAGGACGAGATCAGTACGTTGGCACATTCCTTCAATGTCATGGTTGAGAACCTTCGTCAACTGATTCAATCTGTGAGTAAGACGACTGAGTTGGTAACCACTTCCTCAGAAGAATTGACGGCCAGCGCAGAGCAAAATAGCCAAGCTTCTGCACAAATAACCGAAACGGTGCAAGAAGTAGCTACTGGAACAGGAGACCAGGTAGATATGGTGACGAAATCGTCCCAAGCTATTGAGGAAATGTCTATCGGTGTTGAGCAAATCGCCATCCGCGCGCAAAATGTATTCGCATCTGCGCAAGATGCGGCCCATAAATCGGCTGAAGGTAACCAGATGATTCAACAGGCAGTTACGCAGATGAATGCCGTGAATGATTCGATGAATGGATTGGCAGATCTCATGGCTGGATTGGGAGAGCGCTCAGACGAAATTGGCAAGATCATTGATGTTATCACCAATATTTCTAGTCAGACCAACCTTCTTGCCTTGAACGCTGCGATTGAAGCGGCCCGTGCAGGAGAACATGGTCGCGGATTTGCTGTAGTTGCAGGCGAAGTTCGCAAGTTGGCTGAACAATCGGCTCATTCAGCTCAACAAATTACGGAGCTAGTGGGATTGATTCAAAAGGATACTACCCATGCTATTGAGGCGGTAGCGTCTAACGGGAAGGATGTCATGACAGGTCGTGAAGTTGTACAAAATGCAGGCGCATCCTTTGAACTAATTCAGGAAACCGTAAATAAAGTGGCCAGTGAAATTGAAGAGGTTTCTGCCGGATCAGAACAAATGTCTGCAAGTACAGATGAGATTGTTGGTTTTGTCAGACAAATTTCAGCGATTGCTGAGGAAGCCGCAGCAGGGACACAACACGTATCTGCCGCAACTCAGGAACAGCTGGCGTCCATGGAGGAAATTGCTTCATCTGCAAGAAACCTGTCTACGATGGCAGAGGATCTGCAAGGGCAAATTGGTAAATTCAAAGTATAATTCGTATACTGCTTTTTATGTTTCAGAGGAACTAGCTGCTCTATTGTGAGCGGCTTTTTTCTTTTTTTATTAATATATTGTGATTAAAGGGTGGAGATATGAGGAATCTGTAATTGGAAAGATATGATATAATGGTGGGAAATTCTTTGGGTTGGAGTGACATCATGGACTATAAGACTGAACTTAAAGCAAGTGACCTACGTCAGTTAGCGATAGAAAAAATCATAGCTACACCATTTTTGAATGATTTTAAATATCTGAAAAGCAGAAAAGTTTTGAAAAAAGAAACCAAGGAATTTATATTTGGAATTTGTTTTGGTGCGACGAAATATGGTGCATTAAAAGTTTATATTATCGTGGAATCCAAAAGAATAAAAAAGAAGTATAGTACTGGGGCTTGTTTTCACAGTGAGCTGATTGCTCTCACCAAGAAATATACGGGAAACAGGGATTACCTTGTGTCCACAGAAGCAGAAAGAGAACGGGTGATCCAAGAGATTATTGAAGATATCTACACTTTCGCGTTGCCCTTTTTCAAGCGATTTGAACATGTAGAAACACTAGCAGAACAAGTACATAAGTCAGGCTTTTTACCGCATCGCAAACGCTTTGATAAGTTTAATCCTTTGACGAAAAGATTCATTGATTTTTATTATCAAGGGGAGTAATGTAGCCATCTGGGACATTTTTGTTCTCACCATTGGGCAGTAGGTAAGCATTTTGATAAGGAGAACGAATTCCATGGGGGGGATATTATCGTTTTTCAAAAGGATGATGTACAATTTGTAAAACGGGTCAATGTACTCCTTAGGAAAAGATGATTTACCTAACATGCTCAATTTCTTGCTAAGAGGCGAGTCGGATGTTGCACTGAAGGGTACGTTTTTTATATGGGTAGACAATCGGATGAACAGCACAGAGGCTGTATAACGGGTATAATTTCAATGAATAAAGCTATAGGCTAAGTCATCGCATTGAACGGGCTAGTGGTATTAACCCAATTGATTCTAAAGCAAAGGCGGGGATGAGAGCATGTGGAATAGTCTGACTTGGGTGTTCTTCGGCGTGTTGTTGGTGGCGTTGGGTTGGATTGTTAAAGCAAGGCGTAGTCGCAGCAGCAATAAACAAGTGCATGAACAGCGGGGCAGTAATGTCGTTGAATTTCGTCCTCGTAAGTCCGCTCGACAATCCCGCACCGGAAATGAATCTAAGTCTAAAGTGTCTTCCGGTTCACGCCCAAATGAAAAAGCAGCAGGTATTCAGGCCCAAACTGGATTTGGACTGTCTGACTCTATCCAGGGCACAGGCAAGCAAAAATGCTCCTTTTGTAAAAAAGAAGACAAATTAACCTTCTATGCGGATGACAATGGATCGCTGTATGGGGTATGCAAAGAGTGTAAGCATAAGGCGGAAAGACAGGATATGTTGCCACTTTAGTCTATACAGACGATTGAGGACCATCATTAAAAAATTCTTATAATTAATAAAAACTCCCAACCGATGCAGTAAATTGGTTAGGAGTTTTTTTGTTTGTGCTTTACATTGTTATCTAATTTGCCTGTCAATCAATTCCTCAAGCGCATCTGCTATGTGATCTGGTCCATAGGATAGCTCTTCCCAGCTTAAGCTCAACCAGGCATGACGCTCATCCATATCAAAGGCAGTCTCCAGCCAACCAGATAACCCTTTGCCCCTGCGGTCTACTTCTACAAGCACATGCACACCCTTGGGTTCCAACTGCATAATCAGCTCCAGCTCCTCGATATCACGTGCATACTCTGATCCGGGCGTAAATTCAAATTCCTGTACATACGGAACACCGCGTCCCAGCTTAGGGTGACGTTCGCAGGTGGAGGAGCGGAATCGGAAGCCCAACAGGTGAACCGCCTCAAACACTGTATTCATATAGGGATGTGGCTCGATTTTTAGTGAATCACGATCGGTCGGGTCCAAAGCCATGCCAATATCTAATGCTGTTTCCAGCCAGACGGGCTGTTTGACGTTAGTAACAGGAGTTTCCAACGGCAATCTGAAGGAAAAAGGAATTTCAAGCTCCTGTCCTTGCTGTAGATGAAAGCCATCAGATACCTTGATCCGTGCAATGCAGCAGGTGGTGGTAGTTTTTTTATCATCGTGCTCTACGATATATTCAGTCTTGAGCTCAATGTCAATTTTGCCGATTTCCTGATCAATCTTGCCGCCTTTGATGCGCATGATACCACTAAGTTCTTCCCCAGGCACATATACGGCTTGATCTACCAGTGTATCGACTTTAGCTGAACCGATTCCTGCGCTTGCTAAGATTTTGTTGAAAAAACTCATTATTCCGTCCCCCCAGATAACCTCATGGTCATGATATACAAACGAAAACTAAAAACTTGTACAGCTTAACCGGATATACGGGGCAATGGTTCGAATCGTTCCAAAAAAATGCAAGAAAAAAGTAACTGGTACTCACGTAGGCATATTGCAGCTTGTCGATCTATCTGTCTACTAATCGCAGTTCACTTTATGAGGAGGTATAAAGCAATTTCGACAGCGAGGCTCATAAGCCTCAGAGTCACCGATCATCACAATAGGTCCTACAGTGGAAGGTTTACCATTTACCATACGTTGCGTAAATACTGCTTCCGAGCTACCGCATACAGCGCAAAAGGAAGTCAGCTTCTCGATATCATCCGCCATGGCGAGTAGACCACCGACATAGCCGAACTCCTTGCCCCGATAATCCAGATTCAGCCCATCGGCAATTACATGCTTGCCGCAATAAGCTAACTCTTGTACGAGCGACATAATATGACGACTGAAAAACTGGACTTCGTCAAAGGCAACCACGTCGGCATCTTTTGTTTCTTGCAAAATACGCTGAACGAGCTCATCTGTGAGTTTTCTGGGGATAGAGATAGCGGGCAGCCGATATCCGATCCGGCTTACTATTTCGTCCTCGGCATAGCGGTTATCTTCAGCGGGTTTGTAAGCGACCACTTTACGATGCCCGTATTGGATTAGTTTTTGACAGCGGCGAATCAATTCGCCAGATTTTTCACTGAACATGGGGCCTGTAATAATCGTAATTCGTCCTGTAGGCAAAGCGAATTCCCCTCTCTGTAACATGTACATAACACTGTAAATCTTCTTCTCCGAAAGAAAACGCCATTATAGATTACCATAACCAGCCGCATACAGACTAGAGAAAATATATTGTTTTTCGACATGTTGTTGTATGTCTATTCCTAAAACGTAAATGTGGTCGTCATTGCTCTGCCGCCTCTGGCATGATATGGTGAAGCGTAGTGGAATGAAGGGAAGAGTGAAAGGCATGGACGAAAAAAATACGGATTATAGTGCCAAAAAAGGAGCATTACTGGAGCAAGGGCTGATCAGCCCGCAAGCTCTAGAACTCATCACTGAGCTGGAGACAGAGCTGAACTTTCTGTGCAAGCAAAATGAATCATTTCGCAAGGCGCTGCGAGCCAAATCAGCACAAAGTCCAAGGATGTCTACTAAATTACGAGATGCGCTGTATGAATGATATGGAAAGATATCTGGATTAAAGGGTTATCTTTTTTGTAGCCTATGCCTAAATGCTATATTTTGTACAGTGAAATAAAGAGAGTACAATAAGCTATATATAATCAATTGTTAATGGAGGAGAAACATGACTATACATTGTGATGTCGCTATTTTGGGTGGAGGAACCGGGGGATATGTAGCAGCCATTCGTGCCGCCCAGCTAGGCAAGGAAGTGGTTATCATCGAAAAGGACAAGCTTGGCGGAACCTGTCTGCACCGTGGTTGCATTCCGAGTAAAGCCTTGCTGCGCAGTGCGGAAGTATATGCGACGATTAAGGAAAGTGCACAATACGGTATTGAGACATCGGGAGCACAGCTTGTATTTCCTAAGGTTCAGGAGCGTAAGGAAGCCGTTGTGGAGCAACTGCATCAAGGCGTTCAATTTTTGATGCGTAAAAATAAAATTACGGTGCTGAGTGGTAAGGGACGTGTGATTGGTCCGTCTATATTTTCTCCAAAAAGCGGGGCAGTTGCTGTGGAACTAGAAGATGGTGAGATGGAAACGATTGTTCCTACACATCTCATTATCGCAACGGGATCACGCCCGCGTGTGCTGTCCGGACTGGAGCCAGATGGCGAATTTATCCTGAGCAGTGACGAAGCGTTAACTATGGAGGAGCTACCAGCATCCCTGATTATCGTGGGCGGTGGTGTTATTGGCGTAGAGTGGGCTTCCATGCTAAATGATTTTGGCGTGGAGGTTACGATGGTTGAAGCCGCGAATCGACTTATTCCCACGGAAGACGAAGACGTTTCGCGTGAAATGCAGCGCTTGTTAACCAAACGTGGTGTCAAGGTGCTGACGGGTTCACAAGTGCTGGCTAAAACATACGGCAAAGATGAGAAAGGCGTACAGATTGACGTGCAAAAAGGGGAAGAAACCGAAACCCTCAGCGCTTCCAAACTGCTCATTTCTGTAGGGCGTCAGGCAAATGTGGAAAATATCGGGCTGGAAAATACGGATATCCGCGTAGAGGGTGGCTTTATCTCGGTTAATGAGCATTTGCAGACGAATGAACCACATATTTACGCCATTGGAGATTGCATCGGCGGCTTACAACTGGCGCATGCGGCGAGCCATGAAGGTTTGCAGGCGGTTCATCATATGGCGGGCGAAGAGTTTCACAGTGTACCTAACCATCTGATTCCGCGGTGTATTTATACACGTCCTGAAGCCGCGAGCGTCGGCTTAACGGAGCAAGAAGCCCGTGAGCGTGGACATCAGGTGAAGACAGGGAAGTTCCCTTTTCAAGCTATCGGAAAATCGCTAGTATACGGCAGTCGGGACGGCTTCGTCAAAGTAGTGGCCGACGAGAAGACCAATGATATTCTCGGTGTACATATGATCGGTACGCATGTGACGGATCTGATCAGCGAGGCCGCTCTTGCGCAACTACTGGATGCTACGCCGTGGGAAGTCGGACAACTTATTCATCCGCATCCGACGTTGTCGGAGATTTTGGGAGAAGCGATGTTGGCCGTTGATGGACAGGCGATTGGCATATAAACGTTTCAAATAAATCGGTGCTTTTCTTTTTGGGGAGAAAAGGATTATAATGGGGTTAGCTAGAGTTTAGTACCAGGTTTTAAGACAAGATGGTACTAGGTACTGGAAGTAGGATGTTTGACACTTAAGGAGGTGCCTCAATGAGTTCTAAAGGCGCTGTAGACGCTGGCTTCAGACATGAACAGCTGGGACTTACTCACGGACAAGCTATTGATATGTACAGATATATGTTGCTCGCAAGAAGATTTGACGAGCGCAACATGCTCCTGCAACGGGCAGGGAAAATTAATTTCCACGTTTCTGGCATTGGACAGGAGGCGGCACAAGTAGGTGCAGCTTTCGGCCTTGACCGGGAAAAGGACTATTTTCTTCCCTATTATCGGGATTATGGATTCGTGCTTGCGGTAGGAATGACGCCGCGCGAACTAATGCTGTCGGCATTTGCCAAGGCAGATGATCCCAATAGCGGCGGTCGCCAGATGCCAGGACATTTTGGTAGTAAACGGCTGCGTATTGTGACAGGCTCCAGCCCAGTAACGACACAGGTTCCGCATGCAGTAGGTGTAGCTTTGGCTGCCAAAATGCAGAAAAAGGATTTTGTTTCGTTTGTTACGTTTGGGGAAGGCTCCAGCAATCAGGGAGATTTTCACGAAGGCTGTAACTTTGCTGGTGTACAGAAGCTGCCAGTCATCATTATGTGCGAGAACAATCAATATGCGATATCGGTTCCGATTCATAAACAGTTGGCAGGCAAGGTAAGCGACCGTGCTTTGGGATATGGTTTTCCAGGGATTCGAGTCGATGGTAATGATGCGTTGGCGGTATATGCGGCGGTGAAGGAAGCACGGGAACGTGCTGTCCGCGGTGAAGGTCCTACGCTGATCGAAGCCATGATGTACCGTCTGTCTCCTCACTCCACCTCGGATAATGATCTGGCTTACCGGACCAAGGAGGAAGTGGATGAGAACTGGGCCAAGGATGGCGTAGCCCGTATGAAAAACTACTTGATTGAATGCGGCATTTGGGATGAGGCCAAGGATGCGGATCTGTCGGCTGAGCTGCTGCTCGAAGTCAAGGAAGCGATTGAATATGCAGATAAAGCGCCTTTTCCAAAGCCCGAAGATACGCTGCTGCATGTGTATGCAGATAGCGATGGGGAGGGCCGGTAACAATGGCGATTATGGAATATATTGATGCGATTCGTCTTGCCATGAAAGAAGAGATGGAGCAGGATGAAACGGTTTTTGTATTAGGTGAGGATGTCGGGGTGAAGGGCGGCGTCTTTACAACGACAAAGGGGCTTATGGACCAATTCGGTGAGCAACGTGTCATGGATACGCCATTGGCTGAGTCGGCTATTGCGGGGGTTGCGATTGGTGCAGCCATGTACGGAATGAAGCCGATTGCCGAAATGCAATATTCGGACTTCATGCTTCCGGCGACAAATCAGATTATTAGTGAAGCAGCTAAAATCCGTTACCGCTCTAACAACGATTGGAACTGTCCTGTGGTAATCCGCGCGCCAATCGGTGGTGGTATCTTTGGTGGTTTGTATCACTCTCAGTGTCCAGAATCTATCTTTTTTGGTACGCCGGGTTTGAAAATTGTTGCTCCATTTACACCTTATGACGCAAAAGGATTGTTGAAAGCAGCCATTCGTGACCCTGATCCAGTGCTGTTTTTTGAAAATAAAAAATCCTACAAGCTGATCAAGGGTGAAGTGCCTGAGGATGATTATATCGTTCCGATTGGCAAGGCTAATCTATTACGTGAGGGTGACGATATTACGGTCATCGGATATAGCCAGCCTTTGCATTTTGTCATGCAGGCTGCTGAGGAATTGGAGAAGGAAGAGGGCATTACCGCACATGTTGTGGATTTGCGCACACTCCAACCGCTGGACCGCGAAGCCATTATTGAGGCTGCACGACATACAGGTAAGGTATTAATCGTGCATGAGGACAACAAAACGGGCGGCATCGGTGCCGAGGTATCGGCAATTATTAATGAGGAGTGTCTGTTTGAGCTGGATGCGCCGATTGAGCGTCTATGTGCTCCTGATGTACCAGCCATGCCGATCAGTCCACCGATGGAGAAGTTTTATATGTTAAACAAGGATAAAGTTAAGGAAGCCATGCGCCGTCTTGCAATGTATTAATAAAAGGCAGATTGGACGAAAGCATTCCAAAAGTATAGCGGGGGCAGCGGTAAAACGCGCCCTCCTATGATGTTAAGGAGTTGAAAAAATGTCAGACCAAACACAATGGAACGACGTGACCATGCCACAATTGGCAGAATCGCTCGTATCGGCGACAATTGCCAAATGGCTCAAACAACCTGGTGAAACGGTAGAGCAATTCGAGCCGATTTGCGAGGTTATTACAGATAAAGTGAATGCAGAAATCCCATCCACATTGGACGGCATTATGGGTGATCTGTTGGCAGAGGAAGGTCAGACAGTAGCGGTAGGCGAGTTAATTTGCCGTATCCAGACGAAGTCGGCTGCACCTGCGGCGGCATCAGGAGCGACACCTGTTGCACCAGCATCTCAAAGTACCGTACAAACACAATCTCAGCAGAGTGCTGGATCGGACCAGTCCATGAGAGGACGTTTTTCCCCAGCGGTGCAAACCCTGGCTGCTGAGCATAATGTCGACTTAAGCCAAGTACCAGGCACGGGCATGGGGGGAAGAATTACCCGCAAAGACGTGCTGAATTATGTGCAGCAGGGCGGCTCTGCTCCCACTGGAGTATCTGGACAGCCGACTGCGACAACATCAGGACAAGGCTCTCCTTTTGCAGGAAGACAGCAGTCTGCCACTCAGCACAGCACACCGATTCAAAATATGGACCCTGCTATTCCGGTTCGTAACAGTGGGATTCATTTGACGGAGGCTCCAAAGGCTCCTGTGATCGAAGTTGAGGGTGGCAACAATAACAGATCCGAGTATTTTATTGATGTTACACCCATTCGCAGTGCAATTGCTCGCAATATGCGACAAAGCGTTTCCGAAATTCCACATGCATGGACGACGATTGAGGTGGATGTGACCAACCTGGTAATGCTCCGCAACAAGATCAAAAACGAGTTCAAGCAAAAAGAAGGCATCAATATTACGTATCTGGCTTTCCTCATGAAAGCAGTCGTGAATGCAATCAAAGAATATCCGATCATGAATTCGGTGTGGGCTGTGGACAAAATTATCGTCAAAAGAGATATCAATATTTCGCTAGCCGTGGGTACAGAGGACTCCGTTCTTACTCCTGTTATTAAAAAAGCGGACCAGAAAAATATTGCTGGATTAGCTCGTGAAATTGACGATTTGGCACGTAAAACCCGGGAAGGCACGCTCAAACTGGACGACATGCAAGGCGGAACGTTCACTGTAAACAACACAGGCTCCTTTGGTTCGATTTTATCTTATCCGGTAATTAACTATCCGCAGGCTGCAATTCTTACCTTTGAATCCATTGTCAAAAGACCAGTGGTTATTGATGATATGATTGCGGTTCGCTCGATGGCTAATCTGTGCTTGTCGCTGGATCATCGCATTTTGGACGGAGTGATTTGCGGACGATTCCTGCAACGGGTTAAAGAAAATCTAGAAGGCTACACTTTGGATACGAAGCTGTACTAATCATCCGAACAGTGGGGGAAATGTACGGAGAGGAAGTGACAGGCCGTGAACAGACGACCGCTTGATGTAACCTATACGAATAGGATGGAATATGCCCATGCATGGGATGTCCAGAAGGAGATTGTGGGAAAGCTGGATGCGGGAGAGGCAAGAGAAACGCTTATGCTTCTCCAGCATCCACCGACCTACACGATTGGTTCTCAGCGACATCCTGAACATTTGCTCCTCACACCAGAGCAACTGAAGGAGCAGGGAATCAGCGTCTTTCAGATTGACCGTGGGGGAGACATTACATATCATGGGCCGGGGCAGCTTGTCGGATATCCTCTACTTATGCTCGGCAACCGGGAGGCGCTGAATCTGCACGGATACCTTCGAAGTCTGGAAGAAGTGATCATCCAGTTGTTGGCATCTTATGGGGTTGAGGGAAGCCGTAAGCCTGAATATACGGGGGTATGGATCGGGAATCTAAAAATTGCGGCCATTGGCGTCAAATTCAACAAGTGTAAGCACCGTCGGGGCTTCGTAACCAGCCATGGCTTTGCCTTTAACATCAAATCAGGGATACAGCATGAGGGCTTTGAGGGCATTGTCCCGTGCGGAATTCAGGAATACGGTGTGACATCATTGGAGGACTGCATACAGAAGCCTATGTCGGTGGAGCAGATTGCGAAGGAAATTGTACCGTTCTTTGAACAGCAATTTTCATTTGCTGCGCAATGGCAAACGCATTCTTTCCAATAAAGGTAAGGCGGGCTATTGTGTATGTACACGAAAGCCCGCCTGTTTGCTTTACGTAACAGCTCGTCCACTCAAGGCTTCAATAGTGCCTTAGAGCAGCCAGATACCTTGAGCGGTATAGTTATTATAGTGGCATAATAAACGGCTCAATTACCATGAACAGCGTAGAACCAATCATAGCTGCGAGCATAATGTAGACGAAAAAACGAACCCATTTTTTGTTCGACATGTGTAACTCCTTTAGGATAGGTTTAAGTCATAGATAAGAACATCTATCCGTATTGTAGCGTAATCGGGAAAGAGAGGAAAGTTTAATGACAGTAAAAGTAGTAAAAGACCGAATCGTACAGGAATTTATGGAACTCGTACAGGTGGATAGTGAAACGAAAAATGAGCAGGAAATATCACGTGTTCTAAAAGAAAAGTTTAATGCACTCGGGCTGGAAGTAATGGAAGACGATTCTCGTGAAAGAACCGGACATGGTTCAGGCAATCTGATCGTCACCTGGAAAGCGGAAGGTGTGGAGCAAGCACCCAAATTATTTTTTACCTGCCATATGGATACCGTTACTCCGGGTAAAGGCATTAAGCCACAGTTGGGTGAGGATGGCTGGATTCGTAGTGACGGTTCAACGATTCTGGGTTCTGACGACAAGGCGGGAATTGCTGCTTTGTTCGAGGCGATTCGTGTCGTGCGCGAGCAGAATATTCCCCATGGTCAAATCCAGTTCGTGATTACGGCTGGCGAGGAATCTGGTTTGATGGGTGCACGGGCGATGAAGCCAGAAGTGCTAGATTCTGATTTCGGATATGCTTTGGATTCGAATGGTGAAGTTGGCTCTATTTGTATAGCTGCCCCAACGCAGGCACGTATTGAAATGAAGATAACTGGGAAGTCCGCTCATGCGGGGGTAAATCCAGAAGATGGCATTAGTGCCATTCAGGTCGCTTCTAAAGCCATTTCTAAAATGAAACTAGGACGGATTGATAAGGAAACGACCGCTAACATCGGCAGTTTCGAGGGCGGCGGCGCGACGAATGTGGTATGCGATTTTGTATTGATCCGTGCAGAGGCACGTAGTATTGTGCAGGAAAAGGTTAATCATCAAATCCAGCATATGCGTGAAGCGCTGGAAACCACCACACGCGAATTTGGTGCACAGGGAGAGTTCCGCAGTGAAGTCATCTATCCGGCATTCAGCTTTACGGAGCATGACGAAGTTGTACAGGTTGCACAGCGTGCAATTCAAGGACTGGGACTGGCAACGCCGACCTTCCATTCCGGTGGTGGCTCAGATGCTAATGTATTCAACGGGCTTGGAATTCCAACGGTGAATTTGGCTGTGGGCTACCAGAACATCCATACAACAGAGGAAAAGATTAAGGCCGATGACCTGGTGAAGGTTGCTGAAGTTGTCATAGCTCTGATTCAAGAAACCACAAAATAAACTTGTATCATACACTTGCAACATACTGAAAAAAGGTTCAGGTTAAAGACAGGAACAGCGTTCCTTCGTCTTTAGATCTGAACCTTTTTTGGAACAGCTAGCGAAGCGATAGTGGCGGTAGGTCCGTGTTCCTTTTGCCACTGACGCAAAAGTGCTTGAATCTGCCAGGCTTTACCAACGATATGGAGGGTGCTTTCAGTACGGTAGCTTTTCATTTCTGCATCTCCTCATGACAGGAAGTTTGTTATTCTACCACCAGCATATGTACAAAGTGGACAAGTTAGACTAACTTTGGTGATAATTAATAAAGAAAGATAGATATGAAGGAGGAAACTTACCGATGAACGAGCAAACGAACGGACAATTGAACAATCCAACAAACGATGCACATCGCAAGCCTTATTCCAATCCTGCGCTGGAGGAAAAGACCGTGTCCACACAGTCTATTTTTGAGGGAAAGGTCATTACATTACAGGTAGACACGGTAGAGCTTCCCGACGGCTCCACTGGAAAGCGTGAGATCGTAAAGCATCCAGGGGCGGTGGCTGTTTTGGCTCTACATGAAGGAAAAATGCTGGTCGTGGACCAGTACAGACAGGCGATGGGGCGCTGTGAGGTAGAAATTCCTGCAGGTAAGCTAGAGCGGGGTGAAGATCCGATGGAAGCAGCGGGGCGTGAGCTGAGAGAAGAGACAGGTTATACTGCCAAGTCGTTGAAGCTGCTGCACTCCTTTTATACCTCTCCTGGCTTTGCGGATGAAATCATTCATCTGTATGTGGCCGAAGAACTGGAGTTAGGTGAGATGGAACCGGATGAGGATGAATTTCTGGAGTTGTTTGAGGTGACGCTGGAAGAAGCACAGACGCTCATTCGTGAAGGACGGATTAGTGATGCCAAAACGATTCTGGCCGTCTATGCATGGCAACTCCGCCAACATACAGGGAGCTTCTAAGCGGATGGATGAAAATAGAGTAGAACTTAACGACTACTTTGCAGACTTGCATATTCATATTGGTAGAACAGAGAAGGGAAATCCGGTCAAAATTAGTGGCAGCCGCGATCTGACCTTTGCCAACATAGCTAAGGAAGCCTCCGGTCGCAAAGGAATTGGGCTGATCGGTATCATTGACTGCCATGCACCTAATGTACAGGAGGATATTCGTACCTATTTACATACGGGTGAAATGAAGGAAATCAGCGGCGGCGGTATCGCATATCGGGATACGGTTATTCTCCTTGGCACGGAGCTGGAAATACGTGCTGAAGGTCGTCCTGAGGCGCACGTACTGGCCTATTTTCCAGATCTGGCGGCGATGGAGGATTTTACCCAATGGCTGGCCCGGCATATGAAAAATGTTAATCTTAGCTCACAACGAATCTATGCACCGCCACGCGAGTTGCAGCAGCAAATTTACGGACGTGGAGGCATTATGGTGCCTGCACACGTGTTTACTCCTCATAAGGGCATATACGGCAGCTCAGCGGCCCGTATGGAGGAACTGCTGGATATGGAGCTCGTTAGCGGGGTGGAGCTGGGGCTGAGCGCAGATTCATCTATGGCCGGTTTGATTTCGGAACTGGATCGCTTCAGCTTTCTCACGAATTCAGATGCCCATTCACTTGGGAAAATCGGACGAGAATACAACAAATTATCACTGGCAAAGCCGTGTTTTGATGAATTCAGAATGGCTTTGGAGCGGCGGGAAGGACGACGGGTGCGTGCCAACTACGGATTAAATCCGAAACTGGGCAAATACCATCGTTCTTACTGTCAAAGCTGCGGTACGATTATTGACGAGCAACAGATGGCGGATGAACGTTGTCCTGACTGTGGTCATACCAAGCTGGTGCGAGGTGTGCTGGATCGAATATGGAGCATTGCCGACCGTGAACAGCCCATGATCCCCTCCCATCGTCCGCCGTACATTTACCAGATTCCACTGGAGTTTATTCCAGGTCTGGGCAAAGCCAAACTGAACCAGCTATTGGCTGCATTTGGAACAGAAATGAATATTTTACATGAGATTACACAGGAGGAGTTAGCAGCAGTCGTCGGAAAAGTGCTGGCAGAGCAAATTGTGCTTTCACGTGAGGGGAGACTGTCGCTTGTATCCGGTGGTGGTGGAACATACGGCAAAATAGCTAAGTCCTAGTAAAGTCTTGTCCCTCTAAAGGCATATCAGCGTCTGCTTGTTCATAACCATAAATTATCTATGCCGCTGGCTTGGCACATCATTCGTGATGCTTGATCTGCAGTGAAAGCTGCCCCATTTCTAGCCATCAGCCGTCGGATTACGGTTGTTTTTTGGACAAACAAGCAGATGAAAGGGGCAGGACGCCGATGCAATGGTTTCGTCATACGTTAAAAGATCAGACGCCGTATTATGTTTTCTTGGCTGTGCTGTTTCTGGTGGGAGTCGTCTTTGGCGCACTTATGGTTAACGCACTCTCGCTGGAGCAGTTACAGGATTTGTCCCGTTACCTGAAGGATTTTTTTGTAACGGTCAATCAAAACGAACAGGGCTTCGCTGATTCGCAGGCGGCTTCGACCTTTTGGGATAGCGTATCTTTACATCTAAAATGGGTCGGCCTAATTTGGGTGTGTGGCCTTTCGGTTATCGGTCTGCCGGGCATTCTTGTATTGAATTTCCTCAAGGGTGTGCTAATCGGATTTTCAGTAGGTTATATGGTGGGGCAATATTCGTGGAAAGGACTGCTATTTTCTTTGGTTTCAGTTGCTCCCCATAACCTGCTCGTCATTCCGGTACTGCTCGTCTGCAGCGTGGCTGCGATGACTTTTTCCATTCATATGATCAAAACCAAAATACTCGCTACCCGGCCGTCAGACGGGATGCTGCGTCCGTTGCTGTCTTATGCAGGATTGACTGCTGTGATGATGGTGCTTCTTATCGGTAGCGCGTCCTTTGAAACTTGGATCACCCCGGTTATGATGCAATGGGTCACTCCTATGCTGACAGCTTCCGTATCATCTTGATCCGTTTCAAAATGTTTGACTTTATTTGTATAGACCCCCTATAATAATAGGAGTGAAAAAAGTGCAGTAGGCAGTAGCTTTGCAGGGGGAGGGAGACACATGGAAGCACGGATCGAAAAAATTAAGCAGCAGCTGCAATCCCAGGGCTACAAACTAACGCCTCAGCGGGAAGCCACCGTCAGAGTTTTACTTGAGAACGAAGATGATCATCTGAGTGCGGAAGATGTATTTATGCTCGTCAAAGAGAAAGCTCCCGAAATCGGTCTGGCAACCGTATACCGTACCCTAGAACTGCTAAGTGAACTGCATGTCGTGGAGAAAATTAATTTTGGTGATGGCGTTGCGCGTTATGATTTGCGCGGCGATACAACCAAACATCACCATCACCATTTGATATGTGTGCAGTGTGGCAGTGTAGATGAAATACTGGAAGATTGGCTTGGACCATTGGAGGAGCGTCTGGAACGGGAATATAATTTTACCGTAGTGGATCATCGTTTGGACTTCCACGGTATCTGTTATCGTTGTAAGGCGAAGAACGATACGACGGCTCAGAAATCTTTGGGCAAATCCAGAAAACACAAATCTCAGGACTAAAAGCTGACTACCCAAGCTCTCACCGACGAAGATGCGTTCGGGAGAGCTTTTTTGGTTCGGAATCTGTTGTTCGGGATTAAGCGGAATAAAAAGGAATAGCTTGTCATACCCTTCCATAGAGAGTCCTATTAGGGACTATATTCTGGGGAAAAGGCGGCTGATCCACATGGTACTATCGTTGCGGAGAGGACTAAAATGGCTGCGTTTGGTAATATTGTTCGGAGTGCTGGCATGTATGTTCTTTTATAGCCTCAGGCTGTTTACAGATTGGATAACACCTGTAGATCATTACCGAATACCGGAAGGACATGCAGTTAAGGTATTTGGCGGGCAAAAAGTAAATGAAGGGTCCGAGCATCGAATAGCAGTGTTGGAACGTTTACGTTTCTTTTACTGGTATGGTGAATAGTCTAAGTAATCGGTCTTGATGAGCTTATGATATGAACGCAGCACACGAAGAAGCAGAGGCTGAGACTGAACCGCTGTATGCAGAACAAGGAGACTTTTGGAACTCATGAAAATGTACATTCAACCTTTCGTTCAATATATGGAAGAGGAAAAGGGCTTGTCGCGCAGCACATTGGAAGCGTATCAACGGGACGTACAGCAGTTTGCCGAGTTTGCAGAAAGCTGTGGTATTGAGCAGCCGGATAACGTTCAACGGTCACATCTGGTACTGTATTTGGGCCGTTTGAAGGAACAGGGAAAAGCTGCGGCGACGATATCACGTAGCGTCGCCTCCATTCGCTCCTTTTTTCATTTTCTTATTCGGGAGGGAATTACGATCCATGATCCGTCCGTTCTGCTGGAGCTGCCCAAAGCGACTAAAAAGAAGCCCTCGGTGCTAACGCAGGATGAGATAGAGCGTTTGCTGGACGCGCCGGATGTGACTGCCCCGCAAGGGGTGCGAGACAAGGCGATGCTGGAGTTGCTGTATGCGACGGGCATTCGTGTATCGGAGCTGATTGCCCTAAACGTGCGTGATGTCCGCACCGATCTGCGCTTTGTGCACTGTGGCGGCGAGGCAGGCAAGGAGCGTGTTGTACCGATCAGCCGTGAGGCATCACAGTGGGCACAAGCCTACATGGACGAGCAGCGTCTATTATTGCTGAGATCCGGGCAGGGTGAAGAAGCTCAGGTAGAGCAGGAAGCCATGTTCCTGAACGTATCTGGTCAGCGTCTCAGTAGACAGGGCTTCTGGAAAATGATTAAGAAGTACGGCCAGGAAGCAGGCATAAGCGAGGATATCACGCCCCACACGTTGCGGCATTCCTTTGCGGTACATATGCTGGAGGGCGGAGCGGACTTACGCTCTGTACAGGAAATGCTGGGTCATGCTGATCTGTCAACGACGCAGGTATATGCGCAGACGGCCAGACGGAATATGAAGGAAGTATATGAAAAGCATCACCCGCACGGCGGCAACCGCACTTCTCATGAAAGCAAAGATCGAACGTAACGATACTTTGCTTTCATAGAAAATGTGATAATGACTATAACTTTACGATTGTACAAGTCAGGAGAGATATTAATGTCAACAGCCAACCAATCTACAATTCAGGAAGCAGCAGATTATATCCGTGCCAAGAGCGGAATACGTCCAGAGATTGGTCTTATTCTGGGATCAGGTCTCGGTATTCTGGCCGATTTAATTCAGGATGGAATTAGTATTCCTTATCAGGATATTCCCCATTTTCCTGTATCGACGGTAGAAGGTCACGAGGGAGAATTACTGTTAGGCACGATTGAAGGTCGCGCTGTCGTCATGATGAAAGGGCGCTTTCATATGTATGAGGGATATGGCCCGCAGCTGACGGCTTTCCCAGTTCGGGTGATGAAGCAATTGGGGATTCAAAGTCTGCTGGTGACGAATGCAGCAGGTGGTGTAAACACTTCCTACGAAGCAGGCGATCTGATGGTCATCTCGGATCATCTTAATCTGACCGGACAAAATCCATTGATCGGACCGAACGATGCTGGTCTAGGCGTTCGTTTTCCAGACATGTCGGAGGCGTACAGCCGCCGCTTGCGTGAAATTGCCAAGCAAACGGCTAACCAACAGGGCTTCAGTCTGCAAGAAGGTGTATATGCTGGATTGCTGGGGCCTAACTATGAAACGCCTGCTGAAATCGTTATGCTGCGTACACTGGGTGCAGATGCGGTGGGTATGTCGACCGTATCTGAGGTTATTGTAGCCCGTCATGCAGGTATTGAGGTACTGGGCTTCTCCTGTATCACGAATATGGCCGCAGGCATTCTGGATCAGCCTTTGTCCCATGGTGAAGTGATGGAGACGGCAGAGAAAGTACGTGAGCAATTTTTAAAACTTGTGCTAGCGATTATTCCACAAATGTAGATTGGGGATCATGTTCAACCGAAGCGGTGGACATATATCCCAAGAACCCCATATCCGATCGCCTTTTGATGGCGTGGATATGGGGTTCTTTTTTACATCAACGGTTGAGCTGAGTATGATCTCCTAATGAAGAGGGGGTGTGCTCAATGCAGTTGAATTCGCTTTTTCTGCTACAGCCAGTTTATGTCGTTCTTGCACCTTGATCACAATAACCATAAAAATGATCCAGTAAATGGCTAGCGAGTTCAGGAAACGGCTGTCCGTTATATTGTTCAATACGATAAATAGGAAAAAAACCACTGCCGTCAGCCATGTATACATATCTGCTTTGCCAATTCTGAATTTAAATAAAGTTGTTATGGCGAGTGTAATTGTTGCCAGTAGTCCTGTAAGGCCCACATCGATCCACAGATCACGGAAACCGCTATGGCTGCTTGTCAGATCAAATCGGATGCCGTTCGCATAGATACTGGGTCGGGCTGCCCAGTAGGAGCCGTAACCATGTCCGAACCAGTAATGGCTCTGAATAGCACCACCAATCCCCTGCCAGATTTCCGTTCTTCCAGTTAAGGTCGTTGTTTTTCCGAATTCCGACGCAATCGCATCTCCATAAGTAAAGGTGAGTACCAAACCCAAAAGAACGAGCAAGCAGGAACAGCTAATGAAGAAACCGCGCAACGCAATGCTTCGGATTCTCTTGAATAGCAGTATAAACAATATAAATACGAAGAGCGAAGATGTCAGTACCAAAGAGGTGGTAGATTGGCACTCGATGAGCAATAGGGCATTGAGTAAGATAAAGCCAATATGCAAAACTTTACGTTTACCCCTGAAAAAATAAATGACATGTGAAACAAAACTTAACAGAGAGAGAGTTCCAAGTGTATTTTTATGACCAGAGATGCCCTTCCATAGCCCAGTATGTTCTACTCCACCATGAATGGCAAAGGAGGGAACGAGCAAAACGGCGAGTAGATTGAGTATGCTCAAAATACTTAACGTAACGACTAAGAGGCGAATGCAGCCCTGAGTTGTATAATGGGTGACCAAATAGAGCCCAAAGGTAGAGAAGGCAAGGAATTTGAGAACCATCAGCAAGGAAGAGGTCTGTTCTTGTTCAGCCCATAAACAGGAGGCAGCGATGTACAGCGTGAGTAGAGTCAGTAACGGATTGTCGGCTAAGGTTGCGATCAATGACTTGAGTGAAGGGAGTAGCATGGTATAGCTGAACAACAGGATAAGCACGGAAATCGTGATAACTCTGGGGGACAAACCCTGACAAGCATAAGGAATCGAAAAAGCCAGTAAACCAGCTACTGTAAGTACATGTTTCACGATTTCACCACCTGGATACATTATGTATCTATAATATACAAAACGTATCTTCTTGTACAATAATAATAAAATATTTATTTTCATTTTTCTCAAGCCTAGAGCAAGCCCTCTTGTGCATATACTCAGTCCATGCTAAGAAAATGAAGAATTCTTCGGCTTGGTCAAAAAAGGAACTTTTTACGTTTTTAAACATGGGGGTGTTCGGGTGGCGGATCATTTTACAGACCGTTTGAAGTTGAATTTGAGTGGTACGGGCAAAGAGTTAACGCCGCAGCAATTAAATGAAAATTTTAAAACCATTGAAAAAGAATTCATTGAACGAAGTGTAAACGTAAGCTGGTTTGGAGCTGCTGGTGATGGTATTCAGGATGACACGGCAGCTTTACAGGAATTGATTAATAAGACCCCCGATTATTCCATTCTTCACATCCCCAGTGGACGATACAAAATAACCTCTACCTTACAGATTCGCAAGCAGGGTGTGCGCATTTTTGGCATTCATAAGGGCAGATACCGACAAGGCAAAGGTGTTACGTCGATTGAATATTATGGTACGGGTCCTTGTTTTCAAATTGGAGATGAAAGTCTACCATCGTTTAGCGGATATCAAAATGTGCAGTTTCATGACTTATCGATCCGGTACGAGGGGGCTGACATAGGCACATTAAATAATCCGTTTTCGCAGTCAGTGAAGCGTGGATATTATGGCAAAGGTACTTTGGGTATTCAGGATTGGAAGGGTGGCGGAGTTGTCCTGGATAACGTCCTAATTGAGCATTTTGAAACGGCTTTTTGGGGCTATGAAAGTGATGTGAATTTATTTAAATGCACGGAGATTAATTACAATAAAACAGGGATTCACTTGCAGAACAGAAGTTCACAGTTTACTAGCATAGCGCTTTTTACATTGGGGAACGATACGGCATTGGATCTGAATAGCTCCAATGGGGCCAGATTTTTGGCTAGCCAGCACATTAAGGATGGAAGCTCCAATGATATTCCCATTCTAATTAATGATTTTATGAACGCTGAATTTATAGGTTGCTGGTTTGAGGGACTAAGCAGAGAGCATAAGATGACAGTGCCTTCTTTTATTCAAATTGGTGCTACCAAAGAAACAAAAAATGTGGCCTTGCGTGACTCCATTTTAGCGATAGCGGACAAATTCGATGACACCCAATCCGTATGTAACTATTTTGTGGATGTGGTCATTGGCAAAAAAGTTTTGGTGGACGAGGTGGGAGGGTATCCCCGTAATCTAAAGCAGCTTATTTCTTTCTCTGGTAGCTCTTCCACACAGCAGGTGACACTTCGCTCACATTTGGATTTTAGCTATAGCAATAATCGTTATGGCGAGAATAATGGGACAGGGCAGGCTTTGCTGCTTGTCGAGAAATACTCAAACAACGGGATTGAGCATTTGGACGAAACCTTTGTTAAAGCCTACCTGGGAGCAAGGCAAAATCTTCCCGCAGGTAGCTGGCAGAAGGTGAAGTTTAATCAAATCAACCATGATGAGCTGATCGAATTCGATGCGGTGAATAGCCGATGGCGAGCCAAGCGAGCTGGGAAATACAGAATACAAGTCTACATTTCGACCGATCCCCAAGTGGATGGCAATCGCACACGGCTGGCACTTCACCTGAATGATGAGCAGCTTACCGGAAGTTCCGCCTATGCGTATCTCGATGATAGGGTAATTGGCGGACTGAACTATAGTGCATTGAGTGGAGCTATGGAACTTAGATTGGAAGCGAATTCTTTTATTGATATACGGGTGTTCAGTCAAAATACGATGGATATTCTACCCGGTGGAGGAATCACATATCTCACTATAAGCCGAATTTAAACAATTATTTCACAGACGATAGATGTTCTGTCATTTTATATATTGGAAAATGCGCACCATGCTGACTCAGCTTGGTGCTATTTGATGTTTTTATTCATATGGAATATTTTTCTTTCATTCTGACGACAATGGTTAGCAGCACGCGAATAGGCCGGAGGGGTAAGTAAATGGGCTCCGGTGCTTTACGCCAATATGTTGAGGAGGGAACCGATTGTGAAGAAAAAAGTGGTGGCGTTCATCCTGGCTTGTCTGGTAGCCTTGACTGCCGTCCCTGTCGGCGGTTGGGCCGAAGAAAGCAGACCTGAAAGCAAACCCAAAGAGGGATCAGCGGCTGAGCTGGCTCCCGAGGCTCTCTCGGCGATCCTGATGGATGCAGATACGGGCACAGTCATCTATGAAAAAAACAGTCGTGAAAAGCTTCCTCCAGCGAGCATCACCAAGATTATGACGATGTTGCTGACAATGGAGGCTATTCAAGATGGCAAGCTCAAGCTGACCGATAAAGTTCGGGCCAGCGAATATGCGTCTTCAATGGGAGGCTCGCAAATTTTCTTGGAGCCCGGTGAAGAAATGACGGTCGATGAGATGCTGAAGGGAATTGCAATGGCTTCCGGCAACGACGCCTCTGTGGCGATGGCTGAGAAAATTGCAGGATCTGAACAGGCTTTTGTCGAGATGATGAATGCGAAGGTGCAGCAGCTCGGGCTCAAGGATACGCATTTTGCCAATTGCAACGGTTTACCCGTAGAGAATCACTATTCTTCTGCGCATGATATTGCGGTTATGAGCCGAGAGTTGTTGAAATACCCGCAAATTACGAAATATACGGGAGCCTATCAGGACTATTTGCGCAAATCCTCAGTCAAACCCTTTTGGCTGGTGAATACGAATAAGCTTGTCCGTTTCTATACTGGAGCAGACGGGCTGAAAACAGGCTATACGGCAGAAGCAAAGTTCTGTCTTTCCGCTACTGCGAAGCGTGATGGCTTGCGTGTCGTAGCTGTGGTGCTCGGGGAGCCAAATACGAAGGTACGCAACAATGAAGTATCTTCCATGTTCGACTATGCATTTTCTCAATATACAATGAAATCCATATACAAGCCGGGTGAATTGCTGGGCAGCGTAAAAGTTGAAAAAGGCGTATTGCCAGAGCTGAAAATTCAGGCTGACCGTTCTTACAGTGTACTGGTGAAAAAAGGTGGTAACAAACAAACGTTGCGTCATGAATTGCAACTGGCCCCAAGCCTCAAAGCTCCTGTCCGGGCTGGTGACCCAATCGGTAAGCTGGTCGTCTATCAGGATGGACAACAGCTTAAGGAGTTTAATATCACTTCGCCTGTGGCTATCGAAAAGGCTGGATGGTGGAAATTGTTTAAACGTACCATGTCGAACCTATTTTCTTTGTAGATTTTACGGGGTTTTCTTCTAGTTTTGTCGGAGGGCAGGAATCGTCTGCGGCTACGTAGAAATCCTTGTCCAAGACCGGGAGGAGAGTGAGTAAGCATGAACCTGCAAATTGAAATGGAGCATCACCGGGGGGTACTGATTGTAAGGCTGTCTGGTGAGCTTGATCACCATACGTCGGACATGGTCCGTATGCAAATGGACGAGGCGATTCAGCGCCGGCAATGCGAGCATATTGTGCTCAGCCTGAAGAATCTTCAGTTTATGGATAGCTCCGGCCTTGGCGTTATCTTGGGACGGTACAAACTGATCAAGCAAAAGGGCGGAAAAATGGCAGTCTGTGATGTCAATCCGCCAGTACACCGACTGCTGGATATGTCAGGGCTGTTCAAAATCATGCCCATATATGACAACGAGGGAAATGCGCTCACGGAACTGGAGGTTGTGTCATGAGAGAAGGCACGGGAAACAATTTCATGAGCTTGCAGTTTGCTGCCAAATCGGAGAATGAAGCATTTGCTCGTGTGGCTGTCGCGGCCTTTATTTCCAGGCTTGATCCCACAATGGATGAGCTAAGCGATTTGAAAACCGTGGTGTCTGAAGCGGTGACAAACAGTATTATTCACGGCTATGACAGCGACCCGTCAGGTGTCGTAACGATCAAAGTCGGGATTGAAGCGGACGTGATCACGTTGGTTGTTGAGGACGCAGGGCGAGGAATTGAGGATATAGAGCTAGCCAAGCAACCTCTATATACGTCCAAACCTGAATTGGAACGCTCCGGCATGGGCTTTACGATTATGGAAAATTTCATGGATGAGTTTGAAGCAGTCAGTGAGCCGGGCGGAGGCACGTCGGTCCGGATGAAGAAAAGGATTGAATCCAAGAAAGCTTTATATAATTAGGAGTTGATCCTATGGAAGCAGGAGGAAAAAAAACTTCGCACAGCTATTTGGAGGATGCGGAAGTCAAGCGGCTTATTGCACTGAGTCAATCTGGTGATAATGAGGCTCGTGAGACACTGGTCAATAGTAATATCCGGCTCGTCTGGTCTGTCGTGCAGCGCTTTATGAACCGGGGGTATGAACCTGACGATCTTTTTCAAATTGGTTGCATCGGCTTGTTAAAATCGGTGGATAAATTCGATCTCAGCTACGAAGTCAAATTTTCAACATATGCAGTACCGATGATTATCGGTGAGATTCAACGGTTTCTGCGTGATGACGGTACACTCAAGGTTAGCCGTTCCTTGAAGGAAACGGCCAATAAGGTCCGCAAAATGAAGGACGAGCTATCCAAACGACTCAACCGCCTGCCTACAGTCAAGGAAGTTGCTGATGAGCTGGGAGTGACACCGGAGGATGTTGTTTTTGCGCAGGAGGCCAATAAGCCGCCTACTTCAATTCACGAAACGGTGTTCGAAAATGACGGTGATCCGATTACACTTATGGATCAGATTGCTGACGAATCACAGGAAAGATGGTTCGACAAGCTGGCACTCAATGAGGCCATTGGCGGACTATCTGAGCGGGAGCGGTTGATTGTGTACCTGCGCTACTACCGGGATCAGACTCAATCAGAGGTTGCAAGTCGGCTTGGTATTTCTCAGGTGCAGGTATCACGGCTGGAAAAAAAGATTTTACAACTGATCCGCGATCAGATTGCCCAATAATTACAGTCAGGATCTTAGTGAAATCCTTATGCTTACGTATTACTAAAGGGTATTCCAAAGCCATTTTAATGGCAAAGGGTACTCTTTTTTGCGTGGGATAAAAGACAATACACAGAATAGGTTTCCTTGCTTTGTTCCATACTAATCGATAATTACGAGGATAAGGAGGGGATCGGATGACTCATAGTCCGGCTCCTACAGTAGCTCCTATTGTCTACTTGCGGCTCCGCAGCCGTGTCCGCATGATACAAGGGCAGGATTTACATTTGGGTGATGTAGCCCAACTGCTGACTAATCCTGAATGGGAAAAGGATTTGCTTGAGCTTGTTCTCAAGCGGCCGCAGCACCAGGACGGTAATCTGATACTGATAGACATGCTGCAGATTATAGCAAAAATTAGAGATCATATTCCGGGGGTCGTAGTTGAATCTCTCGGGAAGCCACATGTACTTGTGGAACTCGTGGAGAAACCCCGTAAGCCGTCCAAAATACTGTTTGTTTTGGTATGGGTGCTTCTGTTTTTTGGCTCTGCGCTGACAATTATGAATTTTCATGCTGACGTTAGCATGATGGAGGTACAGGTTCGGATTGTAGAGATGATTACGGGACGTAAGGATGAGCATCCGTACCTGTTTCAAATTGCTTACTCGATCGGCATCGGCTTTGGCATGATCGTTTTTTTTAATCACTTGTTCAAGAAAAATTGGAACGAGGAGCCGACGCCGCTGGAGGTGGAAATGTATCTGTATCAGGAAAATGTGGATCAGTATGTTGTGGCAGAGGAATATGAAAAGATGGCCCTTCTGCAGACAAAGGATAAGAAACCATGATATTTGTACAGGCTGCACTTCAGATTATTTTAGGTATTGCTGGGGGCCTTGCGGTGGGTAGCGGTGTAATTGCTTTTTTTATTGTGCTGGATATCATGCCGCGATTAGCACAACTTACCCGTACGTATAAAAAATCACGTGCATACGAAAAGGCAATGATTGTAGGCTCAGTACTGGGAACTGTGGTCGATTTTTGGAACATTTGCTTGCCACTACCGGGCATATTTACATGGATACCTGGGTTATTTTGCGGAGTGTTTATTGGCTTGCTCGCCGCGGCTCTAACGGAGGTATTGAATCTCCTGCCTATACTCGCCAAGCGACTCCACATGACCGTGTATATGCTCGGTCTGTTGATGGCAATGGTGCTTGGCAAGGTGACGGGTTCCTTATTTGACTGGTTTGTATACAACCGTTAACAACGAAAGCGAAGGGGGCAAGGAATATGGATCACAGAGCGGATCAAGAGCATCAGGAGCAGCATCAAGAAGACGGGGGAATTGGAAAGGAGAACCATACCGGCGGAGAAGAGTTGAGTCCATGGCAGAAAAAGCAGGCGCAGGAATCAGCACGTTTTCAACACAAAAAAGAGAGTGAGCGGTCTGATAACGTAGAGGAGTCCGTTCGCTACTGGCAGGCCGAAGATGATATATCGCCGAGGATGAAGGATAATAAGAATACACTTGAAACAGTATTAGGTTTGGGGGAGACCTTTGATGTAGTATTCAGGGAAATGACACTGGGTGGGCGTCATACCGGATATCTGTTCCTAAATTCCTTTGCGAAGGATCAGATCATGCTTGAAGTGCTAAAGCGGCTCACCTATCTGACGCCGGATGATCTCTCTTCGGATGGACTACAAGCGTATTTTGAAAATTTTATTCCACATATTCAGGTGGAGAAGACGGATAAGATGTCTGTGGTCATTAACAAGGTGCTGACGGGACTGAGTGCCTTTTTCATGGAAGGCGAGCGTTTTTCCCTTATTCTGGATACTCGTAATTACCCGGTGCGTAATCCGGAGGAACCTTCTTTGGAGCGGGTTGTGCGCGGTGCTCGCGACGGGTTTACTGAAACAATGCTTACAAATGTAGGTCTGGTGCGCCGGCGTTTGCGGGACCCAGGGCTTAAATTTGAGGCTATGCAGGTCGGACGTCGAACCCGAACAGACGTATGTTTGGGTTACATTGACGATATTGTGGATAAGGTGATGGTGGATACTGTACGAGACAAAATTAAAAATGTTAATTTGGATGGTATTCCGCTGGCCGACAAGCAATTAGAGGAGACTATTATCAATAAAGGTTGGAATCCATATCCATTAGTACGATATTCGGAGCGACCAGATGTCGTGGCATCGCATATCATGGAAGGAAGGCTCGTTATTTTCGTCGATACCTCACCCAGCGTGATGATTTTGCCTACCACTTTTTTTGACTTGTGTCAGCATGCAGAAGAGAATCGGCAAACCGCTTTTATGGGAAGTTATTTGCGCTGGGTACGTTTTATAGGTATATTCGCCTCGATGTTTCTGCTTCCGATGTGGCTGCTAATGGTCATCAATCCCGAATTAAAACCGGCGTTTCTTGATTTTATTGGTCCTCAAAAGGAAGCACATCTTCCGCTGATTGCCCAGTTTATCATTGTAGAACTAGGGGTCGATCTTATGCGAATGGCGGCTGTGCATACTCCGACACCACTGGCTTCCGCTATGGGCTTGATCGCAGCGATTCTGGTCGGTGATATAGCGGTTAAGACGGGACTTTTCGTGAATGAGGTCGTGCTGTATATGGCTGTCGCTGCCATAGGAATGTTCGCAACACCGAGCTATGAGCTGGGGTTGGCGAATAGACTGATTCGACTATTCCTGCTGGTTGCTGTTGCAATTTTTCACGTACCGGGCTTTGTCGTGGGTACGACACTGATCATTTTGATGCTGACGCTGCATCGGTCATATAATTCTTCGTATTTGTGGCCGTTCATTCCTTTTAATGCCAAAGCGTTAGCTTCCATCTTGTTCCGTATGCCTGTACTAGATGCGCCTAACCGCCCGTCATCTAACAAAACGAGGGACAATACGCGTATGCCCCATACGGATGCCGACACAGATTCGAACTCAGGCAATGGACAGGAGCATTAATATAAATGATCTGCATAAAAATCCATTGTTCTTGATGTTTTTTTTGCTATACTGGTGTAAACATTCGATGGAATATGACTAGCTTGTTCCAGAAAGAGAGGCGCCAGAACATGTATTTGCATGGAAGCAGTAAAATTAACAGCAATGGACATTTGGAGATCGGCGGTTGTGATACAACGCTTTTGAAAGAGCGTTTTGGCACGCCGCTATATATTGTTGACGAACAGTTAGTCCGCCGGCGCTGCCGGGAATTCATAGAAGCTTTTCGTGAAACCGGATTGAAGTTTCAAGTTGCTTATGCAAGCAAAGCGTTTTGTGTTATGGCGATGTGTGCTTTAGCTGCTGAAGAAGGAATGTCGCTTGACGTAGTTTCCAGTGGAGAATTGTTTACTGCGCTACAAGCAGGGTTCCCGGCAGAGCGAATCCATTTTCACGGCAATAACAAAACACCGGAAGAAATTGAAATGGCGTTAGATGCGCAAATTGGCTGCTTCGTCGTTGATAGCGAAATGGAGTTGCATTTGTTGCAGGCCCTTGCCTCCGAGAAAGAACAGCAGGTGAATATCTTACTGCGTGTTACACCAGGGGTTGAGGCGCATACGCATGAATATATGGCCACAGGTCAAGAAGATTCGAAATTTGGCTTTGACATTGGGAATGGTACAGCACGCCAAGCAGTGGAACAGGCTATCGAGCTGGACCATCTTAACCTGTTAGGGGTACATTCTCATATCGGTTCGCAAATTTTCGAAGTGAATGGCTTTCAAATGGCTGCTGAACGGGTTGCAGCTTTTTCCAGAGAAATTAAAGAACAGCTTCAGTTTTCTTTCAAAGTGATTAATCTGGGTGGGGGATTTGGCATTCGCTACACAGAGGAGGACACACCGCTGAAAGTATCCACCTATGTGCAGGCTATCGGCGAAGCGGTGAAAACCTATTTTTCAGGACTTTACGATGAACTTCCAGAAATTTGGATTGAGCCGGGACGCAGTATTGTAGGCGATTCAGGCACGACCTTATATACGGTAGGAAGCATCAAGGATATTCCGCAGGTACGTAAATATGTCTCGGTAGATGGCGGGATGACAGATAATCCACGTCCTGCACTGTATCAGGCCAAGTATGAAGCGATGCTGGCTAATCGAGCGCAGGATACGAACGAAGAGACGGTGTCCATTGCGGGCAAATGCTGCGAAAGCGGCGATATGCTTATTTGGGATGTAGAACTACCTCGTATAAATAGCGGCGACTTGCTCGCTGTTGCCTCAACCGGAGCCTACAATTACTCCATGGCGAGTAATTATAACCGAATACGTCGACCAGCAGTTGTATTTGTCAACAACGGTGAGGCCGAGTTGGTGGTGCGTCGGGAAACCTACGAGGATATCGTACGCAACGATGTTGTGCCACAGCGCTTGATTCGTGATCAAGCCAGTCCGGCGGTTCAGCCTAACGCCAAGATTACGGTTTCGTCCTGATTTTAGCATTGTAAGATCAAGCAGGCCATTGAGTCGGTAATAATACACCGGGGACAATGGCCCTTTTTTTTGGACAAGACTTTGCTAAGCGCGGCAATTCATAGTAAACTGGAACTTGATGTTATTTAGTTCTCAAAACAGGTTGAAAAGGAGATACAAACAATGAAAAAAGGTAGAATAGATCTTGAAAACGGCGGTATCGTCGAAATTGACTTTTTCCCAGAAGAAGCTCCAAACACCGTTGCTAACTTTGAAAAGCTGGCAAACAGCGGTTATTACAACGGTTTGAGCTTCCACCGTGTCATTCCGGGCTTTGTGGCTCAAGGTGGTTGTCCAATCGGTAACGGTACAGGCGGTCCTGGTTACACGATTGACTGTGAAACAGCTACGAATACAACAAAGCATGCCAAAGGCGTTCTGTCCATGGCTCATGCAGGTCGCAACACAGGTGGCAGCCAATTCTTTATCTGCTACGCTCCACAACCACATTTAGATGGAGTACATACTGTATTTGGTAAAGTAACCAAAGGTATGGAATTCATTGATGCTGTAAAACAAGGCGACAAAATGAAAGAGGTTAAAGTATTTGACGTGTAATTTTACCATTAATTACATGATCTTTTTTAAATAGCGTTGCACCTAAGCCGTTCTGTCTTTGGACAGGGCGGCTTTTGTTGTCTTTTGTTTGACGGTTTATTGATTTTCGCAATCACGTAGGCATTACAGTGCGTAAGATCACATTCGAAAAGTAAGTGTTGTGATAGCCTTCTCATAAGAATGCATTTTCCATTTATTTTATATGAGTATTCAAACTCAGTAAGGATTGGAAAAGAAGGGGGCTTATCACATTGTCTATTTTAACGCGCACAAATCGACTCGGATTTTTTGAAATCCGGCTGGAATCCATTGGTGGACTCGGCGCTAATCTGGCTGGCAAAATGTTGGCCGAAACCGGGGTGCTTGGTCTGGGGCTGAATGCTTCAAATTTTTCGTCCTACGGTTCGGAAAAAAAGGGAACTCCGGTTAAAAGCTTCGTCCGCTTCTGTGAGCCGGAGGTCGATATTCGGGATCACAGTCCGATTGAGCAACCGCATGTGGTAGGCATTTTCCATGAAACGTTATACAAAACGGTAAATGTAATCAGCGGACTGCCAGCGGATGGGATTGTAGTGGTTAATTCCACACGTCCAGCAGAAGAAATACGGGCTGATTTGGGACTGGTATCCGGTACATTAGCGGTGGTGGATGCGATGGGCATCGCACTGGAAGAGCGAACCAAACTAAATACGTCCATGCTCGGTGCCTTGTTCCGTGTCTGTGATTTCCTGGACCCGGAAGCGATGAGATCGGTTATTCGCAGTACCTTTGAAAAGAAAAATCCACTGTTAGTGGAACCTAATCTGCGTACGTTTAACCGTGGTTATGATGAAATGGAACTGCACGTATATCCAGTTACTGATGACGCAGAGGATCGGGTTTTTGAACGTCCGCAGCCATTGCTGGGATACGAAACCCAACTACTGGGGGGCGTTATTGCAACTCAGGGAAACAGCATGACGAGAGATGTTAGTGGTTCACGTCAGGGGTATGTGCCTGAATATGAAGCTGATAAATGTACCCATTGTGCCAAGTGTGATTCGATTTGCCCGGATTACTGTTTTGTATGGGAAGAGCAAGCAGACAAACGCGGAAGAATGATGCCATTTTTGCAAGGAATTGATTACCAGTATTGCAAAGGATGTCTGAAATGTGTAGATATTTGCCCGTCGGGGGCATTAAGCTCGCGTCGCGAACAATGGGGATGGGCGGAACAGAATCGAGTTGCCCACCAATTTCCGGCATATGAAGGAGGGCGTGCGTAATGGCAAAACTGGAGGAAGAACTCAAACAGACAGGCGCCGCGCAAGTGACAACGTTCGAATCCGGTAATGAAATGGCAGCTACGGCGGCTGCGCAGATTAATTATCATATGATGGGATATTTCCCGATTACTCCATCTACCGAGGTAGCGCAGTATCTGGATCAGATGAGAACGAGAGGTCAGCATAATATTAAGCTGGTTGCAGCAGACGGAGAACACGGATCGGCAGGGATTTGTTATGGAGCTGCCGCAGCGGGAGCGAGGGTTGTGAACGCCACTAGTTCGCAAGGTTTCCTGTACATGCTGGAGCAGTTACCTGTTCAGTCAGGTACCCGTTTTCCAATGGTTATGAATCTGGTGACACGAGCTGTTAGTGGTCCCCTGGATATTCGCGGGGATCATTCGGACCTGTACTATGGTTTGAATACAGGCTGGGTCATTTTGACGGCAAGTACACCACAGGCTGTGTATGATATGAACATCATGGCACTAAAAATCGCAGAGCATAGCGATGTTCGGCTGCCTGTAATGGTCGCATATGACGGTTTTTATACGTCCCATCAAAAACGTAAAGTGCAATATTTTGCCGATGCTGAGACCGTGCGCGGTTTTGTAGGTCCTAACCCGAACTTGAATTATCCGAATATTACGGATTTTGATCATCCTGTTACCGTGGGTGCGCATATGAACGGTGATGACCTGACGAATAATCATGTTCAGCTATCCGAAGCACTGAAGCTGTCAGAAGGAGTATATGAGCAGGTAGCAGCAGAATATGCCGCTTTATCCGGTCGGGAATACCCGATTTTGGATCTGTATCATATGGAGGATGCTGAGGTCGCGGTATTCCTGTTGAATTCGGCGGCTGAATCGGCCAAGGATGTGGCGGATCAACTCCGCGCGCGCGGGATTAAAGCTGGTGTGATACGTCCGAATATCATCAGACCGTTCCCAGCTGCACAACTGCGGGAAGCATTACGCGATGTCAAGGCGCTGCTGGTAGGTGAACGTGCAGATTCGTATGGGGCAGACGGCGGTAATTTAACGCATGAAATTAAAGCGGCCTTGCAGGAGGACCCGCTGAACCGGACACTCGTGTTGAGTCGTATATTTGGCTTGGGCGGCAAGGATTTTTATGCGGAAGATGCAGAGGGGTTCTTCCAGCTTGCGATTGAGGCGGCAGAGGCCGGACGAGCCGAGAAGCCCTTTGATTATTACGGAATTAATCCGGGTTCACCGGACAAGGTGATGCCGCAAGTTATGCAACCGCCACGTGGCAATGCATACCGTACGGGTCTGATTCAGGTTACGCCGGACGAGGCGACCGGGAAGCTCAAAGTCAAGGTACCACCCCTGCGGTCGTTGACGAGCAAACCACGCCGTCTTACACCAGGTCACGGGGCTTGCCCAGGATGTGGGGCATTGTCTGCGCTGGAACTGTTTTTCAAAGGTATTGAAGGGGATATTGTCGTGCTGTTCCAGACAGGCTGCGTATATGTGACGACGACAGGGTATCCATATACATCACACAAACAACCGATGATCCACAATCTTTTTCAAAACGGGGCCGCTACACTTTCGGGAGCGCTGGAAGCTTATATGGAAATGAAGCGCCGCAATGAAATTGAGATGTCGGACGATCCGACCTTTATCATGATCAGTGGTGACGGTGGAATGGATATTGGTATGGGTTCTGCGATTGGTGCGGCTCTGCGTAATCATAAGCTGATCATGCTGGAATATGATAACGAAGGGTACATGAATACAGGTTCACAGCAATCGTACTCCACTCCGCTCGGTCACATGACCAGTACGTCGGGTGTAGGGAAAATGCAAAAAGGAAAGCAAGGGCATCACAAGGATACCGTGCAAATCATGGCTGCTTGTAACATTCCGTATGCTTTTACAGCAGCTGAAAGTCATCCGCAGGATATGCTGCGTAAAGCAGCCAAAGCTCAATGGTATGCGAACAACGTGGGTACGGCCTATGGTAAGATCCTGTGCGCCTGCCCGCTGAATTGGAAATCCGAAGACAGACTGGGCACCAGCATTGTGGGCGCCGCAGTCGAGTCCTGTTTCTTTCCTTTGTACGAAATAGAGCAAGGCAGTACGACGATTACGTATAATCCGGAAGACAAGGGAAAACGGATTCCAGCTGCAGAATGGTTGAAATTAATGGGTAAAACGAAGCATCTTCTCAAGGAAGAGGCTACGCTGGCTACCTTTGAGCAGGAGATTGAGCGTCGCTGGACTACCCTGAAAAAGAAACATGAAATTTCAGAGCTATAATTCTGTTTTTTTGCATAATCATCGATTAGCATTGTTAGCCGCTGTTACTGTAGTGGTTCGATCAAGATTCTTTGCGCTTATTGCGCAAAGAATCTTTTTTGTCGTTTATGGGTTGAAGCATAAAAAAACAGGTAATGATTTCCGATATAGGAGTGGAGGCCTATAAGAGGCACGTTAAAAAGTTTTCTTCTGAATTTTAAGATGCAATGAGGTGCAGGTAATGATTAAGCTGAATACAGTTGAAATAATCGAAATTATAAAGAAGCAGATCCCTAAGGTTATGAACATCAAGCCAGTAGAACTAAAATTTACGGACGATTTTGGACGGGCATCGCTGGCAGCGACAGAACACAAATTCACGCTGACGAACCAGCACTATTCTGCCAAGGTGATGGATTGCGTGTTAGAAACACAGGTACGCCCCATTTTAATGTGTGAAATTATTTATTTTCTGAAATGCGAGTTTATTGACGGACATGTTGATGTGCGACTGGATTATGAGGCATGTTCTGAGGAAGGGCGGGGACCTGTTGCTTCAGCCGTAATTACCTTTGATCATGCAACAGAGTTGGGAGTCGAGGAACTGGCCGATCTGATTGACTTGGCGCTTCATATGAATGATAAAACCTGGTTTGAAGAACTCTCCAGCCAATATGTCAAAACCAAAGCAGGCGCTTCTATTAGATAACTTGCTTTTTTTAGAAGTCGGTGCTAATATACGTAACAAGTTTAATGTTAATTCAATTAAATAAGAGCAAGATCCTTCGGGGCGGGGCGAAATTCCCCACCGGCGGTGATGACATGTTTGTGGATCGTTTTTGTGAGAAACAGCATGGCTTAGTCCGTGACCCGGATGCTGAATGATCGGCAGAAGGTGGACCTGGTGCAAATCCGGGACCGACAGTATAGTCTGGATGGGAGAAGGATACGAAGCGCATGTGCATGACGTGACATGTGCCGATTTTTAGCATACCCAATTGTGCGTACGGCTTATTTCGTTGTAGGACAGCATCGGGCGATAGCTTGCTTAAGCTTTCTTTTTGATGGGTGTTCTGAGCGTATTTGGTTGTATCCTCAGTCATGCTTTCTATTGGCAAACCTATGATTTCATGTCGTCTTAAGATGCATATGAACTGCGCTTGTATACTACAAATGTGACTCTCATCACCCCCATGACGGATTGAATCCGAACTGGGGGTTTTTTGCGCTTATAGCTGATGAATTAGGGATAAACTGAAATGTAGTGGAAAGGAGTGAAGACATGTTTACCGGATTAGTTGAGGAAGTGGGTCGCATTCAAACTATTTCCAAAAGCGGTGAAGCGATGGTGCTGGGGATTTCGGGTTCCGTGGTGTTGGGCGATTTGAAAATAGGAGACAGTGTCTCGGTTAATGGCGTTTGCCTGACGGCGATACGGATTGGTTCGAAAGACTTTAAGGTTGATGTGATGCCGGAAACCTTTCGCAGCACTAATCTGAAAGAGTTGAGATCCGGCAGCCGAGTCAATCTGGAGCGAGCGATGACGGCGAGTGGAAGGTTCGGAGGACACATCGTGCAAGGACATGTGGACGGGACGGGAACGATTCGAGGGGTGACATCAGACCAGAATGCAGTTGTGTTCGAAGTTGAGCCTAAAAATCAAACATTATTTAAATATATTCTACTCAAAGGGTCAATCACAATTGATGGTATCAGCCTCACAGTCGCACAGCGTACGGGAGATACCTTTGCCGTATCCATTATTCCCCACACTTTATCCGAAACGGCCTTACAAGCCAAACGTGAGGGGGATACCGTCAATATCGAATGTGATATTTTGGGCAAATATGTAGAACAGCTTTTAAATTACAGAGGTGCAGCGGAGGCGGAGAGAGTAGAAAAAGCTCCTCTCAGTTTGGACTATTTGGCGAAACACGGCTTTGCCTGATATTGAATGGTAAGCCTGTTTAGGAGCATTCGTGGCACAAGACATAAGGAGGAAAGTGTTATGGATAGAGGTAGCCAAACAAGTGCAATGGCAAACGTCATGGAGCATGGCGAGTTGGAACATGACGAAGAGATTCGTTTGGATTCCATCGAAGAAGCGTTGGAGGATTTAAAAAACGGTAAAGTCGTTATTGTAGTGGATGATGAACAGCGCGAAAATGAAGGCGATTTTATCGCTTTGGCTGAAAAAGCGTCGCCTGAGGTCATTAATTTCATGATTACAGAAGGTCGCGGGTTGGTCTGTGTGCCAATCACACGACAAAGAGCCGAAGCTTTGGAATTGCATCCTATGGTAGAGCAAAATACAGATTTCCACGGTACTGCCTTTACGGTATCGGTAGATCATATGGAGACAACAACGGGTATTTCAGCGGCCGAGCGCTCCTTGACTGTACGCGCCTTGGCAGACGAAGCAGTCACAGGAAGTGATTTCCGCAAGCCTGGTCACATGTTCCCGCTGATTGCTCGCGATGGTGGTGTCTTGCAGCGTGCTGGTCACACTGAAGCGGCTGTTGATCTGGCCCGACTCAGTGGCTTCAAGCCTGCTGGGGTCATTTGCGAAATTATAAAGGAAGATGGCTCAATGGCCCGCCTGCCTGATCTGGCAGTGGTCGCCAAGCGACATCAATTGAAGCTGATCAGTATTCAGCATTTGGTGGACTACCGTCGTCGTTTGTCATTGTAAAAATACATCTCAGTTCCAAGTAAATCTGAAGTATTATCCGAAGTCCCTAAATAATTAAACTATGAGAGGTTGATTAAACATGGCACGTTTTCTAGAAGGTAATCTCGTATCGAACGGTTTAAAATATGGTATTGTGGTGGGCAGATTTAATGAGTTTATTACGAGCAAGCTGTTAAGCGGCGCAATTGACGCCCTTCAACGACATGGTGCGCAGGAAGATGAAATTGATGTAGCCTGGGTTCCGGGTGCATTTGAAATTTCACTGATTGCACAAAAAATGGCTGCAAGCGCCAAATATGATGCCGTAATTACGCTGGGTACGGTCATCCGTGGTTCTACTTCACATTATGATATCGTCTGCAATGAAGTGGCCAAGGGTGTGGCAGCAAGCAGCCTGAAAACGGGAGTGCCTGTTATTTTTGGGGTAGTGACGACAGAAAACATTGAACAGGCTATTGAACGAGCAGGTACGAAGGCTGGTAATAAAGGTTGGGATTCTGCATTGGCTGCGATTGAAATGGCCAATCTCGGCAAGCAATTTTAATTATAGGAATAGCTGAATAGAACGGTATAAACTGCAAGGTGAAAAGGGATTGGATTGTTAAGCAAGGCGATGACGTATATACTACAGAAAGAGGGATTGATAACGTAGAGCATAAGTGCTATAGGGAAAGGTATTGTTGAATGATGATTGGAGTAAGGCAGGGGGAAGCACATTGACAGTCGTAAACTACAAGCTGGAAACATTCGAGGGTCCGCTGGATCTACTGTTGCATCTGATTGATAAAGCCGAGATCGACATTCAGGATATCCCGATTAGCGATATTACTGATCAGTATATGGCTTTTTTGCACAGTATGCAGGAGCTGGAACTGGACATTACGAGCGAGTTTCTGGTGATGGCGGCGACGCTCTTATCTATTAAGAGTAAATTGTTGCTTCCCAAGCCACCTGTGATGGAATATGACGATTTGGATTTTTATGAGGAAGAGGATTATGATCCACGTGAGGAACTGGTCCGCAAGCTGGTGGAGTATCGTAAATATAAAGGGATTGCTCGCCATCTAAGTGAACGTGAGTGGGAGCGGAGTCTAATTTATGGCAAGGAGCCAGAAGATCTAAGCGCATTCCTGCCCACTGAACCCGCAAATCCGGTGCATGGGCTGCATGCAAGCGATTTGGTCGCGGCCTTTCAGCGTGCTTTGCGCAAAGCAGAACGACGTACGACGGTAACCCGTGTTCATCGAGACGAAATTTCAGTCAAGGACCGTATCCGGCAAGTTATCGGGGCGTTAGAGATGCTGGGGAACGGAGGACGGCTGCTGTTCTCCAAGCTGATGCATGAGGATATGTATCGGCATGAGGTGGTTGTGACCTTTTTGGCTATCCTTGAACTGATGAAAATGAAACAAATTTTCTGTTATCAGGAGAAGCTTTTCGATGATATTGTAATGGAGTGGAGAGGGGATTTACGGGTTAATGGATTATCTGAAGCTGAAATCAATTATTGAGGGACTGCTGTTTCTCGCAGGAGAGGAAGGGTTGTCCACCAAGCAGATCGCCGACATTGTAGAGCAGCAGCAAGAGCTGGTTGAACAGTGCCTGGAAGATATGAAGCAGGACATGGAGCAGGGGGGAAGGGGCTTGCAACTTGTCCGTATTGCCGGTCATTATCAGCTTGCAACTTTATCCGAACATGCACCTTACTTTGAAAAGCTCGCATACTCTCCGGCACGTGCCTCACTGTCTCAAGCTGCTTTGGAGACGCTGGCCATTGTTGCCTACCGCCAGCCCATTACAAGAGTTGAAATCGAAGAGATTCGGGGTGTCAAATCCGAGCGGGCCATACATACACTGGTCAACAAGGAGCTCATTGAAGAGAAAGGTCGAGCTGAAGCCATCGGACGGCCAATATTGTACGGAACGACGAAATCATTTTTGGATTATTTCGGTCTGGGCTCTTTGGCAGATCTACCGCAACCGGAGCTGTTCGAGGATTCGGACAATTTGGAGGAAGAGACTCAATTATTGTTCGAGCGTCTGGAGAACAGCCAGCCTGCGGCCAACGATTTGGATCTTGAATCCCAATAAAGTTGCTCCGGATCTTGCGGCTCACTTATGTAAAAGCTCAAACATTCAGCCAGTCCTCACGTAGTTGGGGGCTGGCTGTTGGTATTTTAAGATGCATGATTTTCCGGCGAACGGTCATACTATTTTTGCCATGATATCTATAGCAAAAAGGTAGGGAGGACTCGCCAGTGTGGAAATGGATCAGTATCGCCATCATCGTCGTTATATTACTTGTGCTGGCTATTCTGCTCTCTCGTATTCGATTGAAGCTGGATATTGCCAAACATGACAATGATGATCGGGCGCATCTAGAGATCAGATTTCTATACGGGATGATTAAAATGAATTACGATATTCCGGCCATTCTCATAACAGGTTTAAAAAAAGGGCTTCTCTATCGGCTTGACCGCAATAAAAACATACATAAAACGGATGCTTCCGTAGATAGCGGAAATATTGATACAGAAAAAATAAAGCAATTTATACATGATATACGGGTTTTGCTCAAGGGAACGAAATCCTTACATCGATGGTTGCGACATACCTTGGCGCATGTGACGTTGTCCAAAATGGAATGGTCTACCAATATAAGTCTTGCTGATGCGGCTTATACAGCTACCTCAACCGGTATTTTATGGGGATTGAAAACGACCTTGATCGGTTTTGCTACCAGCTTTGTACGTGTGGACTGTATCCCGAAGCTGTTTGTCGTGCCCTATTGGGTGGATCGCTTGCGTTTTACTACCACCTTGACCTGTGAAGCAAATATGTCGCTTGGTTATTTGATTTTCTCTATGCTCATGTTAGCTTACCGCATATGGCGCGTTCCGGGTGGACCGGAGGCGTGGAAACGGGTTTTTTCCAAAAAAACTGAGGATCCTCAAGCTACCAGTGAAAGTTAAACAGTGGAGTGAGGTGAGACTCAATCCTTTCTGAACTATCGAATGACATACATATTTCCTTGAACCCCTGCGCACAATAGCGAAAGAAAAGGCAGTCTACGCTTGAGATAAGCAGAGGAGGAATAAATCATGTCAGATCACCCGATTCAAGGGCTCATGCAAACCGCAATGGAAAACATCAAAGCCATGGTAGATGTGAATACGATTGTAGGAGACGCAGTGGAAACACCCGATGGTTCCGTTATTTTGCCAATCAGTAAGGTAGGATTTGGTTTCGCTGCCGGAGGAAGTGATTTTAACGTAGACGAAGAGGCACTTCATACTTCCTCGGCGTCGGGTAATCATAGCGGGAAGGAAGGGCATCCTTTTGGAGGCGGTAGCGGTGGTGGTGTATCTATTCATCCCATTGCTTTTCTGGTTGTTGGCAAACAGGGGGCACAAATCGTTCCATTGGACAATCAAACGCATCTGATTGAGAAGCTCATTGACTCCACGCCATACCTGATTGATAAGGTTCAGTCTATCTTCCAGAACGCAGGCGGCAACTTGCAGACTCCACCCCCACAGGTACCTGTAGATGTTGCTACGGATCACAGTAATTCTGGCCCGGCTTACTTGTAAAAGTTATTGAAATTAAAAGCGTTCTCTCAGGAAGGTATCCCAAAGCCGAGTATAGGCTAAGGAATACCTTCTTTTCTGCTTGTACTTGGCCCTATCCCCGAATATACTGCCTTCTCCCAATGACAGTATGTATATGGTGACTGTATTCCTGTTGATACAAAGTATGCAGCGAGATTTCATTTTTTCGATTTCCTTCGGCAGCAAACTGGGATAGGTAGATGAAGTCCGGATAGATCACTTCATCCGTCAAATAAGCAGATACCGTGGCTTCCGGTCGACGATGTTGATTCAGGGAATCGATAATACCCTTCGCCGGCAAGATGCCAATCCCATGTCCATAAAACAAGTCTTCCTTCAGCTTAACGACATTTTCTCCTTTCCATTCCAATGTTTCAGACGACACATCCGGATTGTTGAAATACAGAATATCGCCAGGAGCCGCTTTATGACTTCCTTCCTGCTGTATGAGCCTGAGGTCGCTGTCATAGTGCCAGTCATACAGCAGCATATCTGCAAAAATCCGATTAAACTCACTTTCCAAAATGGAATCCAGCACTCCTTTGTACAGCACAATAACCATAGCTGTTGCACATTCAAAAGCGTATTGATGTCCGTTTAAAAAGATATCTCTGATCCCCTGTGCCGGTGTGACACCTGCTTTGATCTGAAAGCCACCTTTTTCCGTTAAATCCCAAAATTGCTGGTTGCAACGTGCGGTAGAAAACGTGGCAAAGGATACACCACTACGGTGTAATGCTTCTGCGGACTCTACAATCCGCGATCTTAAAATCATTTCAAACTGTAGTCGCTGCATGTTATAACCCCTCGATCCATATTTAACGTTTAGTAACTAATATATATGTATTCAGGGAGGGATGTTGCTTAGTTTGTGTAGAAAGAAAGCGAAAAAGGAGCAGCTAATGGCTGTCCTGTAAAGGAATTTTCTGTTATAAAGGTGGACATACTTTGAACAGCTTGGACATAGAATGGTACAAGACTTGCTCAAAACCGGAGGAATCCAAATGTTTAAAAAAAAGCAACACATCCACGCGGACCACAGCCATTTCTTGAATAAGGCACGCGCATTTGTTTTGCCGCTGGTACTTCTGCTTATTTTGTCATTGCCGCTTACGTTGCTAAGTCCGCAGCCCGTTCGGGGAGCGATAAAAACAGAAGCAGCACCGCCCGCATTAGGAACCCATGCACAGGGTGCTTCTTTAATTGATGTCACATCAGGAAGAATCATTTATTCTACCGAGGGTGACCGGGAGCTACGTATTGCCAGCCTGACCAAAATTATGACAGCGATCGTGGCCATTGAACATGGACGCTTGCAGGACCGGGTGAAGGTGAGTCCAACGGCGTATGCCAAAGAAGGGTCCTCGCTTTTTCTGCAAATGGGTGAACAAATGTCGCTGGAAAATATGTTGTACGGCTTAATGCTCCGTTCTGGTAATGATGCCGCTTCTGCCATTGCTGAGCATGTGGGGGGGACAGAAGAGGGATTTGTCCATTTGATGAATGACAAGGCGGTTCAGCTTGGGCTAAGCCATACACATTTTGCTAATCCGCACGGGCTGGATGCCGAGGGACATTATTCCTCAGCCAATGATATGGCCCGGCTTACTGCTTATGCGCTGCATAATCCAACTTTTGCCCGTATCGTAAAAACAGAACTGAAAAAAGCACCGAATCCCAACGATTCTTGGGACTACTCATGGCACAACAAAAACAAAATGCTGCGGCTGTATGAGGGAGCTGACGGGGTGAAAACAGGCTTTACCAAAAAAGCGTTTCGCTGTCTGGTCAGTTCGGCCACACGGGACGGTCGCCAGCTCGCTGCTGTTACCTTGAATGACGGGGACGATTGGAACGATCATGCCCGTATGCTTGATTACGGATTTCGATATTATCCGCTCATTCCTATTACGGACAAGCAGCAACCTATCGATGGTTACCCACTATTAACAGGTACAAGCTTTGCATATCCTTTACATGATAGTGAGAAAACCCAGTTGCACAAAAGACTAGTGTTGTATAAAAATTCCGCCTCTGTAGACAGAGCGGACATATCTTTTGGCTTACGAGGACGGGTCGAATTCCTATTGGATGGTGAACTTATTGGTTCCGTTCCTGTGTATGAAAAAGGGAGTAAGCTGCCTGCTCAAAGTACCGTACGGCCACAGCAGGAGGCTCCAACTGCACAAGATCCTGCGAACAATACTCAGCAACGAGGTTGGACGAGCAGATGGAACGAAATTCTTAAAAATTTGTTTGGAGCCTAGGGCAAGCAGGAAATAGAGCTGCACGTGTCACATCATTGGGTAAAGGAGGAATCAGCCATGATTCATCTCATATGGGTGGCTTTGATTTGTATTGGATTTGTATTTGCTGCCGCGCAGGGAAATATTGAGGTGGTGACGAAAGCGGCTTTTGACGGGGCAACTACGGGGGTTACAGTGTGCTTTGGACTGATAAGTGTGCTGGTGTTTTGGATGGGCATGATGAGGCTGGCTGAAGATGGCGGGCTCTTACAGAAAATATCCAAGCTGCTTTCTCCTTTGGTTGCCTTTCTCTTCCCTGATGTTCCGCGTAATCATCCCGCTATGGGTTACATTTTGTCCAATATGAGCGCCAATCTGCTGGGTCTGGGGAATGCAGCTACACCGATGGGAATCAAGGCGATGCAAGAGTTGCAGACGCTCAATCCAGATAAGCAAACCGCCACACCAGCCATGTGTACGCTGCTCGCCCTGAATACAGCCAGTATTACGCTTATTCCTACGACGTTGATCGCGATACGGCTTAATTTTCATTCCGCACATCCGGCAGAAATCGTCGGTACAACACTGGTAGCGACCGCAATAGCCACCTTTGCCGCAATTGCGGCGGACCGTTGGTACCGTAGTCGAGAATTGCGCCGACGTCCTCCAGCGATTCCGCCGTCCCAGACATCCTTGGCGCCACTCACCTCACAAGCATCAACATCTGCTGCCTCTTCAACAACGTCGTCCATATCTTCACCTGCCGTTCCGCGAACGGGAATCACGGCTGCCAAGGGCAGGGACACCACTTGGAAAGGATGAGGGAGGCATGCTTTATTTTATTAACCTCGTATCAACTTGGGCTATCCCGGTTATTCTCGCTTTTATTCCTTTATATGCATATGCCAAAAAGGTGCCTGTCTACGATTCTTTTGTGGATGGAGCTAAAGACGGCTTTTCTACCGCCATCAGCATTATTCCTCATCTCGTAGGTATGATGGTGGCGATTAGCATTTTTCGAGCATCCGGCGCTTTGGACTATTTGATCTCCTGGGTAACGCCATGGATTAAGCACTGGGGTGTACCGGGCGAGGTATTGCCTTTAGGCTTGCTTCGTCCATTGACGGGCACAGGTTCACTTGCGTTCACGACGGATCTAATTCGCACCTATGGCCCGGATTCCATGATCGGTCGGATCGCTTCAACGATTCAGGGCAGCACAGATACGACGCTGTATGTGCTAACTGTATATTTTGGTGCGGTAGGTATCCGCAATGGACGGTATGCTTTGAAGGTAGGACTATTTTCAGATGTGGTTGGTTTTGTGGCAGCCATTGCGATTTGCCTGCTTATATTTTAATTTCTGCATCGTTTTTTGAACGGGGGTTGTGATTTTGCTCATGGATGGGTATCATTAGCATGAGGTGAATTAGCGAACATGGAAAGATTGCAGAAAATATTGGCCCAAGCTGGTGTAGCTTCCAGACGTAAATGTGAGGAGCTTATTCAGGCGGGTAGCGTGGAAGTGAACGGGGTTATCGTAACTGAACTGGGAACGAAGGCAGACCCTGATCAAGATATGATTACGGTAAAGGGACGCCCGATCAAAACCGAGAAAAAAATCTATCTGATGATGAACAAACCTAAAGGAGTTATTACGAGTGCTTCCGATCCGGAAGGCCGTAAAATCGTGTCAGACTATCTGAAAGGCGTTAAGGAACGCGTATATCCGGTAGGACGTCTCGATTACGACACCGAAGGACTGCTGTTGCTTACCAATGATGGCGAGTTCGCCAATCTGCTCACCCATCCCAAGCATCATGTGCCCAAGACATATGTGGCAACAGTCAAAGGCGTTCCGCATGGTACTGAGCTGGACAAGCTGAAAAAAGGAATCGTGCTGGAAGATGGCATTACTGCACCAGCCGAGGTAGAATATAAAGATGTAGATCCGAATGGTAAGGAGTCTGTGATCCAGATTACCATTTATGAAGGCAGAAATCGCCAGGTAAGACGGATGTTTGAGGCCATTTCACACCCAGTCATCAGACTCAAGCGGATTGCCTTCGGAGATCTTTTGCTACAAAACTTGAAGCGCGGTCTGACCAGACCCCTAACTAAGGACGAAATCAACCGTCTCATTCAACTTGCCAAATCAGACAACACGAAAAAGAAACGGACAGGACGGGGGTCATAACCCCGGCCTTTTTGGTGTAAAGAGACTGTTGGATGAGAGTAAAGTTTGACCAAGCACAGGAAAATAGTAAAATAGAGAGAATGCTTTTTTTAGCGAAGGGGCTGGGAATATGTCAGAACAAAGCAACCGCATATTAATTGTAGACGATGAAGAACGCATTCGCCGCCTTCTGCGGATGTATCTGGAAAAAGAAGGATATGTAATTGACGAAGCTGAGGATGGTGAGATTGCCCTCCAAAAAGCGACTGCAAGCGATTACAGCATTATTTTGCTCGATGTAATGCTTCCGGGGATGGATGGAATTGAGGTATGTACACGGCTGCGTCAGACCAAAGCTACACCTGTGATTATGCTGACTGCCAAAGGCGAGGAAGTGAACCGTGTACAAGGCTTTGAAGTCGGAGCCGATGATTATGTGGTTAAGCCCTTTAGCCCGCGAGAAGTCATTTACCGGGTGAAGGCAATTTTACGCCGTTCGTCGGAAACTGCCTTTTTAACGAAAGAGGCGGTACCAAGCAATAGTATTGTTTTTCCGAATCTTATCATTGAGCATGATGCGCACCGGGTAACTGCGGGTGGGATTGAAATCAGTCTCACGCCTAAAGAGTACGAGCTGTTGCATTATTTGGCGGTGTCACCAGATAAAGTCTTCTCGCGCGAAGAACTGCTGAAAGACGTTTGGAATTACGAATTTTTTGGTGATCTGCGCACTGTGGATACGCATGTGAAACGGCTTCGTGAGAAGCTGAATAAGGTATCGCCAGAGGCAGCGGCTATGATTACGACCGTGTGGGGCGTAGGTTATAAGCTGGAGGTTCCAAAATAACGTGAACTTCTGGAGATCGCTGGTGGGCAAGCTGTGGATCACCATCATTTGTCTTGTAGGCTCTGTGCTTATTTTTCTAGGGCTTTTTTTATTGCCGTACATCAACAGAAATTTTGCGGCGTATGAATCGACGGAAATCAAGCATTTGTTCACCTATACATGCATTGTCGGATTTTTATTGACGACCTTTTTTGCCCTATTCCTTTTTACTAAAATCACACAGCCTATGCAGCTGTTGATTCAGGCGGCGAATGCGATTCGTGAGGGAAGGTATGATACTCGGCTTTCGCTGGTGACCAGTGATGAAATTGGAGAACTGGCGAAAACTTTTAATCATATGTCTACGGAACTGGAAGCAACGATCCGCAGTCTGAATGAGGAAAAAAACCATTTATCCAGTGTACTGCGAAGCATGTCTGATGCAGTAATCACCTTCGACAGAAGCGGACAAATCATCTTGACGAATCCGCCGGCACAAAGTCTGTTGGATATCTGGAAAAAGCTGGAGTGGCAGGAGCGTGATCTGGAGGAGTTTGGAGCTTCTGTACCTGAGCCTTTGCAGTCTCTGTTCCATACCGTTATGGACAGGGGAGAGGATGTCGGAGACTATATCCATGTCAAGAAGGGCTCCTGGTCGGTGCAGATGGCGCCTCTGTATACGGATAATGCAATCCGCGGTGCAGTAGCTGTGCTTAGAGATATTACGGAAGAAGTGAAGCTTGAGAAGATGCGGAGTGATTTTGTGGCCAACGTCTCTCATGAAATCCGTACACCTTTATCTATGATGCAGGGCTACAGCGAGGCGTTGCTGGATGGTATGGCGGGTTCACCTGAAGAATCCGAGGAGCTGGTACAGGTCATCCATGATGAATCATTACGCATGGGAAGATTAGTCAAAGATCTGCTTGATCTGGCCCGAATGGAGGCTGGTCATACAGACATGCACCGACAGGAAGTGGATGTGAATGAGCTGATCGAGCGTGTTCATCGTAAATTTACGGTACGTTCGAAGGAACAGGGACTGACACTCGATTACCATGAGCAAGGCCAACGTTTGCTGCTGCCTGAGGCAGATGAAGACCGACTGGAGCAGGTATTGACCAATTTGCTGGATAATGCATTCAGACATACACCCGGCGGGAAAAAGGTTACTATTGCGGCGGATCGAATTTTGGGAGAACGGCATGAGTTAATCCGTATTCGGATTAAGGATGAAGGTGTAGGCATTGCCAGCGAGGATCTACCTTATATTTTCGACCGCTTCTACAAGGCAGATAAGGCCAGAGTACGTGGTGAGGATAAAGGGACTGGTTTGGGGCTTGCTATTGTCAAGAATATTGTAGAGGCTCACGGAGGCTCTGTCTCTGCTGCCAGCGCATTGGGGGAAGGGACGGAATTTACTATTTTGCTGCCGATCTCCAACAAAACAAAGCTGGGTCTGTAACAGGCTTATAAGCCCCAACTGATATACCCCGGTTTGCAGGCATCCTCGGAAGAGGGTGCTTTTTGTTGAAAAATCAACATTTATCTTGTTCAACGTGGAACATCCTGTTTCAAGATAATTGCTCTCATGATAGATAACGGTATAAGAAAAAGACGCCTGGGTAGCCAGGCGCCTCTCTTTATTATAAACCTTGGACTTCTCAATACTGTCTGGAACTAATCTAGCACTACTTCTTGGGCAGTATTTAGTTCTGGCAAACCAACGAGTTGAACCAGCACATCTTTAGGCACGGCTTTATCGACGGTCAAGATCATGATGGCTTCTCCGCCGACAATTTTACGCCCTACTTGCATGGAAGCGATATTGACGCCGTTCTCCCCAAGCAAGGTGCCGACACGACCGATAATGCCTGGTTTATCATTGTGGGAGATGAGCAGGAAATGAGCTTCCGGTGCCACATCTACTGGGAACTGGTTCAACCGAACAATACGTTCGCCATAGCCTGCCAGCAGGGTGCCAGATACACGTTGCTCTTCGCCGCTCTGGGTTTTGAGTGTAACGGTAATCAGGTTGGTAAATCCCTTGGTGGCGGGCGCCTGAGACACGACAAGATGGATGTCACGTGTTTTGGCCAGATGTACAGAGTTTACAATGTTCACATCGCTGCCCAGATGACGGCTAAGTACACCTTTCAAAATATAACGTGTCAGCGGCTGTGTATCCACAGAGGACAAATCACCAGCGTAATCTACCTGAATTTCACGTACAGCCTGATTCGTGATCTGAGCGGCAAAGCTGCCCAGCTTCTCTCCAAGCGAGAAATATGGCTGCAATTGCGTCATGACGTTGGATGGTACTGGAGGCATGTTGACCGCATTTTTAAAAGGCTCATCACGCAAAATATGCAGCACTTGCTCGGACACATCGATAGCTACATTCTCCTGAGCTTCGACAGTTGAGGCACCCAGATGTGGTGTGACGATAATTTTCGGATGACTCAGGAATGGGTGATCCTGTGCTGGCGGCTCTGATTCGAATACGTCAAAGGCTGCACCGGCAACGATACCTTCATCAATGGCTTCAACAAGAGCCATTTCATCGATAACTCCGCCCCGGGCACAGTTGATGATGCGCATTCCTTTTTTCATCACTTCAAACTGTGGACGAGCAATCATATGTTTCGTTTCCGGTGTTAATGGTGTGTGTACGGTCATAAAATCTGCGTTGCGGATAATTTCGTCCACGCTCGCCAGCTTAATGCCCAGCTTCTCAGCGCGTTCTTCCGTTAGAAATGGATCATAGCCGAGGATGCTCATGCCAAATGCTTTGGCACGTTTAGCCACCTCACTGCCGATACGTCCCATGCCGAGGACTCCAAGTGTTTTGTTACGCAGTTCGACACCGAGGAATGTTTTACGATCCCATGTACCGCCAATGGTTTTGGCATACGCCTGTGGAATATGACGTGCTAGAGCCATCATCATCGCAAAAGTGTGCTCACATGTCGTAATCGTGTTGCCGTCAGGAGCGTTAATAACGATAATCCCGCGCTGTGTTGCTGCTTCAAGGTCGATATTGTCCACTCCGACCCCAGCTCGCCCTACAACCTTGAGGTTCTTACCTGCCGTCATGATTCGTTCGGTTACCCGAGTTTGGCTTCGAACGAGTAACGCGTCATAATCACCAATAATTTGAACCAATTCATCCTCGCTGAGACCTGTGTTCTTGTCCACCGTGACATCGTCTGCATCCATCAGTTGCTGGATGCCCAGGTCACTGATCGGATCGGATACTAACACTTTAAACATTTGGTTTCCTCCTCAAAGTTAACTTCTTTTATGGACAGGATGTACTTCAAACTGAAATACATTCCATAAAGAACATGAAAAAACTTGAAATGCTTCTAAAAGTACAGGAGAGCGGTGTGAAATACTAGTGTGATAACGCATTGACGCAGAAAAGGGATGGAATAGCATTATGCACCAAACTAACGACCAAAAGTCTTATGCGGAGACACTTTGCGGTTTTCGGGCATCAAAAAAACTCCCGAATCACATACTATCTCCATAGTAAGGGACGAGAGTTATCGTGGTACCACCCTAATTCGCAGCCATTTCGCAATGGACTGCCTTCAGCGGTCATAAAATGACCGAAAGGATAACGGTTTTCTGCCGATTGCATCTAATGCCGGGAAATATTCCCCAGACCTCGGTGCAATAACTCAGGAGCGCTGAAAGTAGTTACTTCGTCACCGGCTTCCACCCAAGCACCGGTTCTCTGAGGACGAAATCAATACCTTTTCTCCATCATTGTTGTTGTCGCTAATAATTTTTTCATAATGTATCATGGCTTACATGGGCATGTCAATAGGACATGCGACATGTGTGGATAGCCGGCTAGATATATAGCTACAGAATGCGGAAAATTAAGATTTAAGTCTTCTTGAATCCGCCCGACTTTTTGGCTATGATGCTAAAGAAGACTATGCAGAGGACTAACTAACTATGAAAAAGCTTAAAGTGAAATGGAAAAGAGCGCAAATTCATGAATTGAATGACCGCTTGCTGCTTTACAATTTGTATCTAACTCAGGGGCTGACCCTGCTGATTGGCGCAATCTGGATTATTTTTCAGAAAAGAAATGTGTTAGAACTATTTGCATTGCCGAACACTCTGCACGTCTTATGGTGGGGATTGGGATTGGCCGCCGCTATGTTACTTGTGGATCTGTTGCTATCCCGGATTATGCCTGAGGATGCTATGGAAGACGGTGGTATTAACCAAATGCTGTTTCAAAATCGTCCGGTTTGGCATATTATTTGTATAGCAGCTATCGTCTCCATCTGTGAGGAACTCTTGTTCAGAGGTGCGATTCAGTACAGCTTTGGTCCTTATTGGACAAGCATTTTGTTTGCGGTGATTCATATCCGATATTTACGGCATTGGATTCCCACTGGCTGGGTTTTTCTTAGCAGTTATGGATTGGGCTACATATATGTGCAGACCGGTAGTCTGTGGGCACCGATCATTTGTCATTTTGTGATTGACCTTATATCTGGTTTAGCGTTACGTTTTCGGAGGTATGAAGAATGAATCAGGAACTTAGCAGAGTGCAGACCTATGGTAGCCGTCGAAATGGTCGCAAAGGCAAGGAGGAGGACAGGTCAAAATCTAAACCAGTTCGCTCCCGTGCTTCACGGCCCGTGCCAGAATTGGCTCACGTTGCCGCTGCACCAGAAGTTGCTGTGACGATGGAGAATGACACTCCTGCCAGTGAGTACCGAACGCGGGCGGAAATGTTTCCGTCCCGCCGTATTCGGGTAAGCAAGTGGTTTTTAAATTTTTTGAGCACTCTTTTTGTGCTGATTACTGCAGCGTTACTGTGGTGGGGCATCAAGGGTGCACCACCCATCAGTGAAATGCTTTGGTAATATAAAGTTATTATGGACGTCTGTGCTTAGGTCAAGGCGCGTAATGATACGGTAAAGGCCTCCATCTCCGCATGAATAGCGGAGAATGGAGGCCTTTATTGCATCATCTATAGTTAATCCGGAGTATACGCAAGTGTCTATTAGCTGGCAGGAACCTCAATGCCTTGCGGATCGACAAATTGATAACCCTTTTGCTCAAGGCGTGTCAATAGACTGTCCAGAGCCTCAGCTGTCCATGGCAGTTCATGCATCAAAATATTGCTGCCTGGATGGAGTTGTTCTGTTACGTTTTTGAGGAGTGCCTCCGTTTTATTAGGCTGATTCTTTTTCATTGTCCAGTCCAGAGAACCGACGGACCATGTCATGTATAGGAGACCGTTTTCCTTAGCGACCTTGCGACCTACGTCTCCGCCTGCACCATGAGGGGGACGGAAGAATACTGGGGCTTGTCCTGTAATGTCCTTAACAGCTTTTTGTACCGTTTCAATCTGTTTTTTAACCTCGGACTCAGATTTATTCTTCAGCACGATGTGATCCCAGCTATGGTTGCCGATGGGCTGCCCACGGTCATGGATAAGCTTGAGTAACTCAGGATGCTCTTTTACACGGTAACCGTTTACGAAGAAAATTGCTTTCGCTTTGTGTTTGTCCAGTACATCTATGATTTTGTTAATCATGGCTGCTTCCTTAGGACCATCATCAAAGGTCAGTAACACGACTTTTTTTTCGGTACCTTGTTGGTTAGGGATTACATTGTAGGCTTTATCCAAGTGATACATTTTGTTATTGGTAGTTGCAGATGTCGCAGCTCCTGTTTCGTTGCTTTCGCTGGTTTTATCATTTTGTGCATTGGTTTTACTCGCTGAGTTATGATCATCACTGCCTGCTTGCTTACTGCTGCTTTTTGGGGAAGAGACGTTGCTCTGATCTTTGGCGCTGTTACTTGAGTCAGACGCTACCGAATCCTGGTGGTTGCTTGTTGCCGCAGATTCCGGCTTGGTTGCAGTGCAAGCACTAAGCAGCAGACATGCGGTGAACAAAATGGCTGCTGTTTTTGTACCCATTATTTCATCTCACCTTCCTGTATTTTATACCGTATGAGTTTGTCACTACTGACGAACACTATGCTTGATTCTACCACAAAGGGAGGTTCTAATTGTGAAAACATCTTCATTTTTCCTGGGAATCGTCTTGGGCGCTGTCGCAAGCTCTTTGATCTCCCGCAACCGCAACATGTTGGGCTTATCTATGGACATGGGTGGAAAAAAAGGCGGCAATTTAGTGCAGAAAGCCCGTACTAAAATGATGGACGCGGCATTCCCCGGAATGGGCGAGATTACGCTCAATAAAGAAGACACCCGTAAGGATCAAGACCATCATTTACAAACAGATAAAACCGCTCATAACGCCCATACTGCCAAGAACAAAGAAGAGAATATGAAGTTGATTAAAGACTTCATCAGCACAAGTCCCGATGTTAAACGTGAGGTCGAGCAAATTTTGAAAGAAACTCATACAGCCGTACCGGGATTGTAACCCAGAAACCTTTATTCCGAATCATTTTGCGGCTTTTTTGTAAAAGCCGTTCAAATGATTCTTTTTTTTATCTTTTTATTGCGTGCATTTACGATTATAAAATGATAACATGATTACATAGAACCATTTTCATCACAGGCATCATAATTGCATCATAATCTGTTAATAACACTCGGCTGCCAGGAGGAGGGTCCAGTATGAAAATAGAAAGATTAAGTCAGGACAAGATACGGATTTTCCTTACCTTTGACGATTTGAGCGAACGCGGTATTCAAAAAGACGATATGTGGCAAGAAATTCCAAGAGTTCATGAGCTGTTTACCGAAATGATGGATCAGGCATACAGTGAACTGGGCTTCGACGCCACGGGACCGTTAGCTGTCGAAGTCTTTGCGCTTCCTGCTCAAGGAATGGTTGTTATCGTCACCCGGGGAAAATATGACCATCAACAGTATGGTTCGGGTCCCGATGAGGAGCTTCCAGAAGAAGTCTACGAAATGGAAGTCACGCTGGAGCATAGCGATTCCATCGTTTACGCGTTTAGCGATTTCGAAGTTCTCATAGAAGCGGCTCATATGCTTCGTAGCAACACTACGGAAGCAGGTAAGCTGTATCATTATAGAGGAAAATGGATTCTGCATTTGGAACCAGAAGAAGTAGAGGAGTCCAAGCTTGCGGCTTTAATCGCGGTTCTTGCTGAATTTGGAGAAGGCTCATCCGTTACACCAGCTATGTTGGAAGAGTACGGCAAGCTGGTCATTCCTGAACAGGCAGTTGCTGTCATCTGCACTCATTTTGACAGCCGTTCTTGATTCGTTCTATTGAAAGTGATATCGAAGTGAATTTGTCGGCTCTGCGCTGAAAGCAGGGCCGACTCATTTTTATGGAGGGATGATCGGTGCTTCTGTTTTCGGTTTTAGCGGCAGCCACAGCGCCGGGTCTCGCCTTATTGATGTATTTTTACTTGAAGGACAGGTATGATTCGGAGCCACTGCACATGGTTATTAAAGTGTTTTTGCTCGGCTTTTTGGTGGTTCTTCCTGTCATGATTTTTCAACGCGGGCTGCTGCTTTGGCTAGGGGATCACACGTTAATCCAGGTATTCGGCATTTCAGCCGGAGTGGAAGAGTTTTTTAAATGGTTTCTGTTGTATCACATCATCTATAATCATACCGAGTTCGACGAGCCTTATGATGGTATTTTGTATGCAGCCGCAGTCTCACTCGGATTTGCAACGGTTGAAAATCTGTTATATGCCTGGGCGGGGCATGCTTCGATTAGCATGATGCTGATGCGATCATTGCTACCGGTATCCGGTCATGCGATGTTTGGCGTAATGATGGGCTACTACATGGGGAAGGCCAAGTTTTCAAAGGGCTTGAGGAGCAAATACATGTTGTTGCTGTCATTGGTGCTTCCATGGTTCTGGCACGGAGTATACGATTTGATTTTGACGAAATTTTCGCATGACTGGATCTGGTTTATCATTCCACTGATGGCATTTCTATGGTATGGGGGAATGGCGAAGATTAGTCGAGCCAATAACCGTTCTCCTTTTCGCTTGTTAAAGCGGGAAGAAAAGGTTAATATGTAACGAAATGGGACACACTGATCTGACAAACCTGTTAGAGAAAGAGGTGTCTTTTTTTGCGCATAAAAGTAAGAATTCATTGTAAAAGATGCGGGGAACGCTTTGTGCTAAGAGGACGCATAGAGCAAGGACAGATTCAGACCGGCTTTAAGCGCTGCATTTGCGATAACTGTGAGTTTATTGTTGAAGTCATGGAAAAGCATGCATAAGAGAGCTTTCTTCTTGTCACACTATCGGTAGTGTACTTGAAGAAAGGAGACTCCCAATATGTATAAGCGACTTAGTGCCGTATTGTTCCCGGTGGTTACCCTGATGATGATAGGAGCATTTGTGTGGGGTTATCAGCAAAGCCAGATGAGAAAAGAGGTGTCTCTTCAGGCAGATAACATGTCGATTAAAGCGGAAAATCAATACCAGCGTGCGTTTCACGATTTGTCGTTTCATATGGATCAGCTGCATTCTCAACTCGGTAACGCGGTTGCTGTCCATAACACTTCACACTCGATGCACCGCAAATGTTTGATGAACGTGTGGAGAATTGCAAGTGAGGCCCAAAATGAGGTTAATCAGTTGCCTCTCAATGTAATGCCTTTTAATCATGCCAAGGATTTGCTGTCACATCTATCTGCATTTTCGTATCAGACCGCTGTTCGTGATCTGGATCACGAGCCTTTAAATGAGAAAGAAATTTCGAACCTGAAAACGTTATATAACAATTCCAAAGAAATTTCGAAAAACATGCAGGAAGTGCAGCAAAAGGTCCTTAGCAAAAATTTGCGATGGATGGATGTAGATATGGCGGCAGGTTCTCAAACTGGGCCGAAGGACAATACCATTATTGATGGCTTTAAAACCGTGGACAAAAAGGTGGAAAACTACAAGGAGCTGGATTGGGGACCGTCTGTAGCCAGCATCTATGATAAACGCTCTGTGAAAAAATTGAGTCTCCCGGCAGTGAATGCAGAACAAATTAAACGAAATGCCGCTGAATTTACAGGAAAACCGGAAAGTCAGATTCGTGTGAACGAAAACGGTAAAGGAACGGAATGGGCATCTTATACAGCTACCCTGCTAAATAAGAAGCAACCCGTGGCCAGTATGGATTTCACGAAAAAAGGCGGCAAGCTTATTTCTTATCATGACATGAGGGCAGTAGGTCCTAAAAAAGCAACACGTAATGAAGCGATTCGCTATGCTAGTGAATACCTTGAACAAAAAGGTTACAAAGGAATGAAGCCAGTTGCATATGATGAAAGCGGGAATTTAGCTAACATTACATTTGCGAGCCAACAAGGGGACGTGATTATCTATCCAGAAAAAATCACAGTCAGATCAGGCCTTGATAACGGACAAGTGATCGGTTTTCAATCCAGTGATTATGTGTATGAGCATAGTCATCTCCGCCGCATTCCGCAAGCGAAATTGAATTTGAATGCAGCACGAGCAAAATTGAATCCTGAGTTTCGTGAAACTTACCACCGTAAAGCCTTAATTGAAAATGAACTTTCGAATGAAGTTCTGTGTTATGAATTTGGTGGTAAAATCAATGGTTCCGTTTACCGGATATACATTAACGCCAATACAGGGATGGAAGAAACGATTGAAGAGGTTAAAGATTCAGATGAACCTCAGGTTACTGCAAGTAATGCGTAGTTGATTACATGAAAATGAATCAATAGTCACTCTAAACCTCCTTCATGAAGGAGGTTTTTTGTGCTTTAGTCATAGCTCGAACAAATATAATGCTTAATATAGGCATAAAGTCGTGGTATTATATACCTTAATTAGAGCTTTTAATGGACAAGGATGGTGGATCATTTGTTTCCCAAAATTAATGATGTGTTATACATACAAGTGGCTGGTACTGACCATAAGGACGAGATTTTTGAATTTAAGTCTCGTATTGCGGAAGAGGAGTCACAGAACTTTCTAATTGAAATTCCTATGTCACAAACAAGTGGACACTTGAAAAAATTGTTTCTAGGGGAAGAGCTGTCTATATTTTTTATGAGCGAGGGAGGTATTAAAAATTATTTCAATACCCACGTTACGGGTTTTAAAGAGGATATCCTCCGGATGGTTCGCATCCACAAACCTGCTCCAGACAGCATCAGCAAAATTCAGCGCCGAAACTTTCTTCGGGTTAAGGCCAACTTGGAAATTGCGGTAAAGCATGGTGAGAACGAGTCCAGATTTGTAGCAGAGACACATGATGTGGGAGGCGGAGGCGTTTCTTTTCAGACCCAGGGAGCTCATCATCTTGAAGAAGGAGAATCATTATCTTGCTGGATTTTGGTCCCTTATAAAAACGGAACTCAAGAGCATGTTCCGTTCCAATCTGAAATTGTACGTATTCAGCAGATGGAAAACGGCCGCAGACTCATTATGCTGAAATATGAGAAAATTGCTGATCAGGAGCGCCAAAAACTGATTAAATATTGTTTTGAACGGCAGCTGGAATTCAGGGAAAAATCTTAATCATCCGAAATTTTTCTTTTTTAGTAACCTGTCGCTTATTTTGCATCGCCTATAAATGTGTGGTATAATTTTCACGTCGCAGGCAATGCCTGCTTTTTTCTTGAGGTTAGGTTAGGAGGAATTCCCTGTTGGCAAGGCAACATGTATCTTCAAGTAACAAAATAAATGTAGCCATTGATGGACCTGCTGGTGCAGGGAAAAGTACAGTGGCCCGCCTGGTGGCGAAAGCACTTTCTTATGTATATGTAGATACCGGCGCCATGTACCGAGCAGCAACGTGGTACATGATGTGTAAGGAAATTCCTGCAGAAAATGTACAAAAAGTGCTTCAGCATGTACCTGAGCTGGTGATTGAATTAGTACCGGACCCCACAGGCCAAAAGGTTTATTGTAACGGGGAAGATGTAACCACTGTGATCCGTTCGATGGAAGTGACTAGCAACGTGTCTCAGTATTCAAGTATTGCTGGTTTACGTACACGTTTGACTGAAAACCAGCGTGAAATGGCTGCACGCAAGGGTGTCGTTATGGATGGTCGCGATATTGGAACAACTGTACTTCCCGATGCGGAAGTCAAGGTGTTCATGACCGCAAGTGTTCAGGAACGTGCCTCTCGCCGTTTTAAAGAACTGAGCGAAACTGATGATATCACTCTGGAGCAGCTAGAACGTGACATTGCGGCACGTGACAAGCTTGACGAGGAGAGGGAGGTATCCCCGCTTCGTTGCAGTGAGGACGCCATCGTGCTCGATACGACCCATATGGGTATTCAGGATGTCGTTGATACGATCGTATCTTATTGCTTAACGGAGAAGGATGGAGAGATCAGCCAATGATATATACTGTATGCGCCAGTATTTTGCGTCTCATTTACCGCGTTCTGTTTAGACTTGAGGCGGTAGGCAGGGAAAATGTTCCTGCCGAGGGCGGAGTACTGTTGTGTTCTAATCATATTAGTAATCTTGACCCTCCTACAGTCGGTATTTTGTTGAAGCGAAAGGTTCACTTTATGGCAAAAGCCGAGCTGTTTAATGTTCCTGTACTAGGTCCGCTAATTGGGAAACTGGGAGCTTTTCCAGTCAAACGCGGTGGTGTAAGTAAGGAATCCATTAAGCTGGCATTGAACATTTTGCGTGACGGTAAGGTTATGGGGATCTTTCCCGAAGGCTCCAGAGGAGCTGGGGGAATCGGTAAAAAGGGTGCTGCAAGCTTTGCGCTACGCAGTGGAGCGGCTGCCGTTCCGGTCGCCATCATTGGTGATTACAAGCTTTTCCGTAAAACGAAAGTGTTATACGGTAAACCTGTCAATTTGGACGCTTACCAAAAGGGTGCCGATATCGAAGGAGATCCGCTTGAACTGGCAACAGAAGCAATTATGTCTCGTATTCGCACGATGAAGGAAACGGGTAAGCCTACGAATAACTGAAAGGCTTGCATGAATTGTGTCTAAGCTCGGAAAACTAGAACAAAAGTTTATTTATGTTTTGAACTCTGCCATGCGCAGGTTTAAATAAATGGTTTTTTTTGAATTGAGGAGGGTATTGACATGTCGGAAGAAATTAAAAATCAAGAAGCTGCTGAAGCGGCAAATCAAGACGAGCTCGATCAAATCGTCTCCCTGAAAAAAGGTGACACCGTTAAGGGTGCAATCGTGAAATTGGAAGATAACCAAGCGGTAGTAAGCATTGGATATAAATACGATGGAGTTATTCCAATTCGCGAGTTGTCTTCTGGTCTGGATAACGCAGAAGAAGCAGTACAAGTAGGCCAAGAGGTTGAAGCTAGAATTATCAGCATCGACGATGGCAAAGAAAAACTTGTTCTGTCCAAACGTGCAATCGACAGTGAAAATGCTTGGGAAAAGTTGGAGCAACTGTTCGAAAGCAAAGAAGTATTTGAAGTCGTTGTAAATGATGTCGTTAAAGGTGGCATCGTGGTAGACGTAGGTCTGCGCGGATTCATCCCTGCATCCATGGTAGAACGTCACTTCGTTGAAGATTTCAGTGATTACAAAGGCCGCACATTGCGTGTTGTTGTAAAAGAACTGGATCGTGAAAATAACAAAGTGATCCTTTCTCAAAAAGACGTTCTGGAAGCAGAATTCGAAGCCAACAAGCTTAAAGTAATGGCTGAGCTGAAAGAAGGTCAAGAAATCGTAGGTACGGTTCAACGTCTTACACAGTTCGGTGCTTTCGTAGATGTTGGCGGCGTGGACGGTCTGGTTCACGTATCTGAAATTGCTTGGACTCATGTCGATAAGCCTTCTGATGCAGTTTCTGAAGGAGATCAAGTGAAAGTGAAAGTCTTGAAAGTAGATCCTGAAAAAGGAAAAATCAGCCTGAGCATGAAAGCTGCACAGCCTGGTCCTTGGGAATCGGCTGCTGGACAATTCAACAACAATGACATCGTAACAGGTGTTGTAAAACGTCTGGTTAACTTCGGCGCATTCGTTGAAATCGCTCCTGGCGTGGAAGGTTTGGTTCATATTTCCCAAATTTCCCACAAACACATTGGAACTCCACAAGAAGTTCTGGAAGAAGGACAAGAAGTGAAAGTTAAAATTCTTGAAATGAATCCTTCCGAAAAACGTGTTAGCCTGAGCATTAAAGAAACTGAGGAAGCTCCTGAAGCTGCTCCTAAAGCAGAAAGAGCACCACGTGCATCTCGTGCACCTCGTGAGGAACTGAATAATCCTAACGTTTCCCTCAATAATTCCGGTCTGAGCATTACGCTCGGCGAGCGTTTTGGCGATAAGCTGAACAAATTTAAATGAGTTTAAATCAATACATTTTATAATAAGCATAACGTACACCATCGGCGGACCCAGAGGGTTCGCCGATTGTTGTTACGTGACCATATCGCCAATAGGTATGTTTTTTGCTATGATGATAGCGGAAGAATTGACAGGAGGAGTGAATTTATGGCAAGACCCGTTGTGGCTATCGTTGGTCGTCCGAATGTGGGTAAGTCCACTATTTTTAATCGGATTATCGGGGATCGTTTGTCCATCGTGGAAGATAAACCCGGAATCACTCGTGACCGTATATACGGTATATCGGAGTGGAATGGTAAATCCTTCAGTATTATTGACACCGGCGGCATTGAGATTGATGGTGAGGATGTCATTTTAAAATCCATCCGTATGCAGGCCGAACTCGCAATAGAAGAAGCAGATGTAATTGTATTCATGAGTGATGCGAAAGCAGGAATTACACAGTCAGATGAAGAGGTAGCTCAAATGCTATATCGTTCGGGTAAGCCGATCATCGTAGCTGTCAACAAGGTGGACAACCTCAGTCGCGCCGATCTGATTTATGAGTTTTATTCTTATGGATTTGGTGATCCAATCGCTGTTTCTGGTAGTCATGGAACAGGGATAGGCGACTTGTTAGATGCCATTACGTCCAATTTGCCTGAGCTGGAAGAAGATCACTATGATGAAGACGTTATTCGTGTTGCCTTGATCGGCCGCCCAAATGTAGGTAAATCTTCACTGGTTAACGCCATTTTGGGAGAAGAACGGGTTATCGTTAGTGACATTGCAGGCACGACTCGTGATGCAATTGATACACCTTTTGAAAAAGACGGTCAAAAGTATGTGCTGATTGATACGGCAGGTATGCGTAAACGTGGTAAAGTTTATGAAACGACCGAAAAATATAGTGTAATGCGTGCCATGCGTGCCATTGAGCGTGCAGATGTTGTACTGGTCGTTATTAACGGCGAGGAAGGCATTATTGAGCAGGATAAGCACATTGCTGGCTATGCTTATGAAGCGGGTAAAGCATCGCTGTTTGTCGTTAACAAATGGGATGTCGTGGACAAGGACGATAAAACGATGCACCAGTTTGAAACGAAAATTCGCGATCACTTTCTGTTTATGACATATGCTCCGATTGTGTTCTTGTCTGCAAAAACGAAGCAACGCCTGCAAAAGCTGCTTCCTGTTGTACAGCATGTGGCGCAGCAGCATGTGTTGCGTATTCAGACACATTTGCTGAATGATGTAATTTCCGATGCGGTTGCCATCAATCCTCCACCAACAGACAAGGGACGTCGTCTGCGCATTAACTATGTGACCCAGGTTGCTGTTAAGCCGCCTACGATGGTTGTATTCGTAAACGATCCAGAAATAATGCACTTCTCGTATGAGCGTTATCTGGAGAACAAAATTCGCGCCGCCTTCAATTTTGAAGGAACTCCAATTCGTATCTTTACACGGCGCAAGTCTGACGAAAGTTAGGAGCGAATAGGTTGATTTTACAAATCGTTGCCATCGTACTCAGTTACTTGCTTGGCTCTGTCAGCTTTAGTTTGCTGTATGGAAAATTAAAAGGAATCGACATTCGCCAGCATGGAAGCGGCAATGCCGGTGCGACGAATACGCTGCGTGTGCTTGGAAAAGGCCCAGCTATTCTGGTGCTGCTGCTGGACGTACTTAAAGGGGTTATTGCAGTGCTAATAGGGCACTGGTTAGGTGGACAATCATCCTGGGGACCGGGTTTGTGCGGCATTGCGGCGATTGCGGGCCATAACTGGCCGGTATATTTTCACTTCCGTGGAGGAAAAGGTATTGCGACTGCTATTGGTGTATTGGCATCGCTTGCCTTACTGCCCGCACTATATGCCGGAATCATTGCGATACTTGCAATCGTAATGACGCGTTACGTATCCTTGGGATCGCTCATTTTTGTCATTTTGACCCCCTGGATATTACTCGTGCTTGGTTATGCATGGCCGTTATTCTGGACGGCTCTAATCATTTGTCTGTTCGCTGTGTGGAGACACCGTACCAACATAGTCAAGCTGGTACGGGGGAATGAGAATAAGCTTGGCTCCAAAGGAGGAGATCGTCTTGTCTGAGAAAATAGCTGTGCTGGTCGCGGGGAGTTGGGGAACAGCCCTGGCTTCCGTTCTTGCGGCCAATAACAACAATGTCTCTGTCTGGACGAGAAACGAGCAGCAAGCAGCTGAAATCAATGAGAAGCATACGAATGAGCATTATTTACCAGGCTCCATTTTGTCTGATCGCATTTCAGCTACAACTGACATGCAGACTGCGGTATCTGGTGCTAGAGCAGTGATTATCGTATCTCCTTCGGCTGCTGCTCGTCAGGTAGCACGTAGTCTGAAAGCTCATTTTAGCAAGGATATGCTGGTAGTGCATGCCATTAAAGGTTTTGAAACTGAAACGCTTAAACGTATGTCCACGGTGATCTCGGAAGAACTGGAAGTCGCGGAGGGCGATATTGCCGTGCTGTCTGGTCCGAGTCATGCGGAAGAAGTGGTGAAGAAGTGTCCTACAACGGTCGTTGTAGCTTCCTCCAATGAGAAGGCTGCACAGGCCGCACAGGGGCTGTTCATGAACTCCTATTTCCGCGTCTATACAAACCGTGATTTGCTCGGCGTGGAACTGTCCGGGGCGCTAAAAAACATTATCGCATTGGGTGCGGGAATGTCAGACGGACTTGGTTTCGGTGATAATGCCAAAGCGGCTTTATTGACTCGTGGATTGGCTGAAATTACCCGTGCCGGAGTTGAGATGGGTGCTAATCCATTAACCTTTGCCGGCCTGGCTGGTATTGGCGATCTAGTGGTCACTGCAACGAGTCGTCACAGTCGCAACTGGCGTGCAGGGTCCCTATTGGGACAGGGCCAGCAGCTTGATGCTGTGCTAGAATCGATGGGCATGGTCGTAGAAGGTATTCGAACGACAAAAGCTGCATACGCCATCTCTCAAAAATTAGGTGTTCAGATGCCTATTACAGAGGTGCTGTATGGAGTACTGTTTGAAGGACGTGACGTCCGTAAGGCCGTTGAGGCGCTGATGGGTCGCGATCCTAAGACCGAGATGGAAGTCATGCCACTTCAAACTTGGGAGCAATGGCATTCTTAAGGGTCGGATGAGCTTTAATAATATAAAGGCTGTCTCATGGTAGATTTTTTCTATAATGAGATAGCCTTTTTTAGTTAGGCGTTTGGCATGTCTTATGTACGCTTAATCACCTTTTGTCTCCGCCACTCATAGACTGAGTTGAGCAATGGCGGAGGAGGGGAGATTGTGAATAAAAACTTTCCGAAAGATGCATTGAAGGCCATTAACAAAAAAGGTGGCAAAAACATATCCGAAAATGCAGTGAAAAAGCTGGCAGGCACGGTAAAGGCGGACACGCTTCAAAGCGAAGCGCAACTGCGTCAGCTTATCAAGCAGGTGTCTGCGATGGCCAACATTCCGGTGTCGGAAGATACAGTAAGGGATATCGTTGGTGCCGTCAAAAAGAGCGGAATGAATCCTTCCAATATGGAAGCGTTGATGAAAATGATGATGAAAAAATAGACCGCTGGCCGCACGCCGGTTAGTATTATTCACCGTGAACCGGGAAGGTTCGCGGTTTTTTTTATATTTTGGAGCAGCTAACCTCTTTTTCAGTACACAAAATATCGAACTGCCCTGTCGAACATGTTATAATGATGCCCATCAGGAAACGGAAGGAAAGACAGCAAAGGAGGAAACGATGTTGAAGGAGGCAATATCATCAGTGTTAGTAGACAGGCTTCCTCACAATCTGGCAGTTGCGCTGAGTAGCTTGGCTGAGAGCTGGTCAAAAGTGTCGATTCCGTGGATGCTGGGGGGGAGCTGTTCACTACTTGTGCAAGAAGTTGAACTGGATCGCCTGCCTCGGGACATTGATATTTATGCGGATATTCATGCTGCAAAGCAGCTCCATGCGCACCCCCTGGGTATGAGTATAGATCGACAGCAGGTTGACCGTAGCGGCTCTTACGTTTCATTGCTGAGCCACTATGACTTGGAGGGTTTTCCAGTCGAGTTGGTGGGGGGATTTGAGGTATTATGTGGCGGAGCGTTATACCGCTTAGAGATCGAGCGACTACTTTGGTCGGCTGGGGTTCAGCTTGAGCTGGGGAGTGCTTCACTGCGTCTGATGCCGCTCAGTCATGAACTTTTATTCAATATATTGCGAAATCGACCCGACCGATATAAAGCGATTGCAGATGTTATGAAGCGCGACCCGCGACGTCATATCATTGTACTGAAGCAGCTACTAGTCAGTAATATTTGGAATGAGGAGCAATTGGACAAGCTTGCAGAACTTCTGCCTTGGCCCGAGTTGCATTCCGTCATCCTGATGGGCAATGAAGTATAAGCTGTGTGTGTTAGGAGAAAGACGACTGGAGGACCGTTCATGAATGTGCAGATTATGTTCAAGCCGTCAGGCAGGCGCGTACAGGTCGGTCAGGGTACGTCATTGCTTCAGGCTGCCCGTAAAGCGGGTGTATATATTCCCACTCGTTGTGACGGAAAAGCAGCCTGTCTGATGTGTAAGGTACAGATATCACCGGAATGGGCTGAATTCGCAGGCCAACCCAGCGATGCAGAGCAGCGTAAGCTGGGACCTTTACTGGATGAAGGAATACGCTTATCCTGCCAGGCGCGTGTCCAAGGCGATATGCAGGTAACCGTACCGGAGGATAGGCTTAAGGCGGCTATCAGGCGGCAACTGGAGCGTCAGGCGATGGATGATGAACTGTGGTAATGCCGATTATATCAGGAGAATAAAAAAGGATGGTTTCCGACGACTCTAAACGGTCAGGAGAAACATCCTTTTTTTATTTAGTCTAGCGACGAAGTCATGGGAGAGTCTTGCCCCGCATATATTAGGTGAGTGGACCCAAACGTAAAATATCGTTTCTGCAATGATCGCTGTGTCGTAATCTATTTTTTAAAAAACTAAACATATTTTACGGAGGGGATACATATGATGGTATCAGTCCAAATGCATGTACGAGTTTACGCCGTTTCGCCGATTCCATCAGTCTCCTGAATCTCGGCGGCGGACGACTTCCGGGCATTTTAAAGGCTGTTCTGCCGCATCTGGGATCAAGCAGTTGGTTGAACACGAAGCGGATGCTCTTTAAGCATTTTTCCTTCGGAGACTTTTGAGGAGGGGATTTCAATGGAGAAAGTGGACATTTTTAAAGACATTGCCGAACGCACCGGAGGAGACATTTATCTTGGGGTCGTCGGCGCAGTCCGAACAGGAAAATCAACGTTTATCAAGCGGTTTATGGAGACGATTGTTCTGCCGAACATTACAAGTGAGGCGGACCGTGCCCGCGCCGTAGACGAGTTGCCGCAAAGTGCGGCAGGCAAGACGATCATGACGACGGAGCCTAAATTTGTACCGAATAATGCCGTCCAGATCAAAGTAACGGAAGGACTGGACGTGAATGTACGTCTGGTTGACTGTGTAGGATATGCAGTAGAAGGAGCAAAAGGGTACGAGGATGAAAATGGTCCGAGGATGATCTCCACACCATGGTTCGAAGAACCCATTCCTTTTCAGGAAGCGGCGGAAATTGGTACACGCAAGGTTATTCAGGAGCATTCGACGCTCGGTGTGGTAGTCACTACAGACGGCACGATTGCGGAAATCCCGCGCAGCTCTTATGTAGAGTCGGAGGAACGCGTCATTGAGGAGTTGAAGGAAGTTGGCAAGCCATTTGTTTTGGTTATCAACTCCACGCATCCGCGCAGTGATGAAACACTCCAGCTTCGCAGTGAGCTGGCTGCCAAGTACGATATACCAGTTATGACACTCAGCGCGGCGACTATGACGGAAGATGATGTTACAGGCGTACTTCGTGAAGTATTGTATGAATTTCCGGTGCATGAGGTGAATGTAAACCTGCCGAGCTGGGTCATGGTACTGAACGAAGAGCACTGGCTGCGTAGCAATTATGAAAATTCCGTTCGCGATACGGTTAAAGATATTCGACGTCTGCGTGATGTAGATCGAGTGGTTGGCCAGTTTATGGAATATGAATTCATCGACAGGGCCGGATTGAGCGGGATGAATATGGGGCAGGGCGTAGCTGAAATTGATCTGTATGCTCCCGATGAGCTATATGACCAGATTTTGGTCGAAGTCGTCGGGGTAGAGATTCGCGGCAAGGATCATTTGCTGCAAATGATGCAAGATTTTGCCCATGCCAAACGGGAGTACGACCGCTTCGCCGAGGCGCTGGAAATGGTCAAGACAACGGGATATGGCATTGCAGCGCCGTCATTGTCCGAAATGGCACTAGACGATCCGCAGTTAATTCGTCAGGGCACAAGGTTTGGTGTGCGGCTCAAGGCAACAGCACCTTCCATACACATGATCCGTGTGGATGTGGAATCGGAATTTGCTCCGATTATCGGAACAGAGAAGCAAAGTGAGGAGCTTATGCGCTATCTGATGCAGGATTTTGAGAATGACCCAATCAAAATTTGGGAGTCAGACATTTTCGGACGTTCGCTGCATTCCATTGTACGGGAAGGCATTCAGGGTAAAATCGCTATGATGCCGGACAATGCACGCTATAAGCTGCAGGAAACGCTGGGTCGTATCATTAATGAAGGCTCCGGCGGTCTCATTGCTATTATTCTTTAAGGCTAAGCCACACCCAAAAAAATGTATAAGAGAAATACCGTGGAGAGCAATTGACTCTCTATGGTTCGCAAAAACAAAATATTAGACTGACCTCTAAAACCAGACAGGGGTAGCCATGGACGAGAAAATAAAGCCCTAGACTACCTCTGTTTTTATTGAGCTTTTCGTTTCTCCTAGCGGGATTTAGGTTCAAATGTAACAATCCGATTAATGAGTTTCACAACGTGATTACCCTGGTAGTCATTTTCATATTTGGTCTCTTTCAACGTAGCACCGAGGCTTATTTAATTTGCAATGAACGATTCTTATAATCGATATAGCAATTGACTGGCTATTTATTAAAAGCGTTGTTCTGGCATTCGGCAGGACACCCCAAATATTCAAATACTCTGCGTCCAGGTTCGTCAATCGGTAAGTACACTTCAATTCCAGGATACATGTGGCTGCTTACAGAAAGATGAATTTGCTTGTAGCGAATGGGGGCTAAATCGGCCATGGCTCCCATTCTGGCCAAAATGATTTTAGAGTGCTCAACTTCATTTGATGAGTCCTTTGGCTGCATACTCCAATATTTATTAAGATCGTCGTATTTTCGAAATCTGTCAATTAACTTTTTATACCAATGGTCGTATCGGGAAAACATGTTATACCTTTTGAAAGCTTGTATCCCGTAAATAGCATGAGACTCCCACTCTTCGAACGACTCAGCATCGAAGGTAGAACGGGGACGAATGGAAAAATCGGAGTTAAAATGAAAATCAACTTTATTCAGTTTTCCATTCATAAAAGAATCGGAGGGGATATCAAATAAATGGCGAAACGGCTCATTTAACCCCTTGATATCTAAGGTATGAGTAACGATCATTGCCGGAAATGGCAAATTACTCATGATCTGCTGCGCTTGCTCCAGAGCCAGCTCCAGAGACCGTCCCTCCAATTCGTAATGGATCGGAAGATAATCAGCGGCGAGAAGAAGATCATTGCGCTCATCTGAAGTGCACTCCAGATACTCAGCAATATGGATCATCGTTTGCCGATCCGGTATTCGACGAGACCGTCCAACCAATAGATTTTTATACGTAGGACATGCCTCATCATTAAGCTCCTGCTGAGTAAATCGTTTCAATAACGGGTGAGATAGCTCAGTATATTCCCGTTGACGTTTCATGCGAACAGCTTCAATCTCTCCCAATACGATTTTTAATGTTTTATATTGGAAGTCCTCGTCCTTGTGCATGGTCATCCTTTTTCAATCCTTTTCATAATGAGGTGTAGTTCTACACTTGGTGCAGATGATTCCCTACAGTATACTACATTGTGAAAAAGGTGAGCTATTTACAAGAGGTTCTCAATGATAATCATGGAGGAGATCGTATGGTTCGTGCAATTGTAACAGATCCGTTTGCTTCAGGATTTTTCGCGATAAAGGAAGTTGCCGCCCCACAGGCCCAGCCTTGGGAAGCGATCGTTCAAGTACAGGCCTTCTCTCTTAATCGGGGTGAAGTTGTAGATGCAAGGAATAATGGAAGACAGATCAGACCAGGCTGGGATTTTGCTGGGATCGTCATCGAGCAGGCCAAAGATGGCACGGGTCCGAAACAAGGAAGCCGTGTGGTAGGCCTTCTCCCAATGGGAGCATGGGCCGAACAAGTTGCTGCCCCTACTTCATTACTGGCTGAATTTCCCGATGATATTACCTTCGCCCAGGCTGCTACTTTACCGGTAGCCGGTCTGTCAGCGCTCTATACGCTTAGAAAAGGAGGAATGCTGCTCGGTAAGCGGATATTGGTAACTGGCTCGACTGGCGGAGTGGGGATTTTTGCACACCAGCTAGCAGCGCAATCAGGAGCTTTTACAGTAGGTGTAGCCAGAACAAAGGAAAAGGCTCTACTTGTTCAAGAGGCTGGTGCTAATGAGGTTGTCGTTGGAGATACGGCGATTTTATCGGTTGATACATTTGGACCTTATCATCTAATTTTGGATTCAGTAGGTGGTGATACGCTAGCTGCATTACTACCTCAGCTTGTGCCAGAGGGGATATGTGTATCTATGGGACATTCGTCCTCACCTTACGCAACGATTAATATCAGGGGCTTAGGGGGTAGGACCTTGTATAGCTTCTTTCTAGGAGAGGAGATAAATCGCTATTCGCCAGCGGAAGATCTGAAATTACTAGGTGAGCTTGTTTCAAAAGGCCAGTTAGTACCAAGGATCGAAGTGGAGGCATCGTGGAAGGAAATTGGAACTATTGCCCAACAACTGATAGATCGGAAGTTTTCTGGTAAAGCAGTGCTCCAAATAAGTTAGATGGGAGCGTCCTCATATTGAAAATGACAAGGAGATTGATCTCCAGGCTAGTCTCCGCTCATGATGTTCACATTTTAAGCATAAGCAAAAATCGACCCTGTGGCGTACCCTGTCAAATAGAGAACTAAAAAGACACCTCTATGCAGCAACCGTTCCCCGTTATTCAATCGGGGGCGGTTGTTTAATTTTTTTGTGGAATTGTCGTATTTTGTCATATGTAGTCGGGATTTTTTCAATATTTCATAAAACCTATTTACATACTTGGTTTAAAGCGATATATTAAGTATCAAATTTGAATTATTTTGTGGATTGAACGAGGGGGAAATGAAATTATGAATATCCAAAAAGAGCTCCAAAGAAACAAAAAGCTAGGGCTGGGGGCTATCATGCTACTGGTGCTGGTTTTGCTGGTCACTGCATGTGGCGTGCCGAAAACAGAGAGCGGCACTCAAGGGACAAGCACTGAGGGATCGAATACAACAAACGGAAAACCGGACAATTTAAATCTAAAGGGTAAACGGGTTGCGTTGATCATGGAGTTTAACACGGGCACATTTTCGCAACAGTATGTTCAAGGTGTGGAAGAGGAAGTTAAGAAATTCGGCGGTACGCTGACTAAGTTTGTGGCAGATAACGATAAGGCTAAAATGGCTTCTCTGCTTGATAGTGCGATTAACCAGCAGTTTGATGTCATTTTGACTGATCATGGTGATGCATTGCTGGAGACAGGGCTGAAAAAAGCAATTTCCCGCAATATTCCGGTTATCGTGTTTGATGCTGCCGTCAATGTTCCGGGTGCGGTAGTGCTCTCACAGGATGACCAAAGCATGGCTGAGCTGACGCTGGAGCAAATGAAAAAGGATATCGGTGGCAAAGGCAACATTGTGAAAGTATGGGTTGCCGGATTTGCACCGATGGAACGTCGTCAGGTTGCTTATGGTGCATTTTTGAAATCCAATCCAGATATTAAAGAAATTGCGACTTTTGGTTCGGCTCAGAATCCTGCGTTGGATACGCAAGCCAAAATGGAAGCTGTATTAAAGCAATATCCTAAGGGCGAAATTACAGCCGTCTGGGCGGCGTGGGATGAGTTTGCCAAAGGTGCAGCCCGTGCCATCCAACAAGCGGGACGTACGGAAATTAAAGTCTACGGCATTGACATGAGCGACGAGGACTTGCAAATGATCCAGGACCCGAAAAATCCTTGGGTGGCCTCGGCAGCCGTAGATCCAACAGATATCGGGCGCGTACAAGTGCGCTATGCATATCAGAAGCTGCATGGGGATAATCCGGAGGAGAAAGTCGTACTGAAGGCTGTATATGTGCAACGCGAAGCGCTGCCAGATAAGCAAATTTCCACATCCGAGCTGTCCCAATATGTGAAGGGATGGGGCCAAAGCGAGCAGGGCTATAAGGATTGGATGAAGGAATATGAAACGTCCAAATAAAATGTTTGCATAACGCAAAGGCGCGCTTCGGCGCGCTTTTATCATAAGCAGGCGTGAGGGGGCACCATGAGTTCACAAGTATATACATTGGAAATGAAAAAAATCAGCAAACAGTTTGCTGGTGTAGATGCGCTGCGAGCTGTGGATTTTACGGTGCAGGGTGGCGAAATTCACGCTCTGCTGGGCGCCAACGGGGCAGGGAAAAGCACATTGATGAAGATTTTGTCCGGTGCGTATCGTTCCGATCAGGGAGCTATCGTAGTTGGTGGGAAGGAACTGAACATTAGTTCACCGTGGGAGGCCAAAAGGGCGGGAATTCACTGTGTGTATCAGGAGGTCGATTCAGCGCTTGTACCTCAGTTAAGTGTCGCTGAAAATATTGTAATGGACGATTTATCTGCACCTGATGGTCGATGGTGGGCTGCACCGGGTTCTATGCGCAGACGAGCGCGTGAGGCATTAGCACGTCTGGAGGTAGATATTGACGTAAGACGATATGTGTCTGAATTGACGTTGGCAGAAAAACAGCTTGTGCTTATTGCACGCATTCTGACACAGCAAGCAAATACCATCATTTTTGATGAGCCTACGGCGCCGCTCAGCGAGGAAGAAACGCGACGTTTGTTCCGCACAATCCATACACTCAAGGATGAGGGAGTTGCATGTATCCTCATCACACACCGATTGCCGGAGGTTATCGAACACAGTGACCATGTTACGGTGATGCGTGATGGTGAGCGCGTGTTCACGGGGCCTGCCTCTGATTTAAGTGTAGGCGACATCGTAACGCATATGCTTGGGAAAACATTTGAAGAGGAGTTCCCAAAAACAGAGGCACCGATTGGTGAAACGGTATTGGAAGCGAAAGGGCTTCACAAAGGCTTACGAGTGCACGGCGTTGATTTACAGGTCCGATGTGGTGAAATTCTCTCTATTGTGGGTTTGGTTGGTGCAGGCAAGACAGAGCTGTCACGACTTCTTACAGGAGCAGACAAGCCGGATAAGGGAGAGCTGACCTTTAAAGGTCGCTCCATTCGATTGAGAGAGCCAGCGGACGCGGTAGCTCAAGGAATTGTGTCGATACCTGAGGAGCGGCGTAAGCAGGGGGTGCTAATTGAGGAGAGTGTGGAAAGAAACCTCAGCCTTCCGCTTTTGGGCAAACTGAGTGTCCTTGGTTTCATCAGTCGGCATAAAGAACGAAATAACGGTAATGGGATTGTCGCCTCTCTCGGTATTAAGACGCCATCGCTCCGCCAGAATGTTAAATATTTAAGTGGTGGGAATCAGCAAAAAGTTGCGATTGGAAAATGGTTACATTCTGGAGCGGATGTATTTGTTTTTGACGAGCCAACCAAAGGTGTAGATATAGGGGCAAAAAGTGATATTTTCCGTATCATTGGCGAGTTGGCGGAGCAAGGAAAAGCGATCATTTATCTAACCTGTGAATTTGCTGAAGGGATTGGCATTGGTGATCGGATTGCAGTGATGTATGATGGCAAAATTATAAAGGAATTTGCGCGGGGCGAAGTGGAACAGGAACAGCTTCTGTTGTATGCCAGCGGCGGTGAAGAGGTGCATTCATGAAGGAAAAATGGTTAAACGTCTCATTTCGTTACGGTGCCGTAGTTGTCATTATAGGTGTGTTAGCGTTTTTTTCATCTACATTACCTTATTTCTGGACGTATGATAATTTAATGGACATTCTTGGCTCAATTGCCATTGTGACTTTCGTTGCCATTGGTGTGACGTTGTCACTTATTGTGGACGGTTTTGACCTATCGGTGGGAGCTACAGTATCTTTGACAACGGTCGTTTCAGCTTCTTTGATGGTCTGGTATGAGCAGCCTGTTGCGGTGGTCATTATTGTGTCTCTGGTTGTCGGTGCTTTGGTAGGACTGTTGAATTCATTACTGATTATTAAACTGCGTATTCCTGATTTGCTCGCAACCCTTGCAATCATGTATATTGTAAGCGGGATTCACAAAACGTACGCCCAGGGCTATACCATATACAATCATATGCAGTTTCCCGATGGCAGCAAGGCGCCGGGGGAGATATCTCCTGCATTTCTTTTGCTGGGGCAAGGTAAATGGTTGGGTATCCCGATTTCAGTTATTTTACTGTTGCTGGCTGTGGCAGCGGTGCATGTCTTCTTGACCTATACAAAGCATGGGCGTCAAATGTATGTAACGGGTGGAAATGAGGAAGCTGCTCGTCTGTCGGGCATACGGGTAAAAAAAGTCCGTACTCTAGCCTATGTTGCTTCAGGCGTATTTGCGGCGATTGCCGGTATTTTGTATGCCTCGCGAGTAGGCTCAGGCCAAATTGACGCGGGGTCCCCCTTGCTGATGGAGGCGGTAGCTGCAGTATTCGTCGGTTTTTCGGTCTTTGGTGCTGGTAAACCCAATGTCATTGGTACATTTATTGGTGCAGTGTTGATCGGTGTGTTGGTTAATGGACTAACGATGATGAATGTGCAATATTTTGCCCATGATATTGTCAAAGGAGTAGTGCTGGTACTTGCGCTGGCCGTTACTTTTTACGTGTTAAACCGTCGTCGTACTTGAAATTGTCTGTGGACTGTATTACTATAAACCTTGTTCCACGCAAGAAGGGTGCCATAAAACGCCAGTTTCGGCCTATATTGCGGAGGTTAGGTATATTCTATGTATATTTAACGACGAAACGGAAACAGATGATAACATTATGGAAGGCAGTACGCCGCCCGGGTTATTTTATACAGGCGACCTCATATCGGTCATTAACACCGATAACCTTAATGCTGGACTACACTTGAATTGGGAGGTGAATATTATGAATAAAACGGATTTGATCAATCAGGTTTCTGAAAGCACTGAATTGTCCAAAAAGGACGTAACCAAAGCAATCGATGCAGTATTTGAGGCGATCTCTGGAGCGCTGCAAAGCGGAGATAAGGTGCAACTGGTAGGTTTCGGGAACTTTGAGGTTCGTGAACGTTCCGCACGTAAAGGACGTAACCCGCAAACAGGAGAAGAAATCGAAATCCCTGCGAGTAAAATTCCGGCATTTAAACCGGGTAAAGCGCTCAAAGACGGAATTAAATAAGATTTCTTACATATTCCCAATGCGCTGAAAAGACCGTGAATTTGATTCACGGCCTTTTCTTTTTGTCCTGTTTACTTCGTGGTAGAGGTGCTATGGACTGGAGAAGAGGAAGCTGTTCTGCCGTTTCGCGAGGCATAAGCGATCAGCACTAGGGGTTCACCTGTTAGCTCAGCAAATTCATGCTCCAGCTGTTGAAGTCGTTCGATTTGGGCAGGACTGAGATTGGCGGGAAGATAGTTTTTCATCAGATCCGTTCCTTTCTTTAATGGATGGGACTGCACGGATAGTATGGCTCGGGACACGCTAATTGTTGCAGGTAGCGAAGGAAGCATGTAGTTGACAAAACAAGCTTGAATCTCCATCATAAAAAGTATAGCTTCGGCTCTCAGGGAGGAAAAGGACATGGAAGATAATGTGACGGGTAGTAGTGAGTACGTCGTAATTAAAGCGAAAAGCAACGGATGTCAGGTTTTTGGTCTGACCAGAGGTCAGGATACACGCTTGCATCATTCAGAAAAATTGGACAAGGGCGAAGTACTGATCGTCCAATTTACGGATCATACTTCTGCTATTAAAATTCGCGGCAAAGCCGTTGTGATGACCAAGCACGGGGTAGTAGATACGGAGGATTAAAATGCAGGCATAGCCTGCTTTTTTTTGTTGTAGAATGAGAGTGAGGACCTTTACCGTAGCAAACCCACATTATGAGGTAGAGGTCAGGGGAGGCTCTGATGAAACCTTGGATTGTATTCGGTGGCTCCATTCTCATAACCATCGCAGCAGCTGTGTTGCTGCCGTCCTTACAGGTGCTGGACTCAGGAACCGCAGCAGTTCGCGAGACACAGGCGACGATTTCGCCTCAGCAACGGGTGCTGCTGTCGGATGACAATCTGGTGGATACGCTGAATGAGCTGCCGTTGACCACACCGATTGCAAGCGCAAGCTGGGAACATTCAGTCCTGACCCTGGATGTCAAGCTGTCTAAGGAAGAAACTGCCCCACTAGAGATTTATCAAAACATGGCGGAGCTTGCCGCTTTTAGCTTTTACGGAACGACGAATGTACGGCAATTGCTGCTTCGGGTGGTGACACAGGATGAATGGTCAGGAGAACGTCATTTGCTGCTTGCATCCGATATACGCCGGAACGAGTGGACGAACGAGGCATTGGAACAGCTGAGAAGCCGGGAAGGCGCGGAATTGCCAGAGGATTTGAGGTCCCGTTTCCGCATTACGGTAACGCCCATGTGGCAAAACAGGTTTAACGGTGTATATACAGATTAGATGTTTCTGCCGGTGGACCTACAGTACTTTAGTCGCGAATCATTTTAAATTGTGATATAATATAAGGCATTGCAATTATTTGAGTATAGCAGAAAGTCATGTCTCGGAGGCTTAGGATGAAACCGTATCGCGTACCCCAATTAGCAAGGAAATATGTGGAATACGACATGATTCAACAACATACGGAAATGCCGGCTTTTCCTGACAGCCGTACCCGTTTGATGTTTGTGTTTTTGAACCGGAATGCGCAGGAGCTGCATGCCAGTGAGGACGAACTGTACGCATTGGTAACCTCGCTTGTGCAGATGGGGCTGGATACGCATGATATGATTGATACTTTATCCGGTATACGGAGCCCGGAGGAGATGCGTTCCAGACAGCTGAAAGTGTTAGCTGGGGACTATTTTAGCAGTCGTTTTTATCAGCTGCTTGCACTGGCAGGCCGCATCACGGCCATTTCGAAGCTGAGTGATGCTGTATGTGAAGTGAACGCAGGGAAAATGAATCTGTACTGGGGAATGAAGCAATTCCGATTGGATGCAACTCAGTATTTAACTCAGATGGTTCGTTTCAAAAAGGAGCTTTTTTTATCATTCACTTCACTTGTAGCAGAACAGGATCAGGAAATTTGGAAGCAGCTTCTCAACAAATTTGCCCTCTGTGATACCTTGGTGGAGGAATGGGGCAAGCGGGCAGAACCGGACAAGTCCCGTTTCGGATATATGTTCTGGCATATTTATGGTAACGGGGACCGGAACGAGCAGGCATTGCTTTCAGGGAGTGGTACTGACACTGAAGCATGGCGTAAGCTTGTTCTGAAATACAAAGCCGAGGATGCGATACTGGACAAGCTTCGCACGGCTGTTACACACATCAGGCATATCCTGTCAGATGATCAAAATACAGGGATCGAGGAATTTGAACGCATGCTTGAGCCTTTCCAGAAGCTGCTAAATAGTCCGCACCCAGTTGTGAGGGAAGGTTAGGTGAACGTGATGGGATCAAGCGACACCAAGCCGAAAGAGCAATTTGTTCATGGTGTGTTTGAAAGCATAGCAGGTAAATACGATTTGATGAACGATATACTGAGCTTTCGCAGACATAAGGCTTGGCGGAAATTTACGATGAAAAAAATGAACATGCATCGCGGCGATACGGCAATTGATCTTTGCTGTGGTACATGTGATTGGACGCTTGCGATGGCACGAGCAAGTGAAAGTGGTCACATCGTAGGACTCGATTTTAGTCAGAACATGCTCAATGTTGGCGAGCGTAAGATTACATCAGAATCCCGTGAAAAGCAAATTAAGCTTGTTCAAGGCAACGCGATGGAACTACCTTTTGAAGATAATTCATTTGATTATGCGACGATTGGTTTCGGTCTGCGCAACGTGCCTGATCTGCGCCACGTGTTACAGGAGATGCAACGAGTCGTCAAACCTGGCGGGCAGGTCGTATGTCTGGAATTGTCCAAACCTACTTGGCAGCCGTTCAAGGGAATTTACTACACATATTTTCAACACATCTTGCCCATGCTCGGCAAATTGTTCGCCAAACGTTATGAGCAGTATAAATGGCTCCCTGATTCGTTGGCGCTTTTTCCAGGAAGGGATGAGTTGGCTGGCATCTTCCGTGAAGTCGGATTGAAGGATGTTCAGGCTCATTCTCTCACCGGAGGCATTGCGGCATTGCACATTGGAATCAAGGAGAGTCAGCATGTTTAAGAAAATTGCTATTTTTTTGGAAATGATTAAAATTGAACATACGTTATTTGCGCTCCCATTTGCATTCATGGGGGCTGTATTGGGGTCTGTTATCGTGACAGGCAACCTTCCCTCTTGGCCGCAGATCGGCTGGATTCTGCTAGCTATGGTTGGCGCACGTAGCGCGGCTTTTGGCTTCAATCGTATGATTGACCGGGTGATTGACGGGAAAAATCCGCGCACAGCAGGACGCGCTATCCCGGCGGGGTTGCTCAAATCGAGCGAAGTGGTGATTTTCATTATCGTCAGTTTGGTGTTGTTATTCTGGGCATCATTCAAGTTAAGTCCGCTGGCGTTCAAGCTGTTCCCGCTGGCCTTTTTTATGCTCGTTTTTTATTCTTACACCAAGCGTTTCACTTGGCTTTGCCATATTGTACTTGGTCTGACCATTGGTTTGGCGCCACTCGGCGCGTGGGTTGCAGTAACGGGACAAATAGATTTGACCGCTATCGTACTATATCTCACGATTGCATTTTGGACGGCGGGATTTGATGTAATTTATGCTTGTCAGGATATAGATTTTGACCAAAACGAAGGAGTTTATTCTATTCCTGCCCGTTTTGGTGTAGCAGGTGCGTTGAACATCGCTCGGGCATTCCACGTCATTACGGCAATCGGATTTATTGTATTGTTCTTTATTGCAGATTTAAGCTGGTGGTATCTGGCGGGCATGATTATTTCGTACATTATTTTATTTTATGAACACTATATCGTATCTCCAAAAGATTTGAGTCGTTTGCAGACGGCATTCTTTACTATGAACGGTGTACTTAGCACTGTCGTGTTTGCCTTTACACTGATTGATTTGGTGGTGCGTCAATACTAATGAATAATCAGGTGAGCGGACATCAAGGCAAACGAATCGTTATTGGCATTACAGGCGCGAGCGGAAGCATTTATGGTGTGCGACTGGTAGAGACTCTGCTGGACTTGCAATACACAGTTCACCTGATCGTTTCCAATGCTGGCTGGCGGGTTTTGAAAGAGGAGTTGGGCTGGAATGTGACTGACCGGGAAGGGGCTTTGAATGAACAATTCGGAGGCCGTCCCGGTTCTCTTGTATACCATCCGTTCACAGATATTGGAGCTTCGATTGCGAGCGGCTCTTATTTGGTGGATGCGATGATTATTATGCCATGCTCGATGGGGACGTTGTCAGCAGTAGCACACGGTTCGTCCGATAACCTCATGGCGAGGGCAGCGGACGTGATGATGAAGGAAGGGCGTCCGCTGATCCTTGTGCCTCGTGAAACGCCTCTACATGCCATTCATTTGGAAAACATGCTTAAGCTTGCGAGACTCGGCGTCAAAATGATTCCGGCTATGCCGGCTTTTTACTTTCATCCGAAGACGCTGGATGATATTGTGCTGTTCCTCGTAGGCAAAGTATTGGACAGCTTGCGTATAGAACATCAACTGTTTACGAGATGGGGGGATTCCGATGCCGACGCCGGACACCAAGACAATCACAATCGGAAAAATTAAATATACAAACGCTTGGCCTATTTTTCATTATTTTAATCCTTCTGAGCTTCTCCATTCGGCGGAGATGGTTTCTAAAGTTCCGGCTGAATTGAATCGAGGTATGCTGAATGGGAGTTTGGATATCAGTGCGATGTCCTCATTTGCGTATGCATCGGGTGCTGAGGAAATGCTATTGTTGCCGGATTTATCCGTCAGTGCAGATGGTCCTGTGCAATCCATTTTACTATTTTCACGCAAGCCGCTGGACGAAATCAAAAACGGAACCATTGCACTAACGAATACGTCTGCTACATCCGTGAATTTGTTGAAAATTTTGATGCAAAAGGCATGGGAAGGTCAGCCTTCCTATTTTGACTGTGAACCGGATCTTGACTTGATGCTGGAACAGGCAGATGCAGGGCTGCTGATTGGAGATCACGCGATTAAGGCATCTTGGCGAAGCGAAGGTCTGTATGTTACGGACCTCGGAGAAGAGTGGAAGCGCTGGACGGGCTATAGTATGACTTTTGCTGTATGGGCAGTACGACGTGCTGTTGCTGCTCAAAATCCCGCGGCGGTGGCTGAAATTGCAAGTGCGTTCCGCGTAAGCAAGCAGCGTAGTCTGTCGGACCTGACGCCTGTTATTTCTGAAGCATGCGAGGAAATTGGAGGTCTGCGAGATTATTGGGAGCGCTACTTTACTAATCTGTGTTATGATTTTGGAGAGAAGCAACAACAAGGTTTAGAGCTTTATTTTCAGTATGCGCATGAACTGGGGCTGCTTGACCGACGAGTGAAGCCGCTTCTCTGGAGTGACAATACGCTGACACGGGTGAAAGAATGAAACGATTGGATTTGTTCGGTTTATTAAAGAAGGATATGAACTTTATAGAAGAAGAGTTGTATCGCAGTATCGACAGTACGGAGCCGTTGATTAATGATACGTCGCTTCATCTGCTTAAAGCAGGGGGCAAGCGTTTGCGTCCCGTATTTGTATTGCTGGGAGGCAAGTTTGGAGAATATGATCTGGACAAGCTCAAGCGTATAGCGGTACCTCTGGAACTGATTCATTCTGCCTCTCTCGTTCACGACGATGTGATTGACGATGCGGAAATGAGACGCGGTCAACCCACCGTGAAGTCCAAATGGGACAATCGGGTGGCTATGTACACCGGAGACTACATATATGCACGTGCGCTGTCTATTGCTGCTGGACTGCCGAATCCCGACATTCACAGGGTACTGTCTAAAGCGCTGGTACAGATGTCCATTGGTGAAATGGAACAAATTCGTGATTTTTTTAATGTGGATCAGAGTGTGCAGAATTATTTGCTTCGCATACGGCGAAAAACGGCATTGTTGATTGCGGTTAGTTGCCAGCTGGGAGCTATGGCTGCAGGGGCACGAGAAAGTGTCAATTCCCTGCTGTACAGCTATGGCTATAACGTAGGTATGGCTTTTCAAATTCAGGATGATCTGCTTGATCTGTGTGGCACGGAAAAAAAGATTGGCAAGCCGCCGGGCAGCGATATGAGACAGGGGAATATTACGCTTCCGGTGATTTATGCGCTTGAACAGCCTGAGTTGCGTGCCGATCTACTGGCTGAAATCCGCCGCATTCAGGATGGAGATGGGCAAGGAGACGCACGCAAAGCGGTGGATATGATCAAAAAAAGTGAAGGAATCGCTAAAGCTGAAATTCTCGCCGACCGATATATTAATAAAGCGCTAAACGCGCTGGACTTACTACCAGATGTCAAAACAAAAAAGACGCTACGCGATATTGCTCATTTTGTAACACGCCGCTCCTACTAAAGTTGTGTTTTGGGTTTGCTGTGACAAAATGCTTTAACCGGTTCCAAGCTTTCTGTTACAATACAGTTTAGTACTGTATAAATACATTAGATTGGATTGGGAGTGAGCCGATGGATCGTACTTTTTTGATGGTTAAACCGGATGGTGTACAACGTGGATTGATTGGACGTATCATCAGTCGACTGGAAGACAAAGGCTTCAAAATGACGGCTGGCAAGCTTGTGCAAGTATCTAGAGAACAGGCAGAACGGCATTATGCGGAGCATGTGGGCAAGCCTTTTTTTGAAGAGCTTGTAGGTTTTATCACATCAGGCCCTGTGTTTGCTATGGTATGGGAAGGGGATAACATCGTTACGCTTTCCCGCTTGTTGATTGGTAAAACACAAGTAACTGAAGCTCTTCCGGGCACAATTCGTGGAGACTTTGCAGCACATACACCGTTTAACCTCATTCATGGTTCAGATTCACCGGAGAGCGCAGAGCGCGAGATTGCAAATTTTTTCATGCCGGAAGAATCCGTTCGGTACGAAAAAAGTGTGGCGACCTGGATGTAAGTTAAATTACGTATGAAGAAGGATGGTAGCATGACGGATATGGAACTGGGTCAGACGGACCCCGATTACACAGCGTTTATCCGCAAAATCAAGGACAGCACAGGTATTGATCTTGCACAATACAAAGAAGCACAGATGAAAAGGCGGTTAACTACGCTTCGCAACAAAAACGGGTTTCCCAGTTTTGTTTCTTTTTATGATGCCATGATGAAGGAAAAACCTCTATTCTATGAATTTCTGGATCGAATGACGATCAATGTTTCGGAATTTTGGCGAAATCCCAATCGGTGGGAAGTGCTGCGAGATACAATCTTGCCACAGCTGCTTGTGGGGAAGCAGAAGCTTAAGCTGTGGAGTGCTGCCTGCTCGACTGGTGAAGAGCCTTATAGCCTGGCTATGGTTCTCGACGGTAAAGGGATTTTGGGGAATTGTTCCATTACAGCTTCCGACATTGATGACGGTGCATTGGCAAAAGCCAAGGAAGGCAAATATTTGGAGCGTTCGCTCAAGGATGTACCTGAGCAGGTGGCTAGCAAATATTTTAAGCCGGATGGTGCGATGTATCGAATTGATGACCGTTTGAAACAAGCCGTGAAATTTCAAAAGCAAAACTTGCTGCTGGATCGGTTTGAGGATGGTTATGATCTCATTATCTGTCGAAATGTAATGATTTATTTTACAGAAGAGGCCAAACATACGTTGTATCAAAAGTTTGCAGCCAGTCTTCGTCCCGGCGGTGTGTTATTTGTCGGTAGTACAGAGCAAATCTTTTCTCCTAACCAATATGGTCTGGAATCGACGGAAACCTTTTTTTATCGCAAAAAAGCATAAGCCTGCATGTATCATCCAAAGTTTGTAGGAACTTATTTATATCCTTGAGTAATTGATGGTTGGCTTATCAGCAAAGCACGTCCTTTAGCCCCTTTGGCTAAGAGGCGTGTTTTTGTTTATCTGCATACACGTGGCTTTTCTTGTCAAAGAAAGGTGCGTATACTATAATGAAGCACAGTTAAAGATTTTAGCGATGCACAGTTTAACAGTTTAAAGGGGGAACGCGTCATGAGTTTACGTTATTTAACCGCGGGGGAAACGCATGGTCCCCAGCTAACTGCCATTGTAGAGGGTATGCCGAGCAATTTAAAATTGGATTTTGAGGAATTGAATTTTCAGCTGCACCGTCGTCAGAAAGGGTATGGACGGGGGCGGCGTATGCAGATTGAAAAAGATACGGCGAAGATTGCCGGAGGCGTACGTCACGGCTATACCACAGGTGCACCGATTGCGCTGGTTGTGGAAAATAACGATTGGAAGCACTGGCAGAACATTATGAATATTGAGCCTATTGAAGGCAGTGATGAAGACAAGCGTCGGGTTCACCGACCACGTCCGGGTCATGCGGATTTGAATGGCGGAATGAAATACAACCTGAAGGACCTTCGTAACGTGCTGGAGCGCTCCAGTGCACGTGAAACAGCAATTCGTGTGGCATGCGGCGGTTTGGCCCGTCAATTGCTGGCTGAGTTCGGAATCAAGGTGGCAGGTCAGGTCATCCGTATTGGGGAAATCGAAGCTCCTTACCGTGATTTGCCGATTGATGAGCTGATTGCCGTGACAGAAGCCTCCTCGGTGAGAGTAACCGATCCAGAAACCGAAAAGAAAATGGAAGCATACATTGATCTGATCAAGCAAGAAGGTGATTCAGTCGGTGGGGTAGTGGAGTGTATTGTAGAAGGTGTTCCGATTGGTCTGGGCAGTCATGTACAGTATGATCGGAAACTGGATGCACGTATCGCACAAGGCGTCATGTCGATTAATGCATTTAAAGGCGTGGAGATTGGCATCGGCTTTGAAGCAGGGGAATTGCGCGGTTCACAGGTGCATGACGAGATTCTATATGATGAGGAACGTGGATATCACCGTCGTACCAATCGTTTGGGTGGTTTTGAGGGTGGTATGACGAATGGAATGCCAGTTGTGGTTCGTGGCGTAATGAAGCCGATTCCCACACTCTACAAGCCGTTGCAAAGCGTCGACATTGATACAAAGGAAGCGTTCACCGCACAGGTTGAGCGTTCGGATGCATGTGCAGTGCCAGCGGCAAGCGTAGTCATGGAGCATGTCGTAGCTTGGGAGATTGCGAAAGCTTTACTAGAAAAATTCGGTGGGGATTCGATTGAAGAGATTCGCGCGAATATTGCATCCTACGAAGAACAACTGGGGCGGTACTAAGATGAGTACGCTGACGGTACAACTTGGCGAACGTTCTTATCCTATTCATATCGGACGAGGGCTGTTACATCGATCCGGAGAGTTGTTGAAGGAACGAGGAATTGCGCAAAAAAGCCCGTTGTTAATTGTTTCTGACGAAAATGTAGCGGGATTCTACTTGGCAACATTGGAGAGCAATCTTCAGGCATCTGGCTACAAGACAGTGTCCTTTGTCGTTAAGCCAGGTGAAACCTCCAAGTCGCTTGCTGTATTTGAGCAGGTCATAACAGCAGCCATTGAGGGCGGTTTGGATCGCAATTCAGCCGTTATTGCACTTGGTGGTGGTGTGGTGGGTGATTTGGCTGGATTTGTGGCAGCTTCTTATATGAGAGGTGTCAAGTTTGTACAGATCCCCACTACGATCCTTGCCCATGATAGTAGCGTGGGCGGTAAGGTCGGCATCAACCATCCTTTGGCGAAGAATATGATAGGAGCCTTCCATCAACCGGAACTTGTGTTATATGACGTAGATACGTTGTCCACCTTACCTCCTCGTGAGGTATCTGCGGGGCTTGCTGAAATGATCAAGCATGGTTTGATCTGGGATGCTGATTTCGCCCAGTGGTGCCGTGACCATGCGACTGATTTGCTTGCGCTAGATGCGGCAGCCCTGGAGTACGGACTGGAAAAGGGTTGTTCCGTAAAAGCCGAAGTGGTGTCGCGTGATGAACGAGAAAATGATTTGCGTGCTATTCTAAATCTAGGTCATACGATTGGTCATGCGATTGAAGCCATTGCGGGATATGGTGAGTTTTTACACGGGGAAGCCATTTCTATTGGTATGGTCGGCTCCGCACTTTTGGGCGTGAAGCTGGGGGCAGATCCTTCTTTGGTAGATGAAACGAAGGATATGTTGTCTTCGCTACGGCTACCGACCTCCCTTCCGTCACATCTCGATACAGATCGGCTGCTGGACGCGATGATGCATGACAAAAAGTTCAAAGAAGGCAGCATTACTTTTGTCGTCCCACGTAGCATCGGGCACGTGGAGGTTGTGAAGGATATTTCCGTCTCTTACATCCGACGAGTTATTGAACAGTTAAAAGAGGGGGCGTAACGATGTACAATCGGGGAATTCGTGGCGCGACGACCGTAGTGAATAATGAAGAAAACGAAATTTTGGAAGCAACATGCCAACTACTGGAGGAAATTGTATCCTACAATGAAATTCAGCCGGAGGATATTAGTAACGTATGGATTACGGTGACCCATGACCTGGATACTGCCTTTCCAGCCAAGGCCATTCGTCAGCTTGATGGCTGGGATATGGTTCCGCTCATGTGTGCATTAGAAATTCCTGTGGCAGGCAGTTTACCCAAGTGCATCCGTTTGATGGTACAGGTGAACACCGATAAATCCCAGCGGGAAATTAAACATGTATATTTGAACGGAGCACAGGCGTTAAGACCGGATCTGGCTTCCCAAGGGAAATAAGTGCCCGTTTTTAAAGTTGATGGTTGCCAAAGTAACATCCCATGAGATATAGTGTGTGTAGCAGAGTTAAGTAGAGTAGAGTTAGCCAGAGACAGAGTTGAGATGAGAAGAGTGCAGCCTTAGCCAATTCCATATGAGATTACAGAGATCGGCGGTAGCGGGTAAGCTTTTGTCTATGAAGAGATATTCTTCTACAGAGAAGCTTATTTGAGGCAACCTGTGCGGTTATACAAAAGGGATGAGTGTATACTTATCTATTTGCTGTAGTCATTTTACATATGGAGCATTCTTATAATTTCGATAACTGACAGCCTCTACCTTACCGGTAGAGGCTTTTTTATATTCTCTCCTTTGGTTCTGCGCCAATTTGGAAAGGAAGTGATCTCATGTTAACGCCGCATGTGGAGCAAGTGATAACGATGGCGAGTGAATTTAACCTGATTCCTGTGTACAAAAAAGTGCTGGCTGATATGGAGACGCCGATTCGGATTTTCCGTCGGTATGCCGAGCGGGACCGTGCCTTTCTGCTAGAGAGTGTAGAGGGAGGCGAACAGTGGGCGCGACATTCATTCATCGGTACAGACCCGTTCCTAATGGTCTCGGGTAAAAAAGGACGTTTGATATTGGAGCAACACGGTAAACGGCAAATATTAAACGACAAGCCGATTGAAGCGCTCAAAGCATTGCTTCGTAAATACCGTAGTCCGAAACTGAAAGAAATGCCTCCATTTACAGGCGGGGCTATTGGATTTTTTGGATATGACTTGCTTCAATACTATGAAAAGCTGCCAGAGCATTCGGTAGATGATTTGAATATGGATGATATTCGTTTTATGTTCTGCGATCAAGTCATTGTCTTTGATCATGTGAAACAGCAAATTTTGCTGGTCGGCAATGTTCATATAGGCGAAGGGTTTCGCGATGAGGACATTCGTGCTGCTTATGCTGATGTGGAACGCAGGTTGGAGGAAACGGCGCAGTATCTGCGCAAGCAGACCCCGCCTGAGCGATTAGGATCGGCTTCCATTCCTGATGATGTGGAACTAGGTGAGATCCAATCCAATATGACGAAGGAACAATTTATATCAAACGTAGAGCAGGCAAAGGAGTATATCCGCTCCGGTGATATTTTTCAGGTTGTACTATCCCAGCGTTTTCACATTGATACAGAGGCCTCTCCTTTACAGGTATACCGCGTGCTGCGCACGATGAACCCGTCGCCATATATGTATTATTTGAAAATGGATGACGAGATCATCGTAGGTACCTCGCCTGAGGCACTCGTCAAGGTGGAAAACGGCCGGGTAGAAACCCGTCCTATTGCAGGAACGAGACCGCGTGGGGTAACGGAGACAGAAGATGCGGCACTTGCTGAAGAACTGTTAAACGATGAAAAAGAGCGTGCAGAACATCTGATGCTGGTCGATTTGGGAAGAAATGATTTGGGCCGTGTATCACAGTTTGGCACAGTCAAATGCGATACGTTTATGGAAATTGAACGCTATTCCCATGTCATGCACATTGTTTCCAATGTGTCGGGTGAGCTACGTGAGGACAAAGATTTCTTCGATGCCTTCCTGTCTTGTCTGCCAGCTGGCACTGTATCGGGGGCTCCGAAGCTACGGGCCATGGAGATTATTGCTGAGTTGGAGCGGGAAGCACGCGGACCCTATGCAGGGGCGATTGGATATTTGGGCTTCTCGGGCAATATGGACGCTTGCATTACGATTCGCACGATTGTGTTTAAAAAGAACCGGGCCTATGTCCAGGCAGGCGCTGGAATTGTGTGGGACTCGGTTCCGGAAAGCGAGTATCAGGAGACGGTAAACAAAGCAAAGGCATTGCTGAAGGCAATCCGCACGGCAGAAGTGATGTTTCCGGCAACAACACAGCCCTATAACAGCGTCATCAACCAGGATTATTTGTACACTCCGTAACACACAAAAATCTGATTTTGAGGAGGAGACGACAATGGAACGACATGACATGATGCAAGTGGGGTTAAGCCGGATCATTGAGGGACAGCATCTTTCGCGTACGGAGGCCCGTAGCGTAATGGAACAGATTATGAGTGGAAGTGCTACACAGGCGCAAATTGGCGGGCTGCTGACGGCTCTTCGCCTCAAAGGGGAAACGGTAGATGAAATCACTGGTTTTGCCGAGGCTATGCGTAGCTACGCTAGTCCAGTGCAAGCTGAAGAAGGTAGTGGTCGTTTGCTGGACACATGTGGCACTGGAGGTTCGGGTATTCACAAGTTTAATATTTCCACGATATCCGCGATCATCGCAGCTTCGGTGTCAGTGCGGGTAGCAAAGCATGGCAATCGTTCTGCAAGTGGCCGTGCTGGGAGCGCTGATGTCCTGGAGGCATTGGGAGTCAACATTCATTTGACGAGTGATCAGGCTAGGTCATGTCTGGACCGAATCGGCATCTGCTTTTTATTCGCGCAGCTGTATCATCCGTCTATGAAGCATGCCGCCGCGCCGCGTCGCGAGCTGGGTGTACGGACGGTATTTAATATGCTTGGTCCATTGACGAATCCGGCTGGTGCGGATCGGCAGCTGTTGGGCATTTATGACGCCAACAAAACGGAAGTCATTGCCGAGGTATTGAACCAGCTTGGCTCCAAACGGGCCATGGTTGTCAGTAGTCTGGATGGGCTAGATGAAATTAGTATTTCAGCTGCGACACGAGTATCCGAGTTGAAGGACGGCAAGGTTCACACGTTCGAGCTTCATCCGTCGGATCTGGGCTTGCAGACGCATTCTCTCGATCAGGTGCTGGGTGGCGACGCACAGGTTAACGCAGATATCATACGACGAATTTTGAACGGAGAGCATGGAGCTTATCGGGATGTTGTGCTAGCGAATGCAGGAGCGTGCATTTATGTATCAGGGGCAGCAGACACCTTGACGGACGGAGTAGCACGAGCGGCAGAAGCCATTGACTCGGGACTGGCACTCTCCAAGCTGGATCAATTAATACAGGCAACGGGGGAATATCAATATGTATCTTGATAAAATTGTGGTGACGAAGCGACAAGAAGTGGAGCAGCTTAAGAAGCATTTTCAAATAAGTGAAGCTGAACGATTAATTGCTGATTTACCTGCGACGAGAGGATTCGAAAATGCGATCGCGAGCGGACGCAACCGTCCGCTCGGACTGATTGCTGAGGTGAAGAAGGCTTCCCCATCCAAAGGGTTGATTCGACCGGATTTCCATCCTGTGGACATTGCACGTGCATATGAGGGAGCAGGAGCGGATTGCATTTCTGTACTGACAGATGTGACGTATTTTCAGGGGAGCCCTAAATATTTACAGCAAATTCGCGATCAGGTGAAGATTCCGCTGCTGCGAAAGGATTTTATCATTGATGAACGGCAAATATATGAAGCTCGTCTGCTGGGAGCGGATGCGGTGCTGTTGATTGCCGCTATCCTGGAACCGCGTGTATTAGGGTCCTTTTTACAGATCGCCAAGGACCTCGGGCTGGACGCATTGGTAGAGGTGCATGACAGCGAGGAGCTTAAAGCGGTGCTGGAGCTGGGGACAGCAACCTTGATTGGTGTAAATAACCGAAATCTGCGGACATTCGAGACTCGTCTCCAGACGACAGAGGAGCTGATCTCACTAATTCCTAAAGGGATTACGTTCATCAGTGAGAGCGGAATTGCGGGACCGGAAGATGTTAAGTATCTGTATTCGGTAGGTGCACACGGTATCCTGGTCGGGGAGCATCTGATGCGCAAGGAAGATGTAGGACAGGCTGTAGCCGAATTGATGGACGGGGTTAAAGCATGAACAAAACGGGCATAAAAATTTGTGGACTTCAAAGCGTTGAAGTGCTAAAATCTATGGTAAACTTACCGGTCGATTATATAGGTTTTGTGTTTGCCGACAGCAAGCGCCGGATTGACGGCGTACAGGCTGGAGAGCTGCTTCGCGTATTGGATGAATGGACCTCAGGCAGCAGACCGCGCAGCGTGGGTGTATTTGTGAACCCTGGTGATGCACTGTTAAATGATGTGATGGAGAAAGCACCCTTGGATGTCATACAGCTGCATGGGCAGGAAAGTCCGCAGCGCTGTCGGGAGATCAGGGAGCGTTTTGGTATACAGGTATTCAAGGCATGGTCTGTGGACAGTCAAGGGCAGCTAGAACGCTCGGCGGACGAATTGGATGCCTATGTCGGGACAATTGACGCTTTACTGCTGGATACATACGATCCCCTGTATGGTGGCGGCTCCGGAAAAACGTTTGCGTGGGATCGAATTCCTGCCTATCAGGCTTGGACTCATCAACATGGAATCCCTTTGTTTGTAGCCGGCGGGCTGACTGCCGATAATGCGGAAAAGCTAGTTCATGAGTATCATCCCGATGGGCTGGATGTATCCAGCGGTGTAGAGACGAACGGAGTCAAGGACATTGCAAAAATCACAGCATTCGTAGAAAGGGTGAAGCAGGCATGACACAATTACCTGATAACAACGGACGTTTTGGAACATTTGGAGGACGTTTTGTACCGGAAACGTTGATGAACGCACTGATTGAATTGGAGGAATCCTACCGTAAGTACGCGGATGATCCCGAGTTTAAAGCAGAGTTGAACGGGCTCCTAAAGGACTATTCTGGTCGGGAAACGCCACTTTATCATGCGGAGCGTCTGAGTCAGCATTTGGGCGGGGCTAAAATTTACTTGAAGCGCGAAGATTTAAATCATACCGGTGCCCACAAAATCAATAATGCATTAGCTCAGGGTTTGTTGGCGAAGCGTATGGGTAAACAGAAGGTCATTGCTGAGACAGGCGCAGGACAGCATGGTGTCGCGACAGCGACTGTGGCTGCGTTGCTCGGATTGGAATGCAAGGTGTTTATGGGCGAAGAGGATACTGTGCGCCAGCAGCTGAACGTCTTTCGGATGCAGCTTTTGGGTGCAGAGGTCATTCCGGTGACATCGGGTACACGTACACTTAAGGATGCCGGGAATGAAGCTTTGCGTTACTGGGTCAGCCATGTCCATGATACGTTCTATATTTTGGGTTCAGCTGTCGGCCCGCATCCGTATCCGATGATGGTGCGGGACTTCCAACGTGTGATTGGTGATGAAACACGTCGCCAGATCCTAGAGAAGGAAGGCAGACTTCCGGATGTCATCGTGGCAGCGATCGGTGGCGGAAGCAATGCCATCGGCATGTTTTATCCTTTTATTGAGGATCAGGGTGTCGCTTTGATTGGCGTGGAGGCCGCTGGAAAAGGTGTCGAAACGGAATTCCATGCAGCTACGATGACCAAGGGAACACAAGGGGTCTTCCAAGGCTCTATGAGTTATCTGCTTCAGGATGAGTACGGACAAGTGCAGCCTGCGCATTCCATCTCGGCTGGACTGGATTATCCAGGTGTTGGACCGGAGCATTCATACCTGAAAGATATTGAGCGGGCCAAGTATGTTCCGATTACCGATCAGGAAGCGCTGGATGCGCTTCAGCTTCTCTGCCGTACCGAAGGAATACTTCCTGCATTAGAGTCGGCACATGCAGTTGCACAGGTCGTCAAGCTGGCACCTACGTTGACGGCAGATGATATTATCGTCATTTGTTTGTCTGGACGCGGGGATAAAGATGTGGACTCCATTATCAAGTATTTGGGAGGAAATCCGTCATGAATTTAATTGATCAGGCGTTTGGTCGCCTTAAAAATGAAGGCAAAACGGCATTAATTCCTTTTCTGACGGTAGGTGACCCGGATGTGGATACTACAATAGAGATCATTCGGCAGTTAGAGTCGGCCGGAGCTGACATATTGGAACTGGGTGTACCCTATTCCGACCCGCTGGCTGACGGTCCTGTAATTCAGCGCGCGTCTGAGCGTGCACTGAAACGGCAAATTTCCATCCGCACGTGCATGGAGACAGCTTCTCTGGCTAGGGCGGCAGGTTCAAGCCTGCCTTTTATTCTGTTCACGTATTATAACCCTGTATTACAGATGGGTATGGATGCTTTTTTCGCAGGCTTGCAGGAGCACGGTATCAGTGGTCTGATTATTCCGGACCTTCCGCTGGAGGAAGCGGAGGAGCTGGGAGGACGGGCAGCAGAGGTGGGTGTGCATCTGATTCCTCTGGTGGCTCCAACTTCTGAACAGCGGATCGAGCGAATTGTCCGTCAGGCCCGAGGATTTGTATACTGTGTATCCTCGCTGGGTGTAACCGGGGAAAGAGCTTCCTTTTTTGAAGGTATAGAGGGCTTTATCGCGCAGGTCAAACGGCATACGGATATTCCGGTAGCGGTCGGCTTTGGGATCTCTACTCAAGAGCAGGTAGCCCGGTTTTCAAACATTTGCGATGGAGTTGTGGTCGGCAGTGCTATTGTACGTCAGGTGGAAGAAGCCATTCCATTGCTGAATGATTCTGCGCGCAGGCAAGAAGGTCTTTTGCAAATTCATAATTTTGTGGCACAATTAAAGCAGTAATGGCTGTCAAAATAGAAAGTAATAAATATGTTCTGATTGGATAGAGGAGGTAGGGGCATGCAACCTAAACCGCATATTGTACATTTGCCAGTATATCAGCCCGGTAAACCGATTGAAGACGTAAAACGTGAGCTGGGACTCGATGAAGTCATCAAGCTCGCCTCGAACGAGAATCCGTATGGTAGCTCTCCCAAAGTGTTGCAGGCCATTCAGCAGGAGTTTGCTAACATTAGTGTATATCCTGACGGAAGTGCCGTAGCTTTGACACAGGCACTAGCTAAACGGACGGGTTTAAAAGAGGAACAGTTTATCTATGGCTGCGGATCTGACGAAATAATTGCGTTGATTACGCGTGCTTTTCTCCTTCCCGGGGAAGAAAGCATTATGGCCGATCAGACATTTTCCGTATACAAAAGTAACGTAGAAATTGAGGGAGCGGTTGCAGTTGAGGTGCCTTTGCGTGACGGTGTACATGATCTGGATGCTATGCTGTCCCACATCAATGACCGTACGAAAATTATTTGGATCTGTAATCCAAATAACCCGACGGGCACGATTGTACCCGAAGCAGAGCTGATTGCGTTTTTGGACCAAGTACCAAAGCATATCATGGTTGTACTGGATGAAGCCTACGCCGAGTTTGTGACGGATCGCTCGTATCCCGACGGCATTCGTTTGTTGCCAGCGTATGAAAACCTGGTTGTACTACGCACCTTCTCCAAAATCTATGGGCTTGCTTCGCTGCGCATTGGTTATGGTATGGGAGCTGAGTCAATCATTCGCTTGATAAATCAGGTTCGTGAACCGTTTAATACATCACGGGTAGCACAGGCTGCGGCCATTGCTGCCTTGGAAGATCAGGAATTTGTTCAAGAATGCCGGGATCGTAATGCAGAGGGCAGAGCTTATTTGCAAAATGAGCTGAAGCGTCTGGGACTGGAGTCTTTCCCGGCACATGGTAATTTTATTATGCTGGATGTACGTCGTCCATCCGGTGAAGTATTCCAGGAGTTGCTTCGTAAAGGTGTGATTATTCGCGCAGGTCATCACAAATATCCGACATATATTAGGGTGTCGGTTGGATCACAACCGCAAAATGAGTTGTTTATTCGTGCGCTGGAACAGGTCCTGGGGGCGGAAGCGGCGAAAGTACGCCTATAATTTCCGCAGATGGGATTTGATAATTGATGAAGATTGCCATTTTCGGCGTGGGACTGATTGGTGGGTCCCTCGCACTTTGTTTTAAAGGGAAGCCGAATATTACTGTTGTCGGCCATGCTCATCTCCCTGAACTGATGGAACCGATGTTAAGCCGTGGTGTCGTGGACACCGCGACTCTCTCGGTTGAAGAAGCGGCAGCGGATGCCGATTTTATTTTTTTATGCGTACCTGTGGGCTTACTGGAGCATTATCTCGAACTGTTAAGCAAGTTACCGCTTAAAGCGGGTTGTATTATCACTGATGTAGGCAGCACGAAATCGGCAATTGCCAAGAAAGCATCAGAAATTTCTTTGCGCAACGCTTACTTTATCGGTGGTCATCCAATGGCCGGTTCAGAGCGTTCCGGTGTAAAGGCTGCTTCCGCGTTGCTGTTTGAAAACGCATATTATGTGCTTTCCCCGGCAGAGGGTGTGCCAGAGGAAGCATACAGTTCACTGGAACGTTTGTTAAAATATACTAGTGCTCATGTTGTGCGTGTCCAACCTGATATGCACGATGACATTGTCGGCGCGATTAGCCATCTTCCGCACATTATTGCAGCGGCGCTGGTGAATCAGGTGCGAAAGCACAATGATGAAAATCCGTTGTACCGTACATTGGCTGCCGGTGGGTTCCGTGATATTACACGGATAGCCTCTAGTGATCCGGTTGTGTGGCGTGACATCTTACTGAGCAATCGTGAAGTTTTACTAGGTCTGTTGGAAGAATGGAACGGACAGATTGAGCGTTTTACCCATTTACTGAGAATACAAGACGGTGAGGGAATAGCTGACGAGTTTTTGACAGCTGGGCACTTCCGCAGTGAACTGCCAGAGCGTCGCAAAGGAGTCATCGTCTCCACGTTTGATCTGTATATTGATGTACCGGATACCCCAGGGATTATCGGGCGAATTGCTATGGAACTCGGTAATCACAGCATTAATCTGAGCAATATGCAAATCATTGAAAGCCGGGAGGATGTCCCAGGCATCATGCGGCTTTCCTTCCGTCAAGAGCAGGATTGGGAGCGTGCTAAGACTCTGCTGGATTCGATGGGCTATAAAGTGGTGGTATAGGAAGGAAAGTGAGATGTTCGTTAAGGAGGCCGCTTCGCGATTCATTTAATCTTACGATCGCTGTTGCCGCCGGATTTTTTTCGATCAGATTCTTTAATGGGAAAATCCGGTGGCAAAGGCGAACGCTCCGCTTCTCCAGATTCAAATGAACCTCTGCGCTACTGACCGCCTTAAAAGCAACACGCACTTTCTGGGAGTGAAGTAGTAGAAAAGATTTAGAGCGGACGAAGGTTTCTTCGTCCGCTTTTTTTAAAGCTCCTTTTTTTGAATAAAAAAAGACCACCCGGGTAAAGCCCCGGGTGGTAGCTACTTTTAGTGAAGTAGCTGAGTAGGATAGGAGTGGAGAGAAACCATACTGTACTTTTATTATATGTATACGTTTTCATTTTGTCAATATTTTTTTAAAGCGTTTTCTTTTTGTGTATTTATCCTTATTGGTGCATTTGAATAGAACACTTTCAATCGGTTAGTCATTTAATCTTGAAAAAATTTAAAATCCATTGAAAAGCTGTATAAATGAATTAGTTGCCAGCGTTAGGGAGGCATTGATGGAAATCGTGGGGATTTTGGACTTTTTTACTGGCGGTCATTTTGTGGTACAATGGGTAAGTCCATTTTGGATGTTGAATATTGTTGGGGATAGCACCGTTAATGTTGGCACTACATAGGGTAAGAAAATAACAAATGTTCCATGATGCTGTTTCATCCATTTGCGCAGAGGGCGCAACTTTTTTTGACCTGTTCGGTATATATAGACAGAATCGAACGGGAAAACAGCACATGTATGGGCGAGGAGGGTCTCACTCGGATGATGACAGATTCCCAGATGATTCAGGAAATCAAACAAGGTAATGTTGAGGTTTATTCAGAATTAATGAGGCGGCACCAACGTAAAATTTTAGCTTTTGTTTATCATATGCTGAAAAGTTCGAACCTGGAAATGATTGCTGAGGACTTATGCTCAGAGACGTTTTATAAAGCGTATCGGAGCCTGCACTCTTTTCGCGAGGTAGACGCATCGTTCTCCACTTGGTTATATACAATTGCACGCAATACGGTGCTAAGTGAGCTTCGCAAGCACCGTAGCGGTCAGGTTCCATTGGAGGAGAGCGGTTATGTACCGGTAGCTCCATCGGATGTAATTCCGGAGCAGGCCGTCCTTCGCGGTGAGAAGGTAGAGATGGTTCGTGAAGCGATCAATAGATTGCCTGAGAAGCAGCGATCTGCGCTGATTTTGCGTGAATATGAGCAATTAGATTATCAGGAGATTGCGACTATTTTAGGACAGACGGTCAGTGCGGTGAAGTCATTGCTTTTCCGGGCAAGAACCAGTGTGAAGACGCAGTTGGAGCCTTATTTTTTTGAGCCTCTCTATGAGGAAAACGAAGGGATGAGCAGCCAATGAAATCCAGGGACACTGAGGATTTGTTCGCTACAGGCAAAAATGTATCGAAACAAGACTCGGAGCGCAGACGGGCCAAAAGCTCGTCTGCTGGGTGGGAGCATGGTTCGGAAGAAAAAGAGTGGGATTTGTCAAAAGAAAATCGATCCGCCATTCGTGATATTTCCTTTGAAATAACAGATGATAAGCTAGAGGCAATGAATCGCAGGGTCATGGATCGAATTTATGAAGAATCACCGTGGCTTGTTCCGGGCGAGCATCGACGTGCGCGTGTGAACCCAGCAGCCCGTAAGTATATGTCTGTATGGATCGCCGGCTTCTTGGCCGTATTTTTATGCAGCTTTTTGTTTTTGAACTGGAATGGAAGCTCCTCTCAGGAAAATCCCCCTCAAGCAGCTCCTGTCATGGACACTGGTATTTTACCGACAGGCCTGTTGGAAACTACAAGTACATCTCCACAATATCAATACCACATTAAAGATGTGAATAGTGGCATTATGGACCCGCTGGTTGCTAGCATTGTTCCTACTTATCCGCAATACTGGATGCTGTTGTCTGTATTGGCACTTGCGCTTGCTTTATTTTCTCTGGGCTGGATCCATCGGGCGAGAAGGGTCAGAAATTAGCAGGACAGCTGGTCCAATATGAATTCATAACAATGACTGAATAACAAAACAGCGGAGGAAACGACACGATGCTTATTGGCTTGATCAGACATGGATTGACGGATTGGAATGCGGTAGGGAAAATCCAGGGCCACAGTGATATTCCGTTGAATGAGGAAGGGCGCCGACAGGCACGCTTGCTAGCAGAACGATTAAAGGAAGAGCCTTATCATTGGGACGGGCTTATTACAAGTAGTCTCTCCAGAGCGAAAGAGACCGGGGAGATTATTGCTTCTGCTCTGCATCTCCCGTTGTTAGAGTCTGATGATCGACTAAGAGAACGTGCTTATGGTCAGGTCGAGGGCATGACGCAGGCCGAGCGTGAAGAGAAGTGGGGAGTCGACTGGCATCTGCTGGATCTCGGGCAGGAAAGCGATGCAGATCTTCAGCTTCGTGGGCTAGCTTTTATGGAGGCCATTTGGACGGAAAATCGGGACAAGAATCTGCTGGTCGTTTCCCACGGCGGTTTTTTGGCTAATTTGTATAAGGCTCTGTATCAGGAAAAATTCACGGAACGAATCGGCAATTTGTCACTTAGCGTACTCCAGCGTGAGGATATGGATTGGGCACCACTTTTGTATAATTGCACGAAGCATTTGCAAGAGAAAAGTGACTGTAACTCAAAAAGTTAGTAAAAGACCAAGGCTTCTACTTATCGTAGAAGTCGTGGTCTTTTTTGTTTTTTAATTATACCTTTGCAAAAAAGAGGTTTAGAGTCTGAACAATCCGTCAAAGCTGTGGGTACAACAGGTAAGAATCAATTCCGGATGACAGTCCAGTGACGAGGCGATGGAACAATGAATCTGGCGGATATGCTGACATTTGCGGATATTGTGCATTTGAACAGAATCGCGGTGTATTACGATTGTGACTGTAAACCTAATTCCAAGCATGAGTTGATCCAGGGGATTTTGACGAAGCTCGGCAGCAGTAGTTTTTTTGAGACGCAGGTCAAGGAGCTGAGGTTGTCAGAGGTAAGGTTTTTGAACGCGCTGCTGTTCGATGACCGACCGTATTTCAGCATGGAGGAATTGGTTGCAATAGCCAAACAGTCTGTTGAGGAGGACGAAAGTCCTGGTGAGCGGCCAAGGGATATTGTGACCCGTCTGCGTTCTAGTGGCTGGTTGTTCAATGGTTCGACGCACAATACGAGGTATTTGTTCCAAATTCCGTTGGATATGAAGGAGCGTTTTCGACGTGTTATGGTACATGACTTCCAAAGCGGAATGACACGGGTGAGCGAACCGTCGTCGTACCGGGATGAAGGGCATCTGCTGGCAGAGGATTTACGGCTTTTCCTTCAATACATGGGGCAGCATGAGGTTCCGCTAAATCCCGAGGGAGCTTGGTATCGTCGCAATCAGCAGCAGCTGATGGAGCATTTGCACATTGCGGAGCCGCTTTTGGGTAAGGGAGGATGGCGTTTCGGGTATGGCTCCTCTTTTAAGTTTTATCCAGACCGAATGGCACTACTGTATGATTATGCCCGTCACTCCAAGTACATTGAGGAGAAAGGGGACCAAGTTGTGCTGACGGCAAAGGGAGAAGCGCATCAGGAGCATACAATTGAGCAGGAAATGATACAGCTATTCAGGTTTTGGTTAAGATTGTATAAAGGAGCCGTTCCTAATTTGCTCTCTCTAGTCTACTGGATTGGAGAATGTGCCAGGCCTTGGACGTCCTCAGAGTCGCTTTTTGTACATATCGGCCCACTGATTCGACCGTTTTACTATGATACGCCCCGTTCGGTCTTTGATCAGAGGATTATACGAATGATGCTTCACTTGGGTATGCTTCGTCAGGGTGATCATTCGACAGGACCATCTGTACAGATGACGGCCTGGGGGCTGAAGTTGGCGGGAGAGTGCCGCATTGGGCGGAACGACTCGGGTATACGGCTCCATTGACAAGCAGCACACATGTTGATAGAATTTCACCCAAAATGAGAGGGTGAAGTTGATGCTGATTCACTATAACGGAAACATGCCACAGCTCCATTCATCTGTCTATATGGCAGAAGGAGCAAAAATTGTCGGAAAAGTAACGATCGGTCAAGATTCCTCTGTATGGTTTAATGCCGTACTGCGCGGAGATATGGCGCCTATCATCATCGGTGAACGCTGCAATATTCAGGACGGTGTCGTGGGACATGTGAACACGGATCAGCCCCTGTTGCTGGCGGATGACATTTCGGTAGGTCATGCTGCAATAATCCACGGTTGTACGGTAGGCAAAGGCACTTTAATCGGTATGGGGGCCATTGTACTCAACGGAGCGGAGCTTGGTGAATATGCTTTAATAGGAGCAGGGTCGGTCGTTACGGAAAATACCAAAATACCACCCTATACTCTTTCTCTCGGTACACCTGCCAAAGTGGTGCGCGAATTGACAGATGCAGATTTGCAGCGGATGTCACGAACGGCACTCAGCTATGTGGCGAAAGGAAAAGAATATAGGATCTCTTAAACTCATGTTGGAGGTGCATCCTATGGATAAAATGAAGGTTACTTATGAAGTAATGTTGGGCCTGTCTGCTGAGATGGTTTTGGACGAGGCATTACGTAAACACCGGAGTGAAAAACTCTACAAGGATATTGATGAGGCGCTAGCCTCCGGAGATGAAGTAGCTTTTCGTCATCTTACGGATGAGCTGAAAGCAATGAGTTAGAACAATTTTAGGAACCCTAAGTTGGATTTCAGACAAATCGTTAGTTCGAGATTATAATCATCAAACCTGACTGTAGCGGCGGTCAGGTTTTTTTGATACGCTTGGATATGATATAGTCTTTGTAGGATGGAGCCTGTACAAGGTAACTGTCGTATGAACGGAGGATGAAGGACGTGTCGTTATCTTATTTGTGGAGCCGGTCGTTCTTGACGAGCCGGCCTTTTTTGTGGCTGCTGTTCTGGTGTAATTTTGTGGGAACAGTGTATGGGTACATATGGTATGGGGGGCAGTTGGAATATACACTAAATTATCACCCGTTGTGGCAGATTGTATTTGTGCCTGATAGTCCGACGGCGAGTCTGTTTTTTACGATCTCTATAGCATTTTTGCTCTATTCTCCGCATCTCAAGAGCTTAAAGGTCATTCGCCAGATCATGGAGGCGTTGGCTGTTGTCACGAGTGTAAAATATGGCATCTGGGCTTCGGCTATTATTTTTTGGGGAGTCGCGCAGGGGGGACACATGATATGGCAGGATTGGATGCTGGTGGCATCTCATACGGCAATGGCGGTCGAAGTGTTACTGTTCGTGCGTTTTTTCACCTGCAAATGGACTGCTTTATGCCTAGCTGCACTCTGGACATTGTTAAATGATACGATGGATTATACATTTGGCATATATCCGTATCTTCCGAAGACGCTAACGGATGATGTACCGCAAGTGCGTGCTTTTACCTATATGCTGACCCTTGTCAGTATCATAGCGACATGGCTTGCCATGTTTGGGCGCAATCGAATGGGAGTAGAAGTGGAGAAATAGAGATGAATATTGTTATAAGCCAAAAAGAATATATATTTAAAAAAGGAATCCGTGATGATCTTAAAATAAGAAAGAGCTTTAATCAATTAGCCAAACAAAGCTTTGGTTTTGATTTTGAGGCTTGGTATCAATTGGGCTTTTGGAATGATAAATATATCCCTTACGTACTTTTAGATGGGGAGGCTGTTGTGGCTAATGTATCTATAAGTCTGATGGATTTTTGTTTGTCGGGTGAAATAAGAAAGTATATCCAAATCGGAACTGTAATGACGGATACCAACTATAGAAATCAAGGGTTGAGCCGGTTTTTAATAGAACGTGTATTAGAAGATTGGCAGGGCAACTGTGATGCTATGTATTTGTTCGCAAATGATAGTGTGAAGAATTTTTACCCTAAATTCGGGTTTGTTTCGGTACAAGAATATCAATTAAACCGGAAAGTAACCGCAAACAACGTAGACATTAAAGTTGAGAAATTGAACATGGAAGAGCAGTCGGATTTAAATTTACTGAAAAATAAAAGTGCTAGATTAAATCCGTATTCACTTTTTGCTGCGAAAAGTAGTGAATGGCTGGTCTTATTCTATGCCATCTCGTTTTTTAATGATAAATTTTGGTATATACCTCAATACGATACGATTGTGGTTGCAGATTTTGAAGGGGATACGATGAATTGTTACGATATTTATGGAACGGGCGAAATTCCTATGGATATCATACTGTCAGCGGTAACGAAACAAGAAACGAAGAAGGTTGTTTTTGGCTTTACACCAAGAGAACAGGAAGGCTGCAATATTTCTCTGTTGAAACAGGAAGATACGACGCTATTTTATAAAACTAAAGATCAAAACACATGTAAAGAAAACCAACGAATGTTTCCTATTTTGTCCCGGGCATAACCCGGCTTCAAACGATTCGTCCTAAAGCAAGTTCTAGTCCCGGTAACCTTGCCATACAGTAAGGTGAGGAGGGATGTCCCATGTTTAGGGGTCAGGCGTTTCAAATTATGATACGTATTGTTTCGAGTGTTGTTTTATCTATGGTCCTGCTGCTGTCTGTCTGCGTCCCTCCAGGTGTGGCAGAAGCGCGTGATCAGTCAAAACCCATAGGAAATACAAAAGAAATTGAGGAACTAGATCATGCAGCTGCGATACTGTACCGGGATGTCATGGACGGGAACATTGAAAAAGCGCGCGCGGATGTAGCCGAGGTGAGTCGATGGTTTGGCACCGGACAGGTGCAGGCAGCGTTATCTGTAGAGGCCATTCATGCTTTGTCCGGCAGCATCCTTGAGGTGCAGCAAGCTACACAGTCCGTCCAAGCATCACCGGATGAGTGGGTGAAGGCTGCGGCCAATTTACGACTTGCGACCGATGCGCTTGCACATCCGCGTCAGCCTTTATGGCAGCAGTATTATAAGATTTTAAAAGAAGATGTTAGTGGCTTGAACAGCCAGTTTGCTAAAGGTAACATGAAGGGTTTCAAAGCTGGAGCCGCAGTGCTGGAGGACCACTATGAGACGATCCGTACAGCAGCATTGATTCATGGCAGAACAAGTGAAGTTGTCCGGGCTGATTCATGGATTTCCTACGTCAAAGGTTTGGGGGATCAGCAAAATGCAGATGCCTCAGCGATTAGAGGGGCGTTGGATCAGGGGAATCCGACGTTTAATGCCTTGTTTGGACGTGAAAAAGACGCCACTGCCCTGGCGCCATTTATCCCGCGTGAAAGTGAGCGCCGGGCAGAATTGGCAATCGGCATGATTGTTCTGCTGGCGCTGGTCTATGCAGGTTATCGTAAATATCGAGCTGGTCTCTCTGGATAACGATGCAAAATTCAAACATTCGCGTCGTTGGCTGCTGAGCCATCCATATAGGTTAGCCCATCGCCCGGATTTCCGGGCTATTCCTCTTTGAACCCCTCTCCATGTACATCATGCACATCCTGTATGATAATAAACGCCCGTGGATCAACCGATTTAACAATTTGGTGCAAACGTCGTATTTCCTGACGAGGCACGACACAATAGGCAACATGCTTGGCCTGCTTGGAAAATGCACCTACAGCCGGAATAATAGTAACTCCGCGATCCATGTCCCTAATAATAATATCCGCAATGTCCATCGTGTGGTCGCTGATAATCATAAAGGCTCTGGCGGAATAGGCCCCTTCTTGTATAAAATCAATAATCTTGGACGCGATGAACACGGCGACTAATGTATATAGAATTTTTTCTTTTGGTATGTAAAGTAGTGAAGCACCGATAATGACAATATCAATGACCAGCAGAATCCTTCCCATACTCCAGCCAAACTTCCGGTTTAGAATACGAGCGATAATATCCGAGCCGCCCGTAGTGCCGCCAAAGCGGAACACAATACCTAACCCGGCCCCAAGCGTAACCCCTGCATATAATGAAGAAAGTATAAAATCGTGTTCAGTCTGAAACGTTCCCATCCATCCGAAATGAATCATTTTTTCAAATAACCACAGAAAAAAAGTGAGCGACCCGATACCTACCCCTGTATATAGAATTTGCTTGCCCCCAAGCATTTTCCAACCAATTAAAAATAAAGGAATGTTCAGAAGTAATGTGGAGAGAGAGGGTGAAATCGAAAAAGCATAATTAAGCAGCAGGGTGATCCCTGTAATACCACCTTCCATCAGTTTACTGGGTATAATAAAATAAAGCAGACCGAATGCATAGATGGCGGTCCCGAGCACAATGGATAAAATCATTTTAAGCTGTTCCATGGACTTGGATATCTTCATATAATCCCTCGCAGTAGCAGTTTAAGGAAGAACGACTTCATGCTGATTTTGCTAAATCGCAGCTCCTTATATGTAGTATACCTTTTTACGCTAGCTTTAAAAGACTGATGACTGTAAGTTGGGATCATAAGTACACAATTAAAAAAAATTTGTTTTAAAATGTGCTTTACGATAACATATGAATAAACCTGCACATGGGGGGATTGCGTGTTTCATGGAAAAATCATTAGATGAAATTCAACGTGAGGTAGACCAGTATATATCTCAATTTAAGGAAGGGTATTTTAGCCCTTTGGCGATGTTGGCCCGGATGTCTGAGGAAGTCGGGGAACTGGCGAGGGAAGTCAATCACTCCTTTGGCGAGAAACCGAAAAAAACGGATGAGGCGGACAATTCCATTGAGCTAGAGCTGGGGGACATTTTGTTCATCACAGTTTGCTTTGCGAACTCACTAGGTATAAATTTGACCGAGGCTCATGATAAGGTCATGCAAAAATTTAACACGCGTGACGCGAATCGCTGGACTAAAAAGGACACCGATTAGGCGTTTTGTACATATGCTGTACCAAACCGGTTACCCGGAGGTGCAGTGTCATGAAGGCGGAGGAATACGTTCAGAAAGCTTATCAGTGCATTTTGCAGAACGATTTTGAGCAGGCCGTGGAATGGTTTGAAAAAGCAATTTCAGCCCAGCCTGATCATGCGGAGCATTATTTCCGGTGCTCGGTTACCTATGCTCGCAGTGGTCGTTTGGAGCAGGCTCTCGCATATGCAGAGCATGCGGTTCGTCTTGCTCCACAGCAGGATGAATATGTTCTCCATCTGCATGCGCAGGAAGCCAGGCAGCATACGGAGAAGGCCAGAAAAATGCTGGATGTTGACAGAGCTACGCCACAGGTGCGTCAGGATGCGATTTTACTACTGGAACGAGCAATAGCCCTCGATCCGTTATGTGGGGATGCTTTTTTGCTGCTTGCATTGATTTATGACGAATTGAATGAGTATAAGCTGGCTGTGCAGGCTGCTCGTGAGGCGGCTGCACTGTTTCCTCACAATGTGCAGCTTGCCAACCTCATGAAGAAGTTATGCCAGCAGATGAATGAACAGATCTAACACAAATGGATGCATAAGGAGTTGTAGGGATATGTCAGAACCAATAAAAGTGGCTGTTGTAGGAGCAGCAGGGCGTATGGGCCGTGAAGTTATCAAATTGGTTCTTCAGGATGAGGAACTACAGCTTGTGGCCGCAGTGAACAGAACACATGCCGGCAGTGATGCCGGCCTTCTCGTCGGACTACCGGAAGCGGGTATCGCTATTGTGGAGGATGTGGAGCAGGCTTTACTGGAGAGTCGTGCGGATGTCATGGTCGATTTTACGGGGCCGCGTTTTGCGTACGCACATACAGCGCTTGCTATCAAGCATGGAGTTCGTCCGGTTATCGGAACGACAGGGTTTACCCCCGAACAGATTGATGAACTGGACAAGCAGTGTCGTGAGCAGCAAATTGGTGGTCTGATCGCGCCAAACTTTTCGATTGGGGTCATTTTGATGATGCGTTTTGCGGCTCAGGCAGCGAAATACTTCCCACATCTGGAAATCATCGAATATCATGGTGACCAAAAATTGGACGCGCCATCGGGCACAGCCATTAAGACCGCAGAGCTGATCGCCGAACAGCGTGAAGAGCTACGACAGGGTAACCCGGAAGAGGAAGAAACGTTAGAAGGATCACGGGGGGGTTACTATCAAGGGTTCCGTGTCCACAGTGTCCGTCTTCCCGGTGTGTTCGCACAGCAAGAAGTTATATTCGGAGGATTTGGACAATCTCTGAAAATTCGTCAGGATTCTTATGAACGGGCGGGCTATATGCCTGGTGTTAAAATCGGAATTCAGAAGGTCATGGAGCAGCCAGGGCTTGTATATGGATTTGAGCATTACATCGATTAAGAATACGCGAATGATTTGACGAATGAAATTATAGAATGAGGCAGGAGGAACTTTGAATGTTAAAGATTGCATTTATAGCGCATGACCGAAAAAAGGATGAAATGGTGAATTTCATAACGGCCTATGAGCATGTTTTTACAGATCACCAATTATTTTCAACAGGTACAACAGGTCTGCGCATTATGGAGCAAACCAAGCTTCAAATTCACCGTTTCATGTCCGGGCCGCTTGGAGGAGATCAGCAAATCGGGGCTATGGTTGCGCAAAATGACATGGACTTGATTATATTCTTGCGTGATCCGCTCATGGCACAACCGCATGAGCCGGACATTAGCGCCTTGTTACGTTTGTGTGACGTGCAGGGGATCCCTTTGGCAACTAACGTTGCAACTGCTGAAATACTGGTCAAAGCACTAGACCGTGGCGATTTTGCTTGGCGTGAGCTGGTACATAAATATAAACCGGGCATCGACCAGCAGGGTGATGTAAAATGACGTTGGACATCCTGATTTTCGGAGCCCATGCCGACGATGCAGAAATAGGAATGGGTGGCACGATTGCCAAGCATACAGCCGCTGGTTTAAAGGTGGGCGTGTGCGATTTGACGCGGGCTGAAATGTCATCCAATGGTGATGTGGATACTCGTATGTCAGAAGCTGAACATGCTTCGAAAGTGCTCGGGCTTGCTGTGCGTACGAATTTGGGTCTGCCTGATCGTGGATTAAATGTGACTCCTGAACATGTAGCTGCAGTTACAGCAGAAATTCGACGCCATGCACCGAAAGTTGTATTCGCTCCTTATTGGGAGGATCGGCATCCAGACCATGTCATGTGCAGCAAGTTGGTGGAGGAAGCGGTATTTAACGCCAAGTTGCGACGCTTTATGCCAGAAAATCCTGCGGTACAGGTAGAGCAATTATATTTTTATTTTATTAATGATATTGGCAGAACGGATTTGATTGTGGATATTACCGAGCATTATGAAGCTAAGGAACAGTCGTTGTTGAGTTATGCTTCGCAATTTCAGGCAACGCCTGGAAAGGATACAGTATCCACACCATTAAATCAGGGATATGTAGAACGCGTAAAAGCTCGCGACTCGTTGTTGGGTCAGCGCAAACTGATTTCGTATGCAGAAGGCTTTGCGTCCAAAACGCCATACCTGGTTAAGCTATTCACATAAGGATTTTGCAAAAATCCAATAGGCGACTTCCAATGATAAGATATAGATCGAAATGGTTTAGTTTGTCTATATCTTGTACTTCGGAGCGATTGGAATCGAATTTAGCAAAATCCTGACATAAGAATTCTATACTTGAGCATTTTGCAGAATGTTAAAATAAATCGGCAGAAAAGTTATCACTGATGGGCGGAAGGAGGCAGCTTAGCTTGAATGACAAACTGAAAATTGGAATTACCTGTTATCCGTCGCTGGGTGGCTCCGGCGTAGTGGCTACTGAGCTGGGCAAGTTGCTGGCAGAAAAAGGGCACGAGGTTCATTTTATTGCCAATAGCATTCCGTTCAGATTAGGCGGGGCGTTTCAGAAAAATATTTTTTATCATGAGGTTGAAGTTAACGATTATTACGTGTTTAGATATCCGCCATATGATTTGTCACTGGCGACCAAAATGGCCCAAGTCGCACAAATGAAGAATTTGGACGTACTCCATGTTCATTATGCGGTACCACATGCAGTATGCGCTTACTTGGCGAAGGAAATGGTGGGTGATCATCTGAAGGTGGTAACCACCTTGCATGGTACGGACATTACCGTGTTGGCACAGGATGAGTCGTTGAAGGACCTGATTCGGCTGGCTATTAACAAAAGTGACGCTGTGACAGCGGTTTCCAAGGATTTGATTCGGGAGACGATAGATGCGTTGGAAATTACACGGCCTATTGATTTAACCTACAATTTTGTAGATAAACGGGTATATTATCCACGAGATGCCGCTGCGCTTAGAAGTGATTTTGCCCAACCGCATGAAAAAATAATGATGCATATTTCCAATTTCCGTCCTGTCAAAAGGGTGGGAGATGTGTTGGATATATTTGAAAGAGTGCAACGTAAAGTACCTGCGAAGCTTCTGTTGGTGGGGGAAGGACCGGATCTTCCAAAAATCCGTTGCAAAATCGAGACTTTAGGTCTGCAAGATAAGGTCTTCTTTTTAGGTAAGCAGGATCAGATCGCAGAAGTGATTTCTATGGCGGATGTACTGCTGCTTCCCTCGGAAAAAGAAAGTTTTGGTCTGGTTGCGCTGGAAGCAATGGCCTGTGGAGTGCCGACAATCGGTTCTCAGGCAGGGGGAGTACCTGAACTCGTTGTGCATGGAACTACAGGGTATCTTGCTGAAATCGGTAATACGGAGGCAATGGCTGATTATGCAGTAGAGCTGTTGTCCGATGAAGCGATGGCGGAACGTTTCCGTGAAGCGTGTCTGACACGCGCCCGTACCGTTTTCTGTGATAAGCTGATTACCCGTCAATATGAAGAAATATATTACCGTGTGTTGGGACGCGAGGTGCCGGATCTTAAACCGATCAGCGTTTAAGGGGGCGGACTCGCGTCCGTTTTTTATATTGAATACTTGCAAAGGGGGAAACCCTGTGAATACAAATACTTGGCAATATGCTGACCAAGAGATGGCTCTTCATGGTAGAGAGGTCATACATACACTAACAGCAGCAGGACACGAAGCTTACTGGGTCGGTGGTTGTGTGCGGGATGAGCTATTAGGACGAGCTATTCATGATATGGATTTGACCACTTCGGCTGAGCCTGAACAGGTCATAGCGCTATTCCCTCACGTCATTCCGACAGGGATTCAGCATGGGACGGTTACGGTCATGCAGGGTGGTCATGCGTTCGAGGTGACCACTTTTCGTACGGAAAGCGGTTATGCCGATCACCGCCGCCCAACGGAAGTTGCCTTCGTGAAGGATATCCGTGAGGATCTGATGCGACGGGATTTTACTATGAATGCGATTGCGATGGCAGAACACGGAGAGCGGGTGGACCCGTTTGGGGGAGAAGCCGATTTACGAGCTGCTCTCGTTCGTTGTGTAGGCCGAGCCGAGGAACGCTTTGAGGAGGACGGGTTGCGGATGCTGCGTTGCATCCGTTTTGCCTCTGTATTTCGGTTCCGCGTTGCATTCAACACCTGGAAAGGTATGATTCGGCGCAGAGAGGGACTTCGTTACATAGCCATGGAACGTGTGCGGGTCGAGCTGGAAAAGATGCTGGCGGGCCCTGACCCTTTACGTGGGTTGGAGATGCTGGGGCGTAGCGGATTGCTCGGCTGTACGAAGGTTCCGGTTCCCTGGGAGCAATGTGAAGCACAAGCGCTCAAGGGGATCGTTCAACTGCAAGAAGAACTGCGGTGGGGCCTGCTCTTAATGTCTTGTAGACTTACCTCAGAGGTAGCTGACGAGCTACTAAGAGCTTGGACCTTCTCCAACGCGGTACGACTTCGGCTGGTTCATTTGCTGGAATGGGAGACCGAATTAATCTACAGTACTAGTGTCATAGCTGGCGACTCCGTTACGGAGGAGTCTGACATTATCAACGATGAGGCACTGCGTCGTAGCTGGATTCGACTGCTAATTAGACTGGGAAAGGATACAGCTTCAGACTGGCTTGATCTTTACAATACACTGCCTGCTACATTCCGCGGATTACCGCCATGGGTAGAAAAGCATGTGGCGAAAACAGCCGAACTGGCAAGCTTGTGGACAAAGCAGGCTGTAGTCGTTCGTATCAAAGATTTAAATATTACAGGAAATGAACTGGTTCAGGAGATGAATCGACCAGGCGGACCTTGGCTGGGTCAGATGATGGAACAGCTTTTACAAGCTGTTGCCTGTGGAGATATTCCGAATGAAACAGAAACATTGCTTCAGGAAGCGAAACGGGTGATGAGTAGTGAATAATCATGAAAGATTGTTAGGCATACTGGAGGAAGGTACATCCGATTACGTATCAGGGGAGGAAATCAGCCGACGGCTCTCGGTTAGCCGAACAGCAGTATGGAAGCAGATCAACAAACTGCGTGAGTTGGGCTACAATATTGATGCCTCCTCGCGTCGGGGCTATCGGTTGATATCCCGACCGGATCGGCTAGAAGTCTCCAAATTGGCCGATATATTAAATACCCAATCGTTTGGCCAGCGTATCGTTGTACTGGATTCGACGGTATCCACTCAGCAGGATGCCATGCGTTTGGCAGAAGAGGGCGCGCCAGAGGGGACAGTAGTGCTTGCAGAGGAACAAACGGCAGGTCGGGGACGTCTGGGGCGGAAGTGGTATTCACCTCGTGGCAAAGGAGTCTGGTTGAGCATTGTGTTGCGCCCTACCCAGCCTTTGGCTTTTACCCCCCAGCTAACGCTACTTACAGGTGTAGCAGTGTGTAGAGCCATTCGTCGGCTGACGGGTGTGGAGGCTGGTATCAAATGGCCAAACGATCTGCTGATTCATGGTCGCAAAGTATCCGGTATTCTGTTGGAATCTGCAACAGAGGATCAACGGGTTCGCTATTGTATTGCAGGGATCGGCATTGACGTAAATTTGAATAAAGAAGATTACCCGGAAGAGTTATCGCAGGTGGGAACGTCATTGAAAATAGAAGCAGGGCGTGAAATTGACCGTACTGTGCTGATTGCCTCAGTGCTGGAAGAGATGGAACAGCTAAGTAAGTTGTATGCCGAGCAGGGGTTCCAGCCTATAGCCATGCTGTGGGAGGCTTTGTCCGTGACTATGAACCGTAGTGTACGGGCACATACCGGACAAGGGATAACTGTAGAAGGTACAGCTGTTGGCTTGGACCCTTCCGGGGCACTCGTGATAGAAACGGATCAGGGAGAGCGAATTCAGGTCATTTCAGGGGATATACAATTATAGAAGCGACCTTAGCTATGAAAACGACCGAAATCGTTCTATTCCCTGTGCAAAACTTCACGTGAAAAAGCTGATGTTTTTTGTTATACTGTGCAGGAGGCGGCATCGGACGGTCCGAGCTGCACTCCAGGGGCACATGCTCTACTTTAGCAAGTTTGTAAGACCATCATAACTTCATTTGAAGGTTACGTTGGATTCTGCTCTGAGCCGAACAGGACCGAGACAGAAGGGACGATCTCAAAATGAGTGTCTTTTTTGGCTGTTCGGACCTTTTGATGACGCAGATGTACAGGCGTTCATAAAAGGTTATTTTTTGTGCCAAAAAAAGATGGAAGGGAGCCATTCGCAATGGCAGGAAAACAAGCACTGAATATTGTGAAAATGAAAAAAATGAAGCAAGAGGGCATTCCGCTCAGTATGCTGACCGCCTATGATTATCCATCGGCTAAAATAGCCGAGGAGGCGGGAATTGACATGATTCTCGTAGGTGACTCGCTGGGTAACGTAGTTCTTGGTTACGATTCAACCATCCCTGTAACCTTGGATGATATCGTGTACCATTCCCGGGCAGTCGCAAGAGGCGCGGAACATACATTTATCGTAGCGGACATGCCTTTTATGACATATCACAGCAGCGTATCAGAAAGTCTTCAGGGCATCCGCCGTCTGATGCAGGAAGGACATGTGCATGCTGTTAAATTGGAGGGCGGAGCTGAAATTGCCGATGTCGTAAAAGCAACTGTTCAGGCAGGTGTGCCTGTATTGGGACATATCGGGCTTACTCCGCAATCGGTTAATCAAATTGGCGGCTATCGCATTCAAGGCAAGGACGAAGCGGACGCACGCCGGTTGATGGCGGACGCCAAGGCGCTGGAGCAGGCGGGTGCTTTTGGCGTTGTACTGGAATTGGTAACTGAGGAAGTGGCAACAGCGATTTCTAAAGAGCTTTCCATTCCAACCATTGGAATTGGTGCTGGACGTGGATGTGACGGTCAGGTACTTGTTTATCACGATCTGATTCAGTACGCATCGCCTTATTTCAGCAAACGCTTTGTTAAAACCTATGCCGATGTAGGCGGCTTGATCCGCAGCAGCATTGAGCAGTATGTGAGTGATGTGAAAGGGCGGGCATTTCCGGCCGCAGAGCATGTGTTCAGCGCGGATGACCGCGTTGTGGAATCCCTATACGGTAAGGCAAAAGGACAGACACAGGAACAAGCTAAGGAAAAGGTGGAATCTCGGTCATGATCATCGTAAGAGAAGTGGCTCAGCTGCGCAAGATTATTGCTGAACGTCGGCAGCTTGGGACAAACGGAGCAAAAACAATAAACGATTCTGCTTCTTTACAGCAACATAAAGTCGGCTTTGTACCAACAATGGGATACCTGCATGAAGGACATGCGAGCTTGATGCACAAGGCGCGTGAAATGGCAGATACGGTGGTGCTTAGCATTTTCGTAAATCCGATTCAATTTGGACCGAATGAAGATCTGGAAAGCTACCCCCGCGATGAAGCTCGTGATTTGGAGGTAGCACGGCGCGAGGGCGTGGATATTGTATTTTTGCCAACTGTAGCAGAAATGTATCCACAACCAACCCAAACCAAAATTCGTGTATCCGCTTTGACAGATCGCTTGTGCGGTGCCTCCCGTCCCGGCCATTTTGATGGTGTGACTACGGTGGTAGCCAAGCTTTTTAACATGATAGGTCCTGATTTGGCCTTTTTTGGAATGAAGGACGCGCAGCAGGTTGCTGTGCTCCAGCAGATGGTGACTGATCTCAATATGAACGTGACTATCGTACCTTGTCCCATCGTTAGAGAGGCGGATGGTTTGGCCCTCAGCTCCCGTAATGTGTATTTAAGTGCAGAACAGCGCGAGCAGGCGTTGGTGCTGTCCCAGTCATTGCGTAAGGTGCAAGAAGTGAGCGAAGATATTGTAACAAACACAATTACGATTCGTCAGCTACATCAAATGGTGGAGTCCACCATTACTTCCTCTCCTTTAGCAGACATTGATTACATTGAAATATTAACTTTTCCCGGTCTGGAGCCCCTTCTTCCCGAGCAACGGCTATGTGATGTTCAGGAAGACGTCATCGTAGCGCTGGCTGTGAAATTTGGCAATACCCGACTGATTGACAATATAAGAATACAGAAGGCGGAGGTGCTTTCCCATGTTTAGAACCATGATGAAATCCAAAATTCACCGCGCTACCGTTACGGAAGCTAACCTGAACTATGTGGGGAGTATCACTATAGATGAAGATCTCATGGAGACATCGGATCTGTTGGAGAATGAAAAGGTTCAAATTGTAAACAATAACAATGGAGCTCGACTGGAAACCTATGTTATCCCCGGACCGCGTGGGAGCGGAGTGATCTGTCTCAACGGTGCGGCAGCCCGTTTGGTGCAGCCTGGTGATACAGTCATTATTATTTCCTATGCTTCCATGTCGAATGAAGAGGCCAAAACATACAAACCAACAGTGGTATTTGTTGATGAACATAATAAACCAGCCCAAACGATGAACAAAGAAGTACACGCGACGATCATGTAATGAATGGGAGTGCGGATGAAACCCGTCTTTTAAGCGAAAAATGTGAGTGTATTAATCCATCTTTCATAAGGGCGGGATGCACATGTTCCAGCATGTATTCGCAGAAATGAACAGCATGTTAGATGATATCGTGAAGCATTACCCATCAGCCCAGGGCTCCCGCAGGCAGGAGCTGCTACAGCACTGGAGTCTGCTGCGGAGAATGAGTGACGGAATTATGGATGAGTGGCTGGCCTTTGAGGAAAAAATGGTTTGCTTGCGTGCGGCCGGATTTTCCGCAGAGACCGATATGTCTGACACTGAGCTGCCAGAAAAAGAGCTGCCAGCTTTTAATCGGGGGCAAGGGTATTATCGATTACTTATGTACCCTGAGGCGATCCAACAATTTGAGCAGGTACTACAGCATTTTCCGAACAGCTGGCAGAGTCGCATGTATATGGGAATGGCCTATTTTCAACTGGATGATCCAGCAGAGGCTGTATGCCATTTTCAGAAGGTGCTGGACCTGACTGAGCAGGCAGGACTAAAGGCGGTCATCTATAATGCGCTAGGCTGTCTGTTGGCAAAGCAGGCTGACGTAGAGGAGGCGCAAAAATGTTTTGCTCTCGCACATCAGTTCGATCCTGCGTTACCCGAGCCGCTGCACAATATGGAAGCCTGTTTGTCCGGTACCGAAATGCTTCGATACGACAGCTCCATGATGACCTGGATGTAGTTGTCAGACACCGAGTAAGACGATGCATGCCCACCTCCTCAGGCGGCGTGTGCATCGTCTTTTTTGGCTGTCTTAATTTCCAAACAGGCGATCTTCTGCTATGCTAATATATAGAGTTATTATTTTTGTAAGTGTCATAAGAAAGGATTAAGCCCGAATGAAATTTGCGGTATTGGATTTTGAAACGACAGGCACCCAGTCCGCGGATGACATCATTCAAGTCGGACTTGCAATTATAGATCATGATAACAGCATTTCCCGTGTTTACGGCTCTTATGTGAACCCTGGCAGATCTATTCCACCTTTTATCACTGGATTGACCGGAATTACAGACGATGACGTCAAGGATGCTCCTGCACTTGAAGAAATGATGATGGAGCTCGTGCCTATGCTGGACGATGTTGTGCTGGTCGGTCATAATGTGGCGTTTGATTTTAATTTTTTGCAAAACGCTCTGGATCGGTGCGGATATTTGCCGTTTAGCGGAAGAATCTTGGATACAATGGATTTTCTGAAAATTATGTTTCCATCGCTATCTTCGTATCAGTTAGGTTTTGTGTCTTCTGAGTTCGGGCTGGCGCATGATCGCCCTCACCAAGCAGACAGCGACGCGTTGGCTACGGCTGAGGTGTTTTTAAAGTGTCTGGGTGAGCTTCAAGCATTACCTCTGATAACGATACAGCGGCTTAGTGATTTGTTTGCAGAGGAAGACAGTGACCTTGGATGGTTTCTTGATGGGGTGCGTGAAGAGAAAGAGCTTGATCCTATTCAGGATTTGGAGGGACATCAGTTTTTTCGTCAGCTTGCGCTAAAAGTGGAAGATTGGACGGAGCTAGCTGCACCGCGTAGAGAAGATGACCCGAATCCACTTTCAGGTGTTTCCTTTGAGGAGTACATGGATGATGTGCGGGACAATTTGCGTTCATCCTTGAGCCAATATGAGGAGCGCGAGGCGCAGATACAGATGATTGAGGGTGTAAATCAGGCACTGAGTGAAGACAAGCATCTGCTGATCGAAGCAGGTACAGGAACAGGAAAGTCTCTCGGTTATTTGCTCCCATCGCTGTATCACAGTGTAAAAAAAGGACAGCGCGTTATGGTAAGTACACATACGATCAACCTGCAGGAGCAATTACGCGAGCGCGACATTCCTATGCTGACCAAGGTGATTCCGTTTCCGTTCCGGGCTGCTATTTTCAAGGGTCGGGGACATTATTTGTGTCTGCGTAAGTTTGAACATAAAATAAACAGAAGAGACTTCGCGACACCGAAGGAAGACTTAATTACAGCGGCTCAGATGATCGTCTGGTTGACGCTAACAGAAACCGGTGATGATGAAGAACTGAATCTGAGCAACCGTGGAGGGGATTTCTGGGAAACGGTGGCGAGTGATTCAGAGTCCTGTCTTGGTCGTTCTTGTCCATGGTTCCGCAAATGTTATTATCATCGTGCACGCCATGAAGCAGGAATAGCGGATGTCGTTATTACGAATCACTCTAAGTTGTTCACAGACGTCAAAGCCAGTCACCAGTTGTTGCCGAGCTATGAACATCTGGTGATTGATGAAGCCCATCACCTGGAGGAAGTAGCTGGTAAGCACCTAGGTATGCATATGAAATATTTCACACTCGTGCATACACTGACGCGACTGTTCAAAGACAGCAAGAATGGACAACTGCCTTCACTTCGTCAACAGTTGGCAAAATCGGGGCACGAGAAGTCGGCGGATTGGGCTTCAACCATCGACCAGATGTATCCGCTCGTGTTAGAGGTTAAGGAAACTTGGGACCTGCTAAGCGACAAGCTGTTTGGCATGTTGCCAGAGCGAAGCGATGCGACACCGGGTGAAACAGGACAGTTTTCTTCCCGTCTCAAACCTTCGGCCAAGCCTGCAAAGTGGGATCAGGCGGGTGCTTTGGAAAATCAGCTATATGTAACGATGAGCGAAATTTTGCGCAAGGGCGACAAGCTGATGCTGGACGTCAAGGAAGAACATGACGATTATGCGGCAGATAGCCTTATTACAGATATCACGGGTCTGCTCAAGGATTTGGCGGGAATCCGAGAAAATTTGCGCTTTTTTATCCGACTCGATGATGAAACAACCGTATACTGGCTCGAAGCGAGTGGGCAATTCCGTAGTAAATCATTGCAATTTTATGCGGTGCCCGTCGATGTGAGCCGCCAGTTGAAAGAAATGTTTTTTGACAAAAAAAGAAGCATTATTCTGACGTCTGCTACCTTATCGGTAGATAAGTCGTTTCAGTACATGATCGATCAGCTCGGCTTGCAGGAGGCCGCAGATCAAGAGCGGCTGATGACTTCGCAGCTCCCGTCACCCTTTAATTACAGGGATCAGGTGTTGCTGGTCATTCCACGGGATTTCCCAAGCGTGAAGGGCAGTGTAGGAGATGCACACTTTGTAGATATGCTCGTTAGCTCTCTAGGAGCGACTGCTCAGGCGACGCGGGGGAGAATGCTCGTTCTGTTTACTTCCTATCGGATGCTCCGGCAAGTGTATGAGCCGCTCAAAGAGGCCTTAGCATCCAGCGAAATTACTGTGCTGGGACAAGGTGTGGACAGTGGGAGTCGCAGCAAGCTAACCCGCCGTTTTCAGGAAGCCAAAGCTTCTGTATTGCTGGGAACCAGCAGCTTCTGGGAAGGCGTCGATATTCCAGGAAAGGCTCTGACTTGTCTGGCCATTGTTCGCTTGCCGTTTCAACCGCCGAATCACCCGTTGCTGGAGGCAAAAAGCGAGCTGCTTCAGCAGCAGAAGAAGAATCCATTTATGAAGCTGTCTGTACCACAAGCGGTCATTCGCTTCAAACAGGGATTTGGTCGGTTAGTACGTACAGCGAGCGACCACGGGGTCGTTATCGTTTACGATACGCGTGTGATCGAATCCTATTACGGAAAGCACTTTTTGTACTCGTTACCGGGACCAAAAATGGAGCATATGCCATCGGAGCAAATGGTGCCCCGCATCGCCGAATGGCTCCAATCCGCCCCGGAGACAGAGGCATAACGGACGGACACTAAGTATGTTCGTTACAATTAGGGGGAGCAAGTATGAAATCAGATAAAATTTCAGAGGCTGTCGTACGGAGGTTACCCGTATATTTACGTTATCTGAATGCACTTCACAAACGGGAGGTGGCTACGGTCTCTTCTCAAGAGTTGGGACAGAGGCTAGATTTGAACCCGGCCCAAATCCGTAAAGATCTCGCCTATTTTGGAGATTTTGGTCGGAAGGGTATCGGTTATGATGTTTCTTATCTAATTGAGAAAATACGCCATATCCTGAAAATCGACCAGCAAATTAATGTCGTATTGGTCGGTGCGGGTAATCTGGGGCAAGCCCTTTCGAATTATAACGCTTATTTAAAAGACAATATGAAGATTGTAGCAGTATTTGATGCGTTTCCAGATAAGGTAGGGACCAAGATCAATACATTGGTCGTTCAACCGATGGATGAACTGGAAGCCACTGTGAGAGAAAAAAACATTCGAATCGGGATTATTACCGTACCTGATTTTGAAGCACAGCACGTGGCTGACAGGCTTATTGAGAGCGGAATTGGAGCGATCCTGAACTTTGCACCGACTACTCTCAAGGCACCGGCCAACATTCGGATTCATGCCACAGACTTTACAACTGATTTGCTTAGCCTCGCTTATTATTTGGAGGACGGAAAGGAAGAAACACAATATGACAGTGAATAAATGGATGATTAAAAACGGCTCTTTTGCCGTAAATGGATCAGAAGCTGGGGTAGTCCATGGTTTTATGATTGTGGAGGATAGCCGCATTACTTACATTGGCGAGACTTTGCCTGCGGGTGAGGAAGAGACGGAAGCGATTGATGGTAAAGGGTTATTGTTTTTACCTGGTCTGATTAATACTCATGGTCATGCGGCGATGTCTCTGCTGCGTGGGCATGGAGATGACTTGGCACTTCAAGTATGGCTTCAGGAAAAAATGTGGCCTATGGAAGCCAAGTTTACATCTACCGACGTGTACTGGGGTACGTCCTTGTCTGTGCTGGAAATGCTGAAAGGTGGAACAACGACCTTCCTGGACATGTACGATCATATGGATGAGGTGGCTCGTGTAGCTGAAGAGTCAGGTATTCGTGCAAGTCTGATGCGTGGAGCAATTGGACTATGCTCGGAAGAAGAACAGCGAATCAAGCTGGCTGAGGCCGTGACTTTTGCACGTAACTGGCATGGTAAAGCAGACGGGCGTATTACAACGATGATGTCTCCGCACGCGCCATACACATGTCCACCTGCGTTTATTGAAAAATTCGTACAAGCAGCGCATGATCTGGACTTGCCACTGCATACGCACATGTCTGAGACGATCGCCGAAGTGGAGCAAAACGTACGCGACTACGGTTTGCGTCCAGTTGCACATTTGGATAAGCTTGGCTTTTTCTCCCGTCCTTCGCTTGTTGCCCATGGCGTTCATTTGAACGACGAAGAAATAGCTTTACTGGCTGAACGTGGTGTAGCGGTTTCGCACAATCCGGGTAGCAACTTGAAGCTGGCAAGTGGTGTGGCAAGAGTGCCTGAATTGCTGCGTGCAGGGGTTACTGTTTCTCTCGGAACGGATGGTCCTGCCAGCAATAATAACCTGGATATGTTCGAGGAAATGCGTCTGGCGGCACTTATTCACAAGGGTGTATCCGGTGACCCTACGGCAGTTCCTGCAAGTGAAGCGCTGCGTCTGGCAACAGAATACGGTGCAAAGTCGATTGGTTTAAAAGAAGTAGGAGCGTTGGCAGCAGGCAACAAGGCTGACTTTATCGCGTTGGATCTGAATCAGGCACATTTCTTGCCGCGTACAGATCTTATTTCCCATGCGGTATACTCTGCAAGCGCCAAGGACGTGGCTCATGTGTGGGTAGACGGTCGCCAGGTTGTGAAAAACGGCGAATGCCTGACTATGGACGAGGAACGTATCAAACATGAGGCACAAGCCGCCTTTGAAGGGCTGCTGTCGCGCTAATTTAGGTGTCACATCCCCTTAGAGAGGAAGCACGGGTTTGAAAAATAAGAAAAAGTGGATAGCGGTCGCCATTTTGGCCGTGATACTGATCCTGATCAGCATTTTCTGGTATTATTCCTATGTTACTCAAGACCAGGTGGCTGAGGAAAATGCCGCTATCATTAAGGCCAAGCAATCAGGTGGTCTGGTTAGCACGACTCAAACATGGAAGTCTGTGTGGGATCAGGTATATTGGGTGGTTCAAGGGAAAAATGCACAGAATGAAAATATAATGGTGTGGGTTCCTTTTCAAAAAGTGGAAGGAAAACCTAACATACCTGCCGCAGATAATAGCGGTGTTCACACCGAGTTGCTGAAGAACGGAGTCGATGAGCAAAAAATGACGGCAATAATTCAGCAGCAGCTTCCAGGTGCAAAAATTGTAAGGCTTCAGCCGAGTGTGTTCAATGGCGAATATGTGTGGCAGTTGTTTTACGATGATGGAAGTCATCATTACTACACCTTTTATCGTTTCTCAGATGGGGTAGCGACGGGTGTGAAATATACTTTGCCCAATAACTGAGCTGGTGTGAGGATTGGCAAATGTGGAATGAATGACTAGTAAATGATTAAAAGCTCAAGAAAAAGACGTAAATACGACAAAATTCGTATTTACGTCTTTTAGTTTTGCTATGCCGTAAAGCTGGCTGAAAGCCAGTGAAGCATCTTTACCTATCCATCTTCTCTCCTAGGTCAAATTCATCTTTGTGGCGGGCAACAGCGATCGTAAGATCAAATCCTACACGCAGCGTCTCGCCTCCACCATAACCAAAGATTTTGCCTCATCACAACTCCTCCACACATTGCCTTCGATATTAGATATACGTTATGATATACTATATTTTATAAGTGATAGACAAAAATGATAGAAAAAAGAATTGCTGATCACTATAAGATCATGCAATTTGGTTGTTTGTTGACATTCGTCCCGTTTCTTCTGGGTTTTACATTTTGAGAGGAGGATGTTGTTTGAAATTGCGTGCAGTTCCTATCGTTGTGGCGGCAGTTTTGGCAGCTTTGCTGCTATTTGGGGGATGGTTCATTTACCGTCAGGTTACAATGCAAAGTCCTCTGGAAAAACTGGTATCTCAATATCCAGGCGTGACAAGCGCTCAAATAGATATTAAACAGGATCAGGTTGTATTGAAACTAGATCTCAAACCGCAGGCGGATGTGGCCAGATTGGTCGATGTGGTTAAGCAAAAAGGACAATCCATCATTGGCAGCCGCACCATTAAGCTGGATATCGCAGATCGTTCCAATTCAGCACTGAATCAATGGTGGTCTGAGGCTATGTTTCCTGTGGCCGAAGCGATGGAAAATAAAAAGTATACTCAAATTTCATCTACAGTTGAGCAGATGAAAAAGAAAAAGACGGGTATCAAAGCTGATACCGACATGGATTCGAACAATGTCTATATCCGACTCAGCGAAGGTAAAGCGACCAAGTTTATCGTTTTGCCACGTCAATCTCAGCAAATGGGGGTATGGCCTAATGCCTAGATGGATTAAGGAAATATTAATCGGCATTGTGCCGGTAACCATTATATTTCTCGTTTTTATTGGGGTAAATATTATCCCTCTTCTGGTTGCTGGCGTGATGCTCAGCGGCTTGTTAATGCTTATGCATGCGCGTGGCGGTTTGGCCGTAGGTGCTGGGCAAGAGCGTAAACGTAAAAAAAATGGTCCGGACAAGCTGACTTTTGAGGAAATCGGTGGGCAAGAAAGCGCTAAGCAGGAACTGCGCGAGGCCCTGGATTTTTTGAATCGACATGATGAAATTTCCAAGTTTGGTATCCGTCCATTAAAAGGCGTTTTGCTCACTGGTCCTCCGGGAACAGGAAAAACGCTGATGGCGAAGGCAGCGGCACACTACACTAATTCTGTATTTGTTGCAGCCTCAGGTAGTGAATTTGTTGAAATGTACGTTGGTGTTGGAGCGGGTCGTGTCCGTGAGTTGTTTCGGGAGGCGCGTACTCGTGCAGCCAAGGAAAAGAAGGAAAATGCAATTATTTTTATTGACGAAATCGATGTAATTGGTGGTAAACGTGAGGGTGGACAGCAACGAGAATATGATCAGACTTTGAATCAGTTGCTGACAGAAATGGATGGTATTTATTCCGCAGATACACCGCGGATTTTGATCATTGCGGCAACAAACCGTAAAGAAATGCTGGACAGCGCCTTAACGCGTCCAGGGCGTTTTGATCGTCATATTCAAGTGGATCTGCCTGACAAGAAGGGCCGTCTTCATATTCTAAAAATTCATGCCAAAAACAAACCGATTCAGGAAGATGCAAATCTGGACAAAATTGCTGAGGAATCTTACGGGTTTTCCGGCGCACAGCTGGAGAGCGTGATGAATGAAGCGGCAATCTATGCGATGAGACAGGATCAGAAAATGATTGCGCAGAAGCATCTGTCGATGGCGATTGACAAAGTGATGATGGGTGAAAAGACAGACCGAGAATCGACCTTGGAAGAGAAAAAACGTGTAGCGATTCATGAACTAGGACATGCTATTATGGCCGAAATTGTTCGTCCCGGTAGCGTAAGCCAGGTAGCACTTAGCCCACGTGGGAAAGCGCTTGGCTATGTGCGCCACAATCCACAGCAAGAGCATTATTTATACACCAAGCAGTTCCTGGAGGAGCAAATTATGATCTCGCTCGCAGGGGCTACGGCGGAAGAAATGTACTATGGCGGTCGCAGTACTGGCTCAAGTAATGATTTTGAGCAGGCGCTGAACATCGTTCATACGATGATGACTTCCGGTTTGACTTCACTTGGCATTATTAACATGGAAATGGTAACCAAAGAAGAACTCATGCGGGAAAATGGCGAGATTATGGCTGACCTGCATACCCGAACTTTGGAGCTGCTGGAAAAGCATCGTCCTGTGTTCGACAACTCACTTGACATCCTGATGAAGGAAGAAACTCTGTCTGGAGACCAATTTAGATGTCAATTTAGTGAAAATGCTTTATTACCAGCATAATTTTTTATGCTGGTTATTTTTTTTTACTTTTAGTCCGTGCTAAGATATTATTATCTATTGGGACATAAACATGTATTTTTCGACAAAGAAGGATACAATATATGAGAGTGACCAGGAAAGGGTGGAGTAAAGAATCATGCAATTTAAAAAAATCGGCGTCATCGGCGGCGGCACCATGGGACAGGGGATTTCTGAAATGCTCGCGTCCAAAGGAATCGATGTGCTGCTGGTAGAGCAGACACCAGAGAAACTAGACTACGCCTACAATATGATTGAAACGAGTCTGGACAAACAACTGGAAAAGTGGGCAATTACTCAAGCTGAGAAAAAATTGATCTTATCCCGTATTCAAAAAGTAATCCATTTAGCGGAGCTCGGCAGCTGTGATATGGTCATTGAGACTATTACAGAGAATCTGGACGAGAAGAAAGCAGTGTTCCAAGAGCTAGACCATGTGTGTCCAAGCAATATTATTCTTGCAAGTAATACATCCACGCTGAGCCTGACCGAGCTTGCTAGCTCGACCAAGTATCCTGAGCGTGTTATTGGTATGCACTTTATTTATCCAGTATCCCGTATTGATCTTGTAGAAATTATTCGTGGTTTGAAAACTTCGGACGATACATTTGAAAACACTAAAATGTTCGTGGAAGAGATAGTGGAGAAAAAAGGAGTCATGATTTATGAATCTCCTGGATTCGTAACAAGCCGGATTATCTGTCTGCTGATTAACGAAGCGGCCCATGTACTTCAAGAAGGCGTGGCTTCCGCTGATGATATCGATGACGCTATGCGAATCGGATATAACTTCCAAAGCGGTCCTTTGGAAATGGCTGACCGCTTTGGTCTGGATTCCGTTTTAGCTGCTCTGGAGCGTATGTTCCGTGAATTCGGCGAATTGAAATATCGTCCGTCCATCGTACTGAAGAAAATGGTGCGTGCAGGTAATTTGGGCGTGAAATCGGGCGAAGGCTTCTTTAAGTACGACAAGGATGGTGACCGGATATGAAAATTCTCGTAATCAATGCAGGGAGTTCTTCCCTGAAATACCAATTGTATGATATGACGGACGAGTCCGTTCTGGCAAAAGGATTGGTAGAGCGCATCGGTATGGATTCCTCCATTCTGACGCATAAGCCAACCAATAAAGAAGAATACACTGAAGTTAGCGAGATTTTGGAACATACTACAGCCATCCGTAAAGTGCTGAACGTACTCACAGATGCTGAACATGGTGTAATCTCCAGTACTAGTGAAATTCAGGCTGTGGGCCATCGTGTGGTTCATGGAGGCGAAATCTTCAAACAGTCAGCAGTTGTAACGCCTGAAGCGAAGAGTGAAATTCGTCGCTTGTTTGACCTGGCGCCACTGCATAACCCTGCTTCCATGATGGGGATTAAAGCGGCTGAATTGAATATGCCAGATGTACCACAGGTTGTGGTATTTGATACCTCGTTCCATCAAACTATGCCTGAAAAAGCTTATATGTACGCCATTCCAAGAGTGTTGTACAATAAGTATAAGGTTCGTCGTTACGGTGCCCACGGCACTTCCCATGATTTTGTAAGTAAGGAAGCCGCCAAATTCCTTGGTCGTCCTTTGGAAGACCTGAAGATTATCACTTGTCATATCGGTAATGGTGGTAGTGTAACAGCAGTTCAAGGCGGTTTGTCTGTTGATACTTCCATGGGTATGACTCCATTGGAAGGTCTTATGATGGGTACTCGTAGTGGTGATTTGGACCCAGCAATCGTACCTTATGTCATGAACAAAGAAGAATTGACTGTCAATGAAGTCAATTCCATGTTGAACAAGCATAGTGGACTTTTAGCTATCTCTGGTATCAGCAGTGACATGCGTGAAATCACAGAAGGTATGGAAAAAGGCGAAGCTAATTCTACATTGGCATTCGAAATGTATGAATACCGTCTGCGCAAATACATTGGATCGTATGCTGCCGCAATGAACGGGGTAGACGTAATTGCATTTACAGCAGGTGTAGGCGAGAACTCCATCGTTCTGCGTAAGAGAGTGTTGGAGCAATTGACATTCCTCGGTATCGAGCTGGATGAATCGTTGAATGCTATTCGTTCTGGCGAGCCTCGTCGGATTACAACTGCAAATTCAAAGGTAGAAGTACTGATCATTCCAACGAACGAAGAACTGGTTATTGCCCGCGACACGTTCCGTCTGGTTCAGTAGTTCGGTTCGAAAGTGTAAACTTTATGCATGCGGACTATTGTTTGAGTTCCGCATGCACCAAACAGCGAGAGCAAACAGCCTGACCCAGGGGGAAGGGCTGTTTGATTTTCGGTTAAGAGGAGAGAGACGGTCATGACGAATAAAAGTACGATTGCCCAAGTGGGCCGCCATGTAGGGGAAACGGTTACAATCGGCGCTTGGGTAAACAATAAACGATCTAGTGGTAAAATTCAGTTCCTGCAACTGCGCGATGGTAGCGGGTATATTCAAGGGGTTATCGTGAAAAGCGAAGTGTCCGAGGATATTTGGAATGACGCCAAATCCTTGACTCAAGAGAGCTCCCTTTACGTTACTGGAGTGGTGCGTGAAGAACCGCGTAGCCAATCGGGCTTTGAATTAACGGTTACAGGCATTGAAATTATTCATTTGACCGAAAACTACCCGATTACACCCAAAGAGCATGGTGTAGATTTCCTGATGGATCATCGTCACTTGTGGCTGCGTTCCGCCAAGCAACGTGCTGTTCTGATCGTACGGGCGGAAATTATCCGTGCTGTACAGGAATTCTTTAACGGCAACGGCTTTACGAAGGTTGACCCACCTATTTTGACTCCTTCCTCTGCAGAAGGTACAACAGAGTTGTTCCACATTAAATATTTTGATGAAGATGCGTATTTGACACAAAGCGGACAGTTGTATATGGAAGCCGCGGCAATGGCGCTGGGCAAAGTGTATTCCTTTGGTCCAACTTTCCGTGCGGAAAAGTCCAAAACACGTCGTCACCTGATTGAGTTCTGGATGATCGAGCCTGAGATGGCTTTTGTGGATCATGAAGAATCCTTGCGCGTTCAGGAGCAGTTTGTAAGCCATATCGTGCAATCTGTCCTGAAAAACTGTGCGAAGGAGCTTGAAACAATCGGACGCGATGTTTCGAAGCTGGAGCAAATCCAAGGCGAATTCCCACGTATTACGTATGATGAGGCGATTGCCTTCCTTCAAGGTGAAGGTTTCGATATCCCATGGGGCGAAGACTTTGGTGCTCCTCATGAAACGGCGATTGCTGAAAGATATAACAAACCTGTGTTCATTACACATTGGCCAACTCACATTAAGGCATTCTATATGAAACCAGACCCAACCCGTCCAGAGGTTGTTCTGTGTGCCGATATGATCGCTCCTGAAGGCTATGGTGAAATTATCGGGGGTTCCCAACGGATTGATGATCCAGCATTGATGGAAGAACGTTTTAACGAGCATAACTTGGCTCGTGAAGCCTACCAATGGTATATGGATCTGCGCACCTATGGTACCGTTCCGCATTCCGGCTTTGGACTGGGCCTGGAGCGTACAGTAGCATGGATTTGTGGACTCGATCATGTACGTGAAACGATTCCGTTCCCACGTATGCTGTATCGTTTGTATCCGTAACCGATGACCGGATCATTCGACAAGACATCAGCGGCAGAATGGGCGGAGGGAGTAGCCTTTGCTATGGAAGCCGGAATGGTCCAGATTCCCTATGCCCTGCTCAAGCATTATCGGACACTTCGGCTGACAGATGCTGAAATGCTGCTACTGATGCAGTTGCTTGCCTTTAAACAAGCGGAACGTAATGAATTTCCGACATGGGAACAATTGCAGACCCGCATCGGATGTACTGCGAACGAAATCGCACTCTATTTCAGTAAGCTCATGAAAGAAGGATTTTTGAGAATCGATTCCGTAGAAGACCGCAGCTCATCCGTACAATTCGAACGTTACAATTTGACGGGGCTGTATCGTAAGTTGGCAGAATGTATGATCGCTGAGCGTAACGAGCAGCACGATGAAGATGACATTTTGTTTGCTGGAAAGCCGGATTTACTGAATGGAATAGCAGAATCCCCGCTTACAGAAGAACGGAATTTGTTTACGATTTTTGAGAAAGAATTCGGGCGACCATTGTCACCGATGGAATACGAGACGATCACCAGCTGGGTGGATCAGGATCGGTATCCCGAGGAGCTGATTTTGCTGGCTTTGAAGGAAGCGGTATTTGCAGGGAAGGTACATTTCCGGTATATAGACCGTATTTTGCTGGAGTGGAGCCGAAACCGTGTTCGTAATGCACAGGATGCCAAAGAATACGCCCAGCGATTCCGTGGTGGCGGACGCAATTGATATATCGGTCTAAGCCTTTTAGGCTAAGCAGTAGACTTATGTATCGAGGTTGTCACTGCAAATTGGCTAATGTGCAATGAGAACAATCTGGAATATCGCCTGTGCGCGTGAACTAAGCCGAAATGAAAGCGAGTAAATAGGCTTTAATGATAGAGGACACACCATTCCGTCAGGAGGGTGTGTCCTTTTTAAATATTTTTTTGAAATATGCAGGGGAAGGAAATTTCCTGGCGTCTATAGTATTGGGAAGGGGGAGAGCGTCATTGATATAGAGAGAATCATTGAACGAATACGGTCCGGTGACCGGCAGGCGTTCCGTGAGATCGTAGAGCTGTACAGCAAGCATGTATTTCATGTCGCCTATTCGGTACTGCATGACAGCAAGGAAGCAGAAGATGCCGCGCAGGAGGCATTCGTTCAGGTGTACAAGTCTCTCCCCCAGTACCGGAACGAAGGTTTTAAAACGTGGCTGAGCCGAATTGCGCTCCACAAAGCGCTGGATATTAAGCGCAAACAGGACAGACGACCCGCAGAGCTTATAGACGTCGCACAATCCCTTGTACAGCTCCCTTCCCGGGATGAGGATGTGCTGGCTCGTCTCATTCGCGAGGAGCAAATTGAAGAACTATCGCAAAAAATCGCCCAGTTGCCCCAGCAACATCGGGATATTATTCAAGCCTATTATATGCAGGGCAAAACCTACGACCAAATTGCAGAAGAGACGCAGGTAGCTTTAAAAACAGTAGAGTCGAGGCTCTATCGGGCGCGGCTATGGATTCGAAACCACTGGAAGGAGGAGGAATGGCAATGACTGACCAACAGGATAAACCGTGGATTGAAGGGAAATCGAATGACTGGCATGCTTACATTGCAGGAACTTGCACGATAGAGGAGTCTGCCCGGCTGGAAAAGCTCCTGCTGGAAGACGAACAGGCGCTGATGCTATATCTTGTCGCACTGGAGCAACTGGAGTCAACTATGAAAGATTATTCTGCCTGGATGGATACGGAGCGCTTCACAGATCAGGTAATGGCCGTTCTTCCCGAGATAGAAGCTGAACCGAATCAAGTTCTGTTTAAAAAACGCCGCTGGTTTGAAAAACCTGTGTTTCACTACGTTGTCGCCGCAAGCCTAACGTTGATCTTATTGTCCAGTGGAGCCTTTGACAAAATGATGCCGCAAACAGATGGAAAGCCGATTCCTCCAAAAGAACGCGTTTCTTACAGTGAAGAGGTCATGCGAGCTACAACAACCTGGCTCGATAAATTAAAGCCCTAAATCATCGGATAAAGGCTGAGATGAAAAAACTCAAACAACAACCTTCAAATGGGGACTTTATTAAATCCCATAAATAGAAAGGAAGTGTAGCGATGCCTTATACGGAAAGAAGCAAGCTCTTGGCATTTCTATTGAACATCATTCCCGGTGTGGGTCACTATTACTGGACCAGAAAAGCCAATGCGTTTGTATACACCATTTTGTTTTTCGGATGTCTGGCGGGAGGATTATTTTTTTCAGTGGTTTCAAGAGACGAATTACCTTTATTGGCCAGTATGTTTGTTGCCGCTCTTTTTTGGGGGCTGAGTATGCTGCATATCATTATTAGCTTGTTGCGTTATGATTCTCGTGCAGCTGCTGTTCCATATCCCCCACATGCAGGACCCAATCCATATGGTTATTACTCGCAAAGTGGGCCTTATGGACATGCAGGTTCAACGGGAGAGGTACCGGAGGGGGCAACAGACGCGGATGTGGATGCACCGGGAGCAGGAATGGGATATGGTCCGGGCTATAACCATTATCAACAAGGACACTATGGTATGGCAGGATCACCTGCTTTTCAAAAAGGATCGGAGAATGAACGCTTTTTTACGATTTTGCTGTCGTTCATTCCTGGATTGGGACACCTTCATTTGGGGCTGATGCAGCGTGGTTTGTCTTTTCTGCTATCTTTCTTTGGCTTTGGAGCGATCCTCGTTTTTATTACCAGCATTACAAACGAATCCGGATTTTTGGCGTTTGCGGGCGTGCTGCCGATCATTTGGCTGTATTGCATGTTTGATGCGGTGCAGCATGTACATCGCAAACAAGCGGGAGAAATGCTTCAGGACCGGACTTTGTTTGAGGAACTGGAGCATGGAAGAGTCGAGGGACGGCGGAGTAAAATGCTGGCTACCATTTTATCGGTATTTCCCGGTGCTGGACATATGTATATCGGTTTGCAAAAGCGTGGACTCCAGCTTATGCTTCTGTTTTTAGGAGGCATCTATGTACTGGACGTGCTATATCTTTCACTCTTTTTGTTCCTGATTCCGGTGGTTTGGTTTTACAGCTTTTTTGATGCGTTGCAGCAAGTAAGCCGTTATGGACGGGAGCCGCTGATCGACAAGCCTGTGATCGGTATGTTTGCACAATATCACCGCTGGGTAGGCTTGGGGTTGCTATTGCTGGGCGCCTATTACATCTTAATCAACGTACTAGTTCCTACTCTGGATCGTCTGTTTCCGAATGGAGAGATTTATAATTTGGTTGACATGTATCTACGGACGATTATCGTATCCTTATTGTTGATTGGCGGTGGTATTTGGATGATGATTGGGAATTCCAAATCTAAACGAGTAAAGGAGAAGCAATAGAATGGATACTGAGTTTTCAAAGAGTGAGGCTCCCTTTAAGGGAGCCCATCATCCTCATAGCGATGGAGGAGGCTCCACAGGTATATTTGGTACATCGTCTAACAAAAATAGTTCCTCTAAAGCGTCAAACGCTCCGGCAGGGGTGTGGAAAGTCGGAAGGCTGTCAATGGGACTTTTCCTCGTCCTGCTGGGGGGCATAACGTTTGCCTCCAAGTTTTGGGGAGCGGGCATACTGGACCAGGCTTTGACCTGGTGGCCTGTCGTTTTTGTTTTGCTGGGGTTGGAAATTTTAATGTATACTGCTTGGAAAGGGACGCGTGAGCGCATTCGTTATGATTTATTCAGTATGTTTATTACGGCGGTATTGGTTTTTTGCTGTATCGGATTTGCCTTGGTCAGTTCATTGGGGATCACTCCGCAAGTCAGAGAAATAATGAGTTCGGTTCAGGAAACAAGGCTTATCCCAGACTGGCATGAAAAACTGCCTGCCGGAGTGACCAAGGTGATTGTACAGGGAGAAGATCCTTATGCGGTCAAAATTGATGCAACCACCTCACCGGAGGTGCATGTGTTCGGGAGTTATGTATACACAGGCAAAGAGGACGAAATAAAGGGGCAAGATTTATATCAGACCAAGCAAATCGGCGATACCTTGTATGTATTACTGGGTCAAATTCCGACACGGTTTATGCAGACTCAGCAGCAGCTTGATGTTACGATTGCTGTACCTGAGGGAATTACGGTTACTGTGCGCGATAGCCGAGGAAATATAATTGAAAAATAGGGAGATCTTCCGGCTCCAACTTTACATTTCGTATCATTCACGCGATACTGAAAGGGAAGCCTGAGATGTCATCCATGTCGCTAACTAATGGTGCATTTGCTTATCAGGCGAAACTTGATGATGTGCAGTCGAATAGCGATTGTAATCGGAAATGAGGGAGAAAAATGATTTCGTTGAATCCTGACACGCTTACAGGGCGTGAAAATTATAAGCTGTTGACCGGAAGTATCATCCCAAGGCCGGTAGCCTTTGTAACGACTTTGAGCAGCGAAGGGGTGCTGAATGGTGCGCCGTTCAGTTATTTTTCCATCGTAGCTTCTGAACCGCCACTGCTGTCTGTATCCGTACAACGTGTTGATGGAGTACCCAAAGATACAGCACGTAATGCGATGGAGCATAAGGCTTTTGTCGTACATATCACAGACGAGGACAATGTGGGAGCGGTGAATGTGACGGCTTCCCGTCTGTTGCCGCAGGAGAGTGAGGTTACACTGGCAGGCCTTACCCCGGTCAAAAGTACAAAAATCGAAGTTCCCGGTGTGACAGAAGCGAAAATACGTATGGAATGTATTCTGGAACAGGTTATACCGTTGGGAGGTCAGGAGGACACACCTGCCTGTGATCTGTTAATCGGACGCGTAGTGCAGTATCATTTGTCCGAGGAAGCGTATCAAAATACGTATGTGATTGCTAAGGAGTTGCGTCCAGTAAGTCGTTTGGCTGGGAACAACTATGCGAAGCTAGGAGAGCAATTCACGCTGGAGCGTCCCCAATAGGGGGCGTTTTTTTACAGCATATCCAAAATTATATCAGGAGGATTCTTATTCATCATATTTCCTTTTATGTCGCTAGTAGAATAGAAATACCCTTATTATAAAAAAAGAGAACGTTCCTGTGCTATCGCTTAGGCTCCGTTCTCGATATTCAATGACCACTTTTACAAATAAGGATACGCATCTTTGATATTTATGAGTTTATTTACTTCAAAGTTTTCAGCAGCAAGGAGCGATAGGTCGTTTCAAACAAAAATTCAAACGCCTCCAAATGCTTTTTAGCCTCAAATACATCACGGCCCCACGCATAAATGCCGTGGTTACGCAATAAAATTCCAGGCACCTGATCATTCAGCACACCAGGTACGAGCTTGGCAATCGAGGCAATATCCGCGTAATTAGGCAGCACAGGAATATCAATGGCAGCATTTTCTTTCCAAATGTTAAAAGCCTTGATCAGCTCAATACCTTGGATAGGTACAGCGCCTTGCTCACCGTAATATTCGGAAATCAGATTGTTAAACACGGTATGCACATGAAAAACGGCTCCGCAGCCTGTTAGGCGGTAAATTTCACAATGTATAAGCGTCTCTGCGCTTGGCTTGAGGTTTGTCGCTTCTGCCGCTTTTCCGTACTGGTCTACGAATAGAAAATCTTCCGGAGTACGCTTGGTTTTATCCTTGCCGCTGGCGGTGACTGCAAAATAAAATTGTTCGGGATGAAAGTCACCAATTCGGATCGACAAATTGCCGCTCGTGCCTGGGAACCAGTTGCGAGATGCGAATAGTTCTTTGACATCAGCGAGTTCTTCAAGTGCGCGGCGTTTTTCTTCCAATGAAATGTCTGCCAAGTTAAAACTCATTTACAGCACCCCTTGCTCCTGTTTTTGCTTTAAATCCTCGATAATGTCATCAAATGTTTCAAAGGGTACATGTGGTACGCCAAGCTCTTGACACTTTAAAGTCAGATGCGAACGGGAGTACACAAGATCGGCAATTTTAGCTCCTTCAAAATCGGTCAGGCTGTCGCCGATCAAAATCCGTTCGTATTGTTCGGAAGGGTATTGACGAATCACAGTCGTTTTACACATGCCACAATCATTTGTACACGGTTCCTCACATGGATGCGGCCAAGTAATCTGGATGCGATCCCCGGAAAAATCCGCTCCGTTGCAATAGACGTGGTCGTGTGGAATATCGAAGGGTTTTAGCAATGGATCAATAAAAAAATCAATGCCGCCACTGGTGACGAAAAATTGAATCTGCTGCTCTCGTACATAGTCCAAAAAGCGTGCAAAGCCCTCGCGTATACCAGCTTGTCCAAGTACATATGAGATAATTTCGTCCTTTTGCTCCGAAGGCATGAGGGCAAACATCGCACCTACGCCTTCACGAATGGATGTATGCCCATTTACGATCTGATGCATGATGGGCTCACAGCCTGTAGGTTGAAAATGCTTCATAATGGCGACAATATTGTCGCTGTTCGTAATTGTCCCGTCAAAATCGCAAAAAATGACGGGCTTCTTCGCTGTGCTCATCGTTCACCTCCCCATGTGTCGAGCGCAGATTGCAGCTCGGGGTGAGTACGGGCGTATTCTGCCAGAGGGACATTTTGCTGTACCGCTTCAATCGCCTGCACAAAGGCGCGCCCACCAGCTTCTGTACCCAGCGGATGACCGTGAATCCCGCCCCCAGCGTTGACAACAACGTCAGTACCAAAGTCACGTACAATTAACGGCACGAGGCCCGGGTGAATCCCTGCGGAAGGGACCGGCATACTGGCCTTAAGCGGTAGATCAGGGGTGATCAGCTCATCGCGGATCGCCATGTTTTCCTCACGCGGCATCGTCACTGAGCCGTAGGGAGAAGGGAAGAGGACGAGGTCAGCGCCAGCCAGCCGCATAAGCTGACCGAGTAGGACGGACGCCGAAATACCATAATGCGGCGATGGATAAGCAGCTCCCGCCAACGAAGGATGGGCTGCAATCGGCACCGAGACGGCAGGATCGCTACTAAGTTCATGTAGCACATCGTAACCGTAGGCCAACACGTTAAACAGTAACGCGTTGGCACCCGCATCAATGGCCTTGAGAGCTTGCGTCTTAAGCTGCGAGGTCGGCCCCGTTAAATTAGCGGCATACAGCAGCTTTTTACCGGTTTCACGCTCAGCCGCTTCGGCGGCTTTGATGCAGGCTTCGACACGTTTTTCAATCGGCGTCAGCGCGTTTTCAAACAAGATCTCGTCGTCCTTGATCAGATCAACGCCACCGAGAGCCTGCCGGGTAAACTGTTCACGAAGTTCGTCCAAATTGAGGCCAATTACAGATTTGAAAATGCTCATGAGCAGGGGACGATCATACACGCCAAGCTGTTCGCGCAAGCCGCTGATACCGAATTTCGGTCCTGGAAAAGCAGAGCGGAATGCTTCCGAGAAACCCAGCTTCGTTAGCTTAATTCGGCCGTCCATCGAAATTTTGCCGAAGACTGTGACCAGCAGAGCAGGAATGTCTCGGCTGAAGTTGACATCCGGGTAAGCGATGGTCAGGTCCGCGTACCGTTCACCGGGACCTCCATCGTAAATATCCACAGAATGAACCGAGCCAAGATGCTTTTGCATCGCGTCCCGTTTGGCTTGCGGGAGCTCAGTCCAGCTGCCCACCGTCATGCCGATGGCAATAGATTGGGCCTTTTGGTTAAAATCGGCTTTGTCATCGTATACCCGGTAGGTCGCCAAGCAATAGCTCATTCAATTCCCTCCTTGAGTACAGCTCCCATCTCGCGGGATCGTTCAGCGCACCGCTGCACCGCCGCAATCACCGTTTCGTAGAAGTCACCTTTGTCCAGCATTTCCAATGCAGCTACCGTAGAGCCATTAGGAGACATGATTTTGTGGCGAAGGGCAGAAGGCTCCTCTCCGGTTTGCTGCACCATGCGTGCCGCTCCAAGCGCGGTTTGCACCGTTAGTTCGTGCGCTTGCTCAGGGGTCAAGCCACCACGGATTCCCCCGGCAATCATGGCTTCCATCAGGTAGTAGACATAAGCAGGGCCGCTTCCAGATATCCCGGTCAAAACATCCATTTTCTCTTCTTCTATAACCGTTACCGTCCCTACAGATTCGAACATCGTAAGCACGTTTTTACGCTGGTTTTCGCTGATTTCCTTGGAAAAGCTAATGCCTGTGGCTCCCAGCCCAATTGAGCTGGATGTATTGGGCATCGTCCGTGCGATCGGCTGCTTGCGACCCAGCAACGTTTGCATCGTACGAATGGACAATCCTGCGATTACCGAAATAATCAGCTGCTCATCAGACAGAAGTGGGCCGAGTTGCCCAAGTGCTTGTGCAGCATCCTTGGGCTTCATGGCAAGCACAATGACCGGAGAACGACGCAGAAGCTCGGTTTTGGCGGCATCCTCGGTTTGGAACAAGACTCCATATTGCTTTTGAAGTTCCTCAAGGCGAGCCTGATTACTGCGGTTGATGACGGTAATACCACTACGTTTGACGACAGAACGAGCCGTCATTCCGCGAATAATAGCCTCTGCCATTGATCCTGCCCCGAAAAATGTAATTTGCTCATTAATTAAAACCTTTGTTTGTGATTCACACATAGATTCATAACCTCCAAGGATACAGATTGATTTATGTTATTATTCCCTGATTTGTCCAGTACCGTACACGCGATATTTGGTTGAAGTCAAGGCAGGCAATCCCATTGGGCCGCGGGCATGTAATTTTTGTGTGCTGATTCCGATCTCGGCACCAAACCCAAACTCGAAGCCATCCGTGAAGCGAGTGGATGCATTGTGATACACGGCTGCCGCGTCCACTTCTTGCAGAAAACGCTCGACATGGGCTTTGTCCTCGGTGACAATACACTCAGAATGCATCGTACCGTAACGGGCAATATGCTCTAGTACTTCGTCCAAATTGTTTACGACCTTGATGTTCATAATGTAATCATTATACTCGGTGCCGTAATCCTCTTCTGTAACAGGAATAGCCCAAGGGGCCAATTCTCGTGTGCGTGCACAGCCGCGTAGCTCAACCCCCGCATCACGAAAGCGTTCTGCCAATCCTGTTAAGTGTGCTTTTGCATAATCCGAGTGTACGAGCAATGTTTCCATCGAGTTACACACGGACGGTCTTTGCACCTTGGCATTCAGTGTAATCGCTTCGGCCATTGCTGCATCCGCTGTAGCGTCCAAAAAGGTATGGCATACACCAGCTCCGGTTTCGATGACAGGTACGGTAGCGTTCTGAACAACATTTTGAATGAGTGAACGCCCGCCGCGTGGAATAATTACATCCAGCAAGCCGTTCAAGGTGAGCATTTCGTTGACCGAGGCACGGTCTGAATCTTCAATAAGTTGAAGCGCCTCGCGTGGCACAGCTGTTGCGTCTAGTGCCTGCTGGAGTACTTCGATAATCTTGCGGTTGGAGAAGAGGGCGGCCGAACCACCGCGTAGCACAACCGGATTGCCTGTTTTCAAGCACAGGCCCGCGGCATCCACGGTTACATTTGGACGCGCTTCATATATAATGCCGATGACACCCAGCGGCACACGTATCTTCTCAATTCTCAGACCGTTTGGACGTTCAATTTGCTCAAGGGTGTCGCCGACCGGGTCAGGCAGTGCCACAATTTGGCGTAATCCTTCGGCAATAGCTCCGATTCGGTCCTCGGTCAGCTTGAGGCGGTCGAGCAGCGACTCGGATGTTCCCTGTTCCCGTCCATGTTTCAGGTCATTATGGTTTGCTGCAATCAGCTCTTCAGTATGATTTACTAGAGCTTCAGCCATAGCAAGCAATGCTTCGTTTTTCTGTGCTGTAGTCAGGCGGTTCATGACCCCGGCACTTTTTTTGGCAAGATTGGCTTTGGTTCGTACTTCGCTAAACTGATTCTCCTCGGTTGTAGCTGTGTTAGTCGTTAAATCACTCATGTTACGGCCTCCCTACATACATAATGTAATCCATTCATCCCTGTGGATCACCTCAAGCCGGTGAATGGGACCGATTTTGCCCACAACCTCGCCGCTGGATAATCCTTGTACAATTCGGAGCTGTTCATCGTCATAATTGACGATGCCGCGTCCTAAAACTTTATTTTCCGGTCCGAGCACCTCAACGACATCTCCGGCATGAAAGCTGCCTTCGACACGTCGTACGCCAACCGGAAGTAGACTGTGTCCTCCGTGAACCAACGCTTCCTCGGCCCCTTCGTCTACATGCACCGCGCCCAGAGGGGTGGACATAAATCCAAGCCACTGTTTTTTCATCGGAAGTGAAGAGAGGTGAGTGTCAAAATAAGTTCCCGGTCCGTGTCCTTCGACGGCTGCGTTTAGATCGCCATTCGCGCTTACACGTCCCACATATACAGGCACACCGCCGCGTGTAGCGACTTTGGCAGCTTCGATCTTGGATCGCATGCCGCCAGTACCTACAGACGATCCAGAACCTCCAGCTAATGCATAAATCTCCTCTGTAATTTCTTCGATACGTTCAAAACGTACGGCATTCGGATGCTTGCGCGGATCTGCCGTATATACGCCATCGGTGTCCGTAATGATAATTAGATGCTGAGCTTTGACCAGATTGGCAACCAGCGCGGACAGCATATCATTATCGCCGAATTTCAATTCGTCAATCGATACAGTATCATTTTCGTTAAAGATCGGGATAACCTGCTGGCGCAGCAATTCTTCTACGGTCATTCCGGCATTATTCATCCGTTTGCGGCTCAAAAAGTCACTACGGGTCAGTAGAACCTGCGCGATCACTAGGTCAAAATCTTTAAAAGCCTGCTCATAGGCCTGCATGAGAAGGGCTTGGCCAACAGCCGCTGCCGCTTGCTTTTCATGTAATAGCTTAGGGCGAAACGGGTACCCAATCTCTCTGAATCCGGCGGCTACTGCACCTGATGTAACCAGCAGCACTTCATGACCTTTTGCACGTAGCAAGCTGATTTCCCGGGCAAAATAAGCGATGGCTTCCCGATTCAAGCCACCTTCCACTCCAGTTAGAGAGCTGCTTCCGATTTTAATGACGATTCGTGTTGACAAGACGTCCACTTCCTTAATTTTACTCTTTTTAATGCAAAAAAACTTCCATCCTTTGTATGCAAAGGACGAAAGTTTGTGCTTCCGCGGTACCACCTTCATTGATGATTCATGATCATCCCACTTGAAACCTGTTAACGGCAGGGACCGCCTGATTGCGCAGGGCGCTCGGGGATAGGAGTTGGGAGAGAGTCCAGGTAAATTCTTGCAGCCTATCGGAATTTACTCTCTGAACAGGACCGAGTCTCTCTTAATAGTCCCTTCAACGCGCTAAATGATATTGGATACAGAATACCACGAAAAGACCAGGTTTGGCAAAGAAGTTGTAGCTGGAAAATACGGCTTAACCAAACAGGTTTAGCTTGCCAATTCGATCAGCCGCCTCGGTCAGTCGAGCTTCTGAGCTGAGCAGTCCCGCTCGCACATATCTTTCGCCGCCATTCCCGAAGCCGATCCCTGGAGCAACAGCCACCTTGGCTTCCCGCAACAACAGATCGGCAAAAGAAGTGGAAGTATAGCCCTGCGGCACAGGCAACCAACTGAAAAAGGAGCCGCTTGGGCGCGTCGCCTTCCAGCCTATTTGCCCAAGTGCATCATAAAAAGCGTTACGGCGTGATTCATAGCGGGCTACCAGCTCGCCTACGCAGTTCTGCGAGGCCGTCAAGGCTGTCGCCGCCGCTGCCTGAATGCCGCCAAACAAGCTTACATAAATATGATCCTGTAGCAGATTAATCATCGAGATGATTTCGGCATTACCGAGCGCGAAACCAACACGCCAGCCCGCCATATTGTACGTTTTGGACAAGGTATAGAACTCAATCCCCACGTCTTTAGCACCCTCTGCCTGGAGGAAGCTCACCGGACGTTCGCCATCAAATCCAATAGCGCCATAGGCGAAATCACTGGCAACCACAATACCGTTACGTTGCGCGAATTCAACCGTATCCTCGTAAAAAGAAAGTGGAGCCGTTGCCGAGGTTGGATTATTCGGATAGTTAAGGAACATTAACTTGGCGCGGCGGCGGTCTTCCACGGAAATGGCTTCATAATCGGGCAGAAAACGGTTCTCTTCCTTTAATGGGAGAAAAGACATTTCCGCTTTAGCCAAGGCTACACCAGACCAGTAGTCCGGGTAGCCGGGATCAGGGACGAGACACACATCGCCGGGATTGAGTAAGACTTGCGGCAGCTGAACCAAACCTGTTTTTCCGCCAAACAGGATGGCGACCTCGGTTTCAGGGTTGAGCGTCACACCGTAATCCTCCTGATAGCGCTGGGCAACGGCTTCCTTGAGAAAGCTGTAACCGCGAAATGGCGAATATTTATGATACAGCGGGTTATCCGCTGATTCCTGCAAAGCTTTTACAATATGAGAAGGAGTGGGAGTGTCGGGGTTCCCCTGTCCGAGGTTAATGACATCATGTCCCGCCGCAATTTCACGGTTTACATTTTGTACAAGTGTGGCAAAAAATTGAGTAGGTAACTGTTTCATGACGTCAGCGGAGGGAATAGAAAAATGAGTCATCAATACACACGACCTTTTGGAATAGTTTAAGAAATAATCTATCACGATTTTACCGAGTTGTATAGGAGGAATTAAACTTGCATAGTTGCGTAATCCAGACTGATCGGGCTATGATGGGAGAAAATACCGGATAATGGGTCGCGGGAAGCTCCGGCTCACAAGGAGGATGAAGGATTTTGAAGTATCAGGAAGCTCAGCCGTTCAGTGTTGCACTCATACAAGCTTATATAGAGATAGGAAATCCCCCGGAAAACCGCAGTCATATCCGAGCTTTAATGGAACAAGCGATGAAAACCGAACTGAAGCCGGATCTGATTGTCCTTCCGGAAATGTGGAATACGGGCTATGCCTTGGATCGCATTCATGAGCTGGCGGATAAGGAAGGGACGGAGACTCGGGCATGGATAGCAGCATTCGCTGCCACCCATGAAGTGAACGTAGTAGCTGGGTCGATCGCAGAGAAAAAAAGCGACGGTCATGTGTATAATACGATGCTCGTTTTTGACCGAACAGGCAGAGAGGTTGCTTCGTATTCCAAGATTCATCTATTCCAACTTATGGATGAAGAAAAATATTTGCAGCCTGGCGAAGAAAAGGTTTTATTCGCACTGGATGGCGGAATTCGGGCAGGTGCGTCGATCTGCTATGATATTCGTTTTCCTGAACTAGCCCGTAGTTTGGCCCTGTCGGGCGCAAATTTGCTGATCGTACCCGCAGAATGGCCTCATCCCCGGCTTCATCACTGGCGCACCTTGCTAACCGCACGTGCTATAGAAAATCAAATGTATGTTATTGCTTGTAACCGGGTAGGTCGCAGTGGAGATACTGATTTCTTCGGGCATTCGCTTATTATTGATCCATGGGGAGAAATCATTGCTGAGGGCGGAGAGCAGGAGGGGATCATCACAGGAACGATTGAGTCTGCCTTAGTGCAGGACGTACGTGGTCGTATTCCGGTGTTTGAAGATCGGCGTCCCTCACTGTATGACCGATAATCAGTGTAGAAAGGAATACTCCATGCTTAAGGAACGCATTGAATTTTTGTGTAAAAAGAAAAATCTGTCCCGTAAAGAGCTGGTAGACGGGCTGGTGACACCAGCACATTTCGCAAATATACTGGCTGACCGTTACCCGTTGGCAGAGGATTTGGCCGAGCAAATTGCTGGGCGTTTAGGTGTAAATCCCTCCTACCTCTTGCGTGCAGCGGCAGAGGATGAAGAGACGCTGACTACAGCGGATAAGATTTTCACAGAGCTGTCCAAGCTGGCTAATCCTGCCACGGAAAGCTATGTGGATCTACTGGAGGATCGCAACGATTCGCTTGTGGTGGAAATGACGACTTATTTGATGAAGGCCGTTTATTACCAGCAGTTAAATGACCCAACGGCCTATGAATATTTACATCAAACCTATTTGAATTTTTATTTGGAGAAGTTTGGTCGCTCGGATGAGGTGGAGCTGCCCGCACCGCTAAAAAAAGCAATATTATTTTATAAAATCCAGTATTTCCGCTCGAAAAACCATTATTATGATGTGCTGAATAACGTTAAGCAGCTAAGCCGTCTGGTGGAAGAGGGGACGGAAAACTGGCTGAATGCGCAAAACATTATGATGGAGGCCTGTATTCAGGTCAAGCAATTTGATGAGGCGAAGCAGGTATTCGAGCAGACGATGCGCAGGGTGTATGATGATCGGCTTTTTCACCGTTTGACGGGTCTGTATGTGGCTTACAGCGGATATTGTTTTGCCATGGGTTCTGTGCAGGAAGCACTGTTAACGCTCTCTATGGCTGAGGCCAATTTGGTCTATTTGGAAAATGCGGCAGATATGCTCACGACCATTCTGAACAACCGGATTATTATGCTGACATCGATTGGTGAGCTGGACAAGGCTTTGGAGGAAGTAGCGCGTTTTGAAGCGCTGGTGAGCCGGGAGCGGGAGGAAATGCAGCAGATGATGCTGCCCGTTACGCTAATTTATCGCTGTGAGATTGCGTTTGCGCGAAAAAATTGGGGGCTTCTCTCACAGCATTTGGATCAACTGCGTAAAACAAATCTGACAACAGATCAGCAAATGGGGCTTGATTTTTATGAAAGCCAGCTTGCGCTTGCTCAGGGAAATCAGGACGCCTTTTGGATGCATGCCTTGCAATGCTTGCCTTATTTTGAAGCTCTCCAGCATCCAGCGCGGCTTGAACAGTTATATGAAACGCTGGCAGTTGTGTCCGAGGACAGTCGTCGTTATAAAGAATCATCGGCGTATTATCGCAAATTGGTCTATCTTTTGCGTAAAAAATAGCCTGAATTCACTCGTTTTTCACAAAACTATCGGATAGATCGTGCGAAAGAATACTCCAAAGTGCGCAAAATTTTGTGTAAACCGTCCCAGAGTTCAAAATAAACCGGAAAAGTACAGGTTAAAGCTCCTGTTTTTTCGGTTTTTTTGTATGCGCCAAAACGTATTGTGATGCCATATACCCTCTTTTATACTGAATTCATAGGGAACGACAATACAAAATACGAGGTGCAACCACATGATGAACTTATTCGGGAAAAAGAAAAAACAGCAGGATGCGATAGAACAAGCAGATCAACTGATGAATAAAGGCCTGTCAGGATTATTTATGAAAGGTTTGGTACCCAAAGAGCATCGGGAACAGATTAACCAAAGCCTAAACTCGGCAAGACAAGCTCAAACGGCGGCTAACGGTGGTTTGGCGATGGCAGCGACTGCGGTTGTTATTTCGGTAACAGATACCGGGAAGCTCGTGAATTTTGATCCGATTGTGGTGCTAATGCTAGATGTGACAGAAGTAAACGGTAATCGATATCCAAAAACGTTGGAAACGCTCGTATCCAAGCTGCAAATTCCGCGACCTGGAGATACGGTGGGTCTGGGGAGCAATCCGGTAAATCCATCGGAGCTGATTTATATGGGTCTGGTGACAGTGTAAATGAGCAGGTCGTTTCACCTTTCTTGCTGACATATAATTTGAACAGATGATTGAAAAAGGGGTTTTGGAGGATGAAAGGATTTTTGAGTATTATCGGGGTACTTATGGTGTTTGGTGTAGGCTTCTCACCATTTTTGGCTAACTATTTATGGGATGATCCATTTGTGATTATGGATGCCCCGTGGTATAGGCCGTTAATTTATATAGGCTTTGCGCTTATTTTTCTACCTGGCATTTTAGGTGTTTTTTTTGGAGGCGGTAAGGTAAAGAAGGGTGTTCCTGGGGTTGGGATTATTACAAGTGTTCAGCTAACAGGGACTTATGTAAACAATCAGCCGCAGGTAAAGCTCGGGTTGACCGTAACCAAACATGGAGAAGACAAATATGATACTGCTTTGACGACGATTATTCCTTTGACTTCCATGGCTCAATTTCAGCCAGGCTCGATCATTCCGTTGGTCGTATCGGAGAAAGATAAACTGAAAGTAGCACTTGACCTGAAAGGGCAGGTGTCGCAGACGGATTTGCAAGCGTTAATGAATGAGCAAATGGTCAAGCAGGGCGTATCGCCTGAGCTGATGGAAATTGCCAAAACCGGTGAGCAGGCATATGCGAAGGTGCTGGATGTCACACCCATGGGGGAAGCAGGACCTAATAAAATTAAGCTTCAATTTACGCTGAGTGTTACGAAAAACAACGGCGATACATTTAATGTAACCACGCAAAAGGTTGTTTTTTCTTCCCAACTGTCCAAGCTGCAGCAGGGAAGTATTATAGAGGTCATTTATTCACCTCAAGATCCTTCGAAATTGGTCTTTAAAACACAAGTGAGTGAAGCCGAGGTACAGCAAGCATTTGGTTCTTCTCGATAATAAAAAAGTTTTCTGATACCTGTTTCAGATACAGCCCATAGGTGTATTATAATAGTATCCCGACACCAGGAGGTTGATAACGATGGATAACCAAAGTAGATCCGAACTGGCGAATAGGGATGGCCTGTCACGGCCGAGAGGCTTAAATAGACAGGTTGTCGGAAACAATTATGAAATGGGCTATGATCAGGATAAAAGTCCACCAGATTTAGGGAGACCCTGATCACAAAAAGGCGAGGACAGGCACTTTGGGATCACACAGCACATTGGAACTGAGGTAGGACATTCTTGGGAGACCAAGGCTAGAGACCTTAAGGAAAGAAGTGATGCGGGATGGATAAAGTGGAGTTTCCGAGCAAGCGTAAAGTAATCAGGCGAGGCTGACATGAAATTCAAATGAACATGAAATGTGGTTCGTTAAAGACAGATGGAAGCAACATCGCAACAGTGTAATCGAACCCGTAAAGTAAATGAAGTATTGAAAGCATAGGGGCGAAGCCCCGGGACCGTCTTCTTCTCTGGCTTTGGCTGAGGAGGAAGACGGTCCTTTTCACATTTGAAGCTACTTTTGAGAAAGTTGCTCGACCGTTTCTCGGAAGGTATCAATAAAGGCTTCGGCAGCTTTAGACAAATAACGTCCGTTTCGGTAGGCAATGGCTAGGGTACGGCTAGGGGTAGGTTCGGCGAGTGGCAATAATGCTGGAACAAACTCGCTGCTGGCGGCCCGGGCGATAAAACGGGGGACGAGTGTCACTCCCATACCTGTCGCTACAAGCGATTGGAGCGTCTCCATATTAGTGCTCTCAAACACCACATTGGGTTCAAAGCCAGCTTGATGACACAAATCCATCGTCAGCTTGCGAAAGCCTTGCCCTTTTTTCAGAACGACAAAAGGCTCATCTTTCAGTTCTTCCATATGCACAGGCTGCGGATGGTCTCCGTTTTTACGCAGGGCTAGGGGGTGACCTGGAGGAACGGCAAGATCAATCCACTCTTCACCGATCGGCACATAGGAAAGTGTAGGTTCTACTAATGGAAGAGATAGCAGGCTGAGATCTGTATCCCCACTGGCAGTTTTTTTCTCCAAATTCATGGATGAATCCTCGACCAACACGATTTCAATGTCCGGATGAGCTTTCTTGAATACAGGCAGCACATGCGGCAGCAAATGAGAACCTGTGATGGGCATACTGCCAACCACAACCTTCCCTTTTCGCAGTTGAGAAATGTCGTCCATTTCCTGCCGGAGCTGCTCAACTGCATCGACTATTTTTTTTGCCTTTTCCACAAAGCTTGCTCCTGCATGTGTTAATTCCACCGTGCTGGTGTTGCGTTGAAATAGAAGTACCCCAAGTTCTTTTTCCAGTTTGGACAATTGTTGGCTCAAAGAGGGCTGAGCAATATGCAGTTTTTCTGCTGCGCGTGAGAAGTTTTTTTCCGCTGCAATTTGCAGGGTGTATTGAAGTTGTCTGAATTCCATCGAGTTTTAAACCCCTTTTATATACGCTTTTATAATGGTTGTCGTCTTATAAGATTTACCTATTACTTCATAGACTGATTATACAATAATATAATGAAATTCCCAATCCCATATGAACTCCATGTGTACACAAGCTGGAAAATCCCTATGTTTACTTTTATCTTTGATTTTTTAAATTATGGTATTTAATTCTGTTTGACATGGCAAATGGGTTCATCCATAATATTATTCATATTAAAACAATATGTTTTATTGGAGAAAAGGGGAAAATGGGATGTCCAAACTTATTGTATCTTTTAGGAAACCGTTTTTGGTTGGATCTTTAGCATTTCTTTTATTGGTTCTCGTGGCAGGATGCTCCGGCTCCAAAAATGATGCAGATAAAAATACAAACGCAACTAACCCAAGCACAACCGCTGATCAACCCGCGGAAGGGGGAACCTTTACATATGGCCGCCCGGCTTCCGTAACCTCGTTTGATTTGCATAATCAGATTACATCAAATAATGCTTTTGCTATCGACAAAGTATTTGAGCCACTAGTCGCCTTTAACAGTGATGGGAAAATTGTGGATTGGCTTGCAGCGTCGCACAATATTAGCGCGAATGGATTAACCTATACTTTTGTTTTACGTGATGGCTTGAAATTTTCAGACGGCAAAGGAGTTACTGCCGAGGACGCGGTTTTTTCAATTCAGCGTCATTTGAATGTAGGAGGTCCTCTTGCAATAGCGGCACAGGTGGCTTCGCTTTCGGCTCAAGATGAAAAAACACTTGTAATTAAGCTTAAAGCGCCGTATACGCCGTTTATTTCTGAACTCTCAAATTTCTCCAATGGCATCCTTCCAAAGGATTTTGGCGGTGTCTCGGAAAAAGAATTCTTTAAGAATCCGGTCGGTACCGGTCCCTTCGTCGTTAAGAAATGGGATTCTGCCGGTGATCTTACTTTCAGCAAAAATAAATACTATTGGCAGAAAGGCAAGCCATATATCGATGAACTTGTCTACAAGCTCATTGAAGATGACAGCCAAGCGATTAACCAGCTGAAGGCTGGCGCGATAGACGCTATTGAGTCTGTAGCTCTTGAAAATGTAAATGAATTAAAACAAGGAACTGATACCAAAGTGGCGACCAATGGAAGCTGGGTGACAGAGCAATTGTTCTTCAATACCCTGGACGAGCATTTTTCGGATGTGCACGTTCGCCGTGCGTTGGCGTTGGCACTTGACCGTAATGGATTGACCAATGCGGTTACCTTTGGTTTCGCAAAGCCAGCCAATTCGCTTTTGCCGCCAGCCATTCCCTACAACACGAACGATACGATTAAAGCGCTCAGCTTTGATACGAACGCTGCCAAAGCAGAGCTTGCAAAATCAAAGTTCCCTAATGGGTTTTCTACAAAATTGCTCATTGCCTCTGGTAACAACTCAAGAACTCAGGAGGCACAGATTATTCAGGCGGCCGCCAAAACGATCGGCATAGACATTCAAATCGAATCTGTTGAGTTGGCCTCATTTCGCGAGCGTTTCTTTGCCTATGATTTTTCGGCAATGATCAACAGCGGACAGGCGGATTCTCCAGAAGCCAACTCGATCCTCGCTTTCCAGACAGATCCGGAAGGCTTTAGCAAGTCGTACTGGACTCATTACACGAACAATGAAGTTACCAAGCTCCTGCACGAGGGGCAAAAAACACCTGATGGGGAAGAACGTGCGGGAATTTACGCCAAGCTTCAACAAATCCTTGCAGACGAGGTACCTTACATCCCGCTTTATTATCCGGATATTCTGAAAGGTGTTCGTTCTTCCATTGATGGCCTGGTCGTGCTTCCCAATAACAGCGCTCGTTTTGAAGATGTACGTGTGAAAGGTAATTAGATCCTTGACGGCCCACAACTTATTTAAAAAGTCTGCCGGATTGTCTGCAAATCTAACTTTCCCACACAAATGGCTTGTGCGCGCTATGATAAGAGCGGCATCAGTAGTCATCTGTGTGGTGGTGGCAGTCTTCTTCATCATAAGGCTGGTGCCGGGAGACCCCGCCAAAATGATTCTGGGGGAATACGCCACAGCTGAGGCTATTGAGAGTATGCGCCATAGGTTGGGGCTGGATCGTTCTCTTTGGGAGCAGTTTATAGGCTTTGTGCACAATTTCTTTACACACGGTGATACCGGCGTTTCGATTGTTTTTGAGACTTCTTCAAGAGAGTTGATTGCAGAGCGGGCCCCTGTGACGCTGCTGCTCATTGCAATGACCTGTCTTTTTTCCATCATTGTTTCGCTGGTGCTGGCCACCCTTGCGGCAACACATAAAGACGGACTGCTTGACCACATTATACGCATCTTGCCTGCTGTAACGCTCGGTATGCCGATTTTTTGGGTTGGACTGCTACTGATTCTGGTATTTAGCGTTCGGCTTCGCTGGTTCCCCGTTGGGGGAGTCGGCGAGGGCTGGCTTGGAATCTTGTACAGTCTCGCCCTTCCTGCGATCACTGTCGGATTGTCGCAAATTCCCTCGCTTGTTCGTTCTTTAAGAGCGCAGATGCTGGAAGTGCTGGAATCTGATTTTGTTGTAACCTTGAAGGCAGCGGGAATCCCCGACCGGGTTATATTGGTAAAGCATGTCCTGCGCAATTCCGCTCTTCCCGCTCTTATGCTGCTTGGCGTAAACATTGCCTACCTGATGGGCGGCACGTTGGTAATTGAACAGGTTTTTGGCCTCAAGGGTATCGGAAGCCTGTTATTTTCAGCCATTTCAAACCGGGATTTTCCTGTTATACAGGGGATTGCTCTTTATTGTGCGATATCTGTGGTCATCATCGGCTTCGTGATTGAGGTTGCTTCTGGGTATCTTGATCCCAGGACGAAAGGAGAACAATGAAACGCACGCAATTAGATCTTCAGATTCAGAAGGCGGGTCATAGCAACCGCTCTTGGGGAAAAATACTAAATACTCCATCTCTTTTATGGGGCAGTATTATGTTTGCGTTACTCATAGGTATTGCAGTGTTCGCACCGGTTATTAGCCCCTACCAGCCTTCTGATCAAAATATTTCGGCAACTTTACAACCCCCGTCCTTCGAACACTGGCTGGGAACCGATCAACTGGGGCGTGATTTGTTTACACGGCTGATCTATGCCGCACGGACTGATTTGAAGATTATGGTGCTGGCGGAGATCATCCCTTTTTGTATGGGGGTGTTTCTGGGAATGCTTGCCGGGTATTATGGTAAATGGGTAGACACGGTTATCACGCTTTTGACCGATACGTTTATTGCGTTCCCTTTTTATTTGATTGTAATTATAGTGGCGTTTGCAAGCGGTACGGGTGAACAGGGGATATACATTACATTTGTCCTGGTTGGCTGGATTGTATACGCGCGCGTGGTCAAGGGTCTTAGCGCATCGTTTCGCAAGCAGGAATGGATAGCCGCTGCAAAAACTCTGGGAATCCCGGATATTAAAATCATACTGCGCCATCTTCTGCCGAATGTGTTACCGCAAGCGGTGGTAGTGCTTATGACGGACATGGCTGTTCTGCTTGTAGCCATTGTTACGCTAGGCTATCTAGGTATCGGCATTGCGCCGCCAACTCCGGATTGGGGAACTATGATTTCTGATGGGCAGCCCTTTATATCTACTAAGTGGTGGCTTTCAGCAATCCCGGGCTTTGCGGTAGTATATACAGGGATAGCCTTATCCCTTGTGGGCGATGGGCTAGCAGATATATGGAGAAGAAAATGAATGCTATGAATCCAATTTTAGAAGTGGAAAATTTGTCGCTCGCGACGCAATCGAATCATAAATTGGTCACCAATGTGAGTCTCAAAGTTGAAGCGGGCGAAAGTATAGGACTTGTGGGGGAATCCGGATCTGGAAAATCGCTCACGCTTCGCTCCATCATAGGGTTGCTTCCCTCCGGTATTGAACAAGTTGGCGGGCATATTAGGAGCAATGGCAGATGCGCAATGATTTTTCAAGACCCGATAAGGGCACTTGACCCTCTCTGCCCGGTGGCTCGGCAGCTTGCCGAGGTTGTGTACTACAGGCAGAAGGTGAGTCGGAAGGTCGCGCGCACAATAGCTTTGGAACTGCTTGAAATGCTCGGTCTTCCCGATTCCTTAAAGCATACTGACCGTTACCCCCGCCAGCTTTCAGGCGGCCAGTGTCAACGTATTGTTATTGCGATGGCTTTGGCGTGCAAGCCGGGTATCCTTCTTTGTGATGAGCCAACAACTGCGCTTGACGTAACGGTTCAACGGCAAATACTTGACGTTATTTCACGTCTTCAAAAGGAGTTGGGTTTTGCCATGGTGTTTGTTACGCACAATCTTGCCGTAGCTGCTTCGATGTGCTCAAAGCTTTGCGTTATGAAAGAGGGAAGAATCATAGAGCGGGGAGACACTTTGCCCCTTTTACAAAACCCGCAAAATCCGTATACACAGTTGCTGATAAGCTCAGTGCTTCCTCTCCCGGATCTTGAAAGGAGCGCGGATTTATGAAAACAGCCTTGCGGATAGAAAATATAACGGTTGCTTATGGTAAGTTCACCGCGCTTGATCAAGTAAGCCTGGAGCTGCAGGAGCGTACCACGCTTGGTCTTGTGGGAGAATCGGGTTCAGGAAAGTCTACCCTCGCGCGGGTAATAGCCGGGCTGATCGCCCCGGATGAGGGCCGGATCATGCTGGGTTCTCAGGTTCTGGGCAAGCGACGGAGCCGGGAGCAGCATAAAAGAATACAAATGGTGTTTCAAAACCCGGATTCCTCGCTAAATCCAAAGCATACGATCAGGCAAATCCTTGCCGAAGCCTTACTTTTTCACAAGATTGTTGACCGAGCTCAAGTGGACAAGAAATGTAGGGAACTGCTTACACGTGTTCACATCGATGAAAGCGCCCTTGGCAGATTCCCTCACGAATTTTCCGGCGGTCAGCGTCAGCGAATAGCAATTGCCCGCGCATTAAGCGTTGAGCCAAGCATACTTATCGCAGATGAACCAACGAGCGCACTGGATGTTTCGGTACAACGGAGTATGCTTGAACTGTTGAGCACACTCAAATCGGAGCTTAATCTTACGATGCTTTTTATCTCTCATGACTTGGGAGTTATAAATGCCATAAGCGATATTGTTGCTGTAATGCGGCAGGGGAAGCTGGTTGAGATCAACCCCAAGGAGAAATTCTTTTCTCGTCCTGAAACGCCTTATAGCCGTGAGCTTTTGTCCGCTGTTCCTAAAATGCCAATATCCCATTCTGCAGGAGGTATTTATGAGTCAAAATAATAAAGGATTTGTACCTCTTACAATATCGGAGTTTGATACGCTAACTAACTTGCTCTCCAAACTCCTGTCCACCCAAGAATCCCCGGTAATCATACCGGGCGAGGCGATCCTGGGAATTGAAGCCATAGCAGCAGGCATATCTGCGCCCGACCGTAAAATTCTAAACATTGTGACAGGTCCATATGGAACGATTTTTGGTAACTGGCTTGCGCGTGGCGGAGCAGAAGTCATCGAACTCAAAACATCTTTTGATGATGTGGTAACTGTAGATGAAGTCGCCGCAGCGATTGAGCGATATAACCCATGTGCGCTTTCTTTTGTGCAGGCGGAAGTGGTCACAGGAGGCTCTAATCCAACAAGGGAAATCATGGAGCTTGCGCGTAGATCAAACATTATAACCGTGATAGATTCAGTTTCTGCAATCGGGGGCGAACCGGTGCTCATGGACGAGTGGGGAATTGATTTTGTAGCTGTAGGGGCGCAAAAAGCACTATCCGGGCCTAACGGGATCAGCGCTGTGGGGATTTCTCCCCGTGGCTGGGAGTTTCTGGCCTCCAACAAAAATGCGCCGCGCAATTCCATACTGTCTTTGCTTGACTTAAAGCGTTCCCCTAATCATGTGACGCCCGTGCGAGTTCCTGCCAACATCCCTGTTTTGGAAGCCCGTGCGCTTATAGAGTCATTAAAGCTTATTGAAGAAGAAGGTCTGGAAGCAGTCAACCGCCGCCATCGCTTAACTACATCTGCTGCAATTGCTGGCATTAAAGCCTTGGGCCTTGAACCGTGGCAGCGGAATAAAGATAGCTACTCAACGTTGACTACAACGGTTCGGATTCCTCAAGGCGGTAATTTCAATATCGAACAGCCCATAGGCATTGTCGCACCCGGAGATGGAGAATTGCATAATAAACTCTTACGCATTAACCATTTTGGGGCGAAGGCAAATCAACAAAGCGTTGAAGAAGCTATCCAAACGCTTGCTGAGCTTGTACATCAAGACCCTTATCATGCGCTTGCCGCCCAAAGGTTAATTTGGGGGAATGAAGATGGAAAATAAAATTCAAAAAGAGTTAACCTATAAAAATATATTTGTGGCGGGGATTGATGGGAAACGATTTGATATAACAATCACCAATGGTCGTTTTTCGTCCATTGCAGAGTCCTTATCCTCGCATACTCAACAAAATGGTCCAGATGGCGACTTATGGATTAGCCCCGGCGTAATTGATCTTCATACGCATTTGGCATGGACGGATTTTAATCATACTGACCAGGAGAAGCGCGATGAACTGGAGATCGAAGTGATGCAGGCGCAAGCCTTTGAGGCTACTTTCCAGGCTGGAGTGACTTCAGTGCGTGATGCAGGTGGGCTTTTGCCAAGTACGGTGAAGCATATAGGTCAGCATTATAGCCAGCCTTTAAGAGTTTATACCAGTGGTGATATGCTCGGAGCCGGAGACGCACGAGGTCTTAAGCATTTGGAACGGCGGGTAACAGAAATTATTGATTGCGGGGCAAGCTGGATTAAAATTCTTGCAACGGGGGGACTAGGCTCGTCGCCAGATACAGTGCTGAACCCGATTTTTTCTGAGGAAGAATTCTCTTTTATTGTGCGTAGCGCCCATGCACGCAACATAAAAGTCATGGTTCATACCTGGGGTGGACCTACTGTGGATTGGTCTATTGACGCTGGAGTGGAATCTATAGAGCATGGAATGTATTTGACCGAGGATCAAGCCAACCGGCTTGCGCAATCCAGGACAGCCTTTGTGCCTACTGCTTCCATCTATCGTATTGCTGCAGACCCGTCTGGAGTTCTTTTACTCGACAGGGAAATTTGTGACCGCGCCGCCCGCGCCGCCGAAGCCCACCCTAAAGCCGTTAGCTATGCCAAAAGAGCAGGCGTACGAATTGCGTTCGGTACAGATTTTGCCACACCTTCGTTACATGGACGTAACCTTGAGGAATTAGACACACTCATAGACTGTGGATTAACTCGAAAAGAGGCCTGGCAGGCTGCCACGGAGTTCGCCGCTGAAATTTTGGGATATGGGGACAGATTGGGACGTATAAAAGAAAACTACACAGCAGATACAATCCTTTTTAATGCTGATCCGTATAAGTCACAAAACGCCAAAGCACTCCGTGAAAGTATCGTATCGGTAATTCAGGGACAATTTGAGTGAGACCAATACTCCAGAGAGCATCTTTAATATAGTTAGACAATCCCCTTAACATTCTCCTGACAAAGTATGATTAGACTTAGTTCTGATTGTACAATAAAGTGTCTGGGAGGAAATTGAATGCTAAAATGTTGGGGGATACATACGAAAAAATCGGTGGCAGCACTCGTAGCGACTATCATGCTAGCAGTAAGCGGTGGGACGGCGATGGCAGTCGAAAAGGACACGTCGATTAAAAACGTAATTATTTTGATTCCAGACGGTATGGCTAATGACGCCACTGCACTGGCTAGATGGTACAAAGGATCTTCCTTAACGTTAGACAGCATGGCAAGCGGCATGGTGCGTACGCATTCTGCGGATGCTCCAATTGCCGATTCTGCTCCAGCGGGTACTGCTTTTGCCACAGGACATAAATCTCATACTGGGTATGTAGGCGTCCTTCCTGATGAAGCGACAATGCCCGGACAACAACCCATTGCAGCGGGTGACGCCAAAAAGCCTGTAGCTTCCATTCTTGAGGCTTCCAAGCTGGCAGGGAAATCGACTGGAATTATTGCGACTTCGGAGATTATGCATGCGACACCAGCTGATTTTACCGCACATTATCCTGATCGTAAAAATTATGATGCACTCAGCATGCAGCAAGCCTACAACGGGGTTGATGTAGTGTTAGGTGGAGGCGGCAAGTTTTTGGAGGCAGCAGGGCGTAAAGATGGCCAAGATTTGGTAGCCCAAATTAAAGACCAGGGTTATGACTTTGTCACGACACCTGAAGGGTTGAAAAATTCGACCTCCAGCAAGCTCTGGGGTAGCTTTTCTCCTGAAGCCCTTGCGTATAACCTGGATCGCGATGCATCCAAGGAACCTAGTCTGGCAGAAATGACATCGAAAGCCATTGATGTGTTGTCCAAAAACGATAAAGGCTTCTTCTTAATGGTAGAAGGCAGTAAGGTGGATTGGGCCGCCCATGCAAATGATCCAACCGGAATTATTAGTGACGTGCTTTCGTTTGACGATGCAGTGAAAGTTGCTGTGGATTACGCCAAACAAAACCAAAATACAGTCGTCGTAGCAGTGACAGACCACGGAAACGGTGGATTGACGATTGGTAGCAGCGATACAACTAGCAATTATGACAAAACACCTTTAGCTTCTTTTATAGACCCGCTGAAAAAAGCGAAGCTGACGGGTGAGGGCTTGGAAGCCAAGCTGAATGCAGATCGCAGCAATATTAAAGAGGTGCTTTCCACATATTTTGGCATCACCGATTTGACAGACGAAGAAGTAAAAACCATTAAGGATGCCAAAGAAGGAAGCATGAACTATGCTGTCGGACCGATCATTAGCAAACGTGCGAATATTGGCTGGACTACAGGCGGACATACAGGAGGCGATGTCGTGTTGTACACGTATGCGCCGAACGGAGACCGTCCAACCGGTGTAATCGACAATACAGATGTTAATAAATATATGACACGTGTACTTGGACTGGATTTGGATACGGTCAGCAAGCAGCTTTTTGTTCCTGCAAAAGCCGCTTTTGAAGCTAAAGGAGCCAAGTTTTCTGCGGACACGAAAGTTATTACAGTGACCAAAGGCAGTAACAAGCTGGAGCTTCCGGTATACAAAAATGTCGCTACGTTGAATGGTAAAAATACCACGCTCAACGGTGTAGTTGTATTTAACGGCGTTGATTATTTTGTACCCCAGCAGGCGATTGATTTGATTCAGTAATAAGCAGAACCATCGACAAGGGCTGTTTCTTCCATTAGAGGAAGAGACAGCTTTTTTGTGTGTTGATATAAATGTGTATTTTTTGGGGCAGAAGTTGGAGGAGGTTTTTATAAAATGGGATTTTTTGTGAAACTAATCACGTTACATCCTCTCCGATATTGCTAGAATAATACATGTACGGTACAAGCCGCTGATGATGTGAAGTCCGGATGGACGAGGGAAGAAGGGATGAGTCACGGACGAATTATTACTGCGTTTGGCTGACGGCAAGGAATGGACGCATATGGAAATGATGGAGCTGCTGACACGTCTGGATGATGAGCCAACGCTTCGGGCTCAACTGCGCCACCTGGCAGCTCGCACCAAATTGGAGCGCTATGGCAAAGGTGTTTTTTTACGGGGATTAATTGAATTCTCCAGTATATGTCGTCAGGACTGCATGTACTGTGGGCTGCGCGCTTCGAATAAACAGGCAGATCGTTACCGTTTGCAGCCAGAAGAAATTCTGGCCTGTTGTGCGGAGGGGTATGAACTCGGTTATCGGACCTTTGTGCTGCAAAGTGGGGAAGATTACTGGTTTACAGCAGCACGGCTGACGAAATTGATTCGCGAAATTAAAAGCCGTTTTGCGGATGTGGCGGTTACACTGTCCATCGGTGAACGGGATGATGAAACTTATGAGCAATTATACGAGGCGGGCGCGGACCGTTTTTTGCTGCGGCATGAGACAGCTTCCCCCCGTTTGTACGCCAAGCTGCATCCGACGATGACGATGGAAAGCAGGCGCAGCCGTCTGCTGGCTTTGCAACGAATCGGCTTTCAGATCGGGGCCGGATGTATGGTGGGGTTACCAGGACAAACGAATAGTGAATTAGCAGACGATTTGGTCTATCTGCACAGCCTGTCACCAGATATGATCGGAATTGGCCCCTTTTTACCGCATAGCAACACGCCGCTTCGGGATGCCAGTCAGGGGAGCATGGAAAAGGCACTCGATATTATTTCGTTATCCCGATTGGTCGTTCCAGATGCACTTATTCCGGCGTCCACGGCAATGGGAACGATTCATCCCCAAGGCAGGGAGAAGGCGCTTCAGGCAGGGGCCAATGTGGTGATGCCCAATTTGTCGCCACTAGCGGTGAGACCTAAGTATGCGATTTATGAGAATAAAATATGTTTGGGCGATGAGTCTGCCCAATGTCGACATTGCTTGGAGCTGCGAATCCGTGGAGCAGGATTTGAAGTCGATATGGGGCGTGGCGATAGTTTGAGGGTGCAACGACAGCTTATGAGACAGGAAACTTTGTGAGGCCATAACGGAAACATTGCAGTAACCATAAATAAGGAGATGGGTATACGTGAGTGGAGTACGGGAGAAAGTGTCGGCGGATTTTATTAATGAAGCAGAGATTATGGCAGCAGTGGAGCAGGGGAAACAAGAGGCAACAGATCGACACCGTATTTTAGAAATTTTAGAAAAGGGGAGAGCCTGCCGGGGACTGAGTGCGAGTGAAGCGGCGGCTCTTTTGCATGTGGATGATCCTGAATTATTGGAAGAGATGTTCAAATCTTCGAGAGCAGTCAAAGAACAAATTTATGGCAACCGGATTGTGCTGTTCGCCCCTTTATATGTAAGCAACCACTGCGTGAATAACTGCGAATATTGTGGTTATAAACATACCAATGACAGCTTTACTCGTAGCCGTCTGACACCGGAGGAATTGGTGGAGGAGGTTAGAGTGCTTCAAGAACTGGGACACAAGCGGCTCGTGCTGGAAGCGGGGGAAGACCCAGTCCATTGTCCCATTGACTATATCGTCGATTGTCTGCGCCAGATCTATGAGGTCAAGGTAGATAACGGCAGCATTCGGCGGATCAATGTGAATATTGCATCCACAACCGAGGAGGACTATCGGAAGCTGGCAGAGGTGGGCATTGGTACGTATATTTTATTTCAGGAAACGTATCATCGGGAAAGCTATCGTAAATTCCACCTGCAGGGACCAAAGCGGGACTTTGATTGGCACACCACCGCAATGGACAGAGCCATGCGTGCGGGTATAGATGATGTGGGGATCGGTGTGTTGTACGGTCTGTATGATTTCCGTTATGAAACCGTAGCGATGCTGAAACATGCCGAGCACTTGGAAGAAGCCTTTGGGTGTGGCCCTCATACGGTTTCAGTTCCACGATTGCGTCCGGCTGAAAATGTAGACCTGGAGCGATATCCGTACCTGGTCAACGATGAGGATTTTATGAAAATTGTATCCGTTCTTCGACTGGCTGTCCCTTATGCTGGTATGATCCTGTCCACACGCGAGGAGCCGGAATATAGGGACCGCGTCATTGGTCTAGGCGTGTCGCAGATTAGTGCAGGTTCAGCTACAGGCGTAGGGGCATATGCAAAACAGGAAACTGATGATAAGCCTCAATTTGAGGTAGGGGATCATCGCTCACCATCGGAAATTATTAAAAGTTTGTGCCGTGGTGGATATATGCCGAGCTACTGCACAGCTTGCTACCGTGAGGGGCGAACTGGAGATCGTTTCATGGAGCTTGCCAAATCAGGACAAATTCATAATGTGTGCCAGCCGAATTCGCTGCTAACCTTCCAAGAATATCTGCTGGATTATGGGGATGAGGAGGCGCGTGAACTGGGAGCTGCCGCTCTGCGAGAGAATTTGGAGCGTATACCACGTGAATCGACGCGCCGTTTGACGCTTGACAGACTGGAGCGACTGGAAGCAGGCGAACGTGATTTGTATTTTTAGCAATTTATATTATTCGTAGTATCATTTCACACTATGAAAATTCTCATGATTTATAATAGAACTTGAAAATAAAAAGCAGTCGCGTTGGAATCAGCGCGACTGCTTTTGTGCGTCTGGAAAAAAATATTAATGATGAGATGAGGTCTTTTAGGAATAACTGCCGGCTTCTACAGCTTGCTCCCATGCCAGCATAGCAGATGGGAAGCATTCAATAGCACGGGGAAAGACCCCCTGTACATAAGCGATGAAAATACCATAGTTCACAATCGGCACTCCGGCAGCTTTCGTTTCCGACATTCGATGAAGCATCGTACGCCGATTGAGCATGCATGCACCGCAATGAATAACCAGTGCATATTCGCTCAGATCATCAGGGAAGCTGGAGCCGGATGCATGCTCGATGATGAGACGTTTGCCTATCGTTTGGCGGAGCCAGCGAGGAATTTTCACTCGACCAATATCGTCAGATTGGCATTGGTGAGTGCAGGCTTCGGCAATGAGTACGCGGTCTCCATCCTTGAGGCGATCAATGGCTCTTGCACCTCGTACCAGTTCGTCCAGATCGCCTTTATGACGGGCAAACAGGATGGAAAAAGAGGTGAGAGGCACATCCTTGGGCGTGTCGGCCGCTACTTTCATAAAAACCTGTGAATCGGTGATGACCAAGCGAGGCTTGCGTCCCAATCTCTCCAGCGTCAATCGTAGTTCATGTTCTTTGGTCACTACGGCGATGGCATCGCTCTCTAGTGTATCGCGGATTGTTTGCTGCTGTGGCAGGATCAATCGGCCTTTTGGTGCAGCTTTGTCGATGGGAACGACCAGCACAACAACATCGCCGGGTGACAACAGGTCACCGACGATACGGAAACGATCCTCGTTTTGGGGGAGTGTATTAGTGATAGCCTTTTTCAGTTCCGTGTCTCCCCGGAGCAAAGATGCACTGAAAGGAATTAGGGTGAGATCCAGTTCAGTTGCCAGCTTTGTAGCCGTTTTATCTGATTCAGTAAGGGTATCTATCTTATTCAATACCCCAATAACAGGAATCTTTTTGGTGCGGAGCTTTTCGAGTAGCTCATGCTCGAATGGTCCGACTCCAACGGTAGCGTCGATAACGAGCAGGGCCAAGTCTGTACTATTAAGTATTTCTAGCGTTTTGTTGCGGCGCAGCTCCCCGATCTCACCCTCATCGTCCAGTCCGGCGGTATCCACCAGAACAATGGGACCCGCTGGGAGCAGCTCCATCGGTTTGAAAACGGGGTCCGTGGTCGTTCCTCCTACAGGAGATACCACAGCGACGGGCTGACCCGTCAGGGTGTTCAGAATGCTGGATTTGCCTGCGTTGCGGCGACCGAGCAGGACAATATGTGGTCGGTTGCTACGAGGGGTATCATTCATTCCCATGGTGAGTTCCTTCTTCCTGCCCCGGAATTCCGGGTTTGGTTACTGTATAGGGATGGCATAATTGGTCAATCCTCGAACGGGTCAGTAGGCCGCGATCTTCTGCAATATCCTCTGGTGTGCGACCTTGCACAATGGCTGCAGATGCAATGGAGGCAGCTTCATCATAGCCAAGCTCCGCGACCAGCGCAGAAGCCATCACGGCTGAGTTACGCAGATTTGTAGTGCAGCGTTCCTCACGCACGATCAGGCCGCGTACGCATCTTTCCTCGAATAGTCGAACCGCGCTGTTCAGAATATGTAGCGATTCCAGCAGCGATTCGGCAATCAGCGGCAGGAATGCGTTTAGTTCCAACTGACCGGAGGCAGCGGCCATAGTGATAGCCGCATCTTCGGCTATCACACGCATGGCTGTTAGTCCTGCCATTTCAGCTATTACCGGATTGACCTTGCCAGGCATAATAGAGGATCCGGCCTGAACTGGAGGCAGCGTGTATTCGCCAATACCACCGAAAGGACCAGAGGCCAGTAGGCGAAAATCGCCAGATATTTTGTACAGATTCACGGCGGCTGATTTGAGTAGACCGGACACCTCCACAAAGACATCCATATTTTGAATCGGGTCCATCGGGTGGTCGCTGCGACTCAGTCCAAAACCAGTCTCATCCGCCAGCTTTTCGACCATCCGATAGCTGTAAGCGCGGGGCGCGTTCATACCTGTGCCAATCGCCGTGCCTCCAATAGGGATTTCCCGCAGCCGCTCTTCAGCTTTATAGAGACGCCAGCGGTCGCGCGCTATAGCCTTTGCGTAGGCACCAAAGCCCTGCCCGGCCATCATGGGCAGGGCATCCATTAGCTGAGTGCGGCCTAGTTTGAGCAGGTCAGCATATTCCGTTTCTTTGTGCTGTAAAGCATCCTGTAACGAAGACATCGTGTCACATAAAGGCCGAAGCAGCCGTATTGCTGCAATTCGTAGCGCTGTGGGATAGACATCATTCGTAGACTGGCAGCAGTTCACATCATCCAGAGGATGTATAATCTCATACTGCCCTGGTCTGCCTCCTAGCTGTACGATGGCCAAATTAGCAATGACCTCATTTACATTCATATGGGTACTGGTGCCTGCGCCGCCTTGCATGGCATCCACGGTAAACATATGTTGGTGCCTCCCGGCGAGTATTTCGTCGCAGGCATTTACAATAGCAGAGGCCCGTTGGGCAGGGAGCCGTTTCTGCTCACCATTCACTTGAGCGGCTACTTTTTTTACCAACACAAGAGCGTGGATCAGGTTTTGGTTCACGGGTCTGCCACTGACCGCAAAATTGTTCATCGCGCGTGCGGTGTGAATACCGTAAAAGGCATCTGCGGGAATTTCCATCTCTCCTAGCGCATCCCGCTCGGTTCGCGTATTTGTAGACAGAGGGAAACCTTCGGTCATAGACCCGTTGCCGGAATGCGTGTCATATGCAGTAGCTGACGTGCACTTGCAGCGCGTTTTTCTTCAACCCGGGCATGAACCAGATCTGGCTCGACCAGCTTGAGGGCTTGTGTTGGACATTTACCAATACAGGCCGGACCGCCGTCCACGCCTTCGCATAAATCACATTTGCTGGCAATCATGCGCTCTTTGGGTTGCAAGCGTCCTGACATATTGGTATACAATCCATCCTGCACGACAGGCTGCCCGTTTCGATACTCGGGTACCATGTTAATCGCGCCGTAAGGGCAGGCGATCATGCAGGTTTTACAGCCAATGCAGCTTTCGCTATTAATGAGAATGCAGCCATCTGCGTTCGTAATAGAGCCGTTCGGACAAGCGTTGGCGCATGGAGCATCCTCACAGTGACGACACTGAACGGGTGCAGTGACCCCAAATGATTTGATAACCTTCAGACGAGGGTGAAAATGAAACTCATCATCCGGCGAGATAAAAGGGTTCTCCGCTGAATGTGCGATGACACATGCGATTTCACAGGTACGACAGCCGATACATTGATCGGGATCAGCTAAAACAAAACGGTTCATACAATTCGACTCCTCTCTAACTTACGACAAAAATAATGTATACAGCATAAAAATAACTTAATGTATTAATGAATGGAGTAATCCGCATCCCCTTTGGTGGAAATAGTGTTGCTGCGGCTTTGCTTGCCGGGCCCCCGTTGTTGGAAGGTGGTGTGCAGCAGATGATGCGACACATGACCCAGCGGCTCACCTAGAAATTCATCATAAAGTTTGATGATGTGAGGGTTCTCATGCGATTTTCGTACCTGGTGTGCAGCATCATGTCCATAAATGGAGGATTTACGTGCACGATAAGCTTCAATTCGTTGCTTTTCTAACATGAGCTTAGGTTGTCCCCCTCCGCTGATACATCCAGCAGGGCAGCCCATCACCTCAATAAAATGATAATCACATTCGCCCGCCTGGACACGATCCAGTAGCTGATAGGCATGTTGTAGCCCGGCGACGACCGCTACCTTGAGCTGCAGCTTGCCTACCTGAACCTCAGCTACTCGAATGCCTTCCTCACCACGTACAAAATCGAGCTGGAGCTTCGGCAGTTTTTCATTTGTCAGCAGCTCGTAACCTGTACGGATGGCAGCTTCCATGACTCCTCCAGTGACTCCAAAAATGGAGCCTGCACCTGAATATTGTCCTAACGGTGAATCGAATTCTTCATCAGGCAGGTTCGCAAAATCAATTCCGCGCTGCTTGATCCAGTATGCAAGTTCACGCGTGGTCAGTACCTCATCCACATCACGGTAACCGTCAGATTCCATTTCGGGACGATCGCATTCAAATTGTTTACAAGTACAGGGCATGATGGCAACGCTGTATATATTCGCAGGTTCCACCTCGTCCAGTTGTGCGCCATAAGATTTGATTAGCGCTCCTAACATTTGCATCGGAGATTTGCAGCTGGATAGATGGTCTAGCAGATCGGGATATTCAATCTCTGCAAATCGGACCCATGCTGGACAGCAGGATGTGAACATGGGTAAGGGACCGCCTTCGGTCACGCGACGAATCAATTCAGTGCCTTCCTCCATGATGGTCACGTCAGCTCCAAAGTTGGTGTCGTATACCCGGTCGAAGCCAAGGCGGCGTAAAGCAGCAGCCATTTTCCCAGGCGTCAAGGTGCCGAACGGCATTCCGAATTCCTCCGCGAGTGAAACACGAATGGCTGGAGCACATTGGACGATCCGAAACTGTCCAGGTTTGGTCATCATATCGGCTACCTTATTCAAGTTGTAGCTATAATAGGCAGCGAATAGTGGCTCTCTGATGTCGGCAGGCATATCGCGTTCTTGGATACGTTCCAGCCGTCTAGCGGCGCCTTCCTGTGAAGATGAACCTGCCCAGTCAGATGCGTATACGCTGCATATTTGTACACATTGACCGCAAATAACACATCGGTCTGCATTAACGGTTTGCGGTTCTCCGGGCAATCCCTCTATGGCATCTACTGGACAAACCCCAGCACAACGTCTGCATCCTGTGCAGAGCGTAGGGTCAATATGAATGACAGGGTCTGTGCAATCAGTCGTCTTCATACAAGGAGGCGAGGAGATCTTGTCTATTGTGGTTGACATGGTTTTCTACCTTTCTGCGGCTGATTTTGGCCTTATAGGCGTGGGAAAAAGACTTCCCGCCGAGGCTCTGGAGGTGAGTCGGATATACCTTTGGCCAGCCGTAGGACATGATTCGGGCAGGCCTCTACACATGCAGGCTGTCCGTTCTCTGTTTCCGCGCACAGATCGCATTTGCTTGCTGCGGTGCGGGGAAGGGCGACTCGATTTGCACGGTGAGTCAGGCCGGACTGCGTTACAACGTGTCCTGCCCGGTAGACCGGAGACACCTCAATTGCCCCGAAGGGGCAGGCCAAAACACAGGAGGTACAGCCGATACATCGTTCCTCATCTATCATGACGACGCCGTCCTCCTGACGAATGGCCTGTACCGGACAAGCATGTGCGCAGGGGGCATTTTCGCAATGCCGGCATTGCACCGGCACATACATTTCCCCTGTACGTACAACATACACCTTGGGTACAACAGGTACGCTGACGGTTCCGACCGAAGCTCCTATGCCGTTAGCCTGACTGTGAACGGCGAAGCACGCCAGTTCACAGGCTTTGCAGCCGATGCACTGTCCGGCGTCCGCGACTACAAAAGAAGAAGCAACAGCGCTTGTTCTACTGGCTGCTCCCATTCTACTCGTCGAAGCTGACCGGGTATCTGTCGGACGGTGCATCATATTCCCTGTGCCGCTCATCTCGTCACCTTATCAGCCAAAACAGCTTCCTGGACGTTCATCTGTCTGCGAATCCGTTGGTACGATTCATGTACATCACGTTCAGCCTGCGCTTGGTCGGCGATCCGTTCCAGACGGATGGCACAGTATTTTAATTCCGGGGTTTTGGATACCGGATCGAGAAAATCAGCGGTCAGCTCGTTGCATGCTCCAACCCACCAGTGATAGGTCATGTAGGTCGCACCTTGTTGCACACGGTCACTGATTTGTGCCCGTGCCATGATGCGTCCCCGGCGAGAGGATATAGCAACAATTTCGCCATCCAGAATATTCAGATCTGCTCCGTCTTCTGGGCTAATCTGAATAAAGCCAGGCTCATCAGACAACTGGCGCAGCGCGCGGCAATTGCCAGTCATGGTACGAACGGAATAGTGACCTACCTCACGGACTGTGGACAAGACAAGCGGGTATTTTGCATCCGGTTGTTCTTGTGGTGGACGCCATTCGCAGGCGAATAATCTGCCTTTGCCACTAGGTGTCGAAAATTGATTTCCTTTATATAAATACGGTGTACCTGGATGATCCTCAGTAGGGCAGGGCCATTGCACGCCGCCTTGCTGCTCCATTTTTTGGTAGCTGGCACCGGAGAATAATGGGCTGAGACTGCGCATTTCATCCCAAATTTCTTCTGTGTTTGCATAGGACATAGGATAGCCCATGGCGGTAGCAACCTCGCTAATAATAGCCCAGTCTGGCTTTACATCACCCTGTGGCTCAACGGCCTTACGGATGCGCTGAAAGCCCCGATCTGCCGAAGAATATACGCCGTCATGCTCACCCCAGGCAGTAGAAGGGAGGATGACATCGGCGTGCAGCGCTGTTTTGTTCATGAAAATATCCTGAACCACGACAAATTCCAATTGGTCTAGGGCTTCACGCAACTCGGCGGCGTTCGGATCGCTTTGTACAGGGTCCTCGCCAAAAATGTAATAAGCTTTCAGCTTGTTCTCCTTCAGAATGAGGTGTGGTACCTCCGTAAGTGGATAGCCTTTTTTACGTGGCAGCTCAACACCCCATGCTTTTTCAAACTTTTTGCGAGCTGTGTTATCTGTTACATCCTGATAGCCAGGATACACATTCGGCAAAGCGCCCATATCACAGGACCCCTGTACATTGTTTTGTCCCCGTACTGGTCCGATACCCACATTCGGCTTGCCCAAATTTCCAGTCAACAGTGCAAGGGAAGCGAGCCCCTTTACCACATCAACGGCCTGTGAAAATTGACATACGCCCATTCCGTACAAAATTGTAGCGGTAGGGGCCTTTGCATATTCCCTCATAGCCGCCCGGATATCGGCCGCCTTGACCCCCGTAATGCCTTCCGCATATTCGGGAGTATATTTTTTAATGCTGTCTACGTATTCGGCAAAGCCTTCTGTGTTTGCTTCAACATATCGTTTGTCGTACAGTCCTTCATGCACAAGTACATGACCAAAAGCGTTCACCAAAGCCATGTTCGAACCGCCCTTTAAGGGTAGCCACATATTCGAAATACGAGCTGTTTCGGTCATGCGCGGATCGCATACAATAATTTTGGCGCCTCTTTGCTTGGCAGCTACAATGCGTCTTGCGACGATCGGATGTGTTTCGGGTGCATTATATCCAAACACGAAAATGAGATCAGAGTGTTCAATTTCAGGAATAGAGTTGGACATAGCTCCATCTCCGAGCGAGTAAGTCAAACCTGCTACAGAAGGGCCGTGGCATACACGAGCGCAATGGTCAATATTGTTCGTGCCAATGACCGCTCGCATGAACTTTTGCATGACATAATTGGCTTCATTACCCGGACCGCGTGCGGAGCCCGTTCCCATAATGGAGTCGGGTCCGTATTTTTCCTTAATTGCTGACAGCCGTTCGGCAGTATATTGAATGGCTTCCTTCCACTCGACTTCCTCCATAACTCCATTTTTGCGAATCATGGGCTTGCGCAAGCGTGCAGTCAGAATTTGCGGGTCATTCAAAAAATCCCATCCATAGTGTCCTTTCAGACACAGTGTTCCTTCATTCGTACGACCACCAGCCGGCTCTGCGCCAATTACCTGTCCTTTTTCCACCAGCAAATGAAGCTGACAACCGCTCCCGCAGTAGGGACATACGGTCAATACCTTGTCTGCCATAAGTGCAGCACCTCTTTTATATGAAATAGATGAAACTCGTAACATAAAAAAAGCCAATACAAAAATGCCGCTTTACGCTGCATCCTGTACTGGCTTATCCGCGAGCGAGGAGACAAGCTCCTTCCCGCTAATCCAACCGGTGTATGTGTTGTAGTTCTAGAGTAATGATAATGTGTCCGTCTCCATGGACGGAGGGGCAGACCTCCCAAGTATAAGTGAAGGGACTGCCGAGTGTTTTTTCGGCTTCGTTCATAAACTCCTTTTCTAGATAGGGACGAAGGACGTCCCAATATTCCCTGACCTTGTCCTCAGCCCCTTCATGAACGAGAATTTCGGACAAATTAGACAATGTACCTCGAATTTCTACCGTAATCCGGAGCGGCGAATCCAGTGAAACCTTGACGTTGTCCGGTCCTTTTCCCCGGTAGTGCTTGACAATACACACGGCCAACTTCCTGATGCGCTCACGGTATTCCAATTCGGTATTCAACATCTGGACACTCCGCTTCGAATCAAAATAAAGGCGTACTTGCCGCGCATGCCAGACAGCCTGTGTAGCTGGTTTAGAACAAGACGTAACCGTCCCGATCAAATTGGTCTGCCCAGCACGGCGTATCACTCTTCTATGGTAGAACAGGTTGACCCGGAAAGATGTGAAATTCATTACACTGAACCAAAATTTTACATAGATTAGACCACTCTTGAAGCAGCTATACCTCTATGGTTTGTATGATGCTTCTCGTTCCATCGTGTTGTTTGTACAGATCCAATACAAAAGCAGTTGAATGACAAGCTATGGGCTGAGATTAGTAAATGGCATTCTCAAAGCCCTCTATACTAAAATAGCACAGTGCGAATCTCAGAGATTTATAGTAAATTATTCATTTATATGATTACAAACGCATCATTCGATCCGTCAAGTCGAAACATGAAACTTTACAGTGCCGCCTGTACTTTAGTTACGGTAAGAAAAAATATGGCAGCATTGATGCTTTTATCGAGAAAAGCTTTGGTTTGACGCTGCAAGAGAAGCAGCACTTGCAGGAGCTACATTTAGAATAGAAGTCATATGTTAATGTTTAGTTGGAATAAAAAAAGCCGCTATATTAGCGACTCATTTAAACTAAATATTCTGATGACCCAGGGAAGAAATGATATGGGCAATAGTTTGCGGGCTTTCCTTACCATTTGACTCGAGCCATTGATTAATGACTCCAATAGAACCGTGAACCATGTAAGTGAAAGAATAGTCCATTGTACATGGTTCCTTCCTGTTTGGTTCTTCTCCATTTCTTTGCACATGATCTTCAAGCAAGACTTGTGATAAAAAATCATTTTTTCCTGTCTCCGAAATTAAGATTTTATACATCGTTTTCTTATCTCGAATGATGTTCAATAGGTTGATCATTGATTCTTCTGTTGCGCAGGGACTGTCTCTTTCTTGTAACGTTTCCATTATTTCTCGATTAAATTCATGTTGCATTACTTCAAATAGTTCATAAGGATCTTTGTAGTGCAGATAGAAAGTGCCACGGTTGATATCTGCCTGTTTACATATTTCAGTAACCGTTATTTGAGGCAATTTTTTTGTTTCTAATAGACTGAGGAAACTCTCTTTAATGAGATCGATCGTATATTTAGTTCTTCTATTATTCTTGACTCCAACCATATGTTACCCCTCTTTTTTCATCTTTTCAACAAACTCAAGCTGAACTGTTGAATTCATAACACTAACTCATGTATTGATTATTGTGATTGCAGAGATGAGTAGATTATACTTACATCGCGACATTAAATCAACACATGTTCATTTGATGATAATGATTAAAAAATATAATTTATTTCAATCATACAAGGAGAGTAAATAAAACATGAAAACCAACTCAAACAAACCCAAAATACTCATTGTGGGCGCAGGAGCTGTAGGGTTTTCTGTTGGATACCACCTTCACTTATCCGGTACTGATATTACCTTTCTTGTGCGAAAAGGACGAAAAGCAACATTCGATTCTCCACAAAAACTATATTGCTATGATGATGCTACATTGAAAAATTTTAGCGATTTTAATGTCATTGAAGATCTAGAAGAAATAAAACCTCAGCAATATCAATTTATTATTATTACATTGGACGGAAATGCTAGTCGAACATCAGAAGGCATAGATATGTTATCCCAAATGGGTGATATCGTACGTGATTCTGCAACTACCGTGATTATGTGTGGGTTTGGAAGTGGCATTCGTGAACATTATCTTCAGGTTATGCGAATTCCGGAAGACCAGTTGCTAAGAGGAATACTGGGTACGCTAAGTCATCAATCCAACGCTATTTTGCCTGTACACAAACCAACGGATCCAAATCAGATTGCCCAAGCCATTGTCTGTTACAAACACCCGACAAACGGCGTTGGGTTTCAAGTCGGGACCAATAATAAAGTGGTAGCAAAGCAATTTATCACACTGTACAATCGCTCTAAAGTTTCACGTTGTGGTCAAGTAAGCCCGGCGATGTTCAATATTTTCTCAAGTGTCGGCTTTCCTGTATACGCCGCTTGCGATATTTTAGGCTGGCCTAACTTCTCGACCGTTGTAGCCAATAAAGAACTTTGGCAACTTGCTTGCCGAGCACAAGGTGAAATAGCAACTCTACCAAAGCATGGTGTTGTCGGTAAAATCATGGGTTTAATGATGGGATCACGCATGACGGCGAAAATACATCTTAAAATGGAACGAGATATGCTTCCGTTAGATTATCAAGCGTTCAATCGTTTTCATCATGGTGGTAAAGTGCGGACTCAGGATGTAGAATCTATGCGAAATTCAGTTGTAGAAGGGCAACGTCAAGGTCGCCAAATGAAGGCTTTGAAGGAATTACTGCAACGTGTGGCTGAACATGAAGCCGCAAGTCAAGCCACGTTAAAATAAAGAGAAGAGGTCCGTGCTAGAATGCATGGACCTCTTCAAACCATTATCAATTGATTTTTTATAAAGCTTTATTGTTTAACCAGAACGGATAAATCCCCTTCAAAAACTTTCTCCTCTTTGTTGTTGAAAGTCGACAGCAATACAGTAACGAGTCCTGTTTCATTCCGCTTCTCTTTTACTCCAATCACTTCAACAATAGTGTACAATTCGTCGCCTGGATACACTGGTTTGATAAATTTAATATTATTCATAGCCGTTCCAGCAATAACCTCATCACCGTAACTGCCTGTTTCAACCCAAAGCTTAAAAGAAACAGCTAATGTTTGAATTCCTGAAGCGATAATTCCATTAAATCTACCTTGCAATGCTTTCTCTTCATCTAAATGCATATATTGCGGGTCAAACTCCCTTGCAAATCTGGTGATATCCTCATTAGTTAATTTTAAAGACTTGGTTTTAAATACTTGTCCGATATAAAATTCATGAAATCGCATTATTGCACCTCTTGATTCAATTATTTGCTTATTTATATTAGAGTAGCATAATATCACCAATCAAGTTAAACTGCCTGTTAGCTTAATGACGTATTGTCAGTCTACAACTTAATATTTCCCTTTAAAATCCGTAGCGTTATAGCAACAAAACTAATTTAAAGAGTCTATCTCAGCAAGTAACCCTCCGTACTTTTGTACAGTCAGATCAATGTAAGTGTTGCAAATCAATAAAAATTATTGACAACTGTTAAATTATGGACAACAATAGAATGCAATAATATATAAATATTGGTACTTCTGTATGGAGGGTGGTTTATCCATGAAAATTACACCCACGATTAGAGCAGAATTGGAACAATATCTTAAACAAGAAGGTTTGAGCATGATGGAGTTTGGGCATATAGCAGGCATGAATAGGGGGATAGTAAGTAGCATAGTGTCAGGCAATAAATCTATGTCTGTTAACCAGATAGATCGCATTACCGAGGCTATGGGTTTACCAGAAGGCTACTTTTACGACCTATTTATAGAAAACTACATCATCGATACCCCCCCGAATATGAGACGAATAGAGCCATTTTTGTATCGTTGTGCGGAATTGGACAAGCTGGATGCAATCCGTCGAGTGGTGGGGACCATTATGGACAACCTACTCTATTCGCCTAAACTATTTGATATGGCAGAAGTGCTAATAGCACAGGGACGACATGATGCTGCATTGCTGTTCTATAAGGGTGTAGCTGAAACGGAGAAGTACCAACATTCTGAACGATTGGCGACCTGTCAGTATCGAATGTTCACGATTCAGGTTGGTGACGATCAAAGCCGTAATCTCAAGGCAGCTACATTGTTCGAGCCTTACATTGAACGTCTGGATGAAATGGACCAACTTGACGCATTAAAGGATTTGGCGAACGTGTACAGGTCTTTGCGTAAGTGGGACAAGGTTGAAGAAATGGCAAGGAAAATGAGAGGGAAAGCGGAAGTACAATATTCCATAAAGCATCAGCAGAAGAGTCGAAAGAACAGCGAGCATGAAAAGGAAACCAGAGGGCCGTTATTTGGATACATTGCTTACGCCGATTTGTTGTGTGCTAGTGTTTGTGAAGCCCAAGGCGATTATCAACAAGCTCTACAGTATACATACGCCTATGCGGATTTAGATTGGGTCAAAGAGACTGACGAAGATACTCAACACTGGGTAAACTTGTTCAGTCAGTGGGCAGAAGGTAACACGTACGTTAATAAGCTCCTGTCTGGAGATGTTACTGTGCTTCAAGATTATGTTGAATATATTGCAGCAACATCAACCGCTAACGAAAATGAGAAACTCTCAAAGCTGTTAAACGTTATGATAGCGGCTAACCGATATGAAATAGATGTGGATGATGTCCTTTCACGTTTTGAAACGAATATTAATTCATTTGCTCAACTCCCAACATCATCTGATATATATACCCAACAAGTAATACCAGACTATTTCGCATGGTTTGGTTACGAAATGGCTCATTATTATTTACATCGGGTGAAATACAGTGATGGCTTTAAATACTTGATGTATGCAATGGTAAAGTCACATATAATAAGTAATGAAACTTACTTTATAAATTGTATTGGTCTGTTTATGCGTTTCCAAGTCCATGCGACTCCTGAAATCAAAACAGAGTTCTCCAATCTAATTGAAAAGGTGTGGTTAAGTAATGTTGAAAAAAATGGCATTGTTAATCGTTGCGAGTAGCTTTTTATTTTTTATAACCGTACCCGCTCACATTCATGATCAGCTTATTCAGACCCTTGTACAAATTGGGGGATTCTAAAGCAAAAGAAAGCTCTGCCGACCATAAGGCTAGCAGAGCTTTCTTCAGTGCGGGAATTACCACACATACCACAGAATAACTATCTTGATGTGATCAGCATGAACCATACATATAAGTATAAGTATTTACATAATTACCCAAGTCACTTATCCTTATTAACATAATTCACCGATATTTTTATAATGAATAAATCTAAAGTAATGCTTTTACAGTAAGGGGATTAATCTCTTAATTGGCCTGTGGAGTCTTCTTTATTATAGAACAGTTTGAATTTAGAGTAGATGAAAAAAAGGACTCCAACGGTTTGTAGCCGCGAAAGAGCCCTTCTTTTGTTTATTTAGTTGAATACTCGCTTACTTCAAAGGTGAGTATTTTGTTGAATATTACATATTCCTTACGGCTGCTGAATGGTCCTTTGTTGTTATTGTGCTTATCAATGGCAAAGAATGAAGAACCTCTACCAGCATCCTTTGCGTCATACCAAGCGATGAAAGCATTCAATTCTTTTTTGCTCAGATCGAATTCTTTGTCAAACCCATTATCCATGGTTACAGTCAGAATAGCGCGGTCACCAGTTGGTTGTGAGGAACCATCTGAATCAGACGAACCAGGTGTTGTAGACGAACCAGGTGTTGTAGACGAACCAGGTGTTGTAGACGAACCAGGTGTTGTAGGCGAACCAGGTGTTGTAGACGAACCAGGTGTTGTAGGCGAACCAGGTGTTGTAGACGAACCAGGTGTTGTGGACGAACCAGGTGTTGTTGACGGATCTGGTGTTGGTGTTACAGGCAAATTATTGTACATCTCAAAGGCCCCAAGTGAAAATAAAGAATTACCATTATTACTAGTGATATTCAAACGGTATTTTTTATATTTTGTTTCATTGGTAAATGAAAATTCTTTTCTCTCTTTTTGGTTCCAGTTAGTAACATTTATTTGTGTATCGAGAATGACCCATGAAACACCGTCCGATCCTTCGAACGTCCACTCTTTTGGCGATTCGTTTAGATTAGATGCACGTGCAGTCAATACATATTTGTTGACAACTACAGGATTTTCAAATTCATAAGCAATCCAGCCAGTCTTAGAATTTGTAGTTGTTGCCCAACCATAATCAGTAGGGTTTCTATCAAACACACTGTATGGTTGATGACCATTACTCCAAGCAGAACTTGCACTTGCAATGCCGGAAGGAGTTGTATTGGAAGTCATCATAGGGATTAGGTTTGTTTCCTCACTTGAGCTAGCGAAAGAAGAACTTGCAAACACTGATGTTAATAGAAAGATAGATAGTAAAGAAAAAAATATTTTTTTCATGTTAAAGCCCCTTTTTGTTTTATTTGCTTAGAAAGCTTACAAAAGTTAAAGAGGAATGTCTAAACATTAATGTCTATATATTCAAATATAAGTTTAATTGTGGATTTAATTTTTTAGAATAATAATGTCTATCTCTGCCGCTCTATAACTGGTAGACTTTTTTGTTTTGCGGCAACACATGTGATACTTCGAACGCCTCGCAATATAGTATTAAGAAGATTTAATATACTTTGGAGGTGTCATAAGTCCAAGTGATAACAGGGGAGCAGGATCACGGGTAAGTCATCAGTTATAAATATGTAGATGGAACAAAAGTGGGATTTATTGTGAAATAAGGATGGGAGACGCCACTGGTTAGCAGACGATTGAGTCTTCTTATACCCATAAAAAATAAATATGCCAATATTTAGATTATATTTGAAGTAAGTGAATACACTAAATAAATCAAAAAGCTCAGCTGACCTTAAATGGTCGGCGGAGCTTTTTTTTGTTAAGAAGCCCTTCCTTTAACCAAAACCTCGCATAGCCTATGGAGTATAGTACCCTAAAGTAAAGGAGGCGTTACGTGTGGGGGAAATGAAAAGAGACTACGAGGGAATCACCGGAAGAGTTTGGACATCGATAGCTGCTGTATTGGCATTGTTCATTTTGCTGGTAATCATCTTGAAATTAATTCATTTATAAAGATTCTTAAGCTCCACCGGCATTTTTTCGAATTGCTGTTTAGCCCTGTACTTTTTATCCTTTTGGTCATAATGACTAAAGCGTGTTGAATTTAATTTCTTGAGCATAGCCACATTAGTTTCCGAGGAATCTATAAGGTTCGCCGTTCGGCCCTAGGCTAATCCATGAGGGTCGCCTCTTTTTGGAATGGTTGGGTGGCACTTTCCATTAGCCAAAAAGGCGACTCTTTTTATCCTATTTTTGGTTACTCAACAAGCCTGACTTTGCTTCAAGATCTTCTATAATTTCCATTGCAACAAAATATCCAAAAAATAATGTTAAAATATCCTCGTATCGTTTTCCTGATCCTCTTGCTCTACTTAATATGATGTTTTGACTTTCTTGTATTTTTTTTCTAAGGAATGATAGAGAAACCACAGGTGGATTGGAAGCGATCAAATCCATCATTAGAGTTGACAACTTTTTCTGAAACTCTTCAATCGGAAAGTCATTATTTTCTTTTGAATACAGATGCATCGTTTCAGGTGGATCTTTAAATGAAGTTTGATATTGAGTATTGAAAACACCTTCATTAGCTATTTTGTCCGCAATTAATTTACCAAAAACGATCCCCGATGCGAATGCTTGCCCAGGGATTCTTCCTATACCAAGATCACCATTAAATTGAGCTTCTCCAGTAGCAAAAACACGATTCAAGTTTATAGCCTCAGCATTAGCATTGATTTCGATTCCTCCTGAAGAATAGTGCATCGTTGGTGTAATTTTAATTCTTTTATTTTTAACTACCTTAGGACTAAATCCATATTTTTTGAATTTTTCATTTAAAACATTTTCATCAGCATGGCTCATATCCAAGTACATGTCTTTTTTTTGTTTGATACATTCAAGTTGGAATTTTAAAATCTCATCAATCATTTCGTGGTAATCATCTCGAGCAATTGCATCACAAATATACTTATCTTTTAATAATTGAACTCCATCCTCATCTATTATTTTCCCTTGACTCAAAGATACAACCCCGCCCAATAAAATTTGCCTTCCGTTATATATAGACCAAGGATGACACATTACTGTAGACATTCCCTTTAATCTTGCACCTATTTTTTTAGCTAAGATAAGCGTTTCACCAGTTGAACCCGGCGAATTATCATTGAAACAGAATTGTCCTGCATATCCTCCCGTAGCTAATACCAAATAATTTGTAAATATTCTGATAAATTGATCTGATTGTGTGTCATAAAATATTGCGATAATTCCTTGATCGTACTTTTCCAAATGAATCAAAATTTTATTACACATCGGTTGTTCAATATGTTGTAACAAACAATTGATTAATTTCTTTCCCCCATGTGATTTAATCAAACATTCAGGCATGATACCAAAGGATGTTTTCTCATAAGGAATTCCTAATTCTTTGAAGAAATTTATAATTATGTTGGAATTCCTATATAGCGCTTCAATTACTGATCGATCTGCTCCACATTTATCAATAGTAAGATTAATAATATTGTTAACTTCATTCTCTGATGGAACCCGAGTATTTGCGGCTGAAAGAAAGGAGTTGCTTTGTTTGGGTGCATTCTTTTTTGTTACAATCGTGTACTTAATATTATTTTTCGACAAATAATAAGCAGCAGTAAGCCCTGAGATCCCCGTACCGACAATCAAAATTGGAGTGTAGTTTTCAACGGATATTCCATTTTGTTTCATCATTCCAACTCCCTTTTAGGATGTGAATGTTATCTTCGGCTGAATCTCGTAGTCAGTTTTCTATTTGTTGCAACAAAACGCATCATGATGATATTCATAAAATTCTTGCTCCGTTGTTAATTGCCTGTAATTTATATCAAATTATATAACTATATTTCGTTTTATACTTTATATAGTTATTAAGAGCTAACAAAATCAAATACGAACAGTTTTGCAAAAGTAGAGGAAAAAAAGAACCATTATAGCAATCGCTAAGATGATTCTTATTACGATTTCCAATATCCTTGTTACCAACGAAGAATGGAATCCAAAAAAATATTTTCCTAATTGTACAAGTTTATTCCTTATATTGTCAACATTATCTGAGAATATATAATTGACTCAGCTTTCGCAGTATGAATATTCAAACAAATCCTTAATGTAATAACTGGCAGTACCTTAGAAAAGGCGACAGAGTTCATAGTATCCATCCTTATAGCCTTAACCTATCACTTCTATAGATATCATATCTTAGACCAATCAAACATCCCGTGGTATATTGTTGACATTCAAGAGAGAGCCGTTAGCTTCTCTCCACTAGGTTCGAAAAACACAGGGGTGAATAATGATGAGTAAAAAGACCATGTTCGAGAAAATTTGGGATAACCATGTCATCTATCAGGAAGCGGGAAAGCCGAGTATTTTGTACATTGATCTTCACCTCGTACATGAGGTAACATCGCCGCAGGCGTTTGAGGGATTACGTCTTAGCGGACGTCAGGTACGTCGTCCAGAGCTTACGTTTGCAACGATGGATCATAACGTGCCGACTAAGGACCGTTACAATATTACGGACCCGATTTCCAAGCAGCAGATTGATACATTAACTCAAAATTGCCGTGATTTCGGTGTTACACTGTATGATCTGGATACGGTGGATCAAGGTGTCGTTCACGTTATGGGGCCTGAACTTGGTCTGACTCATCCGGGCAAAACGATTGTTTGTGGTGATAGCCATACCTCCACACACGGGGCGTTCGGAGCACTCGCTTTTGGTATCGGAACCAGTGAGGTAGAGCACGTAATGGCAACACAATGTCTCCAGCAAGCTAAAGCCAAAACGATGGAAGTTCGCTTTGTAGGCCGCCGCAAACCTGGTGTGACAGCAAAGGACATGATTTTGGGTGTCATTGCCAAATACGGTACAGATTTCGCCACAGGTTATGTTATTGAGTACACAGGTGAATCTATCCGCGAATTGAGCATGGAAGAGCGCATGACTGTGTGTAACATGTCCATTGAAGGCGGAGCCAGAGCAGGAATGATTGCACCGGACGAAACCACCTTCAATTACTTGCGTGGACGTCAACATGTAGCACAAGGAGCTGCTTTCGAGCAAGCGGTTGCTGAGTGGAAAGAGCTTGTCACAGATGAAGGCGCTGAGTTTGATGTCGTGCTGGAGTTTGACGTAGATGCTTTGATTCCGCAAGTAACCTGGGGCACCAGCCCGGGGATGGGTACAGATATTTCCTCAACCGTACCGATTCCGGCAGAACTGCCAACCGAAAACGAACGTAAAGCAGCTGAAAAAGCGCTTGAATATATGGATTTGAAGCCAGGTACTCCGATCACGGATATTGCGATTGATTATGTGTTTATCGGCTCCTGCACCAATGGGCGGATTGAAGATTTGCGTGCAGCCGCTGAGGTTGCCAAAGGTTACAAGGTTTCTGACAAAGTAACGGCCATCGTCGTACCAGGTTCGGGGCGTGTGAAAATTCAGGCTGAAGAAGAAGGGCTGGACGTCATTTTTACAGAAGCAGGATTTGAGTGGCGTGAAGCGGGATGCAGTATGTGTCTTGCGATGAATCCAGACGTACTGCAACCGGGACAGCGTTGTGCATCGACTTCTAATCGTAACTTTGAAGGTCGTCAGGGACGCGGAGGACGGACTCATCTGGTATCTCCAGCAATGGCAGCCGCTGCGGCGATTCATGGACATTTTGTTGATGTACGGGATTGGAAATTCAAGCAGGAAGAAGTAGTCCGCTAGGATACAGAGGAGGAATTACGATGGAAGCTTTCACAACATTAAAAGGAATTGTAGCACCTGTGGATCGGGTGAATGTGGATACAGATGCTATTATTCCTAAGCAGTTTTTGAAACGAATTGAACGTACGGGCTTTGGACAGTTTCTGTTCTACGAGTGGCGGTTTGATGAAGCGGGCAATATCAATCCTGAATTTGAACCGAACAAGCCTCGTTATGCAGGGGCGTCTGTGCTGATCTCTCGCGCTAACTTTGGCTGTGGCTCCTCACGTGAGCATGCGCCGTGGGCGATTATGGACTATGGGTTTCGTTGCGTAATTGCTCCGTCTTATGCGGATATCTTCTATAATAACTGTTTTAAAAACGGTATATTGCCGATCAAGCTGTCTGAAGAGCAAGTAGAGGAATTGTTTCAGCGCACGGCGCAGCATGATAACTACCAATTAAACATCGACCTGAATGATAAAACGATCACTGACGATTATGGTCTGAAAATTGAATTCGATTTGGATGAACATCGCCGCCAGTTCCTGCTGCAAGGCTTGGACGATATTGGCCTGACACTCCAGCATGAATCTGAAATTCTGGCTTATGAACAAAAACGTGCTGCGAAACAAGGCGCATAGGGTTAATTCCCAGTTCAGTTTCAATACGTAGTCATATAGCTAGCTCATTTGTTAGACAGAAAGCCCGTACTGGCATTACTTTTGCCTGCGGGCTTTTATCATGCTCAAAAAATAAATTGGAAAATAAGGGGTTGACGGTTCGACTCAGCATGGTATTGTAAATGTAAAATGATTGAAGGACTGTGTCTGTGAGAAATACCAAAAAATACATATATAAGTTAGGGGAATGAGAATGAAGAAATATGGTTGGGTGATACTAGCGGCTATCCTGATTTGGTTGTGGCCGTCCTCCCCTCATGCGAATGCGGCTGGAGCAGATTTGTTTTTAGATGGCAAAAGGGTGGAAGCGCCTGCAGATGCCAAGCCTGAAATGGTCAATGGAAAAATCATGGTACCGCTAAGGGTGGTTGGGGAGCAGCTTGGATATCAATTCAAGTGGGAACCACAATCCTATAAAATCTCAATTCAAAAAAATAGTACCGATATGTCCATGTATGTAGGCCGTACATCGGCTGATGTGAATGGAAAAACAGTTAGTCTGGATGCACCTCCTGTGCTTCGGGGAAGCTCGACCATGGTCCCATTGCGTTTTGTTGGGGAGCAAATGGGGCTAAAAGTAGATTGGAATAATAAAAGTAAATCCGTTAATCTCAGTCAAAAGGCTGTAACTCAACAAGTGAGTAAACAGTCTCAATCCCAACCATCGTCGCAAACGTCAACACAGAGTACAACAAGCACCAATAAAACGTCTTCAGCAACAGCGACGACAATAAATCCAGTTGAAGCAGACAAGCATACTGAAGCCGCATCTTCACCAGCCAAGCAGCAAAATACAGAACAGACCACAGCAAATGCGTTGCTTGTACAAAATATTACTTTTGAGGGTGAAACGTTAAAGATTTCTCTGAACAAAGATGTTACCCCTAAAGTATCCAAAATGACGGGGAATGATCGTATTGTTGTAGATTTACCCGGGGCTTCACTGGCGACTGATTTTCTTCAGCCGTTCCCGATTCGCACCGATGGCACGCGGGCGTTGACGAATAGTGACAGTGAGGATGTGCAGGAAATTAGATTTGCTCCCACAGATGGACAAAATGGGGGCGTACGCATTGTCATTGCTTTAAATCAAGCACGTGATTACGACCTTTTAACCAATGGCCTAGGCGATATCACCCTTCAATTGCGTGAGCGTAGTGTGAATCCGGTAGTGGTAACACCAACGAATGTCGAAGGACGGCGAATCGTTGTCATTGATCCCGGACATGGTGGCAAGGACCCTGGGGCAGGTAGTGTGACTGGGCGACATGAGAAGGAATTTACATTGGCGGTAGCGTTAAAGGTCGAGCAGCTTCTACAAAATGATCCTGACATTCAAATCGTATTGACTCGCAATGGAGATACGTATCCCACGCTGGATGAACGACCACAACTGGCTAATAGTCAACAGGCAAGCGTGTTTGTATCCATTCATGGTAATAGTATGCTAGCTTCAGATAAAGGAAAAACCAATGGCTCTGAAACCTATTATGCACGCCAGGACAGTTTGGCACTGGCAAAGGCGATGCATAAATATCTTGTAGCGGCTACCGGATTTAAGGATAATGGCATCAGGGTGGCAAACCATGTGGTGACGAGAAAATCACAAATGCCCGCTGTATTGCTGGAATGTGGCTACCTTAGTAATTTATCAAATGAAGCAGCCATGTTCACAGAAGAAACACAGGAAAAGATCGCCGAAGGTATTGTCGATGGGTTGAAGGAGTATCTTGGAACAGGCACAGGAGCAACTGAATCACTTAACTAAGGATGTTTACAATAAAAGCTACTTTCCACCTTTTAATGAAAATTCATGGGGTGAAAAGTAGCTTTTTTAGTTTTTTTGGCTGTGACTTTTGACGGAAAGCGAATGATCTATATTTTTAGTCAAAATTCGACAAAAATAGTTCTTTGGCACGTATATTTCTGTTATGATGGAATATATTCGCAACTTTTGGTGTGAGATAACGTCTATAAGGTTGTCTGATATTACATAAGCGCGTATATCAGGTCGCCGCACCGGAGCATGTGGCAAAAAAATTATGAATGGAAGGGTGACGAATGAAGAAATTTGGTTTTTTGTTGTTATTATTTGTCTTCATGTGGGCGGTTCCGGGTTATGGACATGCGGCTTCGAGTGGAACACAAATCTATCTCGACGATCAACAGTTAAGTGTCCCTAGTGGTGCTAAGGCACAAGTAATTGGCGGAAGTACAATGGTCCCGCTACGCGTAATTTCTGAAAATTTGGGATATGACGTGACATGGAAGCAGCAGGCGCGAACCATAACGATTGAGAAAGACAGTACCTCGATCCGAATGATAATCGGAAGTAAGACGGCGACTGTCAATGGAAGCGACATTAGTCTGGATGCTTCGCCTCTGCTGCGTTCCAATTATGCCCTTGTACCGCTTCGTTTTATCGGCGAGCAAATGGGACTGGACGTAAAATGGGACAGCAGCTCCAAGTCCGTAAAATTATATACCCGCAGTAGCGGGTCTGGAAACGGGGAATTTACACCTCCCAAGTCCGGAAATAACAGTACAGATACTGGTAGTGTTACTGCACCAACGAATAATGCGAACTCAGGTGTTACACAGGTGCAGGGAGTTAGTTTCAGCCAAAACCGTTTAACCATCACAACAGCCAGTGCCGTCAAGCCGAAAGCGTTTACGATGGCAGGCCCTGATCGGGTAGTGGTGGATTTGCCAGCGACTGCGTTTGCTGACAATTTCGGAGAGCAGCAAAAGCTGGATAGCAACTTAAATGGTTCGCTGGACATTGAGAATGAAGCGGATGTGTCCGGTATCCGTTATGCTTTATTCCAAAAGGAACCTTCAACGGTGCGCGTTGTTATTGATTTGAAACATGCCATGAATTATACCGCATATAATGATGGTTCGAATCGTGTTATCGTCGATCTGGCTTCCAAAGATTCTGTGAATACCACGCCAGACGCAACGTTACCAGATGGCTCACAGCCGGATGACACGCAGACATCACCAACTAACAGCAATGGTAAAAAGGTCGTTGTTATTGATGCTGGCCATGGAGCAAAAGATTCTGGAGCAGTTGGTGTTTCAAGAAAAAATTATGAAAAGACCTTCAACTTAGCTATGGCTCTGAAAGTAGAAAGCATATTAAAGCAGAACCCCAAGCTTGAGGTTGTGCTGACACGCAGTGATGATACATTCTTGGAGCTTAAACAGCGCGTAAAAGTAGCTGAAAACCTTAATGCTAACGTGTTCGTGTCCATTCATGCTAACAGCAGCGGTAGCTCAGCCTCCAACGGTACAGAGACGTATTACCAGCGTAGTGCAAGCAAAGCGTTCGCTAACGTTATGCATAAGTACTTTGCTCCTGCGACGGGTCTGACAGACCGAGGCATTCGTTATGGCAATTTCCATGTAATTCGGGAAACGACTATGCCAGCCGTATTGCTTGAAGTAGGATATCTGAGTAATGCAAAAGAGGAAGCCACACTGTTTGATGAAGATTTTCAAAACCGGGTAGCTCAAGGGATTGCAGATGGAATCACAGAGTATCTCGACGTAAAATAGATCTTCAACAAATCGCTTGTCAACGTCAAGCAAGGAGGGGGACATATGAACAAGAAAATCGTAATTGCAGGTCTGCTGGCACTGTTTGCCATTGCAGGTGCAGGGTGTGCCTCTAAGCAAACAACGGCTCCTGCGACTCCATCTCAGGAAACACAAACTTCGAATGCACAAAATAGTACACCTGAACAGACGACTCCTGAACCTTCGGCTCAATCTGCTGAAAATAATGGGGCGAGTCAAACACCTGCATCTCCGTCAACAGAGCCTACAAAGACCAAGACGGACACGGAAAATTCAGGAGATCGACAAACACAGCAGATTACGGTGTACTATACGGATACACAAGAGAACGGCTTGAAAGAACAGAAAAAGGAAATTACCTATCCAAGCGAGCTGGAAAAATTGCAAAAAGCGTTTGAAGCTCTGCAAAAGAGTGGGGATTCTGCTCTTATCCCGTTGTGGTCCGAGAAAATTTCCGTGCATAAGATCAAATTAGATAACGGTGCATTGACTTTTGATATTTCTCTGCCGGACGAGGCTCGATTGGGAGCTGGTGGCGAGGAATTAGCTATCGATGCCTTGAAGAAAACGATGTTCCAATTCAAGGAAGTCAAAACGCTGGATTTGCTCGTAGATGGTCAATCTTTAGAGTCCTTAATGGGACATGTAGATTTGGATCATCCCATGAGCCGCTAACCGATCAGACAGTATGAAAATTTCTTGGAGATTTACACACTTTTCACGTGCAATCTGTGACAGATAATGATAATATAGGAGTGTATTTCTCGCCTATGCAGGCAGTCATGCACAAATAGTATTCGTTTCTTTCCGGATGATTATTTAGAGTGACCGTCTTGATGCGGGCTATCCCGTATCAAGACGTTTTTTTTGGTAGGAGGTAGGATTTCCGTGAATGCAGCAACCGCACGTCATATATTGGACACCATCGGTACGATGTTTCCGGATGCCCATTGTGAGTTGAACCATGACAATGCTTTTGAATTAACGATCGCCGTGTTATTGTCTGCTCAATGCTCCGATCAGATGGTCAATAAAGTAACGGCAGACCTGTTTCAAAAATACAAGTCACCTGAGGATTATTTGGCTGTTCCTCTTGAGGAACTGGAGCAGGATATTCGCAGAATCGGCTTGTACCGAAACAAGGCCAAGCATATTCATAACCTCTGTCGTATTTTAATAGACCAGTACGGGGGAGAGATACCTTCGGAGCACGATCAACTGGTTAAGCTACCCGGTGTTGGCCGTAAGACGGCTAACGTCGTAGTATCTACTGCTTTTAATGTACCGGCTATTGCGGTAGATACGCATGTAGAGCGTATTTCCAAACGGCTCGGTTTTGCAGGGTGGGATGATTCAGTGCTTGAGGTGGAAAAAAAGCTGATGAAGAGGGTACCTAGGGATGAATGGTCTTTGACCCACCACAGGCTTATTTTTTTCGGACGCTACCATTGTAAAGCTCAAAATCCTCAATGTCAGGTATGTCCGTTACTTGATGTGTGCAGGGAAGGCAAGAAACGTATGAAAACGTCTCTTATCAGAAAAGATAAGGAACGTAGAGCTTAAAGACCCACAGAGTAACAGAGGGTTTAACCATTTATGTGTAGAAAAGGATGAAGAGTATGAAGTGCATTTCGGTATATACAGACAATTTTGAAGCGTTCTCTGATATTTTTGAGCAAATTGTAACAACAGAATTTGCTGAAAACGAAGAGCGCGAGCTTGAGGGAATCACAGTTAGTCATTCCGGTGATGTACCTGAACATTATCTGGAGCGTATGTCACAAAAGCCAGAAGTGGTCGTAATGAAGGACAAATCCCGTGGGATTACGATTTTACAGCATGGTCAAGTATTTGAAATTTTGCTGCCAGTGCTTGAGACTGCAGCCAATTAAGTTCAATTCGCGGACGACATGCGTTGCATGTTCCGGTGTAGGCGGCTCGGCTGGTTTAACCAGCCCGAAGGCGCATATATACACGAACCTTGCAGACCATCCTGATATGGATAGAGCCTCGTTCCAATGAAGTGTGCATACATTTTGACCCTGAATTATGGTGTCGCGTTCCCCATGTTCTAAAAGGTGAATGTACGTGATGAGCAGGCTCACCCGTTGTATACATATCTTGCTTCGTCGGTGCTCTTTGAGGGCTTTGATGAATTGCATTCGGTTGCCTAAATATTTATTTTTAATGATCCGTTTTGAACAGAATAAAATGAACTTATTATTATCATGTACGAAAACAGCGTTCCCTAATGCCAAGTACTGGCGGGGAGCGCTGTTTAGTTTTTTTGATGTGATGATTCTCACAACGGCTTAGGAATGCTACAATATAGCTATTTGGTGCAGACAAGTGATAAGGAGTGGAACCGTAGCTTATGATGCAAACGATTACAGGAGATGCGGGAAAGTGGTTGGATACGATAGAACAGATACAGAGTACATTGCGTAAAGCCGGGGATGAAGCGGGAGCGAAGGCGATAGGTGATCTGCTGGAAAAAGCATATGCGCAGGAGCTGACCATTGCCTTTTGTGGACATTTTTCAGCGGGTAAATCGAGCTTGATTAACAGCCTGTGTGGTAAAACTGTGCTGCCGTCTGGACCGGTGCCTACGAGCGCTAATGTAGTGTCCATCCGTTATGGACGTCCGAGAGCGCTCATTCATCCAGCCAAATCAGCGGAAAATCCAGAGCCGGAAAGCATGGAAGCCTCCCTGTCCGAGCTTGCTGAGTATTGTAAAAATGGTGGAGCCTATGAATCGGTTCAAGTGTGGGAGGATGTTCCGATATTATCTAGCGGAGGAGTGCTGCTGGATACACCAGGCGTAGATTCCACAGACCACGGACATGCGCTGGCGACACATTCTGCTTTACATTGGGCAGATATTGTTTTTTATGTGATGGATTACAATCATGTCCAATCTGAAAATAATTTGTCCTTTGCCAAAAGTTTGTCGGATTGGGGCAAGCCATTATATTTGATCATCAATCAAATCGATAAACACCGGGAGCGAGAGCTTTCATTTACACGTTATCGTAATGAGGTGGAGACCAGCTTTCATGCCTGGCAGGTTCATTATACGGATATCCTCTTTACTTCCTTGAAGGAGCAGAATCATCCATGGAACCAGTGGAAACAGTTGACGTACCTGATTCCGAAATTGCTGGAGCGAAAAACAGAGCTTTTGGCATACAGTTTAGTGTCCTCTATGCATCATTTGGTAGAGCAACACGTGGAGACTGTGCAGGCAGCTGAAGAAGAGGAACTGAACACACTGTTAAAAGAAGCAGGTGGAGAAGAAGCCATTTTGCGCCTGGATATAGAGCAGAAAACCTTGCAGCAAGAAGATGAACACTGGAAGGTGCTTCCGGAGCAGGAGCGTAAACGACTGCGTCAAGAGCTGGATCATTTACTGGAACACGCACATTTGACGCCAGCGGAGCTACGTGAAGCCGCAGGCGAATACTTAGAGAGCCGCAAGCCGGGCTTCAAAACAGGAATATGGTTTGCAGGAGGAAAGACTGAGCGAGAAAAGGAAAGCCGTTTGGAACGGCTGACAGGAATGCTGACTGATCAGGTGGAGGGACAATTGCTTCCCCATGTACGGGAGCTACTGAGGTCTTGGGGTGACAGTCAGGGTTTGTGGTCCGCTGCGATGGAGCAGGAGCTGGATGACATCCGCCCTGTGACGGACCGGCAACTGGTAGAGCAGACGGTGAAGGAAAATGCGTTGTCGCCGGAGTATACGTTGAACTATTGCAAGGATCTACGCGCTGCTGTGACCGCCGAATGTCGCCGTAAGGCGCTAACGCTGGTAGACCAGCTGCTGGCCCAGCTTGCAGTGCGAGCCGAAGCCCGCCGCGCGGCTCTCGCGGATGCACGCACTGCGCTGCTGGCGCAGGCGGACGCGGCGAGCCGCTACAGCACCCGCGTGCAGGCCTCGGCTTCGCACGCCAGCCTGCTGCGCAGCTTGCTGCCGCAGGCGTCCGCGCCAGGCGGCTTGCCCCGTGCGGACGCGCCTGCACCGGCGTCCGATACCGGCGATGTCTCGCTAGCTGCGGCGCCAACGGGCGTTGCGCGTCCTGGCATCGCTGGCTCGCGCAACGCATCGGCGCAGCCGCTAGCAGGAACGGCGTCAGCACAGCCTGCCGCCGGAGGCCGCCGCACGCGGCTGGATGCAGCAGCGGCCCGATTGAAGGCTGCCGCTGCCCTGGTAAGCCCGTACCCTGCCATGCAAGCGGCGGTACGGGCTTTACATGCCCGCGCCGCTGCGCTGGAGGGCGGGCAGTTTACGTTGGCGCTGTTCGGAGCGTTCAGCGCTGGGAAATCCAGCTTCGCCAACGCTTTGCTGGGTGAAGCTGTGTTGCCCGTATCGCCGCATCCAACGACAGCGGCGATTAACCGCATAATGGCGCCTGCAAGTGCTGAGCGCCATGCCACGGCCGACGTCCATATGAAATCAGTGGACGCGTTGCGGGAAGATCTTAAATACTCATTTCGGCTATTAGGATTGGGGGAACCCGCGGCAGCGGGCTGGCAAGAAGCCGTTCATGCTTTATCTCCGGAAGGCATCCATCCTGCGGGCAGGCCTCATTATAGTTTTTTGAAGGCTGCTGCAGCCGGATGGGAAGAAGCTGAAAGCTTGCTGGGAGAACAGCTTCAGGTGGATTTAGAGCAGTATCGGGATTTTGTTGCGTCTGAGCACAAATCATGCTTTGTGGAGCATATCGACCTTTATTATGATTGCGCTCTGACCCGTCAGGGCATCGTGCTAGTGGATACGCCAGGAGCGGATTCTGTGAATGCACGACACACAGGCGTGACTTTCAACTATATGAAGCATGCGGACGCTCTTGTATTTGTCACCTATTATAACCATGCGTTTACGCAAGGTGATCGCCAGTTCCTGAACCAACTAGGTCGAGTTAAAGAGACCTTGGCGCTGGATCAGACGTTTTTTATAGTTAATGCATCAGATCTGGCTTCTTCTGAAGAAGAACTGCATTCTGTTACCCGGCATGTACAGGAACAACTACAGGCGAATGGAATCCGAAAACCACGTATTTATCCGCTTTCCAGTATGCTGGCGTTGGAAGCTGCCGAACAGGGAGAGGCTTCGCTGCGTTCAGCTTCACGTTTTGATGCATTTGAAGATGATTTTTCAGCATTTGCAGCCGAAGAGCTGGCAGGTTTGTCCATTGCTTCTGCTATGCAGGAACTGGGTCGGCTGCGGAACCGCATAGAGCAACATGCAACCGATGCCCGGTATAGCGAGGAAGAACGTGAGATTCGATTAGAGCGATTAACTCGCATCCGTGGAGAATTGGAGCATACGCTCCTAGGCCTGACTGACAGCAACGGTGCATCTGTGTTATCGGGTGAAACCGATGAATTGCTGTATCATGTACGTCAAAGGCTGTCCTATCGGACTGGAGAATTTATGGCAGAGGCTTTTCATCCATCTGTTCTGCGTGAAGGAGTAGGTGATCTTCGTTCGGCTTTTGCATCTTGTGGTCGTGAGCTGATGCGTTTAATCGAACTGGAGCTGTCTCAGGAATTGCTGGCAACCACACTCCGGCTGGAAAAAACGGGCCAAATTTTGGTACACAAGACTATACAACAGTGCGTAGAACACATGAACCATCAGTTGCAAGGACTAGTTTGTACGATTCCTGAATCCAGAAACTGGGCTGTTCCCGAGCTGAATGAAATTTCCCTGCAGGAGTCTATTCATTGGAAGGACTATTGGAATAGCTTTAAAAATCCAAAGCTATTTTTTGAAGGAACTGGGCGAGCGAATCTACAAACCAAACTGGAGCCGATATTACGCCAGCGAATCGGGGAAGCTGTGGATCAGCAACGAGAACGAATGTCTTCTTTTTACGTTACGCTGATGCAGGAGGAACAAATGTGGCAGAAAGCTCAGCTTCGAGAGCAAATGCTGGAGACGACTCGTAGCATGGAGCATGCCCTTATGGGCGGTGAGCAGCCACAGGTTTGGGAAGAGCTTGCTGGCAAGATTGCGGCTTTGGAGTAAAGATAAATAAGTACACCATTTATTTAAGTTCAGGACACCGGGTTGTGGGACAACCCGGTGTTTTATGCATGCTCCAAAAAGAAAGCAATACTGAGTAAATAGCCATATTCAATAATAAGAAAGCGATTTAATTTGTCTAATCACCCACCAATTGATAACCTGCCTGAATACGGCTTGTTATCCTCTTTGCCCCCTTGGAAAGCGAATGGTAAACTTCACTAAGCCATATAACAACGTCGTGCAACTAATGGAGGGACATTGACATGGAAGTGCTCAGGCAACTGCAAGTTTTTTTTCGCGAGAGGAGACACTATCTGTTTCTTTCTATTTTATGCCTTGCGATAGCGACGGCCCTGGGACTGGTGTATCCGAACCTGCTCCAAAGGCTAATTGATAACGCTATCATCCCCGGTGACTTCGGGAAAGTCCCGGCGCTGGCTCTGACTGTGCTGGGAGTAGTCATCATCAAAGGGTTCATGCAATTTTTACATGGTTTTTTTGGTGGACGGCTAGGTAACTACTTGGCGTACCGACTCCGCAATGCTTGTTACGAAAAGCTGCAATTTCTGTCCTTCAGATATTATGACACTGCCAAAACGGGGGATCTCATGTCCCGACTGACTGGTGATTTGGAGGCAATTCGTAACTTTATCGGGTTTGGTTTTGCCCAACTCCTCAATGTGCTACTGATGGTCGTATTCGGCTCTATGATGATGCTGTATATTAACTGGCAGCTCACCCTCATTACGATGATCAGCATGCCATTGCTACTCTTCGTCACATTCAAGTTTGAATCCCGGATTCATCCCACCTTTCAGGAAATGCGGATTGCCCTTAGCGCCTTGACGACAGCGGTCCAAGAAAATATAACAGGTGTGCGAACCGTCAAATCTTTTGCCCGCGAATCATATGAAGTTGAGAAATTTTCAGTACGTAATGAGCAATACAAAAGTAATCAAATTCAGGCTGCTTCCTTATGGAGTCGGTTTTTCCCCGCAATGGAACTGATAGCTTCTGTCAGTGTGGTCCTGCTGTTGGGCATGGGGGGGTATCTGGTCATTCAGAAGTCAATGACCTTGGGGCAGCTCGTCGCTTTCTTTAGCTTAATTTGGTATATTATCGGCCCCATCTGGAGCATTGGCTTTCATATCAATAACTATACGCAGTCCAAAGCTTCTGGTGAAAGGGTCTTGGAACTGCTAAATCAGTCCATAGATGTAACCGATGAAGCCGGAGCACTTAAACTCGATGCCGATCAGGTGGAAGGACATGTTACGTTTGAACATGTTACCTTTGCTTACGGAAATAAGCTCCCTGCTGTTGTTGACATCAATTTAGACGCACCTCCGGGATCAGTCATTGGAATTTTAGGCGGAACGGGGTCAGGGAAGTCTACCATTATTCAATTACTCATGCGCGCTTATAATGTGAATGCAGGAAGTATCAAGTTGGATGGCAAGGATATACGTCACTTGAAGATTCGCGATTTACGTGCTCAAATTTCTTCCGTGTTTCAGGAGACGTTTTTGTTTTCGTCCTCTATACGCAACAATATTTCATATGGATTAAGTCATGTCAGTATGGATGACATCATACGCGTTTCCAAACTGGCTCAGGCACATGAATTCATAACTGAACTACCGCTGGGATATGACACTGTCGTCGGAGAACGTGGATTGGGACTGTCCGGAGGGCAGAAACAACGGATCGCCATCGCGCGCGCACTACTCAAAAATCCGAAAATTCTGGTACTGGATGATGCTACCAGTGCGGTTGATATGGAGACAGAGCATGAAATACAGACCGGTTTTCAAGAGGTTATGCGTGGTCGAACAACATTTATAATTGCTCATCGAATCTCTTCACTTCGTCATGCCAATGAGATTGTGGTGCTTGAGGAAGGACGAATCGTCCAGCGTGGAACACATGAACAGCTCATTGCTACTCCAGGTCCATATCAGGATGTGTATCATATTCAATACGCCGATTACATAGCTCAGGCTCCAGACGGTGTATCCGAAGGGCAGGTGAGACCATGAATATACCCGCAGAAAAAGTCAAACCGTTAAAAAAGCCAACGAATGAACGCTTTGTCTATCAAGATGATGATGTCATTGACAAACCGTTTAACTGGTCAGAATTCAAACGTTTGCTGGCATACATGAAGCCTTATGCCCGTCAGATTCTGCCGATCCTTCTGGTCATGATGATTCTCGGCACCATTACTAAGCTGACCGTTCCTTATTTGATCAGTCTGGCCATTGATAAGGCAATTGCTCCCGCATGGCCTGCACTGCCCAGCGTAAAGTTACTGCTGCTCATCACGGGTGCCGTGCTCTTGTTATATTTAATTCAATGGGCAGCCAGCACATACCGCATTAAATTCACCAATATTATCGGTCAACGGGTTATTTACGATTTGCGTGAAGATTTATTCAAGCATATTCAAAAGCTATCCTTTAACTTTTTTGATAAGAGACCAGCAGGTTCTGTATTAGTGCGCGTGACAAATGACATTAACTCGCTACAGGATCTTTTTACGAACGGTGCAGTGAATGTCCTGATTGACTGCGTACAGCTTATCGGAATTATTGTCATTTTGCTGCTTATTAACTGGAAGCTCGGTTTGGCGGTAATTGTGACCGTTCCGATCATGTTTTTGATCTCGACCAAGCTGCGCGTACGCATCCGCCGCGCTTGGCAAGAAGTCCGTATGAAGAACTCGCGTATCAACTCTCATTTGAATGAGTCCATTCAGGGGATTCGTGTGACACAAGCGTATACGCAGGAGCAGGAAAACATGGCTTATTTCGACGATATGAACAGCTCTAGCAAAAAATCGTGGGATAAGGCTTCTGCCATGAATCAGGTCTTTGGCCCACTTATTGATATTACCGGAGGATTTGGTACGCTTGTGCTGTTCTGGTTTGGAGCGCATTTAATTCAGACAGATCAGCTTACGGTGGGATTACTGGTTGCGTTTGCTAACTATGTTGGGAACTTTTGGGAGCCGATTAATCGGCTGGGCCAAATGTATAATCAGCTACTGGTTGCGATGGCTTCGTCAGAACGAATTTTTGAGTTTATGGATGAACAGCCGAATATTGCGAACAAACCGGGAGCAAAAGATTTGCCGCCCATACGGGGCGATATCCAATTTGAAAAGGTCATTTTTGAATATGAAAAGGGACGTCAGGCGCTTAAAGGTATCAATCTCTCTGTTGAAGCGGGTCAATCTATAGCGCTTGTGGGTCATACCGGATCAGGTAAAAGTACAATTATTAATCTGCTCAGCCGTTTTTATGACATTACGTCAGGGCGGCTTACGATTGATGGCCATGATGTGCGCGATGTCACGGTGGAGAGCTTGCGAAGCCAGATAAGCATTGTGCTTCAGGATACATTTATTTTTTCGGGGACGATACGCGATAATATCCGATTTGGCCGATTGGATGCAACGGATGAGGAAATTGAAGCGGCTGCGAAGGCGGTCAATGCTCATGAATTCATTGTTCACTTGCCAGCTGGCTATGAAACAGAGGTAGAGGAGCGGGGGGGAATGTTGTCCATGGGCCAGCGACAGCTCTTATCCTTTGCTCGTGCCTTGCTGGCAAATCCGAGAATTCTTATCCTGGATGAAGCAACAGCCAGTATTGATACGGAAACGGAGTTGAAAATTCAGGAGGCTCTTCAGGTTTTACTGGAAGGCAGAACTTCGTTTATGGTCGCTCACCGTTTGTCCACCATCCGGAATGCTGATCATATCGTTGTACTGGATCATGGGGAAATCCAAGAAAGTGGTAATCATGAACAATTGATGAAAAAACATGGAATATATCGGGGGCTGGTGGAAGCACAGTTCAGATTTTTGTAAAAAAAAGATCAAAAAATCGCGTTTTTTGTAAATTTAAATGCCGAGCACTATTGCATTCTTGGAGCTAAACCCTGAAAATAAAGATGAAAAGAGATCAGAGCAATTTCGTCAGAGGGGGAAGAGTTCAAGATGTGGGGTGCTCCTTTTTCTGCCAAAGCTAAGAAGATGCTGCTGCTGGGTAGCGGCGAATTGGGAAAAGAAGTCATTATTGAAGCTCAGCGGCTTGGCGTGGAATGTATTGCTGTTGATCGCTATGAACTGGCTCCAGCAATGCAGGTGGCCCATCGCTCTCACTGTCTGGATATGCAGGATGCTGAGGCGTTGAAGGCACTAATTCGTGAGGAAAAGCCCGACATAATTGTACCTGAAATCGAAGCTATTGCTACGGGTGCTTTGGAAGAATTAGAGCAAGAAGGATTTTACGTAGTACCAACGGCCCGTGCCGCCCGTCTTACGATGGACCGGGAAGGTATCCGCAGGCTGGCTGCCGAGAAATTACAGCTTCCGACTGCTGCCTATCGTTTTGCAGATAATTTTGACCAGTTGCGGTCGGCGGTTCATGAGCTGGGCACGCCATGTGTGGTCAAGCCTTTGATGAGTTCGTCGGGTAAAGGGCAGTCTGTATGCCGGGCACTCGAAGATGCAGAATCCTGCTGGAATACGGCGCTGGAAGGCGCGCGTGCCAAAACAACACGTGTCATTGTTGAAGCTTTTGTCCCGTTTGAGAGCGAAATTACCTTATTGACCGTCAGATCGGTTTCGGGTACGACTTTTTGCCCACCGATTGGCCACATTCAGAAAGATGGGGATTATGTCGAATCCTGGCAGCCTCATGGCATGACGGACAAGCAGCTTTCGGAGGCGGAGAACATTGCCCGTACGATTACGGATGAACTGGGTGGTTACGGATTGTTTGGCGTAGAGCTGTTTTTAACAGCTGATGGCGTCATATTCAGTGAAGTATCCCCTCGTCCGCATGATACAGGAATGGTGACCATGATCACGCAGGATTTGTCGGAATTTGCGCTTCATGTGCGGGCCATTCTCGGATTCCCGGTGCCATCCGTCACGCTGCTTACACCAGGAGCTTCAGCTACTTTGAAGGCAGAAGTGGCTACGCGGGATTTTGTAATAAGCGGTCTGCATGATGCATTATTGCTACCCCGGACACAGGTGCGAGTGTTCGGGAAGCCTGAAACCAAGCCGGGACGCCGGATGGCTGTAGCGCTTAGCGCTGCAGAAGATGTGGAAACAGCACGGAAGACGGCCAAAGAAGCTGCTAATATGCTGAAAGTGGAGGTAAATCATGTCTAACAATGTGATGATTCCAGTACTGACAATTCGTTCCGTAGAGCTTGGCGATTGCGAAGCCGTAACTGGACTACTAAGAGAAGTCGGGTACCCGATGACTTGTGGTGTAATGAAAGAAGTTATGGGAACAACGCGGGAGGACAGTCAAGCGAATATGATGGTTGCAGAAATGGATGGTCGTGTTGTCGGAGTAATCGGCATGCATACGGCTCAAAGCTTGGCTTATCCTGATCCTGCCGTACAAATCACCATGCTGGTCGTGAGCGGGGAGTATCGCGGCGAGGGCATTGGCAAGCGCCTGGTGGCTTGTGGTGAGGAGTGGGGACGTGCGCAAGGATGCTATCATTTATTCATTACCGGAGCGAATAACCGCATCAAACAAGTAGAGGCCCGAGCATTCTACAATCGAATCGGCTTTGAAAAGCAAGGCTACCGTTTCAGCAAAAAGCTTAGATAATCAGCCTATAACAAGACAATCTAATACTTAAAGCCTCACTACTTTTAACTTAGTTCCGCATGGGTCAATTCCGAGCGGGACTATTTTTTTTCCAACTTTTATACCATTGATCCTTCTATAAAACATGATATACTGCTAGAGTAAAGATTACAAAGTTGTAACCAGACGCGTTCACACCAAGGCATTTATACAACAAGGAGATGACGAAATGAAGAATATGTTGAAAAAAACACTGGTGATGGGAAGTCTAAGCGCCATTTTATCCGCAGGATTCATCGTTCCGGCATCAGCTTCACCAGCTGACGATTTGACTGCCCAACTGCAACAATGGTTTCAAAATAACGGATATACCGTCAATATGTCCAACGGGACGACTACAATAACAAAGACCGTAATTAAGGATGGTTCTGAAAAGGACAAGGCTAAAAACAAAACAGCAAATCCTTCATCCGGTAAACAAGCAACAACCAAACAGGGTAGCCAAAAGGCTTCGCAGTCTAGTAACAAGCAACAGACCCAAAAACAAAGCACAAACTCAGGCGCGGGCCAGTCAGCAGGATCGGATGCACAACTGAGCAAGTCCCAATTTGCAGCTGAGGTTGTAAAGCTTGTAAATAACGAGCGCAGCCAAAAAGGTCTGAAGCCCCTCGCATCGAATGCGAAGCTTACAGAAGTAGCCTTAGTCAAGGCGAAGGATATGAGTACGAACAATTACTTTTCCCATACATCTCCGACCTATGGTTCACCATTTGATATGATGAAAAAATTCGGTGTAACTTATACGTATGCGGGTGAGAATATTGCCATGGGACAACAAACACCACAAGAAGTGATGAAAGCCTGGATGAACAGCCAGGGACACCGTGAGAATATTTTGAAGGCAGAATATACACAAATTGGTGTGGCTTACTACAATGGATATTGGGTACAAGAGTTCACACGTAACTAAGATGATCGTAAATACGTTCACAACGTCATGTCGCTGCTACGAAAAGATAGTGACGTGACGTTAATCTGGAGACCCGCTGACACGTTCAGCGGGTCTTTTGGTGTCTCTTATTCCTCCAGTGGCATAACCATTGCTTTATACCAGAAAAGACATAAGGGACGTATTTATAGTATGATATCAGCAAGTTGAATGGATTGCAGACTACTTATGGAAAGCCAGGTGAACAAATGAGCTACGAAATCGTGCATGAAGGTGCCTTTGCTATGCTCAAGGTGCAGTTGAACCCCGGAGAAATGATTAAAGCGGAAATGGGAGCGATGGTTTCCATGTCTTCCAGTGTAGATATAAAGGGGACGGTAGACGGTGGACTGTTACGTGGTTTAGGCAGAATGCTGAGCGGAGAAAAATTCTTTTTTCAAGAACTGAGGGCAGCCCGGGGATCGGCTGAGGTGTTATTAGCCCCTGCCAGTATAGGTGATGTACAAGCGGTGGAACTGGATGGCACGTATAGACTGTTGGTCCAAAAGGACGGTTTTCTGGCTTGCACGGAAGGTATTGAGGTTAGCACCAAAATGCAAAACCTGATGAAAGGTTTATTCTCTGGTGAAGGTTTTTTTATCGTAGAAATCAGTGGTCGAGGTACGGTATTCCTGTCCTCTTACGGAGCCATTCATCCCATTTACATCGCGCCAGGAGAGGAGCGTATTATTGATAATGCTCATCTGGTGGCATGGCCGGATTATATGGATTATAAAATTGAAAAAGCATCTAAAGGCTGGTTGTCCAGCGTAACGAGTGGAGAAGCGCTTGTATGCCGCTTTCGCGGTGAAGGGACGGTACTGATTCAAAGTCGAAATCCGGGCAGTTTTGGACAATGGATCAAAAGTTTCATCCCTGATAGTAAATAGTTTGGTTCGTCTGATTAGAGTTGTGAGGATAAACTATTCGCACAAGAAAGTATAATATAAGGGTGGCCATTTGCCATCCTTTTTTTGCATGTTCATGGGAAATTATGTGTGACTCTAAGCGTTTATTGCGCTTTTATTCCGAACGGTTTATTTGCAAAATGATATGAGAAGCCTTATGTTTATTTCACTAAGCTATCAGGAGGGAACACGAGTGAATTCATCAAAATGGATTTGGCGGTCTGTCGGTTCCGTTTCCATTGCCGCCACATTGCTATTATTGTACGGATTTATTACAGCAGTACAAAGTATCACGGCTCCAGAGCCAATGGTTAGCACTCAACCTGTGCATTCCGGTTCATCGCAGACACAAACTGCGCCATCCGCTACAAATCAGATGGGAGAGTTTCGGGTAGCTGCCATTGGAGATTCGCTAGCCAAAGGCACAGGGGATGACTCCGGAAGTGGTTTTGTGCGTCGGTCGGTGAGCTTGTTAAATAATCAGGAAGGCCATAAGGCTCAGCTCATAAATAATCTGGGGATTAATGGACTGACGACTCAAGGACTATTGAACAAGCTGGATGAGCCTGGTGTTTCTTATGTGTTGAAAAAGGCTAACGTCATTATTGTCTCGATTGGCGGAAATGATTTATTTCAGGGGGCTCAGGCTGCCCAAACGGGCAAAGAGCCACCTACACTCAGTGGTTTGCGTAAAGCTGTGCCTGATGCCGCCAAACGTCTGCAAAAAGTGCTGACAAAGGTAGGGAAAATCAATCCGAATGCTAAAATTATCTATGTCGGATTATATAATCCATTCAGTGATCTGCAGGAAATGAAAATTCCTGGTAATCTTGTGGTCACAGAATGGAATCTGGCTGCCATGGCAATTACCAACCAAAACAGCAATATGACTCTGGTTCCAACTTTCGATTTGTTCCAGCAAAATTTGCCCGTCTATTTATCTTCCGATCATTTTCATCCAAACGGACAGGGCTATCAGGCAATCGCTGAACGTATCGCGCAAGGGTTTGCAGTTGCAACCACGAAGGATGCCGATAAAGTGGAAAATGAACAACAGTCTACAAGTAGCCAACCCGCTGAAGTGAAAAAGGGAGGGAACAAGTAATGAGCATCCAATCTGCTGACAAGACCGGGGCTGGAATAACCCAAAATCCGACATCAAGGGATGCAGTGTCCAGTTTCCATTCCGCCAATCAGGTTGGCAGCGCAGGCAGAGACAGAAGCAATAACGAAACAGTTCTCTCTGTTCAGCGCGTTAAGAAACGTATCAAACGCAAAATGATCATTCATGATGTAACATTCGACGTTCGTGCGGGTGAAATTTTCGGATTTCTCGGTCCTAATGGGGCTGGAAAAACGACGACTATTCGTATGCTGGTCGATTTAATTAAGCCTACGGAAGGGACGATTACTGTCTGTGGACATAATGTAAATCGTGACCCTGAGCAGGCTTTGCGGCATATTGGTTCTATTGTGGAAAATCCAGAGGTGTACAGCTACCTGACAGGGTGGGAGAATTTAGAGCATTTTGCCCGTATGCAGCCTGGTGTAGACGAGCCGCGTATCCGCGAAGTCGTTGAGCTTGTTCGGCTCGATCGCCGTATCCATGATAAAGTAAGTACGTATTCTCTCGGAATGCGCCAGCGTCTTGGTATAGCCCAAGCCTTGCTTGGTAGACCGAAATTGCTCATTTTGGATGAACCGACGAACGGGTTAGACCCCAAGGGGATCAAGGAAATGAGAGCTTTTATCCGTTTGCTAGCGGCAGAAGGCATGGCTGTATTTGTTTCCAGCCATTTGCTCAGCGAAATCCAGCTGCTATGTGATCGGGTGGCAATTATAAGTCGGGGAAAGGTGCTAGCTGTAGGTGGTGTACGGGAATTGGTTGATACGCACTCGCACATGGCCGTATGGCAACTGGAGCCTCGTGATCAGGGTCTTGCCATATTGCAAAATTCTCCGCATGTGCAAATAATTACGAACGCCGATGAATTAATTGATGACAGCATTGTGGCAGGCAGCGGAGCCGATGCAATTTTTACAGAAATGGATGAAGAGCATATTGCGGAGCTGGTGACACAAATGACGGCTTCCGGTATTTCCGTTAAAGGTGTAACCAAAATCAATCCTACACTGGAGCAGCTATTCCTGAAAATGACGGAAGGTGAGATACTTGAATAACATTTTACCGCTCGTACAAAATGAAACGCTCAAAATTATCAAGAAGAAACGATTTTATGTCATTTTACTTGTTTTACTTGTGCTTGTGCCGATTTTTACGTACGCTCAGATGAAAGTGGCAGAAAACAATCGCGAAAAATTCGGCAATGATTGGCGACTCGAACTGCGTCAGGCGATTACCGATAATCAAAACTCGCTGGGAAGTGACCGGGTTCCCGAGGAATGGAAGACCTACCGTCGGGTCTTTGTGCAGCAGATGCAATATTATTTGGAAAATGATGTGAATCCTAATGAGCCGAGTGGTGTCACCTTTACCAGAGAGTTTATGGATAATTCCATTAATCTGTTCGTTCCGCTGTTGATTATGGCCATTGCCTCCGACTTGGTTTCTGGAGAACGGACGACAGGCACGATAAAAATGTTGCTGACTCGCCCAGTCAGGCGGTGGAAAATACTGCTGAGCAAGCTGCTGACATTGTATATGTTCGTCTCGCTCATCATTTTAGCTGTATTTGTAATTAGCTATCTGATATCAGGCTTGTTTTTTGGTTTTCGCGGTTTTAATGTTCCGGTATTTACCGGATTTCAAATTGTTGGATCGACGGTGGATTTGTCTGCTGTACACGCGATTCCACAATGGCATTATCTGATGCTGCAAGCCGGATTGATCTGGTTCGTCAGTCTTGTGGTAGCTTCGTTAGCCTTCATGGTATCTGTCCTGGTACGAAGTACGGCGGCAAGTATCGTGGTCATGATGGCTGCACTTATTTCGGGCACTATTTTGACAAACATGGCTTCATCTTGGCAGAGTGCTAAATATTTATTTATGGTTAACCTCGAATTAACCGATTATTTATCTGGAAGCCCCGCCCCCATTGAGGGAATGACCTTACCCTTTTCTTTAGCTGTACTGGGCATTTGGGGGGCTGCGGCATTGATTGTTTCATTCGCCGTCTTTACGAAACGGGATATATTGAATTAAAATGGACAAGGTAAAAGAAAACATCTGTTTGCATTTTTGGTGAAAATCATCAAGAATAAGGCAAAACACGGTTACGATTAGACAAAGGGGGAGCATGAATGGTCGACAAAATCGACTTGTCTGCGGGAGTGTCCGGCACACAAAGCGGAGCTTCGGAATATGGCGCGGACGACATTCAAGTGCTCGAAGGGCTTGTGGCAGTTCGCAAACGGCCGGGCATGTACATCGGGAGCACCAGTTCTTCGGGGCTGCATCATTTGGTATGGGAAATTGTAGACAACGCGGTGGATGAACATCTCGCCAAGTTTTGCTCTCGCATTGATATTACAATGCATAAGGACGGTTCCGTTACAGTATCAGACAACGGGCGCGGTATTCCTACGGGAATGCACAAAACGGGAATTCCTACGCCTCAGGTTGTATTCACCATTTTGCACGCCGGAGGTAAGTTTGGCGGTTCGGGATATAAAAAATCCGGGGGTCTGCACGGTGTAGGTGCGTCTGTAACGAACGCTCTTTCGGAATGGCTTGAAGTAGAAATTTACCGGGACGGCAAGATTCACCGTCAGCGGTTTGAATATTGGCAGGACAAGAAGGGCGTGGAGCATGTCGGGGAACCGACCACAGGCCTTGAAGTGCTGGGCAATACTAACAAGACGGGCTCGAAAATTACATTTAAACCGGATATTCGTGTTTTTCAGGCAGGCATTCATTTTAACTACGATACGTTGGCTGAGCGCCTTCAGGAAATTGCTTTTCTAAATTCGGGCCTTCGTATTCAACTTAAAGACGAACGCAGCGGAAAGTCAGATGAGTATTTTTATGAGGGTGGCGCAAGTCAGTTTGTTGCTTTTCTGAATGAGGGCAAGGATGTGCTGCATGACGTTATTCACTTTAATGCCGAGAAAGAAGACATTGAAGTAGAGATTGCCATCCAGTACAATGCTGGTTATACAGAGACGATTGCTTCGTTCGTTAACTCCATTCCGACACGTGGAGGAGGTACGCATGAAACGGGATTCAAAACCGCTTACACTCGTGTCATGAACGACTATGCCCGGAAAACGGTGATGTTGAAAGAAAAGGATAAAAACTTGGAGGGCAACGATCTACGTGAGGGCATGATGGCTGTAATCAGTGTCAAGATGGCTGAGGTTGAATTTGTCGGCCAGACAAAGGATCAGCTGGGAAGCGCTTCGGCACGGAGTACAGTGGATGCCATCGTATCTGAGCAGATGCAGCGTTTTTTGGAAGAAAATCCGCAGATAGCACAAACTTTGATCAAGAAGGCAGTTCAAGCATCCAGAGCGCGTGAAGCTGCACGTAAAGCTCGGGATGAAATGCGTTCCGGCAAAAAACGCAGTGAAAGTTCCAATTTGAATGGTAAATTGTCGCCTGCGCAGTCCAAGGATTTTACACGTAATGAGTTGTTTATTGTGGAAGGCGATTCGGCTGGAGGATCAGCCAAGCAGGGACGGGATTCCAAAATTCAGGCCATATTGCCGCTAAAGGGCAAGCCGATGAATCCGGAAAAATCCAAACTGGCGGATATTATGAAGAATGATGAGTACCGTGCTATTACAGCAGCTATTGGTGCGGGAGTAGGAACAGAGTTTTCGCTGGAAGACAGCAATTATTCCAAAATCATCATTATGACCGATGCAGATACAGATGGTGCGCACATTCAAGTGCTGTTGTTGACGTTCTTTTATCGGTACATGAAAGAGCTTATTGATGCAGGACGCATATTTATTGCTCAACCGCCATTGTATAAAATAACTCGAAAGTCGGGTAAGCTCGAAACGGTGCGTTATGCTTGGACTGACGAGCAGCTTGATAATTATTTAAAAGAATTTGGACGAAATTTTGAGCTTCAGCGCTATAAAGGACTTGGGGAAATGAACCCTGATCAGTTATGGGAAACAACGATGAATCCCGATTCACGCACCTTGCTACGCGTTCAGATAGAGGATGCAGCCAAGGCTGAACGCAGGGTGTCCACTTTGATGGGTGATAAGGTGGATCCGCGCAAGCGCTGGATCGTGGAAAACGTAGATTTTACGGAATACGTAGAGTAGTGCTATCAAAAGAGGTGTATACATGAGCTTATCGGAGCAGTTTTTGCCAGCTTTTCTGGAGGAAGTGGTCGGTGACCGCTTTGGCCGATATTCCAAATATATTATTCAGGATCGGGCGATACCCGACGTACGGGACGGATTAAAACCCGTACAACGTCGTATTCTTTATGCAATGTACGATTCGGGCAATACGCCGGATAAAGCATATCGTAAATCGGCCAAAACCGTTGGGGACGTTATGGGTAATTACCACCCCCACGGTGACTCGTCGATATACGACGGCATGGTACGGATGGCGCAGCCTTGGAAAATGAGTCACGTGCTGGTGGACGGTCACGGTAACTGGGGCTCCCAGGATGATGATCCGGCGGCAGCTATGCGTTATACGGAGGCTCGCTTGTCTCCGATCGCAATGGAAATGCTGCGCGATATTGAAAAGCGTACGGTTTTGTTCAAGGACAATTTTGATAACTCGGCCAAAGAGCCCGTTGTGTTGCCGTCTCGTTATCCAAATTTGTTGGTGAACGGTTCCAGTGGGATCTCGGCGGGATTTGCGACAGAGATCCCTACACATAGTTTACGCGAAGTTATTGATGCCAGCATTGCGGTGATGGAAAAGCCAGAGATTGAGCTGGAAGAGATTATGACCTTTATCAAAGGTCCTGATTTCCCGACTGGCGGACTCATTATGGGTGGCGAAGGCATCAAGGACGCTTACCGTACGGGAAAAGGACGTATTTATATTCGTTCCAAAACGGAAATTCAGTCCTTGCGCGGAGGTAAGCAGCAGCTAGTCATTACCGAAATCCCATACCAGATCGTCAAATCAAGGCTCGTAACCGCCATGGAGAATATCCGTCTGGAGAAAAAGGTGGAAGGGATTGCCGAGGTTCGTGACGAAAGCGGACGAAATGGTTTGCGCATTGTTGTGGAGCTGAAGAAGGAAGCCGATGCGGAAGGGATTTTAGCTTATTTGCTGAAAAAAACCGACCTACAGGTGGCATATAACTTCAACATGGTAGCTATTGTGAACAAAGCGCCACATCAGCTTGGGCTAAAGTCCATTTTGGAAGCGTATATCGCCCATCAACGCGAAGTTGTCACTCACCGTATCCAGTATGAACTGGAAAAGGCAGAGGATCGTGCCCATGTGCTGGAAGGTTTGGTCAAGGCGCTGAACATTCTGGATGAGGTCATTGCAGCCATTAAAGCTTCCAAAAATCGCCAGGACGCGCAAAATAATTTGCAATGGATGTTTGGTTTTAGCGAACGTCAGGCAGATTCTATTTTGACTTTGCAGTTGTACCGTCTCACCAATCTGGAAATCACCACGCTTGAAAAAGAACTGGGGGACATCCAGAAAAAAATCGCGCAATATCGTTCTATTCTGGAAAGTGATCGCAAGCTGATCAGCCTGATTCGCAAGGAACTGTTGGAAATTCGCGAAAAGTACGGCATTGACCGTCGTTCAGATATCCAGGGCGAGGTAGAAGAGATTAAGGTGAACCTGGAAGTCATGGTGGGAGCAGAGGATGTGCTGCTGACACTCTCGAAAGATGGCTATGTGAAACGCACAAGTATGTTGTCATTCACTCGTTCAGGCGGGGAACGTTCAAGTTCTGGTGTTAAAGAAGGGGATTACGTTACCCAATTGCTTGATGTGAATACGCTGGACATATTGCTCGTCTTCACCCAGCGTGGACAATACTTTTTATTGCCTGTACATCAGGTGCCAGAGTATAAGTGGAAAGAGCCGGGCACACCAATTGTCAACGTTATTCCGTTATCGAAGGAAGATCGTATCGTAAGTGTTATTCCGCTCAAAAACATCGAGGAAATAGGAAAAAGCCTGGTATTTGTAACAAAGAAGGGCCAAGTAAAGCGTACAGAATTAAAAGAATATGCTACAAAACGTTCCAGTGCCGTAGCCGCCTGCAAAGTAGCAGGGGACGATGAGGTGTTATCGGTAACGTTAAGCGAGGGTACCCAGGATATTATGCTGATTACCCGCGCGGGTATGAGTATACGCTTCAAGGAGCAAGAGGTTAATGCGATGGGGCGCGTCTCGGCTGGTGTCAAAGGTATACAGCTAGCCGAAGGCGATGAAATTATCGCGGCGTTGTGGGTAGAAGAGGATGAAGGAGAAGTGTTGGTGCTGACCGAGTCCGGTTATGGTAAGCGTACGCTTCTGCTGGATTATCCTACACAGGGAAGAGGCGGCAAAGGTATCACCACCTTTGAGTTCAAGGAAGGCAAACGAGTACGTTCGAATGGAACTCGAATCGTGGCTGCCTTCTATTGCCGTGAAGCTGTTCAATTATTTGCAATCACAGCAGAAGGACAAACGATGTCCTTCCTTTCGGAAAAGGCCCCTTTGACCGACCGAAAGGATACAGGCAAGCTGCTAGCTCCAGTGGAGAAGAAGGACGAAATTGTGAATGTGCTGCTGCGTAGTGAGCCGCAAGCTTCTCAGTCCATAGAATAATAGGAAAGTCAAGCGCTTTTTAGCTCGAAAAAGAGAGGTCCTCTCGTGCCATTCCGGCACGAATGAGGACCTTTTTGCCGTCATGCTGTCGAACCCTGACCAGCCTTCAAAACCGAAGTGAGACTTCCTTCCCCTTTTCATTTCGTGCTCCAAAAACGGCAGGAAACCGGGGCTGAATGGCGAAAATTTAATGTGATGAAATACAATCCGGACGGTGGCCCATACGGTAACTTTGATGCTTTTACTGACCCTGTTATTTAAAGGAGTGAGGCAAAATGCAAACGACCGAATTTGCGAAAATCTGGTCCAGAATGGCTAAGGATTATAAGGTTCATATGGAGCAGCAGCTGGCTCCATCACTAACGGAAGCTCAACTTACGGTGCTGGAGGTTTTGAACGAATACGGCCGTATGAAACCGTCTCAACTAATCCCATATCTCGCCACCACACCAGCCGCGGTTACGATGCTGCTGGATCGGATGGAGCGGAATCGACTGGTCACCCGTTTCAGAGACGTAAAGGACCGTAGAATTGTATGGATTGTTATCTCGGATCAAGGGAGAGAAGAAGTAGAGCGTGGATTGCGAATCCGGGATGATTTTCTGGGTTCTGCACTAAACCGAATTTCTCAGCACAATCAAAATTTGCTGGTTTATTTGTTGGGGAAAATTACAACGAAGGCGAAAACTTCAGTAATGACAAGTGAGGCTGAGGGAGTAAAGGAACCAATAGAGCGAGCAGAATAACTAGAATGGCGGCTACATGAAAAGTAGCTGTACGCAGCAGATTATCATTTTAAGGTAAGTAGGAGTGCGCGGATGTAAATACCTATCGTGGTATTCATACCGCGCTTTTTTGTGTTGAAGTATAGGTGATATTTGGGTGAATGTTGACATTTACATAAGAGATGATAAAATAATAGTTATGAATAAATAACATTTCGTATGCAAATAGTTTCTAGTATATGTATATGTATATGTATATGTATATGTATATGAATATGGATTGTCAATTGGATATTAGAAAGAAGGATGGTTCCAGTGAGTGATAGAGAGGAAGACAGACTTGAGGTGTACCGGATTATTCAATCGGTAAGGGAGGTTAACAAAACGATATTTTATTCCTTCTGGAATGAGGAGCAGCATTTGGATCTGACGGCCATTCAGCATATGGCTTTGGCAATTCTGAATAAACGCCCCAACATCGGATTATCCGAGCTGGCAGACATAGCGCATGTGGGAAGCAGCTCTATGAGTGGGGTAGTTGACCGCTTGACCAAGGCGGGATATATTGCTCGCGGACGGCATGAGCATGACCGTAGATCCTTAGTGCTGACGCTTACGCCAGAAGGAAAAGATATCATGCAAAAAGTAGACGCCATGTGGATGGAGCGCGTCTTGCCCATTCTGGACATCCCGAAGGAGCAGCTAGAGATGGTCCTGGATATCCATAAACAAATGATCATGAAATTAACACCGAAGGGAATGAATCAACTTGAGCAGTCCTCAAATGACACTACCAGGTAATGTACGCAGAGCACCCATTGTGGCCGCTCTGTTGATTGGCGCGATTGTAGCGATATTAAATCAGACGTTGATCAGTGTGGCTTTACCGAAAATGATGAGTGATTTGAATATAGATGCCAATATAGCTCAGTGGCTTAGTACGGGCTTTATGCTCGTGAATGGGGTATTGATCCCGGTGACCGCGTTCTTGATTGCCCGTTTCTCCACTCGTAAATTGTTTATTAGCGCGATGACTATTTTTTCAATAGGCACGCTGTTATGTGCTGTAGCTCCAAGCTTCAGCATATTGCTGATCGGTCGGCTTATTCAGGCCGCGGGAGCAGGTATCATGATGCCCTTAATGATGGTGGTTATCTTGAACATCTACCCAATAGAGCGTCGTGGCCGGGCGATGGGAACCTTGGGGATTGCGATGGGTTTTGCTCCAGCCATTGGGCCAACCTTATCCGGTTATATAGTACAGCATTATGACTGGCGGGTTTTGTTCTGGATCATCCTGCCGATTTCAGTGATTTCGATTGTGATCGGATTTATTTTTCTGAAAAATGTAACGGAGCAGTCCAAGCCAAAGCTGGACATTCCCGGCATCATTTTGTCTACGCTCGGTTTCGGTGGAATATTATACGGCTTTAGTGATGCAGGAACATCGGGTTGGGGAAGTATTCCGGTCCTGTCTACGCTTATCGTTGGGACTATTGCGCTTATTTTGTTTATTGTTCGCCAACTGAAGGCAGATGAGCCTATGCTGGAGTTCCGTATCTTTAAATACGATGTGTACAGCTTGACGACAATCATTAACGTGATTGTGACGATGGCTTTGTACGCCGGTATGATATTGCTTCCGATTTATTTGCAAAATATTCGGGGGTTTACACCGCTCCAGTCCGGTATGCTAATGTTACCGGGAGCGATTCTGATGGGGCTCATGTCTCCTGTAACGGGGGCTATTTTTGACCGAATCGGAGCACGCTGGTTGTCTGTAATTGGCTTGCTGATCATGGCTATAACGACTTGGGAATTTACACGGTTGACCGAAACAACCACCTATATGACACTGTTAATTAATTATACGGTGCGGATGTTCGGGATGTCGTTGCTGATGATGCCGATCCAAACAGCCGGGTTGAATCAGCTTCCGCAACGATTGAATGCACATGGTACGGCGATGAGTAACACGCTGCGTATGATTTCTGGCTCGATTGGGACGGCAATTCTGGTGACAGTGATGTCAACACAGAGCAGCAACCGTTTGACATCGATTGTTACATCTGAGGGACTGACCGTGACAGATAAAGCGGGGATGCTGGCTGCAGGCAACCAAGCTACAATTTATGGGATTAACTCGGCTTTTATCATTGCAACAGTGTTGAGTGTGGCCGCTCTGATTTTAGCGTTTTTCATCAAAAATACGAATGCACAAAACGCCCATCCCCGTCAACAGCTGGTAAACAGCAAGAAGGGGCAGTCCGTGGCTTCCTCGTCATAAAAGGATGGGATGACGCATTAATTTAATTTTCTGCAAAAAAAAGAACCTGCAATGCATGTTTGTTTACATGCGTTGCAGGTTCTTTGTGCAAATGGGGTTGAAGATGTTGATATCCAGATAGGGCAGGGCTTTCCGGTTCAAATTTCAGACGTAATCATGTTCTCATAAAGCGACCGGGGCCATTCATTCCATGGAAATTGGACTGGAGGTAACGAGTGAAATCTCATATCGTCCTTGCTAACCGGATGCGGTGCTCCAGCGAGTAAGGACCAGAGCGCGAGCTGTTGACCGGGCCGGCTCAGATTACCGCCATATTTTTGGTCACCGTAGAGGGGACAGCCGATCGCCTGCATTTGCACACGAATTTGGTGTGAGCGTCCGGTGTGCAACTTAATCTGCACGAGACTGAGTCCATCTGCTTGTCCGATCATGCGGTACTCCAAAATGGCTTCCTTCGCACCAGCCGTGCCAGGCCGAACCGCTTGAACCGTGTTGGTACGGCTATCCTTTAGCAGATAATGGGTTAGACGGCCCTGTGGGGCCGTAGGAACGCCATTCAGAACTGCTGTATACAGTTTGTGAAAATGACGACTTCGAACCGACTCAGACAGGCGAGAAGCAGCTTTGGACGTCTTAGCAAAAATCATGGCTCCACCTACAGGCCGATCCAGTCTGTGAACTAAACCCAAAAAAACGTTACCAGGCTTATTGTGTCTAATTTTTAGATCTTCCTTGAGTAAAGACAACAGATCAGGATCACCACTGGCATCCTCTTGCGTTGGAACATTGACAGGCTTTACAACCGCCAAAACATGATTGTCCTCATAGAGGACAGGAATATTCGGCTGTGCATGCTCATGCCGGGTAAGTTCATTTTGAGTCATAAGAGGAATTTAAGCCTCCCAGCGTCCGAGAATACCACAAGGCAAATTCAATCCCGAGCGTGTGATCGGCAATCCAATTTCACCAGCGCTAATTTGGCCGCCGTACTTTTGTTGCATGGTCATGCTCAGCATGTTGCGCAATACAGTAGGCGAAATACCTGTAGTATAAGAGTTAATCAGCATGAACAGCGGTTGATCTGAAATAATGCTCATGCAGGATTCGAGAAACGGGTATAAGCTTTCTTCAAGCTTCCAAGTTTCTCCGTTTGGTCCGCGTCCGTAAGAAGGAGGGTCCATAATAATGGCATCATAACGGTTGCCCCGACGTTGTTCTCGTTGCACGAACTTGAATACGTCGTCCGTAATGAAGCGTACCGGACGGTCAGCCAGACCGGACAATTGAACGTTTTCCTTTGCCCACTGCACCATGCCTTTGGCGGCATCCACGTGAACTACACTAGCTCCAGCATACGCAGCAGCAGTCGTGGCTCCTCCCGTGTATGCAAACAGGTTCAGTACGGAAATTGGTCTGCCTGCGCCTTTGATTTTATCCATCATCCAGCTCCAGTTCGCTGCTTGCTCTGGAAAAAGACCGGTATGCTTGAAGCTGGTCGGTTTAATGTGGAATTTAAGCGGTCCATAGCTAATTGTCCAGCGCTCGGGGATAGGTTTTTTCATATCCCAGTTGCCACCACCGGAGGAACTACGGTGGTAATGTCCATGAACATTACGCCATTCGGCTGTTTCCTGGGCCAAAGGCCATATGATTTGCGGATCGGGACGACGCAGGACAATATCACCCCAACGTTCCAGTTTTTCACCACCGCCTGTATCCATTACTTCATAGTCTTTCCATTCTTGTGCTACATACATGTACAATCCATCCTTCAGCAGTCAATTCAGGATTCAGGCAGCAAGCTGCACAGAAATCCCCATATGGAGTCTATTGTACAACAAACCTCAGCAACAATCGAATGATTACATAAATAAGTAAGTAGTCAAATGGTCCAAAATATTTTTTCTAGGATGTACTTGTAATTATAGCGCTTCCATATTAAAATGAAATCAATCCCACTTGTACGTACAACCATCCGTTTTTTATCATAATAATGAAAAACGGATTGTATTGTACGTACATAATATTTTTTTATCAACACAGCTGAAGTTCCACTTAATTAAACACAAACTGCCTAAACTACCTGTAGCCAGCGTTTTGTGGTAGACGAAGCCTTCGTTCGAAGCTTCTGCCGAAGCGTGGATTCATGTTGGCGGAGCGCATTATAAGGTAATGACCTATGTTGTAACTAATAATTTGTTTATCCATAGAGTTTATCTGCCAATAGCCGCATGTAATGCGGCTGTTTTGCGTATATTTCCATAAGATTAAACCTAGTTTTTGAAATTAACATTTGACAATGAGAATCATTATCAAATATTATTTGAGTAACAGGGAGTGAAAGCATCCCATATTTCAAATAAAGGTGAGGGATGAACTTGGGTAAAATCATGATTGCTTATGCCAGTTTGACAGGTAATACAGAGGAAATCGCGGAATTGATCGCCGAGGGCGTCCGTCAGGCAGGGCACGAGGCGGAGTTGAAGGCTTCGTATGATTGCAGCGCGCAAGAACTGCTCGCATATGACGGGTTCCTACTGGGTGTATATACATGGGGAGATGGTGAGCTTCCTGATGAATTTTTGGATTTTTACGAGGAACTAGACGAGCTTGATTTGTCTGGTAAAAAGACCGCAGTATTTGGCAGTGGAGATACATCTTATACGCAATTCTGTGGCGCAGTGGACTTGGTAGAGGAAAAAGTCAAAGAACGCGGCGCATCGGTCATTCAGGAGAGTCTGAAGATTGAATTTAATCCATTGGATGATGATAAGGAGAATTGCCGAGCTTACGGAAGACAATTTGCACAGGCGGGTATTGGGGTGTCCTGAGAAGAGAGTGAGGGATAGGTATGCGCAATAGCGATGGCTTAAGCGCCTTTCCTCTTCTGCACGACTATCAGCTTGAGGAGATGTGGAGAACTCCACAGCCAATTCGTCAATCACAGAGGAAAAGAGGGCGTGAGGGTTGGAATTGGCGGCAACGGGTTCAATATGCAATAGGGCATGCGCTGAACGAATACTTTGGAATGGAAGTAGAAGTGCGGCGGGAAGTCCCTGTCCAGTATGTGCTGGAGAAATGGTGGCCCAAGCAGTCAGACAGCTTTGAATCTTTGTTCCATTATTGGGATGTCAAAAATAAAGTGTCAGGTGAGTTGTCAAAAATTTGTGGCTTAAATAATGACTTGCTGGTACCTGTAATGCTGTATGAACAATTTTGTACGTCTGTGCCTGAGTTAGAGGTCAATATTTCGCTTATTGTTCAGGCTGCTTGGCAACTATCAGCAGAAGCAGATTCCCTGCTCATTCAAAAGTACATCGTTGACTATAACCCTAACGTTATTAGTACGTTCCAACATATGACAAATGTATTTTGTTATTATGCATTTGGAGCTCTTCCTCAGCTTATTGAGGTATATTGTCTGCTAGAAGGCAAGAAGGTCCGTTTCATTCCGGGACCTTCTTCTTTACAGCAATCTCTGGATTACGTGCTGCTATTACGGGATTCCAAAGAGTATGTACATGGGACAACAGAACGCTGCCGTTGCGGGGGTTGCATGGAAAAGCAAGCTTCTCAAGGGAATAGAATGAATAGGAACACGAAGGAAGGGCAGGGGGCGAAAAACTGCAAACAACGGTCAGCTGTACCTACGCCTTTCTCATAACGTTACTGTGTAACCCTTTAATTGTAAACTATCCCTTTTCGTGAAAGAGCCTTGGAAACAAGGCTCTTTTTTATGAAAAAAAATTATGAAAAAACTGAAAATTTATGTTGCCTGAATAGATAAATATATCTATAATATTTCAATGTACAATAGTTATATGAAAATATTTAAATATAAAAAGACGGTTTGTGGATCATGGATCAGATTGTCCTATGTACATAAAGTTAGTCCTGTCTTTTGCATGGAATGTTGCCATGTGTTTATTTACGTTCTCTATTTGGTTTAATGGCCTAATATTTCAATTTTAAAATATTAGCGTTGAATAATAAAATTTTTTGGACAACAGGGGTGGAAGAAGTGAGTAAGAAAACTGTATTGCCAATCCTCATTGTACTGCTCATTCTGAGCGGTGGAGCTATTGGCTACTATTATTGGTATCAGGCAACACACTTTGTTAAAAGTGACGATGCGCGCATTCAAGCCGATCAATATAAGGTAATGCCGCAAATCTCCGGAGAAATTAGCCACATTGATGTGGAAGAAGGAGATGTTGTTCAGCGTAACGAACCGATTGCCGAGCAGGATGTATCGGGGCTGGATGCGAGTATGATCAGCAAGTCCGTACTGCGCGCGCCGATCAACGGAACCGTTATTAAGATTTATTCGAAAGAGCATGAAATCGGATCGCCGGGTAGTGCTGTTGCAACTATGGTGGATATGAACAGCTTGTACGTATCCACGAACATTGAAGAAACCGATATTAACCGTATTAAACCAGGACAGCTTGTTGATATTACGCTTGATGCAGCAGGTGACCAGGTGATTCAGGGTAAAGTTCGTAAAGTGGGCGAAGCCTCCAACGCCGTGTTCTCACTCGTTCCTGCAGTGAACACAAGTGGTAACTTTAACAAGGTGACTCAGCGTGTGCCTGTAGAGATTGCTGTGAACAAGCCGAAGGATATGAAGCTTATCCCTGGAACGAACGTGGAAGTAAAAATTCATACACCTTAAAAAGGAGGGGTCCATGTGGCTGCCAATGATATTGCTGCTGCTCCTTCGACAGATTCTTCCAAAGAACGCTGGCTTGCCTTTTTCGCTATCGTTTTAGGCGCCTTTGTCGCCATTCTGAACAACAGTCTGATCAATGTCGCCATTCCTAGATTGACGACGGATTTAGGATCTACGACGACACGTATTCAGTGGGTTATTACAGGTTACACGCTTGCATCTGGTGTAATTGTACCGATTACCGGATATATGGAGCAGCGCCTCGGATACAAAAAGTTTTTGATTCTTGCGCTCAGCGTGTTTTCGCTGGGAACGGGAATATGTATTTTTGCATGGAGTGATTCTTCCCTGATCGCAGCACGGGTGCTGGCTGGTCTGGGCGGTGGTGTTATTATGCCGCTGAGTATGACGATTATTTACAAAATTATGCCGCGTGAACAAATCGGTATGTCCCTTGGTATATGGGGGATCGCCGCAATGGCAGCGCCGGCTGTAGGGCCTACGCTCAGCGGATATTTAATTGAGTGGTTTAACTGGCGGTTCTTGTTTATTGTCAGTGTGCCAGTTGCTTTATTTGCAATTTTAATGGTTATTCTTCTAATCAAAGAACCGCCTAAAGTAGAGCCGAAGCCGTTTGATCTACCGGGCTTTTTGCTGGCCGCAACTTGTGCCGGAACACTTTTGTACGCACTGACAAACGGACAGCGTGATGGCTGGACTTCTTTTGGAATTGTATCCTTGCTGTTTGTTGCTTTCTGGGCACTTGTTTTTCTGATCTATGTAGAAAGCGGCAAGGATAATGCGGTAATTGAAATCTCATTATTCAAGAATTCAAAATATACGATTAGTGTCATTGCTTCCAGTCTGGTCATGATGGGGATGTACGGAGGAACGTTCCTAACACCGTTGTTTTTGCAAAATATCCAGCGTGTGTCACCGATTGATACCGGTATTATCCTCATTCCACAGGCCATTGCCATGGCGGCTATGATGCCTATTGCCGGGAAGCTGTTCGATAAGTTCGGCATTGTGCCTTTGGGACTTGTGGGTCTGACGCTAACCAGCTTTATGACCTATCATCTTCACCAGCTTACGCCAGATACTTCGCATGCCTGGTTGGAAACCGTAATGGCATTACGGGGTCTGGGAATTGGTATTTGCATGATGCCATTGTCCACGGTCGGCATGAATGCCGTTCATCCGAGCAAGGTAGCCAATGCGTCTACAGCGTCCAATCTGGTACGTACTGTGGCTGCATCTATGGCGATTGCGGTGCTAACCGCCATTATGCAAAGCCGTTCGGCTGCTCATGCCCAGCAAATTTCGGAGTCCATTACACCAGACTCGGCTCATACGCTACAAGCGACATTGGGCAGCTCATGGATGTCATCCATAAGTAGTTTAATCACACTGGATGCTACATCAAGAGGAATTGGGGATACGTTCCTCATTTCATCCATACCGCTGTTTTGCACGATTCCACTAATCTTTTTGTTTATTCAGAGGAAGAAAGCAAAGACACAGCCGGAAGCATAACCAAAGAACTATAAAATACGACTGGATGGCTTACATTATTTCCACGGACAGAAAGAAAGGGAATTATCATGAAAATATTGAGAGTAGAAAGTACATTAGCGGCTTTAGTGCTCGGCGGCGCAGTGCTGGCAGGCTGCTCCAGTAATAGCGGGGCGGCTCAGGATATGGTCGTTCCGGTTAAAATCAGCCAAGCACAGCAGGGAATTATCGGACAGGGAAATATTTATACAGGAACCGTAACACCTTCGGAGACGGTGAACATCGTGCCTAAAGTGGGCGGCAAAGTGGTTGAACTGCCTGTGGATATTGGCACCGAGGTTAAAAAGGGTCAAGTACTGTTCAAGCTTGATGATAAGGACATGCGGAATAATGTTGCGAAAGCCCGCGCCGCAGCAGCTGCGGCAGCAGCCGGAGTAAGCACCGCTCAAGCATCCCACGAATCTACGATGGTTCAAGCAAACTCGGGCTTAGTGCAGTCCAAGAGCGGCGTGATTCAATCCCAAAGCGCAATCAATCAGGCACAGGGGGCTATTAATCAAGCCACTACAGCCGTAGAACAAGCAACACATGGTGTCTCCTCGGCAGCCAATACGGTGAAACAAACGCAGCAAGCTTTGGCAGATGCACAGAAAAATGTAACACGCACACAAAGTCTATTTGATGCAGGTGCGAGTACCCAAGCACAATTAGAACAAGCCAAAACAGCAGTTGTGAATGCGGAAGCGGCTTACAATAATGCACAAAATGCTCAGGCTAATGCGCAAGATCAGTTGGTAGCTGCGCAGAAGGCCCTAACTACAGCTCGCAACAGCTATGATTCAGCAAAAAATAGCTATAGTAATGCCAATAGCGGTTACAGTAATGCGCAAAATCAGCTCAAAGTATCTCAAAATACTGCGGTTATCGAGTCCAGCCAACAATCTTTTAAGCAGGCTCAGCTGAATGTGAACATTGCTCAGGATGCATTGGATGACACCGTTGTTACATCACCGATCAATGGTATTGTGGGTACGAAAAATGCAGAAGTGGGCGAAATGGTATCCGCTCAGTCTCCTGCACTGGTCATCGCTAATCTGAGTACAGTCAATACTTTGATCTATGTTCCAGCGGAACAGATCAACAATGTAAAAGCAGGTGACAAGGTACAGGTTCGTGTTGCAGCTTCCAACATTGTAACAACAGGTACAGTTAAAAATGTAAGCCCGTTGGATGCAAGTGGAAAAGGCTATCCTGTAAAAATCTCAGTAGCGAATCCAGACACGAAACTGAAATCCGGTATGTTGGCTGATATCAGCTTTGTCGCTGCCAATGCACAAGAAGGCATTGTGGTTCCTACTGCGGCAGTTCAAAAGGATCAAGGAAAAGAATATGTATATGTTGTAAACGGAGACCATGCGAAACGTAAGGAAGTGAAGACTGTTCAGACGGCAGGTTCCCAAACACTCGTTACCAGTGGTTTGAGCAATGAGGAGAATGTGATCGTGAATAATCTGGCATTGCTGTCCGATAACTCACCGATTACAATTAGCCAATAATTTGGCTCTAAACTCACGTACTATATAATAGTAGAAGTTTATTGTGAATATGCAAGACAGCCTGCTTAGCGGGCTGTCTTGTTTTTATTTCATTGAGCACATTTTACATAGGATTGATGTCGAAGCGGGACTATTTTTGACGAACATTGGTAGAATAGGATAGACTAAATTGGAAATAGATAGTTTACGAGATCTCAGACAAGCGATCGGAGGAATTGTAAGATGGAAGTGAAATTGGTAGTGGATTATGAAGCTTATGAGAATGGCCAAACGATGGCTAAATCTATTGAGGAACTGGCAGCCAAGCCGGAGAGCGCGCAAATTACTGATCTCATCATTGGAGATTGGGGCGGCGCCTATGAAAGTTCACCAGAGGATTTTATCCCAGTGTTAGTGAAGCTCAAAGATCAATTCCCTAAGATACGCAAACTGTTTATTGGTGATATGGAATATGATGAGTGTGAGGTTTCATGGATTAACCAGACGAATCTGTCCCCGTTGTTAGAAGCGTTTCCAGCATTGGAGTCCTTTCATATCAAAGGAAGCCAGGACCTGAGCTTGGAGCCGCTTCGTCATAGCCATCTTCAGGAATTGGTTATTATCTGTGGTGGCCTGCCTGTGAGGGTTCTTCAGCAAATACGTAATGCCGAACTGCCTGAACTACGCAAGCTGGAACTGTATTTGGGTGTCGAGGACTATGGTTTTGACGGTAACCTCAATGATATTTTGCCGTTCTTGGACAGCAATCCTTTTCCCAAACTTACATACTTGGGACTCAAAGATAGTGAAATACAGGATGAAATTGCAATTGCAGCAGCTAATGCCCCTGTGATTGGACAGCTGGAAGTGCTGGATCTCTCACAAGGTACGTTGTCTGATAAAGGTGCAGAAGCGCTGCTGGCTAGTGAAAGTATAAAAGGGCTGAAGCATCTGGATTTGAGCTATCATTATATGTCTAGTGAAATGATGCAACGTTGGAAAAGCTCGGGTCTATCTGTGAACGTGGAAGATCAACAAGAAGCGGATGAGGAAGATGATTGGCGCTATCCATCACTGACTGAGTAATTTGTTAAATGGATTTCTAAAACGGACTGTTTTCAAAATTAAAATGATCTAAAGTGAGGCGGCTCTATGGTTAGGATGTCAGACTGTAATGTCAGCGAGCCGTTTATCTTGTTCGGTAATCCGGGGAATCGTCGAACTACCGGGCTGCAGGAGGCGCGAAGCAGATTAAAGCTTCCGCCCGCTCTGGAGGTTTCCTATAAGAATGTGCTGGAAGCTATTCGGCAGAAACAAGGTCTGAGCGAGCTGATGTTGCGAATAGCTGCACGAGCTACGCAGGATAGCGTGAATGGCAGTTCTTTTGTGCAAGAGAGCATTGATCAGTTACTGGCGGGGCAGATGGACAGTGGTTCGCTGCTTCGTCTGGATGCACCGGGCGAAAACTTTGAGGTAGAGCGTGAGTTGATTGCTCTGGGCGCCTCGGATGTTGAGGGAGACGATTCTCTGTTGCCATGGCCCGAATGGACACAAGGCACAGGTATAGCGGCGGCAGAAGCGCGACGTCTGCAGGAGCAGCACGGTCGTATTTGGCACCCGGCACAATGGTTCCGGGGCTATTGCCGTCTGCTGGCCTGGCTGCGGGATGAAGTGGCTCTGCTCTGGCCCTCGTCACACTGGATGAATGATCCGGCGGAAGTGGCCGTGATGTTCGACAAACGGCGTTGTAGCGCCGATTTAGGCAAGGCAGACATAAGGGTCCCGCCAGTACTTGCATCTTCAGGTGGTGCATTTCGTGATGTTGATGATCTGCACACGGCAATGAAGGAGAGCGGGTTTCACCGCGTATTTGTGAAAATATTTTGTGGGTCCGGTGCTTCTGGTGTCATGGCCTATCAGGTACATCCCCATACACACGCGGAACTGGCGGTGACCACGATTGGAACGGAAATCATACACGGACAGCGCGTGTATTATAATGCCGGACGATTACGTCGTTATACGAATAAGCAGGACATTCATGCTATCCTTAACTGGCTATGCCTGGAAGGGGTACATGTGGAGCGCTGGATTCCCAAAGCGACCCTGAACGGGCGTGTTTATGATGTGCGTCAACTCGTGTGCGGATCAGAAGCTTGCCATGCGGTTTTGCGTTTGAGCCACAGTCCCATTACCAATTTGCATTTGCGTAATGAGCGGCTCTCGCTGAAGGAAGCCGGATTACCACAGAGTACGGTGGAATCGGTCCAGCTTACTGCGAAAGCTGCTATGAGTGTTTTTCCGGCGTCCATGGTCGCTGGGCTGGATGTGCTTGTTCCGGCTCATGGGGGTCGTCCCTATGTGTTGGATGTTAATCCGTTCGGTGATTTGCTGTACCGGGTTGAACATCAGGGTTGGAATCCGTATGAATGGGAAATGCAGCACCTCGCTAATAGGAGCGTGGTTAGGGAAAGGAAAGACAGATATGACTGATATGAACCAAATTGTCGGCTCTCATGATATTGTCATGATTACGCTGGATACCCTGCGTTATGATGTAGCAAAGCTGGAGGAAGAGAACTGTCCGAATTTGTGTGGCTCCGGGTCGTGGGAAAAGCGCCATACACCGGGGAGCTTTACCTATGCTGCACATCATGCTTTTTTTGGCGGATTTTTGCCGACTCCGGCGAATACGGATAAGACTTCACATATCCGACTGTTTCACACAAAGGATACGGGACTGCGTACGCATCCACATACCTGGCTGTTCGATGCCCCGGATATTGTGTCCGGGCTAGAGGGTGAAGGTTATCGGACCATCTGTATCGGCGGCGTTATTTTTTTCACGAAGAAAAATAAGCTTGCCAAGGTGCTGCCTGGATATTTTCAAGAAAGCTACTGGCGTATGAACTTTGGCGTTACCAACCCCCGTTCGACGGAGAATCAGGTGAATCATGCTCTGAAACTGTTGGGGAATACAGACCCGTCGCAGCGCTTGTTTTTGTTTCTGAATGTATCAGCGATTCATGGGCCAAATCATTATTTTGTGAAGGGCTCTGCTAAAGATTCAGTGGAGTCTCAACGGGCAGCCTTGCGGTATGTGGATGGTGAACTTGGACGTTTGTTTGATGCCTTACGAAATCGGGGCAAAACGTTTTGTATGGTTTTTTCCGATCATGGTACAGCTTATGGGGAAGACGGCTATGAAGGACATCGTCTGGCGCATGAGGTAGTCTGGAATGTGCCTTACCGCGAATTTATATTATAGAGCAAATAGAAATATAGATTGCACTGGTAAAAAATCAAGAAATCAATCCAGCGCGAGGAAGGAGCAGAAATGAAAGCCATGAATCTGAATCACTCGCATCCAACGGGTGCGGCAGCCCAGGAGATAGATACAAACTTAACACCGTCTAGGTTTCAGTGGCCTGAAACTCCTGTTGAATGGGCACGCACGATCCGTGAAGCTCCCTATCGCTCCTATCTGTACTCTTACCCACATAAAACGGCCTATCGCCCGTTTGATACACCGCTCTCGTTGCAGGAGTTGTGGGAGAAGGAGGAGTTAGAAAGCAATTTTTTGTATATGCATATTCCATTTTGCGCGGCTCGCTGTGGATTTTGTAATCTCTTCACTTTGCCGGACAAGCGTCTGGATGTACATAAGGAGTATGTGGATGCGCTAGAAAGACAAGCCAAGCAATGGGCACCAATTATGGGCCGTCGGCCTTTTTCGCGTTTTGCGATCGGCGGCGGTACACCGACCTTACTGGAGGCTCCTTTGGTGGAGCGTTTGTTTGACATTGCGGAAAATATAATGGGACTGGACCCTAAACGAGCTTCTATTTCGGTGGAAACCTCTCCTGATACTGTGACTGAGGATAGGTTGGAGGTGCTCAAGCGCCGCGGGACAGATCGTGTCAGCATGGGAATTCAGAGCTTTGTGGAATCAGAAAGTGCCGCCATATACCGACCTCAGAAGCCAAAACTTGTTAGAGAAGCACTTGAGCGGCTGGTGGAATACAACTTTCCTTTGCTGAACGTGGATCTGATCTATGGCCTGCCTGGTCAAACGGTGGAAACCTGGCTGTATTCTTTAGAGGAAGCACTGTCTTACTCGCCAGGAGAGATTTTTCTTTACCCGTTATATATTCGAGAAAATACGATTTTAAAGCCAGGCTATACCGGGCTGGATCATGATATTCGCCTTACTTTGTATGAAGTGGCGCGTGAACGGCTCAAACAGGCAGGATATGTACAATATTCTATGCGCCGTTTTGCTAAAAATGATGGTATATCCAGCAAAGAGCTTTTGCCCTACAGTTGTCAGGAGGAAGGTATGGCCGGTCTGGGGTGTGGTGCACGCTCCTATACACGCAATGTCCACTATGCTAGCCGTTATGGTGTTAGTGCAGCAGCTACGCGTAGTATTATCGCAGATTATGTTGCTGCGGAACGTCATGATCTGGCTGACTACGGCTTTATTTTAAATGTGGATGAGAGTAAGCGACGCTTTATCTTAAAGGCGCTTCTTCATCGTGAAGGTTTGGAGCTATCGGCCTATGCAGAGCGCTTCGGTGTATCCCTGTCGGACGATTTTACAGGAATGTCGTTGCTGCTGGAATCTGGTATGGCTGTCGTCGAGGAGGGTACGCTGCGACTTACAGAGGAAGGAATGGCCTATTCCGATGCGATTGGGGACTGGATGATCTCCACGTCAGTACGTGAGCGCATGGAAGGATATGTAGGCGCATGAGAGCGACCTTATATTATCGTGGTTCGTTGACCTCTTGCAACTATGCTTGTCCTTACTGCCCGTTCAGTAAAAACGTTGATAGTCGGGAAACGTTGAACAAGGATCGGGCCCAGTTGGAACGTTTTGCTGATTGGGTACGGGAACAGGGCGCTTTGGGGCATCGTCTCTCTATTTTTTTTAATCCGTATGGAGAAGCCTTAATTCATTCCTGGTATCGCAAGACCATGATTGAGTTTTCCCACATGGCGCATGTGGAAAAAGTGGCGGTACAGACGAATCTATCGACTAAGCTGGATTGGACGCAAGAACTGAACCCGGAGACTGCTGCGCTGTGGGCTACATATCACCCTGGAGAGACGAAAGAGCAAGTTTTTATATCGCAGGCTATAAAGCTATATGAACTTGGTATTTCCTATAGTGTCGGTACCGTCGGGTTAAGACAGGCATTTCCGGCTATTCGTTCCTTACGATCGCAACTTCCAAAGGATGTTTATTTGTGGATCAACGCCTACAAGGATCGCCCCCATTATTATACGGATGCCGAGATGGACGAATTGGCTGTAATCGACCCCTATTTCCAATGGAATTTGCAGGATTACAGCAGTCAGGGGCGAGCATGTCGTGCCGGAGAGGATGTATTTTATGTTCAAGGCGATGGACGTGTAAAGCATTGCTATCAGGATCGACGTGTAATTGGGCATCTGTACAGGGATGGCTTGGAAGGTCTGAGCGGCAAGCGCCCGTGTCGGATGAAAGAATGCGGCTGCTATATCGGCTATATCCATATGGAGGAGCAGCCGTTTCGGGAAATGTACGGTCGCGGCTTGCTCGAAAGGGTGCCGCAAAGGTAGATGAATTCAAACTTCTAATGGTAGCTAAAATACTGTAGTGTGGTATACCGATTTGACTAATGCAAATGAGCCCATCACCGATTGCTTGGAAGTTGATTTATTTCCAATTGGCATCGGGATGGGCTTTTGCTTAACGCCCCCCAAAGATATGACTCATCATAACACAATCGTATGCGGCTTAATGTCTGGGTCATGATTAGCGATCACTTCTATACAGTTAGGTTCATTACTCATATGTTTGACCCACTTCAACGATTCAATGGCCTGTTGTTTATTAACAAGTACACCCTGAAGAATCATTTCCTCCCAAGACTTTTTTGCATATCCTGTATCGCTAGTTAAGAGAACAAATTTCCCGTTATTTTTTACAATAGTAGCTGACAAACCATGGGAATGACCAGGAGTGTGCACAAAAATTAAAGATTCATCACCAAATAAGTCAAATGACTGATGTTGTGGACCATATTCTGATGGTTTAAAAGAGAAGGTCCTGATCGGGACTCCTTCCCACATATGTTGTAAGTAGCGATGTTTGCTTTTGGGCGCGGCTTCCCATTCAATGTCACTAGTCAAAATATTCTTAGCTTTGCTTACCAGTTTAATACCGCTCGCATGATCAATATCGAGATGGCTTAAAATGACATAATCTAAATTCTTTATTTTCACACCCAAATTCTGAAGTTGTTCATCAATTGCCTGACCTTCTGGAAGAATAGCTTTATTAATTTGGTAATGAATTCTACCCATGTATTTGCGCTGATCTTTACGTACATCGGTGTGCCAACCGGTATCAATTAATACGAGGCCCTTAGGATGTTCGATTAAATAAGCGGAAACAGGCAGCTTATTCTGATATTTTTTTGACCTGAAAATCCCTGTAAAAGCAATAGGGTTGAGTGTGTTTTGGTTAAATGGCAGAGCCATGTCGGTTTGAACTTGGCCGCAGTGCAGTACATGAATTTTAATCGTTTCAGACATTATAATAACCTCAGCTTTCGTCAGCAATTTAAATTTCATTAACCGGTTGTTGAATTTAATTTCCTATTAAACCCCTTGACACGATTATGATGTCAAGGGGTTCCATAAATCGAGCATATGATCAATAATTTGTTCCCTGGTAATATCTCTGGAAAGGTCGCTTAATAATTCAATATTGATCAATTTGCTTACAATATCCTGTATACTCATAGACATGAACTGTCTAGCTGCGATTTCAAAGTTCATTTTACGTACTTCGCCTTTTTCATATCTTCTCTGCAAAAAACCTGCGAACCATTGGAGCCGCTCATGAAGTAAATTTGAAAGGTGAATGGTTTCAGAAAGCTCCATCACATCACTTTCTCTGAACAAAATACGCATGAGTTCTATGTCCCCCGTAAACAATTCATTTCCCAATTCATATATCTTTTTCAATGCTTCCTTTAATGGAAGGGATTCTAAATCTGAATTAGATGAATTAAGTTTTCCTAGTTGTTCTTCGAATCCTTCTTGAATAAGAACAGTCAGCAATTCTCTTTTCCCACCAGGAAAATAATGATACAAAATGCCATCTGCCATATTTAATGCTCTATGAATGCTTCTTACTGTAGTTTTATGATAGCCTTCCCTAAAAAACAGTATTTTAGCTTGTTGCAGAATTTTTCGACGTGTTTCTGCAGCTTGGATCTGTCGAGAGTTTTTTGGAGTATGCACTACATACATCATCTTCTTTCATATTCATTAACCGTCCGTTGAATGAAATATATAATAATTAAATTAAAGTGTCAACCGCATTAAGTGCCTGATCAATAAATAAGGATGTGGCTGGGCCTTTACTGGAGCTACGTACTTCACACTATATTTCCACATTTCGAAGAAGCTATAACAAAAAACGGTGTCAAAAAAAGAACCGACCCTTGCATCAAGCAAAGGTCGGTTCTGATGTTGTATAGCGTGCTTAGCACGACTAATCTATGCGAAATGCAGAGTTAGTTCTGGACAATGGCTGTAATTTCTTCGTCCAGATCCAGTCTGACCTGCTCGCGATAGGCACGGATATTGTACTCGGAATGCAGGTATCTCAGAATTGCTTCAATCATATTGGCTTCCACCAGATATTGACTGCGGCCCTGTACATGGACTTCTGCTGAATAACCTGTATCCTCTTCCCAGCTTAATTCTACTGTCACATCAGTGGGCTGGACACCTTTGCGTTCAGCCATATGCAAGCAAATAGCGTTGACAATCTCATCCATACTCAAAATCATAGCTTAGTAACGTCCTCCGCGGGAATCATCTGGTCTGCGACGATTTTTAATAGCACGGTAGATACCTACTCCGGCCATGATCAGGACGTAAATGGCGAGAACGTTAACGGCAAGGCCAAGCAAGCTGCCCAATGCGCCCATGTTGCCGAACAATCCACCGAAGAGCATACCTGCCAATCCGCCCAGCATCATACCTTTCAGGAAACCGCCGCCACCGCCAAGGAATCCACCAGTTCTGCTTGTATTACCAGCAGTTGCCCCTGACTTGGTTCCGCTATCTGACTTATTGATGCCATTGCTGTCATTCGCCTTGCTTGGTGTAGATTGGTACGATTTAGGCCCGGATTTAAACCCGCCGCCTCGCCTTGCGTCAGCTGTAGATGGTGCGATCATAGCAATGAATAGGGTAAAAGCCATCATCAGCATCATCATATTTTTCAAAGTGAATGTTTTTTTCATGTAAATATAATCCCCCTTAGTAAATTGTTTTATAGGTCAAACAACCGCTTACTAGTAATACGAATGGCATGGAAAAGGGTTTCAAAGAATTTTAATTTTTAAAAAATTAAATAATAACGTTCCTTAAATCCTATGCATGGATTAGCAAAAGCATTCAGCTTTGCGGCTTAAGTGCAAACGGATTAGTGTCCACACTGACATCACCGGCAAGCAGCATGTGCAGAACCATTTGGCACCATTCCAGACCTGCTTTAGCATTCAAAAGCCCTTTTTGTACTAAAATATAGTCACCAAAGTTTTTACTGCCAAAATGTAAATTCTCTGCGGGAATGTTGTTCAGAATATCCTCTAGATGCTGGATTTTCTGAATAAAATGACGTTTGCGTTCCTCCAGCATACGATTGGCACTACTTTTGTCTGTCAACCAAAGACAGAACAGTCGAAGACTTAATTCATCCCGTGTAACCGGAGCAGCTAACGCTTCCTGGGACCATTGCTGAAGCATATGGATTCCCTTGTCGGTAATGGTATACATTTTCTTATCAGGCTTGTCGGACTGCTGAATCCAACGGGAGGCTAGTAGTTCCTTGCCCTCCATACGGGCCAGTAGCGGATAGATCTGACTGTGCTTGGCCTGCCAAAAAGGCTGGATACGCAACATCAGATCATAGCCGGAGGATTCCTCTCTTGCGAGAAGCCCCAACAGACCATACGATAGTAAATTCATAGATCTTATCTCCTTCATCCATCATAGTAACGGTTGTAACAGCACTGCGGCAGGTATTCTGCAGCTTCATGAAAAGTGTACACTGAAACTGTATGGTTTGACAACTTTCAGACAGGTCGTTCACAGGTTAGCCAAAATTGGCTCCTGTCATTTTCCACGTATATGCGCTTTTTTTCATAAAAAAGGGTAGTTTAAGCTCGTATGTACGAGCTTAAACTACCTGGTAACTTTCTGCCGAAGCGTATCCTATTTACTGTTCATTCCCGTCAACGACAAGCGTTAACGCTCCTGTATCTGGATGAATAACCATGCCGTGAACGGGGGCATTAGGGGGGAGAAGCGGGTGATTTTTAATAAGCTTCACGGTAGTTTTTACCCCTTCTTCAATGTTGTCAAAACCTTTCAACCATTTATTTAGCTTAATTCCTGAATTTTCTAATGTATTCAGCACTTCCTGAGAAATTCCGCGATCGAGCATTTCATTGACCATGTGGTCTGCATTTAATGCAGCCATGCCGCATTCATAATGGCCCACGACCACTACTTCGTCTGCTCCCAGCTCATACAGGGCGACTAGTACACTGCGCATTACGCTTCCAAAGGGCTGTGAAATAATCGCACCCGCATTTTTGATGATTTTCACATCACCATTACGCAGGTTCATGGCTTTAGGGAGTAACTCTGTTAGCCGTGTATCCATACAGGTGATAATGACCATTTTTTTATTGGGGAACTTGCCCGTTCTATAGGCCTCGTATTCTTTGTTTTCTACGAAAACACGATTGTACTCTAAAATGTCTTTGATGTGATCCACGATTGTTCCCTCCAGATTCTTATAAAGTTTGATATGTACAGCCCAACGTTTATTTCAGGTCTTAGGAGCTGGTCGTACATGTTGTGTGTTGATTATACTTTTTAATATAAGTATCATCAAGTATAGGTATTGTAAAGTTTTAACCATTTTAAGTTAAAGAGGTGACCTCAAATATGGCGCAACAGACGTTGGATCAATTGACGGCTTTAAAGGAGCTTGCACACAAAATTAGTAGTTATGGCGAAGCAGTAGGTCTGCTGCACTGGGATTTACGGACTGGTGCCCCGCGAAAGGGCGTTGACATTCGGTCGGAGACGTTAGGTATGCTGTCCACTGAAATGTTCAAGCTGATGATCTCGGATGAAATGGGACAATTGCTGCAATTTTTTGCCCCAGAAGACAAGCTGAAGCAACTGGAGGATAATGATCGCAGATTGGTGGAGGAATGCCGTAAAAATTATGAACTGAATCGTTCGGTTCCGGCAGACCGATATCGGCAGTATAGCATTCTTGCAGCACAGGCAGAGAGCAAGTGGGAGGACGCAAAGGAACATAGCGATTTTGCCGGATTTGAACCGTACTTGTCTAAAATCGTCGACATGAAGCGTGAGTTTATCGGCTACTGGGGTGTTAAGGATACAGAGTATGACACGCTTTTGGATCAATATGAGCCGGGGATGACGGTTGAAAAGCTGGATGCTGTGTTTGATCGTCTCAAAAAGCGCCTTGTGCCCCTATTGTCTAAAATTCAGGCTTCATCGAACCAGCCGGATAAGAGCTTTTTAGATGGTGTGTTTGATGTGAAGCAGCAGGAGAAGTTCAGCCTGTTCATTTTAGGACAGATGGGGTATGACTTTGACGCAGGTCGTTTGGATGAGAGTGTACATCCTTTCGCAACAGGATTAAATCCAGGTGATGTGCGTATAACAACTCATTATCTGCAAGATGATGTAACCAGCGCTATTTTCAGTTCGTTGCATGAAGGAGGCCATGCGCTGTACGAACAAAATATTGCTCCAGAGCTGGCAGGATCACTACTGTCTGGAGGAACCTCTATGGGGATTCATGAATCCCAGTCGCGCTTGTGGGAAAATAAAATCGGACGCAGTCGTGCTTTTTGGGATCGGTATTACGATGATTTGCAACAGCATTTTCCTGATCGTTTGGCGAAGGTTACGGCAGAGCAATTCTACCGGGCAGTCAACCGTGTGGAAAATTCACTGATTCGTATTGAAGCGGATGAGCTAACATATAATTTACATATCATTATCCGTTATGAAATTGAAAAAATGCTGTTTAATGAAAAGCTGGATGTGAAGCGTCTCCCCGAGGTGTGGAATGCGAAATATAAGGACTACCTGGGGCTTCTACCACCGAATGACGGACTGGGCGTACTTCAAGACGTTCACTGGTCCGGTGGTGATTTTGGTTATTTTGCTTCCTACTCGCTTGGCAATATGTATGCAGCGCAAATTTTGGCGACATTACGCAAAGAGTTGCCCAATCTGGATGAATTAATTGCTGCTGGGGAACTTGAGCCGATCAAGCAATGGCTGACCGAACGTATTTACCGTTACGGCAAGAGTCGGACGCCATCCGAATTGATTGTAGCCATTACAGGTGAGGAGCTGAACCCGGATTATCTCGCCGACTATCTGGAAGAGAAATATACCTCCATATACAAGCTGTAATTTAGAAACTATAAAATAATCATATATGCATCTACCCCGCGTTCCTAGGCGAACGCGGGTTTTTTTTGTGCGATTAACCATTATAACGACAGTCGCATAACAATATATGAAGTCAACCGATGTAAAAAGGTGGGGAGGGAACAAGGATGAAAAACGGCGCTCGTTTCAAAGCTGTGGTGGCTGCGGCACTACTCGGATTACTGTTGCTCAGTGGGTGCACCCCTAAAGGAGGGGAGCAGACGATTGAGATCAGACTGGGCGAGGTAGCCCGTACGGTCTTTTATGCGCCGCAGTATGTAGCCTTGAGCCAGGGGATGTTTGCTCAGGAGGGACTGGATGTCCAACTCGCAACGATTCCCGGGGGTGACAAGGCGATGACGGCGTTATTGTCCAATCAGGCAGATATCGCGCTGATCGGCGCGGAAACATCTATTTATGTGTATCAGCAAGGAGCAGAGGACCCTATCATTAATTTTGCCCAACTGACACAGAAGGATGGTACCTTTTTATTTGCCCGTCAAACGCAGGATAGCTTTGAATGGGAAAAGCTGAAAGGACAAAACTTTTTGGGGCAACGCAAGGGCGGAATGCCGCAAATGTCACTTGAATTTACGCTTCGCAAACACGGCATTGATCCTCATAAGGATCTGAAGCTGATTCAAAATATTGATTTTGCTAATGTTGCCTCTGCTTTCGGCTCCGGTACAGGGGATTATGTGCAGCTGTTTGAGCCACAGGCATCTATTTTTGAAAAGGAAGGCCGTGGACGGGTAGTTGCCTCTATCGGTGTGGAGAGCGGCGAGTTGCCGTATACGGTATATATGGCTAAGCAAAGCTACCTGAACACAAATAGCGAGGCTGCACAGAAATTTACAAATGCTGTATATCGGGCACAACAGTGGATTGCTACGCATTCACCTGAACAGATTGCTGAAGCAATCACGCCCTATTTTAAAGATACAGATTTAGCTGTTTTGACGAGTAGTATCAAACGATATAAGGAACAGAGTACCTATGCTTTGAACCCGATGATTGAGGAAAAGGAATGGAAGAACTTACAGGATGTCATGACCTCGGCAGGGGAGCTTAAAAGTCCGGTTGTACTAGATAAGCTAGTGAACCCAAGCTTTGCACAACAAGCGATTTCATCAAACTCTACCGGGAATACTGAACCGCCTGTGAAAAAGAGCACAACTGAATCTACGGATGCAGGTGTCGGTGCTGGAGGTTCGTCATGATGGAGGAACGGAGTGGCCTCACTTCGGACGCGACCATCCCGATGGTGAGAATGGAGAAAGTGACGCATGTCTATGTAACGGATCGTGAAGCTTCGCTGGCGGTTGAGAATATTGATTTTTCTGTAGAGACAGGGGAGTTTGTCAGTTTGGTTGGTCCAAGCGGCTGCGGCAAAACGACGATCCTGTCCATGATCGCGGGGCTACTGCGTCCAGCGGCAGGCCAAGTCATGCTGCAAGGTCAGCCGGTAAGTGGTCCGAGTCCAGAGGTCGGTTACATGCTGCAGCAGGATTATCTGTTCCCGTGGCGGACGATAATGGATAACGCATTGTTGGGTTTGGAGCTAGGCAATAGAGTGGATGAAGCTGCGCGTGAGCGGACACGGCTGTTGCTGGAAGGCATGGGTCTAGGAGGGAAGGAGCATCTGCATCCGTCCCAGCTGTCTGGGGGAATGCGTCAGCGCGTGGCGCTGGTACGGACGCTGGCGACCAATCCGGGGCTGCTGCTGCTGGATGAGCCTTTCTCCGCGCTGGATTATCAAACCAAGCTACAGCTGGAAGATCTGATTGCGGAAACCTTGCGCGAGCGGAGAAAGACGGCTATTTTAGTCACACATGATTTGGCCGAGGCCATTGCGGTCAGTGACCGGATTATAGTGATGGGTCGAAATCCTGGTCATGTCCGACGTACCTTCGAGATTCCGGATTGCATCCGAAAAGCTCAGCCTTTTTATGCACGCGAGCAGCCGGGTTTTAATGAGCTTTTTCATGAAATATGGGGTGAACTGGAGGCTTCGGGAGCAAAGGAGTGAGTTAACGTATGAAGGACGAAGCGGATCAGCTTGAGCAACGTTGGATTCAAGGACTACATCAGGCGTATTTACGCAGCAGGCGTTCGCAGCGATGGTTAGTGACAGGTGTACAGACAGCTATTTTACTGCTTTTGTTTGTGCTATGGGAAATTGCAGGCCGTTTGAAGTGGATTGATGTACTGTTGTTCAGCTATCCGAGCAAAATTTTCACCCAGATCGGTAAGGATGCGGTCAGTGGTGAATTATGGGGACATGTAGGTGTCACCGTGGGAGAAACGATGGCGGGGTTTTTACTCGGTACACTGTTAGGTACGTTGCTGGCTGTACTTATTTGGTGGTCACCGTTTTTGTCGAGGGTGCTTGATCCCTATATGGTCGTGTTCAACAGTATGCCTAAGGTGGCGCTAGGTCCAATTTTTATCGTCATGTTTGGGGCGGGATTTACTGCTATCCTAATGACAACCCTCTCCATTACGGTCATTATTACGACACTAGTCGTATACAACAGCTTTCAGGAAGTTGATTCGAATCTGATCAAAGTGGTTCGTACGTTTGGCGGATCACGCCGGGATACGTTTAAAAAGGTGATTTTACCTGCATCCTTTCCTGCAATCGTCTCTACGCTGAAAGTGAATGTCGGTATGGCATGGGTTGGCGTGATAGTTGGTGAATTTCTGGTGGCCAAAAACGGCTTAGGCTATTTGATTATCTATGGTTTTCAGGTGTTCAATTTCACGCTGGTTATGTCCAGTTTGTTGATCATTGCTGTCGTAGCTACACTGATGTATCAGGCGGTCGTGTATGTGGAGCATCGTCTGCTTTCCGGTCGTCCTCATCGGTAATAATAAAATTTCTGAACATTTGTGTAAAACGTGAAAATAAAGTACCATGAAAATGAAATACTTAATATTTATGAAAATGTGGAAACAGATTTCATCTAGAGAGGACAGAATTTTTTCATGGGCTTTCGTACGATTAAAACGGCTATTGCCGCATTAATGGCCGTACTTATTGCGGAGGGTTTTGGCATTCATGGAGCCACCTCAGCAGGGCTTTTAGCGATTTTGGGGGTGGATGTCACACGCAAGAGAAGTCTCCGTACCATTTCGGCGAGATTTTTTGCATCCGTCGTGGGGCTTCTTTTTGCTTGTGTTTTGTTTGTGGTATTCGGATTTCATGATTGGGTACTAGCATTATATATTTTAACGGCGTTTCCAGTCATTGTACGGGTGGGCTTTAAAGAAGGGATCGTCACCGGCTCGGTCGTGGTTTTTCGCGTATTCAGCGGCGGCGTGATTGATATGGAAGTACTGCTGACCCAGCTAGCTCTGCTAGTGATTGGGCTGGGTTCCGCGATGATTGTCAACTTAGCCTATATGCCGGGTTCTGATAATACAATGCAACAAATTCGGCAGGAGGTGGATCGGACTTTTTCTGTTATATTCAGAAATATGGCCAATACGCTGCGTAGTCCAGCATACATATGGGATGGCAAGGAAGTTATTGAAGCGAACAGCGTGATAGCCAAAGGGGTCACTGAGGCGGGGCGTTCCTTGGAAAATCAGATGCTTCGTCCCCAAGAGGGCTGGAATGTGTATTTTTATATGCGAAAAGAGCAGCTGGATTCGATCCAAAACATGATGCAGTTGATCGCACAAATGTATCAGCATATGCCGCAGGCCAAGCTGCTGGCCGAGCTGTTCGACCAGCTTAGCAATGACGTTTTGGCTGGACATTATACGGGACAGACTGAGAAGCTGCTGGAGCAGGTTCGTGAAGAATTTAAAGCTATGGAGCTTCCCGCAACCCGGGAGGAATTTGAGATTCGTTCGGCATTATTGCAGCTTACACATGAGCTTCATCAGTATTTGAAAATTGCGAAAAAGGACAAGGCCCCTACTCCAGTGAAAAATTAGAGTAAAGGCCTTAAGCGGCTACTATCCATGACGGACAGTAGCCTTTTCTTGTTCAGTGATGGTAGAAGTCGGATGACTCAAAGTCCGTTTGTGCCGAATTCGGTCTGTGATCCATAAAACAGCGGTGATCAGGCAAGGGTACAGCATAGCCCACCCAACAAAGGGGAAAACGATCGCCGTAGAGATGAACGATATCCAACTAATGGAAACGCCCCAGCGACTACCACGCAGAAGCTTAATTCCTGCTGCACAACCGCCTAGATAGGTCAGAATAAAGGTGGCGTTCGGGAACTGGATCAGGTTAGTGAGTGAAACAGTACCACTACCGTACAACACCATAATGATCACGAAGCAGACGCTAAGAAAAGCAATGCCACCGATAGGGGTATGGAATCGTTGGGATAACATGCCCATCCAGCGAAAGGCCTGTCCTTGCCGGGATAAAGCATAAGCGACACGTGAAGCGGCACCAACATAAGCAATAATAGTAGCGGTACAAATAAAGATACCCGTCAAGCCTGCAATTATCGCGCCCCATGGCCCGATAGCCCGACTAATCACCCATACGAGCGAAGCATCCGAATCCCCTGCAAGGTAACTTTGTGTGCCCACAGTAGCCAGCGCAGTTAAGAAATAAAGCAAACCAACAATGACGGCTGCAATGGTCACGCCTTTAACGGCTGCTCTCTGGGGATTGGTGAATTCCTCTGACATATGGGACACAGCCTCCCAACCGATGAAGCACCAGAACAGAATCGCGGCCGCTTGACCGACAGGGAACCAGCCATGTGGAACAAACGGGGTGAAATGGACTGTTTCCATCTGAGGAAGTGCTGCGGCAATGGCGAATATGAGGACGGCAACGATAGCTATGACGACAGCGATCTGAATACGTCCCGCGACCTTCATGCCGATCCAGTTGATGATCAGGCCCACCGCCAACATAGCAGCGGCTAACATCATGCGGCTTTCCTCTCCCCAGCCCATGGCTGCGGTCATATAGCCGGCTCCAGTGAGTGCGGCAACAGGTGCCCCAATCGGAACCGACATGAGAAAAAACCACCCGATATAAGCACCGGCACGTGGCGAAAAGGCCAACGTGACAAAATGCGATACCCCTCCCGCATTCGGAAATTTGGCGGATAGAAGACCCATGGAAAGTGCCATTGGCAGGATGAGCAGGGTCATAAAACCCCATGCCAGCAGCGATGCCGGCCCCGCCATTTGGGCGGCAAGACCAGGCACAATCAATATCCCCGAACCCAGTACAGCTCCGATATAGAGTGCAATGGCCTGTGGAAGACCAATGGTGGATTGAAGTTTACTTTCATTTGTCATGCAGAAAAGCCTTCTTTCTCTTGTTATTTTCTCCAGCTTATCAGATAATCAATCTATCGGAAAAACGGAATATAACGATTGCTTGCATCGGAAAAACCGATTGAAGGAGCGGATTATGGAATCGCGGCATTTGTTTACCTTTTTAAATGTAGTTGAGGCAGGCAGTTTTACGCGAGCAGCGCGTATACTGGATTATGCACAGTCGAGTATCACTGCTCAAATTCAAACGCTGGAGGCAGAGTTGGGTACGCCGCTTTTTGATCGCATTGGCAAGAAAATCATGCTGACGGATGCTGGACGACGTTTGCTGCCCTATGCGCAGGAAATTTCCAAGATGCATGCTATGGCCAAGGATGCGCTTCGTTCAGAAACGGAATTGGCAGGCACGCTGAAAATAGGAGCACCAGAGTCTCTGGCCGCTTTTCGTCTGCCGAGTCTGATCCGTGAGTACAGAGAACGGTATCCGAAGGTTAAAATTGTCCTTAAACCCGGCGAATGCTGGGAATTACGCGATTTGATCCGCTCCGGTGAGCTGGATTTGGCTTTTTTGCTTCAGCCTGAGACGGAGGATAGAGAACTGAATGTCACCACGCTTATTCATGAGCCGATGGCCTTGGTTGCTCCACTTAAGCATTCGCTGGTTACCTATACCCGGGTAGAGCCTGCTGACTTGAAAGACGAAACCATTTTGCATACGGAGGCAGGATGTACGTACCGTATCCTTTTTGAGCAGTATTTGAATAAACACGGTATTTTTTCAGACCCTAGCCTGGAATTTTGGAGTATTGAAGCCATCAAGCAGTGTGTCATGGCTGGATTGGGTATCGCGCTGCTTCCGCTGGTAACGGTACAAAACGAGCTGCGAGAAGGTAAAATGGCGCGTTTAGCCTGGGATGACAGTGAACAGCAGGTGGCTACTCAGGTCGCCTATCACACGAAAAAGTGGAAATCCCCGGCTCTTAGTGAATTTTTACAGATCGTTGAGCAGCATGTAACACATTGACGTGCATGAGTTCAAGCCATCGCGGCATATGCTTATACAAATAATATTTTTTCCTTTTCGCCTATTCACTCAACATTCGCCCACAACCTGCATACATATGTATGGAATGATTGATTGTATGGAGGAGGTTCAAGAATGGCATTAAGTCATAAAAATCGTAGAGAGATTATTACCAAAGCGATCTGTGGTAAAGGTCGCAGATTCTCTACCGTAACCCATACCGTAACTCCGCCGAATAATCCGACGAGCATTTTAGGGGCATGGATTATTAACCACCAGTATGAAGCTGTGGCGGCGGGGGACGGCATTGAGGTCGTCGGGACGTATGATATCAATATTTGGTACTCATACGATAAAAACTCGCAGACCGATGTGGCCAAGGAAACGGTGTCGTACGTGGAAAATGTGCCGCTCTCGTATCTTGATCCGAAGCACCGGGCGTCTACAGTGGAAGTATCCGCCGAAGCTACACAGGAGCCGAGTTGCGTCGAGGCCAGTGTGTCTTCTGGAGGTGGCAGCGTAATGATCCGGGTCGAGCGGGAATTTGCGGTGGAGCTGGTGGCGGAAACGAAGATTGTTGTAGAAGTATTCCCGAATGGTAGCAGCGATGATTTTGACAAAGACTTTGATTTTGGAGCGGAAGAGGGGGACTATGAGGAGCTCGACCCCGACCTCATTGACGACGAGCTCTGACAGAAGTAACCAAAAAGAGGGCCGCTTTACTCTTTGCGCCGGCTGATTCTGCGCAGGGGGCAAAGGCCCTCCTTTTTTGTTATTGTGGGTTGAAATTGGGTTGAAATCCGTACGTAGTCCGTAGGGGGGAATATGATGCAGCAGCCGGGACAGGCGCTCATACGCTTCAGACAGATGCCAAATGATGAAAAAAAGCGTAGACTGGAGCGTTCAGGCATAGCGGTGCAGTGGATGGATAGCAGTATAGCAGATTTTGAGATAGGCTACGCGGTGCAAATCCATCTACTGCGAGTGTTGGAAATTCGTAGACGTGCCATCGAAGGCCCTTCCAAAGTCCGCGCATACGATCTGTCTGAACTGGATCAACATTCACCGCTCTATGTCCGGATGGAGCGGCTGGCTGTACGAGCGTTGTACACCCTGGGTTTGGACAGTGGTGAGGTGGTACTGACGCCGCTGGGGGAGCGCAGCTGTCAGGTGCGCGAAATCTCGGCACAGCCATGGCTGAACGATGGACGTTTGGCCACATTATATGAAATTGCTGCGCGCGAAGGGGATGTTGAGAGTGAGAATCTTTCAGCGCAACGAGGAAGAGATCGACTGCTCATCGGAATGGACCCTGAATTTGTGCTGGTTCGTATGCCCGAGGGACGGGTCGTTCCGGCCTCAAGATATTTGGGTCGTCTCGGCATAGCCGGCTGCGATGCTGTTACTCGTCGAGGACGAACACTGTATCCAGTCGCTGAGCTTCGCCCTGCGCCGAGTGGAGATCCGGCCCATCTGCTGAAGCACCTGCGTCAAGCTTTTGCAACAGCAGCCCGGCGCATTGCCGACCACACACTCATCTGGCAGGCAGGGGGGATGCCACAACCGGGTTTTCCGCTGGGCGGACATCTGCATTTCAGCGGGGTTTCGCTAAACGGTGCCTTGCTTCGGGCACTAGATAACTATTTGGCACTGCCTTTGGCGCTACTGGAAGACAAGCGTGCGACTCGGCGCAGACCGCATTATGGCAATTTAGGTGATTTTCGCCGTCAGTCGTATGGAGGCTTTGAATATCGTACACTGCCCAGTTTTCTTATCTCACCACAGCTGGCGAAAGGTGTGATTGGAATGGCGTTTCTCATTGCCTCTCAATATCCGCGTTTGCAACGTAGGCCGCTGGGTGAGGAGGAGGCTCACAGAGCCTTTTATGAAGGAAATCAACTTGTCCTTAAAGAGTATATGGAACCTCTTATTTTGGACATGGTTTCACTGGAAATATACTCGCAATATGAAGCTTATGTAGCGCCATTGCTGGACAGCCTCCGCAAGGGGAAACAGTGGGATGAATCACGGGATTTGCGCCCGTATTGGAAGCTTACGTAAAATGAAGTGTCGACACCAGGAATGGTTTCATGTTATCGACTGTCATTTTTGATATAATGAGAGATAATTATAAGTTTAAACGGAACAAAGTGTGGGGGTTAGTAAACGGTATGTCCAAATATACACCGATGATAGAGCAATATTTATCCATAAAAGAGCAGGCCAAAGATGCATTTTTGTTTTTCCGCCTGGGAGATTTTTACGAGATGTTTTTCGATGATGCAATTCTTGCATCCAAGGAGCTGGAAATTACACTTACGGGTCGTGAGGGTGGCGCCACGGAAAAAATTCCGATGTGCGGCGTGCCTTATCATTCAGCGGAAAATTACATACAGCGCCTCATTGAGAAGGGTTATAAAGTGGCCATCTGTGAGCAAATGGAGGAAGCCTCAGCTACGAAGGGGATGGTGCGGCGGGATATTGTCCGCGTTGTGACCCCGGGTACGGTAATGGAAGGCAAGGTGCTGGGTGACAAATCCAACAACTATATGGTATGTGTCACAGAGACGGACGGGATGCTGGCACTTGCGGCGTGCGACTTGTCAACAGGTGAATTGTATGTGACCTCTGTGCCTGATTCGAAAGAATGGCTACTAGATGAAATTAACATTTATGAGCCTTCCGAAATGTTGGGGGATGGTCATCTGCTCGATTTTGTGACATCCCGTATGTCCCCCGTTGGACGGCGCGTTGTGTATACGGCTTGGGACAAATCCAAGGATGATCTGGTTCGGGATCAATTTGGCGAAGCCACATGGGCAAGGCTTACGGAGGAACGTAGACGGTGCGTATCGCGCCTGATTTCCTATTTGAATGAAACGCAAAAAAGATCGTTAGGCCAATTGACCCAAATCTCGGTATATGAGCCAAACCATTTTATGATTCTGGATCCATTTACCCGCAGGAATCTGGAACTGGTGGAGACGGTACGTGAACGCTCAAAGAAAGGCTCGCTGCTGTGGCTGTTGGATCGCACAGAGACTTCCATGGGAGCGCGTCTGTTGCGTCGTTGGATTGACAAGCCGCTGTTGAGCAGCAATCTTATTGAGGAGCGCTTGGAGGCGGTGGACAAGCTATACCACCAATTTATTTTCCGAGAGGATGTACGTGCTCAGCTTAAAGAGATTTACGATCTGGAGCGTCTAGTTGGGCGGATCGCCTTTGGTAGTGCTAATGCACGTGATCTGATCGCTCTCAAGCTGTCGCTGGCCCGAATTCCGTCTTTACGCGAATTGTGCGCTGAATCTCCTTCGAAGACGCTGAGACGAATTGCACAAACGCTGGATAGCTGTACAGACCTGTGTGCGTTGATTGAGGAAGCGGTGGCGGATGAACCGCCGATTTCCGTAAGGGATGGAGGTCTTATTAAGGAAGGCTACCATCAGCGTCTGGACGAACTGCGCGAGGCGAGTGTGAACGGTAAGCGTTGGATCGCTGAGCTAGAGGCCAAGGAACGTGCAGCAACCGGCATTCGGTCACTTAAGATTGGATACAACAAAGTATTTGGTTATTATATCGAGGTGACCAAATCCAATTTGGCTTCATTACCAGAAGGTCGATATGAACGCAAACAGACGTTGGCGAATGCGGAACGGTATATTACACCGGAGTTGAAGGAAAAGGAATCTCTAATTCTGGAAGCCGAGGATAAAATGGTTGATCTGGAGTACACGCTTTTCTCCGAGCTTCGCAGTAAACTGAACGCTGAAATTCCACGTTTGCAAAAGCTGGCAGAACAAGTGGCTGAAATTGACGTGTATCAGTCGCTGGCTTCGGTTAGCTCGGAACGGGGATTCGTGAAACCTGAGCTGACTACAGGATATGATTTCGTAGTGGAGCAGGGTCGCCATCCCGTGGTGGAAGCTGTAATGAAAGATGGCGGTTTTATCGCAAACAGCACGGTGTTGGAGGAAGCCGATGCGCATATTCTACTTATCACTGGGCCGAACATGGCTGGGAAAAGTACATATATGCGTCAGGTTGCGCTTATTGCGATTATGGCTCAAATTGGCTGCTTTGTCCCTGCTGCACGTGCCAAGGTGCCAATGCTGGATCGCATTTTCACACGGATCGGCGCGGCGGATGATCTCATCGGCGGGCAGAGTACGTTTATGGTCGAAATGGCAGATATCCAAGTAATGACGGACAAGGCAACTCCGCGAAGCTTGATCATTATTGATGAACTGGGACGAGGTACGTCCACCAGTGAAGGAATGGCAATTGCACAGGCAGTCATCGAATTTGTCCATGACACGATTGGCTGTAAGGCGCTGGTATCCACGCATTTCCATGAGCTGGCACATTTGGAGCAAGGCCTGTCTTCGCTGCGAAATTACTCTATGGCCGTGCAGGAAAGCGGCGACAAGGTGAATTTCTTGCGCAAGCTCATACCGGGAGCGGCTAGCAGTAGCTATGGTATTTATTGTGCTCGGCTTGCAGGTTTGCCCAATAACATTATTGAGCGAGCGAATGGACTGCTGAATGGTTTTGAACAGGCAGCGGCTCAAGTAACGGCAGGTACCGAGACAGTAGTAGGAGGGAAGGAAGGGACTGATCTTCGTACAGTTTCAGGGACAGAAGATATTTCTTCTTTGACCGAATATAATTCAGGCCAGACATTGCGAGAAAGCGGAGAAACTGCATCATCAGCTCAGTCTTTATCACAGCAGGCCACCCTGGTAAAAGAAGATACTCTGCAGACGGTGGAAACTTCCAACACGTTGGAGCAAGGAGCAACCGAAGTGGTACAGCTGTCCATTTTCGGAGAGCAGGAGCTTGCCGCCTCCAAGCCACACGCAGAGACAGTAGAGGCTAATCCGATTGTGCGCCAAATTTTGCGCAAGGTGAAAAATGCTGATGTCATGAATATGACTCCTTTACAGGCAATGCAGCTATTAAATGATCTTAAAAACAAGGCCAATGGCCTGTAGTTAAAATAAGTGACATTATTCTTATTTTTCATCACACTTTGAAGTCAGGAGGAGGTTAAAAGGATGTCTAAAATTCGGGTACTGGATGAACATATTGCGAACCAGATTGCTGCCGGTGAGGTCGTAGAACGTCCAGCCTCCGTCGTGAAGGAGCTGGTGGAAAATGCGATTGATGCAGGCGGTACGCGGGTGGACGTATGGGTAGAAGAGGGCGGCCTGCAAAGTATCCGGGTGACGGATAATGGAAGTGGCATTGAGCCTGAAGATGTGGAGACGGCATTCTATCGGCACGCGACAAGCAAAATTGGACATGGTCGCGACCTGTTTCAGATCACAAGTCTCGGCTTCCGAGGAGAGGCGTTGCCAAGTATTGCGGCTGTATCGAAAGTAGAGTTGCTTACAGCAGCCGGAGATGACGGACGTGCCCGTAAATTAGTGATTGAGGGCGGTAAGCTGTTGCTTCACGAGGATGCTGCTAGTAGACAAGGGACGGATTTTACCGTACGGGAGCTGTTTTATAATACACCTGCACGGCTGAAATATATGAAAACAATCCAGACCGAGCTGGGACACATTTCGGATGTATTGTATCGAATGGCGCTTTCGCATCCAGAAGTAGCCTTCACATTGCGGCATAATGGCAATACATTGCTGCAAACGCTGGGTAATGGTGATTTGCTGCAGGTGATTGCCGCTATTTACGGAACTTCTGCGGCGAAATCCATGCTGCTGCTGGAAGGAGAGAGCCTCGATTACCGAATTAGCGGCTATGTCAGCCGTCCAGAGTGGACGAGATCAAATCGAAATGCGATCTCTACGGTAGTGAATGGACGTTTTGTGCGAAGCTACGGGCTTAATCAGGCGTTGCTCAAGGCGTATCATACCTTGTTGCCGATCAATCGTTTTCCGCTGGCTGTGATCCAACTGGAAATGCATCCTTCTTTGGTGGATGTTAACGTTCATCCTGCCAAGCTGGAGGTAAGGTTCAGCAAAGAAGCTGAACTGTTTCAGTTGGTTGAAGATTCGGTAAAAGCTGTTTTAGGGCAGCAAGTGCTGATTCCGAAGGCAGTCAAGCGCGAGATCGGTGGCAAGGACAGTGGCTCGTTTGTGCAGGAGCAGTTTCACTTCTCGAAGGGAAATAGTGTGGAAGGGGATGCTCCTTCCGGCAAAGACCAGGGGGGAGCACTGCCACTTTCCGTGACTTCGCCGGAGAGCCAGGTACCGCGCCAATCCAATTACTTGAACAGAAACGAAGAGAATAACAGAGGTAGCCAGGAGCGTGAGCAACGTCCGAGCAGGGATAGCCTCTCAGTCATTGGACGGGCAAACAACCTTTCAGGTAAAAGTATTAGTGATGATGAACTGGATGCAGATTTTGTAGAAGAAAACAGCGGGAGTGAAGTTAGAGGGGACGTGCCGCTCCCTGATGGAGCGACTGTACAGTCGTCCGAAGGAGATAGTGCCGCAATAGGCACATCTTCCTTATACAGTGGAGGGATACAGGAAACGGCTGCTTCTGCTGCTTACCCATCTTCTATGCCGCCGATTGCGGGACACGCTACGGATTCCCGTCATTTCGCGGATCAGAAGCCGCGCCAGCAACGCCTAGATGCCGAGCAATTGGCAGCGGTGTCGGGAGAAGCTCCAGAGTTGCCCACTTTTCCTGAACTGAATTTAATCGGTCAGCACCATGGGACATATCTGATTGCGCAGAACGACCAGGGCTTGTATTTAATTGATCAACATGCCGCGCATGAACGGGTGAATTATGAATTTTATTATGAAAAGTTCGGCAATCCTGCGTCAGTATCGCAGGAACTGCTACTGCCAATTACACTGGATTTTACGCCTTCCGAGACGGAAAAGTTGAAAACAAGGCTGCACTGGTTTGAACAGGCGGGGGTGTATTTGGAGCATTTTGGCGGTCAAACCTTCCGTGTCAGCTCTTACCCGTATTGGCTTCCCCAAGGGGAAGAAGCGGATGTCATTGAGGAAATGGCCGGATGGGTGCTGGAGGAAAGAGCCATTGATCTTGCTAAGCTGCGGGAAGCAGCCTCAATTATGTGCTCCTGCCGGGCTTCGATTAAAGCAAACCAGAAGCTGACTGACCGACAGGCTATCGTGCTGCTAGAGCGTTTGGCAGCATGCAAACAACCATATACTTGCCCTCATGGGCGACCTATTGTGGTTTCCTTTTCCACATATGATTTAGAGAAGCTGTTTAAAAGAGTAATGTAAGGGAGTATATATATGTTGCAGGATCGGGAAAACCATGAAGAAGAAGAGCGGTCGAGGCTACGGGAGAAGCAAGTCGAATTACTGGTCACGACAGGGGATTCCCCTTCGGCTGAGGTTATGGAGCGAGCGAAGCTGCTTGCAGCCGAGTTAGGGGTGCTGTACGCCCCTCGTCGTGGCATATCGGTAGCTAAGCTAATTGCGGCTCACAGAGTCCGCCAAGCGTTGGTTCTGGTGCAGAGCGAAGTGAGGTTGATTAGTCCAGAACAATCACCGATGGTTTTTCACCCGAGTATGGGCTTCATTCGCGCCAAACGGGTATTAAAGGGTGAACCTGACCCAATGTTGACGGCTGCCCGGATCGTCCCGGGTGATACTGTTCTGGATTGCACCGCAGGACTTGGTACGGATTCTCTTCTATTTTCAATTGGAACGGGAAGCTCTGGACAAGTCACTGCTGTGGAGAGTTCTTTCCCCGTCTACGCTTTAATCAAGGATGGAATGAGGCATTACCGTTCCGGCAACGCTGAAGTAGATCAGGCCTTTTCCAACATTGACGTTCGTTTTGGTCATCATTTGGACTATTTGCGTAGTTTGCCGGATCGCAGTATAGATATTATTTACTTTGACCCTATGTTCCGTGATCCGTTGCTCGATTCCAGCGCAATCGGTCCATTGAGAGGGTTGGCTAACCCAGACGCGTTGAGTGAGGAAAGTATTATTCATGCGAAACGGATTGCACGAAAAACAATTGTATTAAAAGAAAAACGGGGTAGCGGGGAATTTGCCCGCCTCGGCTTCCGTGTGGAGCAGCGGGGCACAACGAAAACAGTGTACGGAGTGATTGATATTGACAGTGGCACCTAAGCCTAAACTACTTGTTCTTGTTGGCCCGACTGCGGTTGGCAAGACGAAACTAAGCATCGAGATGGCTCGACAATTTGACGCAGAAATTATTTCCGGGGATTCCATGCAGGTATACCGTCGTATGGACGTTGGAACCGCCAAAATTTCCGAACAGGAAATGGAAGGAATCAAGCACCATTTAATTGATATTCATGAGCCTGAATACCCATATTCAGTAGCCCAATTTCAGGAAGACTGTCGTCGTCTCATACCTGATATTCAATCTAGAGGAAAGCTACCGTTTATCGTAGGCGGAACAGGTTTATATGTAGAATCAGTCTGCTATGAATACCAGTTTTCCGAGGTAGAGGCTGACGAAGCTTTTCGTCAGGAACAGCTTGACTATGCCGAACAGTTTGGAGCTGAGGCGCTTCATGCGCGACTACAGGCGGTTGATCCCGAAAGTGCACTTCGTTTGCATCCTAATGATCGTCGTCGTGTCGTTCGGGCACTCGAAATTTACCATGTTAGCGGAACGACACTTAGCTCTCAACTTGCCAGTCAAAAAAAGGAATCTCCCTACCAACTCTGCATTGTAGGTTTGACAATGGATAGGCAAATGCTATATAAACGTATTGAAGACCGAATTGACGGGATGCTCGATCAAGGGCTTGTTGCTGAGGTAACCTCCTTAATGGAACGGGGAGTGCGAAGCGATGCCATCTCCATGCAAGGTCTAGGCTATAAAGAGATATCCTCCTACCTGCGGGGAGAAGTGTCTTTGGAAGAGGCGGTGACTTGGCTAAAACGGGATACGCGTCATTTTGCGAAGCGACAGCTCTCGTGGTTTCGCCATATGAAGGATATCCAGTGGGTAGATGTCACTGATTTCGGAAATTTTTCTGCTCATGCAGCCCGAATACACGAAATTATAGCAGGAAAGTTCCGGACAGACCTTGAATATACTTCAAAACAATCCAAATGATTATTGGGGGTACGGCTAAAATGAACAAGTCCATTAATATCCAAGATACGTTTCTGAATCAATTGCGCAAGGATTCTATACCTGTAACGGTATACCTCATCAATGGATTTCAGGTGCGAGGGACGATTAAAGCATTTGACAATTTTACGATTGTTATCGACTCGGATGGAAAGCAACAGCTGATTTACAAGCATGCCATCTCCACCTTTACACCGCAACGCAATGTATCGCTTGTACAGCAACAGGATAACGCTAGCGATAACTGATTACGGCTTGACGGTCGCCCGGGTTCATGAAACTTTTCAGGCTCCCGTCTCGTCTAACTGTATAGGAATGTGACCGGGAGCAACCTGATCAGGGTTGTTCTTTTCATTCCGTTTACTTTCATGCTGCCGACAGCAAGCTTTAAGCTTATGTTAGGTATCATATGATTATTCGCGAAAGGGAGTCAGGGGAATGCCAAACGATTCATTGTCCAGATCCGGCAATCGCAATAGAAACACATCTAAAGAGAAGCCGAAGGGCAAGAAAAAGAAAATAACAGGTAAGCGAGTGGGGTGGACGCTATTTATTACAGCGGCGTTAGCCATATTTTGCGCACTTGGTGGATACTTATTTGTCATGGTTAATGGCGAAAAAATTTACAAAGCCAACAAGGACAAAATTACAGTGAACGAGACATCGAAGGTTTATGACCGCAACGGTGTGCTCATGGGTGAGTTGTCTGTGCAAAAAAGCGATCCTGTCAAAAGTGAAGAAATTCCACCGCTGCTCAAAAAAGCATTTATCGCAACCGAGGATAAGCGTTTTATGGAGCATCAAGGGGTTGATATTTGGTCTATCGGCCGGGCAGCCGTTAAGGATATCGTGGCCCGTTCGGCAGTGGAGGGCGGCAGTACGCTGACTCAGCAGCTGGCCAAAAACTTGTTTTTGACACGTGACAAAACCTTTTTCCGTAAAGCGACAGAGGTATCCATCGCAATGGCGCTGGAGCGGAATTTGACTAAAGATGAAATTATTACACTTTACCTGAACCGGATTTGGTTTGGACGCTCGTATTCTGGAATTAAGGCAGCGTCGGAAGGCTATTTTGGGCAAACGGATTTGAATAAATTAAAATTGTGGCAGGTCGCTACACTGGCAGCTATTCCAAAAGGGCCATCCAAGTATAATCCGATTAGTAACCCAGAAAACTCAAAGGCCCGGCGTGCTGTGGTTCTCCAGCTGATGTTTGAGCAAGGGATGATTGGGAAGCAAGAGATGGAAGAGGCCAAAGCTGTAAATTACGATTACAAACAGCCGGAAAAAGTTCAAAAGTATCAAAATTTTATGGAATATGTCATGGATGAGGCAGAGGATGCGTTGCCAGGAGTTAGCGGTAATGATCTGATTATTGGTGGTTATAAAATTCATACCACAATGGATGCCCAGGCTCAAAATGCGCTGGATCAGGCGATGGCAGATGATGACATGTTCGAAAAAAGTCCGGACGATCAGCCTGTTCAAGCCTCGATGGTCATTATTAACAACCAGACAGGTGGAATTGCCGCGATGGCACCCGGACGGGATTACAAAAAGGGAACCTTCAATCGTGCGACACAGAGCCGCAGACAGCCAGGATCGGCCTTTAAGCCGATTGTAGCCTATGCGCCAGCTCTTGAATCCGGTAAGTTTACGATGGATACCCCTTTGAGTAACGAACGCCAGAGTTTTAACGGATACAGTCCGAAAAACTTGCATGGTTACTCGTCGACCATCAGCATGCTCGACGCCATTACGAAATCTGAAAATATTCCGCCTGTATGGTTGCTGAACCAAATCGGTGTGGAAAAAGGGGTTCAATTTGCCGAGAGCGTAGGAATTCCGATGGACAAAAATGATCACTCACTTGCTATCGCATTGGGTGGATTAAGCAAAGGAACGAATACCCTTGAAATGGCGCAGGCGTACAGCGCTTTTGCCAATAAAGGACAATTCCAAAAAGCTTATTCTATTAAGCAAATTAACAATAGTGATGATCAAGTTGTTTATACTCATGAAGAGGAAACTAAATCTGTAATGAGTGAAAAAACGGCTTATGAAATGACACAAATGATGCAAAATGTAGTCAATAGCGGTACAGGTCGCAAAGCACGTATTGACTGGCCTGTAGCTGGTAAAACGGGTACGACCCAAAGTGGGATTAGCGGTAACAGTGGTAACCGGGACATCTGGTTTGTCGGTTATACACCGGAATATACCGGAGCGGTATGGATGGGTTATGACAAGCCGGACAGCAAGCATATGCTGAGAAACTACAGTGGGCAGTCGGCAGCCTTTTTCGGAAGGGTCATGGGTGAAGCTCTCAAGGGACACCCGGTTACGCAATTCAGCGAGCCGAAGGGATATGAACCACCAGTTGAGCAGAAGCCAGAAGAGCCGGTTCAGGCTACCGCTCCGAGCGGACTGAGCGGGTCTTATAGTCAGGACACCCAAATTGTATCGTTATCCTGGACTGCGGCTACGGGGGATAATGTACAATACCGCGTGTATCGCAAGGGGACTTCCGATACAGGCTTTACGGCAATCATGGAGGCCATGAAGGGCACGAGTGGTGAAGACACGTCTCCTATAGCTGGAAACACGTATGAATATTATGTAGTAGCTTATGGGGCGGATGGTAAAGAATCCGAGGCTTCTAATACGATCCGTGTGGAAATTCCGGCAGAGACTACTCCGGTTGATCCACAGCCAGGGACTGATCCAAACGAGAATGGAACCTTACCGGATAATGGCGGGGCTACAGACGGACAAAACGGTACAGATCAGGGAAATACAACTCCTGGCGGTATCAATAACAATAATGGCTCAGGTCAGCTTCCGGCATCTCCTGGGGATACTAATGGGAATGGTGCTGGCGGCACAGGTAACAATAGTGGCAATTCCGGCAATGGAAACGATACTAATCAGGGAAATGGTCAGACTACTACACCGGATGCAGGTATTTCTGATGAAGATACTATGGTAAATCCAGAAAACACGGATGCATCTACGACTGAAGTCACAACGGATGGGACTCAAGAAGGCAATTCCAACGGTCATTCGAATTCCAATCGTGGACGTCATAATCGGAATTAGCAAGTATTACTTTAGTAAGTTGAATATGCTTCAAATCAAAGGTATTCTCAGTCCGTGAACTGGTCTGAGAATACCTTTTTTGCTGTTTTAAAGGGGTTCTTTTTGAGTGTACAGTTTAAATATGGTAAGCTGGTTTTACCAATGTTGGAGAGGAACATCATTTATGAAGCGCAAATTCGGAGACCGGGCCAACTGGCGCAGAATCACCAATCGCAAGTTTGCTTGCCGGTATGTAGAAAGTGACGCGTTTACAGGATATGTGACCCTGTATACAATTTTGAGTCTCAAGGAGCCGTTATGGAAAAGTTACGGTGGTCATACGTTTTGCATAGCCGATAAAGGATATTCCTGGCTGCAATATTATCCAAAAGGTGAGCACTACGTGGTGACTGCTATGTTTGACAATCGGGAGCAGATCGTTGAATGGTACATTGACACCTGCCGTAATCAGGGTGTGACCGATCAAGGAGTCCCATGGTTTGACGATTTGTATTTGGATGTTGTGGTGCTTAAAAACGGTGAAATCTTCCTAGTGGATGAGGATGAATTGGAGGAGGCGTTACAACGGGGGCATATCTCAACGCAAGAGGCAGAATTGGCTAACCGTACAGCGGCTGATGTGTTACATCAGATAGATGCCCACGTGTTCCCCTATTTTAAAATGTCACTGAAACACCGGGCAGAATGGTTTCACAACGGTGATTTCAAGAGAGAACGGTGAAAGTTTTGCAGTGGATTAAAGACACTGGGCCCAAACGTCCTGAGTTGAAAAGCAGGCAGAGTCGCCTTAAGAAAATATCTATGGTATCCAAGCGTCTTGTACTTTGTTTGATGATTTTCATTTTGGTCGGATTGGTATGGGCAGGTATCCGAGTGTGGAACATGAATACGGCTGCCTCTACCACTCCGCTCCAGCAAGTGCAAATTGGTATCGTACTAGGTGCTTCTATGTGGGGAGCTGAGCCCAGCCCTGGATTGAAGGAAAGGCTGGAAGAAGCCTTGCACTTATACCGCAACGGGACGGTACAGCGTCTAATTGTAAGTGGGGGACTGGATAAACCAGATTTTCCGTATACGGAGGCTGAGGGCATGCAACGCTATTTGGTAGATAAAGGGGTCCCTGTACAGCATATTGTGTTGGAAAACCATGCGACCAGTACTTACGAAAATCTGCTCTATAGCCAGCGCATTATGAAGGAATATGGATGGACCTCCACCGTGATCATTACACATAGCTATCATGGCCCTCGGGCGATGGAGATTGCTCAATTCTTGAATTTTGATCATCCTCAGATGGCTCTGACGGAATCCAAAGTGCTCAATATGCCAATTCATCAATCAAGAGAAGTATTGGCATACGCTAAATGGACGCTGCAACGGTGGTGGATCAGCGCTCAAACTTGGGTTGCCTGAATTTAAGAAAAGGCTTTGTGCACGTTCCCGTTGCTTTTATGCTAATAAGGACATGCCAGACCGAATACATTAATAGGGTAAGCTGTGCCTGAAGAAATGTTGAGGTGATGGATGCATGAACGGACGGGGAATCGCCGCGGGCAAGCGGTCGGAGGAGAGACCTTCCAGACAAATTAATGTCGTGCTGCGTAGCCCGGAGCCGATAGCTTCGGTGACTGTGGACGAGACGGAAGCAGTGGCTTCAACCAAGTCACAGGCGCTACCGCAGTATCTCAGTCTTTATCAGGAAATTCAGAAAGAACTCGATCATCTCGTCGGCTTGGATAACATCAAAGACCTGGTATTTGAGGTATATGCCTTTTTGCAAATCGCCCATATGCGCACGGATGCGGGATTGTTGAGCAATGCACACGTATATCACATGATTTTCAAAGGAAATCCAGGTACGGGGAAAACGACAGTAGCCCGCATTATCGCTAAAATGCTGCAAAAAATGGGGGTACTGAGCAAAGGTCATCTGATTGAAGTGGAGAGGGCTGATCTGGTCGGTGAGTATATTGGGCACACTGCACAGAAAACGCGAGATCTGGTAAAGAAATCTCTTGGCGGCGTGTTGTTCATTGATGAGGCTTACAGTTTGGCACGCGGAGGGGAAAAGGATTTTGGAAAAGAAGCGATTGATACCTTGGTAAAGTCCATGGAAGATCAAAAAAATCAATTTATTTTGATTCTCGCTGGATACTCGGGGGAAATGGACTTTTTTTTACGAACGAATCCTGGTCTTCCTTCTCGCTTTCCAATCCAGTTGGATTTTCCTGATTATACTGTAGATCAGCTTATCCAAATTTCCGAGCTGATGGCCAAGGAGCGGGATTATATTCTCATGCCTCAGTCCATAATTAAAATGAAGGAGCATTTGCTAAACGAGCGTAATGACAGTCTTCATGCATTTAGTAATGCACGCTATGTTCGTAACGTGATTGAAAAAGCGATTCGGCACCAAGCTGTCAGGTTGCTCAATCAGTACCGGAGCGGGCAACCCGGCAAGCAGGAATTGATGACGCTGCGTCCAGAGGATTTGAAAATGGACAAAAGATAGGCGATAATAGGAATCTGAATCACATCGAATGGTATGACATCGAACGGGGGCCGGCCTGAACATCAGGTCGGTCTCTGTTCGAGAGTTGACATGAAAATAAAGGAGCAAACAATATGGCGAACTCCACTCATGATACACAAACTGAAATGCAGGACAAGGCGGTACTGGTCAGTCTGATTACGGATGAAGTCAAACGATCTGGCATCAATACGGAATACTCGTTGGATGAGCTGGTGAAATTGGCTGAGACAGCGGGAGTTGAAGTACTGAGCGTCCTGACACAGAATAAGGAAGCCAAGGATTCAAAATGGTTTATTGGCAAAGGAAAAGTAGAGGAATTGCGTGCAGTTGCTGAAGAATTGGGAGCGAATACAGCTATTTTTGATCAGGAGCTCTCGGGAGCTCAGGTACGAAATCTGGAAGAAAGTCTGGATCTCAAAATTATTGACCGGACACAGTTGATTCTGGACATTTTTGCTCAACGTGCAAAAACACGGGAAGGTATTATTCAGGTTGAACTGGCGCAGTTGTCATATTTACTCCCCCGTTTGTCTGGACATGGCAAAAATCTCTCGCGTCTCGGTGGCGGAATCGGAACACGTGGTCCTGGTGAAAGCAAGCTGGAGACAGACCGTCGTCATATTCGTGACCGAATCAGTGATCTGAAACGCCAACTGGAGGAAGTGACTCGTCACCGGTATTTGCACAGGGAGCGCAGACAAAAGAGCGGTATTGTTCAGGTTGCACTTGTTGGCTATACCAATGCGGGCAAATCGACGCTGTTGAAGCAACTGACAGCAGCCGATGTATATATTGAGAACCAACTGTTTGCGACGCTGGATCCTACCTCCAGAACAATGGAGCTACCGAGTGGAAAAGAAATTATTCTTACGGATACAGTCGGTTTTATCCAAAATCTTCCTCATGATTTGGTTGCTTCCTTCCGGGCTACTTTGGAGGAGGCGAATGAGGCTCATCTCATTTTGCATGTCGTGGACGCTTCCTCGGATATGCGAGACGAACAGATGAAAGTTGTAGAGACGATCTTGCAGCAGCTAGGGGCTGCGGACAAGCCTCAGATCGTATTATTTAACAAAAAAGATGCCTGTACCCCTGAGCAACTGGAAATGCTTCCTTCTGGGGAGGGCTATTTGAAAATTAGTGCTTTTGATGAAGGGGATTTGCTGCACATTCGTGAACTGATTCAAGAGCATCTGAGCGGTGATACGCTGAGATTCCGCATTCCTGCGGAACGTGGGGATTTAACCTCGGTGCTTTATCGAATCGGAGATGTACTGCTGACAGAGTATGATGGCAATGATGTCATTTATGAGGTTGAAATTCAAAGAGGCGAGTACGAAAAGTACGGTCATGCACTCAGCGAGTTCACAGAAGGTTAACATCTAATGATGTTTTTGGGTCAATAAAATGAAAATGCTCATCGTTCAAAGTGAACAATAATATAACATGAATAGCCTAAGGCTGCGTAAGAGAGAGGGTCAAGAAGGTAAATGGTAGTTTTTAGTCCAGAAATTCAGAAAATTCAGGAAACTGCAGAACATAAAATACAAGAACGTATACAGCACATAGATCATATTGTAGATTCAAATCAGTGGAAGGTAATTCAGGCATTCCAGCGGAAGCAAGTGAGCGATTTTCACTTTGCGGGTTCTACGGGATATGCTTACAATGATCGGGGACGTGAGGTGCTGGAAGAAGTCTATGCGGATGTGTTCGGTGCGGAGGCAGCGTTGGTGCGTCCGCATTTTGCCTCGGGTACTCATACAATTGCCACTGCTTTATTTGGTGTGCTGCGTCCAGGGGATGAACTGTTGTACATTACTGGGAGACCTTATGATACCCTCCACAAAGTGATTGGTAAGCCCGGCGATGGAACAGGATCATTGCAGGATTTTGGTGTTACTTATGGAGAAACCGCACTGACAGCGGAAGGTAAAGTGGACTGGGAAGCGGTGGAGGCTGCGATCCATGCCAATACCAAAGTGATCGGTATTCAGCGTTCACGCGGTTATGATTGGAGAGCTTCGTTTAGTGTAGCAGATATTGAAGAAATGACAGCACGTGTGAAGGAAATAAAACCTGACGTCATTGTCTTTGTTGACAATTGCTACGGTGAATTTACCGAGAAGCTGGAACCTACTCAGGTAGGTGTCGATTTGATGGCAGGTTCGTTGATTAAAAATCCCGGTGGTGGCATTGCAGAAACGGGTGGATATATCTGCGGCAAACAAAAGTATGTAGAGCTAGCATCCTACCGATTAACTGCACCTGGAATCGGTGGAGAAGTAGGTGCCATGCTAGGTACTACACGAGGCATATTTCAGGGACTATTCCTTGCTCCGACACTGGTTGGGCAAGCGGTTAAAGGGAGCGTATTCGCAGCTGCGGTCTTTGAGGAGATGGGATTTGAGACCAAACCTGCCTGGCATGAAGAGCGTACGGATTTGATTCAGGCTATTTCTTTTAGTGGACCAGAGCATCTAATTGCTTTTGTACAGGGCATTCAGCGTGCAGCTGCCGTGGATAGCCATGTGGTGCCGGAGCCGTGGGATATGCCGGGTTATGAGCATCCAGTTATCATGGCTGCAGGTACGTTCATACAAGGGGGAAGTTTGGAACTATCTGCGGATGCTCCGATTCGTGAGCCTTATATTGGTTACATGCAAGGGGGCTTAACCTACTCTCATGTTAAATTTGGAGTGCTTATGGCTCTGCAAACGATGAAAGAACGTAAATTATTGTGAGTTTTTCTAACATGTCATTGACACTTTGCATCAGCTAAATGTACAATAAGGTGAATAATAGATCACTGGAAGGTTGATGACAAATGGGCGACGAAATTCGCAGAAATATGGCCTTATTTCCAATAGGTATTGTCATGAAGCTAACGGACTTGTCAGCACGTCAGATTCGTTATTATGAACAGCATAACTTGATAGTTCCTGCCCGTACATCGGGAAACCAACGTCTTTTTTCTTTTAATGACGTAGAGCGTCTGCTTGAAATTAAGGCGTTGATCGAGAAGGGTGTTAACATTGCGGGAATTAAACAAGTCATGAATCCGGTTACCAAGGAATCGGAGGAAGCTACGGTTATTACTGCAGATACGGAAGTCAAACGCCGTGAAATGTCCGATACTCAGCTTCACCGCTTGCTGAAACAACAACTTGTTGCAGGCAAAAGACCAGGACAGGTATCCCTGATCCAAGGCGAATTATCACGGTTCTTCAATAAGAGATAATGCTTTGACTTACCTCTTGGCATAAGGTCGCTTTACTTTAAAACCCGGTCTCATCATTTAAGTAATTTATACAACAACCGATTCGTATATAGTCGTTACAGAAAGGGAGAGGTTAGAGTGAGTTATAGCAGAGAAGATATCCTTCGGATTGCGAAAGAAGAAAATGTTCGTTTTATTCGTTTGCAATTTACAGATTTGCTGGGCACTATTAAGAACGTTGAAATTCCGGTTAGTCAACTGGAAAAAGCATTGGATAATAAAATGATGTTTGACGGTTCTTCCATAGAAGGTTATGTGCGTATTGAAGAATCTGATATGTATTTATATCCGGATTTGGACACTTGGGTTGTATTCCCTTGGGTAACCTCGGATCGTGTAGCCCGTTTGATCTGCGATATTTACAAGCCGGACGGAGTTCCGTTTGCAGGCGACCCGCGGGGTATCTTGAAACGTGTACTTAAGGAAGCAGAAGAGTTGGGATATACTTCGATGAATGTCGGACCAGAGCCTGAATTCTTCTTGTTCAAAACGGATGAAAAAGGCGAGCCAACTACAGAACTGAATGACCAAGGCGGGTATTTTGACCTGGCTCCGATGGATCTAGGTGAAAACTGCCGTCGTGAAATTGTACTTAAGCTTGAAGAGATGGGCTTCGAAATTGAAGCATCTCATCATGAAGTTGCACCTGGTCAGCATGAGATTGACTTTAAATATGCAGATGCAATTAAAGCTGCCGACCAGATTCAAACGTTCAAGCTCGTTGTTAAGACGATTGCTCGTCAGCATGGTTTGCATGCTACCTTTATGCCAAAACCTTTGTTTGGTGTAAATGGCTCCGGTATGCACTGCAATCAATCCTTGTTTAAGGATAATGAAAATGTATTTTATGATGAAACGGATGAACTCGGATTAAGCCAGACAGCCCGCCACTATATGGCTGGTATTCTTAAACATGCACGTGCAATGGCAGCGATCACGAATCCAACGGTAAATTCCTACAAACGTCTCGTACCAGGTTATGAAGCGCCTTGTTATGTGGCTTGGTCTGCAAGCAATCGCAGTCCAATGATTCGGATTCCCGCATCTCGTGGTCTGAGCACTCGCGTCGAAGTTCGTAACCCTGACCCGGCAGCGAATCCTTATTTGGCCTTGGCAGTGATGCTGAGAGCTGGTTTGGATGGTATCAAACGTCAGTTGGCTCTGCCAGCTCCTATTGATCGTAACATTTACGTAATGTCTGAGGAAGAGCGGATTGAAGAAGGCATTCCAAGTCTGCCTGCAGACTTGAAAGAAGCTTTGTCTGAGCTTATTCGGAGCGAAGTTATCTCTGACGCACTGGGCGACCATGCTCTGGCCTACTTCTATGAGCTTAAGGAAATTGAATGGGATATGTATCGCACCCAAGTGCATCAATGGGAACGTGATCAATATCTGACTCTTTACTAAAATGGGAATCCCTTGGCGCTCTAAGCGTTGAGGGATTTTTTTTCGGGGGTAGGTAAAGAATTTTATTAAGTTGGTTTATAATTGCCCCCAAATTGCCCCTAAAATTTTTTTTATCGAAATAAATTTTCAGTAAAAGACTCATATTTCTCCATGTTATTCATCTCTATTTTTTTAGAAATGTGTGCATAGATGTCAGAAGTTATTTGGATGCTACCATGTCCCAAACGTTCCTGCACATATTTCATTTCAGCCCCAGCTTCTAATTGCAATACTGCGTGCGTATGTCGAAGAGAATGGATCGGTAAGGGGGGGAGGCCCGCTCGTTTTATTATCCTAGAAAATGAATTGAACAAAGACGATTTTGGGATCGGACTCCCATCTGTACGACACATAATTAGATTAAGATCATGCCTATACATTTCGCCTAAAGTGATCTTGTTTTGATTTTGAACATTTAGGTGGTGTCTTAATGCAGCCAATAAAGTGTTACTTATTTTTATGGTTCTTTTTGAGTTGAATGTCTTTGTATCACCAAATAAATCATCAGGATTCTCAGGGAGATCGTAATCTAAAGTTTTACTAACGGTTGCCAAGCCATTTTTTAGATCAATGTCTGGCCACTGTAACGCGCCAACTTCTCCTTTTCGCATACCTGTCTCTAACATAAACATAAAGAAAAACCAATAAATATATCCGTATTTTTTTGCATTTGCTAGAAATTCAGGAATGTGCTCTGACTCAATAAATTTTACTTTATCTGATTTCTTAATCCCCCTGATAGTCACACCTTCACACGGATTCTTATCCAGTTTACCGAGCGTAACAGCCTTTTCTAGCGCGTCATGCATAGTGGAATGTATGAGTTCTACTGTACGTCTGCTATAAACTTTATCCCCTCTACCTTTACTCTCAGAAAGTTTATTTATGAATTTTTGATACATGAGCGGTTTTAATTTTTGTAATGTCATTTTTTTGAAGTGGGGTTTTATGTGCTTTTCAATGTTGTACTCATGAAGATTCAACGTATTTTTTCGAACGTTACCTTTTTTGTATTCATTCAGCCATTCGTCTAAAAAAAATGAAAGCGATATATCTCCTTGCTCGGATTTTTCCTCAAGTTTTTTCTTCATGTCTGCGGCTGCGTCTTCAGCTTCTTTTTTTGTACGAAATCCTTTACCTGATTTTTCACGAAATTTGTCAGTGAAGGGATCTTTGTATTTAAGTCTGTATTCCCAACCTGTGTTATGCTTTTTGAAGTTTGCCATTTCATACCTCCATAGGAACGTTTGTTCTAATTTTGTGTATGTGAAACCGCCTTGCGGCGGTGAAAGCGCAAAGTTATTAATAAAGTAGAAACTTTGATCGAATTAATCTTGCTTATTTTTCTTAGTTTCCCAAAACATGCCGGTAAGTACGTCAATAACACGTTGCCGTGCTTCCCCTTCAATTGGTACTCCATCAAAAAGGACTTGTTCCCCGCTCTCCAGCATTTTCTTGAAATCACGTTTGTCTTTCTCGGTGGCCCATTCTGGTATAGAATGATCCTCGTAGCCTAAAAGATAGTTTGGATTCACTTCGTAAAAGTCAGCTAATTTATTTATCATTTCCGTACGAGGTTTGGCTATGTCGTTTTCCCAGCTATTGTAACGACCTCTCTGAATTCCTAGCCGTTCAGCAACCTCATACTGGCTTAGACCGGTTTTCTTTCTTAAGTCCGTTAATCTAGAACCTATACTCAAAACAAACGCCTCCGAAAATTAAATTATCCAAACTCCTTGACGGATAATTATATTATCCACTATAATAAAATTATCGAAAGGAGGTCGCTGGATGCAGAACGAAAAACGCGCCAAGCGTGAACTTTTTTCTGAACTTCGTAAACAGAAAGGAACCCAAGCAAAAGTTGCTACTGAGAACGGAATATCAGAAGTTTACGTGAGAATGATTGAAAATGGAACATTCACTCCGGGAAGAGATCTAATGTTCCGCTTGTCTTCTTACTTTAATACTGATGCTACAAAGCTTTTTCCTGACTATTTTAAAAAGTCTTTGACGAAAATAGATAATTAAAGTATCTATTTGGTATTATAGATAATTTAATTATCGGTGTCAAGCACGCTATTTTTTTGGTCTTTTTGGATAATTAAATTATCATTTATGAGGTGCTTTATGATAACTGTAAAGGTTGATGAACAAGAAGCGAAGAAAATCGTTCATGAAAAAATAGCAAAGCTAGTAAAAGAGGCTGAAACTGAATATGTATTTTGGGATTCCACAGAGCTGCGGAAACGTACATGCATGAGTTGGAATGCAATTCTAGACACTTTTTTTCATGATCCGAGATTTAAGAAAACAAAGATAGGCAAGAAGTGGTATTTTCCAGCCAAGGAAACACGATTATTTTTGGAAACTTGGTTATTTGAACAATCTTATTAAGAAAGGAGATTCAACTTGCAAATTGACATTAACAAAATCATTGTCAGTGATCGTATCCGCAAAGACTTTGGCGGAATCGAAGAACTGGCCCGGGATATAGAACAAAACGGACTCATTAATCCTATTGTAGTAACACCAGATTATCAGTTAATTGCCGGAGAGCGGCGGTTGAGAGCGCACCAGTTCCTTGGACGCTCAGAAGTGACGGTAAGAGTTATGGAAATTAAGGATTTCGAGCATCAACTTCAGCTTGAGATTTCCGAGAATGAACATCGTAAGGAGTTCACTTTTTCCGAGCGAGTAGAATGGGCGCGGCGACTTGAAGAGGTCGAACGCTTGAAGGCCAAAGAGCGTATGGCTGGAGGTACGGAAAATTTTCCTGACCAACCTACCGGACAAGTTCGGGATATTGTAGCGGATCAGGCAGGCTTTGGCTCTGGCAGACAGTACGACAAAGCGAAGTTTATTGCAGAAAATGCTACTCCTGAGATCATTCAGCAGCTTGATGAAGGCTTGATCAGCACTCACAAAGCATTTGTAGAAACCAAAGCTCGGCTCGAAGCTGCTGTCCGTGATGCCGAGGAAAGAGCAGAGCAGGCAGAGCGGGACAAGCTTGAGTTACAAAGACAGTACAAAGATGCCATTCCTGCTGATCAACTTGAAGATGCAGTATCTGCTGCTGTAGAGCGTCATGAGGAAGAAACCACTGTATTTATCCGGCAGAAGGAAAAAGAAGCTGAGGTGCAGCTTAAACAACGTGATGAATACTGGAAAAACAAAATCACTGAAGATTTGGAAAAAGAACGTTTGAAAATCGAACAATTGAAATTAGGCTACCAACAGAAAAAAGAAGAGTTGGAAGCGATGAAATTGCAGAAGACAGATGATTTTGACGAGCAGCAAGCGGAATTGAAAATGAGGAAGCTTCGCTCTGAGTCTAATATCAACGCCTTACAACTGAATACCCATGTAAAAAGATTTCTTGAAACGGTCGGAATCACTTCATTCATGCTAGGTGCAATTGGGGCTGCAAACATGGGGGAGAAAAAGCGCTTGGGGGAAAGCCTTGATATGTTGCAACGTTTTATAGACCAAGTTAGACCAGCCGTAAACGGCAGAAAGGTGGTAGAAGTATATGACATTGATAAACAATAATCAACAATCGGATTATATGATGCTGGTGGAAAAGCAGCTCCAACTTACAGAGTCTCAAGGAGTTGCCATTCGAGGCCTGTGGGACGGTATGAAGAAGATGCAGGAGGATGTTACTGGAAAAGTTGAGGAAGTCCAGATGATGGTCCAGGAGGTTCGTGACAGTGTTACGCTCACAGATGCCGAATGCTATCAGTTACAGAACGCAGTAAGAATCAGGTCCATTACTCTCGCAAAAGATCGTTACAAGGAGACAGATGGAAAATTTAATGAAACGGTCGGAAAATATCGCCGCATGATTTGGAGTAAGCTGAAAGTTTTGTTCTCGGTTGCAAAGTACAGTCACATCCGGCGCATAGATTTTGATGATTCCATTTACTTCGTTAAAGAGTTTCGTCCAGAAGACTATATCTAGGGGGGAAGGATATGACTCTACCAGAACTGGCTCGTATCTGGTTCGAAAATGAATTACAGCATGCCATTATCGTTCGTAATATCCGGCGTAAGGACAAGTCAAAATGAGCAGCAAGATTTACTCTATTCCAATCGTGGATGATGAAGGATTCAAATTTAACTTAGATCAAACAGCAGACTCACTTATAGCCGCTGTATTACTCATGCATCGCTGGTTAAATTGTCAACATTCAGTAGATATTGAGATGCTAGAGCTGACAGAGCAGGATAAGAAAAAGATCTCTCTTCAAAAGGAAAAAGAACTTACTGAACAAAAGCTTCAGGCCATTTATAAAACTCAATATGCTATTACAGATAGTCCATGGCCTAATCATGTTTGTATCCAGAGGATGAAGCCTTTGAAGGAACAAGAAAGGCGATTAAAAACTAGAATATCCGAACTTGAAGCGGAGATATGGAGCTGAGAGAGTTGGACGAGCATAAACAATCTAGGGTGCTTAGAGCACAATTAAGGGAGCTATACGAGGACAGTATTGATGCTGTCAAATTCGGATTATCGACTGACGAAATTCATGCTCAAATAGGCTTGCTTACTGCCGAATTAAGTGAACTTGAGCAATTTAAAAACGAAGAATATGAAGGACTAGAATCTCCTAAGCCGTCAGAATACAAGATATCCGGTAAAGGAATAGGCTGCTGCAATCATTGTGGGAAAGAGATATTCGAAGATCAGAAACACCCCATTCCAAATGAAGAAGGACTTTTCTGTAATTACTATTGCCGTAAGTTATACCGCAAAAGAAAAGACAGAGAAGCCCTGACAAACAATCGTGCTACCAACACGATCATTTAAGAAACATTTCAACGGCAGTATATCATGGATTCTAAAAAATGAAAATAGGAGTGTAATAATATGGATTTGAATAATATGGTAAATCAGGCGCTAACGAATATTCATAGTGAGGGGTTAGTTGAAAAAATCGTCAGAAATAAGCTTGAAAAAACAATTGAATCTATTATTGATGATATTTTTAGTTCCTATGGAGACTTTGGGAAGCAATTAAAAGAACATGTAAAACAACATTTTTCTATCAATCTTGGCGTGTTGGATTTACCGTCTTACAACACATTAATCGCGCAAGTAATTAAAGAAAAACTGGATGAGATTACTCATATACAGGGTGTAGAAAAATTGAAGGAACAGATGGATAGAATGCTTGCTGATGTTAAGCCAGAGTATAAACTATCAGAGCTTATCAACAGCTGGAAAAAAAGTGAAAACGAAGATGATGAATATGATGACAGTGATGAGTTCTCCCTTCATATTGACAAGGATTATAGTACGTGGATTCACCTTGATCCAGAACCGGATAAGGGTAAGTATCAATGCAAATATGGAATGCTTATTCGCGATGATGGTACATTATTTTGCCTGAAAATAGATGATCGCGAAATTAAATCAAAAGATATGATGTACGGCTTACATGGAATTGCAGAGGATTTATTCAAGATTTATGCTCATGGTTCTAAGTTAGTCATTGATGAGGATGAAATAAACCTCTATTACGAAAACAGCGAATACTAATTGAAATTGAACAGACAAATAAGTAAGAAAGAGTGGTTGCATTGTCTCTAAAAAAACAATATACGCTCGGAGAGCTTTATAGTCTTGCGGATCAATGCAGCCATGATTACCCTGCTACACTGGCACGTAAGATTGAATTACTGACCGAAGTCCAGATTCTTTTGGGGCGCAAGGCAGCTGAGGCCGTAAGGGATTATAAGAAGAAATATGCTGAGAGGAAGCGTGTTTATGCTGAAGCGTATATTGCAGCAAAGAACCTAAGGGAGCAACGTGCGGAATTGGCGGTAATTGAACTTCGCCTTCAAGAGGCTGATGCAGAAGCTGATAAAGTCCGCTGGAGTAATGCTGTGGAAAGTAATGACCAGGTAATAAACTCTTTGAAATATAGCTTGAAGGTTCTTCTAGCTGAATTCGGTAGTTCAGCCAGCGGAACGAGATAGTATACAGAAGTTTCCGGGGTGAGTGAATTGGACAAAAAAAGTATTTGCTTATGGTGTGAGCATACCTCTGAAGAAATGAGTCACATAAGATTCGTGAACTTTGAGGGTACAGGATATGGCATTTGCCAGATGTGCTACTGGAGGTTAGAAGACGATGGATTATGGAACCTAACCCTCGTAGAAGGCCAGTGAACATAATAAAAAAGATACCTGTTTATTCTAAAGCGTTGATTCCTAAGGAAATGAGGGAACTGGTATTAGAAAGAGATTGCTACAAATGCCAATATTGCGGAAGAGAAAAGGGACTAACAATCGACCATGTGATTCCTGAATCAAAGGGCGGACCGACTGAGCCTCATAACTTGGTAGTTGCTTGTAAATCGTGCAATTCCAAGAAGGGTGTTAAAGATGCTGAAAATATGAGAGTTGCTATTCAGAGGGTTGATACAGATGGCTGAAATTAAATGGATTAAGCTCAGTACTGGTATGTTCGACGACGAAAAAATTAAAATTATCGAAGATATGCCCGAAGCTGACACGATCATTGTTATATGGCTCAAGCTAATGACTATGACAGGAAGATCAAATATGGGCGGTTACATCATGCTGACCGAAACTATTCCATATACAGAGGACATGTTGATTTCAGTGATCAAAAGGCCGCTGCCGGTTATAAAAATGGCTCTATCCATCTTCGAAAGATTCGGGATGCTGGAAGTTTCTGAGCAAGGAGCTTTCTTTCTGCCTAACTGGGAGAAACATCAGAATGTAGATGGAATGGATAAGGTCAGGGAACAAACTAAAAAGAGGGTTCAAAATTACCGGAACAAGCAAAAGCAGCTTGATTCAGGTGGAAATGATCCTCATGTTACAGGAAACGTTACTGGTAACGTTACAGTAACGGTCGGTAACGAAACAGATAAAGAATTAGATTTAGAACTAGAAAAAGAAAGTTGTTGTTTAACGCCCGAGACTGAAATCAAATCCGAAGATGAGGGGATACCGTTCACCCGACAGGATGCCGTTCCTGTCAATCCTGAAACAGATGCCGACTCTGGACAGAATGAAGTATCATCTTCGGATATTGATTATCGCAACACCCTTGCCAACAAGTACCTACAGCGCAGGGGGAAAGGATTAGACATTACAGCAGCCGACGAAACGAGCATTGATGAATTGCTGACTGCTGGTGTACCGCTTCAAACCGCTTTGGACGGAATTGATCAATCCTTTGACAAATTTAAACCTAAGCATAAGCGCGATGGGATACGGAGTCTGAGTTATTGTGCGACTATTATTTTCTCCTTACACGCCTTACGTGAAGATGTTGGTAAGGGGGAGAGGGCCGAAAGTCCTTTGCCTTATAAACCTGAGTCACAAATAGATGTGCCGCCAAGCGAATACACCGAGTCGGACATTCAAAGCATGCTTGCAAAACTAAGGGCTAAACAGGGAGGTTGATGCCGTATGGAGAGTTTCGGCAAAGAGCTAAAGGCATTAATACCCGCAGGTTTTGCCAAGAGACAGGCTGCGGTGCTGGAACGTCTAACAAACCATCCTGAGGTTCAGAGATTAAAAAGCGAATTTCCTGACCGAACTGAGGATCTGACCGAACCCAAACGATATAGAGATTTGTCACAGCATATATCCTATTGCGATAAATGCAGCGAGTGTCCAGGGTTGCTTGCTTGCCGGAACGAACAGAAGGGGCATGCAAGCGTTGCGGAGCCTAACCCGACCAAAGCTGACGAACTGGTCTTCCGACTTCGGAAATGCCCATTGTTGGTCGCTCACGAAAGAGAACAAGGAATAGGTCAAAGGATCAAGAGTCATTACATCCCGGCTCACATCCTGAATGCCACCTTCGAAGACATTGAACCTGACCCGCAGCGGATATCTGCAATTGCGGCGGCAATAAGCTTCTGTGATGAATTTGTTCCAGGAGAAACGACAACAGGACTATACTTTTACGGTCAAATGGGCGTAGGCAAAAGCCGGATCGTTGGAGCCATTGCCCAAGAGTTGGCTAAGCGTGACGTAAGCGTACTGATGGTCTATGTTCCTGATTTCCTACTGGAGGTCAAGGATGCGATTGGTTCAAAGACAGAAACTGTTGAAAGTAAGCTTGATGCTTTGAGGACAGTTCCTGTGTTGATATTGGATGATATTGGGGCCGAGTCATTAACGACTTGGACAAGGGATGAAGTCCTGGGACCGATACTTCAGCGACGTATGGAACGCCTAACGACGATCTACACATCGAATTTAACTATGAGTGAGTTGAAACAGCATTTGGCGAATCCAAAAGACAGCAAGCCTAGTGAGCAGAATGAGAAGAAAGCGGCGCGAATTATCGAACGGATTGAACCATTTGTAAAAATACTGCCAGTAGGCGGACGGAATAGACGTAGGGGGTAAGCATATGTGCAGAACATGCGGCGGCTGTAAGGTAGCATATCAGTTTCTCGGCTCCATGATGATATCAGGTCCATGCCCGGAGTGTAACCCTAATGCTAGAAAGGACATTTCGAAGGAGGGGGTCAAACCTTATGAATATAGTAGTGGACAGTTCTCTATTAGCTGAGGCTTTAGAAGATACCAGTAAAGCTATTTCAGCCAAAAGTATCATGCCGATACTTGATTGCTTTTTGATTGAAGCGAATCAAGAGGGGTTAACTGTGACAGGAACTGATGATAGAGCAACAATACAATCATATATTTTCGAGGAGCATGTTCAAATCGAACGGAGTGGAAAGGTAGTTCTGCCTGAATTGTTTTTGAAAATGCTCAAGAAATTAAGTGGTGACGTTCGGATTGAGTCTAAAGATGGTATGAATGTGATTATCACGTCCCGGAATAAAGAAATTGAAATGGCAGGATTGGACCCTGAGGAATTCCCTTCACCACCTACTATAAATGACGATGAATATATTGAAATTACAGGGAAAGACCTAAGGGGACTATTCAAAAAGGCTATCTTTGCAGCGGACATTGATGGTAAAGGCATGCCTATACTAACTGGAGCAAATGTCTACCTCAAGGATGGAAAAATAGGAATGGAAGCAACCAATAGGCATCGCCTTTCAAAAGCAGAAAAAGATATTGAATCAGGCGATTTTGGTAGTGCCGTGATCGAGGCGAGAGGACTAGTTGAACTACAGAAGATCATTACAGATAAGGACGATGTCCAATTTGGCTTTTCAAAGGGGAAGGATGATCGGGTAGTCTATGCCTTTGCTCGCACAGAGAGATTCGCTTTTTACTCTCGTGTTCTAGAGGGTGAGTATCCAGACATACACCAGATGGTTATTTTACCTGATAGTGGTACGAGGATTGAGATAAATAAACAAGAATTCTTGGAATCAGTTGAACTTATTTACACTCTGGCAAAAGAAGAAAAAAATAATATGGTCAAGCTTGATATAACTGAAAAAGAAATAAATATTCGTGGAAAAGGAAAGCAAACGGGCAAGGCAAGCGAAAGTATTGTGCCCACTAAGTTTACGGGACAGGAGTTATCTATATCTTTAAATTCTAAGTATGCTATAGATGCTTTAAAAGCTTTGGATGGGGAAAAAGTTACCTTGGTTTTTGCAGGCAAAACGAAGTCTATTTTCATTCTTAGCAATGAAGATAATCAAAGCATTCATATTGTACAACCTTATAGGACGGTAGATTAATGAGTAAATACAATGCTAAAAAAGTGATTGTTACAGCCGATGGAACCCTATTCGAGGAATGGTTGGTAAAGAAATATAACCTTGATGTAACTGGTATTCGCTTCGATAGCAAAATGGAAGGTGAGTATTATCAGGAATTGCTCATGCAGAAGCAGCTTGGGGAAATAAAGGATTTTGTTTGTCAGCCCAAATACGTCTTACAGGAAAGCCCGAAGGTGACCTACATTGCAGATTTCCTTGTTACTGATCTTGACGGAAGCCAACGAGTAATTGACATAAAGGGAGTTGAAACGGCTACCTTCAGAGTGAAGTTGAAGCTTTTCCTACTAAAATACCCGACTTTACCAATTGAAATACTGGTAAAGCGGCGTGGCGAATTTATCCCTACACAGCAGGCCAAGAAAGAACGGGCAGATCGAAAGCGAGCAATCAATAAATTAGTAAAACGAGCCGAAGGAGAGATTAAAAATGTCAGAACTGGCCGGAATAAAAGTCAGATTCACCGTAATCAAAAATGAGGATGCTGAGAATTACCTTGATGATCGGGATAAAAGTGAGTTGTCCCGCATTCTTTGGAAAATCCAAGAGTTGCGACATCTGAATGGAAAGCCAGCTTTAAATACCTATCTGGTAGTTAACACCGACGAAACATATGCGGCTGATATAGTCCGCATCATGCAGGCTAATAACCATTGGGGACCAGTGATTGACCCTAATCAGGCGGAGTTGAAGTATGACGGAGATATGCTTATTCTACCGGAGACGGAGGAGGCGATTAAATGAAGCACTCTCAAAATGAAATTGAACGTCCAGAAGTAACACAACGGATCATAGAATTGCTGGACAAGCAAAACGAGAAAGGTCTAAAGAAGTATGGAACCACCATAGACCAGGTATCAGATATGTCCTATGACTGGAAACTCATGGCCTTGGAAGAGGCAGCTGATTTGATTCAATACCTTCAGAAAGAAGTTATGCGACTTGAAAGGCTTCTTAATCCGATCTAAGCGGGAAACAAAAAAAGGAGCATAGAGGTTATTTCTCCTCTTGCTCCGCTTCATCAACATATTCTATTAAATCATTGACTGACTCCAAACCCAACGCCTTGTATATCTTGTTTAAGTTTTCTGGTGACCACTGTTTAGCCTTATTGTTCACCATGTCACTTATAGTATTTGGCCTAATGCCCGTTTGAATATGTAATTTATACATAGTCCAGTCAGGCTTAGATTCAAGTATCTGATCTAATTTTAAACGAAACATAGCAGCCACCTCTCTTACATTAACTTATCAAAAATAGTTAAACGAATCAAGATTATAATTTCCTTGACTACTAACGAAATTCGTTATATATTAATCCTATCGAAAATAGTTTAACTAAATTAGATAATAAATAGGAGTGAATTATCAATGAGAAAAACATACAAGCAATGGGTATTCTGGCAAGATGGGTTTTGGGAATTCGAGTGGAGTTTCATCCTACTCACAATTTGGATCAAAGAATTAAAAACTCGTCTGAGCGAGTATAAACAGGTCATTAAGCTCAGAGCGTTCACCGGGATCATCCGGTGAGGTTGGCACAAGCCAAGATCAGTTCAGGAAACTTTTCCTACGCTGAATGATTCGACTACGCAACTCTGTATCCGAACGAGCAACCTTGTACTGGAACTGAAAACATATAGGAGGGCGGATATGACGAAACAAGAGGCTGACGAATTTACCACGGCTTTGTCGGAGCGATACGCTCAGATTCAAAAATCTAACTCTCATAACAATGAATTGTTGAGTTTGTGGGAAGAAGTTATTGAAACCTTACCACCAGATATAAAGAGTGGATTTGAAGAAAAATATGATCACCTTGTAAGGGAGAGTAGTTCGTGAAAAAGCTCGACTTGAACAAGCTTGATGAAGAGCCGATCGAAGTGCAGCAGGCCGTGGCCTTCTATGCATCTCACACAATAAGCAAAGTGCACGTAACAACGAAAGAAAGATATAAATATTATTCCGTTTTAGAAGAAGCAGGGCTGCTTGAACCTCTGAAATCCGCAGTGGAGCCGTAACGGATTAGGTACAAAATATAAGCATAAGCACAGGAAATACGAAACTAAATTGTTGGAAAGGTGGCGAGGAGAATGTCTCATCAAACATTCTGGAAACCGGAGAAAAAAGTCAAAGAAAAGAAATCGTTCAGCAGCCTTAGACAGCGTAAGAAAAGCAAAAAGCCGATTCCAGAATGGAAGAAGGACATTCTTGCTCACCACCAGTCACGTCCTTCTCGGGCTGACCGAGCTGAATTTCCGCCAGAAGTAATTACTGAATTAATAGAAGAGACACAAGGCATCTGTCAATGTGGGTGTGGTCGTAAATCCACTCAAACCCATCACGTAATGCCAAGAGGCAGAAGCGGACGCGGTGTAAAGACAAATGCCATGCGTGTCTGCGATACCTGTCATGATCGTATCCAGACAAACGAGGAAGAACTCCAAGGATGGATAACGACATATTCATTAACTTATGGACCTAGATTTTGGTTTGACGAACAAGATTGGGAAGAGTACAACCGCAAGCAGGCGGCGCGTGAACGGATGGAAGCTGAGAAGAGAGAGCATCTAGATTACATGAAGCCAGTAATGGAACTGATTACTTCAGCGGCAGGCCGAACTTTGAAGGCTAAAGAGATACGGCTGTTGGAAGCTATGGATGATAAGCAAATGCTCGTTTTTACAAACATGATATCTGATGCTTTGAAAAATTTCAGCGTACCAGCACCTTCTTATGGTTATGGTGAGCGGTTCGAGGATTGATCTATAGCCCCCAAGGGCAGAGAGGACATAACAATGGGAAATGTACCAAAGGACGTACAGAAAGCATGGAATGTGGTAGCTGCTTATCTAAATAGGCAGAAGGCATTTTCATTTCATATAGACCCCTGGTACGAAATGGGACTTGATAGTCAAGAGCGGAAATACACTTTAAGCACCACGGATGGAAGTGTAAAGATCGTTGCAGCAGAGTCATGGGAAGGAATTTCTAGCCCCATAGGGGATAAGAAGGAGGGGGCTTAGCCCTCCATAAGGGGGATACAAGGGAACATGAACCAACTAATGCTTGATATACCGCAATATGGTCCGTGGCTTGTAACCCATAAAGGGGACGTATCCTGCCGCCTGTTGGCAGATAGGCATTACAGCAGGCAGACAATAGGTTCCCCGCAGTTTTGTAGGCCGGGACGAAACTTGGTGCTGCGGACTGCGGCTGGGGATGCGGTGTGGGTGAGTTGGGCTGGGATAAGGGATGACGGATTGAAAGCTTGGGAATGCACTATTTTTCGTAACGAGTCCAGCCTGCGCAGCTCCGACATGATCCAGGCAGCAGTATCGGCAACCTACGCAGAGTGGGGGCAGCCTCCACACGATGGACTAATAACCTATGTAGATGGCAGCAAAGTCCGCAGCATAAACCCCGGCTGCTGCTTTAAGGCGGCAGGGTGGCGGCGGATCGGCAAAAGCAAGCATAGAGGATTGTTGCTGTTGCAATTAACACTATTTTAAGGGGGATACACCCCCTACTACCTATACCAAAGGAGAGAGTATTACATGCAACGGATACTGGACGCGTGCTGCGGCAGTCGGATGTTTTGGTTTGATAAAGACAACCCTGATGTCGTTTATGCCGATAACCGGGAATTAAATGACACGTTATGCGATGGTCGCACACTTAATGTTTCACCAGACGTGATTGCGGATTTCCGTAGCATGCCTTTTGAGGATGAAGCATTCTACATGGTGGTATTCGATCCACCACACTTACTCAAGGCAGGCGATGAATCATGGTTGGCCAAAAAATACGGCAGATTAAACCAAGATACATGGAAGGAAGATTTACAGCGCGGATTCGCAGAGTGCATGCGTGTACTCAAGCCGAATGGAACGCTCATATTTAAATGGAATGAAGATCAAGTCAGCTTGAGCCAATTAAAAAAACTGTTCCCGCAACCGCCGCTATTTGGCAATAAGCGCAGTAAAACGCACTGGATAGTTTTCATGAAAGAACAGAGGGATGAGGCATAACAGCCTCTTACCCTATACCCCTAAGGAGCGATAAGCATGAGAGATATTAAATTCCGTGGTAAACGACTTGATAACGGAGAATGGGCATTCGGAGATATCTGGCAGCACAACGGCAGGGTGGACATTGTAGACCATAGAGCAAAATCACATCCAGTAGACCCTGAAACAGTAGGTCAATATGTGAATTATTACGGAATAGAGTTTTACAATAGTGACATTATGCTCATTGCCTGCGACTGCGATAGTGAATACGGATGTACACATAATGACGGGATATATACGGTAGTTTGGAACAAGGAAACGGCTGGTTATGCGCTGAAAAGCCAATCCAACGGACGTTTGTATCCACTAGATGAATATGGCGAGGAAAACATGCATGTCGCTGGAAACATACACGATAACCCGGAGCTGCTACAGCCCCAAGGAGAGAATAAGTTGGGATAATACACCTCAAACGCCGTATAGAGCGGTTTTACATGGACGAGGACGGAGATACAGTATTTGCACTTTATGAGGATATAGAGGGCTACATCCACTATAGATACTGCAACTATGATACGGACAAGCACAACATGTTGTCAGTATTGTTCTACAAAAATTTCGATGGAGGCGGTAAAGGTGAGTGAACGGATAATTAATTTACCGGATGGTCTGCAACCTATGTCAGAAGAAGATTTGAAAACTATTTGGAACAAAGCCGACGATGCTCGGGGTGAAGAAGCTCATATGAGTAATGATGTGTTTGATTTGGTCAACGCTCTTGATGCCGCCTATGCACAAATAGACTCACTCCAGCAGCAGCTTGCAGAGAGGGACCGGGCAATAGCCCGACAAAGCGCAGCGCTGGAAACGGCGACAGATGCTTTGAACAGTATCATAAACGGTGAATGGTCCGAAACCATAGATGATCAGTTTCTGGAAGTATGGACCACACGCCGTATAAATCCATCTCAAATAGCGGATGAAGCTTTGCTTGCAATAGGTCAGGAGTTAGATGCATTAGGGGAGTAACCACCAATACAATACGCTCCGTCAGGGTGACAGAGCGTTGGAAGGATGATAGACATGTTGGATATGACAGACCAGCAGCTTAATAGATGGCTTGCAGAATACATGGGATACACCATATCAGAGTACAAAGATAAGTGGGGATGGCTCATGTGCCCTAACGGAGATAACGTGCATGAGTCATTATTCCCGCTGGATGAGTTATGGGGTTTTGTGCCGAACTACTGTAACGATCCTGCCGCCTCTCTGGAGGTACAGGCAAAGGCTATAGAGATTGATCGAGTAGGATACGCAAGACGAATCATGTACATCTGTTGGGGAGGCGAAATGTCCGACTATGCGGAGTTGGATGACGAAGAATGGATCAAAGTGTCCGCCATCGGTTCATTGCTCACAGCAAGTCCCCGAGAGAGGGCAGAGGCTGCTTATATGACATTATCCATTAAGGATTAAACCAATACAGGGTGTACCCGATCATATCGTGCGAATGAACGTAATGATACCAAGGGAGGATATAGATACATGAAGAAACCAGAAATTAAATTAGAAGAGGTTATGTATACACCTCACTATGATCCGAAAGCAACCCCTTACCCGGTACATGTGATTAACGGAGCTCATAATTCGCCATGGTCGCAGGGATACATCAGATGTACCGGATGTGGAAAAGGACATCATTATCGCTGGAATCAGGACGGACCGTGGATACAGATTAAATGCCCAGATTGCGGAACATTATCAGCTTGGTGGGAAGAGTACTATGACAATGAAGAGGATGGGGAGGAACAACAATGACAGATAAACCACGTAGCTGGCAAGAGGATATGAACGGATGTGCTGGCCTGCCACCAACGCCTTGGGCATGGGTTTCTACAGAAGAAGCTGAGTGGATAGAAGATTCTAACCAGGAAATAGTCATTGGTAGTGAGTTTGAGTATATATTTGATGATTTGCTTGGTCCAAATGTCAGAAAGGAAGCATTCATGCGTTTCGTGATTAATGCACCCGAAGCCCTTCCTTACTGGCTCCAAGAAGCTGAGAAATGGCGTAGAGAAGCATTCCGCAAGTACCCGACACCAGATGCATACGAAGCAGCATGCAAAGCTTTGGAAAAGCACAGAGCACGTGCGGATCAGGCTGAATCACTTATACAACTAAAGGATGCAGAGATAGCCAGACTAAAAGCTCTCCTGCCAAACGAGGTGGATGTATGAGTCGTTACATTAAAAACAAGTACCGATCAGTGCGTAAAGAATTCCGTGAAGATATGTACGATGCTATAAAAGAAAATCCAGCACTTGGCATGCTCGTTATTAAAACGTATGTAGCCAGTAAGCATCGCGCCCACATCCATAAGATATGGGGCATGTTCTTCGATCATCCGGCTTTTGCCAAAGACTATAACAAGAATCTAATGGGTCAGCATTTGACTGGAAAAGATGAACTGTTTCATTCTCTCTACTTCGCTGCACCGAAAATTCGCGAGAAATACTTGTGGCGGATACCAGAAGCTTACGCTATGGGTGATGCCTTAGCCGCAGCGTACAAATCCATGCGCCGGGAGAACAATCCATGATAAGAGCCTATACCTCTATATTATGCGCATTACTGTTATATGTGGGGATTGTCAGTATAGATAGGTATATCCTAATAGAGACGGTGCCGCCAAGCGAGGTGAGTATAAAATATGGCAGATAATAACGATGAAAAAAGTAAGCACTTATGAAAAAAAGTGCTTACTTTAGAGTTGTTTTTATTATTAAGGGAGTATTTTGTAAACGAAGCCTTGATATAATGGGCATACTCTATGGTTGCCTTTTTGTTGCCATTTATACAAATAAAGATCTCCTGCAAAGCCTCCTTCTATGTAAAATTTTGAAGTTGGAACTGTCGATTTCTTATCCTCATTAACCGTTGCACCTCTGATACCAGTGACCCATTTGCTGTTCTTTTGAGACGGAGTATATGATGTCTCAGAAGAAATATTTGCTGAAGTTTGGGGTTGTTCTGCAAAACCTAAAGACGGTACAGACAATGCCCCAAGAAGAACTGTGCCAGCAGCCAAAGCGATAATAGATTTTTTCAACAGTAAAGCCTCCTTAGTTTGTTTATCTCCGTGTGCAAACTATGGTGTAAGGTTATTATAGTGTTTCTATTTCCATTTAACTACCAGAAATAACGATTTCACCAAATTATCACATTATATAAAGGAATGATAAATGATGAATGATAATCAAATGTGTATAGTAAATAGTCTTGAAGATGAGTCTACTGATACACAGAGAATAGTCCAAGTAAACTTTTTTGACGATGTAGATGCAGTAGATATAAGAAAAACAAAGTGGCTGCTAAACAAATATACTGACTTAATTGATGTAATCAAAAACTATGAATATTCGCTTCAACAGTTGGAAAACGGTATGGCTGCATATGATTTGCTTTCGGCAGAGGGATCGGTTGCTAAACGAGTTTCGGGACAAGAGTTGACAGCAGATGTGACAGCCAACGCCGTTCTACTAAAAGACCAGCGTCATGTAAATTATAAATTTTATCAATTCCTCACGAATAACATTAAGTTTGCAATAAATAATATGCGTGATAAGCATGAGGGGTTGATAGCAAAGTTGTTATTTTTGGATGGTATGAAATATCTCAAAGCTCAACAATATTTAGAAAAGGGTTATCGTAAGGACATTCCACCTATCTCAGCAACTACATTTGCAGATAAACGGCGTAGGGTTATTGTTAATATAGCAAACAGCCTAAAAACAAACCGTACATTGGATTTTGTCACCATCGACTATGGTCGGGGACGAAACAAGGAAGGTGAAATTGGACTCAGGGTGCCAGAAGTAAATTAGACCGTAAGGGCTTAAGCCTTTGCGGTCTTAATTTTAGGTGTCTAAAGTTCTAGACTGAAAAACAAAGTATTTTCTTAGTGCTTAGGTTAAGATAAGTCCCCTGTTTAAGCACTACATGCTACCCGCGTACGTTCTTTAATAGGTGATTGGAAATGAAATATAATGAGGAGGACGTAGCCCAAGCGAAGGCGCGGGAGCGTTCTTTTTATTGAACTAACTGACAGGATAGTTCAATCGTTTCTCGAATATTTTCTGAGTTGGATAATTTAATGAACTTTGTGAATATAACGTTATCTGAAAGATACGAAATAATTATTTTTTTGAAGGGATGATTAAATTGAAGCAAGGGATGTTAGTTTTTCTAAATGGAACTTCAAGTTCGGGAAAGACCTCCATATCGACTGAACTCATAAATCAGAAAGAGATCCTTTTTTATCATTTATCAATTGATGATTTTTTTAATAATTACTATGATTTTATTAATAATAAATTTCCAGATGATCCTCCAAAAGAAATAGATCATCAAGTTGTCTCACAAATACTTGATGATTCCATATTCTCAGTGTACCAATCGACAATTAAATTGTTGTTAGAATTGGGTTTTAATGTAATAGCAGATACCATAATCGACAATGACAAGAGGTTTAATGAGTTTCTTGATCAATTTTTCGATCAGCCTACGTTATTTATAGGTGTAATATGCTCGAAAGAAGAACTCATAAGAAGAGAGCAAACAAGAGGAGATAGAAATATTGGACTAGCAGCTTCACAGTTCAGCAAAGTATATTGCATTGATGAATATGACCTCGAAGTAAATACTGAAGAGATGAATCCAATAGAATGTGCCGAAAAGATATTAAGTTTTATTAAGTCCAATAAGGAATACTCGGTATTTAAGAAATTAAGTAAAAGAAATGTTAGTGTTTCCTAGATGGCGTATCCATCAGATAACACCATATTCAAACACATTGGGGCTATCGCCCTCGGTCTGCCCGAGGGATTTCGGAATTAAGCTAACGAGGAACGTTAGTTCAATGGAACAGCGACAGTCGAGGACTTTTTTTCGTCCTTGGTTGTCGCTGTTTCAATTTCTAGGCTCAGTCTACTACTTTATTTTCTGCTGATAGTAGGAACTAGTAAATCCGTAGTAGGTGCGCATTAGAAAGGATTTACACTTTACTCAGGAACAAATCAAACCCACTTTAGGAGGAATATGAATTATGTCTACACAACCACGTTTTGCATTTCTCAGCTCTGACGGTATTCTACACTTGCACGATGAAGAACATGCAGCCCAGCACGGTAAGCACGTACAAACATCCTTGACGGACGACGAAAGTGGCTTTCCTGTCGTAGAGGGCCAGGGTGTTGTCTATTATGCCCGTGAGGATAAAGCTTTCGTCAAAGGAAATAAAAATGATGGTCAGCTCATCGCAACGCCGCCAGTGCTCAAACAGCTCGCAGCAGAACTACTGTAATACCTTACCCGACTTATGTAAAAAAAGGCGCCCGCTATGGACGCCTCATTCATTTTATTTCACTCTTTAATTATTTTTGTTTTATGCCGAGTGCATCTTTAATGGAGCTTTGAAGTAGCTGAGAAAAATTCAGCCCAGCATCCCGTCCGGCATTCCGTAAATATTGTGGTACAGTGCAATTTACTGTGACAGATTTATTTGCTTCGGACTCCCTATAAGGTGGCAAGAATACTTCGATGTACACAATCCGGTCACTGGCATCGTTTAATTCAATGCTGGTCGGATCAGATGGACTAGGAATGTCCATTTTTGTGTCTTCTAATTCCAATATACGATCAACCAGCATGTTCTTAGCATCAACAACAGCCGTTTGTATATCAGGTGCAAGAACGGCCGTACCGGGAATATCCGGGAAATACAGTCCTAAACCATCAACTGCTTTTTCAACAACAGCAGGGTAAATATAGGTGTTTTTCAATTTATCTCGCTCCTTTAATTTAATTATTTTTGTTTATTCGTCGTGTTATATATATAGAAGACGACGAATAGTCCGTACAGTGAGGTAAGCGTTTGGAGAGAAGCCCAGGGGTTAAAACTTAACCCCTGTTGTCTTCTCGATGCTCTTGATTGTTCCAATCGGTATGGTGGCTCCGTCATTATGGAAACTGATATCCGCGTAACGTGTTGGATCATCTTTATGTTTCCATCTTTTGTGACTAGTGCTGTTGCCAGTGTGAGAAGGAGAAGGTCCAAACCCTTCTCTTCTCAACCGTTTGGTCAACTCTCTGACTGTTATTTGTTTCGGCATCGCTTACCTCCTTTCTATATTATGAATTATAACACGTATTATTATGCGCGTAAATGAGAAAATGCGCATTATTATGCGTATTATAATTGCCAATAGGAGGCCTTTTGAATGAATTAGTTAGATGAACATTAATAGGTTGACACTCTCCTGACGAAATAAAGAACAGGAGGGAAAAAATGATGACTTGGACAGGAATATGGGATGGGGCAGGCCCGTTCATTATTGGAGCGATTACAGCGGTAGTGATTTATATTCTAGGTGAGATTTTGTGTACATTCATACCAAGGGGTCTAACAAGAGAAATATATAGGATTTTTTTAATAGTTGCGGTAGTGGTCGGTACAGTAGCTTCGATTTATATTAGCAGTCGAATATGGTGGGGTATCAGTTAAGTCGCCAATAGGCGGCTTTTTTTATTTGTCCAGGAAACTTTTCCTTAGCTTCAGATACATTATCAAAAGGGGTGAATAACAAGGCATGGGACGAAAGAGAGATCCAAAACGGGACGAAGCATTTGATTTATACAAAGCCGGTTCCGGCAACATACGTCTCACAGATATAGCCTCTCAACTTAGTGTATCTGAAGGTACGGTAAGAGGATGGAAGGCTAAAGATAAGTGGGAGGACATGCTTGCTGACGAAACGGAACATACGGAACGTTCTAATAAAAATGCAACGGATCGAAATAACGAAACTTCAAATGAAGATGAAGACCCAACAGAATATCCTGATGAGCTTTTTCTAAAAGCCGTCCAAATTGTAGCCGAGGCCAAACAAGCCTCGGTTTCTTTATTGCAGAGAAGGATGAGGATAGGTTATAGCAGAGCAGCTCGACTGATTGATGAAATGGAACGGCGCAAACTCGTCGGTACATATAAGGGTGATAAGCCAAGAGAGGTATATGCTACCCTGCTTACAGTTGATACGCTCTCTAAAGAGCTAAAGGTTTCTACTCGAGAAATACGGAACGTTCCGAAAAAAAAACAGAAACGCTCTGATAATATGGAACGTTCCAAAAAGGTGCAGAACGTTCCTGTAATTGTTGAAGAACCTGAACCGGAAGTTCCCGATGAAGATGGATTAACGCCTAAGCAAAGGATATTCACTTATGAATACCTTCGAGACTTCAACGCCACGAGGTCAGCCATTGCGGCGGGATACAGTAAGAAAACCGCCTATCAGATCGGTTTCGCTCTGTTGAAGAAAGTTGAAATTCAAAACATTATTCGGCAGCATAAGGAATCTATGATCGACGAGGTAGGATTGAATGCTCAGCGCGTACTGATGGAGTATATGAAGATAGCTTTTGCAGACATTACAGATTACGTGGAATTTGGTCAAAAGGAAGAAGACGTTCTTGGATTAGAAGGAGAACCGATCTTTGATTCGGAGACTGGAGAAACAAAGAAGTACAGATATAATTATGTCTCTTTTAAAAACAGCGATGAAATTGATGGAACTCTGGTTTCAGAAGTCAAGCAGGGTAAGGACGGAGTGAGTGTAAAGCTACACGACAAAACCAAGGCATTGGACGTGCTGACTAAATATATGGATTTGTTGCCGGATAATCATAAACGTATGATTGAAAACGAAAAACTCAAGATGCAGCGTGAGAAACTTGAGCTTGAAAGGGCAAAGGTCACGGGTGAAGGCAATACAGAAGACGATTTAATTGACGATTGGGTAGAGGCGGTGGTAGGTAATGAAGACGAAGGACTCACCGGAGACAAAACGGAGGCTTCAAGCATTCAAGAAACGGATTCCTGAGTATCGCAAGAATCCCACATTGTTCTGCCAAGAGATGCTTAAGTTCTATCCTGATGATTGGCAGGCAAGCACTCTAATGGATTTAGCTAATAATCCTCGTGTTTCAGTTCGTTCAGGTCAGGGTGTAGGGAAAACCGGACTGGAAGCTGCAACAGCCCTTTGGTTTCTGTCCTGCTTCCCTTATCCAAAAGTGATTTGTACAGCTCCTACAAGACAGCAGCTACATGACGTGTTATGGGCTGAGATTAATAAATGGCAATCTAAAAGTCCGGTGCTGAAACGAATCCTTAAGTGGACTAAGACCAAAATATACATGAAGAATTATGAGGAACGCTGGTTCGCTACAGCTCGGACAGCAACCAAACCTGAGAACATGCAGGGCTTCCATGAGGACTACATGCTATTTATTGTGGATGAGGCATCGGGTGTTGCTGATCCAATCATGGAGGCTATATTGGGTACGTTGTCTGGTGAGTTCAATAAAATATTGATGTGCGGCAACCCGACAAAAACGTCGGGTGTTTTTTATGATTCGCACAATAAGGATAGAGCAGACTACAAAACACGTAAGGTATCCTGTCTAGACAGCCCAAGAACAAGCAAGGATAATATCGCTATGCTCAAGCGTAAGTATGGTGAAGGCAGTGATGTATGGAGAGTCCGGGTTGAAGGTGAGTTTCCTCGTGGAGAGGCGGATACATTTATCGCGCTAGAAGTTGCCGAATTCGCTGCTAAAGAAGTGAATCTTGAACCCACCGGAGACATGCTAACTATAGGAGTGGACGTTGCGCGGTTTGGTGATGATGAAACTTCAATGTTTGCTGGTATAGGGCCAAGAGTTGTAGGGGAACACCATCATTTCAAGAAAGACACAATGGTTACTGCTGGCTGGGTGATCAGCCTGGCTAAAGAACTACATTTAGCTCATCAAGATTTGAACCGAATCAGAATAAGAGTAGATGATAGCGGTGTAGGTGGAGGTGTAACGGATCGACTAAATGAAATCGTAGCTGAAGAGGGGCTACCATATGAAATCATTCCAATTAACAATGGTTCTTCATCTTTAGATGAGCACTATGGGAACCTAGTTACTGAAATGTGGGCATCTATTAAGGATCAATTGGAACAGAATATGAGTAATTTCATAAATGGAGATGCGAGCGTTCTGCAATTGCCTGATGATGATGTTCTTATAACCCAACTTACAGCACGTAAATGGAACATGACCAGCAAGGGTAAAATGCTACTTGAAAGTAAGAAGGATATGAAAAAGCGTGGACTCAAGTCACCAGACCGAGCTGACGCTTTTGTGTTGGCGTTTGGAGAATATTTAATGGCACCAGACACACATATTATGCTTCCTTCAATAGGTAGTGTGGCAGTAAAAAGATAAAAAGATGTTAAGTGACACACCTCGTAATGGAAGAATATCAGGATGTAGCTGGGCAGTATCGGCAAATCGTATTTTTCTAGCGTGAGGTAAGCGTAACGCAGGGATACAGTCCAAGCGAGTATGGATCTAATATTGAAATTAATAAACAAACTGAACAAATTGAATCTTGAATGTGATTCAGAAGCCAGGTAACGTAAGATGGATGCAGGCCTGACTGAATAGCCAGCAGAGGGAAATTATCCAACGTATCTACCTGAGGAATTTGATTATATCAGCAACGGGAGAGGACCTTAGTGACAGCACTTTCCATAGGGTCAACTAAGAAACGATTTTTACTAGCAACGCTGCTGGGTTTACTTGCATAGAGCGAATCTGGATTTCTTACAAAACGTGGTAACCAAAGAGCCAGTTTTACGTAGTCTTAATTATATTATTTATACTATAATGTATAGAAAATAATTATTTTGGAGGAAATATATGCTTGATGAAAATAAAGAATTCAACATGAAATGGACGTCTGCTCTGAAGGGAATTAAAAATATGCACTCACTGAGTGAGGTCGATAAAGCAACATTGAGGAACTTATCCTCGATTTTATACACATATGAATTAATAGTAGAAGAAATGAATACAAAAACTAGAAGGTTACAGCAAATCGCCTCAAACGAAGCATCTAACAAAGTTGAGGCATTAGAATATATAAGTCAATATTGCTTATCCCATCAATATGAATTAGGAATGAGTATTTTTTATTTAGCACAACAAGGATACGGAAACTCTATCTCAATTTTAAATAGGTCTATTCTAGAGAATTTGATTAATTTGTCTTATCTTTGGTTGTCTGAGAAAATAAATAATTCAGTCTTAGAAAGAAACGCTTGGATAGAATATTACAAAGCAAAATTTAATTCTTTGCATAAAGGTTTGACACGTTTTAAAAAACACAGGGAAAAACGTAGAGAGACTGTTCATACTCCATCGGTAGATCCAAGCAAAATCAAAGACCTTCAAGAAAGGGAGCAGAACTTTCGTGAAAAGTATCCAGACTTTAAGAACGGTAAACATATATTCTGGTGTAAGCATCCCTATTTAAGCGACAGAGCACGAAAAGTAGACGATACTAAGGTATTTAAGAACTTTCTGGAGAAATTTTATCTTGAAGAGCTTTATAGAACAGTTTATGCTATGGCAAGCGATATAACACATGGTTCTAGTAGTATAATTGATGCTTATTTGTCTCAAAATAATAAAAAAGAAGTCATGTTTGGCGGCGATTACACTACTATGACCAATTGTTTGCAACGAAGTGTAGTGTCTCTACTTGCTTCAATTATAGTGTTGGGCGAAATTTATGACATATCACACGAGAAGCTCGTCTCACAACTACATCATCTGGGTTATAATGTTAGTTAAAGCGTACATATTTCGCCAGAAGATATCTATTTTTTACTATTTAATGATCCTCTATGGTAAAATTTGCAATGGTAAATTATTTGTATCATGGAAAATCACATGGAATGAACAGCAGCTTTTAGCCTCGGTGATCAGGTCAGCCAATGTGCTGACCTTTTTGATTTCTCTATAACCATATTCGAAGAAAAAACATGACTACTACAAAGTGTCTTAAAGGAGTATAACATCTGTTATCGAATATCTTAAAAAAGATTAAAGAAAGTAGGTTGTAATGTGTCTAGTTTAATCGGCGTGATCGTGGGGGTCATATTAAATCAAATTTCTGTTTTGATCTTCAGCAGAAGGGCGGAACGTGAACGAATACTGATGGCAAATATGAGCTCCAGACTATCTGCATACAGTAACATTTATAGTGCACTACTTGATTATCAATTATATTATAGTCAGTTTGTTGATTATGGTAACGAATTTATTGTTCATGAAGATCCGAAAGACTTTGCCCCTTTAAGCAGTTTGGAAGAATTGACGAGGGCTTATAATAAAAATGAAATTTGGATACACGAATCTTCTAAAGCTAAAATTTCAGAAGTGTTACAGCTTTCAAGTTATTGTGTGAATTTAGCTATTTGGATAAAGGATCCTAACAATATTGACATGATTAATGAGGTAGAGAAAAAGGCTAATAGTATGTTGAAGTTAATTGAAGATGCTAAAAAGCATATTATAAAAGTTAATGGATTAGAAAAACTGGACCAGCATAGCCAAAAGTTGCTCAAATAATAAAAATAAATGATATCGAGCGTTAATTAATCTGTTTTGTTTAAATGAGCGCCTGTGTTACTTTGGTGCTTAAAATACATAGGCAGATACAAGTCACTCATTTGAGTGGCTTTTTTTATTGCCTTTTGAAAGGATTTTAGTCTTGAAGAAGCAGCAGAAGAAAGGGATTTTGCTCCCGTTGAAAGGCCCACCAAAACAGCCGAAAAAATGCAAAGGTTGTGTATGGGGCAGGTGGGATGGTGTTAGACAGTTTTGTTCCCGTACCGCATGTGTGAAAAAGGATAAGCTTTCCTGAATGTCGAATCTTGGAATTAGGCAAAATTTTAAGGAGGTATACTATTTGAATGAATTACTATTATTCTTGGTTATGATAACAGCTTTGGTTCTAATGTTTAAATTTTTCTTTGGACCTTTCAACAGAAAAAATTTAATTTCAGCTTTAGGAATTTTAGCCCTTATAGGCATATGGGTTACGTTTTTCCATGATTAAGAGGCATCCTTCGGGGTGCTTTTTCTTTTGTCCTCATATGACAATATGCAAGCTGTTTTGAGCCTCCTTCCTGTTACACGGACAAATGCCGGAAGAAGTACAGCAGAGAGCAGAGAGAAGGCATACACACGCTCTGACAGCCTATTAGCTGCTCACCCGAATAACGGAAACCAACTCAACTCAAATAGGGGGTATGAATCGTGGAAATCAGAGTCCTACCAATCGAACAAATCAACGCAGCAGCATATAACCCACGGGTTGATCTGCAACCAGGTGATCCAGAATACGAGAAGCTAAAAGCCAGCATCGAATCATTTGGTTATGTGGAGCTAATCGTCTGGAACGAACGCACCGGGAACATGGTTGGAGGCCATCAACGCTATAAGATCATGGTTAACGAGCTGGGTCATACGGAGCTGACTGTAAGTGTTGTCGACCTGGACGACCAGCAGGAAAAGCTTCTCAACCTAGCGCTTAACAAAGTTTCCGGTCGATGGGATGATGAAGCCCTTTATCGATTGCTTGATGATCTGCAGGTGAGTGGAGCTAATCTGGCCCTGTCCGGCTTCGATTTGGAAGAGTTCGAGGATCTGGCCGCAGAATTTGCTGTGCCACATGATGAAGCTTTGGACCTTCCGGTTACCGATGATGACTTTGACGTCCAGCGTGCTCTAGATGAAATCAAGGAGCCGGAGACCAGGCGCGGGGATGTGTGGCAGCTCGGTCGGCACCGCTTGGTGTGTGGAGATGCAACTAATCCTGATGATGTAGCGCTTTTGATGGACGGAGCCAAAGCAGCGCTGGTGGTCACTGATCCACCTTATAATGTGGCCGTTGAGAGCGATTCAGTACGTCTGGCTACCGATGGCCGCAGCTCTATCATGAACGATAACATGCCCGCCGAGGACTTCGCGGGCTTTTTGTATGCCGTTTTTGCCAACTATACAGTGGTAATGCAGCCTACGGCGGCGATCTATGTATTCCATCCTTCATCATATCAACGTGAGTTTGAGGATGCTATGAACGCTGCTGGTATTGTGAGCCGGACCCAATGTATTTGGGTGAAAAATGCTGCATCCTTCGGCTGGGCGCAGTACCGTTTTAAACATGAACCAGTCTTTTATGCCCACCTGAAGGGGAAAGCTCCTGCTTGGTACGGTGATCGGACACAGACAACGGTGTGGAAGGCTGGTCTGCCTGTGGAGGAACCATTGCCCGAGACAGTATGGGAGGTTTCGAGGGGCGATGTGAACAAGTATGTCCATCCTACTCAGAAGCCCCTTGACCTGCTGGCTATTCCAATTAAGAATAGCAGCCAGCGTGGTGACGAGACTGTCGATTTCTTTGGCGGCAGCGGCTCTACCCTTATGACCTGTGATCAGCTCGACCGCTGTTGCAGGACCATGGAACTGGACCCAGTATTTTGTGATGTGATTAAAATGCGATATCAGCAGGCGACCGGTATGGAGCCGGTACGGCTTTCTAGTGTTGCAACATATTATTCTAAATCGTAAAGTACGTTTGCACGAGAAATGTCTATTGGTTCGATTACAGGCATGTTAAGAAAATACTTTAACTGCCATGTCTGAGTTTTTTGAGCCTGAAGGCTTGTAGGCGTGTCCCATGGTGGATAAATACGTATTGCTCTTTTACCACTTTCACCTTTGTTAGATAATATTTTATGTTTAATCAGAATAGATTTTGGGAATACAAATTGCCCCAAGTTACTGTCTTTACGTGTACTAATAACCAAGAAGTCGATTGGATCTGATACGTCATAGGGTTGGATTGGTCCATCCCCAATCCTCTTATATACAGTCACAAATTGCCCGACCTTTTTTGGAGTTGTCTTTGCAATACGGAATCGTATAGAGTGAGCATTTAAATTAAAGAAGTAGGCCCCATAGTCAGCGTTTTGTTTTTCTGGAATTGGTCCAGTACATTTAAAATTACATGGATTATAAACTAGAACTTTAGCGGCAAGCAGGTCGGTATGAATCTTATCAGATGCTGTCCAAGAATTTTGGCCACCAGGAGGTATTTCTTTGTTAACCATTGTTATTTATTCTCCCCCCATATATAAAACCGTTGTTTAACGTAGCATTCACTATATTAATGTTACCGCAGATGGTTCACAAGTTTGGTTTGTAATCTGCCTAGTATAAGTTTAAATAAAAAGGAGGACGCGCTAACGTCCTCCCCATCATCCAGGGTATCCCCGGCCGGATCAAAGATTTTCAGGATGGCCAATTTGAGATTAAAACGGTCGATGATCTCCGTAAGCTGTTGGACATTGATTGCAAAAGGATCATTTTTGAGCGGATTCTTTTTCGATTGCATAAATAACTGTCAAGTGCCGCTTATGAAGTGTTTTCTTAATACCTTCAGTAACTATATGGCTTATTGCGACTGCGCAAAAAACTACAGCAATAAAAAGAATAACTTCATAAATGTGGTATCCTTCTGCAAATCGTTTAAAAATATTATCAATGTGATCAATCCAGGCTTCGCGATTGTTTTTTTGTAGCTCTGCTTTATTACTATTTAAGTATGTTAACAGTGAAGAAGATGTACTTACCGAGTAACCTATAATAGCTATAGCAATAGTGAATATTAACTTACTAAATACATCTATTAGTTGCTGGAATATGCTATGAGTTGGGTCCCAAGATTCTAAACTTATTTTAATGATATTAAATTTGTATTTGGGTAACTCTTTATAAGATTTATAAAGTCTATCTTCCAATGCATAGCCATTTAATAAATCTTTTTTCTTGTACTTAAGTAAGTGTGATTCTAATTTTCTAACAACGAAAAAAAGAGATACCCATTCATAAATACTCATAAAAGTACCAATAGTAATAAATAAAATATTAATAGCGTCAAAAATCATAACAAATCTCCTTTTTTTAGTCTCTTATAATATTTGTCGGCATATTTTTTTGAATTTATAGGGCAAGGCTGATGATTGCAGCCTTGAACGGGACAAGGAAAACAGATGTAGTGGGAGAATAGCTAAATAAGCAATAACATTTTTAGAGTCTACTTAGTAATCAACAAGTGATGATTCCTAGTATTGGAGGTGTTAATATAAAAAAGATGATGGCTATAAAAAGTTACGAATGGAGAAGTGAATTTATGTTGTCTGAAAAAATCTTTGATAGCTTTAAGAAAATAGGACTACTTGATGATTTGAATAGAAGTATTGAACACTTACTAAAACATGATGACCATTTTATAAGTAAAACAATCTTACCTAAAGAAAAACCTGTTAGTATGATTGGGATAAGGGGGATGCATTTATTGCAAAGCTCCCTTTACAGATCTAAGGTACTAACTAAAGGTTTTATTTCTTCGTTAAATGACAATAATCCGTTATCCTCTAATTTGAATGTACGCGCTCATCTTGAGACTACGGGATTAGTTGGTTATATGTACAAAAAACTAAATAGCTACTACAAAGGGAACATTGACTTAGATAATCTTAATAATTCTCTTTATAAATTAAATTTGGGTGTAAAAACACCAGGTCGCATCGGTGATGCCCCAGATCCAATTAATGTAATGACGATGATCGATGAATCTAACGCGATGTTTCGTAAGTTATCTGGAAACAAGGAAATCGATTTTAGGATGGTATATGATGAATTATCAGAATTTTGCCACCCTAACAGTTTTGGTTTGATAGGATCGCATGATATCATTGAAGGCAATGTGGTTGTATACAAATCGGGTAATGAGTTCGATGTAATGAATTTTGTTCAACCCCACCGCGCTTTACTTATCTCTTCCAATCTCTTCGAATTATTTTATACAAATTCATTTGATCTCCTTCAGCAAAATGAACAATTACCTACTCTAGAAAAATAGTTAAGATAAGTATTTGCTCAATAACAGTAGTAACACCGAATAAAACCAATGAGATATTTAGACATAGAAGTATGAATGAATATAGAAGGTCAGGAAACTTTTCCTGCCTTCTTTTTTGTTGCAGGATTCAAGAAGAAATTCCAAAGTTGAACGTTCTGGTGAGTGTTACTGCTTTTTCAGTTGAAAATCAGTAGTAAATCCGAATAAAACCAATGTTATTCTGTATTCATAGAAGTTCGCAATGAAAGGTGGTGAAATTTTGAAATGGTATCATAAAGCCGTATATTCTTTGGCGAATTCCGTTCTTCCGACAGCGGTAAAGCGGCAGATGATGGGTATAGGCAGAGCAACAGTACCTAATAATGCTAATCCGTGGGGCATATTTAACTGGCTACCAAAAAAACATCAGCAGGCTCATAATATTGACCTTACAAAGTTGCAGAGCTATACAGCAGAGGAATTGCTGGAACTGCTTATATCCGTTCATCCAGACGTATCCTATGCTCTGTACACATACTTACGTATGGGGGATACCGAATTAACATTTACAGCTAAGAAACCAAATGGGAATGCAGATAAGAGCGGACAACAGGTACTGGATGAACTCAAAGCTATGCTTAATACACCGCTACCTTCGCCGGGATACCAGCATGGAAGGTCATTAGGTAAACTAGACACGATCCAGCGGATGATGATCATGGTTCGCGGTGCTTGTGCCGGGGAGGTTGTGCTGAATGAACGATGTAATGATGTAGTTGATATTGTTCCGGTTGATCCGGCTTTAATTTGGTTCCGTAGGGAACCGGATACTAATCGACTTACACCGTGGCAGTATGTAAAGAACCCACGGAGGAGCGCGAATGAAGAATGGTTTGGAAATTACAAAAAGATTGACACACCAACATTCATCTATGAAGAATTTGATCCTATGGTTGATGATCCTTATGGACGAACGCCCATGCTTCCAGTGCTGCAAGTAGTTTTCTTCCACCTCCAAGTGCTGGCTGATCTAAAAGCAGTAGTGCACAACCAAGGATATCCACGGCTTGATATCTCCATGTTGGAAGAAATCATGCTGAAGAATATGCCGAACAACTTAAAGAGTAATCCAGATGGACAGCAAAAATGGCTTAAAGAGCGAATGGATGAGATGCTAAACCATTTCAACTCACTTAATCCAGATGATGCTCTTGTCCACTGGGATAGTGTAAAAGTCGAATATCTGAAGGGTGGAAATTCGGGTCCAATGATTGATATTAAGAAGCTAATTGATATCATTGATACTCAAATGGCCACTTCACTAAAAACGTTGCTTACCATTCTTTCTAGGCATCAAGGGTCAACTGAAACTTATAGTTCAATTGACACTCAAATATATATCAAAAATGTAGAGTCCGCGCGGAGCGTAACCAAACGTTTCTGGCAGCGGGCTTTTTCATTGTCCGCAAGAGTAAAGGGGATTCAAACAAAAGTTGAAGCTGACTATCTCCCCATTGATCTACGCTCTGAAAATGAGATTGAACGTGATCGTCATTCAAAGATCGGCAACTACATCACAGCGGAGAAGAATTTCTACATCACACCGTTGGAAGCTGCTGAGGAAATACGTTGGACTCTTGGTATTAATGCCAAAATTCCGGCCGAACTTATTCCTTTGCTTACACGTAAGCTTGAATCTAACTCAAATGAAGAAAATACTCCATCGGAGGGAGGTGAATAAACAATATGGCTAAACCTACACCCGAACAATTGGCGAAGATTAATCAAAAAACATTGGTCCCTTTAACGGATGAACAAACTCATGTGTTTCAAGCGAGAATCATTGGAACCAAGCGTATTGATAAGTACAAAATGAAGATTACCCCAAACTTCCTACGCAAAATGGCAGATCAGGTTAAAGAGGGAGTCGCCTTGCTGGTTGACCATCCGTGGCAGAAGTGGGAAGCCTTATCTTTCCCGTATGGCAGAACTTTTGACAGTCGAATTATCGAAGAGGGAGGGGAACTGGAACTCTACGGTGATCATTACATGGCAAAAGGGCTAGAAGCTAATGGGATCTCAACGGATCAACTGGCTACTGGCATTGATTCAGGAACTATCTTTGATACCTCGGCGGGATTTGTAACAACGAAGCATGTGTGTGGTATCTGCGGTGGTAATTATTACGGACCTTCGGCATGCTCGCATATACGTGGACAAATGTATGACGACAAAGAATGCCTTGTTCTAGCTGACGACGGATACATCATGGAAAACTCCATTGTATTTGATGGAGGGTACGAAGGCGCTGGAATTACACGCGAATCTCTCTCGATGAAACAACATGGTGAAATTGAGCAGCCGAAACAAACTGAATATGAACCACTACCTTTAGATGCGAAGTCGCTTGATGGCGATGGACGCGTCTTTTATTTTTTCAGCAACAAAGGCGGTATGTCTGCTTTTGTATCAAAACAGCATCAAACAAAAGAACAGGCCGACACACTGGCCCAAGGAGATGACACTGTGACAGACGAACAAAAAGCTGCGTTGGCAGCAGCACAAACCCAAGCAACTGCATTGGCAACAGCTAATAGTGTACTTGGACAAATTCGAGCTGCATTGAGTGTAGATAATGATTCCGATATTCTGAGCAAGCTTACATCATTGAGCGCTCAGGCTGCTGATGGGGCGACATACAAGATCAAAGTTACTGAACAAGCATGTGGAGCTGGTGTCCGTGCTCTTGGAGAAGCCTTTAATGTAGAAGCTATGAAAACGGCATTATCTCATTTGCCAGTATCTGAAATTGAAAAAATTGGAGCAACGTATGAAGCGCAGGCACAAGCTGCTTTGGGTGGCGGTGGTCGCCATACACAAGGTGATGATGTAAACCTACCCGAGGGAGCGCTGAATGGAGCAACGCCAGCTAACTCACAAAATGATGGTGGCGAGAAAACGCTAGAACAACTTAAAGCATTAGCTCGTGAAGAAGCTCGGGCGGCACTTAAGAATACAGGCAGAGGTAATCTGCTGAAGGAGGATAAATAATATGATGCAATCTCAGTATAATGGCGCTCCTGGTCCCGGTCAGGTTATTACTCAAGAGTTTACAGAGGTTCTTGCATCTACCGATCTTCAGGCAAAGCTTCCCGGAGGTATTTTACTGAAACAAGGACAAGGAATCCTGAAAAAAGGGACAGTTATCGGCAAAATAACAGCGGCTGGGGTGGATAAGGATAAAGCGGTGGCGTATAGCGCATCGGCAACCAATGGTTCCGAAGTAGCCTTGTGCATTTTGGATAACGACAATGATACAACAATCTCAGATATTGGCGCTTCGGTGTGGATTGCTGGCATTTTCTATGAATCTAAATTGATAGGCATTGATGCAGCGGCAAAGACAGCGCTGAAGCTTTGCTACTTTGTATAAGGGGGATAAACACACATGGCAAACGTACTTGATCCATATTTTCTTACGGAAGTCGTCCAAAACATTCGGACGGATATTAACAGTTTTCGCGGGGCTCAATTGCTAACCAATGGAGTTGACTTCAAACCGGAACTTGGACTCACTATTGAATACGACATCACCTATGACGACACGGGTATGACGCCACCTACAGGATTGAATGATCCTTCACCTATTCATACTCCACCTGTGGTGAAACACATGAACTTCACGAACCAAGAATGGAGAGAAAAGGTTGTTATTGACCGTGAAAAGATTGCTACTTTGAGAAAGCCAGGCAACAGTCTTGAGCAAAAGTGGGGCGAAGAATACATGATTGAGAAAATGGTCGGTCTGAACCTTCGCCTTGAGACACGGTTTGAGTGGATGAGATGGCAGTCATTAACGGGAAAACTTATTGTACCAGCCACATCCACCAAACCAGCCAGAACGATTGACTATGGTGTTCCAGCTAATAACAAGCCAACAGCATCCGTATTGTGGAGTAATACCGAAACAGCAGATCCATTGGCTGACTTAGATGGCTGGTCACTTCGATTCCGAGGAAGTGGGGCTCGTCCTGTTAAAATTATTGTTAATAAGAAAGTCGATATCTATTTGAAGCAGAATGCTAAAATCCGCGAATTGATCAAGTACACTTTTGGTAAAGATGTTGTCACTGACGGTTCGCTTGCTGAAATTGTCAGCCAAAATTTGAATGGTCTTAAGTATGAAGTTTACGATGGTGGTTACATTGATGACTCTGGCGTATTCTATCCGTTCATTCCAGATAATGCAGTAATCATAATCGGCCAAGGTATGACAGGCTCAATTATGGATCTTGTGACCGGCCCGAATAACTATGAAGACATTTTCACCGGTCATACAGGAAAGTTTGCACTGACTAAGTTGATCCAAGGAGACCCCGATCAATGGCAAGCCATCAATGGTGCAACAGTGCTACCGCGTCTGAAATACGTTAACTGGCATATCTTCGCAACAGTGGCGTAAGAGAGGAGATCTAATTTATGACAACTGTAAGAGTATTGGTTGATGCTGTTGGGCAATACAATTCGGGGGACATCGTAACAGATGCCCCTGATGGTCTTGTAGATATCGCAAAGAATGAAATCCGTAATGCCGCAACTGGACAATTGCTTGCGGAGATTGTAGATGGTAATGGGGCTCTTGATGGTTCTCCTTCAGAACGGGAGTTGCAACTTCAGGCCGAATTAGAACAGTCCAAAGCGCGAGAAGCAGAATTACTTGAGCAAATTGATATTCTTCAGTCCGATGGTGAATTGAAAGCCTCAGCTAAGGAATTGAAAATACCCGGATACACCAAAATGAGTATTGAAGAATTGAAACAGGCTATCAGTGCTGCAGGCGGTGCAGCAGATGGCAACTAATAAGATACTCACTACAGAAACATATCACGAGGAGATTAGAGGGCGTCTAGGCGTTGGTGAGGATGTAATATCCGATGCTGACATAGACGCTCTTTCTGTTTTGCCCATTGGAGAATCGAGGATTGTAAAAGCCGTTCCTGATTATGCTGAGTTAACTGGTGATGATCAAACTTATGTGTATGCAGCAGCCGTTTGTATGGTTGCTGCCATACTGGCCCCTTCCATGATAGCAAGAATCAAGAAGTCTAAAAAGGACTTTGACTTCTCTTTTGAAAATCAGGTTGTTGATTGGAAAAAGTACGCTGTTCAGCTTGTTGATGAAGCCTATGAGTTTATCGAGTCCATATCAACAGTGCAGCAGGGGACAGATGTTCCAGTATTCGGTGTAGCTGGACCGACCCGGGCGAGAGAAAGGCGGTGTCACTGATGTTTAAAGACTTCGCTCATAGGTATTCACCTTGTACTGTCAATGGTGAGCCCGATGTCGTTATATTGTCTAGGGAAACGAAAGCCACAACGGTTATCGGAAAAGAGTATATGTACAATGGTTTGTTTTCTTCGAAATCATCTGTAAAGCCGGGAGATATAGTTCAGAACGAATCGTCGTATTTGGTACAGACTCTACGTACAACAACTGAGAAGGACAAGTACTGTTCTCTGATTAAAACGAACGCTTTAATCGAGGTTCAGAGATACCAGCAAGCTTATGATGCCAACGATAACCCTATAGGTGATCCTGACTTTATAACTGTTGCTACTGATATTGTGTGCTTTGCACAGTATGTTACAGCACAATTGCGACAACAGGAGCCGGGCTTGCTGCCGAGTACCGTGTTTACCTTGCAGTTACAGACGACAGTAGATGTAAGAGACCCTCAAGACTCAAGTCTATCCGCGCCTGAACGGATTGTAATGGGCGGGAAGACATACCAGGTAGATGTGGTAGATAGGATAAAGTATCCTAATCTGCTGCATGTCCAGCTTTCAGAGGACCGCCGATGATTACAGGGTATGATTCAGCGAAAGCGGCGAAGGATCTGGAGAATAAGCTCGCTGTTGAAATTACCGGGCTAACGAAACTGGTCATGCTGACAGCCAAAAGCGGCATACGGTACTATCCGGCAGTTCGGGACCACTTGGAAATGCACATGTTTGTCCTGGCGAATCAGATGATTTCAGGCGACATCACCGCTGATTACTGGCAGGCGTGGCTTGAACAATTCGGTAAAGGCTCCAAGATGGCAGACAGCAGCCAAAATCCCGGTTTAATAACCTACATGAATAGTGAAGCATGGAACCGACTGAGGTCCAAAGGTGATCGTATTATTGTAGGTCGTTCCTGTGGAAAGTACCGGGCGATTGACGGGACCATGAAGGAATCAGGTGGGGGCTATGCTGGGGTGGACTTGGAGGAGCTTGCGGAGCGAGGCGATATTGATGCGTCATTCAAAGCTACACCGCCGACCTACTTTTTGCGTATCGCAATCCAGTCCAATCGCAAACGTATTTTGGATGGCATTAGCCGTGTAATAACTGATTTTCCGTATCACAGATACTTCAAGGAGGTGAAGGAATGAGCCTACAACTTATTGATGCTGTTCAGAATGCTTTAAAAGCAGATTCGGAACTTATGAGCATGCTGAAGCTTACTCCTTCATCACCCTCTGCTGAGGTAGTAAAGCGATTTACGAAAGGCATGGAGCCTGAGATAACGGTTTCTAAGGACACAGTTCCACATATCTGCCAATATGTCATGCCGGGACGATACGCCACTAATCCACTGGTGTTCGAGGGTAAGTTCTGTATTGATTTCTACGGTAAAACAGCCTATGAAGCGAAGCTGTTGTTTGAACGTTCATTCAAGATTCTGCATGACAGACGACTGACTGCTCAGGGCTTTGCTTCATATCTGTGTGTTCTGACCTATGACGCAGACTTTGCTACTGGAATACAAGGTGCGAAAGGATATAAAGCAATTTTCGATGTAGATTACTTAAGAATGAATTGAGGTGAACTAAAATGGCAGAAGCAACAGTATGGAAAGCAACGGGAAGATCCGGTGATCACAATGGCGTTAACCATGTTGAATACGAGTTGCTTGATTCAGCGCAAAAGCGAGTTTCCTTGGCTAAAACAAATGTGTCCAGCATTGAAAAAGATGGGGTTAAAATTGAACCCGATGATCAAGAGACTCTATGGTTTAGCGAAGCGAACGCAACCAAAAAGTACAAATTTAATGTGCTTACTCTTGCTGGTACAACTTATGAAGCCGAATTGAATTGGACTCAACCTATACCACCTAAACCTGAACCCACTGAGTGGGACAAGCTGATAGATGAGAAGATCATACTTGCTAAAGGGTTGGGTATTATGAGTGTTTGGAATCCAAAACAGGGTTACAAGCTAACCAAAGAGTACGTACGAATTGCGGAGATTGATAAGCGTTTATGGGAACTGGTCAAATAATCTGATCGGTTCTTTTTGTATTCACACATAAGGAGGATGAAACTATATGCAACCTTTAGTATTTGATGGCGTGGGGTCAGCGCAGGTCTATGAAGAAGGGGGAAGGCTCAAATTTCTTGATGATAAAATCACTAAAGTAACTTTGCAATTGCAGTTTGATTGGGACAAAGTAATGGGCGGCGATAGTGGGTACGCATTCCACTACACTGCTAAGGATTTAGGGGATAAAGCCTCTATGGAGGTTCCTCGCTACTCTGATATTTTGGCTGAACTGTCTCAAGGGGCTGAATCGGAAAAAGGAACAGTTCAATTTGATGAAGTAGAACAAGGGTTTTTAAATGCAACTGATGGCTACAAGTTAAAGGCTCCAACGAAGTATAACGGAACCTTTGTAGATAAGAGTGACCGGGTTTATTTAAAAGATACTGACACAGGTGAACTAGCTGAGTTGACTCGTGTTGCATCTGCCCCAACAGCAGAGCAGTACGTAATTACTGCTGATGGGAAAATCACATCTGATGTTGTAAACGAAGGGAAATTAATCACCGTTACGTTCAAATGGTCAAAGGAGAATGCTACAAGAAGTAGCTTAAGCGGTAAACGCCGTCCGAAACCATTTAAACTGGTACATCGCTTTTCATTAACCGATGATCGGAACGGCAAAGAAGTCCCTTGCCAGCTCACTATTTGGAAGGCTCTCGGCGGCGGGACTTTGGACGTGTCCCAAGAGCGCAAAAAGCCAACCACCAATACATTGGCACTAGAGATTATGGAGCCGGATATCACGCCAGAGAATCCTAATCGATATGCAGTAGAAATCATTTTCGGTATCTAATCAATTACTAACTTAACCCCCTATCGCTCAGGTAGGGGGTTACATACATTGAGGAGGAAATTTAGATGGCAGACAAACAATTGGATAAAACGCTTAATATAGGTTCAGAAATTCGGTTGGCAGAGGGTATCAAAAAGCATGTGAAGATCGGGACCATTGCATTGATCCGTCAGGTTCGTGAAGAGATGGACGGTGTAGCACACAAGTTTTCGTTTTCGATAGGCCGGAAAAAATGGGAGGCTACCGAAGACCGGGAAGCAGTTGACTGGCCTAAAGTAGAGGATACGTATAAAAAGGCATTTAACCTTGTTCTGGTTGAAGGAATAACCGAAGAAGAGTATGAACAGATTGACCAGGACGGTATTGAAGAACTGGACAACTTATTAGATCGATTTCTATTCTGAGTCGTTTCCTCCAGATGAAGAGACCGATGAGGAAGATGAGCACGAGGAGTCTAATCCTGCCGAGGATGATCATGAGACGGACTGGTTAGAACTTTGGGCTTTATGCGTGAGTAATGGTATTTCTGATTCGGAGTGGCCTAATATGACTATTCCGAAAATCAGAGCTTTAATGAAAGCCAAGAACAGAAACCGGGAATTTGAAATCATTCTTCACGGTGGCAATGTGGAAAACAAAAAGCCGAAGAAGGTCAAGACGTTATCTGATCTTGGTTTCTTCGCCAAGTAAATTAAGAGGCATCCGCAATCATGCAGGATGCCTCTTTTTCTGTATTTAGGTCAGGAAACTTTTCCTGAACCATTTGTGAGGTGAGTTAAGTGGCAGACTTAAATAAGGACGTAGTAGGCGCACGAATAAACCTGGATACCAGCAAGATATTACCTGCATTCAAGGTTATCGACAATGGAGCAAGAGCCAATGCTGAATCGTTTAAACTTCTAAATGCTGAATTAGGAATCAGCGAGAAAAATTTCAAATCCTTAGCCAGTAGTGCGGATAAGTTTGCTTTGAGTGCAGAAGACAGACGGAAGAAGATTCTCGCTGAATCCGAAGCTCTTGTAAAGCAGCGTACTGCACAGGCAGAATTAAATAATGCTCGGAAGAATCAACTGGACCAGGCGAATAAGATAACCGACGATAAACTCAGAGCACAGCAGGCCATTGTAAAAAAGCGTGAGGATGCAATTGAGCAGCAGGAACGAGAGCATCTAAAACGGATGGAGGCCCTTCAAAATAAGGCGACATCAACCGGACAGAAAGCCGCTAAAGTTTCAGGGGTAGGAACGGATGATAAGACGCGTGAACGTGTCCTCATGCAAGAACAGGCTATCCGTATGAAGTTGCAACAAATGGCGGATAAGGAAGCACAACAAGCAAGGAAGAACGCTCAGGATTATGAGAAGTTCTGGATAAACGCTCTGCGTGCTAGAGAACAGAAAGAAGCACAGGTTCGCGAAAAGGTGCTTCAAGAAGAACAGAAGATCCGTCGTTCACTGAGCCAAACCGAAGCACAGATGAAACAGACCTTCACTACAACGCCTAATTGGATGAGCCGAGTAGGAGACATGGCTACGCATGCGCTTGTATTCAACACAATGTATGCAGCCATGCACAAAGTGCAGGAAGCACTTAAAGAAGGATTGGTTGGGATAGAATCCAACATGGCGGGTTATATCCAAACAAACGAACATTACTTTTTAGAATATAACGAAGGCACTAAAGAAATGGTTATGAATACTGAAAAGCTTCATGACCAAACAACCAAATTTATTCGAACGGCTCATGATCTTGGCTCGGAAATCATGGATGTTACCGAATCAGCACGTCTTTGGGGCCGGATGTATAAGGATGCAGGCGTTGTTCAGGAGATGGTACGTAAGTCAACAATGCTCAGTACGGTTGACCTTGTATCCTTGGAAGATGCGACAAAATCAATGGAGTCTACATTTGCTCAGTATGGCGTGCAAATCAAGGACAGTAATGACGCTATGGTGCTGGGTGGGCGCGTTCTGGATTCTTGGTCCAAGGTTGCCCATGATACGATGGCACCAGCTAAAGACTTGGGAGCAGCCTTCGAGCGTACAGGTAAGATTGCTGCTCAAACAGGCGTAAGCTTCGACTTCATGAACGGTCTTATTTCAGCCGGTGTACGTAACACAGCGCTCTCTGGTGAAAATCTCGGTAACATGTGGAAGACAGTCTTGGGTACGATTCGTACCGACAAGGCTGTGGGAGAAATTGAACGCTTGGGCGTTGCAACCAAGGAAGTTGTTAATGGATCAGAGCAATGGAGAAAAGCAGAAGATATCTTGTTGGATCTTTCTACTAAAGTAATCGACAAAAACTATGACCTTACAAAGTCATATGCAGATATCTCTCGCGGCGTGTATCAGTATGCCAAATTGGCAGCTTCCCTTAATGCCGGGGATATTTTACTTGGTACAGCAGCCTCTATAGGCTCAACCGGATCGACAATGGAATACCTGAAGGTTCAAATGGATACTATTCAGCGTAAAGCAGCACAAACCAAGGCATCTTTGCTTGAGATATTTAACAATGCAGGCGACGACGGGCTAAGAAGAATGATCAAGAATGTCTTGGACGCGATTGACCAACTGCTTATTGGCCTTACCAAAGTACCGTCTGGTGTGTTTGAGGGTACGGCAGCTATTGGAGGTTTACTTCTAGCTTATAAAGCCCTCAGCGGGCCAATTATGAATGTAGTAGCTGCTGTGAAAGTACTTACAACAGCTAAGGTTGCAGAAACGGTGGCTGTTGCTGCCAACACTACAGCCAATGAAGTGAATATTGTTTCTTCTCAAGGAGCAACATTGTCTACCGTCCAACGTAGCGCAGCAACTCAGGCATCCACTGCTGCAACAACAGAGGCAACAATTGCAACTACAGCTATGACTAGGGCGCAAGCATTATCCACTGTAACGATGGCTGCTGCTACAGCAGGTTTGACTTTGCTGGCTGGGGCAATTGCTCTTGTCATTTGGGAAAGTGGAAAAGAAGAAAAAGCAGCGCGTGAAAGAGCGCAAAACTTGAAAGATGAAGATTCGGCAGCTCAACAAATGATAAGTCAGTATCAGCGACAAATTGACTTGCTTCCCAAACTTGTTAATGCTCATAAATCGCTTTCTGATTCGCTTAAAATTAGCGGTACCTCAATCGAGAGGCAAACTCAAATAAAAAAACAACTGGAAGAGGTCACAAAAGCATTAATTATAACAGTAGGCAAGGATGGAGCCAAACAGCTTGAATCCGCTAACTTTAGTGAAAAGGCCGTACAAATACAAGTTGACGCTTTGAACACACTGATTACAAAGCAAAATGAAGCGCGAAAGAACATGCTTACCGATCAACAAAATGAGATTAACAATCAGTTGAAAAAGAACACCGAAGAATTGGAGCAAACAAAAGAGAAACTCCTTAAAGTTAAAGACAGCCTAGCTTCACAAATGGGAGAGTTCTTTAAAAACGTTTTTACTGGAAAGAGTTTGGACGAAGCTTCTAACTCCGTTCAGCTGCTCCAGGACGAAGTAAATGGTTTAGAGAAGGAGAACCATAAACTTGCTGCCTCTGCCGCTGAAGTCGCAGTGCAGCTAGGCCAAGTTGCAGTTGATGCGGTTGATCAATTTGCAGGGAAGTCGGGTACAGCAGCTGAAAGTGCCAAAGCTCAGGCGGAAGCATTAGCAGATTTAAGAGAGCAAATTCAAGGCAATGGCACTGCTGTATCTGAGATGAATAATCTCTTGAGCGACCTTTCAAAAGGACAGTCTCTCAACGCCGCTGCTGCCACGGACCTAATATTAAAATATCCTCAACTTGCAGCAGAGATATATAAGACGAGCGATGGATGGAAGTTTGAAAAAGATGCTGTGGAAGTTCTCCGAAAAGCAAAAATTCAGAAAGCAATCGACGATTTGAAATCCGAGAAGGCTTCAGCGTTTAACACAAAAGTATCCACCGATGAACGATTAAAAGCTTATAGCATTGAAGCAGAGGCTATTAGAAATTTAGCTCAATTAAAAGCTGCTCTTAATGGTGTGATGGCTCAGAGTTCGTTGGAGGTTGCGAAAAGACAAACTGAACTTAATAGCATGACTGGCATTAGATCAGTTTTAAACGCTCCTTTCAAGAATCAACTTGATGTTGATAAGAAAAAACTGGATAACAAAAAAAAGCTTGATGAAATATACACTGAATATGAAAATCAAGCAAAATCCTTTGACACTCGGATTAACGCTTTATCGAAGCTCTACAAAGATCCTAAATTTGGAGTTAGTGATTCATCAAGCAAAGATAAAAAAGGGGGAAAAGGAAAGAGTGATGCAGAAAAATCGGCTGAAAAAGCAGCCAAGGAAGCTGCTGAGGCTCGTAAGGATTCTTACAGCGATGATATGGACAACTTCAAGTACATCGCTGAACGAAATGAATGGTCTATAGATCAACAGATAGCTGGATATAAACGCTTGGGGCAGCGGCATAAGCAATTCCTCACGGAAGACAAGGATGCCTTAAAGCAGTGGGGACGAGACATTCAGAAATTGAATGATTCTCGCTACGAAGAAGATGTCGCCAACCTAGAAAAGAAAAACGAACGCATGCGGCAGGCCAACAAGCAAGAAATCGAAATGACCAGATCATCTCTTGATTTCTATACCAAAGAACAAAATAAAGCCTACCTGCTGCCAGCAAACCGGAGAGATATCCAAAAGCAAATTTACGATCTTACTGTCAAGTACAATGAGCTTCGATATCAAAATTCAGAAAAATGGATTGATAAAGAGACTTCCAAAATGGAAATGGCAGGACAAGGCCAAATTGCTATTTTAAAAATGGAATACGATGCTTATATCCGCATGAGTAAGGCTAAAGATCGTACCGCCGAACAAAGTTTTGAATTACAACAGAAAATCTATGAGAAGCGCAAGGCATTGGAAGATGAATTCCTATCCGATTTTCAGAAACGTATTAATTACCAAAAAAGCATGGAAGCCATTTCTGTTTCTGATCAGCTCAATGCATGGACAAAAATGCAGGCTCTTTATAAAGAGGGATCAGAGCAACGCATGGAAATTGATGTACAGGTCCATGACTTGAAGAAGCAACTTTTGGAGGATCAGAAGAAGGCCGCTACTGAAGCTGCCAAGAAGGAAAAGGAAACGCTTGAAAAGACTCGTGATGAGGAAGTCAAACGGATTGAAGCGGAGCGGGATGCTTTTGTCGAAGCTCAGGATGCTAAAATCAAGGCCATAGACGACTTGCTTGCCAAGATGCAAACCGCGAATGAAGACGAGGACTATGATCGTGCTATGGCGGAGAAACAAGCACGTCTTGCCTTGCTCCAATCCGCCGTTGGTCCCGAGGGTATCGCTGAGCGCAAACAAACCGAGAAAGACATTGAGGATATGCAACGGGAACATAACCGGACGCTGGCAAAGCGTGGCTTGGAGGACCAAAAGAAAAAGATTCAAGATGAGAAGACTGAGCGAGAAAAGGATTACAATGACCAGATTGAAGCAGCAAAACAGCACTATGATGAACTCACCAGTAAGTTCGATGAGTATTCAGATGGCGTTGAATCCAAATCCGAAGATCTGAAAAATACGCAGATTTCAAAGGAATCTGAGAAGAACGCAGAAATCTTGCGCCAGTTGGATCAATTCATCTTAGACTATCAGATGAAAATGGCTGAAATCAATGCTACTTCAATATCTGCTTCCTTGGATACTGGATCTTCATTTTCACAAAAGGATAGCGACCTGGAGCGATACAATTCCAATATTGATAAATGGTACTCGGCAGGCACCGCCGAGAAAGCCAAGCTGCATGAGGAGAATGCTGCTCTACGGAATAAATATGGCATCAAGAAGGACACAGGCAAGCTTCAAAAATTCCATTCTGGTGGGATCGTCCAAGGGGACCGGGGCGCAGAGGTTCCAGTAATCGCAAGAGCCGGTGAAATGTATCTGAACGATCAACAGCAAAGTAACCTGTTTAACCTCATAAGTTTCAAAATGCCAAGGCTTGATTTCTCTATGCCGAGTTTCTCTATGGCTTCGGGGGATGGGACAAATCCGCAGTATAACAACAATTACTACACAGTAACTTCAGGAGATACTTATATTGAAGACGAGTCCGCAGCAAAGGTGTTTTGGACCGAACGAGATAACCTGGTACGGAGGTTACAAGCGAGGGGAGGTAAGTCTTAATGATCGACGCTACGGCAGATGGCAAGTCTTTTAAATCCATTGGTTTGGGGTTGAAAAAGCACAATATACCCGTGCTACCTCCTACGAAAGATCATTCTCTAGAAATAGCTGAGCGTGATGGGGAATTGGATTTTGGCAGCACTTACGGAGCTAGGACAATTGACCTTGAATGTGTCGTAATGGCAGATGATACAACCCTTGATTACCATAGGAGAGTCGCCCAAGTGGCGGCTCTTTTTAATGCCAAAAAAGGGGATATCGTATTCACGTTTTCAGACTTGCCCGGAAGACGGTATATAGGCCGGTACGCTGGAACCTTGGACATCGAAAAAATACTTTGGGATGGGGAACTGACTATACCAATCAAAATGGGTGAGCATCCGTTCCCAGAGTCGGAGGAGAACATAAAAGAAGTCATTATCACACAGTCTCCACAAACAGTGTCAGTTATTTCTACAGGGGATGAACGGGCGAGTCCTGTAATAGTGCTTACCAACACAGGAAACAACGACATACGGAATTTTCGTATAGCAAATGAGTATCAAGTAGAATAGGAGGTCTTTATATGGTAGACACATTGCTCAGTAAATCGACTGAAGAAGAAATAGTGCTTAGTAAAAGTAATTGGTGGAAAACAGCCTGTATCAATGCTGCTTTAAGGGGGACGAATTTCACAGCTCCACAGACCGTGTATATTGCTCTGTACATTAGCAACCCGACAGACGCAGATACTGGACAAGAGGTAAGCGGAGGCGGCTATGCGCGGCGTGCTGTTACGTTTGGCGCTCCGGTTATTGCTGATCGTAGGGCAGCCGCAGCCAGTGCAGTAGATGTATATTTCCCAATTGCAACGGCTGATTGGGGATTGGTTACACATATCGGCATCCGTACGGCAGCGACCGGAGGCAATTTAATGTATCACGGGGCAGTTACAAACCCACGGACGGTGCAGACAAATGACTCACTGCGTTTTATGGCTGGTCGAATAAACATTGATGAAGGGTAGGTGTTAAACATGGAAAAAATGTATCCACCAGTGGTGAACTCTCCTAAAACAGAGTTGACCGAATTGATTACCGACAAACAAACGGAAATTACTGTTGCAAATGCGTCTGTTCTGCTTCAAGGCGAAGGTATTGCCGTTTTGGGCAATGGGGATGTAGCAGAGACAATCACATATACAAGTATAGAAGATAACACGCTTAAAGGCTGTGTACGTGGCTTTGAAGGAGTAGCGCGTGCATGGGCATCTGGTGCTGTGGTAGCGCGTAACTTTACAGCGTCCGATCTTCGAGCGGCACAGCATAACATTGAATCTCTTGATGACAAGTTGCGAGGTATGGAACTTACGGACGCTTATGTGTATTACGTGGATGCTGTTAACGGATCAGACTCAAATGACGGACTGACCAAGGCTAAGGCATTTAAAACCATTGCCAAAGCTGTCAGCATAATGAAGCCTATAAGCCTGTCCCGATTCTCTATCGTGTTGCTTCCTGGCACATATGATGAAGACGTTGAGATTAAGCACAAGCTGCGTGCGCAGACGCTGGAACTAAAGGGCGAAACAGAGGATGCCAGCTTATACAAGGTTAAATCTATATTGGTAGACAATTTTACGAACCGCGCGGGCATTTACAACCTCACCATTACGACGACTGATAAAGTGGGCATATCCCTAGTCTATTGCAATCGGACTTTAATACAAAACGTTATCATTGAGGGGGTTGCTGCCACGCAACATGGCATTGGCAGCTATGACGCGAATGCAAGAATTGTAAACTGTAGGATATCCAACAAGAATGTTGCAATAGCGGCAGATGCACGAAGTAATTTTTATGCAGAAAACTGTACTGGCACTGGAAACGTGACAGGCATATTATCACAAGCCGGGTCCGTAATTTGCGTTAATGGCACTCTTCCTCAGGCAGATAATCCAGAGTTGCAATATTTGGGAGGTCAGATATTTGGAACCACTCCGTTTACCTTCTTAAGAAGCGGCGCGATTACATTACCTGCTAACTCAGCGGTGTTAGATATACCAATCACTACCGTCATGGAAGATGGATATGCTATGAAATTAGGGAATTCAGTGGTCATTCCAAAGTCAGGTTGGTACCATACGAATTTACTGTTAACAATCCAGAACCTACCCAATACAAACATAGCTAACCTGAGCGTTTATAAAAATGGAGCTAGCTTAACAACGAGAGAACTAGTGGGATTTGGTAGCGGACGTATCACGTTTATGACGATGGACGATCAGCAGTATTTCAATGCCGGAGATGTGATTACATTTAAAACATTCCAAGACAGCGCAACGGCTTTATCCGCTTATAATACTCAAATTAGGCTTACCTGCATTGGCACAAGAAGGACTTAATTTAGGAGGGAGGTCTAATGTTTAATACAGGTGGATTTAATGGCCTTGCTCTTAATTCGGGCAGCTCAACGGATGGGAATGTAATAGATTTGTCCGCTCATTTATCCGGTCAGGCACAAATGTATTCCCGGCGTAAAGAGATTAGCGGGTCCGAAACTGACAATGCATTCAACCTAATGTCATTCAATGTCACGGACACAGAAACGGTCACAGAATATATATTGGATTTTAATTTAGATATGACCGCAGGCGTGAAACTTTCAGGCGAAGGCCGGGCGCAATCCGATTTTGTTCGGTCTTATGACTTAGAAGCTATGCCAATGTCCGGCGATGGACGCGTAACAGATGCACAGTATACTCGTGAAATTATTCTACAAGCTTCACCTATGTCGGGAGAGGGACGATTGCAGCCAGCCGAGGCCAGCCGATTCCATACAGATTATATTGAGTTTACGGACGTATTCCGTCCTGGTGAAGTCATTACTATAGATGCAGGGAAATTCAAAATTATGAGAAATGGTCAGAACGTCTCGCATCTTTACAATGGTGATTTCTTCGATTTGAATCTCGGCAATAATAACCTGACCTGGACGGACCCGGAGACAGGTCGGACGGTTTTGTTCCGCATTACACACCGAGATAAATTCTTATATTAAGTGAGGTGGATTATGCCTACTCCAACTATGCAAGTGTTTGATAAAAACATGCGTCGCGTTGGTACGCTGGTGGACTCTTATGACATTCAGCGGCGGCGCAGGATCAACAGCGACTATGAATTAACCTTTATGGTACCAATGACCAGCGAAGACTATAGGGAAAAGATAGCAATCAAAGGCCACGTTCAAGACGAGCGTGGCCAATTTTATGTCATCCAGTCTCGTAGCCGATCACGGGAAGGTCGAAAGCTCACTGCAAATATCTACTGTAATCACATCATGTTCAAACTTAATGATTACAAGTTTCCATATGCTTCATACATTGCAGAAGCCTATGGTATCCATATCAATCAACTCACAGACCTGATTACAGCTGCTACAGGTGGACGGTTTAAGTTTGTTATTCACGACACATTTGATTTGCACGATGTTAAGGACTTTGGGCGAGGTACTTGTCTTGAAGCGCTTAATAAAATCATTCAGATGTATGAGTGTGAAGTAGAGCCAGACAACTTCATAATTAACCTGAGAAAAAAGATCGGGACTGACAATGGACTACAGTATCGGCTTAAAAAGAATATCGTATCTAGTTCCTTCAAAGACAAAGGTGAGTCTCTAGTTACGCGTATGTTCGCTCAGCTGAAGGATGGACGTACCTTTATCGGAATGGATGCGTCCAAATTGACCGAAGAGGAGCGGAGTTTGCTGTCAGGCATACCAGGAACGATTGTAAACGGAAAGCTGGCGGTAAACTACTTGATTTCTCCTTATGCTCAGTATTGGGCCAGCGAGTCGGTTCCTTTTTACGATGGGGAAATCATAGAGCAGGATATTGAAGAACCTGAAGAGCTGCTTAAGGCTACTCGCAAGGCTCTCAGGGAGCAAGAGAATGTAACACTAGAAGTTACCGTATCTACGGCTGACCTATTCAAAATTGACAATACAGAGCCAGAACCACATTTAGGTGATACGGTAATGTGTATTGACCCAGCAATGAATATGAACAAACTCAAAGCCAGGATTACAGAACTTACAGAGTATCCATATAGCCGTGACAAACACAGCGAGCCTACCATATCCAATGTCAATTTACGGGACTATGCCGATATCATTTCTGACCTGGAGCGGAACAAAAATATTATCAATAACTTGTTTAGTAATGGAAAGATCCGAACGGAAGTATTTGAATCCTTTGCAAAGCAGGCCGTGATTGATATTGATAATTCCAAAACAGAAATCAAGTACGATCAACGCGGAATAATCCTACAGGACAAGACCAATGCTCAGAACCAAGTTATTATGACTTCAAACGGGGTAGTCCTAACAACAGATGGAGGGAAAACAGCAAGGACAGCAATTACAGCACGTGGCGTTGTTGCTGAACAGATTGTCGGGCAACTCGGTAACTTTGTATCCTTGGTGATTGGTAGTGGTAATAATGTAACCAAAATCAATACGAATGGAATAAGTGCAGGGAATGACGACTATACCATTGCGCCATTCCGAGTAGACATGCAGGGGAATGTTGTAGCTCGTTCGATTAAGTTGACTGGGCAGATAGACAACTCAGAAATGAACGCTTCAGATATAAGGGCTAGTACAGTTAATGCAAGTACGATACGAGGGAGTAAGTTAATCGGTAATGAGATCGAGGGCGGTATTATTACAGGAGCCTTATTCCGTACAGCCAAAGAGGGTAGGCGTATAGAGATAAACTCTAATGGTCTTACTGCTTATAACTTACGCGGTGGAGAAGCTATTTCATTAGGACAATATAATGATGGTGGAGCCTTACTCTTTATGGATAATGGCTCACCAAGAGGAAGTATTTTTGCTGATTCGAATGGATTCCATTTAGGAAATATGGCTGGTATGATTCTACGATCTATAGATGATATGGTTTATTTTCAAGGAGAAGTTGACTTCAATGACGCGACAGTTAACGGACTGGAAATAGATAAAATAATGAACTTAAAGCAAACTATCAGTAATTTGCAGAATGATATTTCAGAGATTCGCGGTGATCTGTTTAATGGTTTAATCACTAATGCCTCTTTCGATCCAAGTTCTAGGAATCTGAAACTATTTAGTCGGGGTAAAACTGTGGCTACAGTTAATATTCCTGCTGGAGGAAACTCTAGTAGTTCGACAACATGATGTTTACTGAACCTCCTGCCGATGGTAATATTAGGACATATATACTATGTAGGAGGTACGGATAATGAAAAAATGGTCTTATTTACTCAGCGGTGTGTTAATTGGTGCGGTTGTCGCTACGGCTGGAAGTGCATTTGCGGATCAACTAAAATCTTTAGTCGGGCAAACAGTAGCAGGAGAGTACACTGTGAAGGTCAATGGAAACTCTCTGTCGGAAAGTGCGATAGTAGTTGACGGAAAAGCACATGTACCTTTGAGAGCTGTGTCTGACTCTCTAGGAGTGAACTTAAAAGTGGATGGTAAAACAATTCAGATTACTAATGGAACTGCCGATACGGAACCTGTAAATACGGCTTCAACAGGAAAATATGAAGGGTGGTCCAAAGAAAAGCTGAATGGGCGAAAGGCCGAACTTGAAAAATTTTTATCCGATACCGAAAAAGATCGTGACAAGGCTGTTTCTAACCTTCAGAAGATATCGAACATGAATACCGCAGTGTCTGATGATATTTTGGCGATCAGAAGTGAAACCAAGAAGAATACAGAAATCGGCATACAAGAAGCTGAAACTAATATAGCTAAATATAAGACTGAACTAGAAGAAATAAATAAAGCTATAGCTTCACTGAAATAAAATAGAAACGAATAGACCGTTAGCGGAGGCATTTAGATGAATAAAAAGATGTATACGTTTATAGGTGCTTTACTCGGGGTACTGCTAGCTACTTCTGGTGGAGCTGCGGCAGATCAAGTGAAATCACTAGTTGGGAAGACTGTTGCAGGGGAATACAATGTGAGAGTAAATGGAACAACATTGTCTGAAAACGCTATTGCCGTCGATGGTACAGCGTATGTACCTTTGCGCTCGATCTCAGAATCTTTGGGGGCGAACCTAGTGGTGAAGGGGAAAACTATTGAAATTACAACAGTAACTCCTTCTTCTAATGTGGTTGTTAAAGAGCAGTCACAAGCTATAGCTTTGAAAGATAACCCATATACCAATTGGTCCAAGGAACTAATTGTGAAGCATATTGGAACTGTGGAGGAATTGATCGATATATATAATAATGAGGTTAAAAAATATGAAAAGTCATTGACTGACACAAAAAGAAGATTAGGTGCGGCAGGCGACGATCAAAAACTTATTGAACGCATTGAAAAAAGCGTCACTGAGACAGAGAAAGGATTACAAGAATCCAAAGACGGTTTATTTGAGCACAAAAAAGAGCTAGAACAACTTAAAGCAGCATTAGCTACTAAATAAATAAGTAGTAATCTAGAAGCAAACAAAAATTATATACTGTATACACAAAAGCCCTCTTAAACAGAAGGCTTTTACTTTTATAAAAGAGGATAGTATTAGACTGCTTTCAATAAAGAAACAACCTATATCTTAATACGTCTATTGAATCGGAACGCAAATTTCGCAATAATGATTATTAATAAGTTCAACTGTATATCGCTCCAAGATAGGTCTGGTTTCATCTAAGCTGAACCTTTGATTTTCCAACTCCAGGAATATTTCAGCCCAAGCTTTTTGAACAGCTTCTGCTGTATGATTTATCTTAAAAACAGCGTATCTTCCTCCACTAATGTTGCTCAGGATTACTTCATCAGCATCAACACAGTAATCATTTGGAACAACCAAACACGCATCGTAGCGACAATTTTCCGGTTTTACAAATGCAGGATTATCTTGGGCAATACCGAGGATAATAGACGTATTATTAAATAATTCATTAGATTCAACCCAGAATTTAAATTTCTCCATTAGTTGTGAATTTGCAATTCCATAAGGACCAATCTGTCTCATGTATACAATTCTACAAGACGGTATTTTTTCAATTTCAGCCTTCATATTTTCTTCTCTTTCTTTTTAAAGTACATCGATGTCTGAAACCATCTTATAATGCTTTAAAATGATAAACAACTCCATTTTAAAAATAGTCAAATTAGCGCCTAATGCCCAAAGAGTAGGCTTATAGCGCCTGCTCAACAATCATGTCCCGTTAGTTGAATAGTCTTCACCGTTATACTCTCATTAAGTAAAGTACGGAAAGTGATCATGCATAAAATGAGTCAAAGCATCCTCGATGTTTCTATGCAGGCTCATATATTGGAATAAGATATCCAAGGTGAGTACGGTTTTAGATTCCTCAATACTAATAGTCCAGGTTGGTGGCTCTTCAGGATTATAACTAAATTCCCTAATGATACCGTATGCTATACCTAGATCCTCTAGCCCGTTAATTATCTTGTGTAGAATCTGATCAATCTCGCCTGTCAGTTGGTCAATATGAATCTCACTCTGTTCCCAAGTATTTTTATCATTCCAGTTATCCATTGCCTATTAACCTCCATATGTCATTGATTAAGCCAACAAGTATGTAACAATCATCTCTATGTTGGTTTAACTATGTCACCCAACACTTTGGCACATCTAAAAATAGCTATTCATTTTCTTTACGCTTATATTCTATAATTCGCTGAAGAGAAATATGAATTGCCCTGAGATAACTTACTATGGTTATAAAACCGAACACTAAAATAATTATGAGTAGATCCATGGGTAACTCGCTCCTAACTCAAACAAAAGATTATTCCCCATATTACCATAATTGGAACTATACTTCCTGTTAGTTTGAAAACGTATGGTCTGTTTACAACTTTATTTTCACTGATTTATGTTTCCCTTTAAAATCCGCAGCGTTACAGCAACAGTACCAATTTAAGATATAAGTATGAAAGCCTCTGATAACTCAGGGGCTTATTTTGCGTACAAAGAAAGGTGAGATCAGTAATGGATATACTTACAATTCACGGAATAAGAGGTTTTATTGATGGGAATGGTACAGCTCAACTGAATTTAGGAGATACGGTGCGCGGCCTTGGATTTACTAAGTGCGAAACCAAAAACGGGAAGGAATACAACAGCATCCGGTGGGAACGCATTTTTGAATACCTGGATGAGTTTGGTTTCGACCACAAGTGGGCGAAAGAATCTTATATACCTGAGAATGTTTTCTATCGTCTTGCAATGAAGGCAAAAAGTGAAGTAGCTGAAGCATTTCAGGCTAAGGTGGCAGATGAGGTACTACCTTCTATTAGAAAGACCGGAGGATACATAGCGAACGAAAATGCATTCATTGAAACATATCTCCCTTTTGCTGACGACCAGACCAGAGCCATGTTCAAACAGACTTTAGCGGTTGTGCGACAACAAAACGAAGTAATCATATCCCAACGTGAAGAAATTGAATATAAAGAGACGGTCATTGTCGGGTTAGTTGATGATATCGACCTTGCTGCCAAGCGACAAATTTTAAATAGAGTTGTCCGTAGAGGTGGGAAGAGGTATCAAGAACGCTGGCGTGAGCTGTACAAACAATTCGAGATGAAATATCACATCAATTTATCTGCTCGGTTGGATCGCTATAACGAAAATAATAAGCCGAAATTGAAAAATAAAATTGAATACATTGACAAAGTGATGGAAAAGATTCCAGAGCTTTATGAAATTGCGGCGAAGCTCTATGAGAACGATGTGAAAGAGCTTGCTCAGGAACTGTATGAATTGAACGCAAGATAGTAAAACTCACAAGAAAGGCGATGACCTTAATGTCAGATAAAATGATTGAGTCTAACCCAAAGGAACTTGTTCGCTTGTTTGAAATCATCAATCAGTTCGGATCGACCTGTAGTTTGGAGTTTCAATTGAGGGACAAGCCGATCCGCTGATGGGAATGGTTGATGAAAAAATCATTCCTGAGTTTTATGAAGGAGACGGTACTGGAGCTGCAATAGCTTTAGAACTTGGAGCCACTACTTTTTCTTTTGAAATCGAAAAACATAAATTTTCGAAATATATTTCCGAGATGCAGTTCACCATATGTATTGTAGGCTCGGGATATGCAGTTTGGTTCAATAGCGGTGTAATTCCGCCAGAAGGTATTTCCATAGCAAAACAATGACGGCAAGACACTTTTAATAAGGTGTCTTTTTTTCGTTCGAAGGAGGTGATTGAACCCATGGCAAAGATAAAATCCACATTGGATATACAACTGGATCTAACAAGGCCGATTGAAGAATTGACTGAGGTCATTTCTGCTGTAATTGCTTCACAGCCACATAAACGTAAAGAAATACTTGAGGGATTGGATATAGCTGTAGGAAATGCATTAGCAGAGATACAGGCCCAAGAGGAAAAGGAACAGAAAACAGATGATGATAGCTCAGGAAAAGTTTCCTGAACGGAGAGACGGGGGAAGTAAGGTGGATAAGTGGGAGGTTTTTAAGTTCAGTACTGCTTTAGGAAGCAGCGCTGTGACGTATTTTTACGGTGGGTGGTCGGGAGTATTGGGGGTGTTGCTTGCACTGGTCATATTTGATTATGTGACTGGACTATTGGCAGCGGGAGCAGAAGGGAAGAAAGGAACGGGACCAGGCTTAAAAAGTAAAATTGGTCTTATCGGTATTTCTCGTAAGGTTTTTATTTTTGCAATGGTAGCAGTATCCCATCTGATTGATGGTGTCTTAGGCGATTCGCATCTTTTCCGGGATGCAGTCGCCTATTTTTATATGGCAAATGAGCTGCTTTCCATTCTTGAGAATGGAGGCAGGCTTGGAGCGCCAATTCCACCAGTGATCCGGCAGGCAGTGGAAGTTCTAAAAAGTAAAAGTGGTAACCAGGAAGGAGAGAAAGAGGATGCAACGACGAAACAGCCGTAATGCCCAAGGAATAGACGTATCCCGTTATCAAGGAAAGATTGATTGGAAGGCAGTGAAGGAAGACGGTTTATCGTTTGCCTTCATCAAGGCTAGTCAAGGGAAGTCATACCGCGACAAAACATTCATCGGTAATGCACAGGCTGCACGAGCTGTCGGAGTCCTAGTAGGAGCTTATCACTATGTAGACGACTCTGCGAAAACGCCGGAGGATGCCCGAAAGGAAGCTGCAAACTTCGTGAGCGCCATTGATTCAGCCGGAGGCATCACGGCTTTCGATCTGCCACCAGTAATGGATTATGAGTCCAATAAGTCCGGCTTAAGCAAAGCGGCTCTTACAGCCGTAGCCAAGACATTTCTGGCGGAAGTTGAGCGGCTTACTGGAGTACGACCAATCGTGTACACATATCCTTCGTTCATCGGTAATTTCAGCGGCTTATCAGATTACCCATTGTGGATTGCCCGGTACAGCGCCACACAGGTTCCGCCTGGCGCATCCGGTTGGTCACGCTGGGATTTCTGGCAGTATAGCGATGGCTCGGCTGGTGGCACATTGCCGTCCGGCACACGTAAGGTGGCTGGCATAGCGGGTCCAGTCGATTTGAATGAATTTGACGGTACGGCAGATGAGCTTCGGACACGGTTTAGGAAGAAGACATCCGTACCCAAAGAAGAGCCTGCGACTGTTGCGGATGGATCATTCCAAATCAACGGAGAGAATGTGGGTAAAGCTCTGCTGTTTGATGGAAAGACTCACGTTCCGTTGCGCGTGCTGGCGAATGCTCTCGGTATCCCTTTACGCTGGGATAATGCCAAAAAGGTCGCATATCTGAACAATCGAAAATTGCAATCTGTGCAGCTTGTGGAGGGTGTCGCTTATGTACAACTTCGGCCAATCGCAGAATCTTATGGAGCTGAGGTTTCTTGGGAAGCGAAAAATAAAATTGCTGGTCTGAAAACGAAAGGGGATAAGTAATCATGCAAACACAAACCATTATTGAAAATGTACAACCATATGTAAGCACCATTGTCACAGCCGTTGCGGGTGTGCTTACAGCGTTTGTTTTAGGAGGTTTGAACAAACTAAAAACTAAGGTTAACGTGTGGCTAGAAGCGCGTACAACGGCAGCGCAACGTGAAGTGATTCATAAAATTGCTGGGGAGGGCTTTGCTTTTGCTCAAACAGCATTTAAAGAAGCTGGGGGAGAACGTAAGCTTCAGGAGGCTTTGCAATATACTACATTGCGATTGGCAGAACAGGGCATTACTGTATCAGCTGTAGAGATTCGATCCGCGATAGAAAAGGCATATTTGGAGTATAACTCTAAAACGAAGGCGATTGTAACGGAATTACAACTTAACGAAAAAGCTACTCAAGCGGCTGCTAAGGAGGCTGTATCATCGTTGGCAGCTCAAGTTACTGCAATCCTTTTACAGGCTACTGGAGCAGATACTGTGGCAAACGCGACACCTGAAATTCATCAGGATACTTTTCCAGCACCACAAGCGAATGTAACGGGAGTAGCAGTAGAGTAAACAAATATAACCCCCTGCCGGAAGACCTAGCAGGGGGTTATATTTGTTATGAAGTGGAATAATTGTGTTTAAGTATAAATAAATATCAAGATTAAGAAGGAGTTGAACAAGCTATGGAGAATAAGTCCTATAAATCCAAATTAGGAGGAGATTTAGGTATGGCAGTAAATGATAAAATTGAGGTAATTTCTAATAGTAATCCCGAAATATATGGGGCAGTAGGCACAATTTTGGAAATATCAGAAACAGCTATTGGAACAGATATCCGAATTAAAACTGAAAATGGTTTAGATATATGGATTGATGCAGAAGATGCCGTTATCTACTAGAAAAGATAAAATGTGACAAAGGTAGCGTAAATATGATAATATAGGCCTATCTACCAATGAGAGGAGATAGGCCTATTTATGCATATGGATTTTAGGGTGTACCAGGTTATTTACTCTGGTGATTTAGTCACCAATGGAGAGCGTTTGTTTCAATACCTTAAAGGATTGTCAAAAATCCCGGGAGAACAAGGTTTTGAATATTGCATTACAAGCGAGATTGATTATCAATCTAGTATCATTTGTGGATGCCTGTCTGAAGAGTACTCTCCAGACATTAACTCTGTAGATGATGAGAAAAATTCCTATGTACCTGATGTAGCTCCGTACCTCAACACATATTTTGCACTTGATTTGCAAGAGCAAAGACTGCTAATACAGCATAGAGAGTACCCAGCGAATAATCTTAATAGGGAACAAGCGTTGGCGCGTCTTGCCACAATGATTAATGGTGGCTTCCAAGGTATATACGGGTCAGAGTTTGATTATGTTATTACAAATAGAGATGTAACCGAAGAGGAATTTATTGAGGTCTTTAACCAAAACAGAATTACATCTCTCAGAGTAAAGCTTTTCCAACAGGGGAGATTACTGAGTGAACAAGCGCAAATTTTGGAGGATCATAATGTTAACGCTTCATGGATAGAAGGATGGAATTCTGACGAGAGCGAGACATATGAAGTGGTTCTTAAGGCTCCCGGGAGAGGTGGAGTTGGAGATTTAAGACGGTCTCCTATCGCAGTGAGCCTCATTAACCTCCCTGTAAAGGAGATTCTTGAATTGAACTATTGGAGTGAAGAAGATGGAGTTGGTACAATGTCAAGAACTGACTTAAAAAAATTAAGGGTTCAAGGACTTGATAGAAGAACTCAACCCATCACTGGTATCGATCGTCTATTACTTGATCTTCGTAATCGGAGACCTGAAATTAGAAAATTTGTTGCATTCAATTTTTAAATTATTTTCTCCTACAATATGTTTACGAGTCTATGCACTAATTTGAACTCATCAGAATACCCTACTGGCTTGATGCAAGTGGGGTATTTTTGGGGTTGTTAAAGTGACTAATAATTCACCTATATTGATAGAGTCAATTGCAGGTGTGTTAATCAGTTAGTGTAGGCTGAAAAAGACTAGATTATAGTTTTTTTAAATGATCTGTTATAATTAAGAAAAAGAAATATTTAGGAGGTGTCATGTATGGATGAACAGCAGCTAGATATTGCAGCCATCCTAAAATCCGGTCTTGGATACATAGATGCTGCTATTAAAGAAGACAGCAACACAAAATTGTTTTTATGGAATACAATTGAGAACGTTTTAAATAGGGAACATAGTAATTATGAAAGTTTGGCAGATGTGATAGACCTCATCTTTGAGGCTCCAGCGGGAAGAGCAATAGAATTAGTAATAAGCAAATACATGGATGAAGTGTCTGACTACTTAGTACAAAACAAATCCTTCTACATTTCATTAAATCAGAGGTTTCAATTTGATTATAGAACCTCTATTGAGGCATTCAACAGATCCCCGCTTAACATAGTTAGATGTGAACTGATGGGTGCAAAATCGGACATTATAAGAATGTTTCGTGCTGATAGAACATATTTTGATTTAAATGCTGATCCTACGGGTATTGCATACATTGTAGAGTTTATGCTTAACTTAACACAAACATCCTTATTTGAAGGGGATGAAGTTTTTAAAGATGAATTTTATAATTACCTTAAGGGGAGAGCAGAATCCGCTCTAGCAAGTAGCGATGAATAGTTCAAGCGCTTCTAAAGACCCAAACAGCTTATTCAACGGTGTTCCTATAGGAACACAAAAAAATAAGGGCAATGCATCCTTTATCCCTGCTGGTAAATACAGTTCCCAGTCGTCTTTTAATAATCAAGATGTAAAAATAAATGTTCATACTCCTCAGGGGGGAAGTAGTTCGTCTATGGAAGGATTGCTGCAACGGATTTTTAGGGGACAATATGAAACGGCTTCAGCAAAGGAAAACCATACAGAGGTTGGTGATAACATGGAAGACTCGACAAAATTGTTGCTTGAACGTATTGAACGCGACTCAAGAGAACGCGAGGCTCGTTATCACAAGGACGCCCAGGAACGTGAACAGCGTTACCGTGATGAAATGCAGGAACAGGATCGTCGTTGGAAACAAGAAGCTAAAGAACGCGAGGAACGTATTTTAACTGCAATTAGAGAGGGCTCAGAAAGAACTGAAACGAAGATTAGCTCTGTCGAGGAAGAAATACGCTTGATAAAATCAGAGGTTTCCTCAAGTGTAAAACACTCACAATCGTTAGTAACAGCAAATATATGGGGTTCTATTGCTACTGTTGCCGCAATTGTTGCAATGGCTATTACAGTATTTCTTGCGGTAAGATAACGAACATTTTCAACATCATTCAAATCATGTATGCTGATAACAACACATACGGAAGCACCGTTATGCAATCCGAAAGCATCGGTGACACCCTACTGGCTAAGCTGGTAGGGTGTTTTTGCGGTTTGCCGTTTAGCCCTGTCAATTTCTTCAAGGACACATACTATATACCGTAACTTAAAAAAAGGAGGAGTTCATGTGAGTGAATGTGGACATGAGCACAAGGCCAAACATTTTTGTCCTTTCACATCGACAGGTGCAATTTTGGTGCTCTTTATCCTGTTAGTCATAATTACTAAAGCGTGTTGGATTTAATTTCGTGAAAAGAATTGTTGGATAATACTACTTCACTTGACTTGACTCTTTTTTAAGGATGGTAAAAAGTAGAGCCCAACAAGCGTATTTGGCAATAGCCTATGCGCTTGTTGGGTTTTGTCGGCAGGGGAATATTTTATTGAATGATCTGAGGTGATCAGCATGAACCATACATATAAAGTGTTAAAGTCGGATATCGAACTATTTGCTGCTGCATTAAGCCAGGTAAGAGTATATGTAGTCCAGCCGTTGGGAGAGGATTTGATAGATATTGTGGACTACGGTGGAATAGTGGAGAAGATTACACCGGAGTCGATTAAGATTAACGGAAGCTATTTCATGAGGAATCAGTTTGAATTTAGAGTAGATGTGAAAAAGGACTCCGCTGGTATGTAACCAGTATGGGGTCTTTTAATTAGAACTAATAAATTGCAGATGCTTTTATATAATATTTTACAATCAGAGACCAGAAAATTCGACAAATATATACATAATATTACAGTATTAGGTATATTGAACCGTTGTAAAATGAGTAATTATTCTTATTTAATTGTAGCATATTTTGATTATAATGAGCGTATATCCATAATATTGAATTTTGTGGGTGTGAAAATAAAGAATAAGAATAGGAGATAACACGTGAAAAAGAAATTAAAAAGTTTATCTTTGTTAGGTGTAATAACTTTATTGTCATTAGGTTCTAGTTCAGTTTATGCAGAAAGTGTTACTGAAGCAACGTATGAGAAAGCGATCGACCCTTCAGGAATAGTAATTTTTGCGGAGGCTAAATATCCCGGGCCAGGGACTTATTATGAGCCCTATCAAACAACGAGAGAAAAATCTACAGACTTTTCTATGGAAGTATCTAATACTGGAGGGGGAACAACTTCGGTAACGAGGACGGTAAGTATACGCAAGTTTGCAAATGTCACCATTGGTGGTGAGACTGAGCTAAAGATTATGGCCCAAAAAGTTAAAGCATCTCTTGATGTAAATGCAGGAGTTGATTCTACTAAATCAGTTAGTATTACATGGTCTATTCCAGCGAAAAGTGTTTATACTATTAAAGCTGGGAGTGTAGTGGTAAAAACAAGTGGCTATATCGAAAGAGCTAATAGTTCTGGTGTGGTAGTTAGCAGCACCTATAACTCTGGAAATTGGACTACTTCCGAGTTTTCCGATAGTATATTTGTAAGAAAATTGTAATAATTTCATAGGAAACCAATATCCAAACTGGTTTCCTTTTTTTATACTTCAAGGGGGTGACAGAGATCATTTTAAGAAAAACTAGTTTATGGATTTTAGTATTTATAATTATAACTCTGGTTGCCTGTAGCAGTAATAATAAAGAGATGGATACAGCTAATAATAAACTTAATCCTAGCAATAATGTAAACAACGGGACAAATAAGAGCAAAAGTGAAGAAAGAAATGAGGATCAGAACAATGAAAAGAGTGAGCCTTTTTTAACGGGGACTCATTTTGAAGACCCTAACGCCTTTCTTGTCTATGATTTTAAAATGTCTCACGATTCCTCTGATAACTCAGTCTCCTTTCGTGTAACTTATAAATTTGGAGACAAGCCTAGAAAATATATATTGGAGGGTAAACATCCATATTATTTTTATATAAGTGTTCCAGAAAGTTTAGCTAAATATTATACTTTGCCTGAAACTATACCAGTGAAGGGTGAAGAATTAATTTCAGATGACGATAATCTGAAATACCAAGTTGATATCAAAGCCTCGCTAAAAAAAGAGTTACCAAAAGATGTTATTAATTCTATGATTAATAAACCACAAGGATATTCCATAACTGTATTTGAAAATCCGGATTACCCGGCTAAACGTATAGTAGGTGTTTATGAGTTTGTGAGCACACTCCCTCCTAATACCTAAATTTAATCTCAGATAGGACTTATATTAGTTTGTAATAATAACTGGTATGAGTCTTTTTAATTAGCGACAATATGCCCGATACTTTGACATATCTTTCAGTATAGTATTTAGAAGATTTAACATATTTCGGAGGTGTCATATGGTAAAAGGATTTGTAAGAGGTTTAATTGTATTTTTACTAGCTGCTATTTTTTCCGTACAAGGTGTATATGCTGAATCGGCAGCAATTAGTCAACAAGCAACAGGGTATACGTTGGAGTTTCCAAGCTCACGCTACCCTGAAACCGGAGCACATATTAGGGATGCCATTGCAGCCGGACACTCTGCTGTATGTACGATTGATCGGGATGGAGCCGAGGAAAACAGGAAGGAGTCTCTAAAGGGATATCCGACTAAAGAAGGATATGACCGTGATGAGTGGCCAATGGCAATGTGCGCTGAAGGTGGCGCAGGTGCTGACATTCGATACATAACCCCTAGTGATAACAGAGGAGCAGGATCATGGGTAAGCCATCAGTTAGATAAGTATGCTGACGGGACAAAAGTGAGGTTTATTGTCAAATAGTAAAAAGCTCTGCTAACCTTAATTGGTCGGCAGAGTTTTTTTTATTTGAACAATTTGGAAAGCAGCTTGAATATATCGAACGTGCTGCGATTGTACACCTTGTTGTATGCCGCCTTACGTGGGTTACGGAGCCATCCCCAGCCCCGTGGCATCTTGAGTCCTGCGCGGTGTACAATCTGCCGTTTAAGGCTGGTACGGGCTGCTATACGCTTGTTTAGGTTGGGTTTGCGAGGTCCGTATTTCACGCTTTGTCCCTCCATACCTTTACAGCCACGTAAACTGATACGAGGACCGCAGCTACACTAACCACCATACTCAACGTTGCCATACGGTTACCTCCTTTTAGAAAATTGGATTGGAATATATCTCAGACGGATACTAACTACATTGAATTGCAGGAATCTTACAGTTATTCAGAGCCCATTCAAACCAAAATTCATACCAAATCAACTTGGCCAGAATATCGTCCTCGTTCCTGCGCCATCCCGCAATACTTTTAGGGTGATCCGTAATCCATTGTTCCTTCGCTCGCCGGATTATCTTCAGGTCATCATCTTTTATTAAAGTTGTGGCCGTGCTGTCGAAGTTGAAAAGCACATCTTTCAGACCAGTCGCACTAGAGAACCTCGCAAATCCCGAATTGCTTGGATACGTGAAATTGCCCTTCCCAACTAAATCGGGAAACGGATCATTTTCTGGAAGCTCCCACACTGGTGCTTCAGCAACCTCAACACGTTCAATTTCGACAGTTATTTGCCCGTCATTCTTGTCTACATGTAATATCGCTTCGCCAATTCCAATATTGTATCCCATCTATAGTCCTCTCCTTTTAAAATTATCATCTAATTTTACCACATCTAAAGTATTCAGAAATCAGTCCTCGCACCTTCTTGTATAGAGGGGCCGAAGCCCCTTGATGATTAATTGTGAGCAGCCTCCAGTTCTTGCATTTTTGAATTAACCGTGTTGTGAAACATGATGTGCCAGTTACTATACTTAAATTTCTTGTAATCTTTTGCGGCGCTTATCTTTTCAATGGGATAGCCCAACTCCTTCATGGCGCTTTCCAACAAAATTACATTTTCCTTTGTTGCTCTGTACTTTTTGAACATTTTCACTACCTCCAGCGTAAGGCCGCCGCCAATTGTATATGTCAAACCGTTATGTTATGATTGGGTGGAGATGGCGCTATACTAGCCGCCACCTCTAAAGGAATCCTTAACGTCTGCGCCGACCGCGTCGTTTGGTTCCTTTTTTCTTTGTCTTCTTACGGCTGGCGTTGTGTACATGGAGTACAGCCAATGCTGTAGCTAGTTGGATGATTGCCGTAATAAGGTTTACCCAATCTTTCATATGCTTTGTTCACCTCCTTACATTTACTATTTTACAGCATTTAAAATGCTTTGTAAATAGTTTTTTTGAGTGTTGCTAAAATATTTTAAATGCTGTAAAATGTGCGTAATAGGAGCGTGATTTTATGGCGGGAAGACCACCAAAAAAGGATAAGAAAGTGAGAGAGGCTATTTACTTCGAGCCTGAGCTACTTGAATGGTTACAGGAGAAAGCCGAAAAGCAGAAATGTACCGTAAGTGTTATAGTCAACCAGATGGCGGAAAAAGCGAAAGAGCAAGAGGAATAATAATTATTCCTCATTGCTCTTTTTTGTTTACATTGTTTAGAACATTTGTTCGGTATATAATGAGTATATCCAAACATCAAGGGGTGACATCATGATGAAATTGACATCGAAAGAACTGAGAGCCTTGAGTTATATCGAACAATTTATCAAGGTAAGTAAATATCCACCAACGGTTCGTGAGTTACAAGTCGGGTTGGGGTTGGCAGCTACATCAACAGCATATGGGTACATGGAGCGCCTGCAAAAGAAGGGCTATATTGTACGTGGTGAAAATATGCCGCGTGCACTTAAGGTGTTACCTTATGCTCACTGATCGAGAACGGAAGTTACTGCGGATACTGTACAACTATTCTGCTGGTCGCCGCCGACTACCAACAATTAAGGAACTGGAGATAAAGACAGGAAGGCGTACAGAGGACATAAAGGCGGGGCTGTTGGCTCTTGAGAGGGATAATTATATTCTATGGGATAACAAGAGAGATACCCGCCACATCATGATAATAGAGGGCTGGGATCGTGATCAGAAGATTGTTACGCCCCCAGGTGCGGCGAATAGATACTATACAGAATATTAAAACCCCGGATTGCTCCGGGGTTTATTATTATTTAAGTCGTTTTTTGTGTAACTCTGGAAAATCATCGCCGCCCATTAAGATATAAATTTTCTGAGCTGTAGCAAGATTATCTTTTTCTACTGCTGCAGCAAGTTTCGAAGCATTATCTTTTTCGCTAGGTGCTACCTTTTCAGAATATTTGTTTAAAACCTTAATAGCTGATTCATGACGCTCAACTGATAGAGTCCCTTTTACGGTCAATTCAATATATGAAGAAGTTTCATTGAGTAAAATTTGTTTATAACTAGCTTGCCATTCTTCCTGTGTAGGTTCTGTTTTCTCAGCTTTTTCTTCGGTTGTTGATACTGCTTCTTTCTTAGGGGCTGGGACAGATACAGCGGTTTCAACCTTTTCCGTTGGTGAAGGTGCCTGTACAGTTTTTGCTTCAGAAACTTGCTTTGAATCTACTTCAGCTACAGTCTGTGTTCCTTCTCTATCTTTTAGACCGCCACTTATTCCCCCAATAACTGCAAACGCCATGATAGCCCAAAACCACCATTTCTTATATACTGGTTTATTCAATATTACTTCCCCCTATTTAACCAACATTTTCATAAAAATAGTATATATGACCTAGGAATATTTTTCTAGTACAAAAGTTTTATAGATGGCAAATAAAACACCTTGTTAGGAACAAATGTTCGTAATATAATCGTTACATAATACATCAGGAGGCTACATACATGGGAAAGAAACTTGAGGGTAATGGTTTATGGGAAAGTTCGCGGATCATCATACCAGAACATAAAGAGGCTTATTTAAAGCTCATGCAGGATCGCCAGAGGCGGGGAAAACCGGAGTTGGACGACCAGGAGGTACAATTGATTGAGCAGGCTCTAATAGAGTCTTACAACTCGCGTAAGCCTGTCAGCGTGACTGTATTTAGCCCGTTCGACGATACGGTTATGACTGGTGTTGTTACGTCAATTAACACCGCTAGACGCGAAGTGAAACTGTTTCGTGGTGAGGATGATTTTAGTTGGATTAAGCTGGAGGATATTGTATCAGTAAATTTTTAAAACCTCTTGCTTACGCCATGCACCACTATATAATTAAGGTAGATTAAATATAGGGTGGTGTAAGGTGTTAACCAATTTGTTTTATATAATTATTGGGGTGTTTGATGCAATGGCCATAATCGTCTTCCCTTTGGCCTTGTATATGTTACCCATTAAAGAGTATAAATACAGGATTATCCTTTTTGCTGTGGTTATATCTCTCGTATCCTTTTTGATGCGGATTGTACTAAATGTACCTAAGTTGGACTTGCCTTTGCAGTACGCACTATTTTCAATATTTCTTCGCGTAGGGTTAAAAATAAAATTGCACTGGTCTGCATTTATATTGGGAGTTGCCATTAGTGCCTATGCCACTATGCAAATGGCTATTTTTTATGTATACAGCTTCTTTGACGTAATGCAAATTAACGTTCTTAAGGAGAATGCTACACTTCAAGTATTCTTGCTACAAGGTACATCTATACTTATCACTTATCTCATTGCCGCGCTTTTTAAGTTATATGGCACAGGTTTTTCTTTTATATCAGCACCTCCACATGATTTCATTTGGAAGGAAGACTATACAACCCAAGAAAATAAAATGGTCTTAACAAGCACTTTGTTTTCGACAATAACGATAAGTTCAGGAGTATTACTTTTATACTATCTAAACCCGCTTGCAATACTGTTGGTGTCTGTGTTCACTTTTGCCCTTTCTTATATCTTCTCCAAGAGGAGCGATTACGAGGATGCTAGAAAAGCTCTCGAAGCGTATAGCGAGCGAAATAAAAAAAGCTGATCCAGATGGACCCGGCAGCGTCGAAGTATTGACCTACGCAATCGGGATTAAGCTTAATTGGTATACGGGGTTAATACTTACAGTGCTATTTGGATGGGTACTGGGTGATATTTTAAATGCCCTTTTGGCTTTTTTCAGTTTTGTAGCACTTAGAAAGTTCTCGGGCGGGTTCCACTTTCGTTCTTTAACATTCTGTGCCTTATTTTCTGCAACGCTTTTCGCTAGTATACCTCTAATACATCTTGGACATGATGGCACAATCTTGCTTACATCCATAACAGCTTTAGTGGTCTTATGGGTGGCCCCTCGCAAATCTGAGGACCTTAATCCTTCGGGATTAGACCCATATTTAAAATGGATTTCGTTAGCTGTCGTAATCACTAATTTTATATTCCAATCACCTATAATTGCTCTTTCTTTCATGGCCCAGGCCATTCTACTTTTATTAAAGAAGGGAGGTGAGCAACAATGAAAAAGGGAATCGCACGTTTTGTAGCTAATCGTTTAACTAAAGATGCTGAAAAATCTTCCAAAGCCGAAAAAACATTAGTAGGCGCAATGCCGCTTCCAAAAGAACTGAAGAAATGATACCAATCCTATGGACAACGACAACAGAGAGATTTTTGCACCGGAAGTTTTGCCAGATGGGCAATACGGAGAACGGTATTCATTTTTTGAAAATGATTTAGTGTGTGTAGAACGATGGATACCGAAGTCAAATTACGAAATACCCTTCTTTATTACAATGGATGGAAACTTCACTGCTCCTACAACACACGGGGAATTCGCTGATGGATTCCCCGATTTTTGTAACTTGGACACGGGGAATTTGGTTAATCTTAAAAATGTTTCCGAATCAGAAACAGCCGATTATGGAGGCAAGGTTTTTTTTCCCGGGACTGCGATGCATACCGGCGTTAATAAGCTCAATTCAGCGGTTCTGTTGGATCTTATAGAGGCTGCTAATAAGCGGCCCACCGATCAACGGTTTATTATGGGCGTGAATAATTCTAAAGCAGGCCTTTTTCCTGCTAGGGACGTTTATTATATGGATATGTGGGACCCGAAGAAAAATTATCACGTACCGCGTTTTCACCATATGGGAGGATTTTACGTGGTTGCTCTTACCATGCGCCAGTGCCAGGAGGCATTTCCCTATCTATTCCCGGCCACTCCAGGCCACCTTATAAATGTATCCAGAGTAGCCGGATTTGAAGAACGCAGTTTTGAGACAAGAGTCAGATTTAAAGACACGGATTATACGTGTCCTATATCCAGACCGAAGCACAGAGCATTAAAAAAAATATTACGAAAATAACAAAACCCGGCCTACGGTCGGGTTTTTAACATACTTTTTATACAAAGTCAATAGCAATCTACCCTAGGATAGCGCAAATCGATTCGACGTGAAACGACATTTTTCCCCTTTACGTCATGATGTGAATATTGATATAAAAGGGTTAAGAGATTCAAAAAAATAGAATAACGGGAACGCAAATTCTTGTTAGAGGGAAGGATGTGAAAAAGCGCCTCCCATGAGAGAGGCGCTTAATTGTGGGTTGGCATCCCTGCCAGGATAGCCGAATTTAGTCCCACTGATAATGATTCACAGCGAGTATACATGATATTTTGTCGTCAGTAAAGACAAACACTTAAGGAGTGCATCAATAAAATGACTAAACATAAAGTTACACTGCCTTGGGATTTAGAGAAAGACAACATAAGATTATTTATCAGGTCAATAGTTATAGCTCATTGCGTAAAGATGCCAGTTGACGTTGAGGTATTAACTCCCTCGGCGATACATGTTTTCACTATTACCGATTAAATTAAAAGGCTTGAAACGTAATGTAGTCACGTTTCAAGCCTTCTTTGTAACTGCCCCCAACACCTCCCCCAAATTGCCCCCGAACTTAAAATATTACATGATATTTCAGAAAATAAAAATATCCATTATAATGTGCTTTATCGCTATTAAAGCACCATATGATAATTTAAAAATCCATAAAACTTATATCGCACCCAAGTGCATCAATGGGAACGTGATCAATATCTGACTCTTTACTAAAATGGGAATCCCTTGGCGCTCTAAGCGTTGAGGGATTTTTTTGTATGTGGGTAATCCATCCGTCATTTGAGACTAATTAGTTCTCCCCACAATCTCCCCATAAAAAAATATTATTGAAGTAGACTCCCGGTAAAAGACTCATATTTCTCCATGCTATTCATCTCTATTTTTTTGGAGATGTGTGCATAAACGTCGGCTGTGAAAAAATTTCAAACTAACGTTGAATGCAAATATGTGTTGGATGCCTTGAAAGTCTTAGAAAATGAAGTCATTACACTCGGGTATACTGGCTCTTCTAAGCTACTCACACTCCAAAGTGACGAGTCGAGTTTCTACATTGTTCTTCCTTATAGGTGGCTGGTTAGATGAGTAAATACTATGCGAGAAAAATGATTTTTACTACTTACTACAGCGGCAGTCGGTCTTTGAAGATTAAGGAAGTTCGTTTGCTGGAAGCTATGGATGAGAGACAGATTTCTGTTTTTGAAAACGTGAGCAGTGACATTTTGGGAGTCGCCGCCAAACAGCAAGTGCCTTATGGATGTGGGTAATTTGAGGATTGAAAACAGATAGTAGAACTTACAGGAATATAACCAAAAGTCCACATGTTAAAAAGAAGAACCCAAAGAGAATCGATACAGAGCCTCTAAATTTCATGTCATCAATGTAAGCATCACTTGGTTCTGAGTCACCTTTGATCTTCCAGGCTTCGTTTGCACGCCATCCCCAAGTGGGATTTCGTTTACTTAAAATACCAAGCGAGAAAAAAATAATCGCAATAAAAATAAGCATGAATCCCATTGGATCAGCCCCTTTAAGTAAACTATACCAAAAAAGAACGACAGATGGAAAGTATCGTCCCTCAAGAACGGATAGAAGAAAAATAAGAGGGCTTTGCCCTCCATTTGAAGGTGTAATTTTAATCTGAATAGGCAACCGCGTTAAAACTTTCTATTCCTATTCGGGTGGCATCCGCTGTGCAAAATAGATATAAGGTATACACCAATTCATTTGATGGTGGTAGAGGGACATTGTAATCGGGAGCATTAATGGTGACGACCTGCACAGCGTTGGGATTTGCCTCGGAGACACTAACAGAGTAAAGGGCGTAAGCAACAGGAGAGTCGAGAGTGCCTCTAACAATAGAAATAGCAATAACGGAGTCAAATGGTGGAGTAGTGGGAAATGAAAGCTCAGCAATCCCTGATAATTGTACACGCATATTTTCCCCAGCGCCCGTCACGTCTAAGCCAAGCTCTGCGATGGCTACAGGAGTATTGGCTGGCAAGAATTGAGATTGTATTACCATAGCTTGCATTTTGAGATGTTCGAGCATCTAACAATCTAGTCATTATCTCATCTCCTTTTTGATAGTTTATGCAGAAGATATTCAGTGTTGAGGGCTTGGTGAGCACGCTTTGTGCTTAACTACAACATGAAGCCGACAAAAACAATTTTTACTGTGACACGGTCGATCGGTTTGGAATGATCTTGTTGCTAAAGGGTTAGCTACAAAACGAGGCGGATGGGATGAGAAAAGTGCATATTTTCGCCTGACATATGAAGATGCGAAGACCGTTTATACAAAGCCAATGCCATGAAAGTATTTTGGAGCATTGCATTAAAAAGTTTTGAACCCATAGGGGACAAGAAGAAGGGGCAACTTTCCATAAAGGAGAGAGACACAATGCATCCCCTATACCAAAGGAGAGATAACCCGTGAGTAAATACAAAGTGTATGAAACAGTAGCGGTGAGACAGTTGGTATATCTAGGAGAATACGAAGGGAATAGAATGCGTGAGATCGGAGCGCAGATTCGGTCTGAAAAGCCCAATATGATCATAAACCCACAAGAAATATAAGAATTAGGGAGATTAGAACTGATTGACATAGATATTAGACAAATATACCTATAATGAGCGATAAGCACAGTGGGGTAATACACCTCAAACGCTACATAGAGCGGTTTTACGTGGATGGGGTAGGGAGTAACCACCAATACAATACGCTCACCCAGGAACGTTGGAAGGATGATAGATATGAATGTGTGGCCGATATCGGCTATTAAACAAGATGGTAAGTCCAGATGTGCCAACTGCGGAAAGCCGATAAGCGAAGCTAGAGAAATACTTACAGGGAGGTTATACGATGGGGAGTTTGCTTGCTGTCGGGAATGTGATGATGAACATGAAGAATTAGGCAGCCCCATTGAACATGGGATAAGATATCGTGATTTGAATATTAAGCCTATACAGGGTGTCGGTCACACGGCACCAAAGGGAGAATATATAGATGAAAATCGTAGTGAATAATGAGCAGGAAGCGGACTGCGTCGCTTCTTCCAAGACGGACACGAATATTCGATCATGGACTTGATCAAATCAGAAAAGGAAAAACAAGAAGACACAGAAGACTTGCAAGGAGAAGATTTTCGCATTTTGGCAGAAGGATTTTTTTGGTCAGAACTGCATATAGAGATTGATCGAAAAGAAGAAGAACTGAAATTTCGAGACGACGATTGGGTGACAGGAGAATGCATACACTGTGGTACTCATACGACGGGAAACAATCGCGATGAAGATTAACCTATAGTGAGTGAAAAGCGATGGATTCTCCTGAATCGCGGGCTACTTGGCGATGCGACGATTGTTACAATCGTCTATGTCCGTGCTGCTCAGAACGTCTTATAGGAGACGATGAAGACGACGAATGCTGGGGGAGGAACAACAATGACAGATAAACCAGACTGGGAAAAGCGAATGGTTTACTGGATACTGGAAGCCGAAAAAGAAAAAAGTTGGGTAGATGATATAGAAAAACGGTTGTATTTTTCGAACACCGAAAATGAAATTATTGAAAGGAAACATAAAGGTACTCGTCGATACTCAAAAGGAATCTGAATCCCTAATACAACAAAGGATGCAGAGATAGCCAGACTAAACGGGTCACTCATGAAAGCCTTCCAGCTGTGGACTGATTATTTTAATGCACCGAACGCAGAGGGCAAAGCGTGTATTAATATCGAGTTATCTAAAGTGTTTGCGAATGCGGCGGTCAAGGAGGATGCCACATGATACGCGCATATACCACTATATTAGCTGCTGTACTGTTGTTTATAGGTGTAGTACAAGTAGATAGGTATATGTTGATTGAGACTGTGCCGGCAAGCGAGGTGAGGATTAAATATGGCAAATAATAACGATGAAAAAAGTAAGCACCTATGAAAAAAAGTGCTTACTTTAAAGTTAGTTTTATTATTAAGGGAATATTTTGTAAATGTAGCCTTGATATAATGGGCATACTTTGTTGTTGCCTTTTTGTTGCCATTTATATAAATTAATATTTCCTCCAAATCCTCCTGTCATGTAAAATTTTTGAGTTGGAACTGTCGATTTCATATCCTCTTTAACTGTTGCACCTCTGATGCCACTTACCCATTTTTTGTTCCCTTGAGGCGGATCATATGGTGACTGAGAAGAAATATTTGCTGAAGTTGGGGCTTGTTCTGCAAAACCTAAAGACGGTACAGACAATGCCCCAAGAAGAACTGTGCCAGCAGCCAAAGCAATAATAGATTTTCTCAAAAGTAAAGCCTCCTTAGTTTGTTTTCTTCGTATGCAAACTATGGTGTAAGGTAATTATAGTGTTTTGATTTACATATATCTACCAAAAATAACGATTTCACCAAATTATCACATTATATAAAGGAATGATAAACGATGAATGACGATCAAATGTGTATAGTTAATAGTCTTGAAGATGAGTCTTCTGATACACAAAAGATAATCCAGGTAAACTTTTTTTCGGACATTGAGCAGGAAGATATTCGAAAAACAAAGTGGCTTCTTAGTAAGTATGTTGATATGATCGAGGTGATCAAAAACTATGAGTTTGCTCTCCAGTAGATTGAAAACGGAATGTCTGCGTATGAGTTACTTTCCGCCGAGGGGGCAATTGCAAAACGAGAGTCAGGTCAGGAGTTAACGGCAGGTGTAACAGCAAACGCTGTAATCCTAAAGGACAAACGGCATATGAATTACAAATTCTATCAATTCATCACAAACAATGTCCGCTTCGCCGTAAACAACATGAGGGATCCACACGAGGGACTTGCTGCTAAGCTGCTGTTCATAGACGGTAAAAAATACCTCAAGGCCCAGCAGTATATGGAGAAGGGATACAGAAAAGATGTGCCTGGTATCTCAGCTACGACATTTGCAGTTAAACGACGACGAGCGATTGTAAATATAGCAAACAGTCTTAAAATTAATCGGACTTTGGATTTTGTGGTTATTGACTATGGTCGGGACCGCAACAAGGAAGGTGAAATCGGACTTAGGATGCCAGAAGTAAATTAGACCGTAAGGGCTTAAGCCTTTGCGGTCTTTATTGAGGTGTCAGAAGAAAATAAAGTTCTAGACAGAAAAATAAAGTAATAGTCTGACGATGCTTCATTAAGCTAACGGGCAGGAAAGTTTAACCAAATAGCGAATGGATAGTCTTTGAATACTTCGAAAATACCGGATTCCAGGGTGTTAATACTGAGGAGTTCTACATATGTCATTCCCCTTTGATTGTATTAGTGATTTTATGTTTTTCGAAACGGAGTTGGAACAGTCAGACATTATATTAATTCCCAGGAGCAAGTCATCCTCAATTAATGGAAAGAGTTGCAACATTGTACCATAGCGGTATCGCTCAATTTATTCTACCTTCTGGTGGTACGACCCTTCATGTAGAAACAACCGAATGGGAGTTTCTAAAAAATGTCGGGGTAGCGTTAGGAGTACCTTCAGAATCATTACTTAAAGAAGATAAAGCAACTAATACCTTTGAAAATGTACGTTTCTCCTTGGAAGTGTTACAGCAACAAGGAATTCATCCAAAAAAGGTTGTTTTAGTTCATTCAAATGATTAAACTAACGAATAACAGTAGGTTCAAGTAATCGATGAGACGAAGAGGGGGGCCGAAATGAAGACGATCAAGTGCATGATGGACCACCTGTACTGGGCGGACGGGCGCATCTTGGACGTGCTTGAGGAGAGTGAGACGAAGAACAAGGACCTTCTGAAGCTGGTTCGGCACGTCGCGGTCGCGGAACGAGTCTGGCTGTCCCGATTGCAGGGCAAGGGCAGCACGCAATATTCGTTGTGGGAGGAAGTGGAAGACCTGAAGGCGATCCGGACGATGTTCGAAGAAAACGCCGAGCAATATCGCGTCTATATCGAAGGGCTCGAGGAATCCGAGTTGGACGAGATGATCGACTATGCGAACCAGAGCGGGGTTCCGTTCCGAACGTCCGTACGGGACATCCTGTCGCAGGTCCTCTTACATGGGCAATATCACCGGGGGCAGATCAACCGGGCACTTCGGATCGAATCGGCAGAGCCTGCCCAAGTCGATTACATCACGTTCGCGAGGCTCTAACAGGGCCTAATAATCACCATTACTCGGAATGGGATTGGTATTGAACTAACGGGACACGTTAGTTTAATGGAACAGCGACAGTCTAGGACCTTTATTTTTTCATCCTTGGTTGTCGCTGTTCTAATTTCTAAGGTCAGTCTAAAACTTATTTTATGGAGTTTTCTTCGAACAATAAAGTTGTGTACTAGCGAGTCAACTACAATTATTTTCCCCTGTGCGATATACAATAAAGTTGTGTACCAAAATCCAATATCTGCGATTTATATTTTTTTTAATATTCTAAAAATATGTACGTTAAACCCTTATAAATATGTTCTCCTGTCTTTAACTTTTCAAATATTTCTTTACCATAATACCGCTCTCTATTTAAACCAAAGCAGCCGTCCTGATTTTAGCAAAGCCTGATGACACTTGTTCATCAGGCTTTTGTTTCTACTAAGAAACATACTTTTGTTATTGTAGAAAGAAAATTTGAGGATGCTATGAATGCTGCTTCCTTTGGTTGGGCACAGTATCGTTTTAAACATGAGCCGATCTTTTACGCTCATCTGAAAAGCAAGGCTCCAGCCCGATACGGTGATCGGAACACAGACTACGGTATGGAAGGCTGGTCTTCCTGTTGAGGAACCGCTGCCTAGGACAGTATGGGAAGTTTCACGGGGCAATGTAAATAAGTATGTTCACCCCACTCAGAAGTCCCTTGATCTACTAGCCATTCCAATTATGAATAGTAGCCAGCATAGTGGCGTAGTTGTCAATTTCTTTGGCGGCAGCGACTCTGCCCTTATGACCTGTGATCAGCTTGACCGCTGTTGCAGGACCATGGAACTCGACCCAGTATTTTGTGATGTGATTAAAATGCGATATCAGCAGGCGACCGGCATGGAGCCGGTACGTCTTTCTAATGTTGCAACACATTATTCTAAATCGTAAAGTATGTTTGTACGAGAAATGTCTATTGGTTCGTTTACAGGTATGTTAAGAAAATACTTTAACTGCCATGTCTGAGTTTTCTGAGCCTGAAGGCTTGTAGGCGCGTCCTATGGTGGATAAATACGTATTGCTCTTTTACCACCTTCATCTTTGTTTGATAATTTAATCAGAATAGATTTTGGGAATACAAATTGCCTCAAGCTACTGTCTTTACGTGTACTAATAACCAAAAAGTCGATTGGATCTGATACGTCATAGGGTTGTATTGGTCCATCCCCAATTCTCTTATATAGTCACAAATTTCCTGATCTTTTTTGGAGTTGTCTTTGCAATACGGAATCGTATAGAGTGGGCATTTAAATTAAAGAAGTAGGCCCCATAGTCAGCGTTTTGTTTTTCTGGAATTGGTCCAGTACATTTAAAATTGCATGGATTATAAACTGAAACTTTAGCGGCAAGCAGGTCGGTATGAATCTTATCAGATGCTGTCCAAGAATTTTGGTCACCAGAAGATATTTCTTTGTTAACCATTGTTATTTATTCTCCCCCATATATAAAACCGTTGTTTAACGTAGCATTCACTATATTAATGTAACCGCAGATGGTTCACAAGTTTGTGTATATTCTGCCTAGTATAAATAAAAAGGGAGACGCGTGAACGTCTCCCCAATGACAATGGGACAGACAACGAATAGCAAGAGACACTACTACAGCGCGAAATAGAGTTCGTCGAGGGTATCTTTGATCAATGGTATAGTACCGAAAGATTGTTAAGGCTGGTATAGCTCAGTGGGTCAAAGACCTACAGGCTAGAAATATAAAAATGCAGATAGTGCAGAATCTGGATCGGTTGATTGAACTGGATATAAGCTTCAGAAGGATGAGCTGTAATAATGCTAACACGATAGAGTCAGACCTATGCCTATTTTCCCAAGATGAAGTCAACAGCCCAATCTTTTTGGTTAATTGCACAATAAGCTACTTTGACTAGACTTTGGAGGTGATCATTAAATATGTTTCGACATTATTATTGGCAAAAGAAAATGCATCGGAGAAAATTTAGAAGATGTGTAGTTAAAAAAGTCAAAGTTTTACCGAAAGTTATTGTTAAAGGGATCCGAGGACCTCAAGGACCTCAAGGACCTCAGGGACTGCCGGGTCCACAGGGAGTTCCAGGCGCTCAAGGCCAGCAAGGGCTACAAGGTTTTCAAGGAATTCCTGGACCAACAGGACCAGCAGGAGCAGTAGGTCCAGCAGGACCAGTGGGACCGGCAGGAGCGATAGGACCAGCAGGACCAGCGGGAACGGTAGGGGCGGTAGGACCAGCAGGAGCAACGGGGGCAACAGGGCCTGCAGGCGCCGGGATATCAGACTTCTTAAGTGTTTTCCGAGCAGATCCTGGTACGGGAACTGACACAGTTCCGGGTAACTCACCAATTACCTTTACTGGAGTTTTGGCTAATGTTGGTGGTGCATTTACTTTCACTCCTCCATCTCCAACGATAACAATCAACGAAACGGGGAGCTATCTAATAGATTTTACAATTCATAACCAAGGCAATGCTGACTTTAACCTTACCGTAAATGGATTCCCTGTTACCCCAGTTCCTTTCACGGGTAACGGTGGCGGACCAACTTCGGCAGAAGTCATTATTACTGTAGGGGTCGTTCCTACAACTATTCAATTAGTAAATGCAAATGCAACCCCAGCCCAACTTCATAACTTTACCAATACTACTCTTACTATATTAAAGTTGACTATTTAAGCCATTCTTAATGATATATAGAACATTATATGTAGCCGCTTTAGAAAAGACTGTACGATTTCATATCGTCAGTTTGTCTAATTACACTCATAGTAAGCAGACGTATTTATGGGGGGGATTGTGTAGCATGGCAAGAGAACGTAGTGGTAGTAATAAGATCCATTAAACATTACCACTACTCCAAAGCCTATCTTTAAAGTTAAAATGGAAAATCCGTAGTAACATGGTAAAAAGCAATGATATTATTCAGACATAGAAATATGGATGCTAAGAAGGTCAGGAAACTTTTCCTACCTTCTTTTTTTGTTGTGACAAAATAGGAACTATTGCTTTGATCCGTCAGAAACGACAACTCATGAGCGGCAATCAATATAAATTTTCTTTTTCGATTGGTCGCGAAAAATGGGAAGCTACAGAAGAACGGGCCGAGGTCGATTGGCCTAAAGTTTAGGCATTGCATCAAGTCGCTATCTGATCTTGGTTTCTTCGCAAATTCCGCAATCATGAAGTGACCCCTTTCAAGCAGGCAGCTATCAAAAAGCAATAATTAAGCAGCCTGAGTACTGTATTCATAAGGAGTCAGGTTGTTTAGTTTCTCATGAAAGCGTTCATGGTTGTAGAAATGGATATACTTCTGGATGGCATGCTCCACCTGTTGAGCTGAGGCGAGAGGGATATTGAAATCCTTGGTCGCTATGCAGTAACACCTCGCGCGTCCTGTCGTTTCCTTGCCTTTTTCACCGTATCTAACACCAGGCTCAAATCTTTCTGCGGCTGATCTGGTAGGCAACCATTACGTTGTTAAGAAGATCCTGAATCGTGGAAAGGTAGAGTCTCTGTCCATTGAACATGAGGTAAGTGATGTCCGTTACCCACTTTTGATTCGGCTGGTCAGTCTTAAACTCCCGGTTCAGATGATTGCCAGAAACAACGTAGGCTACTTTCTTGCCATAGTAGTACGATGCTATGTCCCTTACTAAGCAATTCTTGGATCACCGCAAACTTTTTACTCTTGGGTACAGCATCCATTCCTCCGTTCACATTTGCAAGAGCTTTTTTAGCATTTCATTTTCCGCTTCGAGGCGTTTCAGCTTGACCTCCGGATATTCGGGTCGTGTTCGAGGTCTGCCGATGCCTGGCCCTTTTGCTTTGCCTCGTTTTCCCTCTAGAGCATTAACTAACTTATCTTCTCTTAGAAAGAGAAACCGGAATCGGCAGGAATACATGGATCTGGCGTATACCTGTAGCAATCCATGATTTAAACAAGCGAATCCCAAGGACTATCGGATTAACAGAAAATGATGATGTATACTTTCCAAATATTGAACAAATCTTTGAAGTTTATAAAAATGACAAAAACAAAATATTTAACGAGCTTCACTTCATCGAAGCAACTTTCATTGAGCATTATAACGAGGCTAAGAATCTAAAAGAGGAGCTTAACCAGCCTAAAGATAATTTGATTATGCTTGATAATAAAAACAGAAAACATACGAGTTTGGAAAATTTGGGGAGCTATATTTGAAACTGAGGTATCTAATCCTGCGAAAAAAATTTAACCTTTCAAACATGAAAAACAGGTTTAGCCATATATTCAAAAAAGGACCGATAGGTCCTTTTTTTTGTTTGAACAGAGCGGGTGAATATTCTAAGACTATGATTTTGAAATCTGGGATGAGCGTTATAAGCCCCCGCATTTTACACAGCGTTGTAAATGCTTCAAATCTTATTCTGAAATCATTGTCCATCTAACCTATTAAAATTATAGATATCTTGTTATGCTGTGTTCTTCTTCACTAAAGTCTGTGGTTTTGATCCTCTGTGTCTTATGTTGCTAAATGCGATGCCACATAAAATGATGATAACACCGATCCATTGAGACCAGCCTACAAATTCTCCTAATACAAGAGAAGACATAATAACGGCCATGGGTAATTCAGATGCAGTCATAATTGTACCCATTCCTGAACCAATATGTGGCATACCTATGGAGTACAAAAGCGGAGGCAGCACAACTCCGAACACCCCGAGGACTAATCCAAAAGGACTCAATCCTGCCAGCACATCGAGGTTAAATAAGAAGGTTGGCGGAAATACCACAAAAACAGTAATAACAGCTCCGGTTGAAAGAAGGGCGCTTTTCAGTGTGGGCGAAGTTTCTTTCGCAACAGCACCACTGAGGAAAACAAATAAAGCGAATGTTGAAGCAGCCAATAGCCCCCAAATCGTTCCTTGCCACGAGAGTGAGAGATCACCTTGAGAAAAAATGTTTGCCGCCAAAACCGAGCCGATGAGCAGTATTCCAATCGAGATAAGTTTACCCCTGGTTGGTTTTTTCTTCTGGAGAACCCATTCGTATAGTGTCCCAATCCAAACAAACTGAAATAAAAGGACGATAGCTAGGGAAGCATTTATGGTCTGTAGCGATTGATAATAAAACATACCTGTCAGTCCAAATGGAATTCCGGATAGAAGGAGTTTTGTAACCTGCTTGTACGTAAGGTTTTTCTTTTTTACAAAAATTACAAACATCCAACTCAAAACTGCACCAAAGAAATACTGCACACCAGTTACCTCTGGTGTTGAAAAACCAGCGCTATATGCCAGTTTAACAAATGTGGAAAGTATGCCGTAACAACAACCTCCCAAGAAAACAATAACTGCATAATGCCACAACTTCATGAACAATCCTCCTTTTTTGAATACAAAAAAGCCACACAAATGCGTAAAGGCATTCGTGTGGCGAAAATAGAGATGACTCTCTAGAAAAATCCACATCCATCGGGTTTTAGTATTTCGTTCATTTCGGTATCAGTATAAAAGCAAAGGTTTGTTCTTGTCAATAATCTGATTCGGAGAGAATCAGGATGAAATCTAAAGTAGGTCAAAGCGACAGTAACAGTTAAATACAAAGTAATATGATTAAATAGCAATCAAGCCCAAATTATTTTTTAAATATTTGGGCCAAAATTACTTCATATATGAAATGTAAGAATGTTCATGTGAATTCCTCTCTACAAGTTAAATTCCAGAGAAAAAAACCTTGCATTTTCAAAAAAGAGTGTTTTATTATTGTCCGCAAAGGGAGCTTGTACATCAACTGGATTGTGACTGTTCAATCAGGCAATACCATTTCTGGCCAGAAAAGACGTACCTTCAGCTAACTTTCACAAAATTTGAGGCCTGTGACAAATCGGAAATCGCTAACACAGCCTTACAGGATTGTAACCGTCGCAGGGCAAAACCTGGATCGCTAAACTTCCAGCATGGTGATGTTGCCTAAGATCTATGCACGGGGCAGCTATTCAGTTATTTTGATGCAAAGTCACAGCCAGAGAGGAAGAGTATTCATGAACTATGACCAGTTGGCCAAGGAGATTTTGTCTCGAGTTGGCGGTATTGAAAGCGTTACCAGCATTGTTCATTGTGTAACACGATTGCGCTTTCAATTGAAGGACGAAGGATTGTCCAAAACGGAATGGCTGCGACAGGAATGATTAAAGGATTCAATGAACTGTTTTTGCTTTCGGTTGGATTACTGAAACATCTGGGATGTATCAATTGTCTTGATCTACTTCATTGGTTTTAAAGATCCAACAGAAACAATGTCAACAAATATGGGCGACAAACAAGAACCCATTCCCAACATAAGTCAATTGAATGACCAACCATTTGAAATTGTTAGTCCGATGACCGGTACTGTTGTTAGACTCCAAGATATTAAAGACGAGACTTTTGCAGGAGAGCATATGGGGAAAGGGATAGCCATCCGCCCCACGAATGGACGTGTCGTTTCCCCAGTGAACGGCATTGTACAAACGATTTACCGTACTAAACATGCCATTGGTCTCATTAGTGATGACGGGGTAGAAATATTCATTCATATCGGACAAGATACGGTTCAGTTAAAAGGTCAGCATTTCAATGCATTTGTTAAGGATGGTGATCGTGTTCAGGTCAGTGATGTCATTGTAGGGACCCAAAATGACATGGTTAATGAAAAAGAACAATTAATCAAAGTATATGTATAGAAAAATAGGGAGGTACGTGGAAATGTTTAATGAAATCACTAAATTCCCGGATAATTTTCTGTGGGGTGGAGCTACAGCTGCGAATCAAATTGAGGGAGCTTACCTGGCTGATGGTAAGGAACTGACGACCATTGATTTGATGCCGACGGGGCCCAAACGTAATCAGGTTTCGACTGGCAACTTAAATTCATTTGTACCCGAGGAAGGCGAGTTTTATCCTTCACATGAAGCTATCGATTTTTATCATCGTTATAAAGAGGATATCGCGCTTTTTGCTGAAATGGGTTTCAAATCATTTCGAATGTCGATCTCCTGGGCCCGTATCTTTCCCAATGGTGACGATATAACTCCAAATGAAGCAGGATTGCAATTTTACGATGACGTGTTTGATGAACTTCTGAAGTACAATATTGAGCCTGTCGTTTCGATTTGTCACTTTGATTTACCCGTGAACTTGGCGAAAACGTATGGCGGCTGGAAAAACCGAATCATGATTAAACTATTTGAAAAATACTCTAAAACACTGTTTGAACGCTATAAAAATAAAGTGAAATACTGGATGACATTCAATGAAATTAATATGTTATTGCATCTTCCTTATACAGGAGCGGGCATTATTTTTGAAGAAGGCGAGGACAAACAACAAGTTCTGTATCAAGCAGCGCATCATGAACTGGTTGCAAGTGCACTAGCAGTCAAGGCTTGTCATGAAATTATTCCTAACGCCATGATGGGATGTATGTTGGCGGCTGGAAATGTGTATCCATACAGTAGCAATCCGGAAGATTACTGGGAAGTAATGAAAATGGAGCGTGATTCATACTTCTTGATTGATGTGCAGTCCGAAGGGGAGTATCCCGGTTATGCCAAACGCTTTTTCATCGAGAATGGAATTCAGCTAGAGCTTGAGTCTGAAGATTTAGAGATTTTGAAGACATATACTGTGGATTACATCGGTTTCAGCTATTATTCGAGCCGTTGTGCCAGTGCTGATCCTGAAATTCTGAAAAATTTTACGGATAGGAATGTGTTTGGTTCCGTGATCAATCCTTACTTGGAAACCTCCGAGTGGGGATGGACGATTGATCCATAAGGCATGCGTATTACCTGCAACCAGTTGCATGAAAGGTACAACAAACCATTGTCTATCGTTGAGAACGGACTTGGTGCGCGAGATACTCTTATGGACAACGATACCATTGAAGACGATTACCGCATCTCGTATTTGGATCTTCACTTTGCAGAGATTGCTGAAGCAATAAAAGATGGGGTTGATATTATAGGGTACACAAGTTGGGGGCCGATTGATCTTGTGAGTAACGGTACCGGCGAAATGAAGAAGCGGTATGGTTACATCTATGTGGACAAAAACAATGACGGTTCTGGCACGCTTAGAAGAATTAGAAAGAAAAGTTTTCATTGGTACAAAGACGTCATTGCGAGTAATGGAACAAAGTACTTTCAGAAATAATCACTTTATCTGTAATGGACCGCATAATCTTAAATTTTTGAAACTGCTGCAAATTGAAAGGGCATCAGACACTGATGCCCTTTTCTTTAGTTAGGGTGAAAAATATTGTTTATTGAATTTTTTTGTATATATCACCAAGTTTAGTGGCTTTGGTGTAATACAACCGTTGGGTGAGGATTTGATAGATATTGTGGACTACGGGCGCAGTTGGAGAAGATTACACCGGAGTTAATTAAGATTAACGGATCTTATTTCTTTCGTGAGCAGTTTGAATTTAGAGTGGACGCGAAAAAGGAGACTTAATCAAATGTGTATTTTTCATGTCAGACAAAGCTCCCCTTACTTTGACAGTCATTAAGCTGTATGTTTATTAATGAGTATTAAAAGAAGGAGAGGACAAAAAAATGAGAATGAAATTAGGAAGGAAAGCTACTTTATGTTTTTCCACAATCGCTCTCTTGTTTTCAGTTATTGCTCCGTTGTCAGCTTCTGCAGATGCAGCAACTGTAACGCTTGACACTTACAAAAATTTCACAAATCAAGAAATAGTTTTATCACAATCAGTAATATTTAAAGATGACACGGCATATACAGATGTATCAGTTACAGGGAAAAGAGTGAAATTTTCAATTAATGGTTTGGAAAATCCTTTTAATGCTAATTATTATAATCGTTTGGTCTGGACAAGTGATGAAAATACACCGAGTATAGAAAATACGTTATCAGTAAAAATTGCACCAAAAACAGGGAGTCTTTACGGTTCCAGTAGCTATGAGAACCTTTCTCTGATAAAACAAAAGATCAACTCTGATTCAAAAGTATATGGATGGATTCAATTAGAATCAAAAGAGTGGGCTAAAGCAGGATCAGCTATAATTAAATATTAAAAAATCCTTAACGTTTGAGGTAAGTGAATGCTCAAATAAAACAGAAATCTCTGCTAACCACAATTGGTCGGCAGAGATTTTTCGTTGACCAGTTTGAATTAGAGTAGATGTGAAAGGCTCAACCGGGTAACTGGCTGAGTTTTTTATACCCAATGAAAACTAAATATACAAATATTTAGAATATATTCATATATCAGCAAGTTTATGTTTAGACAGGTTTTTAAGAATGATTTATCTTGGTAATAGTTCAATATATGGCTAGGAGGAGATCGAGTAATAAGTAAAATTAAAGCATTATGGAGCATTTTAATTGTAGCGATAGTGTTCTTGAATATGTCAGCTTTAGAGGTAAAAGCAGAAGCTGTAAGCGATGAATGGTCGATTAAAACGACTATAGAAAATCCTAAGGCGGTAAGTGCTGTTTCTGAATTGAATGGCAAGATATATATTTTCGGTGGTTCTTCAGAATCAAACCCATATAAGGATATTCAAATTTATGAGCCGAAAAATAATATATGGGCCTCAGGAAGTAGCATGCCTACGGCTCGTTCTACAGCAACTTCCGTTGTTTATAGAAATGATATTTATGTTATTGGTGGCTATACAGGTAATGCCTTTAGCTGGACAGGAGGCTCCTCAGTAAATAATGTTGAAGTTTACAATACCCAGACAGATACATGGAGTGTTAGGAAAGCTATGCCGCAGGCTGGCTTTAGGTTCGTTGACAAGTGTTTTGTATAAGGGAAAGATTTATGTGTTTGGTGGGATGACAACAAATACGCGTTCAGTTGCTACTGTCCAAGTATATGATCCGGCTTCCGACATCTGGTCAACGAAGAAACCTATGCCGAATACACTTCATGGTTCCTCTGCAGTTGTACATAAGGACAAAATCTATCTTGTAGCAGGTAGACATATTGATAATAATTTAAATGTTTCACTAAACACATTTCTTGAATGTGATCCCGATAACGATAACTGGTCAACTAAACCCAATCTTTTGACAGCACGTGGAGGGGCCCAAGCTGTCATTTATTCCAATAAAATATTTGCTATTGCTGGAAAAACTGAAGCAGATGGACGTAGTTATGAACTTAATACAGTAGAATCCTTTGATTTTGAACAGAATAAATGGTCTCCTGAGGCTAGCTTAAAGCAAGCCAGAAGTGGGGCTGGGGCTATAACATTAGGTGGACAAATTTACGTTATTGGAGGAAGTCAGAGTACATTGGCTAATTCTCCGGTTAATACTATAGAAATATTCGGGAAGATTGATGGTTCCACACCTGAGCCGACACCAACTCCCGAACCAACCGATCCATCTCTACCAACTGGGGACCGTGCAATTCTGGTGGTTACTATGACAACTGGTTTGGAAAAGGAGTTTGACCTAAGCATGAAAGAGGTCAATGACTTTATCTCATGGTATGAGGGCAAGCAGGCTTGTTCTGGATCGGCTTCATACGCCATTAATAAACACGATAATAATAAAGGTCCATTCAGCAGCCGAAAGGATTACATGCTATATGATCGTATCCTAACATTTGAAGTAAGTGAATATTCTAAATAAATTTAAAAGCTCTGCTAACCTTAATTGGTCGGTAGAGCTTTTAACTGTTCACGCCTCTTATAATGTATCAAGGTATTCTTTCTGGGATTTGATATAATCTTCCACGCCATCATGATAGGTAAATCTACCGCCATTTTTATCAATAATCCAGTTGATCTTCTCGTCATTTAACAAGACTCCATACATGCAGTGATGAAGCAGTTCAATTTGTTTTTCATCCCTAATTCGGATCAAGTGTTTTTCTTGTTCGTCAATGAGGTACCATTTCGTTTCTGTTTCATCTACATCTAGATCTACATCCGCATCCACATACAGTATTGATACCGACAAGGGGAATGGCCAGTCAAACCAATGTTCTCGCTTGTCTTCTCTATAACCTTCAAATGCCATGGTTATTTCCTCCTACTTGGATAATTTCCTGATTAGTTAAATGTAACTAACGTGCTGCGATTGTACGCTTTATTGAACACTGTTTTTTGGGAACTCGCAGCTATCCTCAGCCTTTGGCATCTTGGCACCAATGGGGTGAATGACCTGCCGTTTGATGTTGGCACGAACTGCGATGCGTCTGTTTAGGTTGGGTTAATGGGGGGGAGGTCCGAACTTTATTGTAAATCCCTCATTTGCTCAATTTGTAAAGGCAATGCTGGTTCAAGGGAGAATTTTCGGCAGTAGCCCCTTTTGACAATGGACGAGTAGGCTTTTAGGAATACACACATTAAATTTACTGCTGTTCTTGTCTTATCCTATTGGCTCAGGAATATCGCCCCCATATTCCTTCCATGGCTTTACGTGCGCCATCGTAAACTTCTGCAAAAGTTTAGTGTAACTTTGGCAACCGTCTATTCCGCTATTGTTGTTGCATAATAGTTGTGTCCGCTTTCGTCGTTCATTGTTCTGATCTGTATAGTATACGGAAACGCCGGGTAACAAAGAAGTTGAACGCTTTGTTACCTGATATCGAACGCTACTCCAATACTCTACAATAATTCTGCTGAGCGAAGACGGGTGCCCAACATGATGGAACTGGAGATAAAGACAGGTAGCAGTGTAGTGGACATAAAGGCGCGCGGTTGCTGGCTTTGGGAAGAAGGGGACAACAAGAGCGATATGCGCTCTATATTGTAATCATAGAGGGCTGGGATGGTGACCAAAAGATCATTACATTTTCCTCGTCTGGAAATAGGCATTATACGGTATTAAACCTCCAATGATCGGGAGTTTATTTTTTGTACTCAGAATATAATTTGTGCATTACACATCAGGAGGCTACATACATGTCAAAAAGACTCGAAGGTAATGGATTATGGGAAAGCAGCTGAATCTTCATACTGGAACATAAGGAAGCGTATCTAAAGCTCATGAAAGGCCGTCAACGGCGCGGCAAGCCAGAGTTGGATGATCAGGAAGTGCAGCTAATCGAGCAAGCGCTAATAGATTCCTACAACTCACGTACGGCTGTCACGCGGTGAGGATGATTTTAGCTGGATTAAGTTGGAGGATATTATTTCTGCAAGTACATAAAAGGCCCTAGGTAACCGGGTCTTTTTTACGTCTTTTACCAAGTTAAAAATATGTTTACTATTTATTTTTTTTCGTATATATTAATATTTGGAAATTATTTTTCATAAATTTTTCCTGCAAAAATAGATTAAATTAATAGAGGAGATTATCTCAATGAGCATTTCATTAAGAATAGAACGCAAATCCGGTGTTGAACCAATCGAGTTTATAAAAGGTGAGATCACTGGCTTTACTTATAAGAATAATAGTTCCATAAACCTTTCAGCTAAGTCTACAAACTTGGCTCATTCGCTACATATTCGAAGCAAAATTCCGCTTCATTCGCTTCCTTCAGTTATATACAATGCGGATAATTCCAACATGCTGTACACATGGGCAAACGCAGAATATAAACCTGATAGTGAGCACTACTATCGAAAATGTAACATCCAAGTCGTGAGAAATGAAAACGCGATCCGTGATATTACGTTTACACACGCTTATGTAGATAAGTATCAAGAACAGATTGATACCAGCAAAAAGATTCTTGAGTTTGAACTTGTTTTAAAACAAAAAGAAGATCAATTGGGAAAAATTCAGTACACTCCTCAGTTAGAACCTAAGGAAACAAGAGAACAGGATCAGCCTGATGTCTCGCAAAAAATACTAGAAGGCGCATATAGTAAGAATATGTTAGTGTATGCAGGAAATAATACTTTTCCGTTTGAAAATCCTATGGTAGAACTAGAAAAGACTTGGGTGCGAGGCGTAGAGCAGGTAAAAGATTCGACAGACACTGTAATACATTATCCTGATCGTAAAGCATTTACATTAGTAGCTGTTCCTATAGCTCGAAAGAAGTACGGGGACATCACAGCAAATTTACTTCAGCATTCACTTGATTACAAACCAGGACATTTACACTTTAACGAGTGGTCATATGAGGCGCAGCAAGTTAAAAAATCTAAAGAACATAATATGTATGTAATTGATAAAGCAGTACAAAAAGCTAACGACAAAAAAGTTAAAAGTTTTTCAAGTTATGAGTCTATTGCAATTGAAAGCGACAGAGATTTGTATAACGCTTTTCACAAAATGAAGTACAAAATAGATGGAACATATGTAAACGGACAATGGAAAATTACTACAATATATTATGATGTATATAATTTTGAATATAATTTTAAACAAATGTTTACTGGGGACAACAAGCTCGGTTGGGCTGCGGCCAACCTAACAAATTTAATGGAATCATGGGGAACACTCAATGAGTATACATCTTATGTTACAGTAACTGATACAAAAAAGGCTTGGAAGTGAGGTGTGAAGTGCAGATGAAGCGCAGATACATCTACATCTTGATCTCTCTACTAGTTATAGCTACTACTATAATTTTTCTGGCAAATTCTGGAGACGACACGATCAGGAAGTATCCATATGGCAAAGATACGTTAGAGTTTTTTGGAGATGGGACTTTTCAGATTTACAGAGGAGGAGGAGCGGGTGAGCCTCCAATACTATACACTCATCAAATTGAAGCTCCAAATTCAGTGATTGATAACGTTCTGTCTTATAAAATAGAAAAAAATATCGTATACGTGGTTGGTGAAAAAGGCTTCATTAAATTGGATTCAAGTACCAACACGTACGAGCAAAAGAAACGGATTTCCGACTTTACTTCCAAAGATAGAGAAATATTCAATAAATTAATAGAAAAATAGAAGTTATCATAGCAAATGTGTTAGAAAGGGAGCTTTAATTTGTTCACTAAGGTTAAGTTAATATGCGCTTTAGTTGAGTAATTGTTATGTAAGTATTCTAAATTTATAAAAAATGGTTAACCACCAGTGGTGATTTTATGATTATTAAAATTGAAGGTTACTTTTTTCAAAATTTGATTACTGGTCACCAATGCACACAAGAAGAACTATATCAAAAGTATATACAAGCAAAAATGATAACTCTTAATATTAGAGATTTACCTGATATATTTTGTCGACTTCATAATTTTAATCGATTGCGTTTTGAAGATGACACAGAGGTTGGTTATGTGATTGATACAGATACAGACAGGATATACAGACCGATATATTGATGTTTAAAGTTTAAAGCGATTTATCCGAAAGATATCTTCCTATCTCCTTAAATTACAAGTAATGAAGGACTCACATAACTGGCTGACAGAACAAAAAATAGATACATAATAAGGAGAGGTCTTATAGCGGTGGGAAAATATACTTGTCCTTGCTGTGGTTACAAAACCTTAAACGATGAACCGCCTGGAACCTATGATATTTGTGAAATTTGTTTTTGGGAAGATGATGGTATTCAGTTTGCAGATCCTGATTATGATGGTGGGGCAAACATAGTATCTTTAAGACAGGGCCAGCAAAATTATAAAGTATTTGGCGCTTGCGAAGAAAAATGCATAGAGTTTGTGAGAAAAGCCTCAGATAAAGATATACGCGATACGAACTGGGAACCCTATAACTAACTGAAACGTTAGTTCTACTTGCCATCTAATGTTAAGAGGAATTTTCTTGAAGTTTTTGAAGGAGCAAATATAGATATGTGGGGTGGCACTGGAACGCGCCGAAGGGTTTAATCGATTAGCCAGGCAAAGAGTGGTACAAGGCTTCTTCGGGGATTCCACCACAAATACGGCCTTTTTTATCGTTGGGGATAAGATCAAAGTAACAAGCCAAGGTACTTGGAACTGGACAGTACGTTTAATATCGTAAGGCGAGCAGCCTGACCTTACATAAATTCTTTTGAAATATCACCAAACCGTTGCATAATCCGAAAGAATGGGTGATACCCTACTGGCATGCGCTGACGGGATGTTTATTGTTTTGGAATATAGTAGAATTCATTAATTGAGTCTTGAGGAGTGAAAAATATATACTCGAAGCCATAACTCAATGCAATTAAATTGAATTAAGGCAGATATAAAGAAGGACTCTATCAGCTAAATGCTGTAGGAGTCCTTCTTGTTGTTCTTTAGTTGTGGCAATAGTAAAAGTTCTTCATCAGTGGCACCTTGCTGGATACGCTGGTAAAGTGTTTTTATTTTCCTAGAAGTCCATCCCATAAACAAGACCTCGCATAGCCTGTGGAGTAAACAAAGGAGGCGTTACGTGTGAGAGGAATAGAAAGAGGCTACGAAGAGACGGCCGGGAAGATTTGGACATCGATAGCTGCTGTCTTGGCACTCTTCATTTTGTTGGTAATCATCTTGAAATTAATTCTTTTATAAAGATTATTAGGCTCTACCGGTTTATCTGGGTGTGAGCCTTTGTTTTGTTTACCTGCATGCCCTATCACTGAACGTATTTATACATATATTAAGGTGAACGACAAATAAAGGAGGTTTAAGACATGGGTGCATATGAAGGTGCAGGTGGCGGCGGTGTATGGACTTCTACAGCGGCAATTTTAGTGCTCTTTATTCTCTTAGTTATCATCACTAAATCACTTTGGGTTTAATTCGTGAAAAGAACTGTTGGATAATACCACTTCACTCATGGATGGCAAATAGTTGAACTCAATGAGCGCATAAGCTATTTGGCAATAGCTACAGTATTCGCTTCTCTTTTGGCGAATACTTGGTGGATTTCCTGCCATAATAGATTTGCGCTTATTGTATTTTGTAAGAAGGGGAATGTTTCATTGAATGGGTACAATCCTTCCTAATACCTAAATTTAATCTCAGATAGGGCCTTATTAGTTTGCAACAATAACTGGTATGAGTCTTTTATTTGCGATAATACGCACGATACTTTGACACATCTTTTATAGTATTTAGAAGATTTATTATACTTTGGAGGTATCCTATGATAAGAGAATTGGCTTGAGGGTTAATTGCTTTCACTGGCGGCTATTGGGGATGAGATTATTGTGAAAATACAAGAGAGTAATGTAACTGTTGATCATAAGTACAAAGTGGTAAAGTAGAATACCGAACTGTTCGCAGCTACGCTAAGTCAGGTAGATGGAAATAATAATCCAATATTCGAAAATGTACATGATCAACTTAAAAGTATTGAGACTAAAAGAGACATGCTAAATCGAAAAAATTAGGTGTTGTGATTTGATGCTTGAATTCTTTTTAAAGCTATGATTTTCTTGGTAGATTCAATATATTTTTCCAGCGGCCATTTCTTAGCTTTTGTTTATATAGCAAAATTACATAACATTTTTCCCATTAGTGAGTTTATTCTTAAAATTGATTCTTGAGATGGGGTTATAATTACGGCGATACAATTTTAGTAGGATTATTCATCCAAAACTAAAAGACTCTATCCAAATATCGACAGAGTCTTTTGTATGAATATTTGTTTTAGGATGGAAAAAGTGTTTCGGAATCTGCGGAACCGCCGTCACCAAGCCAACGGTTAGGACCTGCAAATGAGAAAGTTTTCCCGTTTCCAGATATTTTGACATTAGCGATTTTCCAACCTGGTTTATACCCAGATCCATCAGTTCTAATAGTAATTTTTCTGATGTCACCTAGGTTACTAGTGCTGATTCTTGTTGTATCGGAATCTCCTTGTTCAAAGCTACCATTGAGTGTAGCGGTAGCATAATCTCCATTAGAACCATACAGAGTTATAGAGATGTTCGAGTCTGTTCCGGCATCTTTGAGATTGGCCGTATTTACAGTAACGACATATTCAACATTAGCAAAAGGCGTAACAGACTCTATACTTCTATTTGAGTCTTGTAATGAACTATAAGTGTCACTTGTGACCTGATCTGCAAAAGAAGGTGCAGCAAAAGCTACAGATGAGATAAGCATTGCTACTGATGCTAGTAAAGATACTTTTTTCATTAAATTGTTACCACCTTTCTAGTATTTGTATTTAATGTTATACATGTGTAATGTATTTGTACATAGTTCATTGGTTGTGAAGAGAAATTTTTTTCTTGTCTTTGTTTGTTGTATTTTATCTTTATGTGTCGGATATTAGCTTTCTAAATAATCATGTAAGGGTATGATTATTTAGAGAAGGATTTTTAGCGCTTATCCAGAATGAATTGTCGAGTTGATCAACATGAATCATACATATGAAGTGTTGATCCAATATCGAATTGTTTTCAGCTGCATTAAGTCAGATAAGAGCATCTGTAGTCCAGCCGTTGAGTAGGATATGATGGAGTTTGTGGAATACGGTGGTGGGCAAGTGGGGCCTTATAAAGTTTTAAAATAAAAAATTGAGCAAACAATGCAGCAACGTACAAACCATGGACGGATATACAGCCGGAATACTTAAGTGAAAAAAGCTGAAGCAAGTTTGAGGGCTATAGGTGTGGTCAGTTGTACACAAAGTATTTGAGTCAAGAATGCTGCTGCTTTTGACTGGGTACCATTTCGCTTCTGTTTTAACCAGTGGAAGCATAGTTGAATATGTATGGTATTTAAAAGGAAGGCAACTGAATTTAGCAGTTCTATGGAATTTAGGAGTTGGGTGTATCGTTTAACACAAAAAAAGCAGGAAGAATCCTTCCCGCTTTTGCTTGAAAACGATTATTAACGTCTGCGTTGTCTATCATTTACGCTAAACAGATTAACAGCCAGTGCGTTACCTCTTGCACGCGCAATGGCTCTTTGAGTGGAACGGATGTTTAATCTTCTTCTTCTTAAATCACGTTTGCAATGTCTTCTGCTCATAATATCACCTCCCTTCAAGAAATGAAGGTACGGTTAAATCTTAGTGGCGTTTATGCTTACGCTTGGAAATTTTGATATTCAAGGCATTGGTTGCTAGTGCATTTCCGCTTCCTGTTTTAGCAGCTGCGGCTTGAAAGACTTTAACGACCAGATATCTGTTTTTCCCGATGCGATGCTTATACGTTTTAACTCTATTTCTGATCATCTGCATATCTCCTTTGCTTAGTTCTGCTATATACATATGTCAATTGTGATAGTAATGTATCAGCATAAATCTATTAAAAGCAAAAAGAAGCTAGTACCTATATTCCTAATGGATAATAAAAAAACTCATGCGAACCTGTCTTCGCCTTTTCAACTTTACGTTGCAGGAGAATGTTATAGGCAGGTCGGCATGAGTCTAATAGTGTAGATAAAGATAATAGGCAGTTAGTATGAAAATTATTTACTATTAAGAGTGTTAAGTTTTTTCTCGTAGTACGCCTCTTGAGCAAGAATATGATTCAGTTGTTCAGAGAGCTGTTTATATTCTTGGCTGTCTTCTGGATAATTATTTCTTTCGAAAATTACAGCTTCGAGTTGCTTTTCTAAATACCTGAAATGGATAAGTATTTGTATATACTTAATACGGTCGTAAGTTGTTATGTGGGAGTTCTCTTTTGCATACAAATGATCCATTGTTGGAACTACACAGCTTATGGCGATAAATATCACAACAAACGCTGAAATTATAATTTTTTTCATTTAATTCCTCCTACAGAGCTATAAGTAATTAATATACCATATTTATCTAAAACAAAGAAAGATCTATTAGTTTTGCCCATGACAGTATAGCTGCTCAAGGTCAGTGGGGAATTATTTGAGATGAGGAGGCTGATTTTTAGTAGAAAAAATAGGGATAGGTTGCTGAAATGAAAAAAAAGTTGTGAGATACATAATAAACATAATAGCAATACAAAACCGGCTTGCCCTAGGCAGCCGGTTTTATATTAGTGGATAGAATAACGGGGAAGAAAGAACGAGAAATCAGTGGAAGTCCCGGAAGAGTCCTACAACCTTGCCCAAAATGCTGACGTGTGTCAGGCGAAGCGGTTCAAAGGCTGGATTTTCAGGTTGAAGCCGGATATGATCCTTTTCTTTGTAGAAGGTTTTAACTGTAGCTTCGTCTTCATCTGTCATAGCTACAACAATATCACCATTATCAGCGGTCTGCTGCTGACGTACGATTACATAGTCTCCGTTAGCAATACCAGCTTCAATCATGCTTTCGCCTACAACAGATAACATGAATATTTTATCCTCACCAACAAAGTGTTGGGGAAGAGGAAAGTAATCTTCAATATTTTCTGTCGCCGTAATAGGAAGGCCAGCAGTTACTTTGCCGACGACGGGGACACGACTAATGGAGTAATTAATCAAGTTGCTGTTATCCGATTCGTCTTGACCGAGTAACTCAATAGCCCGTGGTTTTGTAGGATCGCGGCGAATGAGTCCTTTTTTCTCTAAACGATCCAAATGACCATGAACCGTAGAACTGGAGGCTAATCCGACAGCCTCGCCTATTTCGCGTACAGAAGGGGGGTATCCCTTTAGACGCACTTCATTGCGGATAAATTCAAGAATGGCCTGCTGGCGGCTCGAAATCTTAGACATACCGTATCAACCCCATTTAGTAACGTTTGGGAAAATTATAGCATAGAACCTCCGTTCGTACAAACATAAGTTCTAAATAATCCCTAAAAATAATTACGAACTTTTGTTCTCTTTTCTATTGAACAAAACAAATGTTCGTGTTATATTGTGAAAACATAAGAACAAACGTTTGGAGGACACAGCCAATGATGAAATATAGCACTTATCAAAGTATTTTTCCGATGAATTTAGAAAATTTACAGGAGACTCGAAAAGAGGGTAGGGCACGTTTTATGCAGATTATTACCAATACTCTTTTACTTAAGCTTCTTATTATAGTGATTGTTGCTTGGATTGCAGGGGCAGGTGTACTTACAGTTTTCGCGGCACCTTCAGCTTCCAAGGAAGAAGTGACTAAACTGACCGTACAACCTGGGGATACGTTGTGGGAGATTGCCGCAAATCATAAACCGGAACGAATGGATACACGGGTATATATAGAAGGAATTGTGCGGATTAACGGTTTGGAGGATCGGGGAGTGCAGGCAGGTCAGGTACTCAAGCTTCCTAACTTCTGATCTATAGACTATTAGAGCTTGTCAGGGAGCGTAATACGGGAGCCTTGACAAGCTCTTTTCTACATGTCAAAGTGTATTATATCTTTGCTTTTATGGAGGGGACACAATTTGGATATAGACAGCTTGGTACAGCGCATTAATGAATTAGCGCGCAAAGCAAAATCCGAGGGTTTGACGGAAGAGGAAGCCACAGAGCGCGCCAATCTTCGGGAAATTTATTTAGGTAACATTCGCCGTAATTTTCGGCAGCAGCTTGAGACGATTGAATTTGTGGACGATGATACATCGAAAGGAAATGACGGGCTGAAGCATTAATGTTGTTAAAGTGCCCAAGCCTGCAATTTGCCTTTTGTTTTAGGTACCTTTTATGGTATCTATATAGATCAGCTTTGAGGCAATTGTTTTAATGTAATATATCTGGGAAGGAATTGAGAGATGGCCCGATCATTTGAAAGAAAAGTACGCAAAAACACAGCGCATTTAAATAAATCGCGCAAAAAGCAAGGCATTCAAACCATTAGCGGCGCAGGTTCTACAATGGATATTTTCCGTGGCCGTAACATTACTGTGCCAATTATGCTGGCTGGTCTTTCTGTATTGTACATGCTTATGAGTTACTTTTTGACTAAGACCGGTATGCGAGGGATGGATTGGCTTGTATTCGGCCTGTACTTGATGCTGGCTGTTATCTTTTTCATCCGTCGTCCTTATTTGAAAGTGGGAAAGGATACTCTCTATATGCTGAAAGGTGGTAGAGAACGTCCAATGACGGCAGGGGACATGAAAGCCATCAAGATTGAAAAGGGTTACGTAACCGTTGAAAGAAAAGGTAAGGGTGGTAATTTTATTTTCACAAAATCATTAGGTCGCTATGACACGGATGCCATTGCAGAGCGACTTGAGAAGTTTGCGCTATCCAATCAGATACAGGTAGACAAGAAATAACTGATTTAGCCTGTAGCTCTGTAACAAAGGCCGTATGATGTTATTTCATATAACATGCTGCGGCCGCTTGCTTAATATGGGCACACATAACGATTCAAATGCTTAATCAAGCAAATAGGCGTACATATACTGTGGAAAGAGAGTGGATAATTCAGATGACGATTCAGGCGGTAATGTTTGATCTTGATGATACCCTTTTGTGGGATGAACGTAGTGTAGAAGAGGCATTTGATGCAGCGTGTCAAACAGGCTCCCGTGAAGCAGGCGTTGATCCAAAAACTCTGGAGGAAGCCGTACGTAAGGAAGCACGCGCTTTGTATGAATCCTATGAAACCTTTAGTTTTACTCAAATGATCGGCATTAATCCGTTTGAAGGATTGTGGGCGAATTTTACAGCAGGTGAGCAACCTGAATTCCGCCAATTGGAACAGTTGGCCCCTGTTTATAGAAAGGAATCATGGCGCAGAGGACTCCAGCAACTAGGGATAGATAATGAGAAGTTGGCGGAAAAGCTGGCTACCCAATTTGCTTCGGAAAGACGCGCGCGTCCACATGTATATGAAGAAACGTTCGAGATTCTAGAACAATTGAAGGGACGTTACAAGCTGTTATTGCTGACAAATGGCTCCCCTGATCTACAACAGGAGAAACTGGATGGAGTTCCTCAATTAGCTCCTTTCTTTGATCATGTTGTCATTTCAGGTTCATTTGGTCGAGGCAAGCCTGATCCGTCTATATTCCAGCATGCTTTGGGGCTTCTTGGTATTGAGCCTGAACATGCTTTAATGGTAGGAGATAAACTGACGACTGATATTCAAGGAGCGTTGGCAGCAGGTGTACACTCGGTCTGGGTGAACCGAAACGCTAAAACCAATACCACAGAGATCAAGCCGAAGTTCCAAATCAAGCACCTGTCTGAATTGGACGGAATTATTCAATCGTTAAAGTAAGAAATCAATAGTCTTTAGAAACGAGTATTAAGAAAACTCCCTTCGCTATTGTTACAGAGCAGAGGGAGTTTTTTTATTCACACAAGGATAAATTCGTAATTATGCTTTAATGAAGGTTGGATCTTCATACGGTTCGGCAATCCAGCCATTTTCTTCGATGAACAAGCGGATTGCGACGATCTTTTGATTCTCCATTAAAGTGAAGAAGTGAGGTATATTTTCAGGTACGGAGATAACGTCCCCCGGTGAAAGCTCTACGTTAAAATAGCCGATCTCTTCAGGGCCTTTAATGATGAAGATGCCTTTACCAGCGACAATGGCACGGATTTCATCCTCGGTGTGGGTGTGAATTTGCTCAAACTTGGCCAGCAGCTCGTTCAAATTCGGCGTTGCTTCAGATAAAGTGATAACGTCCCATATTTTATATCCGCGACGTGCGGCTAAATCCTTGATTTCGGGTTCAAATGTTTTGAGAACAGCGGCCTTTTGATCATCTGTTAAGGTAAAGTTTTCTTGCAACTCCCCAGACAATTTGGAAGCATCCCAATGTTCATACAATATCTCGTGACTCTCCAGAAATTCACGTACTTGTTCTTCACCGCTAATTCGTTCATTCGTATTACGTATTAAGATTTCGGCCATATGTATATTCCCTCTTTTCCACTTGGATTAATGTTGTATAAAGAATACCATGTCTTGAAAGGTTGTACAATACAGGATTTCAACATTTTATAATGCAAATGACCATAGCTAAAGGATACAGGGTTAAGTACGCTCTATAATGCTACAAACTATAAAAATGGATAAGAGAAGTCATTTTTACAAAGAACAACCTGTATAAAACGTATGTTTTTACTTCAATCTATCTAAATGATACGGTTTCTGCTAAACTAGGATTTAACGTTTTGCGGGGGTGAAGAAATTTGGATAAAGTTAGCTTGCAGGATGCATTACAACGAAGAATACTCCTTCTTGATGGGGCCATGGGCACCATGATTCAACAGGAAGACCTTTCCCCCGATGATTTTGGTGGGGAAGAGCTGGAGGGCTGTAATGAAATGCTGGTCTTAACGAGACCGGATGTCATTCAAGGGATTCATGAAGCATACTTGAAGGCCGGAGCAGATCTAATTGAAACGAATACATTTGGAGCAACATCCGTCGTTTTGGCGGATTACGATATACCAGAACGTGCCCGTGAAATTAATCTGGTGGCGGCCAAACTGGCGCGTAACGCGGTGGATAAATACAGCACTGCGGACAAGCCTCGTTTTGTAGTAGGAGCTATGGGCCCAACCACGAAAACCTTGTCTGTCACAGGTGGGGTTACATTTGCTGAGCTGATTGAAAGCTATCAAGAGCAGGCCTTGGCGCTTATTGAAGGCGGCGTGGATGTACTCCTTTTGGAGACCTCACAGGATACGCTTAACGTCAAAGCTGGAAGCATCGGAATTCGGCAAGCTTTTGAGCAGACAGGTATCGAGCTTCCGCTAATGATTTCAGGCACGATTGAGCCTATGGGAACGACGTTGGCCGGACAAAATATCGAATCCTTTTGCATATCACTGGAACACTTGCACCCAATTTCGATTGGATTGAATTGTGCTACAGGTCCAGAGTTTATGCGTGATCATATTCGCTCTCTGTCTGAAATGTCCTCTGCAGCTATTAGTTGTTATCCAAATGCGGGCTTGCCCGATGAAAATGGCCAATACCATGAATCGCCTGATTCTTTAGCACGAAAAATGGCTGCTTTTGCTGAAAAAGGCTGGTTGAATATTGCTGGGGGTTGTTGTGGTACCACGCCTGAGCATATTCGAGTTATGAGTGAAAGTATGGCGCAGTTTGAGCCGCGTCCGCTGGTAGGTCATCATCCTCCTGCCGTATCGGGCATTGAGCCTGTATATATTGAACAGGACAATCGTCCGTATATGGTTGGTGAGCGAACGAATGTTCTGGGCTCCCGCAAATTCAAGCGTTTGATCGTGGAAGGCAAATATGAAGAGGCATCTGAAATTGCCCGTGCTCAGGTAAAAAGCGGAGCGCATGTCATTGATATTTGTGTGCAGGACCCGGATCGCGATGAAATGACGGATATGGAAGCATTTTTGAAACTGGTTGTAAACAAGGTAAAGGTACCTTTAGTGATTGATACCACGGATATTAAAGTCATTGATAAAGCACTTCAATATTCGCAAGGCAAGGCAATAATTAACTCCATTAATTTGGAGGATGGTGAAGAGAAATTTGAGAAAATGGCTCCTCTTATTCATAAGTACGGCGCCGCTGTTGTTGTTGGAACAATTGATGAACGCGGACAGGCTATTTCACGTGAGGATAAGCTTGAGGTAGCTAAACGTTCTTATGATCTGTTGGTGAACCGTTATGGTTTGGCAGCGGAGGATCTAATTTTTGATACGCTCGTATTCCCAGTAGGAACAGGTGATGAGCAATATATCGGTTCAGCTAAGGAAACCATTGAGGGCATTCGCATTATTAAAGAAGCGCTTCCCGGGGTGCATACCATCCTGGGCATCAGTAACGTATCTTTTGGTTTGCCGGAAGCGGGTCGTGAAGTGCTCAATTCCGTCTATTTATATGAATGCACCAAAGCAGGTCTGGACTATGCGATTGTAAACACTGAGAAGCTTGAACGTTATGCATCCATTCCAGAGCATGAGCGGAAACTTGCGGAAGACTTGATCTATAAAACAAATGACGATACTTTATCCGCTTTTGTAGCAGCTTTCCGTAACAAGAAAGTGGAGAAAAAAGAAAAGATATCAAACCTTTCGCTCGAAGAACGACTGGCTTCCTATGTAGTCGAGGGAAGTAAGGAGGGACTCATTCCGGATCTGGAGCAAGCGCTCGTGAAATATTCTTCGCTGGAGATTATTAACGGCCCGCTGATGAAGGGGATGGAGGAAGTAGGACGACTGTTTAACAATAACGAACTGATTGTTGCGGAGGTGCTGCAAAGCGCTGAAGTGATGAAGGCGTCCGTAGCCTATTTAGAGCCGTTCATGGAGAAGAATGAATCCTCAGTAAAAGGTAAGATTTTGTTGGCTACAGTCAAAGGTGATGTGCATGACATTGGTAAGAATCTGGTGGAGATTATTCTATCCAACAATGGTTACCATATCGTGAATCTGGGTATAAAAGTACCACCAGAACGCATTATTGAGGCTTACCGTGAAGAAAAGGCCGATATGATTGGCTTATCCGGACTGCTTGTTAAATCGGCACAACAAATGGTGCTGACCGCACAGGATTTGAAAAATGCGAATATTGATATTCCAATAATGGTTGGTGGAGCTGCTTTAACACGTAAGTTCACTAAAAATCGTATCCGTCCTGAGTATGATGGTCTGGTTGCCTATGCAAAGGATGCTATGGATGGGCTGGATATTGCCAACAAGCTTATGAATCCTGAGTCCCGCAAAAAAATGGCTGAGGACATGGAGGCTGAGCGGGAGGCTGAAGCGGCAATAGTAGTGGAAGCCAAGCCGCTCCCTAAGCTCACTCGAGCTGTGCGCTCTAACATTGCTCAGGATCTGCCCGTCTATATTCCACCAGATACGGATCGTCATGTACTGCGTAATTATCCACTGAATTATATTTTGCCTTACGTGAATATGCAAATGCTAATGGGGCATCATCTTGGTTTAAAAGGCAATGTTGAGCAGCTGCTGGCTTCGGAAGATCCGAAAGCGATTCAGTTGAAGGAAACCGTGGACAGCATCATGTTTGAAGCTGTGACGGACGGAATCATCCAGGCACATGCTATGTATCGTTTCTTTCCAGCGCAGTCCCAAGGAAATCAAATTCTGATCTATGATCCGTCGGATGTGAGCAAGGTACTGCACACATTTACATTCCCGCGCCAGCAGGTAGAGCCTTATCTATGTCTGGCTGATTTCTTGAAATCAGTGGAATCCGGGGTTATGGACTATGTAGGTTTCATGGTCGTTACAGCTGGTCATGGGATTCAGCAGATATCTACCCGGTGGAAAGATAAAGGGGATTATCTGCGCTCGCATGCACTTCAAGCGGTAGCACTCGAAGTAGCAGAAGGGTTAGCGGAACGGCTTCACCATATTATCAGGGATAGCTGGGGGTTCCCAGACCCTGCCGATATGACAATGAAACAGCGACACGGTGCCAGATATCAAGGCATACGGGTATCCTTTGGCTATCCGGCATGTCCAGATCTGGAGGATCAGGGGCCGTTGTTCCAGTTGTTAAAACCTGAGGATATTGGCGTTGAGCTGACGGAAGGGTTTATGATGGAACCGGAGGCTTCTGTATCAGCCATGGTGTTCAGCCACCCTCAGGCGCAGTATTTTAACGTCGAAAAGGTTTAACACCTTTATCAGATAGGATAGCAAATACCCTCCGAGCTTCGGAGGTTTTTTGCTGGTCAGCAGGAAGAAGGTTAATGTTATGGAATTTTATTTTCTCGGTACAAATGCAGGGGTGCCTACGATTCAGCGAAATGTAACGTCCATCGCTCTTCGTTTGCTGGAAGAACGAAGAAGCATGTGGCTGTTCGACTGTGGCGAAGGCACTCAACAAGAGGTATTGCGTTCGCCGCTCAAACTAAGCAGACTTGAAAAAATATTTATCACCCATTTGCATGGGGATCATCTTTTCGGTCTGCCGGGACTGCTGTCGAGCAGGGCGTATCAGGGGGGAACGACACCACTGACGGTATATGGACCGCCTGGAATCCAGCAATATATCGAGCTATCTTTAGGGATCAGCCAATCGCGTATCAATTACCAACTACATATTGTGGAGCATACGGGCGGGGTTCTGTTTGATGACGGTCAATTCCGGGTGGAGTCAGCTTTACTGGATCATCGGATCGACAGCTATGGCTACCGAGTTGTAGAGATGGATAAGCCCGGTAAGCTTAACCAAGAGCTGTTGGAGCGATATGGTATTAAGCCCGGCCCGGTGTACGGTAAGTTAAAGCGTGGGGAAAGCGTGGAGGTAGAAGGTGGAGTTATTTTGCATCCTCAGGATGTACTGGGTTCGCCGAAAAAAGGGCGTATCATCACGATTTTAGGGGATACGAGACCTTGTCCGAATACGGTAGTGCTGGCTCAAGATGCAACTGTCGTCGTTCATGAAGCCACTTTTCTGCATGAACTGTCAGATACAGCATACGAGTATCATCATAGTACGGCGCTTCAAGCAGCGGAAGCTGCAAAAGCCGCAGGTGCGGGTCAGCTAATCATGACGCATTTTAGTTCTAGGTATAAAGATCAGGAGCAGCTTCAGCCATTGCTGGAGGAAGCGCGAAGCATATTTCCCAATTCATTGCTTGCGGAGCAGCATGTGTTGTTATCGGTACCTGATATCGGTTAATAAACGATTGGAGAAGATATGTGCATGGGTGCCGGGGCAAGCCCCGGTGCCTTTGTTTTTCACCCAAATTATTTTCCGGGAAAGCGCAGGATGCGACAAGAGATGAGAACCCGTACACGGTGGTAGGGGATGAATTTGTTCTACCACATATAGAGGCGTGTCATATTCGAGTTTCTATATATCGAATTTAAAGGATTCTATTTCTTGAGTATGACCAGGAAATACAGGAGATTTCCTTTGAGGAAATAGCTCCTTCGATGGATTTCGACGAAGAAGTGAACTTATGTCATGTGAAAGCGACGGCTTTTAGCGAGGAATGGCGCCATTTTGGAGGGTTTACCAGCAATTCATGGACTTCATAAGCATTTTTGACTTAAGATAGATGAGATGAATGGAGACGGCCGATTATTTAATGACCTGAATAATTAAGGTGGTTAAATAAGAAGGAGAACATCGTTCATGGGATGAATTATAATTTTCAATGCTATGATGTGAATGGATTTGAAGTGGGGGAGGGGATTGCGATAAAATCGTTACTAATTGATCTGGATGGAACACTTTATCATGGAAATCGGATGATCAAGGGTGCGGATCTGTTCATATCCCGATTGCGTACAGACCAGATACCTTATGCTTATGTTACAAACAATGCTTCACGTACACCCGAATCGGTGGCTGAGCATTTGGTTGGTATGGGAATTGAAGCGGCCAGCCATGAAGTATATACTTCGGCGTTAGCAGCTGCACAATATGTTGCACAGCAAAGTCCTGGAGCTCGTGTCTATTGTATTGGTGAAACAGGATTACGCGATGCACTCACAGGAGCCGGTTTGCAGCTTGTTGAGAACCATCCTGATTATGTGGTGCAGGGGATAGATCGTCAATTTACATATGATGCGCTGGCCGCTGCCATGCGTTGGATTCGGGAAGGAGCAACTTTTATTTTGACAAACCCGGATCTCCAATTGCCTTCACATGATGGGCTAACGCCAGGTGCAGGTACGATTGGAGCTGCAATTGAAGCGGCTTCACAGGTAAAGCCTATTGTCATCGGTAAGCCTTCAAGCGTATTGATGAACTATGCGCTGAACCGCTTAAACATTAGGGCGGATGAAGCTCTGGTTGTGGGCGATAATATGCTTACAGATATTGCGGCAGGTGCAGCAGCAGGTTGTAAAACAGCTCTGATCCTGTCGGGCGTGACGACCCGCGCTAATATGGATGAACATGTGCGTACCGTTGGAGTGAAACCTGACCTGATGTTTGAAAATCTCGCTGAACTGCAGGACTGGATGAAAGAAGAGCTGAAATAATAGAAAGTATATGTCTTACAAAACTTGCGAGAATTAAAAGCTATGTAGCTACGAAAGGAAAGATGTTGATATGCCGGAACTTCCTGAAATGGAAAACTACAGAATCTTATTATCAAAACAAATTTTGGACATTCCGATTACTGGAGTGACGGTTAGCCGTGAAAAGTCCATTAATACTGAAGTGGAAACGTTTGAGAAGCAATTGCTGGGAACGACCGTTGTATATTTAGAGCGTCGAGGCAAGCATTTGATTTTTCATTTAAACACGGGCGGGCGGCTCGTACTTCATCTGATGTTGGGAGGACTGTTATATCTGGGAACGGAGGAGCAGCGTCCAGATCGTACAGTTCAGATCGAATTAGATTTTAGTGGATTAAAGCTTTATTTTATCGGACTGCGCTTAGGTTATCTGCACTTGCTGACGGCTAAAGAAACAGAGGAGGCTTTGTCAGACCTGGGACCTGATCCGTTAGACCGCCGCATGACATTGGAAAAGTTTACAGCACGGCTGAAGGGACGCCGGGGGATTTTGAAAACAACGCTGGTGAATCAGCAGATTTTTTCGGGTATTGGCAATTGTTATTCGGACGAAATTGCTTATATCGCCGGATTTACACCGGGTTCCAAAGTACAAAACATTGTGCAGTCGCCAGAAAAAGTGGAAAAGCTATATCATGCCACTCAATCCGTACTACGTGAAGCTACTGCGGAAGGCGGGTACATGGAAATGCCTCTAATGGAGGGGGACACGCTAACAGGTGGATTTGATCATCAGTGTCGAGTATATGACCGCGAAGGAGAAGAATCTCCAAGTGGCGGAAAAATTGTAAGGGTTGAACTGGCGGGGAAAAAAGCATTTTATTGCCCGGTACAGCAGCATGATGCCTAATTTGCTCATCGGCTCCCATGTGAGTACGCGTGGTGGCTTTTCCAAAGCCGCTATGCGTGCGCGAGAGCAGGGGGGACGTTCATTTCAATATTTCCCGAAAAATCCTCGTAGTCTTAGGCTGAAGGAATGGAGTGCTACTGATGCTGCTGCTTGCAACGCTTACTGTTTAGAGCACCAGCTTCAATCCATTGCTCATTCGCCATATCCCGTTAATCCGGCTAATGGGTCCGAGCGTGGCCAGGAACTTTATGAGCTGACGATTGCTTCATTACGCAATGATCTGGATATTGCTGAAGCCTGTGGGTCAAAAGGGATCGTCGTTCATTTTGGGCATCTGCATTCGTCAGACCCACTAGAGGGCTATCGTAACATTATTAACTGTTTTAATGATGTGCTGGAAGGCTGGCAAGGAAAAGCTAAAATATTGATTGAAAATCAGGCGGGGGATCACGGGCCCATGGGAACCACGCTTGAGGAAATGGTGCAAATCCGTCAGTTGTGCCAGAATCCTGACAGTATCGGCTTTTGCTTGGACACTTGTCATGCGTATGCAGCGGGATTATGGAACGGTGGAATGGACGAGGCTTTGATCGAAAAAGGGAATCGTCTCGGCTATTGGTCAGCTCTGTGCGGAGTTCATTTGAACGATTCTCAATACCCGTATGGCTCTAAAAAAGACAGACACGCCCGTGTGGGACAAGGCTACATTGGTACTCAAGGAATGCGTTGGATGACAGATCAGGATGCTGTAAGAGGTATTCCTATCGTTTTGGAGAGTGGGACGGGACCTGATGGGACACATCAGGAGGATATTCAAATGATTCTAAGCTGGGAGTAAATCGGTCTGATTGGTAATAACTATCTTTGAGGCTTGTGAGCTTGCATTTATGGGAAAAAGGAGGAGAAGTTGATGTATTTGTTTATGGACGATTATCGGCCTTGTCCTCCGGGCTTTAAGCTGGCAAGAGATGCGGATGAGTGTCTACTGCTACTTCATGAATACCCTATTTCAATACTATCGCTAGATTATGATTTGGGTCCAGGTCAGCCTACGGGAAAGGATGTGGCTGCTGCTATCGCAGGGAAACGGTTATATCCACGTGAAATTTACTTGCATTCCTCCAGTCCAGAGGGGCGGCGAGCCATGTACGAGCTACTCTATGCGAATAAGCCAGAGGGAGTCACCGTGCATAACGGGCCCATACCCGAGGAGCGTATGCGAGAGATCAGAAAAGGGTCTGAACGATGAAAGAGATCGGACAAAAAGAGGTGCGCCGTGCCATATGGGAGGGATGCAAGCTGGCTTTGTTTGTGTACACTCCCATGTGTGGAACATGCGCGGCTGCCCGTAAAATGCTGGAGGTAGCAGAGCATTTGCTCCCTGAAGAAGCAGTGGTGCAGAGCAACATTAACTATATTCCTGAACTGGTACAGGAGTACCGGATATCCAGTGTTCCCGCGCTTCTTATATATAATGGTGAAAACAAAAATCCTGAAATCATCTACAAAATGGAATCTGTAGAACACTTGCTGAGCAAAATAAGGAGCGTGATGGAATGATATCCATGAAGAGCATTACGTTGCAGCGGGAAGAAAGATGGATTTTGGACGATGTAAGCCTGGACATACGAGAAGGTGAACATTGGGCTATTCTGGGTCGCAATGGTTCCGGTAAAACAACATTGCTGGAAATGATGACAGGGTATATGTTTCCAAGTCGTGGTACGGTTGAAGTCCTTGGGCAAATGTATGGTCAATGTGATGTGCGGGAAGTTCGCAAACAAATCGGATATATCAGCCAGACTTTGTTGGAAAAGCTGGCGCTAAAAGATCCCGTTTGGGAAGTGGTCGCTACAGGTGCGTATGCTTTTTTGCGCTTTTATCAGGAAATTCCGACAGAGGCAAAAGAAAAGGCTCTATCTTTGCTGGAGGGTATGAATTTAGGCGACTTGATTCATCACCCGCTGGGGACGTTATCTCAAGGAGAACGTAAAAAGGTGATGCTGGCCCGCTCACTGATGGCAGAACCTCGTCTGCTAATTATGGACGAGCCTTGTGCCGGGTTGGATCTATTTGAGCGGGAAAAAATGCTGGTCGAGATTGATCGGCTCCGCAAGCGGGAGTTATCAGTGGTCTATGTGACTCATCACATTGAGGAGATTGTCCCCCTCTTTACGCATGTTGCATTGATTCGTGATGGTAAGGTCGCAGCAGCTGGCCCGAAAAAGGAAGTTTTAACGAAAGAATTGATTATGCACACATATGAAGTTCCGGTTGAGCTGGATTGGGATGGAGAACGCCCCTGGATTCGGGTGTGCACTGGAGGGTAATGTTATTTTGGAGGAACTATATATCAGTACAGATGAACAAAGTGAATCTACTTTGTCATCATCAAGATTTGTTTGTACAGCCAATCACGGTTTTGCACCCTATGCTCAAGAGGAGCTTAGAAGAATATTTGGCTCTGTTAAAAGCACGATGCTTTTACCTGGTGAAATTTTTCTGGCTACATTACCTGCGGAAGAAATTGAGGCAGTGAGGACAATTACAGGTCAGCCGCCGATGTTTTTACGTCACTTATTTCCTGTTCATTTTCAGGAAGAAGGAACGGACCTGGTTCAGGTACAGGAGCGTCTGGTTGCATTCATCCGTAACCGCAAGGAACTGATTGATCAACGTGTTTCTTTACAAGTGCGCAAAGGATCTAATAGCAGTTGGATTGAAAGCGCAGGTGCGCTCAAGCAGGCTTTGAGTGAACAATTAAGTGATCTACCTATGGAGCAGACAGTACAAGGCGCCGATGTTATTGTGTCCGTTTTTGCAGATACAGATACGTGGTATGCAGGTGTATCGCGTCCTGAGGACAATCTATCGGATTGGAGCGGAGGCGCGGTTCGTTTTCAAAAAGAAGATGGACAAATTTCTCGTGCCAAATTCAAGCTATTGGAAGCAGAAGCAACGTTCGGCATAGATTTTGTCGCTTTCCATCAGGGACTGGATATTGGGGCAGCACCGGGTGGATGGACTTCCTTCTTACTGGAACGGGGACTGAAAGTTACAGCGGTTGATCCGGCAAAGATGGAGCCATCACTGATGAAGTACGCCAATCTGACTTTTTTGCGTAAAAATGCAAGTGAAGTCAAATTTAAAGAGAATTCGTTCGATCTGCTGGTTTGTGATATGAGCTGGAGTCCTAAGCAAATGGCAAGGCTCGTTACTGATTTACTATATAGTTTGCGAAGTGGTGGTACTGCTATCGTTACGGTCAAGCTAATGCATAAAAAGCCCTTGGCGCTCATTCATGATGTAATTGCTTCATTTGAAGAGTCCGGCATGCAGATTCAGCGAGCTAAGCAGCTATTCCATAACCGAGATGAGATCACCCTGTACATGATCAAGTATGGAAAATAATACTTTACAATGGATACAGGTGTGCTATATAATAAATCCAAATTGTTCCTTAAAAAATAATAATCACGTTTAAATCAAGGGAAAGCATCCCGCGAAAACGGTTTTCATGACGACATGGAAATTTGATTTTGCGGCAGCTTTCCCTTTTTTGCGTTGTCCGCTTGAGAAAGGAGGTAGGAGAATAATGAAGCAACCATCACAGTTGGAATTCGGATCAATTATCGGTGAGCGTTACCGTATTGTTCGCACATTGGGTTCGGGAGGAATGAGCCGCGTGTTCATGGCAGAGGATTTAAAACTGCCAGGCAAGCAATGGGCGGTGAAGGAGTCGGTTGCCGGGCCACAAGTGATGAAGCTTGTACGCACGGAGGCAGAGATGCTGATTTCGCTAAGCCATCCACGTTTACCGAGAATTGTTGATTTTTTTGAGCATCCTCCATCTGGTGCGGTATATCTGGTCATGGATTACATCGAAGGAATTACGCTGGAAGCATACATGAAGGGCTACCAAGGCTATATTCCACAGGAGCAAATCGTCCCATTCGCTTTGCAGCTACTGGATGTGTTGGACTATTTGCATACCCGTCAACCGCCAGTCATTTACCGGGATCTGAAACCAACGAATATTATGCTGACACCGGAAATGGAATTTATACTGATTGATTTTGGAATAGCGAGGAGCTATAAGGCTGAACTGGATCAAGATACGGTAAAGCTGGGCACAGTGGGCTTCGCTGCTCCGGAGCAATATGGAGCTGGTCAGACGGATGCTCGTTCAGACTTATACAGTTTGGGAGCGCTGCTATTGTATCTTTGTACAGGAGGCAAATATAGCGAGTGGACTGCGGGAGTAGAAGGGTATATTCGCGGAGAATTGCCCCGCCATTTGATCCCAGTGATTCGAAAACTGCTGCGTCAGCATCCTGAGGAACGATTTCAATCTGCCGGGGAGGTCATTGGAGAACTGCGGCGCAGTGCTGATTTTCAGCCTGCTCAACAAGGAATATCCGTTAATGATGCCTCAATGGATTATGCAGGTACAAGAGTAGTGGCTGTACTGGGTGTATCTGCCGGCTCCGGTGCTACGCATACAGCAATTGCGGTGAGCCACTATCTGGCTCGAAGGTCCCGCTCCGTAGCTTTGGTTGAGCTGCACAGCACAGCCAAAGCATTTGCCCGACTTCAAGAAGTCGTAGAAGGCACATCTGTTGGACAATCGAGTTCAAGTCGGCGTTTTGAAGTCGATGGAGTACATTACTGGCGACAAACATCTCGTGCGGATGTCATTTCTTTGTTGGGTGGTTCCTATAGATTTATCGTACTGGACCTGGGGAGTGGGCAGGACAATGAACGACTGGAAGAATTCTTGAGAGCCGATTATCCGCTCGTCGTTGGCTCAGGGGCCGAATGGAGAGTTCAGGATATAGCAGGGTTAGCCCGATCTCTTCAGCGCCATCCACAGCACAAATGGAATTACTGCTTGCCATTGGCAACCTCGGAGGCGGCCCGCAGGCTTCGTAAGGAGCTGGATCACGATAAAGTATTTGCTCTACCGTTCCACTCAGACCCCTTCGAACCGGATGATGAGATGGATCAGGTGTTGGACGAGCTGTTTCGCGGAGTCATTCCAGATACCCGGAGAAGACGCTTCGTATTCCTTAAGCGACGGCGCTAGATAGAAGGTATATATCAAAAGAGGCAGGGGAGAAGTTGTGTGTCCAAGCTAAGAAAAAGCAGTAAACAAAAACTATACGCCGGTTGCATTGGCGCTGGGATTGTTGGCATTATCTTTGCCGGCTACCTTATGGTTAATATCCATCAAATGAATGAGGTCAGGAAACAGGCTGAGGTAGAGGCAGAACTGAAATGGAAAGTGTATGAACAGGAGCAACGAACCGCAAAACAAGGCTGGGTGGTTGTCCGTGACATTTCTCCAGGTGAACAGATTGCATCTAATGATTTGAAGGGAATTAAAGTTCCCGGTTCTCAGGCTCCATCAAATTTGCTGGCAGATAAAAGTGAAGTTTCCGGAACCACAGCCAAGATTGAGCTTAAAAAAGGATCTGTGCTTACATCGGCTATGATAACTGCTGATGAACCCACACCTAAAGATTTACGCAACCGTGAGCTAAAGGTGGTGGTACTACCCAACAGCCTGAAGTCGGGGGACGAAGTGGATATTCGCATTCAATTTCCAACAGGTCAGGATTACATTCTATTATCCAAAAAGAAGATTTCCCGACTGGAAGGTCCAATTGTCTGGGTCACTTTGAATGAGCAGGAAATATTATCGCTTTCGAGCGCGATTGTTGATGCCTATCTGCATAAAGCATCCATTTATGCTCTGACATATGTCGATCCCCAATTTCAGCCCAAAGCAATCCCGACCTATCCGCCCAATGCGCAGGTGTTAGCGTTAATGAATAGTGATCCGAATTTGATACACATTGCTGAACAAAAGCTGTCCAAGCAGCTGCGGGATTCCCTTGAAAATGCAATTAATTCATCAAACAGTGTGATTTCAACACCTGTGGAAAGGAGTCTGAGTGAGGAAATTGCAGCTCAGCATGCGGGTGCTACTATAGAAAACCCAGCAAGCGGAAATGATGATACAAGAAATGAATATGAGAACGAGCAGGATCATCAAGAACAAACAAAGATTCTGACGCAGGACGGAAGCTCTGATCCGTATGCCAAATAAATGAGAGAAAAGGAACGGAAGTATGAAAACATGGATATTTGCCGGGCTTTGTGACAAAAGCGATACCTTGTTATACATCAGCAGCATATTAGCAGCTTCCGGCCAACAGGTACTGCTTGTAGATGCTACGTTGCGGGGACGGTATCGGTATAGCATAGGGATGCTTGACAAACCACTTCCCATTACGCAGTTTAGTGGTTTTGATGTAGCAATTGGATTTACAGCATGGGAAGACCTGCATATAGGTATGACGGCTGATCAGAAGGCAGAGCAGGCTTATGACATTGTTATTTTGGATGTAGAGTTACCTGATTTTTGCCCAATTTCTGTTTGGAAAAGGGCAGAACTGCGAGTTTGGGTCAGTGATTATAGCCGCATGCTAATGCATAACGGACAGAATTGGCTTGAGCATTTATTCAGTCAACCTGAATTTCCTAAAGATCTTGTATTTCACAAGCTTTTTTTACAGGCTGTGGATTGTGGTGTGGAGGAGCCGTACCTGTGGGAATACATGAATCATTTCCCAGCTTCTTGGCAGCAAGAGCCATATGTACTGCCATGGGATGAGGGGCTGCTTGCTCTGAAACTGGAAAATGAGCATAAAAAACAGCTGCTACTAAAACCGCTATCCAGAATGTATAAGAAACAATTATGCCTTTGTATTGGGGAATGGATGAATTGGGAATTAAAAGTGAGTCGTCGTGCGTTAAAGCGTGCGGAAAGGAGTAGAGCATGAGTACCATTTTGTTTTGGAGCCCCATAAAGGGGGCTAGTGGAAGTAGCTCTTTGGCGGCAGCAATAGCAATTACCATAGGCAATCTATATCGAGGAAGACTATTATTGACTCATTTGGGTCGTAAATATACCGGTATTGAATCAGGATTACCTATACAAGAGTATGGTATGGACGATCCAACCCTACAGCTTCAGGAAGGGGGCTGGGATGCTGCCGCACGTTTAGTTCTGCGAGGGACACTGTCTAAAGAAAATATTCGTAATTATACGACGCCTGTACTCGAACATACTTTGGATGTACTTGAGGGAACCTCCAGCTTTGGAGCTGCACCGCCGTTACTATCTCCAGGGCTTGTACGGGCAGTAATAGATACAGCGAATCAATATTATGATTTAACGCTGATTGATGCAGGAAGTGGAGCAGGGTGGGGGGCTGTACAGCATGAAGCATGTGCACGAGCCAAACTGGCCGTTCTTTCACTCACTCAGAATATGCGAGAGTTAGACGCTTATTTTGAATCTGTGTCTCCGTTATCTACCTATTCATCGTTACCCTTATTGATTGTACTTGGGAAATATGATGTGCATTCTCAAGTGAATGAAACGAATATTCGCAGGAGATATGGCTACAAAGGTGCTTTGTATACAGTCCCTTATAGCACCGGATTTATGGACGCATGGAACCGCAGGGATGTGATCGGCCATGTGCAGCGTGAGGTGCGAAGTGGAAAAGAGCAGCACCGCAAGCTTTTTATGCCCGTGAGATGGGCGCAGAGTATACGGCATATCAGCAAAGCTATTCTGGAGGCGGCAGAGTCCGATCTTCGGCTCAAGGCTTTGGAGAGGGGCGCTTAAATGCTGTCCGCTCAAATGATCAACGGATTGATTCTTACCTGTATAGTACTGATGTGCATCGTACTGATTATTGTTAAATACCGAGGGAATCTTCACTCGCGACATTCAACCCTTCGGGTAGAAAAAAAGAACGAAGATGCCACATTCGAAACATTAATAGAGTATATCAAAAATGCACTTCATGAACTAAGTCATAGCCAGATGGCGGATGCCGGATTGCATGAAGAGGAATATAGACGGCGTATCCATCAAAGGGCGGAACTACGCAGGGCGTTAAAGGACTGTGCCAATGGCAGCATGGGTGATAAACGTTTTGTTAAAAATCTGATGGCTGAGCTTCTGATTAACGGTTACGGCTTAAACGAGAAAATTGTCGATATTGTTATGCCATTCTCCCGACCTGAGTTGTTTAGCATACAGGATCAATTCGAAATTATATTTTACCAATACCAGCAGAAGTTTGGCGCTGATGCACTATCACGTTTACTGGATACTTATGACTTGGCCGAAATGAGGTATTCACAGCAAGGTGAAGAAGATGGAAGTTATCTCGTTACCGCAGAGGATATTCGTTATATCTATGACTGTGAGTACCGCCCTCTTTCCTTTTTGGAGAAAGTGGATATTATTGTCCAGCGGATTTATCAGCATTACAAAGGCTTTTCCGTCATTGATGATATTCGTGACCAGCGGATCGACGGTGTAAGTGGGGGCGTCAGTGGTATGCCGGAAGGTGGGATTCCTGCATCATCAGACTGGCCTTCGGATGGGTATGTATTTGAACAAACATCTGCGCCTACTGCCAATGGTTATGAGAGCGTATGGATCTTTTATAAAGGTAAAACTATCCATCTTTCGTTCCTTTCCTTCGGATCTGAGCGTGAACTTAAAAGGGTGTGCCAAAATATTTATAAATACAATTACCCGGGACAGCTTTCCGAAGCGAATGGTTATAAGGTCAACGAAATGAAGGATGGGTCACGGGTAGTGGTGGTGCGCCCTCCTTTCTCAGAATCGTGGGCTTTCTTTATCCGTAAATTCGATATTCAAAGCGCATCGCTGGAACAGTTAATTAAGGGACAGAATGCTGATTTTCCAATCCAGCTACTTTCTTATTTAATGAAAGGCAGCCGGATTACCGCTATTACAGGCGCGCAGGGTTCAGGTAAGACGACGTTGTTAATGGCGATGGTCAAGCATATTTATGCTTCGTATACGCTTCGTGTTCAAGAAATGGCCTTTGAACTGCATCTACGCAGCATTTACAGTCGCCGTAACATTCTTACCTTTCGAGAAACGGACCATATTTCAGGACAACAAGGGCTTGACTTGCAGAAAAAAACAGATGGAACCGTCAATATACTAGGCGAAGTAGCAAGTGATGAAGTAGCTGCTTGGATGATTCAAATGTCGCAGGTTGCCAGTCTGTTCACCATTTTTACTCATCATGCCAAAACATTTCGTGATCTCGTGTTTTCACTTCGTAATTCATTGCTCAAAACAGGAGTATTTCAGCATGAAGGCATCGCTGAGGAACAGGTAGTTCATGTCATTAACTTTGATGTGCATCTCAAACGTGATGCGGAAGGGCGACGCTACATCGAACGGATCACAGAATGTGTGCCGCGTGACCCGGATCATACGGATGCAGGCTCCAATGTTTCAACGAGCTATAGTTATCGCCACATTATGGAATATCGGAACGGAAGCTATATACCGATGGAGCCCCTTACTGCCAAAAGTGCAAAAGAAATGTGTGAGCAGATGAATGTAAAGGATGCCAGAGATTTCCGCAGTTTTTTGACCCGCTATTGGGAGGAAGACTATGAGTCTTAAAGAAATTTTATTATGGATTTTACTAATATCAGGTGGGGGCTTTGCGCTTCTATATATAGTTTTGTGGGGGTTGCGTAAGCGAAGTAGTCATGCAGTTCGCAGAGGACGAATTCATTCTGTTCAGGAAGGTCGCAAAGGAAAAGCGGTACTTCAACGTGAGCTGCAAGCCTTACTGCATAAGTTGTACACGCTGTGTATGAAGGTGCCTTTTTTATCTGGATACATCACAAGTGTACGTAAGCGTCTAGCTGGTCAGCATGCCTACGATGAGTACAAGCTTCGCCTACAGACCATGAAGATGACGCTGTTCATCTGGGGGGCTTTTACTTGCAGTGGCGTTGTGCTGGTCATGATGAAGCCAGGAATAGAGTTTGCTATATTGGCTGTTTTATGCGGAGTGGTAATCAACAGTCTTATTTTGGATATGGCCATTAGCCGGATGGAGAAAATGCTACTTGCACAGATGATCGAATTATTCGCCAATGTACGTCATTATTACCATCAGCACGGTATGGTGGAGGAAGCCATATCCGAAGCGGCCGATTTGGCGGAGGCAGAGGCTGGGAGACACGCACGACTCATCCATGAGGCGCTAACAGATGTTGATCCGCACGAAGCATTGGAAAGATACTATGAGTCGGCTCCTAATCGATTTTTAAAAGCTTTTGCCGGTATCTCATATATGGTAATGGAGTTTGGTGACCGGGTTGATGAGGGGGGCTCCATTTATTTGAAGGGGCTCGGCAGTCTCGCACGCGAAATCCAGTTGGAGTTGCTGCGAAGAAATAAACTGGACTATCTGTTAAAAAGTCTAAACGTGATCGCACTGGCACCTGTTTTCTTTACGACCCCAATCGAGACATGGGCGAGATCCAGCTTTCCATCCATGAATGAGTTTTATCAGGGAAAATTGGGTTATATAACGAAATTGTCCGTTTATATTGTGATAATCGTATCTTATTTCCTGTTACAGAAACTGCAACAGACCGATGAGACAGGATATCGTGCGGGTAGAGGCCGGAGGGTTTGGGAGCAGAAGCTATACCGTTTTCCCATCATTCGTAATGTGGTGGATTCTTTAATTCCGCGTCAGCATATGTCTTCTTATTTCCAAATAACCCGTCTATTAAAGGAAAGTGGTGCGGAGGTTAAGCTGGAGTGGCTCTACATACGCAGAATGGCTCTTTTTATCGTAGGATTGGTGCTCAGCATCAGTACGATATTTTTTTTACATGAAGCTGAGAAAACGCATATCCTTCACGCCCCAGTACAATCAGGTCAAATGTTTGGACGTTTAAGTCCGGTGGAGCAAAAAGAAGCTTCGAAGCAGAGTGAGATTGATCGCAAAATCATGCATTCGCTGAACATGAGGGCGAACAGCACATACGAACAAACGTACATTGTTTTAGAGCATAATGCTAATGGAACTGCTACTCCTGAACAGCTATCCACAAATACTCGGCGTATCCTCCAAAAGCTGAAAGATTGGAATGATGAATACATCAAGTGGTGGGAAGTACTGATTAGTTTGATTGTTGGGTATGTAGCCTATCAAATGCCTATGCTTTTATTATATTTGCAACGAAAAATGCGTCGGTTGGATATGAGGCATGAGGTGTATCAATTTCAAACGGTTATTTCCATTTTACGGGTTATGGAACGAATGTCTGTCGAGGAAATATTGGAGTGGCTGAACAGATTTTCAGTTATATTCAAAAGACCTCTGCAAAAATGTTTGCTTCATTATGAACACGGGCCAGAGGCAGCTCTCGACTTGCTAAAAGAAGAGGCACCTTTGCCGGAATTTCAACGTCTAGTGGACAAGCTCCATTTGTCTTTGGGTAAAATTACGATTCGAGAGGCCTTCGATGATTTGGAATCCCATATGTCCTACTATTTCGAACAAAGAAAACAGGAGTATGAAAAAATAATAGACAGCAAGGCTATCTGGGGAAGGATGATTGGTTTTGCCCCGATGTATGGTCTTATCTTTTTATATTTGGTGATTCCGTTGATCGGTATGAGCTTTGTTCAAATGGATAACTATTATGAGCAAATACAAAAAATTCAGTAAAAAAGTTCTATTATGACTAATACAAAATAACAAGCTGAGGAGAGAAAAACAATGAATAACGCATCAACAGCTTTAAAGGTAGCCGCTGGGATATTTTTGACCATCGCTCTAATTACGATTGTAGTTATACTGTTTATTTCAGCCCAGGAGGCGACTAAAACGGCACAAAACAATTTTGCTGATATCCAGACCGAATTGTCTCAGGCCTCTTTTACGGTATATGACGGCACAACGATTAGCGGTTCCCAGGTGACCAATGCGCTGCGGAAGTTTCAGGGGAAGGACCAATTCGGCATTCAGATTAAAACCGGCAAAAATATGGCAGGCCAGTGGTACGGTAATGCTCTGAACATTAGCCCAGACAGTGAACAGTATGGCGCCGTGAATGGCGGCAGTGATAAGACTGGGAAAATCACGAATACGCTTAATGAGAAAGAGAATGAATACGTAAATCCAAGTGGCAAATTCAAGGCTGAAATCGTCAAGGACAAATCGAACGTTGTCCGTGGATTGTTGTTTACCCAGTCCTAAGCACTACAGTAAAGATAATAATCATAAGGGGGATGAGGGTATGTCTGATCACGCTTCAAGCATGCTGCGGCTTGGTGTGTCAGTTATTCTGTTCATAACCGCATGTGTAACGGAAGCAGACTTGTCCAGCCAGCTGGATGGTGCACTGGAATTAAGATCACAGCAGGAGGAGCATTCTGAAGGGCGAATAGCCCGTACTGCTGGGGTGGGGTTGCCGGAACGGATAAAAGGGACTCAGGTAATGCAGGCAATTCGCATGAACTTACAGGAGGGGATTTCGATTCATGTCGACGGGACAGAGTACGATGCGTATTCTGAACCGTTTGAGCCTGATGTATCGACCTTAGATGCTTCTTCTTTATATTCCATATACCCACAGCGTAATGGGAATGGGGACATAACATCTGTACGTTTTGAGAAATTGGGGGAGGAATGAAGTGGTTCAAACAATATCCAAGCTGTTGGGGGCGCTGATCGCTGTATTGCTTTTGTACATCGTACCCGCAGCTCAAGCTGCTGAACGGCAGGAAGATATATCCGGGTTAAATACATATCATTCAACTGTACGTTTTGTTGATATGGTAAGAACCAAAGGTTACATTACACCGACGATGTATAACGATTTTATGCGTGATCTGGAATTGACAGGCAATATCTACAAAGTTGACTTGGAGCATATGCACAAAAAGTATGTACCGGACTATGCAGATGCCGCGAAGCCAGACAGTTTTCTGGGCAATTATGAAACTGTATATGATGGGTACTATAATCCGCAAATCTTACCTGTACTGTTTCCTGACAATCAGCAGCCAAAATCAGATCAGCCACGTCGGTATACCTTGATGGCCGGGGATTATTTTACGGTCCGGCTACATAATACGAATCGGACTCCTGCGGACTTGTATAAATCATGGCTTCTCGGTGGGGCAGATAGCGGAAAGCCGGCAGTTACAGCTTCTTACGGGGGCATGGTTCTGAATGAAGATTACTGATTTTGCAGTCATATTTATACTTTTGTTTTTGCCCTTTGGTGTAGTTAGTGACTTACGGGTCCAGAATCAGCGTGAAGTGCAGCAGCTAGAAATGAAATATACGTCGGCTCTCCGTACCGCAGTTCAGGATGCAGGGGTTATGCTCTCACAGAATGAACGTCAAGAACGCGAGGCCGGATACGGATCGGATAAGTTTTTTCGTGTAGATAAAGAAGCAGCGCTGCACACGTTCCTGCACACCCTTTTTCTTAATGTAGGCATTGATGGGGATATAGTAGCACAACGTGCATTATTGGATTACATACCAGCCATTGTAATTCTAGATTATGACGGTTATTATGCGTTCACTTCAGAAGCCTATACCGACGAGCATGGACAAGCTGCCATAGGTCCCAAATGGAGCGAAAAAAAGCCATATGCCTATGTTGATTCAGTAGACAACAGTGTGGGGTTCACCTTGGATAATTATGTGCACGCATATGATGCGCGGAATCACAGGTGGGTGGAGGGCTTTCAAAAGGAACTTCAGGACCAGACCCCTATATCTTTACTGAATAATTCAGAAACTTTTGAGCAAATACGTCGTTCCACCATCGTTCGCAGCGTCCAAGAGGACCTGGCGCGAATTATTAATGTCCATAACGAAAAAGCTGCACGTAACGGCATAACTTATACGTTCACGCTACCGCTCATTCCGCAAGAGGAGTGGTACAACACAGTAGATGATGTGGGTCTGATCGCGTTTATCCAAGGCATTCCGGTCGGAGACAGGTATTACAATAACTATGGATTTGGTGGTGGGAGAGTCGTTAGAAAGCAAGACATTATAGGCGGCATAGAACCAGATACTGGGATGAAATATTTTTATAGAGATTCATGTCCAGCTCCCTTTAAAGCGAGTGAACGTTTTGCGGATGAAAAATCTGCAGCAGCTGCGGGATACTTTGAGTACAAATGTTATAATGGCTTAAAATAATCACCTTCATGGGTGGTTTTTCTTTTTTTAGGCAGATCCATATCAAAAACCTTAAAAATCGCTGTTTTCCATATTCCGATATGGTTGCAGAATGTGCTACAATAAAGCTTTGAAAGAAACGAAATGCATATGAAATAAGAACAGTCGGCAGCGCCGATGACAATAAGGAGCCAAAAACAGCTTATGAGTTTATTGACTGTAGAAAATGTATCTCACAACTTTGGGGACCGCGCATTATTTAAAAATGTTTCCTTTCGATTGCTTGCGGGGGAACGTGTAGGTTTGGTAGGAGCTAACGGTGTCGGTAAATCGACACTCATGAACATTCTGACTGGAAAATTGCTTAAGGATGAGGGTAAAGTGGAATGGACTCCACGTGTACGTTACGGCTATCTGGATCAGCATACCAAGCTGACACCGGGCAAAACGGTACGTGATGTTTTGAAAGACGCTTTTCTTCCTTTGTTGGAATTGGAAAAGGAAATGATGCAGATTACTGACAAGATGGGGGATGCTTCTCCTGAAGAGTTGGAAGTGCTGCTGGAACAGATGGGTGAAATTCAGGAGCAACTGGATATGGGGGATTTTTACCTCATTGATGTGAAGGTTGAAGAAATGGCGAATGGACTAGGTCTGTCGGCCATAGGACTGGATCGGGATGTATCTGCACTTAGCGGTGGGCAACGGACAAAGGTGCTTCTTGCTAAGTTGCTGTTGGAAAAGCCAAATGTCCTGCTGCTGGATGAGCCTACCAACTATTTGGATGTAGAGCATATTGAATGGCTTACGCGCTATTTGAAGGATTATCCCTATGCTTTTATCCTTATTTCACATGATACTGAGTTTATGAACCAGGTCGTTAATGTTATTTACCATCTTGAATTTGCCAAGATGACCCGTTATTCAGCTAACTATGAAAAGTTTCTTGAAATGGCGGATCTGAACAAAGCTCAGCATATTGATGCTTATGAGAAGCAACAGGACTTTATTAAGAAACAGGAAGATTTTATTCAGCGTAATAAAGCGCGTGCCTCTACATCTGGCCGAGCAAAGAGCCGTGAAAAGCAACTTGATCGGATCGAACGTATAGATAAGCCTGAAGAAGCTGCGAAGCCAACCTTTCAATTCAAAGAAGCACGTGCAAGCGGAAAGACGGTATTTGAGGGTATTGATTTTGAGATTGGTTATACGCATGCCCTTTTGCCTAAAATGTCCATGACGATTGAACGTGGCGAAAAGATTGCTATTGTTGGCTACAACGGTGTCGGTAAATCGACATTGCTCAAAACCATATTGGGAAAAATTCCACCAATCAGTGGAAAAACCTATCAAGGTGATTTTTTGCAGCCCGCTTATTTTGAGCAGGAAGTAAAGGCGGAGAAAATTACACCGATTGACGATGTGTGGAATGAATTCCCACATTTGAACCAGCATGAAGTACGAGCGCATTTGGCGCGTTGCGGTTTAAAGAATGAGCATATCACGCGTCCGCTATCTGCGCTCAGTGGTGGAGAACAGGCTAAAGTCCGTCTTTGCAAACTGTTAATGCGTGAAAGCAACTGGGTACTGTTCGATGAGCCTACCAACCACTTGGATGTTAAAGCTAAGGATGAGCTGAAACGTGCCTTGAAGGAATACAAAGGGACCGTATTGCTTGTATCTCACGAACCGGACTTTTACGAGGATTGGGTAACCAAAACGTGGAATGTGGAAGAGTGGTCAAGTAAAGTTAACTAACATCAACTAAATCCAATTCTGCATATTTCACACGAAGTGGGGTTTGCAGAATTAGGAAAATATGCTAAGCTATCTTTAGCTTATACAATAAAATAGTCACACTAGGGGAGCCGCCCATGCGGCTGAGACGGAATAAATGGATTTCGGACCCTTTGCACCTGATCTGGGTTATGCCAGCGTAGGGAAGTGAGCGCCGTACAAACAAGGCAACACCATCTTATTTTTGTTTGTGCGTGGGACGATACACGTATACGGATATCATTGTCCGTTCGATTATTGGACGTTCGTTAAACCACTTCCTTGGGGAAGTGGTTTTTTTGCGTTTCGTTCACTTTAAGTTGTTCGAGCTTCCGTAGACGATTCACATACAATCCTCTTTCATTACTGCTGGTAGACGTGACTGGCTAAGCTTAGATCTTTTAGTCCAATGTGAGGTGAAGACAAAATCGAATTACACGCAATTTCGATGGAAAAGGGCACTTTTGCACAAGCAGCCCAAGTGGCTGCTGTGATTTGTCCGTATGTTCATTATGTACACGCACGTTTAAAACAGAATGGTGCCTCTGCATTGCTATCTTTGACTCGCAGCATGGTGGAGCAGGGAGTTCCTTTGCAACAAATTGTAGTAAATGATCGTGTGGATGTAGCTTTACTTACTTTGGTTGGAGCCGTCCAGCTACCAGCTAATGGATTACCTGTAGCGGATGTGAAAAGCCTACTTCCAAAGGGTACACGCTGTGGAGTATCTGTGCATTCCTTGAAGGAGGCGCAGACTGCCGAGCGGGTAGGAGCGGACTATGTACTTTATGGTCACATATATGAGACCCATTGTAAGCCCGGTATTGTACCACGGGGTTTAGCTCAGCTTGAACATATTTGCAGGCTGTCGAACATTCCGGTGATCGCGCTGGGCGGCATACAACCGCACCATATCCCGGAGCTTTATAGGGCCGGAGCAAGCGGAATTGCGGTGATGTCTGGTATATGGGAGGCTGAGTCGCCCGTTGCAGCTGCGCTGGAATATCGGCGAATGGCAGATCTTGTAGTTCACGACCTGTAGCGAGAAAACGAGAGTAGAGGCAAGCTGAAAGCAGAATGGTTTATGGAGAGGAGACACGGAACAAATGCCAAAGATACACATAGAGGCAAGAGCGATAGGACACGCTGAATGCTTGGTCATAGGTGGAGGTGTCATCGGCAGTTCCATTGCTTACCATGTGGCCAAGGAGGGAAGAAGTACGATCATGCTGGAACGATTGATCCCGGGTGAGGGAGCCTCAGGAGCAGCGGTTGGAATGCTGGCAGCGGAAAGTGAAGAGTTCACCGACTCTGAGCTGGCACGGTTTGCTCGCATAAGTCGAGACGCATTCCCTGAGCTTGTCTGTGATCTGGAGCGTTTGTCAGGTATTTCGGTGGAATTCCGTACAGAAGGATTTGTGACTCCTTTCCGTACGGAAACTGAAGGCCAAAAACGCTGGAAAGCTGCTAAAACGCGAGAGGATGATTGTCCTATCTGGTGGGATGCGAAGGAATTGGCCCGACGAATTCCAGGTTTGGATGAACAAGCGATCGGGGCAATATATCGTTCAAAAGAGACACAAGTGGCTCCTGTCCAGCTTTGCCATGCTTATGCAGGTGCTGCTGTGGTGCTGGGGGCAACGGTATGGTCTGGTACACAGGCAGAGCAACTGGTCATACAGAATGGTCGAGTTTGCGGTGTTCGAACAGATAGTGGCTTTTTTTCCTGCGATCAGGTCATTATTGCCGGAGGCTTGGATAGCATGAAATTGCTAGCGCAGGTTGGATTTGAATATCCACTTTATCCGGTCAAGGGTGAAGCGGTAGCGGTCTCCTTGAAGGATCACCCGTTAGAATACACCATTTATGCTGATGATATTTACCTCGTGCCTAAACAGAATAACGAGCTTTGGATTGGGGCAACGAGCCTTCCGCATCAATATGACGAAGAGGTGACCGTAGGAGGCTTGGAGGGGTTGCTGGCACGTGCCTCTGCTTGGCTGCCGCGCGTCCGTGAAGCTTCTTTTATACGCACTTGGGCGGGCTTACGTCCGCAGGCCGCATCAGGTCATCCTTTTATAGGCACTGTCCCTGGGGTCGAGGGCGTATATGCTGCCGTCGGGCATTATCGCAACGGTGTCCTGCTGAGTGATGCTACCGGGCGTGCGCTGGCAGCTATGCTTAATGGGGCTGGTGCAGCTGAACTTGGGATAAGTAGATTTTCTTCTGAGCTCCTCAAGGAGGAAAGCTTATGAAGCTGACGATTAACGGCCAGAGCCTGACCTTTTCTAATCGAATCACTCATGTGGATCAATTGCTACATGAGCTTGATGTAAAGGTGAAAACCGTAGTGGTAGAGCTGAATCGGCGTATATTGACCCGTGAAGATCATGATGAAGCGGTACTGAAGGATGGAGATTGCCTAGAGATTGTACATTTTGTGGGAGGCGGTTGATCATGTTAACCATTGGAAAAGCATCTTTTACCTCAAGGTTGTTGTTGGGAACAGGAAAATTCTCTGATCTAGATATCCAATCCCAAGCCGTAGAGGCTGCTGAGACGGAAATATTGACGTTTGCTGTACGGAGATTGAACTTGGAGGAACGGGATAAGCAGCATTTTCTCGATATGCTGGATTTGAGCCGGTATACACTTCTTCCCAACACAGCAGGGGCTACAACAGCAGAGGAGGCCATTCGTATTGCCCAATTGGCAAAAGCCTCCGGCTTGTGCGATATGATTAAGGTGGAAGTCATTGGGGATAGCAAGACACTGCTGCCTGACCCTTTTGAAACGTTGAAAGCTAGTGAAAAGCTGTTAGAAGAAGGCTTTATCGTGCTGCCCTACATATCGGACGATGTGATTCTAGCCAAGAGGCTACAAGAGCTTGGAGTACACGCCGTTATGCCTGGAGCTTCACCGATTGGTACAGGACATGGTTTGCTCAATCCGTTTTCATTAGAGCTAATTATTGAACAGGCGGAGGTTCCGGTTATTGTCGATGCGGGTATTCGCTCACCCAGTGACGCGGCAATGGCTATGCAGTTGGGGGCAGATGCTGTTTTGTTGAACACAGCCGTATCAGGAGCGAAGAACCCAGTAAAAATGGCTGAGGCCATGAAACTGGCTGTTCGTGCTGGAAGATATGGTTTTGAGGCGGGGATGATTCCTGTAAAACGTTACGCTTCAGCGAGCAGTCCGACAGAAGGCATGATTCAGGCATGAAGGTATCTGACAAATCCGGTGCAGGAGGAACACATCCAAGTGACCGTTATTCCAGACAAGAAAGATTCACACCCTTTGGACCGACAGGACAACGTCGGCTTGCTTCCTCTCACGTATTAATCATAGGTGTTGGAGCGCTAGGCACAGGTATTGCGGAAACACTTGTTCGCGGGGGCGTAGGTACAGTGAGCCTCGTAGACCGGGACTATGTGGAATGGAGCAATTTGCAGCGCCAACAGCTTTTTCAGGAAAGTGATGCTGCGCAAAGATGTCCCAAAGCAGTAGCTGCTCAGCGAAGATTAAAGGATATTAATTCGGAAACGGTTATACATGCACATGTACTGGATGTTAGGGTGGAAGAGCTGGAAGAGTTGATCCAGGGGGTAGATCTCGTAATGGATGCAACCGATAATTTCGATACCCGACTTCTTATGAATGACATGGCACTAAAGCATCGGATTCCTTGGATTTATGGGGGATGTGTGGGCAGCTATGGTGTAACCTACACCATTTTACCGGGTCAAACGCCTTGTCTTCACTGTCTGCTGGGAACTGTGCCGTTTGGTGGTGAAACCTGTGATAGCGCCGGGATTATTCCGCAGGCCGTACAGATGGTCACGGCTAACCAAACTACGGAAGCTTTCAAACTTCTGGGTGGATATCCAGAAGATTTGAGAGGAAAGCTGCTTTCGTTTGATTTGTGGAAAAATGAGTATGTAACGATAGCAGTAGATAGCGTTAAAAAGGAGAATTGTCCTTCTTGCGGCAACCAACCGACGTATCCCTACTTGTCGGCCTCTCATCGGCAGAAAACAGATGTTTTGTGCGGCAGGGATACCGTTCAAATTAGACCAGCAAACCCGACACATCTGAATCTTGCGGAAATAGCAGATAGATTTGCTTCTTTGGGAGAAGGAAAAGTAGAGCAGAATCCGTTTTTGGTTTCCTTTAGTACAAGCGAGCATCGCTTAGTTGTTTTTGCAGATGGCAGAGCGTTGATCCATGGGACAAAGGACGTGGCAAAAGCAAGAAGTCTGTATCATCGCTATTTGGGTTAAACCATAAAAGCAGAAAGCCATTCTTTGGAGAATGATTTTCTGCTTTTTTGTTACAATAATATTAATATGCTTTAATGGCTTATAACAAACTTGTTCGTATCCAATGTAATGCTATGTCCAAACCAGGTGGGTGAAAAGATGAGCCCGTTAATTTTACTTGTGGATGTAAATGAAGCGTCTCCCGTATTTGTTCTTCCATTGGAGCAGGCAGGTTATCAGGTGGTACATGTTAGCAATACATCGGATGCAAGCTCTTATGCAGCCCACAATCCGGTGAATTTGCTACTTCTGAACATAGGAGATGAACAGGCGGATACACAAGGCTTGATTCGCATTTTGCAGCAAAACCATCCTCATGTCCCGCTATTTGCAATGACTTCATCAGATGAGGAGGACCATATTGTTTCCTGCTTTGAACAAGGGGCACATGATGTGATCGTTCTTCCCTTTTATCCTAGAGTTTTTCAGGCAAGAGTGGCTAATTTATTGCGGATTTTTGGTATTGAACGTGATGTGAAAAGGGCGATCGAAGCGGGTGATTTACATATAGACAATGCAAGCAGAATGGTGAGCAGAGGGGGACAAAAACTGGAACTAACTCCGAAAGAATTTGATCTTTTGCTTCATCTGGCGATACATCTTAACCAAGTTTGTAGCAGGCAGCAAATTCTGAAGGATGTTTGGAAACATGATTATATCGTTGATACGAACGTAGTAGACGTCTATATCAGACATTTGAGGGTTAAAGTAGATAAAGGGTATAAGTTTAAAATGATCCGTACGGAACGAGGTATTGGTTATTCACTCAGAACACCAACCGTATCAGAATAGCATAAGGTATATAAAAAAGCCGGAACTTTTCGTCCCGGCTCGCATATTTCAAAATGAGTTTCATACTACAGCACGCGGCGTGCTTTAATGTATGTTCTTTTCCAGTTGCCGGAGTTCAAATCGGAGATGGTCACGCCAGGTCCGCCGTAAGTGTGTAAAATTTTACCCCCGCCCATATAGACTGCTACGTGGGTAATGTTGCGTCCTGTGGCACGGCTACCGCTTGAAAAGAACACTAAGTCACCTTTTTTCAAATTGGACTTGGATACGGCATGTCCGACTTTAGACTGTTGAACAGAAGTACGTGGCAAATCCACTCCGTATTTCTTGAATATGTGCTTCATGAAAGAAGAACAGTCAAAATTACGTGTAGTGCTCGTGGAAGCTCCAAACTTATAAGGAGTTCCCATATATTTTTCACCGTAGTTAATTACTTTTTGGCCTACTGAAGTAGTAGTGGCAGCTTGTGCCGTATTTGTTCCCTCAATTGCAAAAGTACCAAAGCCGATAGTGGCTGCGACCCCTGCTATAATTACCTTTTTTATGATTTTCTGCATATTCATGTTGTAAGTACCTCCAGAAATTGATTTGTGCAATATTTTGCTGAGTTGCTAACTAACTGACAGCGTTGAGTATAACAGTTTTGAAACCGCCTAATAGTTGGAAAAGAACTCTCAAATGCTTGAGGGACAAGACTTACACAGCGTTTATTAAAAAACGATTAAAAATTACAATTTGTAAAAAATAGATCGATTCATAGATCTCTATAAACGGAAAAACCCTTGTTAATCAAGGGTTTTGAGTGAAAGAACAATCTGAACAATGGTTACAACAATGTCATAATTAATCCTTGCTTTGAATAACGAGTAGTAGACCGCTTTTGATGGAAATCGTACCTTTTGAAGCCGTTAGCTTATTACTGACAGCACGCGATTGTCCCATTTTGAGGGTGGCATTATGTAGCGGATACATAAATCCTTCCAGTTGTATACCTGTTACTTCGGCAGTCATAGGAAGCAGCGATGTATATGTATAGCCCATAGGCTGGATCTCAAGCGTTGATCCGGTGAGCTCAATATAATTATGTGCGTCCATAATAGCGCAGCTAATATGATGCTGCATTGCGCGTACCAATATTTGAACATTAGCTAATGTGTGATCCATCCGGGTGCCAGTCACACCAAGCAACAATACATGATCTACGTGCTCGTCCATAGCGATTTCCAAAGCAAGCTCAGTATCTGTTAAGTCTTTAAGTACTGGATCACACGCAATCATACGTTGGCTTGCTAATTCTACCTTTTCTTTTTCCTCTGGTGTGATCGAATCAAAATCTCCTACAGAGACATGTGGTGTAATACCGTGTTCGATCAGGAAAAGAGCACCTTTATCTGCACCTATAATAAAATCATCGGGTTGTATTTGATGTAAATCTTCTTCATTAAGTCGACCGCCTGAAAATACAATCGCTCGTTTTTTTGTCATAATCAACATCCTTTCTTTCTGATACGATCCTATATATACTATCGTTTTTAAGTATACCGCGTTAAATATGGCTTGCACAATTTTGGAGGACACGGATACAATGAAACAGAAAAAAGGAAGTGTAACGTGTAATAGGAAGGAGAACGAAATGATTAACGTTTTGTTTGTATGTTTGGGCAATATTTGCCGCTCTCCGATGGGGGAGGCGATACTGAGACATAAGGCGCAGGAACGGGGATTGGGTGCAGAAATCGGGGTAGACTCGGCCGGGACAGGCGACTGGCACATCGGAAATCCCCCGCATGAGGGAACACTAAAGCAACTTAAGCTGCATGGAATCAGCGAACAAGGCATACAGGCGAGGCAAGTAACGGGCCGCGATTTTGACGCGTTTGATTATATTGTGTGCATGGATGACTCCAATGAACAAAACATGCGTAAGATTGCAGGTGGGGCGGAGGCTGATATTCTAAAATTTATGGATTTGCTCCCTCAAGAAAAATTAAGAGAAGTACCCGACCCGTATTTTACAGGGAATTTTGAAGAGACCTATCGATTAATGGACGCAGGGTGCGACGCCTTGCTGGACAAGATCATAGAAGAAAAGCTATAATGTGAACGAAAGATGACGGCAATAATTGCCGTTTTTCGTCATACATTTTTGAAAGCGTAACCAAATTATGAAAAAGAGGAAGGAGCTTTATGACCTATTAGGTCAATGCTCTCATTCCCCTTAGTTACCTGGAAGAATATTTACTCAGGCGCGATCCAAAAAATACATTAGCGCGTCAGGCAACTCGTTTTGCCAAAAGCCCCACAAATGTTTGCCATCCTTTTCACGGTAAGAAACTTCAGCGTTCCGTTCGCGCAGCAAATCTGCACATTGACGGTTAAGCTCTACAAAGTTGTAAATGCCAGTATCACTCTCAAATGCATCTTCCTGAAGGCCAACTGTCATCCACACCCGCAAATGAGACAGATCTTTCTCACGGGCGATGATTTCCTGCGAAGCTTCATAGTAAGCACCTGAGAGGCTGATAATGCGGTTGAACAGCTGAGGATACATCAAAGCCAAATGCAGAGACACACTGCCTCCCAGTGAATCCCCCGCCAAAATGCGGGACGCTGCATCTTTTCTTATAGGATACTTTTGCTCTACATAGGGAATAATCTCTTCTGCAAAACAGGCTGTATACGCCTCAAAACGATTGCCAAAGGGAGCATACTCCTGAGTTCTGATTTTGGTATTCACTTCCACTCCTACAATAATGAAGGGTTCGACGCCCTCATCTAAAATGAGGCGGTTGGCGTGAGTTGCAATGCGGCCAAAATTGAAAAATTCTTCTCCGTCCTGACAGTACACGACCGGGTAGCTCAATATTTCATTATAGCCCGGCGGCAAATAAATCCGGAGAGTTCTGGTCTCGCCAAGAAAGCGGCTACCTACTTCGTCTTTAAGGATGGTTCGTTTTAAATACCGAGAATCCGTCATTTTTCGTCACCTTTCTTGGGTATTATTTTGCATTCGGGATCACAATAAGTTAAGATTACCCTGATTGCAATAGATGTTTAAAATTTCAATCATGTACTAAGCTGTTATAGTAAAAAACATACCCTGTTACACACACAAAAATGTGGCAAACTCAAAAAAAATAACTAAATCTTTGACGCGAGCGATATAACAGGTGTATAATAATCCTATAACAGCGGAACTTGATATTCAAATTTTTTTGTTGAGGTGAAGAAAATGAGCAAGGTTCCTTATGAAGTTTACACAGAGGAAGTTGAGGCGCTGTCCGTACTTTCTCCGGATGGTGAAATTATCAATAAAGATATGTTGCCTAAACTTACAGATGATCAATTGAAAGAAATTATGTATCGAATGGTATTTACACGTACTTGGGATGACCGTGCCGTTAACTTAGGCCGTCAAGGACGTCTCGGTTTCTACGCTCCGGTATCCGGACAAGAAGCAACCATGATTGGTAGCGAATATGCGCTCCAAAAAGAAGACTTTATTGCTCCAGGCTACCGCGATATTCCGCAAATCGTTTGGCATGGCCTGCCATTATACCAAGCTTTCTTGTATTCCCGTGGTCATCAACACGGAGGCCAAGTGCCGGACGGTGTTAATGTGCTGATGCCGCAAATCATCATTGGCGCGCAAATCTTGCATGCTATGGGTATTGCGATGGGTTACAAACTGAAAAAGCAAAAACAAGTCGCCATTACATATACAGGTGACGGCGGTTCTTCTGAAGGTGATTTCTACGAAGGCCTGAACTATGCTGGTGTATACAAGTTGCCAGTTATTTTCTTTGTGCAAAACAATGGTTACGCAATCACGACTCCATTTTCAAAACAAACGGCTGCTCTTTCGATCGCTCATAAAGCAGTAGCTGCTGGTATTAAAGGTGTGAAAATTGACGGCATGGACGTGCTTGCAGTTATTAAAGCCGTTCAAGAAGCTGCAGAACGTGGACGTAATGGTGAAGGTGCTACATTGATTGAAGCTGTAACGTACCGTTTCCGTCCGCATTCCCTTTCTGATGATGCAACAAAATATCGTTCCAAAGAAGAAGAAGGCGAATGGAATGCGAAAGATCCGATTGCCCGCTTTGCGAAATACCTTCAGAAAAAAGGTCTTTGGACTGAAGAAGATACAGCTCGCGTAAAAGAAGAAGCTAAGGCAAAAGTGAACGAAGAGATCAAAAAAGCCGAGAAAACAGAGAAAATGACAATTCCTGGCCTGATTGATAGCATGTTCGAAACAACGCCTAAGCACTTGGAAGAACAAAAAGCTGATTTTAAATAATTGAACTTAAAAGAGACCGGGCGGTAACCCGATCCGGTCTGCTTTTCGATTGACCTGAACTGAAATTGATCTGTCAATGTTTAAGGAGGAAATGAAGCAAATGGCACAAATGAACATGAAAGAAGCGATTCGTGACGCACTGCGCGTAGAGTTGAAACGCGACCCTAACGTCCTGCTTTTCGGTGAAGACGTAGGTCATGTAGGTGGCGTATTCCGCGCTACGGAAGGTCTGCAAAAAGAATTTGGCGAAGAACGTGTATTCGATACTCCGCTAGCGGAATCCGCAATCGGGGGTCTTGCTGTGGGTCTGGGTATTCAAGGCTTCCGCCCTGTAGCTGAAATCCAGTTCGTAGGCTTTATCTTTGAAGCACTCGATCAAATGGCAATTCAAGCATCCCGTATGCGTTACCGTTCCGGTGGACGTTACAATTCTCCAATCGTATTCCGTACACCTTTTGGTGGTGGTGTTAAGGCAGCCGAGCTGCATACAGATTCCTTGGAAGGTCTTCTGGCTCAAACACCTGGTATCAAGGTTGTTGTTCCTTCCAACCCTTACGATGCAAAAGGCCTTATGATCGCGTCTATACGCGACAATGATCCAGTATTTTTCATGGAGCATTTGAACCTGTATCATGCATTCCGCGCTGAAGTTCCTGAGAATGATTACACAGTTGAACTGGGCAAAGCTAATGTAGTTCGTGAAGGTTCCGATGTGACGATCATTACTTACGGTATGATGGTACACACTTCGATTAAAGCTGCTGATGAGCTGGAAAAAACAAAAGGTATCAAAGTAGAAATCATTGATTTGCGTACCATTAGCCCGATTGACATTGATACCGTTGTTGCTTCTATTCAAAAAACCAATCGTGCCATCGTTGTTCAAGAAGCGCAAAAGAGTTCCGGTGTAGCTGCTGAAGTTATTGCACAAATTAACGAAAAAGCAATCCTGCATCTGGAAGCACCCGTTCTGCGTGTAGCAGGTCCAGATACCGTTTATCCTTTTGCTCAAATTGAAGATACTTGGTTGCCAACGCCAACACGTATCATTGATGCGGTTAATAAAGTATTGGAATTTTAATTAAAGCACACCGTAAATTTGGGAGGTTTTAAACGTGGCTAAATTTGAATATAAATTCCCGGAGCTAGGTGAAGGTCTTCACGAAGGCGAAATCATCAAGATTCACATCAAGCCCGGCGACAAAGTAACAGATGAAGATATCATCATGGAAGTACAAAACGATAAGGCTGTAGTTGAAGTTCCTTGTCCGGTTAATGGTACAGTACAAGAAGTATTTGCCAAAGACGGCGACATCTTTAACGTAGGTCAAGTCGTAGCTGTAATTGATGCAGAAGGTGAACTTCCTGAACAAGAAGATGCACCAGAAGCACCAGCTGCTAGCCCTGAACCAAGTGCTGCTGCACAAGGCGGAGCTGCAGGTACAGCTAGATTTGAATATAAATTCCCAGAGCTGGGTGAAGGTCTTCACGAAGGCGAAATCATCAAGATTCACATCAAGCCCGGCGACAAAGTAACAGATGAAGATATCATCATGGAAGTACAGAACGATAAGGCAGTAGTTGAAGTTCCGTGTCCAGTCAATGGTACGGTTCAAGAAGTATTTGCCAAAGACGGCGACATCTTTAATGTAGGTCAAGTTGTGGCTGTAATCGCTGCAGAGGGCGAACTTCCTGAACAAGAAGATGCACCAGCTGCTGTGAAACAAGAAGAGGATGCTGCAAAAGGCGGAGCTAACACAAAACCAGCTGCAACACCTGCTGCTTCTAACAAAGACGTATTGGCTACACCTAGCGTCCGCAAATTTGCTCGTGAGCAAGGTGTAAACATCGCTCAAGTGAGTGGCTCCGGCAAAAATGGTAAAATCACCAAAGAAGATGTAGAAGCTTTCAAAAATGGTGGAGGTCAAGCGGCTGCACCAGTAGCGAAAGAAGCTGCAAAAGCACAAGAGCCTGCTAAGAAAGAAGCGAAAGCTGCAGCACCATCTGCACCAGCAGCAGATCCACGTGCTGAGGAAGAGCGCGTACCATTTAAAGGTATCCGCAAAGCTATTTCCAATGCTATGGTTAAATCGGCTTATACGGCTCCGCACGTTACGATTATGGATGAAGTAGATGTAACTGAACTGGTTGCTTTCCGTACTCGTATCAAACCAATTGCTGAGAAGAAAGGCACAAAAGTAACATACCTGCCATTCATCGTAAAAGCTTTGGTTGCTGCTTCCCGTCAATTCCCGGCTCTGAATGCCACGATCGACGAAGAAGCAAACGAAATTGTCTACAAAAAATACTACAACATCGGTATCGCTACAGATACAGACAACGGCTTGATCGTTCCTGTTATCAAAGATGCTGATCGTAAGAGTATCTGGATGATTGCTGATTCCATTCGTGATCTAGCTGTGCGCGGTCGTGATGGAAAATTGGCTGCGAATGAGATGAGAGGGAGCACAATCTCAATCACTAACATCGGTTCCGCAGGCGGTATGTTCTTTACTCCAATCATTAACTTCCCTGAAGTTGCGATTTTGGGTACTGGCCGCATCAGTGAAAAAGCAGTCGTGAAAAACGGTGAAATTGTAGCTGCTCCAGTAATGGCTCTTTCCTTGAGCTTTGACCACCGTATTATTGACGGTGCAACTGCTCAAAACTTCATGAACTATATCAAACAGCTGCTCGCTAACCCTGAGTTGCTTGTTATGGAGGTGTAATCAATGGTAGTAGGAGACGCTTCTCTGGATATTGACACATTGGTTATCGGTGCGGGTCCTGGCGGCTATGTAGCTGCCATCCGTGCCGCACAATTGGGACAAAGCGTATTGATCGTTGACAAATCTGAGCTGGGCGGTGTCTGTCTGAACCGTGGATGTATTCCATCCAAAGCTTTGATCTCTGCAGCTCATCAATACGAAGCAGCTAAACATGGCGAGTCTTTCGGTATTACGGCTGAGAACGTAAAAGTAGACTTTGCTAAAACACAAGAATTCAAAAACGGTGTTGTTAAGAAAATGACAGGCGGCGTAAGTGGCTTGCTCAAAGGCAACAAAGTTGAAGTTTTCAATGGTGAGTGCATGTTCATCAACGAAAACGAAGCGCGTGTATTCAACGAACATGAATCACCACGTTACCGTTTTAAAAATGCAATTATCGCAACAGGTTCCCGTCCAATCGAACTGAAACCATTCCCATTTGGCGGACGCATTCTGTCTTCTACAGAAGCATTGAACCTGCCTGAAATTCCGAAAAGCCTGATCGTAATCGGTGGTGGATACATTGGTGCAGAACTTGGACAAATGTACTCCAAATTCGGTTCCAAAGTAACGATCATTGAAGGTATGGATACAGTGCTTCCTGGTTTCGACAAAGATATGACTTCAATCGTTGCGAAAAGCATGAAGAAAACTGGCATCGAAATCTTCACTGGCGCTAAAGCGGAAAGTGCAGAGCAAACAGATAAAGACGTAACAGTGAAATTCTCCGTCAACGGCGAAAGCAAAGAAGTAACTGCTGATTATCTGCTTGTAACTGTTGGACGTCGTCCAAACACTGACGGTGAACTGGGTCTGGATCTGATCGGCCTCGAACTAGATGAGCGCGGAATGGTGAAAGTTGACCACCAAGGACGTACTAGCATTCCTCACATCTTTGCAATCGGCGATATCGTAGCTGGTCTTGCTCTGGCGCACAAAGCTTCTTACGAAGGTAAAGTAGCTGCTGAAGCAATCGCAGGCGAGCCGTCTGTAGTAGATTACAAGTGTATGCCGGCTGTCGTTTTCACAGATCCAGAATGCTCCAGTGTAGGCTACACAGAGACACAAGCCAAAGAAAAAGGCTACAATGTCAAAGTTGGCAAGTTCTCTTATGGAGCAAACGGTCGTGCGGTTTCCCTGAACGCTGCTGAAGGTTTTGTGAAAATCGTAGCTGACGCTGACACAGGTCTGGTACTGGGTACGCAAATCGTAGGTCTGGAAGCTTCCAACCTTATTGCTGAGCTGGGTCTGGCGATTGAAATGGGTGCTACACTCGAAGATATCTCCTTGACTATTCATGCTCACCCTACATTGGGCGAAATCGTTATGGAAGCAGCAGAAGTCGTGCTGGGTCATCCGATCCACGCATTGGCACCACGTCGCTAATACCATTTTTCATTATCTCGTTTTTGGTTTTCATACATGACAAAGAGAGGCAAGGAGCGCTATATCTGCGCTCTTTGTCTCTTTTTTTTCAAACTTTAGGATTTTCAGGACTACAATGAAAATTCACACAGTACATGGTCAACGAAGCACCGTACATGATAAACTAAATATAGATATTGGTGCAGAAAAAGAATTTTAAAGATTAGAATCTGGCGATGCCAGGTTTTTATTCATGCTCAAAGGAGAGGAATAACGTGCGTAACTATTTGGAACTGCTGGAGGATATTTTAGAGAATGGAGTAAAAAAAGAGGATCGTACAGGAACGGGTACACTATCTGTTTTCGGAAGACAACTTCGTTTTGATCTGGCCAAGGGCTTCCCCTTGGTGACCACCAAAAGAGTACATTTGAAATCCGTTATTCATGAGCTGTTATGGTTTTTGCGGGGAGATACCAACATTTCTTATCTCAAAGAGAACGGAGTTACCATTTGGGATGAATGGGCCGATGAGCAGGGCGATCTGGGGCCTGTATATGGATCGCAATGGCGCTCGTGGGAAACAACAGATGGACAACATATTGACCAAATTTCGAATGTCATTGAGGCTATTAAAAATAATCCGGATTCACGTCGACACATCGTCAGTGCTTGGAATGTGGCTGAAATCGAATCGATGAAGTTGCCTCCATGTCATTTTGTATTTCAGTTCTATGTAGCTGGAGGGAAACTTTCCTGTATGCTAACGATGCGTTCTGTGGATACCTTTTTAGGGTTACCGTTCAATATCGCAAGTTATGCATTGCTAACGCATATGGTTGCACAGCAGTGCGGTTTGGAGCCCGGCGAATTTATTTGGTCAGGCGGCGATGTGCATATTTATTCAAATCATATGCAGCAAGTGCATACGCAGTTGGAACGTGATCCTTATCCGTTGCCTCAGTTGAAAATTCTGCGCAAGCCGGATTCGATTTTTGATTATACCTACGACGATTTTGCTTTTGAAAATTACGAGTATCATCCAGGGATTAAGGCGCCTGTCGCCATCTGATTAGAGGAGGTGGAAAAATGGGCATTTCAATGATATGGGCTATGGCACAAAATGGTGTGATTGGCCGGGATAACAAACTTCCCTGGCGCCTCCCTAGAGACATGGCCTTTTTCAAAGAGCAGACGATTAATAAAACGGTACTCATGGGACGCAAGACGTGGGAATCCTTTGGAGGAAAAAGCCTGCCAAACCGACGTAACGTCGTCTTGACTCGAGATCAGCGCTATCAGGCAGAAGGTGCAGAAGTAATTCATTCACTGGAAAAAGGGCTCCAATTAGCAAAGCAGGAGGAGTTAATGGTCATTGGAGGAGCGGAGATTTATTCACTGTTTTGGCCACATGCTGATCGGCTGATTGTGACTCGGATTGAGGAGACTTTTGAAGGCGATACAACCTTCCCTGAGCTGGGTTGGAACGGCTGGAATATAGTCAGTGAGACCCCGGGTATCAAGGATGACAAAAATCCCTATGAGTATCGTTTTGTTGTTTACGAGAGAACGGAATAAGAATAGACTGTATTCGACCCCACTCATTTGAAAAATTAATAAACCATATAAAAAATCCTTTTGGCTGTTGATGCAGAAAGTTGCATAAGTTTTCATCACTTTTACGCTGTATTGTGATACAATAAATCAAATTCAACGAGAACAGACCCTTTCATAATACAAACAGACAAATTCGAATTTGACTTAAATTCTGAATGGATGATCGGGGTTCATAAGCGAAGAGATGGGGGAACGTAACATGTCTACACCAACTGGATTTATGGAATACACACGGCAGCTTCCTACAGACCGGGACCCGGCAGAACGTATAAAGGATTGGGAAGAATTCCATAAGCATATGTCTGAAGAAGAGCTGCGTACCCAAGGGGCGCGTTGTATGGACTGCGGAACTCCTTATTGTCATACGGGGATGGATATCATGGGAGCAACTTTAGGCTGCCCGGTTCATAATCTCATTCCGGAATGGAACAATCTCGTATATCGTGGTTTGTGGAAGGAAGCGCTAGAGCGGCTGCACAAAACGAATAACTTCCCGGAATTCACAGGTCGTGTCTGTCCTGCGCCATGTGAAGGTTCGTGTACAGTCGGCCTGATCGGACAGTCTGTTACAATTAAAACCATTGAGGAAGCTATTATCGAAAAAGGCTTTGAGGAAGGTTGGGTCGTTCCTAATCCGCCAGAAAAGCGTACAGGCAAACGTGTGGCTGTTGTTGGTTCGGGTCCGGCAGGTTTGGCTGCAGCTGCTCAGCTTAACAAAGCAGGGCACAGCGTGACTGTGTATGAGCGTGCGGACCGTGTGGGTGGATTATTGATGTATGGAATACCGTCTATGAAATTGGATAAGAAGGTTGTTCAGCGGCGTGTGGATTTGCTAGAGGCTGAAGGTATTCAATTCATCACAAATACGGAAATCGGCAAAGATATCCCTACCGATCAGTTGATTGCTGAATATGATGCGGTTGTCCTATGCGGTGGTTCTACGAAGCCAAGAGAATTCAACATTGAAGGTAGCGATTTGAAGGGTGTTCATTATGCGATGGACTATCTGAATGGTACCATCAAAAGTTACTTGGATTCCAACCTGGAAGATGGCAACTATTTGTCCTCCCAAGGTAAAGACGTTATTGTAATCGGTGGTGGTGATACGGGTTCAGACTGTGTAGCTACTTCTTTGCGTCATGGTTGTCGGAGTGTCACTCAATTTGGTACTCACACCAAAGCGCCTATGGAGCGTGACCCGATTGCCAATCCTTGGCCACAATTTCCAAACGTGTATTCTCTCGATTATGCACAGGAAGAAGCGAAGGCGCTGTTCGGAGAAGATCCGCGTGAGTTCTCCATCATGACGACCAAATTTGTAGGTGATGAGAACGGTAATTTGAAAGAGCTACACACCATTCAAATTCAACGGATTGTTGATGAAACGGGCCGCAAAATCTATCAACCGATTCCAGGTACGGAGCGCATATTCCCTGCACAAATTGCTCTTATTGCCATTGGATTTGATGGTCCTGAGCAAACGATTGTAGAGCAAATTGGTTTGGAGACGGATCGTCGCTCCAACGTTAAAGCACGTTATGGAAAATATGTTACCAATGTAGATAAGGTTTTTGCTGCAGGTGATATGCGTCGCGGACAAAGTCTTGTCGTGTGGGCTATTAATGAAGGTCGCGAAGCTGCACGAGAGGTTGATAAATACCTCATGGGCGCTACCGTTTTGGTGTAATTATAAATTTTATGTTACGGATCAGTCAAAGCTCCATCTTCGGATGGGGTTTTATTGTATTTCAAGCTGAGTGTCTCAGAAGTGAAAGATGAATAAATGTTTATTGGTCTACAATATTTTTCTCAATTAATTTTCTATGGTGGTATGTAAAGTATTGTGAAATGTATGTTATATAATATGACTTTTATTCAGTTGTGTAATCATATATCTCTTATATAAAATGATCATAACATAAAAAAGAGTGTTTAGTGTAGCTTTTTTATAGAAAAAAGAATTAATTCACAAGAAAATTAGATAAAATCCGATATTTATGTAATATAAATTAACATATACATAACTTTTATTGACTGTTTAAAATCATGACCTGAGAGAAGCATGGCATCTATGGTATAATACACGTATATTGTTGAAGCGTTTGACTAAATGAATTTACAAAGGAGCTTTCATCGGGAGAAGGCTCCTTTTGCATGAGGCCAGGATACCTGTGTTTTCATTAACATTCCATGTATATGTATGATTCATGGAGGAGAAACAGAAGGCCGTCAGGAAGGAATGGAGTATGAATGAAGACGTTGATTATTGCTGAGAAACCAGATATGGGACGGACGATTGCCGCTGTTATGGAGCCGCGGGCTAAAAATAACCGTACCTATTTGGAAGGTGAGAAATACATTGTAACCTGGGCGATCGGACATTTGTTGGGTTTGGCTGAGCCGGATGCATACGATGATAAGTACAAACGATGGAATATTAAGGATCTTCCTATTATCCCTGAGCAGTTCAAAATTGTACCGAATCCGAAAACAAAAGATCAGCTGAAAATGATTGGTGAACTGGCTAAACGCTGCAATGCTATCGTAAATGCTTGTGATGCTGGACGGGAAGGGCAATATATTTTTGCGTTGATTCAGCAGCAATTGAAGTTGCATCAGCCAGTTAAGCGGCTGTGGATTTCAGATTTGACAGCGGAAAGTATTGCGACAGGCTTTGAACGATTGCGAGATGCTTCGGAGTTTGAATTTCTGACTCAAGCTGCGAGGGCACGAAGTGAAGCGGACTGGCTGATCGGAATGAATGCTTCCAGAGCGTTCACAACACGACATAATACACTGCTGTCAGTAGGACGGGTGCAGACTCCCGTGCTGGCACTGATTCATGACCGGGAAAAGGAAATTGAGGCATTTCAGTCTCAAACCTTCTATGATGTGTGGGCTGAATTTAAGCAAGAACAGATCAAGTACAAAGGTGCGTGGCAGGGGGATCGGTTGACGAAGCCAGAGGAAGCTGAGGCGATCGCTGCGGCCGTTCGTGGAAAAACAGGTAAAATCACCAAATATGATACTAAGCAGACAAAAGAGTATCCTTTTAAATTGTACGATTTAACGCTGCTTCAACGCGAGGCGAATGCCAAGTACGGTTATTCGGCCAAAAAAACACTGGATGTGGCACAAGCGCTTTATGAGCGACACAAGGTCATTTCCTATCCGCGTACCAATTCTAACTATGTGACAGAGCAAAATATAGACGGCATGCACAAGGCACTACGGATGCTGGGGACAGGTCCTTATGCTGATCTGGTACAACAAGCCAACCCCAATTTGGTCCATAAACAGAATAAATCGGTCTGCAATCCATCTCGTGTTGAGGATCACCATGCTATTCTGCCGACGTTAAAAAGGCCAGGAACGTTAAACAAGGAGGAGCAAAATGTATATGACCTGGTTATTCGCAGGTTTTTGTCACATTTTTTCCCACCTGCTGAATACAAAATGCATACCGTAATGACACAGGTGGACAAGCATCTGTTTAAAACAAATATCAAAGAGCTTCTTTCCTTGGGATGGAAAGTGGTTTTGAGTAAGGCTGATCAGGATAAAGGTAAAAAGAGCAAATCACCGAAAAAAGAGGATGAAGAGGAAACGGACGAGTGGACGGATAAGAAGTTTGAGATTGATGCGGGGCGTCCCGTGGATTGTGTTCGGGCCGAGATGAAAGAAAAGGCGACTCAGCCCCCTAAAAGCTACACGGAGGGTACATTGCTTAAGGCGATGGAAAGCGCGGGCAAACAGATGGAGAATGAGGAATTGCGTGAGGTCATGAAGGACGCCGGTTTAGGCACACCTGCGACGCGGGCCGCCACAATTGAACGATTGAAAAAGGTTGGCTATATTGAAATGAAGGGCAAAAAGATTCTTATTACGGAAAAGGGAAAGATGGCTATTGACCTGATCCGTCATGCTGGGGTTGATCTATTAGCCTCGCCGGAGATGACTGGTCAATGGGAACGTCGTCTACACCAAATTTCCAAAGGAGAGGCGGCTCAAGAGAAGTTTATGGATAACGTTAAAAGATTTACGTTGTCCATCATTGACAAGGTGAGGCAGCAGCCACCGGCTCCGGCAAATGCCTTTGGCGAGGAAGCAAGGGGAAAGCGTGCAGCTGGAAAAGAAGGCGCACGTAATGCACGCGCGAGTGGAGGCACCGCCGCTAAAGGGGTGGGGCGTGCTACATCAGGACGCGGTGGAAGCGCAACGCTGGAGCAGGCAGCAGCACCAGCAAGTCGTGCTGCGGGAACAGCGGGTTCCGCTGCACGCAGCTCCTCCGAAGGAGCCTCAGGCTTTTCGGTGAGCCAAAGGCAAGCTTTGGGTAGCTGCCCACGCTCTAATTGCGGCGGAAGCATTATAGAAGGCCGCAAAGGGTATGGGTGCAGCCACTACAAGAAGGGTTGTGGCTTTGTCGTCTGGAAGGAATATGCTGGAAAGCAGATTACCGGAACGATGCTCAAATCTCTGTTGACGAAGGGACAGACGCAATTGTTGTCTTTTAAGCGTAAAGATGGATCGACCGTGAAAGCGCGAATTGTTCTGAATGAGCCAGGTACAGGACAACTTAGCGTTCGAGAGGAATCCTGAGACAGGGTTTAGACCACCATTTTGGCTGAATCAAAGGTTGAATAACATTTTAAAAACAAAAAAGGGACCCTATCCGAGGGTCCTTTTTTGTTGATGCAATTGTATGCTTTCGTGGATAACTCGTGGTACTTCCGTTAGCTTCTGTATCGTATACATCACGGAGTTCACGTTTTTTTGCAATTCAACCATATTGTAAATCCATTCCTTAGGCTGCTTGAGATACACAGCATGAATACCTGCGGCAAGGGCTGGAGATACATCAGTGCGCAGAGAATTCCCGATCATCCAGGTGATGCTTCGGTCCAAGCGATTCATCTGGATGATTTCTTCCAGTGCTTCGACATTTTTATGCTGGCGAATGTAGATGCGCTCATTAAAGTAGGTAGCCAGTTTCATTTGTTCAATCTTTCTTTCTTGAATGATCTGCTCACCCCCAGTATAAAGGTGGAGGGAATGCCCTGCTTTTTGGAGGGAGTTCAACGTTTCGACCATGCCTGGATACGGTTCGATTTCCTGTTCGTACACACTTCGGCCAAGAGAGCGAAGCTCCTGCTCTTCCCGAAAATCGAGACGGCGTCCGAATTGTTCCGAGAAAAATTGGTACGTATCTATCAGAGATTGTGGAAAATGCTCGCTGGCAAAGCCCACTTGATGAACTCCAGCCACATCAATTTCGATTTGTTTTTCACGAATCGTATTTTTCGTTAGATTATGAGTTGCAAACCATTCCTGAAGCAAATCGAAAAAGTGGTTGAGGATAAGGTCAAAATACTTGTTGCAGTGGACTAAGGTGTCATCAAGATCAAATAAAATGTGCTGCTTCGGATACGACATGATGCATACTCCTTCCAAGCCAAAGCTTTAACGCTGCTTTGGTTATAACTAAAAGTACAATTCAAATTACAATCCAATATAGGATTCCAAAAATACCTGTAAATCAGCCGCGCCATCGGGACGGATGCTGAATTTTTCCTTATGATAACGTCCGATGTGAATACGGAGCAGACCAGCCACTCGTAAAATCATCATATCAGACATGAGTGTATCTTCCAAACGGCTCAAATCATGGCGCATATCTTCGAGAGACTTAGGACCTTGAGCTACATAACGCAGAATTCGCAGCCGCTGCGGATCATTGACCGCACGAGTGAGCCGTAGCAGAAGCGTAGGCGGTTCTTCCTCGCTCTCCTCGGGAATATCTACTGGATACTGGATCAGCAGTGTGCGGGTATAAAAACAGTATGAATTAATCGGGCGATTATGGACAACCGGAAATAGGACTACTGTATCCAGGTCTTCCATGTGTGGCACGACTAGTCCAGCTGTCGCATACTCAACCAGTGCTTCCGGTTCCATTTTACTCAGTAGCATGCGCTTTTCCGCAGCGTCTTCTTCTGCCAACACACGTAGTTCGCCTTCCAAGGCCCGAAAATAATCACGATCCCACAATTTGAGGAGTGGTGCGTATACCTTACGAATGCGTAAAGATTCTTCAAAGGTTAAAAAAGGGATATGCGGAACGAGCAGCTCAAACATATCTTTATCCGGACCGTGGTCCAAATAAGAGATATAATCAGATATTTCATCCGATTCCGGTCGAAGTAACGCCCAGGCATAGAGTGCGTCATAATCGCTAAAAGGGCAATCCTGAGCTGTAGCAAGCTCAGTACGAACTTCATGTTGTAGTCGTGCATCCACCTTGTCGATCCATTCATGGCCCAAGTCCATATCTTGGACCCACTTTTTAGTCACATAGGCCATGAAGCTGCCGAGCAATTCATAAATTGGAGAAGTGTCTATTTTAATTTGATAACTCATGGAACCCAATGCCTCCTATTCTGTCTTCTAGCCCAGAGCGGTGAACGTAATTAAGCCCGTCCATAAGCAAAACATGAGCATTTTAATAATTGCTCACTTATTTATTATGGCTTGTTCTGCCAGGGATTGTCCACTATAATATGAAATAGTGCGTTGTGACGTGAATGGGTTCGGATTGAACATACGAGGCTCCTTAACCAAAGGAGTCGGATACATACCAGACAAGCTCTTTCCGTAAAATCGTCATCTCAGATGGCGATTTTTTTCTTCTATTCTCTAATACACTAATTACACCTGAATTTGTATGTGTTTGTCGGTTTTGCAGGACGGTATGGAATACATAGTGATAAGAATTATTATTGATTATGGAATCAAATGCAAATCATTTCTTAACATTAATTTTAATTATTTTATTTGTTCGATCAGGAGGAGCTAGGATGTCGTCGTCGTTACGGGTTCATTATTTTATTTTAATTGCTGTTATTATTGTTGCTGGATTATGCCAAGGTTTATTATTACCTATTCTGTCTATCTCGTTGGAACAAATGGGAGTTTCATCTTCACTAAACGGAATGAATGCGGCTGCCCTGTATATTGGCTCATTCGCAATGACGTTGGTGGCAGAACGGACATTGGGCTTGTTAGGGTTCAAAAAGCTGATGGCCGGAGGGCTTGTGCTAGTGCTCATTACGCTGCTGCTGTTCCCGCTAATCCCTGATATTCGGGTATGGTTCGTACTGCGTCTGCTAGTAGGTATTGGTGACAGTGCACTGCACTACTCTGCGCAGCTATGGATATTGCTGGTGACTCCAGCAGAGAAGCGAGGCCGCAACATTTCCTTTTATGGTATGTCATACGGTCTGGGTTTTGCATTAGGACCATTGGGATTATGGCTACTCGATTATGGAATGCTGGTTCCATTCGCTGCGTTGGCCTTATTGTGCTTGCTTGTCTTGCTGTTGGTGTTAATTAAGCTGCCGGACTCCAGACCGGAGAAGCTGGAGTCCGAGGCACGTCCCACTCAAAGATTTCGTCGCAGTTACAGCTGGGCATGGTACGCTCTTTTGCCAGCATTTCTATACGGCTATATGGAAGCGAGCCTGAACAGTAACTTTCCAGTCTATGGCCTACGTATTGGCTTTCATACCGATGAAATCGCCGCCTTGCTGCCGTTCGTCAGTTTGGGAGGGTTAGTGCTGCAGCTACCGCTAGGGATACTGAGTGACCGTTGGGGACGTAAAAAGGTGCTAATGAGCGTAGGTATAGCAGGGGGAATAACCTTTATGTTGCTACCATGGAGCGGTAATCATTTTATGTTCACTTTGATATTGCTGACCCTAGCAGGTGGTTTAGTAGGCTCCTTTTTCTCCCTCGGTTTGGCCTATGCCGCTGATCTGCTGCCCAAATCATTTTTAGCAGCCGCGAATGTACTGGCATCCTTTCACTTTAATCTGGGAAGTGTGATCGGACCTAATATTAGCGGAGGATTGCTGGACTATGGAACTCAAGGCAGCATGTTTCTTGTCCTTGGAGGTAGTTACGTTGTTTTCGGATTGTTAGGTCTGTTTTCCAGAAAAAGAGTACCGGCGGTTTAAAACTGCGGTTTGCATGGTATTTGTTTCACATTTACTATAAAATATAAACAGTATTGATGGCGCGCAAAGGGGAATCACTTAGATGATTAAAATTCGGAAGCTGACCAAGCAAGTGGGGCCTGAACGGACCCAGCTACTTCGAGGAATTGATGCTGAAATTCATCAGGGCGAATTCATTGCCATAGTAGGGCCAAGTGGAAGCGGCAAAACGACGTTGCTTCGCTGTCTTGCTTTACTAGAGCCATGGGATGAAGGCAGTTTAATTGTAGGTGGCAATGATGTGCTGAAATCCGGGTGGACGGGCAAGATGAAAATAAAGCGGGAATGGGCATACCTGGAGCAAAACCCGCATCTAAATATGAATCGAACCGCTCTTAAAAATGTGCTCATTGGCAGATCCGGTCAAACTCCAATGTGGAGAATGGTGACCGGTATGGTGCGTTCCGACGATTACATGGGAGCGATGGACGTACTGGAGGATCTGGGTCTGCTGGATAAGGCGCATGATAAATGCGACAAGCTCAGCGGTGGCGAGCGGCAGCGGGTAGCGACTGCGCGTGCTCTCGTGCACGGAGCCAAAGTTATTTTAGCTGATGAGCCTGTAAATGGACTTGATCCAGCTTCGGCAGCGCATGTATTGGAGACCTTTCGCAAGCTGTGTTCTGACGAGCGGGTGACGATCATTACTGTATTGCCGCTGGAAATGGCTGAACGCTTTGCTTCCCGTATATGGGGGTTGAATGATGGTGAATTGGTGTTTGATATTCAGGGAAGACGATTGACACAAGCAGAAAAGAACAAATTGTGAAGGGGACGGCAAGAGAAGTGAAAATAATGCTGTTGAGAATGGTAGCTGGCTGCTGTTCCTTGCTGCTCCTTGCTGGATTTTTAAGCGGCTGTAATGTTATTAGCGATCCCATTTCGCTGATGGAGACACCGACGATGTCTGACGAGAAACAGCAGTTGAATGGTGCAGTGAATACGCAACTAGGGGCGGTACAGCCTTTAAGACCGAATGACCCAGATGACCCGACGCCAATTCGGACGGGTGATCTGAACAATGATGGCACAGACGAAGCAGTGCTCTTTTATGAAACGCCAGATGAGAGCGTAAAAATACATGGTGCCTTGTTTGAAGATCAGGGCGGAACGTGGGTAAAGAAGCTAACGTTTGATGGGGAAGGCACTGTGCTAGAGTCATTTAAGCTCGTGGATTTAACGAATGATGGAACACTCGATATTGTAGCGGGTTTTTCCAGTGGAGATAGTGGCGATGGCGGGGATCAGAAGGGACTCATCGTGTATTCCTATACCGGAGGAACTCTGGAGAAAATATATGCTACAGGCTATACGGACTTCGTCGTAGATGATTTTAACCATAACAAGATGGACTTGAACGGGGATAATTTGAATGATTTGACGATTATCACGCTGCGACGTAATGAATTCTTTACAGTTAAAACATTTCAATTCAGTGGGGGAACCTTTAAGGAAATCGGATCGTTGGATTTGGACAGTCAGGTCTTAGGTGTCTATAATGTCGTTGCTGGCAAGGTAGCCGAGGGTAGGCAGGGGATTGTTATAGATACCAAAATTGCCCAGACCACTACCGTCTCCAATGTCATTGTGATGGATCACGGCAAGCTCAGGAAGCTTAATCTTATGGATGTCACCTTTAAGGATGCGACCATCGCCAGTGGTGATGTGGATGGTGACGGTATTCTGGAATTTGGTAATTTGGAGAAGCCAAAAGGTTGGAGTAACAAGCCGCTGGATGAGGTTCCATATTTTGTGTCGTTCTATCAGTGGGACGGGGCGAAAGGGACGATTTTTAAGCAGCAGCAGTATCGTGATTCTAATGAACAGGTCTACTTCAGATTACCGAAAGAGCTGCATGGCAAGGTGACGATTGATCCGAAAGTTTCGAAGAAGGACAGCTATTTGCGCTTCATTTTGGATGATACAGACAAAACGATAGCGGAAATTAAATTTTTCTCGTTGTCACAATGGGAGCGAAACAACGAAGGGTATAGCCAACTGTGGCGAACGAATGCGCAGGTCATTGGCATTAAGCGATCCAGTGAGCTGGAACCGCGTAAAACCATAAAAAACAAGATGGGGGAAAGGCAGGTAGAGTAGAGTGAGTAAAGTTTTAATCATGGAAGACGAGGAATCCATTCGCAGTTTTATCGTCATTAACTTGAAACGTAACGGTTTTGAGGTGCTGGAGGCGTCGGAAGGGCATGAGGCTCTGAATATTTTGAACACGGTGCGGGATATTGATATTGCACTGCTTGACGTAATGGTACCCGGTATGGATGGTTTTGAAGTCTGTCGGAGAATCCGGGAAACGAATGAACGCATCGGCATTATTTTTCTCACAGCGAAGGTACAGGAGCAGGATAAGGTGTATGCCTTGTCTGTAGGGGCCGATGACCATGTGAGTAAACCTTTTAGCCCGACGGAGCTGATTGCACGTATTCAATCGTTATTGCGTCGGGTGAATGTACATCGTGAAACAGCAGCCAAAGTGTCCTTCCAGTCTGGACCGTTTACGCTAGATTTGATTGCTAAGCAATTTAAGAAGAGCGGGCAGCTGATCGAGTTGACACCGACTGAGTTTTCCCTGATTCAATTTTTTCTCGAAAAAGAAAACACGCCGCTCAGCCGAGATGTTCTACTTGATCACGTATGGGGCAAGGAATATATGGGCGATCCGAAAATTGTGGATGTGAACATCCGACGTTTGCGGCAGAAAATTGAAAACAATCCATCTGAGCCAGCTTTTTTACAAACAGTGTGGGGACATGGATATAAATGGAAAGGTCAGTCTCAATGATCAAAAAGGGGATTCGCCGACAGATTGTGCTTCACTATTTTTTCGTAGTGTTCTTGGCGCTTCTGTTAGTAGAAGTCATTTTTATGTTTGCACTCCGGTCGTACTATTACGATTCCATTTACAAACATATCGAAAGCCGTATCGAATCGGTAAGTGAATTTGCACCCAAATTCAAAGAGCCGGAACAGTCTTTGCAATCGTATTTGTTAAATACATTTTCTCTGCCCTTCACTGAACTGCAGTTGCTTGATGAACAGGGAAATGTAATTGATAACTCGACTAATTTTGCAGCAGATCTAAGTGTGCAAACAAGTGATGTGACACAAGCATTAGCTGGAGATACGGGCAAATGGATCGGAAAGCAACCGAGTACGGGGCAGCAGGTGATGGCGGTATCTCAAAAACTGGACAATATCGTCGGAGACCAGGTGTATGTTATTCGGTATACGACTTCGCTGGAATTGGTAAATGATAAGTTGTTTACGATTACGCTGTTTTCTCTTGGCATCATGGCAGCTGTACTGGTTATTGTATTTGTGGTCAGTACAGGGCTCGCGAATTCCATTGTTAGACCAATTAATAATATCCGCGATGTATCTGCTCAGATGGCTCAGGGGAGGTTTGATGCACGCATTGAAGGCGATTATCGCTATGAGTTGGGTGAACTGGCTTCGACTCTGAACTATATGGCACAGGAAATTGTCAGAACAAATCAAATCAAGGATGATTTTATATCATCCATATCTCATGAATTGCGTACTCCGCTTACATCTATTAAAGGTTGGAGTGAAACGTTAAATTCTGGCGGTTATGACCCGGAAGAGACGAAAATCGGGATGAAGATTATTTCTAAAGAGACGGATCGACTGATTGGCTTGGTGGAGGAAATCCTCGATTTTTCCAAGCTGGAGCAAAATGCCATGAAGCTTGTGATGGGAACGGTGGATCTACGGGAGCTTTTGCAGGAAATTATGCTGAACGTATGGGCCAAAGCAGAAATGAAGCAGATAAAACTTCAGCTGGATTCGGAGGAAACGGCATATCTCGTCCATGGAGACGGTAACCGTCTAAAACAGGTGTTTTTGAACATTGTGGACAATGCTATCAAGTTTTCGCATGAAAGCTCAATTATTTTCCTGTCTCTACAACGGATTGATGGCAATATCGAGATATCCGTACAAGATACAGGGATTGGAATTAGTGCTGAAAATCTTGCCAGAGTCAGAGACCGCTTTTTCCAGGTAGACCACCAAAACGGTGGTACTGGACTGGGATTGGCAATCTCGCAACAGTTTATCGAGCGTCATCATGGTCAGATGCTCATCAGAAGTGAATTGGGGGCTGGAACTACCATTACGGTTTCATTACCTGCTCTGCAAGCAGAGCAGTCCGTGGAACCATCACAACTTACTGAAGGACAGATTTAAAGCCTACTTATAGGTGTAATTAGAAAAACAGCCAGTCCTCTCAATCGGGAGGGCTGGCTGTTTTTAATTTGGGGGTACGTTATGAAGTAAAACCTTCGGCACGCAAGCGTGTATTGCGCTCGTAAGCTTCTTTCAGCATACGTGTAGTTTGCGGTCGTACCGCCATTTTACCAAATACCGTTTCATTGGGTCCGATGACCATAATTTCGCCCGGGTTACCTTTAATGACAGCACCATCGCGAATCACAGCACCTTCACCGATAATCGCATGTTCAATATGGACGTTACGTCCAATACGTGTGTCAGGCATAACGATACTTTCTTTGATGGCTGATCCTTTACCTACCTCGACACCACTAAATACAACGGAGCGTTCTATTCGGCCCTCTACTTGGCAGGAATCATGCAACAAGCTACCCAATGGTTGTGTTTGACGGTTAGGTACCTTTTGTGCGCTCAACCTTGTGCGGCGTTCACGTGTATACATCGGCCAGTCCTTGCGTTGAAGGTCGATAGCACAATCATCCTGTAACAAATCCATGTGTGAATCCCATAGGCTTTTAACGGTACCCACGTCCTTCCAATAGCCCTGGAATTCATAAACGTACAAGGATTCTTGGTCCGCTAACATTTTAGGTATGATATCTTTACCAAAATCATGACTGGATTGAGCATCCTGTGCGTCTTCTAACAGGTAATTTCTTAAGTAATCCCATTTGAAAAGGTAAATCCCCATGGAGGCCAAATTACTTTCCGGTTTCTCCGGTTTCTCTGCAAATTCTGTGACACGCAGATCTTCATCGGCACTCATAACACCAAAACGGTGTGCTTCATCCCAAGGTACCTCCATGACAGAAATGGTAGCTGCAGCTCCTTTTTCCTTATGGTGGTTCAGCATTTCACGATAATTCATATAGTAAATATGATCACCGGATAAAATAAGCACATGCTCCGGATTTTGGCTGTCAATATATTCGATATTCTTATGAATAGCATCTGCCGTTCCTAAGTATTCAGCGTTACCTGTGTTATAAGATGGAAGCAGGGTAATTCCTTTGTCATCTGTTTTTGTAAGACCCCATGGTGTTCCATCCCCGATATGTTCGTGCAAGGATTCTGCCTCATATTGCGTCAGTACACCTACAGTATCAATGTCTGAATTTACGCAGTTACTGAGAGGAAAATCGATGATCCGGTAATGACCGCCAAAAGGTACGGCGGGTTTTGCAATCGTTGAAGTAAGGGGAGCAAGACGGCGTCCCTCTCCGCCTGCCAGCAGCATGGCAATGCATTCTTTATTAAACATTTCGTTTCCCTCCCGGTTTAGTTGTCAGTGTAGTACATACATAAACGGTATGGGGTACTCTTGAAACCATAAGGTATATAAGATTCCCCCAAAACTAAGGTTTATTTTTTTCCTAGTCATTTTTCTGTTCATTGTGGCTAGAATGGGGTAATAACTCAGGTCAGCTTTGACCCAAAAGCGAATGCATTACCGATTCATACATTTTTACTTACAAAACATATAAGGGTGGTGACGTGATGACAGACCAAACTCTTCCGCAACAGGCTATTTCATCGGAAGATATTTATTTGTTTCATGAAGGAACGCTTTATCACAGCTACCGATCTTTGGGTTCCCACCTTACTGTGGAGAACGGAGAACAGGGCGTCCGCTTTACGGTCTGGGCTCCTCATGCTCTCCATGTCGGGCTTGCTACAGATCGCAACAACTGGAATGGGGAACAGGATTCCTTATATAGGGTTCCCAAATCCGGTTTTTGGAGTCGTTTTTTTCCGGGGATATCCCAAGGAACTTTTTACAAATACGACATTACGGGGGCAAACGGTGAACGATTCCTGAAAGCAGACCCTTACGCGGTACGTGCTGAAGTGAGACCGGCAACGGCTTCTGTGGTAGCTTCTATAGATGGTTATGCTTGGAACGATGCGATTTGGCGCCGAAAACGTAGAGCACCTTATGGAAAGCCTCTGCACATATACGAGCTTCATCTGGGCACTTGGAAGCAAAAAGAAGATGGTACGTTTTATACATACAGGGAAATAGCAGATCTTCTTGTGCCTTATGTGACCGATATGGGGTATACACATATTGAGCTGATGCCGCTGAGTGAACATCCGTATGATCTTTCCTGGGGCTACCAGCTCACCGGATATTTTGCACTCACAAGCCGGTATGGAGAACCGCATGATTTTATGTATTTGGTGGATCGTTGCCATCAGGCGGGAATCGGAGTGCTGATGGATTGGGTTCCAGCCCATTTTGCCAAGGATGCTCATGGATTAAGGCTGTTTGACGGATCGCCCCTGTTCGAATACGCGGATCCGCTGATTGCGGAAAAGCCCGGCTGGGGAACACTGACGTTTGATTACAGCAAGCCGGAGGTGCGTTCTTTCCTGATATCTAATGCGCTATTCTGGATGGATGTGTACCATATTGACGGCCTGCGCGTAGATGCAGTGACGAGTATGCTACGACTGGATTTTGAAAAGCAGGACGGTCAATATCGTTTTAACTCTAAAGGAGGCATTGAAAATGAGGAGGCTATTGCCTTCCTTCAACAACTGAATGAAACAGTATTCCGCTATTATCCGTATGCTCTGATGATGGCAGAGGAGTCCAGTGCCTGGCCGATGGTGACTTCCCCGGTAAGCGATGGAGGACTCGGTTTTAATTACAAATGGAATATGGGCTGGATGAACGATACGCTTGATTATATCGAAACGGATTTCGATCAGAGGCCGGAGCGCCATAATTTGCTGACATTCCCCATAGCTTATGCGTACAGCGAGAATTTTACACTGCCGTTGTCGCACGATGAGGTTGTTCATGGTAAGAAGTCGTTGCTTGATAAAATGCCGGGTAGCTATGAGCAAAAATTTGCCGGGCTTCGAGCGCTTCTCGGTTACCAAATCACCTCACCGGGCAAAAAACTCTTATTTATGGGAGGGGAATTCGGCCAATTCATCGAATGGAAGGATGAGGAGCAGCTTGACTGGTTTCTGCTGGATTATGACAGTCACCGTTCGCTGCACGCCTTTACGAAAGCGCTGAATCATTTGTATATTCAGGAAAAGGCATTATGGGAACTGGATCATTCGTGGGATGGATATCAGTGGATTGAGGCGGAGGACCGTGGGCAGAGCGTAATTACGTATTTACGTAAAAGTAAAAAGCCGGGAGATACACTGGTCGTGCTTATTAACTTTCAGCCCGTGCCCAGAGAGAACTACCGAATTGGGCTGGAAAAGGCCGGGAGTTATATCGAACTGCTGAACAGTGATCATAAGGACTTTGGGGGAAGGGACCAGCTGAATACGGGAATAATACGGACCGCCCCCATCCCTTGCCACGGACAGCTTCACAGCTTGGAGGTGACCATACCACCCCTGAGCATCGTTATACTCAAGAAAGCGCCTCGGAGGCCTAAAAAAGCAGATTAAACACATAAGGAGGAAGCACATATGAACATTTTGTTTGCGGCAGCAGAAGCACATCCATTTATTAAAACAGGCGGGTTGGCTGATGTCATTGGCGCACTGCCGAAGGCACTTCGTCAGGCGGGGTGCGACGTCCGAATCATTTTACCTAAATATGCGGGGATTCCCAATACTTATAAAAAGTCTCTGCGTCCGGTAGCGGTGAAGCAAGTAGCCGTAGGCTGGCGTAATCAATATTGTGGAATAGAGGAACTGACATTAGACGGAATCAAGGTTTATTTTATAGACAATGAGTATTACTTCGGTCGTGACGGTATTTACGGTTATATGGATGATGGCGAACGTTTTTCCTTTTTTAACCGGGCGATTTTAGAAGTGCTGCCTGAACTGAACTTTCGGCCGGATATTTTGCATTGTCATGATTGGCATACGGCGATGGTTCCGCTGCTTCTGAATGCTGATTATCGACATTTGCCCTTCTACAGTGATATTCGCACAGTGTTTACGATACATAATCTGCTGTATCAGGGGGATTTTCCGTATGAGGTCTTAACTGAGCTGCTCAACCTGGATGGGAGCTATTTCACCCCCGAGGGTGTGGAATATCATGGCAGACTGAATTTTATGAAAGGTGGGCTTACGTACTCGGATCATGTCACGACCGTAAGTCCAACCTATGCAGAGGAGATTCAAACGGAATTTTACGGATATGGGCTGGAGGGTCTGCTTCGTAAATTGGGAGATCAGGGTCGCTTAACGGGGATTGTGAACGGAATTGACACCAAAAGCTACAATCCTGCCACGGACAATCGTATTTATACGAAGTACCGCACGAGTCTGACAAAGAAAAAGGAAAACAAAATTGGCCTGCAGAAGGAGCTGGGTCTGCCGGTGCGGCCAGACGTACCTATGATTGCCATGGTAACCCGGCTTGTAGATATGAAGGGGCTAGATCTGGTAACGAGAGTGCTTGACGAAATCTTGTATTATGATGATCTCCAGTTTGTCGTGCTGGGAACAGGGGATCCGGCTTTTGAGCATTGGTTCCGTGAGGCAGCAGGACGCTATCCACTGAAAATGTCGGCGCAGCTCGCTTTTAGCGAACCTCTGTCACGAAAAATATATGCGGCAAGCGATATGTATCTTATGCCATCAAGGTTTGAACCTTGCGGGATCAGCCAACTGCTGGCACTTCGTTATGGAAGTATCCCTATTGTACGAGAAACAGGGGGCCTTAACGATACTGTGCAGGCTTACAATGAATCCACAGGTGAAGGAAACGGATTTAGTTTCACGAACTACAATGCACATGATATGCTGAACACCATTCGTCGTGCTGTTCATTTTTATCGCCAATCTGAGCATTGGTCGAAGCTTACACAGACGGCTTTTGCAGGAGAATATAGTTGGGATGTTTCAGCCGAAGCGTATATGGATATTTACCATTTGCTAACAAAAACGGACTGGACAGAGTAGGAACACCCCAGTCATGTTAAAGAAAAAGGGAATCCCTTTAGCCAAGTTTTCTGGCTGAGGAATTCCCTTTTTTGCTATGATCAGTCGCCCCCACCACCACAGCTGCTTCCACATGAAGAGCCACTGCTACACGAAGAATGGCTACCAGAATCGCCTGAATCATGATGAGAAGAGCCTCCATGATGAGAACTGTCATGAGAGGAATGATGGTGCGAGTGATGTGTATCCCAGTTCGAACAGCCGCTTGCCGAGCTACAGCCGGATGAGCTAGCTAATACGGCATTACCTGTAGCATCCGGGTGCATGTGTATGGCAAATTGCTCAGGTTGATACCATGAATACCACACAAAAGCTAATAACAAGTAGTCGACCTGTAAATAGTTGACCTTAGGCAATTGCTTACCCTCAGGATCATCCACCGCTTTATTCACCCGCTCGCGCAGATGTTGTACAATCTTATGAACCGCTTGTTGGGCCTGCTGTGAAATGGCTATATTCTCCTGCGTATTCCAGCGGTCACCTGCTGGCTGCGCGGAAGTTGTGAGTTTGTAATAGCGCGAAAGCTCGTCGCTAGGTAATGGATGATTAAAAAAAGTTCCCCACAAACTGGCGCTATAGCGGTTCCAGCCAAAGCATTCTACATACAACCAGTCAAACCACGCCCGCTCCTCAGGCATCGGCTGAGAGCCGCCGGAATGAGGAGCATGGTGAAGCATACGACCAAAAAAAGCTTCCGAGAATTGCTGATATTCGCGGGTAAACATCAACATTTCGTGCCATAATTCATCCACATCACTACTGAACATAGGCACTCGATTCATAATCGCGCATAGCATAAAATATCGTTTTAGCTCATGCCAGCGCCAATCATATTCTTGCTCCGTCAGCTCAGGGTGGGCTTCGATTACACGACTCCTTACGCTATGAGCATAGGAGGCGGGAATGGATTGCTCCAGTAGCTGCATCAGCTCTGTAATCTCTGGATGACGCTCCTGCGCAAGGGACGAAGGGGATGGGGAGCTGAGGAAAAAAGCATTCCGGCTCCGTGTTTTTCTGTTTCCCCGGTTTCTGCGTATTGCACGGAATATAAACCAAAAAATGAAGAGGATCACCACAATAAACAACGTCCAAAAGCTGCTCATACTATCCATGATGGCTGACTACTCCTTTCTGAAAGAACACGGAATTAAGATTTAGCGTTCGTTATTCAGCAGAGCGAATTCTTTTTTTATCCGGGCTAGCAGTTCAGGATTCGTGATTACATCGCAAGCAGTCCATGCCAAAGTTCTCGCAGCCAGCAGCGTTCCTTCCATGGCCCGGTCCTGCATCGCCAAATCGCGGAATTCTGGTGTATGCAAGGCATGCTTCTCGTCAATAACTTGAATGTAAGGATGGATAGCAGGGCAATGAAGCGATACATTTCCGATATCCATGGAGCCGTGATCTTCGCCTTCCGTTATATCTTCTTGTGAAATGCCAGCCTGCACCAAATTTGCGGTAAACGCATCGGAAAGTACACGGTTCGTGACCATTTCATCATAAGAAGTCTCATAATTGGAGGTCTCCAAACGACACCCGGCCTGTAAAGCAGCTCCTTCAGCAATTTGAATAACACGGCGAGTCAGTGGGTTCAGTTCTTGACGTGTAGCCGCTCTTACATAAAATTGGGCTGAGGCGTAATCAGGAATAATATTGGCTGCTTGCCCACCCTGGTTAATGATCCCATGGATACGCACTGTACTTTTTACTTGTTGACGGAACGCATTGATGCCATTGAACGTTTGAATCACAGCGTCCAGCGCGTTAATGCCTTCGTGCGGGCTGGCAGCCGCGTGAGCAGATTGACCAAAAAATTCGAATTGTACAGCATCAATCGCCAGTGATTTGCCTGATTTTTCGTAACGGTCATAAGGATGCGTCATAAGTGCGATGTCGCAATCATCAAACAATCCGGCAGCGGCCATAGGGACCTTTGCACCGCGTGTTTCTTCGGCAGGTGTGCCATATACCCGTACTTCTCCACCAGTTTCGTCGATGATCGACTTGAGGCCGACGGCAGCACCAGTACTCATCATACATATCAAATGGTGCCCACAGGCGTGTCCTAGACCTTTCAGAGCGTCATATTCTGCCAGAAAAGCGACAACCGGCCCGGGTTTTGCAGCTTTGTAAGTTGCAATAAAGGCTGTTTCTATGCCCAATACAGGTGCCTGGACCTCAAATCCGTGAAAAACCAGTTCTTCTTTTAAACGGGCAGCGGCCAGAAATTCCTCGTTTCCAAGTTCAGGATTTGCGCCAATAAATAACGAAATGTCCTTAAACCGTGGGGCATGCTGCTCGATGGTCTGTTGAATGGTCTGTTTAAAATCCATGCTGAAAACTCCTTTATATAAGCTGTAATGTAGGTACTGCGTTAGGTATGCTGAAATTGTACTATAACATTCATTGCATAATCATGCATATTCATTTATAATGACACAATCTTATTTATTATAAAGAATTTAAGGAGAGAAAAAAAGATTGAAAAAGGCATATCGTTTTACCGCCCTGGTTTTGACGGCGGTTATCTTGCTGTTGACTGGTCTTCCCATGCTCAATGCATACGGAACGGAAGCAAAGCCACAGAAAAAACTTGTAGTGGGCATGAGTGCCGACTTTCCGCCGTATGAGTTTCATAAAGTCATTAACGGTAAGGATACCATTGTTGGGTTCGATGTGGATATCGCCAAGGAAATCGCCAAAGATTTGGATGCGGAGATGGTCCCTGAAGACATGAGTTTTGACTCTTTGCTGCCTGCTCTGCAAAGTGGTCGTGTAGACTTGGTACTGTCCGGTATGACACCAACGGATGAACGCAGAAAGAGTATTGATTTTTCGGATGTATACTATCGCTCCAAGCAAGTCATCATGGTACGCCCAGAGGATAAAGACAAATATCCGACGATGGATGCTTTGAAAGGCGAGAAGATCGGAGCACAAAAGGGAAGTATTCAGGAAGAGATTGCTCAAAAAGTGCCCAATGCCTCTGTAACTTCACTGGATAAAATATCTGACCTGGTACTCCAGCTGCGGACCCAGCGTGTGAACGCTGTCGTGATCGAAGATACGGTTGCTAAAGGATACACGTTAGACGGTACCGTAACCCTTGCCAAGGCTGTGCCTGAGGATGCGGGAGCAGAAACAGCTGTAGGTATCCGTAAAGGGAATGCAGAATTGCTTGCTTCTGTAAATAAAACGTTGGCTCGCCTGAAAGCAGACGGGTCGATTGAGAAGTTTTCCACGGAAGCGAGTGCACTTTCTGCGGATCGTCAGGTTTCTTCTAATAACATTGTAGATATTTTTTGGAAATACCGCAGTTTATACGCTACGGGTATCGGCTACACCTTGTTGCTGTCTGCGCTCGGAGTACTGTTCGGATTCATCATTGGTCTGATCATATCCTTGCTACGTATGAGTGGAGTACGCATCATTGAGTGGTTAGGTACCACTTATGTAGAGATACTGCGTGGCACACCTATGCTGGTGCAACTCATGATTATTCACTACGGGGTTGCTTTGACGCTGGGTGTCAATTTTACTCCACTCCAGTCTGGTATAATCACATTGTCTCTGAATAGCTCGGCATATCTGGCTGAAATTTTCCGTGCAGGTATCCAGGCAGTAGACCGTGGACAGATGGAGGCTGCCCGTTCATTGGGTATGGGACGAGGCAAAGCTATGCGTCATGTCATTTTGCCGCAAGCATTTAAATCTATTTTGCCTGCTATCGGTAATGAGTTTATTACGATCATTAAAGAATCATCCATTATTTCGACCATTGGGATGGTGGATATTATGTATCAGGCCCAGGTCATTAAGAACATTACCTACGAAGGGTTAAGTCCGTTCGTAATCGCAGCCGCTATTTATTTTGTAATGACATTCAGCTTGTCTAAGCTGCTGGGTTTATGGGAAAGGAAGTTGAGAGCCAGTGATCACCGTTAAACAACTGCGTAAATCGTTCGGCAAGAATGAGATTTTAAAAGGCATTGATATAGATATCGCCAAAGGTGAAGTCGTCGTCATCATCGGTCCCAGCGGTTCGGGGAAGAGTACGTTTTTGCGTTGCATGAATCTGCTAGAACAGCCTACGAACGGGGAGATTTTGTTTGAGGGCGAGCCGATTACAGCTCGTGGTCATAATATTAATGTAACCCGGGAGAAGATGGGGATGGTGTTCCAGCATTTTAATCTGTTCCCGCATAAAACAGTGTTGCAGAACCTGACGCTAGCACCAACGCAGGTTAGAAGACAGTCAGGGAAGGAAGCGGAAAAAATTGCGCTAGAACTCCTGCGTACCGTAGGGCTTGAGGATAAGAAGAATACCTATCCGAACCAGCTATCCGGTGGTCAGAAGCAACGTATTGCGATTGCGCGTGCTTTGGCCATGCAGCCGCACGTAATGCTGTTCGATGAGCCGACTTCTGCATTGGACCCTGAAATGGTTGGAGAGGTTCTGGATGTAATGAAGAAGCTCGCCGAAGGCGGCATGACCATGGTAATCGTGACGCATGAAATGGGCTTTGCCCGCGAGGTAGGCGATCGAATCATCTTTATGGATAACGGTCAAATTGTGGAACAAGGTACACCAGAGCAGGTATTTGGTACTCCAAGCCATGATCGCACCCGTGATTTTCTTGCCAAAGTATTGTAAGAAAGTGCTGATATGAGCTATAAAAAAGCCCTCCGTTTGACGGAGGGCTTTTTCTTTTTTTGTCACCATTTCACCATATTTTCGTAACAAATATCGATTTCTTGGTGACAAAATTGTAACGAGTATAGTATGATGTTCAAGGTTCCCAACATTTTCATGCGGATAAGGTTACAAAATTGTGATATTATGCAGTAAGCCAAAACTTACCGGGACAGCATGCGGTTATGACAAACGCTGAATGCTGGGCCCAAACTATGGGAAGTGCGGGGGACGTAACAACGGCAGTCTTTCCGAAACGTCATAAGACGATATGGAATATGCCTAGGGGTGAATTGCACAAGCATAGGGCTTCTCCTGAGTCCGAATCCGACAGCTAACTTCGCAGGCATAACAGAGGAGGTACATATCTTTGAAACATCTAAAACATATTGGAAAAACCATGAAATTTGCGGTGCTTGCCGCAGCCATTGCAGGGCTGGCACAGACAGCTGGAGTAGCGGATGCTGCTTCGCTTCATACTGCCAAAGATGGCGATACCTTCTTTTTGCTTGCTCAACGTTATGGAGTATCAGTGGACGAGCTGACGAAGGCGAACCCAAACATTGCCTCTAACAATATATATGCAGGTCTGCAAATTAAGGTACCTGGTGAAAAAAGTGTGAATGCAGCTTCGGATTCGAAGCCTCAGCTTCTTACGGAGAAAGCACCAGCGAATGAGGGGCCAACGATTGAAGCGTGGGGCAAAACATTTAACTATAGCAAAATAGTTGACGTTAAGGCTACTGCGTATTCTGCCGCAGCCGATGAGAATGGTAAATGGGGAGCTGTGGACTACTACGGCAATCCGCTTAAACTAGGTACAATTGCGGTAGACCCGAACGTCATTCCGATGGGCACGAAAGTGCTGGTTACAGGCTATTCCCACCCAGGTTTGCCGGATCATTCTTTTGTAGCTGTCGCTCGTGATCAGGGCAGCGCCATTACAGGAAAACGGATTGATATCTTTATTCCTGGCAACAAATCATTTGTGAACGACTTTGGATTTCAAAATGTGAAGCTGTACGTTATTGATAAATAGCATTATACGTGTATATGGTTTAATTAAACATAATATATATTATGTAAACTTAATGCCTGTATCCTACCGCATATAACTAGGTCAGACTCTTATCAGGTCCTATCCATAAAAAAGGCTGTCTTGACGAGCAGAAAACTTCTGCTGGTAAGACAGCCTTTTTACGTTGCTTTAGCTTGTAGCTCAATCATAAACATATGGTTATTTCTGTTCCGATGTGTGGAGTAGCCGGGGGACTGTCACAAATTTGTAGCCCTTAGCTTTTAGAGAGTGAATTAGACCCGGCAGAGCTTGGACAGTGCCTTGCAAGTTGGAACTTTGACCTCCACCTGCGTGCATTAAAATAATAGAGCCAGGCCCAGTAGCTGGGATCACATTGCGCTGAATTTGTGTTTTACTTAGTCCCTTCCAGTCGAGAGAGTCTACATTCCAATTGACAATCATGTAGCCATGACGACGTGCCCACTGGATTTGAGGCTCCGTGATTTCACCGTAGGGTGGACGAATCAACTTGGGGCGAAAACCTGCGCTGGCTTGTAAAATACGTTCTGTTTTTGTAATCTGGTTGCGAAAGCGTTCTGGTGTGGCCTTCCTAAAATCCGGATGAGTATAGGAATGGTTTCCTATAGCATGGCCTTCACGGATAATACGGCGTATGATCCCCGGATGCTTTTCCGCACGGTGACCGACGATGAAAAATGTAGCTTTGATGCCATTGGCGTGTAATACGTCCAAAACCTGCGGCGTATACCTAGAATCGGGCACATCATCAAAGGTTAGGGCAATTTGGCGGGTGTGTGGGCCGCACATTTTAAAAATGTCCGCATGTTTTTTTCGCAGCATTGCTAATGTAGGAGTTGCTCGATCTGTGCTCTGTTGTACAGAAGAAGCAACAGTTGCTTCCTTGGGATGGGGCGTTCCGATGTTGGGAGGCGCATCCGCGTGAACGGGTAAACTTGAAAATGCTAGTAACAGTGCCAAGCCTGGCAACACTCCCCTGTACGGCATATGTATCCCCCCTTTCCGTGCAGTGATACCTAGTGGTGCTCTCGACTATTATGTACCTGTCCTATTAAAAATATGCTGGTTACCAAGTTCGGCTCATAAACGACTGGAAAGAAGTCCACGATGAAACGATTATCAATGAAGATGATGGAGCTAAACGTACATATTCTCTTAAACATGACCGAAAACAGGAGCATTTTCGCAAGTTTTAGCCTTACAACGAATTCGGTATACCGTGACAGCTGGTGTATAATGGGGATGCAATTCATAATTATACAGACATGGAATTGAAGGAAGGATGGATAAAAGTGACCGACTTGTTTACTCCTTATCAATTAAAGGGGCTTTCTTTAAAAAATCGGATTGTCATGCCCCCGATGTGCCAATACAGCGTGGAGGCCAAGGACGGAAATCCAACGGATTGGCATCATGTCCATTATGTGAGCCGGGCAGTAGGAGGCACTGGACTTATTATTGTGGAAATGACAGCGGTCCATCCAGATGGACGTATTACAGATCGTGATTTGGGTATTTGGAGTGACGAACATATTCCTGCATATCGTAAGATTGTAGAGGAAGTTCACAAGTATGGTGCCAAAATTGGCATTCAACTAGGCCACGCTGGACGCAAGGCTGAAGATGCTGAGCAACCTGTGGGTCCTTCCTCGATTCCTTTTAGCGAACGCTTTAAAGAGCCGCACGCCTTAAAGACAGCTGAAGTCAGGGAACTGGTTCAGGCATACAAAGAAGGCGCGCGCCGCGCGGTGGAAGCAGGTTTTGACACGGTCGAGATACATGGCGCTCACGGCTATCTGATCCATCAATTTCATTCGCCTTTAACAAATGCCAGAGAAGATGAATATGGGCAGGATTTGTCACTGTTCGGTGTTGAGGTCATACATGCTGTTAAAGAGGTTCTTCCTGCTGATATGCCTGTGCTTATGCGGATATCTGCCAAAGAATACGTCGAGGATGGATATAATGTGGAATACATAACAGGCGTAGGGGAACGATATCGTGATGCGGGTGTGGACATTTTCCATATCTCTTCTGGTGGTGAGGGTCCGATTGGTTCTGGCGGAGGCCCGTCTGCGCGTGCCGGCTATCAGGTGGATTTGGCTCATACCATCCGTGAAAAGCTGAATGTACCTGTAATTGCTGTTGGCTTACTGGATGATTATGAGGACGCCCGTCGGGTTGTTCAGCAGAAAGAAGCTGATCTGGTAGCAATAGGCCGTGCCATGCTGCGTGATCCCTATTGGGCGTTGCATGCATCGCGGGAGCTAAAAGTACAGGCCGACATCCCAGAGCCTTATTTGCGCGGCTTTTAGATATTTTTGAAACCCTCTTTGCAAAGCTTGCGTAAACATGTGTACAGAGCTTAAAATTTAAGCATTCAACTCTAGGAGGAACTTCACATGTCTATTTTCAAACGATTAAGAGATCTTACGATGTCCAACATTAACGCCATTATTGACAAGGCAGAAGACCCAATTAAAATGACGGATCAATACATTCGTGATATGCAAGAGGACCTGGAAGATGCAGAGAAAGCGGTAGCCGCTCAAATTGCTATTGAAAAGAGATTCAAACAGCAATACGAAGAACAGGCTGCTTTGGTAAAGAAACGCGAAGAACAGGCACATACCGCTGCAAAAGCACAAAATGTAGATCTGGCTCGTCGCGCGCTGGAAGAAAAGAAATCTGCTGAACAAAAAATGAATGAGTTCAAAGCTGGTTACGAACAGAACAAAGCTGCAGCCGATAACCTGCGTGGCAAGCTGGATGAAATGCGCAGACAGCTGACAGAAATGAAAAACAAGCGCGAGACACTGGTTGCCCGTTATAATGCAGCTAAAGCGCAAACTGAAATTAACAAAGCTATGAACGGTTTTAGCTCTGATACGGCAACTGCCGGATTGAAGCGTATGGAAGAAAAAATGCTGCAAGCAGAAGCACGTGCCGAAGCGAGCAACGAAATGTCTTCTAAGGAAAAATCGTTGGATGAGGAGTTCAAGGAGCTGGATAAGAAAAGCGCCGTGGATGATGAGCTTGCCGCTTTGTTGAAGCAATACGAAAATAAATAAGAACATTTTAGCAGTGCCGCCAAGAGTGATTGCTCAGGAAGCGAAGGAGAAACGTTTTCTCCTTCGCTTTTCCCTGCCTGGAGGCGTAAAACATTATATGAAGGTCAAGAAGATGTGGAGGATGGTATGAAATGCATTTTTTAGAAACGATGAAAGCAATGCTTGTATGGACTGGTGCGGGGGCTATTTTGATCTTCGCATTAATGTATGTCGACTCTTTATTTACGAAGTATAAGGATTTTGCCGAAGTGAAGGCTGGAAATATGGCCGTAACGGTACGAATGATTATGAAGTTAGTTGCACAAGGTTATATCTTGTCAGGCTCTATCGCTACAGCTAATAATTTGCTCGAAGCGCTTGTGTATTCTGTGATTGCCTTTGTCATCCTGCTTGTTTTGGAAGTTATTGTACGTCTGCTGTTGCGGTACTGGGCTCAGTTTGATCTGGATAAAGGGACACAGGAAGGTAAAATTGGTTTCGGTCTGTTTTCAGGAGCGCTGCATCTGGTTGGCGCCTTGATCATTACAGCATGCTTCTAGGCTAAGAAAGGCAGGAATATAACCATGAGTGTGTGGAAACGAATTTCAAATCTATTTGCTAAGCCGGAGCCGCCGAAAGCAGAGAAAAGCATGCTTCACTTAAATCCAGGTGATATCTGTGAAGTGTCGCTTGTCACCTATGAAGTGGTAGGTCGTGTACATAATCGTGCCCGGAATGCCGTTGTTTTGACGCTTCAGGATGGTAATCAAGTCAGTTATCTTCATATTGAGGAACGGGAAACACTGCAATTTGGACTATATCAGGCCATCGACGGCAGACTTGACAACCCTGAGGAAGTGCCGACCATTTTAGAGTTGGATGATACAACGTATCATTTGGAGGAGCAGTATTCTGGGCATGTTACCGTCATGGCCCGTGCTCCTTTCCGACAGGGTGGAGAGCAGCATGTGTGGCAGTACCAGTCTGATGATTACCATCTGTTGCGAGTAGAGTGGCAGGACGGTCGCTTTATGCTTTATGAAGGAGAAGAAGTGATTACCGGAGACGTCAAGGTTATTCGGGCAAGCTAGGAGAGGGTTACACATGAGCAAACGCACCTGGCAGTATGCATTAAAGGTCATTGTGGCGCTGAGCTTGTTCGTATCCGTGTTAAGCGGCTGCGGCGCGCCAAGTGTAAAAGATACGTATCCGCTGGAATCGGTTAGTGGCAGCGGAAACTCGACCTCGTATGTATACCGGGCAGCTGGCAAGACAGTCCCGGAAGTAGCGGAGGAATTGAAAGAACAGCGTACACCGGAACAAATGTCACCGCAGAGCAATGAGCGGATGTTTCTGGTATATAGCGATGAGTGGTACCATTTGCAGCAAGATCCAGCTAAGAAGGAAGATACACTCATTGAAATTGACAGTAAAAAGTATGTCGAACAAAATTACAGTTCAAGCTTTCTAAAAGGATACTTAACCGCAACTGTACTAGATGCTCTGTTTGATTCGTTGCGTGGTTCAGGCTCCTATCGAGGCTACTCCAGCAGAGATGTATACCGACCTTCTCAGGGCCAATATCGTGCTCCTACAGTGCAGGAGAAAAAGGCAATTCCGCCGATTACGGTGGAGCGGAAAGGTTCGGTTACCCGTAGAGGAAAGAACTCGGATTCTAGCGTTGGATCAAGCGGAAGTTTGTTTGACAGAGGGTCCAGCAGTTCACCGAGCAGAGGCTCGATTTCACGTGACCGGAGCGACAGCGACGGTTCCAGCATATTTGATTCGCCGCGTAGATCTTATAGTAAGCCCAAAACACGTAGCGGTTCAGGTAAAATCAGCCGACGAAGTCGACGATAATGGGTATCGTCAATTTATTTGAAAACAAAAGATTCGCGGAACTGTGGTACTGATGCACAGTTCCTTTTTTTATTTTTAGAGATGACGTTGGTGATCATCTAGCGGCACAGCCAAACCTACACTTTTATGGATATAATAATGTAGAGATAATCAAAACTTTGTTTGATTGAAGGGATTGAAAATTAAATGGTACTATCTATTTCTTGGCCAGATCTTTCACAAAGACCATTTAATCTAATGGTGGAACGAAAAATGGAGTGTTCTCCGAATGTCCTGTATCAGGCTTGGACGAAGCAGTTTGACAGTTGGTTTGCAGCCCCAGGATCAGTATTAATGGAGGCTAAAGTGAACTCGACCTTCTTTTTCGAAACGCATTTTGAGGGGAAGCGTCATCCACATTACGGAAGATTTCTAAGACTTGAGCAAAACCGACTGATCGAGCTGACTTGGATTACTGGCGAAGGCGGTACCAAGGGAGCTGAAACAGTTCTCACTGTTGAGCTTAAACCTCGCGGTAATGGCACGCATCTTTACTTAACGCATGCAGGTTTACCAGACGAGAATTCAAGAAATCAACATGAGCAGGCTTGGCCGCTTGTACTTGAGCAGCTCGACAAAAGGATGATGCCAGATAGATAATTCAGAAGGTTCCAGGCTAAAACTGCAACAAGAGGACGATTTTAAAATCGTTCTTTTTATATTTTTTGATGACAAAAATAAATATTTACCTTACATAAAAACAAATATTACCAGTTTACTAGATTATTTCATTGCCACATCTAATAGTAAAATATACAATTACAACAGGCGAAATAAGAGGATGGTGTATCTGTGTTATCTGCTTTTTTATATATATTACTTGGTGTATTCGATGCTTTGGCCGCTGTTATTTTGGTCTTAAAGCTTTATATGCTTCCCGTGAGGGAATATCGTAGAAAAATATTATTTTATGCAATTGGCATAGCTTTGTTTTCCTTTCTAATGAGGGAAGTTATAGGCTTGCCTAAATTAGATTTGCCGCTTCAGTATTTGTTAATGGTTATCTTTTTTAGATTCGGTTTAGGGATCAAAACCCATTTAGCAGCTTTTTCTGCTGGTTCTGGTCTAACGGCCTACATTAACCTACAACTATTTGTATTTCTGTTTGCGAATTTTTTCGGCGTAGCAGAACCAGGTGTTATTAATGATACTTCTGGCTCTTCTATTTACGTTATTCAGTTATCTTCTATTATTATTGCGTACTTTATTTCTTTTGTGATGGGAAAATATAACTTTGGATTCTCGTTTATAATTCAGCCTCCACATGATTTTTTAAGAGCTGAAAATTACTTATCGTCCCTAAATAAGCTGTTGATTCTAGGTGCTCTAATATCAGCTGCCACCATTTTTATTACTTTGTATATGCTCTATAGCTCAAATACCATAGGATTACTATCCATTTCATTGCTTACTTTCGGCTTGTCGTATTTCTTTTCAGAGAGAGGAGATTACGAGGGTGCTAGAAGCGCTATCAAGGTACATCGCAACGGAAATAAAAAAAGCTGATCCTGATGGTCCAACAAGTGTAGAAGTGATGGAGTATGCGCTTGGTATAAAAATTACCGAAGTATCATCAATACTAATGGTTGCGGTTATCGCTTGGATGACCGGGCATTTTTGGGGATCGTTATTTGCTCTGGTTACTATCATGTTTGTAAGAAGATTTTCAGGAGGGGCACACTTCAGCAATCTTACATTTTGTGTCTGTTTTACAACGGTAATATGTGTAACTATACCCTTCGTCTCTTTAAATTTATCTACAATTTCAATTATTAATGCTTGTTCAATATTAGTGTTTTTAGTTTATGCACCCAATCATTTTATTTATATTCATAAGACCAATAACCACAAATATTATAAAACGGTATGTGTTTTGGTTTGCGCAGTGAATTTTTTTATACAGTCCCACATAATATGCTTAGCTTTAGCTATTCAAGCATTCAGCATTCTTCCTTTATGGAAAGGAGGTGAGCGAAAATGGATAAGAGATTGGCGAGAGTTTTAAATATAAGACTGGGAAAATACGCTAACGAATCTACCAAAAATGAAAAAACAGTATTTGGTGCTAAACCGATACCGGCTGAGCTTAAGAAAAATGAAAAGAACTGATGAAGTACCGCGTTTTCAATTTGGGGCATTGCTTTTATACGATCGGGCTAACCGCACAGACTTGCAAGGAAGCTTTTCAGCTATCACGACTTGGTTTTGTGAGATCGAGTCTAACGCATTTGGAGGTACGATTCGAAGAATCTGACTTCACTTGCTCTATGTCTCATAATAAGCTTAAAGCACTTAAAAAGTTATAGAAATGACCCGTAGAATTCACGGGTTATTTTTATTGCCATACATACTTAGACTGTCAATAGGGGTAAAAGCAACCGAAGTCGAAGATCTAAACACCCCCTCCCGATTTGCCAGATAACGGTTTTAGCGTTATAACAGAAAGAGGGCATTTTAGAAGAACGGAGTGAGATTATGAATCATACATCATTAAACGCAGAAAAATTCCAGCGTAAAGCAGTTCAGGTGGAAGAGGCACAAAGCAGGATAGCTAGCTATGTTAAACAGGGTGAAAGGGAAGACGTAGAGCTGGAGCAGGCGCATGGACGTTATTTGGCGATGGATTTGACCGCACCACACCCGTATCCCCGTTTTCGTCGGTCAGGTATGGACGGTTATGCGATCCTAGGCTCGGACACCGAAGTGTGCTCATCCGGTCAGGAAATCTGGCTACATGTGATTGATGAAATTCCATGTGGCACCGTATCGGACAAGCGGGTGGAGACTGGAATGGCTGCCCGCATCATGACAGGAGCGCAATTACCTGAAGGAGCGGACACGGTTGTCATGCTGGAAGCGACACAGCTGCGTGAGGAAAACGCACAGACATATGTCGGCTTGAAGAAGCGTATAGAAGTTGGCAAAAATGTGACACAGATTGGTCATGAGATTCAGGAAGGTCGGCTTTTGCTTAGTAAGGGAACCTGCCTGGGAGCAGGGCACATCTCGGTACTGGCTACTTTTGGAGTACACCGGGTACCTGTTTACAGGAAGCCAAGGGTGGCCGTATTTTCTACAGGATCGGAATTACTTGCAGTGGATGAGCCGTTACAACCGGGGAAAATTCGAAACAGTAATACATATATGTTGGCTTCTCAAATTAGAGAGGCAGGAGGAGAGCCGTTTATTTTACAAGCCATTCATGATGATTTGAGCCTTGCCCGTACTTCTGTACGTGAAGCGATAGATGCCTATGATATCGTGGTCACGAGTGGAGGAGTATCGGTGGGGGATTTTGATATTATGGGTGATCTGGTACGACAAGAAGATGTGAATATGCTGTTCAACAAGGTTACGATGCGTCCAGGAAGTGTGACCACAGCCGCAGTAATTGACGGCAAGCTGTTATTTGCGCTTTCAGGCAACCCCGGTGCGTGCTTTGTAGGCTGTGAGCTGTTTGTACGGCCGACGATCCAAATGATGTTATCTTCGGCACATCCATATTTACAAACCTGGACGGCGAAGTTAGGCGCAGATTATATGAAGGTAAACAACTATACACGCTTTGTACGCAGCTCTCTGGAGATACGTGGTGGACAAGTATACGCGATTCCTGCGCGAGTAGATGAATCCAGTGTCATGGTGACCATTAAGGACAGCGACTGTCTGATCGTGATTCCTCCCACAACAGAAGGATTACGCGAAGGTGAAGAGGTGCGTGTACTGGTGTTACAAGGTGGACAGGTGACGTGAATACGAAACATCCATTTGTATGTCAAATCGTCGGATTCAAAAATACGGGAAAAACGACCTTTCTCGGAGGATTGATTCGTTATGTGCAGAAGTCAGGTCTACGCGTAGCAGTGATTAAGCATGATGGACATGAATTTGAAATGGATCATGAGGGTACAGATACGTTCAAGCACCGACAGGCGGGTGCTGAAGGCATAGCTATTGTTTCGGCTGGAAGAACAGCCATTTTAGAGGAGAATAGTCAGCCTGTCACCGGACTGATCCGGCATTTTCAGGCCTATGATTGTGTGTTGCTAGAAGGCTTCAAGCAAGAGGATTATCCGAAGCTGGTCATGGTGCGGGAACAATCGGATGCTCAGCTTACCGATAAGCTGACAAATGTACAGGGAGTAGCGGTTTGGGAGCATCAAATGGATTGGGCTCAAGGTCACTACTCAGATGAAATGATACAGATATATCCTGCCGAGGCCAACGGACCCGCAGGCCGCTGGCTACTCGAACAGATTCAAAAGCAGATAGAAGGAATGAGGAATGAGCAGGGGTGAGACATCAATCGGCTGAGTCGGTTAGAGTCTCTACCCGCCGTTCGATCGCCTGAGACATGGTTTTGTCAGTCAGGTGAGCATACACTTCTGTTGTTTCTGTCGAAGCGTGCCCCAGCTGTTCCTTTGTTTTGTAAATATCATTTTGTAAATAATAGTCAGTAGCAAAGGAATGACGAAGCTTATGCACGGTAAGGTAAGGCTTGCCGAACCGTTTGGCGTACTTAATGATCATTGCCTGAATCGCTCTTTTGGTCATTCGTTTGCCTTCTGTACTGCCGTTAGGACGTGTGACAAAGAGAGCCTTTTCTTTTTTTGGAGCGCGATAACGGGTATGTCTCAGGGACAAATAAAGTACGAGATCATCTTTGGATTGCTCGCGGAAATACACCGGCGTTTTAAAGGTTTCGTCGTTATTGCCTTTGCGGTACACATATAATAGTTTATTGTTTATGTCTAAATCGTCCAGATTCAGATTGACGATTTCAGATACGCGCAGGCCTGAGTTCAGAATGAGGCTGGCGATGCAGGCATCCCGTTCCTTATTTAGTTCATAGGAGTATAATGCCTGCTTGTTATCGGCCAAATCTTGACCATAGCCTTCATAAATATAACCGATGAATTCAAGCAGTTCTTCCTCTTCCAGTATTTTACCTTTAAGCTTAGCCGCCGTATCCTTGGGTTTATGTATACGCTTGATTTCGACCTTAGCCATAATGTTGCGTTTGAGCAACGGATAAAAATTTTCATCCTCAGCGATCTGACTTAAATAATGAAAAAGCGAACGCAGAGACGATAGCTTACGTGAAATGGTAATACGGGAGTTGGAGCCTTCGCGCTTAGTAGACAGGAATAATCGAAAGCCTGTAATACTGTCCATATGAAGTGTCTCCAACTCTTCCAGTGTAACTTGGGCATTCGTTTCTCCGGTGGACAAGCCTTCCGCGCGAAGCCATGAAAAGAAAGCTTCGTAATCCCGCACATATTCTAGTAATGTGGAAGGGGACAGGTCGGGCAGCTTATAATCCATAAATTGCTGCACGTACCATGGTAATCCCGGCATTTTTTCATCTAGTTTGCGCCGGTCGATGATCTTTTGTATATTCATTGAGTTCCACCTCGTCCGGTCATAATATATATGTATTTTAGCATATTTTGAACAGCACTGGATGGGATGTAATTCGAAGTTAAAGAACAGATTGAACCGCCAAGAGAGGTGAAAGTATGGGGTATAATATCAAATCGGAACTGAAGCTGTCTATTAAGAGTGTACCGGAGTCGCAAAAGGACATTATTGTACAGCTCATGCAATTTTATTTATATGATTTTACAGCCTATCTTCGAATTGATGTCACTGAGAAGGGGACATTCCCGGCTTATCCAGACTTGTATCAATATTGGACGAGCGGTGAACAGAAGCTACCTTTTCTGATTTGGAGACAGGATATTCCTGTGGGTTTTGCACTCGTTGACCGAATGTCCAGCAATCGAGAAGCTGACTACTACATGGCTGAGTTCTTTGTACTTCGTCCTTATCGGCATAATGGGGTTGGGACTTGGGCGGCTCATGAGCTGTTTGGACGTTTTAACGGACGTTGGAAGGTGACCCAAATGAGCACGAATAGGCCGGCACAGTCCTTTTGGCGTAAGGTGATTGGAAGCTATACGAAAGGTGAGTACAGGGAACAGACACATCCGGTAAGAGGGAATATCAGTCAGTTTTTCAATACCTGAAAAATTCGAAATAGAAAGTAAGTAATGAAAAAGAGTCGAGGAGAGTATCCTATCGGCTCTTTTTTGTTGTCAATTCAAGTCTTCTATCCATCTATAGATCATTCCAATTAGAACCTGCATTGACACTATAAAAACGCAGGTATACAGTTATTAACATAATTCATATATATCTGATTGGAATTATCGACAATGAAACATCGGCTCCAAAAATGCAATGTAATCATAACATCACCCATCAGATCGGAGAGTGTTTTTAGGTGAAACGAACAAGTCGATTTGCAAAAATGGTAGCTTTAACCCTGTCGATGGTGCTGGTCTTATCGGCATGCTCGGGTAATAGCGGGGCCAATTCTACGAATACTGAGGCGAATGCAGCGGGAGGCGGGCAAGCTGCAGAAGGTGGAGATCTTACCTATGCACTGGCAACATCGCCGGATTCACTGGACCCGCATAAGAGTGGATTGGCAGTAGCATCTCGGGTATATCGTGCGATATTCGATAACTTGGTGGTAAAGCTACCAGACAATACGATTAAGCCTTGGCTGGCAACCGAATGGAGCGTTTCCGAGGATGGCAAAAGCTATACATTCAAGCTGCGCAAGGATGTTAAGTTCCATGACGGAACCCCGTTCAATGCGGAAGCCGTTAAATTTAGCTATGATCGAATTATTGATCCGCAAGCCGTAGTAGGTAATGCCGCTAACTTGCTGGCTCCCTATGAATCCTCACAGGTGATTGACGAATACACGATTAAATTGAATCTGAAACGACCATCGCAGGCTTTTTTGAGCAATTTAAGTGTTCCGGCAGTAGCCATTGTTTCACCGGCAGGAGTTAAAAAATATGGAGATCAATTCGGTAAGCATCCAGTGGGTACAGGGCCCTTTAAGTTTGTAAAATGGGACGAAAATGCAGAAATCAAAATCGAACGTAACCCGGATTACAAATGGGCACCGGAAACTATTGAGAATCAGGGAGCACCGTATTTGGACAGCGTGACCTTTAAAATTGTTCCGGAGGAGGCGACCCGGATCGGCAGTGTGCAGAGTGGGCAGGCTTTGGCCGCTGAAACCGTCCCACCGCAGAACATTTTAACGTTGAAGAGTGACCCTAATTTCCAATTGTTGCAGGTCAATACCCTAGGACTGCCATATACGCTGTTCATTAACCAAAAGAAGACACCGTGGAATGAATTAAAGGCGAGGCAGGCATTACAATATGGTATTGATGTGGGGACGGTCGTCAAAACGCTGTATCTAGGAACTTATGAACAGGCTTGGTCGCCACTCACTCCAGGTATTTTTGGATATGATAAATCACTGGAAAACGGTTTACAGCCTGATCTTAACAAGGCCAATCAGTTACTGGATGAGTTGGGGTGGGTTAAGGGAACGGATGGTTTCCGGGTGAAGGATGGACAACGTCTTACGCTGCATTATGTAGACGGCACACCGAACCGTGAAAAACGGAACGACATTGCAGCCATTATTCAGCAGCAGCTGAAGAAAATCGGTGTTGATGTGAAGATTGAAATTACCAAGGATATTGCAACAGTTGTATATACGAACGGAAACTATGATTTCTACGGAAATAGCCAGGTCAATGTGGACCCGAACGCTTTATATGCTTTTTACCACACAGCGGCACCAAATCAGCGGCCTACACTTCCTAACTTCTCCAATCCAGAGGTCGACAAGCTGTTGGAGCAGGGAGCTATTGAACAGGACGATGCCAAGCGGGAGGAGATTTATAAAAAGGTGCAACAGCTAATACGTGATCAGGCCGTCATCATTCCGATTTATGTTTTCCCTTATACGGTTGGAGCAGCCAAGTCAGTGCAGGGTCTCAAATTCGATTTAGTGGGTTATCCGCTCTTTAACGATGTGCGTATTCAAAAATAGTATTGCTAAATAATTTCTGGGGACCATCCAGTAAGGAAGGAGTGTGGGCTATGATCAGAGCTGTTGCAGAAAGACTGGTTACTTCTTTGTTGGTCATTCTGGGTTCCTGCATTTTAGTATTCAGCATTTTGTATCTGCTCCCGGGGGACCCGGTGGATTCGATTTTTGACCCTTCAACGGCCACGCCAGAGATGATCGCCAATTTGCGTCATAAGCTGGGAGTGGATCAGCCTTTTCATGTTCAGTTTTTGAACTATTTCGGAAATCTGCTACAAGGTGATTTTGGAAAATCACTGCTCAATGCTGATCCGGTGCTGCCTAAAATATGGGTCAATCTCCCGCCTACACTGGCGCTGACGCTTGCCGGTTCTGCTATTTCGGTCATTATTGGTGTCCTGCTTGGAGTGCTGTCGGCCATTCATCGGGATAAACCGATTGATATCATCGCTCGAATCGTTGGATTGTTCGGCATTTCTATGCCCACATTCTGGTCAGGCATTCTGCTGTTGCTTATTTTCTCCATTCACTTGGGATGGCTGCCTGCTATGGGCTCGGACGGTTGGAAAACTCTTGTGCTTCCGTCTCTCACTTTGGGCATTGTCGGTGCAGGGTTCATTGTCAGAATGGTGCGTAACAGTATGCTGGAAGTCATTAATGAGCAGTTCATCGTAACGCTCCGTTCCAAGGGTTTGTCTGAGAAGGTTATTATGTATCGCCATGCGCTACGCAATGCGTTGATTCCAGCGATAACGATGATCGGGATGCTGATGGGAGAAATGCTGGCCGGAGCAGTTGTGAGTGAGACGGTATTTTCACGGCAAGGCATTGGGCGTTTAATTGCGGACGCAATTATGGCTAAAGACTTGCCAGTTGTGCAGGGAGTTGTATTGTTCTCTGCCATCATGTATGTGATCGTAAATCTGCTGGTGGATATATCGTATACGTTCATTGATCCAAGGGTTAGACGCTCGGCGTAAGCCGGAAGGATTCAGGGAGGAGGAAGTCGGTTGAGAGAAACAATGGCTGCCAAAACAATTTGGAAGGAAAGAAAGCTGCGGGTAGCTCGGCAAACTGGAAGGTGGCGGCTCGGTGGAGTGTCGGATGGGTTCTTATATGCGGCGGGACTGATTATTGTGTTCGTAATCGTCTGTGCGGCGTTTCCGCAATGGATTGCTTCTTATGCACCCACAGAAATGTTAAGCGACCATATATTACAAGGACCAAGTGCGTCTCACTGGTTCGGAACGGACTATTTTGGGCGGGATGTATTCAGTCTGGTTGTTCACGGAAGTCGGGATTCTCTATTTATTGGCTTTATGTCGGTACTCGTCGGCGGTCTGGTGGGTGGAATTATTGGTGCGCTCTCAGGTTACATTGGCGGTACAGTGGATTCGATACTGATGCGATTTATAGATATTTTGATGACTATTCCCGGAATTCTGCTGGCTTTGGCGATTGCGGCGGCTCTTGGCCCAAGCTTGTTCAATATTGTGCTGGCGGTAGCCATATCTGCTGTCCCCGGTTATGCAAGAGTTATGCGAGGCCAAATTATGAGTATAAAAGGACGTTCTTACGTCATTGCTTCGCGTTCCATCGGAGTTACACCTTTCGGCATCTTTTGGCGTCATGTGCTTCCTAATTCCTTGTCCCCTTTGCTCGTGATGGCGACGCTTGGCATCGGTAGCGCTATTTTGGCCGGATCGGGATTAAGCTTTCTGGGACTTGGCACGGTAAAGGAAATTCCAGATTGGGGAACAGTATTGTCTCAAGGACGAGGATATTTGACAGTAGCTTGGTGGATATGTACCTTTCCTGGCCTAGCCATTACGTTGTTTGTGTTGTCAGTCAATATTTTGGGCGACAAGCTGAGAGACCAGTTGGACCCGAAAAAGAACGCAAACTAGCATCAGGAAGCCTATTCTTAAGTGCTATAGAAGGAGGGAGTTCGTTTGTCATCATTGCTGGAGATTGAACATTTGTCGGTCGATTTTCACACTAAAAAAGGTTTGCTGCAAGCACTCGACAACGTATCACTGACGATCAGGGCGGGAGAAACGGTCTGCCTCGTCGGTGAATCTGGCAGCGGAAAAACGATTACCTCCAAGGCGATTATGCGGCTAATCGATTATGAGAACGGACGAATTGCCCAAGGACAAATACGGTTGCAGGGCATAGATTTGACCGTTTTGTCACAGCAGGAATTACGCTCACTTCGTGGTAAAAAGATGGCGATGGTATTTCAGGAGCCGATGTCGGCGTTTGATCCGGTGTACACTATCGGGTATCAGCTGATAGAAATCATCATGGAGCATGACCGGAAGACACGAAAGCAAGCATGGGCTCATGCGGTTCATTTGCTGAACAGGGTAGGGATTCCTGAACCGGAAATTCGTATGAAGCAATACCCCGGAGAGCTGTCCGGTGGGATGCTACAACGGGCGATGATTGCAATGGCACTTTCATGTGGCCCTGAGCTGCTAATAGCGGATGAACCAACAACGGCGCTGGATGTAACGATTCAGTCACAAATTTTGCAATTGCTTCAGGAATTAAAGACAGAATTCAACATGTCGATTCTGTTGATTACGCATGATTTGGGTATTGCCGCAGAGGTTGCGGATCGAATTGTTGTGATGTATGCCGGTCGAGTTGTGGAGCAAGCAGTAACGGAAGAACTGTTCGAGCTGCCATTGCACCCTTACACTAGAGGGTTACTTCGTTCGGTGGCTACACTGGATACAGATCGCAGCAGCAAGCTGTTTTCGATCCCGGGGGCAATTCCGAGCCTGAGTGCATTGCCTTCCGGCTGCTTGTTTCACCCGCGTTGCCCGCATGCGACAGATCAATGCAAAAACGAAGCGCCACCGCTGGCAGCCAAGGATGAACGCGAGGTAGCTTGCTGGCATTCGGAGCAATTGGCTGCGTCCGGCGATTGGTTTATTACAGAGCTATCGGTGAAAGGGCAGATCACGGCAGATGCTGTTGCAAAGGCAACCGAAGTAAAGGAAGAATTGACGAACGTATCTGCTGTTGATGGGGCTAAGGTGAGCAGTCATGGCGTACAGGTAAAGAACTCCCCTAAATCCAATGAGACTATCACGGAAACCGTCCAGAACAAGCAGGACTTGTTTAGAGTGGATGGAATTCGCAAGTATTATCCGGTGAAAAAAAGCTTTCCCGGTCGGACGGGTGCTTCGATCCGGGCGGTGGATGATGTATCGTTCTCAATCCGGCAGGGCGAAACCTTTGGATTGGTCGGAGAATCCGGCAGCGGTAAGTCTACTTTAGGCCGGCTGCTGATGCAGCTGGAACGTCCGACCTCAGGGCAGGTATGGTTCCAGGATCGGGAGCTGACACGTTTAGGAAATTCTGAGTTGCGATCCGTTCGCCGTGATATGCAGATGATTTTTCAAGACCCCTACGGATCACTTGATCCACGGTGGAATGTGGGAGATATCATAGGGGAGCCGCTTGCGGTTCATGAAGGGTTGTATGGCAAGGCAAAGCAGGAACGGGTGGAAGAACTCCTGAGCGCTGTTGGATTATCACCTTCGCTGGTTACGCGGTTTCCGCATGAATTTTCGGGAGGACAGCGGCAGCGAATCGGGATAGCCCGTGCCATTGCTCTGCAACCGCAGTTTATTTTGGCGGATGAGGCAGTGTCGGCTTTGGATGTTTCCGTTCAGTCACAAATTGTCAATCTGCTTCAGGACTTACAGCGTAAGCTGGATACAACCTATTTGTTTATTGCACACGGATTGCACATTGTCCGCCATATTTCAGATCGGATAGGGGTTATGTACTTGGGGAAACTTGTAGAAATTGCGCCAAGTGACGAGTTGTTCAGGCATCCTGCCCATCCGTATACCCGGGGGCTTGTTGCCTCGATACCTAATCCAAATCCGAAAAACCGTCGGGAGCTAATTACGGTACAAGGTGAGATTCCTTCGCCTGCGAAGCCGCCATCCGGCTGTCGTTTTCATACCCGCTGTCCACTAGCGACCTCGCGTTGTCGTGAGGAAGCACCTGAGCTGACAGCAATTAGCACAGGACATTATGCCGCTTGTCATTACCCGGCCTAGGTTCAACCCCTTCCTTTGATCTGCTATCGGCATGATAAGAGAGCTACATTCTACAGGCCGTTCATGGTAAGATAAGGATAGAAGTATATAAATTCAATAGGAAAAGAGGGTATTATGCTAGATAAATGGGTTCAGGAATTAAAAGATGATGAACAAGAGCTGATTGCGTGGAGAAGACATCTACATCAGCATCCCGAGCTGTCTTTTGAAGAAACGAATACGTCTGCATTTATCGCCGATCAATTGCGCTCTTTTGGTATTGAGGTAAGAACGAATGTGGGTGGAAACGGTGTGCTCGGGTTTTTAGAAGGCGGTCAGCCAGGTAGAACGATTGCATTTCGTGCTGATTTTGATGCACTTCCCATTCAGGATGAAAAGGATGTGCCTTATAAATCGACCGTTCCGGGCGTTATGCATGCCTGCGGACATGATGGTCACACGGCTGCGTTACTTGGAGTGGCACGCGTGTTGAGCCATAACCGTGAGGCGCTGAAGGGAAAGCTTGTGTTTATTTTTCAACATGCGGAAGAAAAACCGCCTGGCGGAGCCAAGTTTATGATTGAGGATGGCTGTCTGGATGGGGTAGAGGCGGTATATGGTATTCACCTCGCATCTGAAATTCCTTTTGGTAAAATTGGATTAAAGAGTGGGCCTGCGATGGCGGCTGTCGACGCGTTTACGATCCAGATCAACGGTAAAGGCGGGCATGGCGCACGACCGCATCAGACGGTGGACTCTATTGTTATCGGCAGTCAAATTGTGAACGGGTTGCAGCAGGTGGTTAGTCGCAGGGTGGACCCTATTGAATCAGCAGTGTTAACGATTGGGGTATTTCAAGCTGGAACTGCCTTTAATGTGATTGCAGATAAGGCTAAAATTGAAGGCACCGTACGTACGTTTAATAAGGAAGTGCGTAAGGAAGCCGAGAATGAAATTCGCAGTATCGTCAAGGGGTTGACTGAGGCTTATCATGCCGGATACGAAATTGACTATCTGAATGGCTATCCTTCTTTGGTGAATGCCGAAGCCGAAACGGAACGTGTACGCGAGCTCATCGGCAGACTGTATGGAGCAGACGCTTTTTTGGATTTGAAGCCGGTCATGGGAGCAGAGGATTTTGCTTATTATTTGGAGCATCGACCGGGAGCCTTCATTCATGTGGGTGCACGCAATGAGGATGAACGAACGCATTTTGCTCATCACCATCCTCACTTTGATTTTGATGAGCGGGCATTGCTCGTCTCAGGGCATATTTTTTTAGCACTGGCGCTTGAATACTTGCAATAATAGGCATATGTTTATGACTGACGACATATTAACGAAGCTGGAACCGCGCATAGCGCGGTTTTTTGTTGTAAATCCAAGTATTTTGACACCCATAAAGAATGAAAATTAAGTAATTAATTCACTATATGAAAAATTCATAATAGAATTAAATAAAAGGTATTAACTCTGAAGGAAGTTCAAACCTCCTATTATAAGCTGCGGAGCAGGAGATAAAATTGTATTATCTTGATTTTTCGCACAAGGAAATGGGAAAAAGATGACGAATCTATTGAGCAAGACACCGATGTAAGCGCTAACAAAACCAGTGTTGCACCGTATTTATTGGGAATGAATGGGGGTGAGTCTGAGAGGACATTTGTCAGAATTGTGAGAAGCAACGATAACGATAGGAACGAATTCAGAATCGGCTGATTACTTTTATCTCAAAATGACTCGCATATTCAATTGATAATGAAGAAGGAGGTTGAATTCATTGACTAAGGCAAAAAACAGGTTGAGAATTGCTTGTTTGGCGCTTGTGGTAGCGGGTGCTTCCTGGACAGGAATGATAGCGCCGACTCATGCTGCTCCAAGTGACGATTACAGTTGGAAAAGTGTGGTTACGGGTGGAGGAGGTGGTTTTGTACCTGGCATTATTTTTAATGAAACGGAAAAAGACCTGATCTATGCCCGTACAGATATTGGAGGAGCTTACCGCTGGAATGCTGCCAATGAGAGTTGGATTCCGCTGACGGATTCTGTGGGCTGGGAGGATTGGAACAAAAATGGTGTCGATGCACTAGCGACTGATTCTGTTGATCCGAATCGTGTATATATAGCTACAGGTACGTATACTAATTCATGGGATAAACAAAACGGGCAAATTATGCGTTCCATCGACAGGGGCAATACGTGGCAGACAACCAAGCTTCCTTTTAAGGTGGGGGGCAATATGCCGGGGCGTTCAATGGGTGAACGTCTGACGATTGATCCAAATAAAAATAATATTTTGTTCTTTGGAGCTCGAAGTGGTAATGGACTATGGAAAAGCTCTGATTTTGGAGCAACTTGGAGCAAGGTAAGCAGTTTCCCGAATCCAGGGACGTATGTACAGGACCCTTCCAATGAATATACCAGCGACATTGTCGGTTTAGCGTGGATCACCTTTGACAAAAAAACAGGCTCTTCCAGTAAAGCAACGCAGACGATCTATGTAGGTGTTGCAGATAAAAAGCAAAGTGTCTATCGCAGTACAGATGGCGGGACAACCTGGTCTGCTATAGCGGGACAGCCTACGGGCTATTTGCCACATCACGGTGTGTTATCACCGGACGGCAATCTATATATTTCTTATAGCGATGGAGCAGGTCCATATGATGGATCAAAGGGTGAACTGTGGAAATTGAATACAGCAAGCGGGCAATGGACTAACATTAGCCCCATAGGTAGCAGTAGTGCGGACAATCATTTTGGATATGGTGGACTGACGGTGGATGCCCAGAAGCCAGGTACACTCATGGTTGCTACGTTGAATGCCTGGTGGCCGGATGAAACGATTTATCGCAGCACTGATAGTGGGGCAACTTGGAATCCTATTTGGGAATTTGATGGTTATCCGTCTCGTAAGCTGAAATACAATCTGGATATAAGCGGTGCGCCTTGGCTGACTTTCAATGCCAACCCTGCACCACCGGAAGTATCGCCCAAGCTGGGGTGGATGATTGGAGATCTGGAGATAGATCCATTTAATTCAGACCATATGTTGTACGGCACCGGAGCTACGATTTATGGCTCTAAAAATCTGACCAATTGGGATAAAGGCGGAAAGCTGGATATTTCAGTAGCCGCTAAAGGGGTAGAGGAAACGGCAATTTTGGATCTGGTGAGCCCTCCAACCGGCGCGCCTTTGGTGAGCGCAGTAGGTGATGTCTCTGGATTCAGACATGACGATTTATTCAAGGCTCCAGCTAAAATGCTGGATAATCCGACCTTTACAAGCAGCGAAAGCATTGATTATGCCGAGCTGAATCCTTCTTTTATGGCCCGAGTAGGTAAAGCGGATTATAAAAAAGATCCAAATGCCAAATCCATCGGTTTTTCCAATGATGGAGGAGCCAACTGGTATAAAGCAAATAGTGAGCCTTCCGGTACAGCAGGAGGAGGCAGCATCGCCGTAGCAACAGATGGTAATGGCTTGCTGTGGAGTACATCAGACAAAGGTGTGTTCTACTCCAAAACTGGCGGCAACTCATGGACAGCAAGCACAGGGATTCCAGCGAATGCAAAGATCGTCTCTGACCGAGTGAACCCTAATAAATATTACGCATTTGCCTCCGGGAAAATATATGTGAGCACCAATGGAGGCGTATCCTTTACGCCATCAGCGGTAACTGGCTTGCCGACAGCAGGCAATGCTGATATTGATGCTGTACGAGGAGCAGAAGGAGATGTGTGGTTCGCCGGAGGCTCCGAGGATGGAGGACCATACGGCTTATGGCATTCCAAGGATTCAGGTGTTACATTCACCAAACTCGATAATGTGCAGGAAGCGGATTTTGTAGGCTTTGGTAAGGCAGCGCCGAACCGTACGAATGCAGCGGTATTTATCGTTGGTAAAATTGATGGTACACGTGGATTTTACCGTTCGGACGATGCTGGCGCAAACTGGGCGCGCATTAATGACGACAAGCATCAATATGCTCGAGTGACCAAAATTATTGGGGACCCTCGGGTTTATGGACGTGCTTATCTGGGAACGAATGGCCGCGGCATTCTGGTGGCAGATCGTGTGGGTGGTGATCAGCCGTCTACCGGGCAAGCAAGTATTACACCAACGACTGCAACCTATGGAGTGGATACCAGCAATACGGATCTTACTGTCAAGCTAACACTTAACGGCAATACGCTAGAAGCTATTAAGCAGGGGAGTGTGGTGTTGAACAAAGGTGAAGATTATACGCTTAGTGAAGAAACAGTCGTTCTTACCAACAAGTATTTATCTAAACTTCCTAAAGGAGAGACAGCACTAAACTTCCATTTTAGTACAGGCAATGATGCGTTGTTTACGATTACGGTGAAAGAGGATACGCCAAGTGAGCCGGGAACAGGCGAGGGCGTTCTGAAGGTGCAAACCTTCAATGGGAATGTATCCGCCACAAGCAATACAATCAGTTCCAAATTTAAAATAACCAATACGGGAACCTCATCAATTTCCCTAGCAGACGTGACATTGCGTTATTATTACACCATTAACGGGGAGAAAGCACAAAATTTCTTCACGGATTGGTCGAGCGTCGGTACAGGGAATGTGATTGCTAGCTTCAAAACATTATCCAATGCGAAGCCAGGGGCAGATTCTTATGCAGAAATCGGGTTTAAATCGGCTGCGGGTTCTTTAGAACCCGGTCAAAGTGTGGAGTTGCAAACCCGGATATCCAAAGAGGACTGGAGCAGTTACACACAAACCGATGATTATTCATTTAATCCCACAGCAAACAGTTTACAAGATTCTGCTAAAATAACCGCTTACCTGTCTGGAAGCAAGCAATGGGGAATTGAGCCCTAAACCTTAATAAGGATAATCCTAAGTCAGCCACTCTAATGAGTGAGCTGGCTTTATTTTTGACGACCTGTTGTCCCGCATTCTTTTTTTGGGGAAAAAGCAACGACAAGTTGAAAACAGCTACTAATAGAGATTCAAATTATATAATATAATTATTTCACTATATGAAAAATTCATAATAGAAAAAAAACTCTTTCTCGCATACGATCTCCACAAAACAAACACACCACTTTAAGTAGAAAAAAGAAACACTAACACGAACATATGTTCTTTTATCTCAAAAAAGAAACGCTCCTGTCCTTAGACAAAAAGCGTCTCTAATCCATTTTTTATATTTATCATACACCTCAAACAAGATGCCGAGATGCTGAAATTAACAGTGTCATCGTAATGACATTCACAATCGTAGAAAGTAATACTGTTTGTGCGGCAAAATCGGGTTCATTTTTATATTCTTCCGCCAAAATACTTGTATTAACGCCGGTAGGCATACCCGATGCAATGAGCAAGGCTTGAGCCGGAATCCCCTTAAGACCCAACAGCAAGACGAGCATAAAACCGACCATTGGACCAGCAATCAGGCGCAGTACCATACTGATGTACACGGCTGTCCGGCGCAAACGAAAGGGATATTGCACAATTTGTGCTCCCAAAGTAAGCAGAGCCACGGCAACCATCGACTGACTAATATAATTCAAAGGTTCAGCCAGTAAATTAGGCAATGGACTATGCAGCAGATTTAGGAGCAAACCTAGCGCAAGCGCATAGGGAACAGGCATTTTTAAAAAATTAATTAATATTTTTCGAGTATTGGCCTTGCCGTTTTGCACAACAAAAGTGCCGTATGTAAAAGTGACAAAGCTTTGAAAGGTCATAATCAGAGCTTGAACGGAAATGGCCAACGGGTCACCTTTGAACACCAACTGATTGATTGGCAGACCATAATTTCCTGAATTATCTAGCATCACACTATTTGTAAAAGCTCCGCGCATTCCGGGGCTGTATTTCAGAGATCTGGCGACGGTAGTGCTGATTACGTACAGAATAGCTATGTACAAGGCATAAAAAAGTGAAACCTCACCCATGAGCATTAAAGAAATTTCCGAGTTATAAAGACCTGTAAACACAACTGCGGGGGTGATATAGTAAAAATTGATTTTAGCTAAGGTATACAAATCCAGTCGAAAATAATATTGCATGATACAACCAAAACCGATAAGTACAAAAATAGGTAAAACAACGTCCAAAAGAATGGTGCCGAACATGTCTGTTTCATCTTCTTTCTATTATGCGAATGTAAAGGCTGATTCTTAAAAATGCATGTGTAATTCTCATTATACTGTGTAAATAGGTTAGGCGTATAATAAAATTTTATAGTGATTTTGACAATATGGACTGCAGCTATAGTAGTGTCTCACACATTAGATAAGAAAAGATAAAAAATCAGCTTAGAGAAGCCGTTAATACATCTAGGGACATTTGAGCCCGGTCTTTACTATAAGGAGGAATCGCATCATGAGAAACACTTGGACAGCTTTACTAGCGTGTATACTGGTCTTGGGTTTGGCAGCGGGAACCGCTGAAGCCAAGCAGGGACGCGGAAATGATCAGGAGAACAAACAGGAAGCAAAGACGTCTGTTAAAGACGGGAATGAAAAGAGCGGGGAAGAGCCAATCAATCCCCATGACTCAGACAATGATCAGTCCAAAAAACAAAAAGACAAAGCATCCGGGAAAAAGGATGAAAACAGTAAAAAAGACAAACACGCAGAAATCAGAAAAACCGAACCTGTTGCAGTAACAGATGATACATACGAGGAGTCCAAAGACCATAATGGTCACAAGGGACGCAACGGTTATAAGGGTCTGCTTCACGCGGTAGAAAATACGAAGGATAAGCCGGCAGGAGCGGTTATTGCGAATCTGCTGCTTACGAAATACCCAAACCGTTTGACTCCGGAGCAGGTTGCTGAACTTGAATTGATCCGGAATTCTGGTAAAGCACTGACTGAGGCAGCTGAGCTACTGGCTGAAAACGGAAATGTGACTGATGCCGTTTACATGCAGGAGGAGGCGGTACTGGCTAATGTGTCCGATCTGGACAGCTACAAAAAGCTGGGTGAATTCTCGAAGAAGGCCGGACGGCCGTCGGGTATGAAGCTGTTCGTGAATGGTGAAAAATACGATGCCAAACCGATTAACCGCAATGGGACCACACTTGTTCCGTTTAGAACAGCTTCCGAAGCTTTGGATGCAAAGGTTTCCTGGGATCCGAAAGAAAAGGCTGTTACTGTCACCCGTAACGGCGTGTCCGTCAAATTATTTGTTAACAGTCCAAAAGCATATATTAACGGTCAGCCGTATTCTATCGAGCAGCCAGCATCCATAGTGGATGGGACGACAATGGTACCTGTAAGGGTAATCGGAGAGGCCTTGGGGACAAATGTAAAATGGGAGCCTGAGAGCCAGTCCGTTGTTGTATACGAGCAGACAACAACAACACCTGCATCAACATCTTAACGTGCTGTAAACAAAAAGGGCCCTGACTAACTGTCAGGCCTTTTTGTTTTACCTTGCAATTAATGATTTCGTATTCTTTTTAATGGTGAGAAGATAGATAGCCTTCATAATACTACCAAGCTATTCGCATTATGTGCTGGTCATGTGTACAATTAAATAGAGAACGCTTAGAAAAGGGAGTGTCATAGATGGATTTAGGATTAACGGGAAAAACAGCCTTTGTTGCAGGTTCCAGTAAAGGACTCGGCAAGGCAAGCGCACGAGAGCTGGCACGCGAGGGTGCGAATGTCGTCATTTCAGGACGGAACGAAGCAGAGCTTCAGCGGACGCAGGCGGAATTACTGGAAACAGCGAGTGGCCGCGTTGAATATGTAGTTTGCGATGTAACAAAACCAGAACATATCTCCCAGGCCATCCGCCGTACAGCTGATTTGTTTGGCACCGTAGATATTTTGGTTAACAATGCGGGTGGGCCTCCTGCCGGTACCTTTGATGATTTTACAGATGAAGTGTGGATGCAGGCCTTTGAACAAAATTTACTTAGTCATATCCGGTTGATCCGTGAAGTGTTACCATATATGAAAAAACAACAAAGCGGTAGGATTTTAAATATTGCTTCTTCCTCAGTTAAGCAGCCAATTCCGGGGTTAATCATTTCAAATACGCTGCGTACTGGAGTTGCTGGATTGGCAAAAACATTGTCTCTGGAATTAGCTCCTCATAATATTCTGGTACATACTGTAGCACCGGGGAGAATTGCAACTGATCGCGTGCGTAGCTTGGACGAGCATCGAGCTGAGAAAACCCAGCAAACGACGGATCAGGTTCGCAAACAAGCAGAAGAGGGCATTCCATTGGGACGGTATGGAGAGCCTGAAGAGTTCGGTAAAGTTGTTGCTTTTCTGGCGTCTTCAGCTTCATCCTATTTGACAGGGAGTACCATCCTTGTGGATGGCGGAATGATTAAATCGTTATAAAATAAAGATGCGTGCCAGCCTCAGGTTTAATTGAGTGCTGGCACGCTTTTTTAAAATTTATTTAGGAAGTAGAAAATCTTCATTCACGGACTGTTCAGCCCTCACGGCCTGGAAGCTCACAACCCTCATCGGTACATAAACCACCTGCATCTTGTTTGGACGAGCTGCCGCTTATCATGGTGAAAGGTGAGCGTTCATCCCATGCTTTTTGAAGCGCATCATGAAATACTTCCTCCGGCTGGGCACCAGAAATAGCAAATTTTCGATCAAATACAAAGAATGGCACACCCTGAACACCCAATTCAGCGCCTTCGGCTTCATCAGCTCTAACTTCGTCGGTAAAACGGTCACTGGCTAATATAGCAGCCGCTTCCTTTTGATCCAAACCAACTTCAGTAGCCAGCGCTACCAGCACTTCATGATCCCCTGTATGCTTGCCTTCGATGAAAACAGCTTGGAATAAACGCTCGCTCAGCTCCAGCATTTTGCCTTGTGTTTGAGCCCAAAGTGTTAAGCGGTGAGCATCAAGAGAGTTCGTCGGCACCATGGCATGAATATTATAATCAAGACCCGCAGAGCGTGCGTTTTCGTTCATTCGATCATTCATAGCCTGAGCCTCTTGCAGACTGACCCCATATTTAGCTGATAGTTCTTCATTGATCGTTTTACCACTATCTCTCACAGCATTCGGGTTCAATTCGAAACTCTTGAATGTCAATTGCACCTCATTGCGATGTGGGAATTGCTGTAATACTTGCTCCAAACGGCGTTTGCCGATATAACAGAATGGACACATATAATCAGACCAAACTTCGATATTCATAAGGAAAAAGCCTCCATGTATACGTATTTTATTGAGTAACTGGGAGTGGTGCTCCCCCCTTTAGAATGTGTATTAAGGTGGAACTTCATTAGTTACAATAAGAATTATAAAGCTAAAGCATTCAACGTGCAAATAATTAATGCTTGTCAAAAAATTAATGCTGTGATATTTTATATGTGTAACCGGTTACACATTGGAGTTGAACCTACACTATGACAACAATTAAAGAAGTCGCCAGCTTTGCAGGTGTTTCCGTAGCGACCGTATCCAGAGTTATTAATGAAACTGGATATGTACATGAGGATACACGGCGAAAGGTAGAGGCTGCTGTGAAGCAGTTAAATTACAAGCCTAATGAAGTTGCACGTTCTTTGTATAAAAAGAAATCCAGATTAATCGGCCTGCTGCTGCCGGATATTACGAACCCTTACTTTCCCTTGTTAGCTCGTGGGGTGGAGGATCGAATGCAGGAAAATGATTTTCGGATTATTTTCGGTAATAGTGATGAAGATCGCCAAAAAGAATTGGATTACATGGATACTTTTGTTCAAAATAATGTCGTTGGTGTTATTTCTTCTACCAATGATCCCGATGCCGATTGTTATGCCAAACTGAAGATCCCGGTCGTTTTTCTCGATCGAACTTCCAGTGACAGCCTCTCCGTATATGCAGATGGAGCCCATGGCGGTTGCTTGGCTGCTCAAGAAATGGTTGCCCGCGGCAGCAAACAAATTACAGTCATGCAGGGCCCTGCACATATTCGTCCAGCACAAGACCGTTTTCGCGGGGCGGTTGAAGAGCTTCAGCAATCCGGAATTGCTTACCATGTGGTCGAGACAACCTCCTTTTCGTTCAAGGAGGCCGAGTCGTGGGCCAAAGAGCTGTTTAGCAAGTACCCGGATACGGACGGAGTTATCGCAAGTAACGATATCGTGGCTACAGCGGTGATGCATGAGGCACATAGATTAGGAAAGAAAATCCCGGATGATGTTCAAATTATCGGGTTTGATGATATACCATTAAGTAGTTTGTTATTCCCGCCTTTGTCAACGATCCGACAACCTGCTTATGAAATGGGCTGGGAAGCAGCAGGGCTACTCATTCAGTTGATTGAGCAGTCGCAAGTAACGAAGTCAAGCGTACCTAATCTTCATTCGAAAGTACTTACCTATTCAAGCATACAATTGCCCGTCAAATTTATAGAACGGGAAACGACAAGAAAGGTGGATCATGATGGCTAAAATTTCAATTATCGGAAGCAGTTCTATGGATCTCGTAGTTACTTCGTCCAAACGTCCCGGTGCTGGTGAAACGGTATTGGGTGAAAGCTTTACAACCGTACCTGGAGGTAAAGGAGCCAATCAGGCAGTAGCCGCAGCACGACTCGGAGCAGACGTTACGATGATTGGACGTGTAGGGGATGACCATTTTGGAGAACAGATTTTACGGAATTTTGAAGAAAATCATGTTCATACTGGCTATGTGAAACCGGTTACACATATGGAAAGCGGTACAGCGCATATTGTACTAGCTGAAGGTGATAACAGTATTGTCGTGGTAAAAGCAGCAAATAATGAAGTGACACCCGCCTATGTGGAAGAAGCACTTGACGTCATTCGAAGTTCGGATATTGTGTTAATTCAACAGGAAATACCGTCGGAAACGGTTGTTTATGTAAGCGAAATTTGTGCGAAGTACCAGGTACCCTTGTTGCTGAATCCAGCCCCGGCTCGTGAAGTGGAAGAAAGCGTAATTGCAAATGCGACCTACATTACGCCAAACGAGCATGAAGCTGCCATTATGTTTAAGGATATGAGCCTGCAAGAAGCGTTGCGCAAATATCCCAACAAGCTGTTTGTGACTGAGGGCAGCAACGGTGTACGATTCTTCGACGGAGAACAGGAAGTCGTGGTTCCTACTTATAAAGTAGAAGCCGTTGATACAACAGGTGCAGGAGATACGTTTAACGCTGCTTTTGCAGTGGCATTGGCTGAAGGAAATTCGTTGGCAGACAGTGTGAAATTTGCTAATCGTGCTGCGTCATTGTCCGTAACCAAATTTGGAGCCCAAGGTGGAATGCCAACCCGACGTGAAGTGGAGGAGCAAATATAATATGAAGAAACATGGAATCCTAAACAGTCATATATCCAGAATACTGTCGGATCTCGGCCACACAGACTATATTGTCGTGGCTGATGCTGGCTTACCTGTTCCTGAAGGCGTTACCAAAATTGATTTGGCCCTTAAATTGGGGGTTCCATCCTTTCAGGACGTCGTTGATGTCATTGCAGCAGATATGGTGATCGAAAAAGTAATGCTGGCCGAAGAAATTAAACAAGAAAATGAACAAGCATTACAGTATATTATGCGCACCTTTGCAGGGGAGCAATTAGAACAGCCACAGCTTAATAAGCAGGCAGCCGTCATTGAGTTTTGCCCTCATGAACAATTCAAGGAGCTGACCCGGTATGCGAAGGCGGTCATTCGTACAGGAGAGGCTAAGCCGTTTGCCAATTGTATTTTGCAGGCAGGAGTTCATTTTGGATAAATCAATGTTGAATAAAAAGGAGGGTACAGCATGCAGATTCAAATGAAAGGAATTCACAAAGCCTTTGGAACCAATCAGGTACTGAGTGGTGTTGACTTTGATCTTCGTGAAGGAGAAGTACATGCCCTCATGGGTGAGAATGGTGCAGGCAAATCAACGCTGATGAATATTTTAATCGGACTGCATCGGCGAGATGAGGGAACGATCATCATTGACGGTCAGGAAACCTATTTTGCCGACCCCAAAGAAGCGGAGCAAAAAGGAATTGCTTTTATTCACCAGGAACTGAATGTGTGGCCGGAGATGACCGTGCTGGAAAATCTATTTATCGGCAAGGAAATGACATCCAAGTGGGGCTTACTAGACAGCTCCAAAATGAAAGCGCTAGCAAATGAACAATTCAGCAAGCTTTCGGTAAATCTTCCATTGAACGGTGAAGCAGGCGATTGTTCAGTGGGTCAACAGCAGATGATTGAAATTGCCAAAGCACTCATGACGGATGCTAAAGTTATCGTGATGGATGAGCCGACAGCCGCCTTAACCGAACGAGAAATTCAGAAGCTGTTCGAGGTTATTACTTCCTTGAAAAAAGATGGTGTTTCGATTGTGTATATTTCACATCGGATGGAGGAGATATTCGCGATCTGTGATCGGATTACCATCATGCGTGACGGGAAAACGGTGGATACTCAGGCGATTCCCGATACGCATTTTGATGAAGTTGTACGGAAAATGGTGGGTAGAGAGCTGACTGAACGCTACCCGGTAAGAACGCCTGCTTTGGGAGAAGTGGTGCTGGAGGTCAAAAATGCTTCGCATAAAGGGTTATTTGAAAATGTGAATTTCACTGTACGATCTGGGGAAATTGTAGGTTTTTCAGGCTTAATGGGCTCGGGACGGACCGAGATCATGCGGGCGTTATTTGGACTGGATGCTTTGGATCGTGGTGAGATTCATGTGCGTGGAAAAAAAGTGTCTATTCGTAAGCCGGATGATGCGGTGAAACTAGGGATTGGCTTCATTACAGAAGATCGAAAAGATGAGGGCTTGGTGCTGGACTTTTCCATCCGGGAAAATATGGTGCTGCCAAATCTGTTCAGCTTTACTTCAAAAGGATTTATTTCAGGTAAAAAAGAGCTAGATTTTGTTAACACTTTAATTAAGCGCTTACAAATTAAAACCCAATCGGGCGAAACAACGGTTCGCAGTTTGTCAGGTGGTAATCAGCAAAAGGTGGTTATTGCCAAATGGGTAGGTATTGGTCCAAATGTACTCATTCTTGACGAACCGACGAGAGGTGTGGATGTGGGAGCCAAGCGGGAAATCTACCAGTTGATGAACGAGCTGACCGAACGTGGAGTCGCGATTATCATGGTATCCTCGGAACTCCCTGAGGTACTCGGCATGAGCGATCGTATTGTCGTGGTGCACGAGGGAAAGATCAGCGGAGAGCTGAGCAGGGAAGAAGCCACACAAGAAAATATTATGACGCTAGCTACAGGAGGACAGTAATATGACAACTATGAATGAATCAAAAAGCAGCAAAGGCTTTCAAATGTCACAAATCACACAGAAGCTTGGCCCGTTGTTGGGACTCATTATTTTGGTAATTATCGTATCGGTCTTAAATCCCAGCTTTTTGGAACCGCTTAATATTTTGAATTTATTGCGCCAGGTATCTATTAATGCGTTAATTGCGTTCGGTATGACCTTCGTTATTCTCACAGGCGGAATTGATTTGTCAGTCGGCTCCATATTAGCACTATCCAGTGCGTTTGTCGCAAATATGATGCTGGCCGGGTTCGATCCTATTTTGGCGATTATCATTGGCTGTGCATTGGGTGGCGTGATGGGCATGGTCAACGGCTTGATGATTACGAAAGGTAAAATGGCTCCGTTCATCGCTACACTAGCAACCATGACCATTTTCAGAGGATTAACACTCGTTTATACCAACGGTAACCCTATTACAGGACTCGGAGACAGTCTGGTATTTCAATTGTTCGGTCGTGGCTATCAGTTCGGTATTCCGGTTCCAGCGATTACGATGCTCATTACCTTTGCTGTCCTATGGATCATTTTGCATAAAACACCATTCGGACGCAAAACGTATGCCATCGGTGGTAACGAGAAGGCTTCGATTGTATCCGGTATTAAAGTACCGCGTGTGAAAATTTGGATTTACTCTCTGGCTGGAATGCTTTCCGCGTTGGCGGGTGCTATCTTGACCTCACGTTTGAACTCGGCACAACCGACAGCGGGTACTTCTTATGAACTGGATGCCATTGCGGCTGTCGTATTAGGTGGAACAAGCCTCTCGGGAGGACGCGGACGAATCGTAGGTACGTTAATTGGTGTGCTTATCATCGGTACACTAAACAATGGCTTGAACTTGCTGGGGGTTAACTCTTTTTATCAAATGGTCGTAAAAGGGATAGTCATCGCTATTGCTGTATTGATTGACCGTAAAAAATCCGCATAATACACCTAATCTGCGTAGAAGGAGACACATAAATATGAAAAAGCTTATATTAATCATGACTGCCTTGCTGCTCCTGCTCATGACAGGGTGTTCCTTGGAACCGCCCGAATGGGCCAAACCTAAAGCGGCCGCGAACCTGAAGGACATTAAAATCGGCTTGTCGATCTCAACGCTGAACAATCCATTCTTCGTCTCTCTCAAAGACGGAGTTGTGGCAGAGGCCAAAAAACAAGGAATGCAGGTCATTGTTGTGGATGCACAAAATGATTCGGCGAAACAAAGTAATGACGTGGATGATCTGATTCAACAGGGAGTAAACGCGTTACTCATTAATCCGACAGATTCGTCGGCCATCTCCACTGTGGTACAATCAGCGAATGCATTGAACATCCCGGTTATTACACTGGATCGTTCTGCTGACAAAGGAGACGTAAAAGCACTCGTCGCTTCAGACAACGTAGAGGGAGGACGAATGGCTGCCAGATATGTGATTGATCAAGTTGGAAAAGGTGCCAAAGTGATTGAGCTGGAAGGTGTTCCAGGAGCATCCGCTACCCGTGAACGTGGGAAAGGCTTCCATGAAGTAGCAGATAAGGATCTGAAAGTCATAGCAAAACAATCGGCCGATTTTGATCGGACCAAAGGTTTGAACGTGATGGAAAATCTGCTGCAAGGAAACCCGGACGTACAGGCTGTATTTGCCCACAATGATGAAATGGCGTTGGGTGCTATCGAAGCAATCCAAAGCTCAGGTAAGAACATTCCAGTCATTGGTTTTGACGGTAACGAGGATGCGCTTAAATCAATTAAGGAAGGGAAACTGACAGCCACTGTAGCTCAGCAACCCGAGCTTATTGGACAATTGGCGGTGCAGGCAGCCAAGGATGTACTTCAAGGTAAAACCGTGAAAACATCAATTCCTGCTAAGCTGGAGTTGGTGGACCAATCGAAATAAAATGGGTACTTGACCCGACATATTAAGTCTTCGGACTGATGCAAAACATACGCATCAGTCCTTTTTTTGACTAATCTACGATGATGATACATACCACATAAATGGAAGTTTTTAATTTTTGTATTGTAAGAAGAGACGGTAAAAGATAGAATAACAATTATATGATAATGAGAATCACTATCATATTATGAATTGTATATATCTAAGGAGGACGTATATTGTGCAACAAAGGTACAGATTAAAATGGGAATCCACGCTTTGTCTTGTGGTTCTTTTGATGGTTGTATTGAGTGCATGTGGAAACGCAGCTAGCAACAACCAGACAAACGATAAGACCAGCACTAATGATCCTTCCGGGCAATCCAAAACGGTTGTCATGCGCGAATATACTGATGCTACTGGCAATAAGATCAGTATCCCTGCAAATCCACAGCGAGTCGTCACAACACAATATTTGGATGCTATGCTGGCCTTGGGAGTTAAGCCTGCAGGTGCTGCTTCCCATTTGTTAGAAGGAGAATATTTAAAAGGTAAGATTGACGGAGTTGCGGATATTGGGAACCCGACAAATGTAGAAAAGGTGCTGGAGCTACAACCGGACCTGATCATCACAACAGAAGATACCACGCCAGAAGTGAAAGAGCAGCTGGATAAAATTGCTCCAACCGTAGTCGTTTTGTTTGGAGATGGGGATGTATTTAAGCAACTGCGGGATATCGCAGCCGTGCTGGGTAAGGACAAGGAAGCCGAGCAGTGGATCGCTAGTTTCGACAAAAAGGCTGAAGAAGGTCGAAAGAAGCTGGCTGGAAAATTCAAAAAAGATGAAACGGTTACCATTTATATGACCTACGGTAAGGATGTGCTAAGAGTATATGGAGCGCGAAATGTAGGACATGTCATTTACCGTTCACTGGAATTGAATCCTCCTGAGTACATACGACAGAAGCTGGAAAATGACCCGAAGTTTAACTTTGTATACGATAGCATTTCAATGGAAAAGTTACCCGAACTGTCAGGAGACCGTATTATTATGCTGGTTTATGATGAAGCGACTAAGGACGGAATGCTTAAGCAAATTGAGCAAAGTGCACTGTGGAGAAATCTCCCGGCTGTCAAGAACCACAAAGTGTATTTCATCAAAGCCGACCCGTGGTTTACCTACTCACCGCTTGCTATTGACAAATCGCTGGATGAAGCCGTTAACATGCTTTCCATCGATCCTAAATAATCGCTCGAAATTAGAAAGGAGAAGCAATGACTATGCTTAAACGTTTTTTTGAATACTACCGTCCTTACCGGACTTTGTTCATCATTGATTTCTCTTGTGCCTTGCTGGCTGCACTGCTGGAGTTGGCTTTTCCCCTTGCAGTCAATCGGGTGGTCGATGATTTGCTGCCTAGCGGAAACTGGAAATGGATTTTATATGCCTGTCTAGCTCTACTCGGTATTTATGTCATAAGTGCTGCGCTGAATTACGTGGTTACCTATTGGGGGCACAAGCTGGGCATCAACATCGAATCGGACATGCGTAAAAAGCTGTTTGATCGAGTACAAAAGCAATCTTTTCGCTTTTTTGACAATAACAAAACAGGGCATCTCGTTTCACGTATGACCAACGATCTGATGGATATTGGGGAAATTGCTCACCACGGCCCCGAAGATTTGTTTATCGCATTGATGACACTGGGGGGAGCCTTTGGTATCATGCTCGGTATTAACTGGAAGCTGGCTGTACTGACTTTCATTATTGTACCCCTCATGATTTACTTGTCTCTTTATTTCAGCCGAAAAATGTCTGCTGCTTTCCATCGTATGTTTTCTGATATTGCGGATTACAACGCTCGTATTGAAAATAACGTCAGCGGGATTCGCGTTGTTCAAGCGTTCTCCAACGAAGCCCATGAGATGGAACGTTTTGCTGAAAATAATGGGCGTTTCCGTAAAACGAAGCTGATCGCGTACCGGATTATGGCCTGGAATTCCTCAATTAGTTTTATACTAATGAAGCTGGTTTCATTGTTTGTGCTTGTGTGTGGAACATGGTTTGTTATCGAAGGACAGATGACCTACGGGGAATTTATCGCATTTGTGATGTTGTCTAATGTATTCCTGGGGCCGATTAAACAAATTAATTCTGTCATCGAAACGTATCCGAAAGGGATTGCTGGCTTCCGACGGTATCTGGATTTACTGGAAAGTGAATCGGATGTAGAAGATCTGCCAGGAGCCAAGGCGGTTAGCCATCTTAACGGAGATATTCACTTTGCAGGTGTAACGTTTGGTTACGAGAACAAAGATAAGGTATTACGCAAAGTGGACCTATCTATCCATGCGGGTGAAACCGTAGCACTTGTGGGGCCTTCAGGAGCAGGTAAAACGACACTTTGCAGTTTGTTGCCTCGCTTCTACGATGTCGAGGAAGGCAGCATTACCATTGATGGGATGGATATCCGTGAAATGAAGCTGGAATCGCTGCGATCCATGATTGGTATCGTACAGCAGGATGTATTCCTCTTTGATGGAACGATTCGTGAAAATATCGCTTATGGTAAGCTGGATGCTTCGGAAGAAGAAATCTGGGATGCTGCTCGTCGAGCTCAGATTGAAGACCTTGTTCGCTCATATCCGGATGGTCTGGATACAATGATCGGTGAGCGAGGTGTGAAGCTCTCCGGTGGTCAAAAGCAACGTTTGTCTATTGCCCGGATGTTCCTTAAAAATCCGCCAATTCTCATTTTAGATGAAGCGACATCAGCATTGGATACAGAGACAGAAGCCGCGATTCAGCAGGCGCTGACAGAGCTATCCCAAGGCCGTACGACACTCGTTATTGCGCATCGTTTGGCAACGATCAAAAATGCTGACCGCATTATCGTAGTTGCAGATCAAGGGATTGCCGAGCAAGGCAGACATGAAGAGTTATTAGCAGTAAAAGGGGCATATAGCCGCCTGCACCAAGCTCAATATGGAACGTAAATAGGTCGATATGACGCCGTAAATAGAGAGAGGAATGAACGAGTTTGACAAAGAAAATGTGGATTGTGATGATGCTTCTGTCAGTCATTTTAGTTCTTACCGCCTGTGGTGGAAACGTAAAGCAGCCGGATGAAAAGCAGAATCAAACTTCTAATGAACAAAAATCAGAGGAAACGAAAACAGTCAAAACGATTCATGGAGATATTAAGATACCGGTTCACCCTCAGCGGGTTGTAGTGGATTTGTACCTGAATGATTTATTAGCACTAGGAATTAAACCTGTGGGAAGTGTTAAATATTATCTGGATAATCCGTTTTCGAAGGATCTTGTACAGGGAATTACAAGCATTGGAGACCGCGGAAGTGTATCCATTGAGAAAGTATTGACTCTGCAGCCGGATTTGATTCTGATTGGTTCCAAAGATGCTTCTGAATATGAAAAATACAGTAAAATTGCTCCGACCATCGTGATTCCTTATGGAACGTACAAGAATGTGCATGAGGAACTGACAGCTTTTGGTGAGCTGCTTGGAAAAGAACAGGAAGCCAAAACATGGCTTGCTCAATACGATCAGCGGATGCAGGCTGCACGTGACAAGCTAAAGGGAATTGTTCAGCCTGGGGATACTTTCACCGTAATGGAAGCTTCGGAAAAAGAATACTATGTCTATGGTGATAATTTTGGCAGAGGAGGACAGGCGGTATACAGAGGACTGAATTTGACACCTCCGCCGCTTGTCCAAAAAGAATTATTAGGTGAGACTCAATGGAAATCGGTGTCAAAAGAAGTCATTAATCAATATGCCGGCTCTTATATCTTTCTGACGGTTAACAAGGATTTGGGTGGTTACGAAGGAGACAGCATATGGAAATCACTGAATGCGGTCCGGCAAGGTAAGGTTTTTGAGCTCCAGGAGGATCGATATTGGTACTTCGATCCCATCGCTATTGTAGGGCAAGCTGAAGAAATCGCAGATATGATCGTCCAGCGGAATAAAGAGAACGCCGCACAGAAGTAGTCGCTTCGGTGTTGTTGGCAGCCCTTTGGTATTTATGCCGAAGGGCTTTATTTTTTCACAATAGGGCAGATCATTAGGCATTCCTCGAAATTTGCTATTGAAGCCGTTGCCACATTAATTTACAATAGTAAAGATTGCATGATAATAATTCTCATTATCAACATCATCTTCAACACAGTTCGTGATAGCTACATACTATTCAACAGTAAGGGTGAACAATAGTTATGAAATTATCAGAATCATCGGATAGCCCCGCTCAAAGTAATCATAACCAGTCGCCGACTCAATTCCACTCGCGACCTTGGGCGGCTTCGCTTATCCTGACAGCTGGGCTTGGACTTTTAGCGTTCGGTGTCGCGCTATCCCTATCTTTTGGTGCAGCCTCTATTAGGCTAGAAGAGGTATGGAACGCCGTTTTTCATTTTAAACCCGAGTTACAAAACCATCAAATTATTTGGGAAATCCGTCTACCTCGGATTCTGGGTGGGGTTCTAATCGGAGTTTGCTTTGCCGTAGCAGGTGCAATTATGCAAGGAATGACCCGAAATCCGCTTGCTGACTCGGGCTTGCTTGGACTGAACTCGGGAGCCAGCTTGGCGATGGCGATTTGCTTTGCCCTTTTTCCCGGATCTTCCTTTTTACAGTTAATGTTGTATTCCTTTGTTGGTGCAGCTCTGGCTGTTGTGATGGTATATGGTACAAGCTCCATATCCAAATCAGGTCTTACGCCAGTTCGTCTTGTATTGGCGGGTGCAGCTGTCACGGCATTGCTGTCTGCCTTAGGAGATGCGATCAGTTTGTACTTTAATGTTGGACAGGATTTAGCCTTTTGGTATGCCGGAGGGCTTAGTGGAACCAAGTGGGTTCAGCTCGGTATAGTTTTGCCTTGGGTTGTGGCAGCTTTTATCGGCGCTCTCATGTTGTCGCGCTCCATTACGCTGCTTAGTTTGGGAGACGAAATTGCGTTAAGTCTTGGTCAGCGAACTGGGGTGGTAAAGGTAGTCGGGATGATTCTTGTTCTGATTCTGGCGGGTGCAGCGGTGTCGTTGGTTGGTTCTATAGGTTTCGTGGGATTAATTATTCCCCATATAACCCGCAAGCTGGTTGGCGTCGATTATCGCTGGATTATTCCATGCTCGGCCATTATGGGAGCTTTACTCATTGTGTTTGCCGATCTGGCAGCCCGTATGATTAACGCACCTGAGGAAACACCGGTGGGCGTACTTATTGCCTTAATTGGGGTTCCATTCTTCCTTTATCTGGCACGTAAAGAAAGGAGGGCGCTGTAAGATGAATAACGTTACGAATGGGGCTATTGCCAAAGCTAGTCATCGTAAAAAAATCCATGATTGGATGGTTGTAATTATTCTGCTCGTATTGCTCATTGCTGCGTTCACCATAAGCGCGAATACGGGAACCATCCGGCTTTCGCCAATGGAGCTATTTAGAACCTTGTTTGGACAAGGGACTCCACAGCAGGAATTAATCCTCTTTGAATTCCGATTGCCGCGAATGGTTATTTCTCTTCTAATCGGTGCAGGTCTCGCTGTTTCTGGCTGCATCATGCAAGGGGTCTCACGTAACGGCTTAGCGGACCCTGGTATTCTGGGGATTAATGCGGGCGCCGGGCTGATGGTCATGCTGTTTGTATTGCTTTTTCCATCTATGCAAACTACGAATTCATTGTTTTTACTTCCCGCTCTTGCGCTGATTGGATCAGGAGCAGCTGCTATTCTCATCTACGCGCTTTCTTACAAGAAAGGCGAAGGAATTTCCCCGACAAGGCTACTGCTGAGCGGAATTGGCGTAGCGGCGGGTATCAGTGCTGCGATGATCATTATGACTCTTAAGCTGACACCTGAAAGCTACACGTTTGTAGCTAATTGGTTAGCAGGAAGCATCTGGGGCTCAAACTGGAAATTCGTAATGGCTCTGTTGCCTTGGCTGATTGTATTGCTTCCTTTCGCATACTACAAAGCAAATGTGATGAATGTGCTTAATCTGGGAGATCAGACGGCATCGGGGTTGGGTACACCTATCGAAAAGGAACGTATTCTCCTTCTCGCTGCTGCGGTTGGATTGGCCAGTTCTAGTGTTTCGGTTAGCGGCGGTATCGGCTTTGTCGGTTTGGTGGCTCCACATTTGGCGAGAAAGCTGGTGGGTCCGAAGCATAAAACGCTACTGGTAACCTGTGCTTTAGTCGGAGCACTCCTGGTCCTTGTAGCGGATACGATCACACGATCCTTACCTTTACAGAAAGAAATACCGACAGGTTTGATTGTAGCCATCATTGGTGCGCCATACTTTTTATATCTGCTGAGTCGCTCCAAAGGGTAACATCACGAAAGGATACCACCTGTCAATTAAAATAACCTTCAACACCACTAAGGAAGTGGGGCTGAAGGTTATTTTTTTCATTTGATTTAGCAGCCTTTCATCTCAACGGGAAGTATTCAAGGCATGAGAGGTTTGATGCAGCTCTCTGATCATTTTATGCAACGTGTAATTTTCCTGACGTGTCACGCCGTGTTGATTTTCCTGAACCAGCAACTGATGGATGTTTCGTTTTAGAATTTCACTTCGACGTTCCAGCATTTCGGTACTCATAAATAAATGAACACTCCCTTTGTCATGAATAAACCTACATTTTTGAAATGAGCATAGGCTGAATATAAGTTTGCCTTTCGACTTCTTTAAGTATATCGTGCTAGATGATCAAGGGAAAACGGAGCGAGACTGCAAATTACTTTTTCTCATCATCCATTCCGTGTCGACAGCGACTCACCCCATGAGTTCTTAGATATACTTCCTGATGCTGGCGATAACAGGGGATTAGTCGTAATTAACTTCATGTATATAATTTGACTAGCTCATGTTTTTTGATATAAACGGATTTAGTGTATTAATCCATTTAAAATTTTGCTGAAAGCTATGGAGGGGAGCAACTAGAACTGCAAAGGTGTATTCAATGCAATCATTGGTTTATTCTATATCAGCGAGTTCAGTTAACCAAATTTTGCAGTTCTAAATGTCGGAGTCATTACAACTACCTAATGAAAAGAAAAGAATAAGAGGCTATAACATTTTGGAAGTGAGGAGATACAATAATGATTATTTAAAAATCAAATGAAGAAATTGAGATCATGAGGGGAGCTGGCCGAATTACGACTATTCTGCCAGTCCGCACCACTTGCGTTTGAGGCCGAACTTTTCATGTCCTGTGTGTACGCCGTAGACGTATACTGGAAGCCATGATCCGAATGAAGCACGGCTCCGGATACGTCTATTTTGTGTGCATTCATAATACCAATTTCTTTATACCCCGGACCGAAAAGATCCGAAATGGTGGAGAAATAGCTGCTTTATCATCATTATTTGTATTGTGGATATACCGGCTGAACGGCTACCTGCTCAGGATCATGACCGAAGAACAACTGATTCGGCTTAACCTCCTGCACAATCTGCTGAATGCGGGTGATTGACTGGCGTGCCTGTTCACGGTCAAAGCAGTCAAACGGCACGTCGTTTGCGTAATTCTCCTGCGTGTAGGCAACATCAATCGTCAGCATGACCGGACCCGATTCCTTTGTTGTGACCAGCGCGGACTGATGACCCGGCGAATGACCCGGAGTATAGAACAGTTGCAAACCTGGAACCAGCTCATGATCCCCTTGAAGCAGTCGGTAATTCAAGTCCGCCTGCACGCATTCAGGTGGCGCATACTCCAGATTACCGATCGCAGCGTCTGCTTCGGTCTGCTGCACATAAATCGGTGTATTCGGAAAATGCGGATTGCCTCCAGCATGATCCATATGCATATGAGAGATTACGATGGCATGGATATCGTCCGGTTGATAGCCGATCCGATTCAGTACAGCCACGATACTATCATCGGCTGACATATGGGGAATGAAGCGCCCTTCAAACGGTGTACTTTTAAAATAATTTGGATTGTCGATAAACGAATCCGGCATACCGGTATCAATGAGAATCGGACCGTGATCTGTCTCCAGCAGATACGACCAGATTTGCAGGCGCACCAGTTCACCGGGCTGTGCATGATGGTTGAGTGAGGAGCGATCAATATCAAGCTGACCGATCGGTAACCAGTACAATTTGTTAATCATACAATCATCCTCCAATCTTAGTTTACATAATAATTATTATGTAGTTATGAATCAGGGTTTCGGCTGACAGAAAGTGATGTTTGTATTTTCGTTTGTAAGATCCGGGTGCTGGAGCCTCATGCTGTCGTTGTAATCTCACTCTTTCGAAAATTAATTTTTAATAGTTTAAATGATAAGGCATGTAGGCGTCCAGCAGAAATTTGCCCAGAAGCTGGATCACACGGTCATCATCTCGAAAATCGGTGAAATTCTTGGTGATCCACTGCTGCTATTGGGTGAAAATTACAATCAGCTAGCAGGCTATCATATGGAGATGGTGCACGCGCCGGAAGATGATCCGGATAGCGAGCTGGAAACTGCATATGATATTCATGTTTTGGCCACTATGGCGATTTTGACTGCTACCGATCGAGAGCAGCGCCCCAGCTTGCTGATGAAGTAGAGAAGTGGTGCTGCATGCAAGACTATTGGCTATTTAGTTTTGTTTTGGATATGAATGAATTACATTCGGAGAACTTTTCTTGAGCGTGTTTTAATTTGTCTACATTGTGGGATCGACCCCCTCTGACCCTATGCCACCCCGTTAAGTTCTTTGAAATGTCTGCTTGAAGGCGATACCAGGCTGGACAAGAGGGGAGCGCTTTATTTATACTTAAAAAGCGCTTAAAAAACAGCGTATAATATAAATTATACGCTGTTTAGGTTTAAAACGACTTTTAGAATCTCTCCTGCATAAGATGTCGATTGAATTGTCGATAAAAATCAGACGAAAATGATCGTTTTACAGTATATTTCGGAATATGAACTGAATTGGAGGCGAACGGGATGAAAAAAGAGTTGCGACATGTGGAGCTCGATACAACTGAAGAAACTGATGAAATATATACTGAGGAGCTGGAAGCTTTTTTGATCTGGATGAAGGATGCGGGATATACGATACATACGCAAAAAAATTATATGGGGGATGTAAAGCAATTTTTGCGCACGTTGCGTGAAAAACCACTCGATCAGGTGAAGAAGATTCATGTTATGTCGTATTTGTCTAAAGCGCGGGAGGGAGGCGCCGGAGATAGTACGCGGAACCGGAAGCATGCAGCGGTGAACAGTTTTTTTAAAGCGCTACAGGAATTTGAGTTATGCAGCACAAATCCGGCAGCGGGAATTAAGAAAGCAAAGACTGAAAAGAATCGTATGCCCGTCTATCTGGATGAAAAGGATATTCATCCGTTTTTGCTCGCGGTGGAGGGGAAATATGCAAATCGTAATATGGCTATTTTTCTGCTGATGGTCTACATGGGATTGCGGGTGGGGGAGGTTCATTCATTGAATGTCTCGGATTACAGCCGAGAAAGACGTACCTTAGATGTGTTCGGTAAAGGGCGTAAGTGGCGTACTCTCCCGGTACCGGAAGCCGTATGTGATTTTGTAGAGCATGCGTTGGAGGAAAGATTGACGCCGTGGAGAGGTAAAGAGGATGCGATGTTCGTATCCCAAAAAGGCCGCCGTCTGGCAGTGCGCACCATTCAACAGATCGCTACAGAAACGTTCGAACGATTCCAGCAAGATAAGAGTATAGATCGCCGGGAGGCTTATTCCAGCCATAAGCTGAGACATACATTTGCGACAATGCTATTACGTAAGGGAGCAGATCTGCGTACCGTACAGGAGCTACTAGGGCATTCATCCATTCAGACAACCACAGTATATACACATGTCACTGATCGGGAAAAAGAAAAAGCAATGGATAAGCTGGATATTCAGATACCAATATCAAGATTGTAAGTATAGCATGAAAGTTGAGATTAAATGAAAAATAGTTTACATAATAATCATTATGCAAACTCGTCAGAGGAAATTACATCCTGACTTGAAAATCACATCAACGGCTTTAGGTCATTATGATCATGAACGTAGTATTCTTTTTCATAGCGTTAGTTTTGTTTTTGATTGATTTGCTCCAACCTGATACTGATTAGCTGCCACCCAATCATTTTGCGCATACGATTCGATTTTGGTTCTGCAACAGCATTCTTCAATAGATTAGCCTCCTTATTTTAGCGATCATCTTATGTTAAGCATGAGAATAATTCAGAATAAGCTGGAAAGCAATAGTGAATTAAAGGTTAGTACGATATTACCTTGACAAAGGTAATATTTTACTGCAAAATTAGTGAAACAAATTTATAAATATGGTTTATAAAGTTGTTTTATGATGTTATAAAAAGAAGGTGCTATGTATGGAAAAAGCTAATACAAATTTAATTAAAGAAATAAATCTGAACCTGGTTCGCAAAGTATTGAAACAGATCAGTAAGACAACAAAACCCCAACTAGCCGCATTGACTGATTTAAGTGTGGTAACTATCAATACCCTTATGCAGGAATTGCTTAATAATGGAGAGATCTTTGAAGATGAAATCGTCCCTTCAAACGGAGGCAGGCATGCGTTAACCTATCGTTTTAATTATGAGTATAGTCTAGCACTGATTATACATATTAACGAAAAACAAGGGACAGATGTAGTGTGTACTACGGTAGTGAATTTAAATGAGGATGCTCTGATGAAAGAAGAGCATCCCTTTCAAATTTTTAATGCTACACAATTTTATTCCACGATTCAAGACATCATTTCCCTCTATCCTTCCATTAAAGTTATTGGAATAGGAATCCCGGGACAATCTGTAAATGGAGAAATTACAGTCAGCAGTCATGAAAGATTAAATGGAATTCGGTTGGCAGAGGATGTGCAAAGCAAATTTGGTTTGCCGGTTATTGTGGAGAATGACGTAAATGCCGCTGTATGTGGTTACGTCTATAGAGAACAAATAGATGAAGATCAATGTGTACTGGCTATTTATTTTCCTGAGAATTCTCCACCAGGAATGGGGATTTATTTGCGAAATGGGGTTTTAAAAGGCAAACATGGATTAGCTGGTGAAATCAAATTCCTTCCGTCGATAGTTTGGGATGAGAGCAAGGGAACGGAAGTTTTCTTCAATAGTATATGTGAAATTATTCAAATATTACAATCTGTATTTGATCCTGATCGAATTGTGATCTATAGAGAGAATATAGAAGAAGTGTCTTTCTTTCATTTTTTAGAATCCTACAAATCTAAACATAAGATGCCTTTGTATCCTAAGGTTATTTTCTCAGATTTATTTTATGAAGATTTTAAAACAGGGTTGAGAGGGTTAACTCTAAAAGAATTGGAACGTCCAATCATTGTCTTTAAATAATGTATATATGTGTAGTGAAGAGAGGGAGAGAAATGATGGCAACGTGTTGCCGCGATACAAAATCCCATAACCGAAATCCAATCAGACTACTCACAGAGAGATCACAATACTGTACAAGTTAAGAACATCCCCAAACAAAAGCTAATTCGAATGAAAGGAGTTAAGGACACGCTTATTGCTTTTTTGTTTTATTGTGGTGTGGAAGCCATGGTGGGCTTATGGGGAGCCAGCTATTTGGTAGGGGCCAGAAACATTACAGCCGAAACTGCAGCTGGCTGGATATCCTTATACTACGGTGGAATTACGATAGGCAGGCTTATTACGGGGTTCGTAACTTTAAAAATAAATAATCGTATGTTAATTCTGGCTGGCCAACTTACTGCAATTACAGGAGGACTCATTTTGTTGCTTCCTTTTTTATGCTGTTCAGTTCAGAACAAGTGAATCGTACATTGAAAAAGAGAACTTTGAACGGTTAACCCAAGATTATATCTTAAATCATAAACACCCATGACAATAACGTGCTTTTCTATAAATTATCACTTGACCTGAAACGCGTTTCATCAGCTAAAGTAAACGTGTAACCTAAAAGAGAAAGCGAGGGCACTCTATGATCTCACTGATTTTACTTTGCTCAGTTATATGGGGTGGTACTTTTTGGTGCTTAGCATTATCCGGGCAGCCTAAGGAAGTAAAACCTTACCGCTCCATCGATGATTTTTTTGAATAACTTTGTATGTCCACTTAATAAAGAGGCTTTTTTTACTCGCTTTATTAATATGTTTAATTAAATGGTTTAATAAGTGTACAGGGTATGTAATGCACCTATTAAATGAATGTTTGAAGATTTTAATAGAGATTTTGATGTTGATCCATGGAAAGAAAATGAAAAGCCGTAAATTAAACTTGGCTAATAAAGATCTTTATATATTAAGGGAGGATTTATATATGTTTAAACTGGTAGTAAGTGATCTGGATGGTACTTTTCTGAATAATAGTAGCACTTTTGATGTGGAATTATTTAATCAGGTGTATGGAGAAATGCAAGAAAATAATATTTCCTTTGTAGCCTGTACAGGCAAGCAGTGTGAAAGAGTAGAAGAATTATTTGGCGAGCACGGAAAAGGGATCTGGATCTTAGGGGACAGTGCTACGCGGATTAAAAAGGATGGAGTCGTCGTCAAAGAGTTTACGATTGAACGCAATTTAGCTTTACAAGCGATAAGAGACATCGAAAGTTTTTCCAATGATTTCATTATCATAGCATGTACAACGGCAGCAGCATTTGTTCATTCTTATATTCAAGACGAATACTATAAAATTGTGAAAGGCTCGTATAAAGAAGTGATTAAAATTGATTCATTTGATCAAATCAACAGTAGCTTTCTTAAAATAACTGTATATGATCCAACTGGAAGAAGTTCCTTATTAAGAAAACATGTTGAAAAGACTCTAATGGATCAAATTTATATCGTTGATTCTGAAGCAAATTGGCTGGATATTACAGCCCTTCATACCCATAAAGGGGAGACGGTAAGAAAACTCCAAGAGATATTGGGGGTTACTGAGGATGAGACCATATCTTTTGGAGATGGTGAAAATGATGTGGAACTTATGAGTATAGCAAAATATAGTTTTGCTATGAAAAACGCATGTGAGAATACTAAAAATGCTGCCAGTTTTATCACTAAATCCAACGAAGAAAACGGTGTCTTATTAACGATAAAAAAAATGATGGATTTACAAAAACAATAATATTAATTATCGTTATGGAGAGAAGACCCCAAATTGCCTCATGAAAGGACTATACGTAGCATGAAAAATAAAATACTGGTTTTTGATATTGGTGGCTCTTTTATTAAATTTAGTTTGTATTTTCAAGGTGAATTTATGTGCAAGGGGAAAGTTAAAACTCCATTGGACTCACTTGAGAATCTGCTTGTAGCTTTGAAGCAAATTCATAATCAGTTTATGGATGAATGTGAAGGTATAGCCGTCAGCATGCCAGGTATTGTGAATTCGGAAAGCGGTCACATGGTGCATGGCGGTTCATTAAGATATATAAATGATATAAATATGCTTGACGTTTTTAAGAAAGCGTTTCACAAGCCTGTAGCGATTGAAAATGATGGAAAGTGTGCTGCTCTTGGAGAAGCATGGCGTGGTTCATTACAAGGGATTACCGATGGTGTCGTTCTGGTCGTTGGAACAGGGATGGGCGGTGGAATCATCTCTCAAGGGAAATTGTTGAAGGGCCATCATTTATCAGCTGGGGAGTTCTCCTTCATTAGAACGAACAACGAAAATGCAGACAATGATGATTATCTGCTTGGTATGCAAGGGAGTAGTTTTGTTTTAACTAAAACCGTTGCGAAAGCCAAAGACCTTCCTGCAGATTCTATGACAGGTGAAAAGATATTCAAGTTCATTGAAGAAGGTGATGGCACGGTCCAAACGATTTTTCGAGAATACTGTAGGAACATCGCAACACAAATCATTAATTTGCAATCCATACTTGATCCTGAAAAGTTTGTAATTGGGGGAGGCATATCTGAAAATCCATTACTGGTTATTACCATTAGGGAAGAGCTAGAAAAGCTTTATAAGGATTCTTTCTATAATTTTGTGCGTGCAGATATTGAACAAAGTAGATTAGGCAATGAAGCGAATTTGCAAGGTGCTATATATAACTACAAACAATCCTATCATCTTGAATGATAACAAAAGTTATATTTCGATGAGCGCGGGATTGAGTATTACAAACAAATAAAATAACAATAAAAGAGCGTGCCTTAACTTTGGACACGCTTTTTTTGCATTACAGACGTTTGATATAGGAGCTTTATATAATGAAGCTGGATTGAAGGTTAGAAGCCAAGTTTTACATGAACTTTGGATGTCTGATTTATCTTGTCCCTCTCTAGTAAGAAATCATTAAGTTTACATAATATATATTATGTTTTTTTGTGTGGTAAAATCTGCAAGTGGATCACTCTTATCAAGTGTCCGCTTGCAGATTCAAGTTTCACTGACAATATAAAAGTAACTTATTTTTTATATTGAGAATATACGCATGTGTCTATATTTCATTTTCCGGGGGAGATTCAATCATCACTCCTTCGACATGCTTGCGTCCCAGCAGTTTTCGTTTTTTGCGGTTTTCCTTGGTTTCTAAAACAATATCCAGATCATAGTCGTCAGGATACAATTCAGTAGCAGCGATGTGAAGGGCGAGCCTCTTTTTGTTTATGGTTAGCTTCTGTCCTTGGATTAAAATCCCGACATTCCCCCGTTCATCCTCGGTTTTGTATACAATTCCAGTTCGATCCAGGTAGCCTACGTAAACACTATCACCAAGGGCAAATGGCTTGGTTTTGAGAGGAATTTCTTGTTTCCCCCGTTTTGTGACTGTACCGTCTAAAGCCGCTTTTTTAGGGAGAGGCTTCTTTGCATCATCAGACTTTTCATCATCTACAGAAGGGGGAATAACAAAGGATTCATGTGTATTCCGAGACGCTCTACCTGCAGAAATGGCCTCAGAACGCTCGATAATACGTGTCCACATGCCCAGCTTCAAGGCAATTGCATATGCGTAGCTTTCTCCGGCCTCTCCAATGCGAAGTCGATACAAAGGTTGTAGCGTTTCGGTATCAAACTCCATACGAGCATTCTGAAATCCCGGTGTGTTTTCAGCAAAATGCTTGATTTCGCTAAAGTGGGTTGTAGCCACTACTGTCGCCCGGCGACGGTGGAATTCTTCTAGCAACGCGATAGAGAGGCCTACCCCTTCTCCCGGATCGGTACCAGATGCCATCTCGTCAATCAGGATCAGAGTAGAGTTGCCCGTCGTTTCTAAAATGCTAATCATGTTGCGGATGTGTGCAGAAAAGGTGCTCAAAGCATGTTCAATGCTTTGTCCATCCCCGATGTCAACCACAATTTCCTCGAATACTGCCATTCGGCTGCCATGCAAAACAGGTACCAGTAGCCCAGATTGCACCATTAATGTTAATAGACCGACGCTTTTGAGGGCCATCGTTTTTCCGCCTGTGTTCGGTCCGGTGATGATGAGTGAGGAATATCCTTCACCAATTGAGAAATCAAGCGGCACCATGGTATTGGACATCAACGGGTGACGTGCACCTCGGATGTCTATAATCCCGTCAAGATTAAGTTCGACAGGGACAGCATCCAGAGTCATGGCGTATTTGGCTTTTGCCAATAAAAAATCCAGTGCACCTACCGTCTCTGTATTGATGCTTAGTTCCCGGTTGTATGACTCAGCCATTGCCGTCAGGTCTCCCAGCACTTTCATTTCTTCTTTTGACTCTTCTGCCATGTTCGCGCTCTGATCGAATTGCAGATTCGTGATCTCGGCAGGTTCAACGTAAACCGTTTGACCACTTCCCGATTCATCCAGTACATTGCCTTTCACTTGTTTACGGAATTCTTTTTTGATTGGAAGCACGTAACGGCCATTGCGCTGACTAATCATATTTTCCTGCATAATGGATCGGTGACGTCTGGTGAGAGAGTCAAGTTTCCTCTTGATACGTTCTTCAGTAACCGCAATTTTTTTGCGAATTTTAGCTAGTTCTTTACTGGCGATATCCGTCACACGTCCCGAATGAATACATCTTTCGATTTCGGATAGAAGTGGCTCCATGCTATACATGGAAGATGCATAAGCGCTGACGGTTGGAGCAGCGTCCGCCTTGGAATGCATATATTTTATTAGTTGAATGCAGCTTCTAATGAATTGGGCCATATGAGAAAAATCGAGCTCGCTGAACATATACCCGGTTCCGAGCAGATGAAGAATGTGCTCCATTCCTTCCAACGAAGGAACAGGGACGCTTGCTCCATGGCGAATGATCTGTAAGGCTTCGTTCGTTTCGTCAAGACGAATCTTAATTGTACGGATATCAGCAATTGGCCGCATAGAAGCAGCGTGACGCTTACCCAGGTAAGAAAAAGCACATTCGGAAACTCTTGTTTTAATTTGATCATATTCCAAACGCAGCATTGTAGTTTCGTTCATGAATAAATCGCTCCTTTAGTTGTGTAGTGTCAGGATTTTGGAAACCTTGCTGTTAAAATAAAAAAGGGCGGAGAATGAACAAAACGTTCATTCTCCGCCCTTAAGGAAAGAGGGAATTATCATCAAATAAGCCTGTTATGCAGCTTTTGTAGTTCCGAGTTCCGTGTTTCCAATTTATTCACGCAACAGCTCTTTTCTAAGCTATTTGGATCGAATGGAAGACGTTTAAAGGGAAGTTACAAAATCTGAAAACAAAAAAACCGCGCTGAACACAGCACGGAATAGGGCCTGGATGAAGATAATCCCGAAGGCGATTTATGATATCCGCATGTTCTTAACTAATATCAGGGTAACAACACGGCAACAAACAAACCTGTCCCCGAAGGGTACAAGCGCCTGATGATACTCCCTGAATATGCAATTGCTTAGTTAAGAACGTTCACCGACATCAAAATCTCTCCCTTAATTGAAGATATAACCATACTATACGATTGGACAGGCGTTGAAGTCAAGGTCGACTTCTTTAATTCGATACAATGGTGATCATAAAAATAACATAATATATATTATCCTGAATTTCGAAAGCCCGTAAGATCAAAGAAGCCAGAGACTCACCGCTCAAAAAACCTGTAAGAATCAGGGTGTATTAACAGGGGGAATATTCCAAAACGGCTTACCAGCACGTAGATTCCGGAAGAATTCCAGACGAAACCTTGCAATCGTGTAGCCCCTATGAACCGGTTCGCAGCAATCTTGTTTGAATCGCTCGTACAGGTTATAGGCCAGTAATTTGACGAGCAGGTCAATTTCATTGGCTTCAAAAGAGCCCGTGGCGATTTTATCGATGGCAAATCCGCACTTGGCTTCCTGGATGTAGTTTTCCATACAACACCGCTGGTTGTAAAAGCGCCACAAATCGATGGATTCCCACTCCAGGCTCGTGACGATCGCTTCATACTCCCAATCGGTATCCAGCAGGAGACAAGCTTAGTCGTCCTGAACGACTTTGCCTTGCGGATGACGGCGACCCGCCGTGGTTTCTTCCAAGACGTGGCTTGGTACCAAAGGGCGATGCCTTCAATGATCCAGTCTTCGTCCACGTAACGTTTCCAATACCGACAAGCGGCCACTTCAGCCGCCAAACGTTTGGTCCATTTCATTTTGCCCACATAGCCGATCTGCCGTCCTTTCCAGAGCGAATAGAAGTCTTCGCCGCCAAAGCCCTTGTCAAACCGGGCGTATTGGACCGGGTGCTGACCTAAGAGGTCAAAGGTCTCTTTCAGAAAAGGGGCGGCCTCGGTGGACGAGTGAACGTTTCCTGCCCGTAGCACGGCATTCAGGCAAAGGCGGGACTGTCCTTCAAAAGCGAGCAAGGGATGATAGCTTTTGCGCCCCGGCTTATGGGCATTCACGCCTTTCGCCGCTTGGGCCTGATTGCCGTAGACCGTCTCCACGGTCGAATCCAAATCGAGAATGAGCTTGGAGGGCAGACAAGGCCGGATCACTTCGAGGTTCACTTGCCGGAGTTCCATTCGTACATTAGGATTCGTTTTTCCCAGCCGATCCAGTTCCTTGTACAGAAGCGAGTGGTGTGGACAGCGTCCACCGAGAAACCGCTGAAGGAGGGAGTCCTTTTGCCATCGGCGAAAGTGAAACAGACACTCACAGCCCAGTATCCAGCCGACGATGAGGTATAGCAGAATGCGGTGCACTGGGAACAGCGCATTGTGAGCTTTGCCTCCGGTTAAGGTTTGGAGCACAAGGCTCAGTTTAATTTTTTCGAGATAATCGAGGAAGATCTTGCTTCCTCCGATGTTTGTGGACTGGTTTAGGGAAAATTAGGTCTTGATTTTATGGATGGGTGTGGTAGACTTCACCTAAAAGGTGCTCCTCTCTTTGGGTGATTTTGTTCTCGACAAACACCATTCTACCAAAGATTTGAGCCCTTTTTTTATTTTTTATAGAAGGTTACTTTCAGGATAATGTACAATTGGTTAAAAGGTAAATTTCCTAATGCATTTGTGGAATTTGAAGTGTATATCCCCACTACAAGGCAAATAGCAGATATTTATGTTAAGCATCAAGATGGGGAGTATGAGGGAATGAAAAGGGCTTTTGAATTTCAGCATAGCCCCTCTTACCATTGCCCAATGGGAAGAACGTCATAATTTATTTGAGTCCGTTAGTATTCAAGATTTCTGGATCTTTGATAAGTCCAAATTCATGAAATTTTCTTCGGCTAGAGACTATACAGATGCTAGAAAAAGAGTGGATTTCGATGAATACATTTATAAAAAAACAGGTTTGGTATACTTTCTCGATGTCGAAGAAGCCAACCTTAACCATTGAGTTCAATTACTCTTTAACATCAAGAACGACCAATGTAAACGGCCACGATAGAAAACAATATTTTACTTATCATAATCCTGAAGATATTTCGGTTCAAATATCTAATGTGAGAGTAAGAAAATGCAAAACATACGATTACTGTGTTTTGGTTTCGGATAGTTTAGAACCATTCATGGAAGATCGATTGAGATATATCCTGAATCTTCTTTTACAAAAAAGTTTACAAGAGCGGGAAGAACTTTTTCTAAAAAAACTGCAAGAAATGGTTAGCTTTGCTAGCGCTATCTATGGAGAAAAGTTTATGAATCGCTTAAAGGTAATTATTGGGGATAGTGATAGGGAATTTTCTTATTATCAAACTTCAGTAGGTTCATTTGATGACGGATCTTATGATAAAGAGAGAACTTCAATAAATTTAAAGATAGCGAAGATATTTCATTAAGAGCATTAACAAAGCTTATTTCCCCTAGTGATTTTGTGCTGATTGGTGCTTTAAAGAGACAGGGGGACATGACTCTACGAGAGTATGTAACAAGTAAACACAAAAATGAGATCTCGTTAGTGGAGTATGTGTATACAGAGCACAGAGACACACTGGATAGATTAACAAGGAGAAATAAAATCTTCGTAAATAAAATGCTGGAAGAGGTTAATATCAAGCTTTGTGTTCATGGTGGTGCACGTACTTCTACGGACTATGCAATTCAATATTTATACCTTGATTCTATTTACGAAGTGGAGAATTGCATCAACAAGATTAAGGAATTATTATTTATATCAGATCCATTTGCGTAATTCTGATCATCAATTGTTTAAAAATAGCCTACAATAGCCGGTACCAAAGAATCCTGAATCATGAAATTCATGAACACCGCATAAGAAGAAAGATTTTGCGCTGGTTGTTGATATTATTTATCCGAAAGGAATAAATGTTCGTATATTTATCTGTTCTAAATTGACACTGACGCCCATAACTCGACCGCTATTGAAGGGCATACCAGCTTGTTAAATCCAGAATTCCCCAAGGCGTTGCTCAAGCTCTTATTCCAGCGTATCCGGAACTGGAGAGGCGCTTTGAGCGCGACTTTTTTTGTCAATTCGAGTCCATGCGGTTCTTGTGTTATATAAATGCAGTCCATTTAAAGAGGTTGGGAGGTATAAAGATGCCAAAAACGATATTAGTTGTAGACGACGATGAAGAAATCGTAAAACTCATCACAAAGAGTTTAAGGTACGAGCAATTTGCAATAATTTCGGCATGTTCCGGGAAAGAAGCCTTATCTGCATTGGAAGAAAATCACATTGATTTCATCGTTCTTGATATAGTGATGCCTGATATGGATGGACTTGATGTCTGCAGAAGTATCCGAAATTCTTATAATGTCCCAATTCTGTTTTTAAGTGCGCGTGATAAGGACATTGATAAAATCGTCGGGCTCGAAATAGGAGCAGACGATTACATGACCAAACCTTTCAGTATTCAGGAGCTTGTCTCCAGGATAAAGGCTCACTTCAGAAAAGTGGACAGGCTTTTTAAAGAGTGGGATGAACTTAGTCCCAGTAACGAAAAGGCGGATGCTCCGCTCATTTTGAACGATAAGACGTTTGAAGCATTTCTGAATAGCAGGAAGCTCGACTTATCAACGAAGGAATTTCAGATTCTGTCTATCCTCATGCGCCACCCCAATCATGTATTGACTCGTGAGCAGATATATGAAAACGTCTGGGGAGACGAATACGGAGAAATAAATACCGTAACGGTTCATATAAAAAATATCCGTAAGAAACTTGGTTCTGAATATGACTTTATTAAAACAATATGGGGCATAGGATATAAATACACGGAAAGAGAGCAATAGTATGAAACTGAAAATAAAGCTTCCTCTTTTGTTCCTGCTGATGTTTATAATATTCATGTTTTCGATTGGAATGTATCTGAAGCTTGTCTTTGCAGTATATTCCCCTATACGCAGTTCATTGCTGGACTCGCGATATATAGCATTGCTCCTGCCCATATTTGCAATTGCCTGTTTCATATTTATTATTCTGATTATCTATATTCATTTTTGCATAGAGAAACCCATTCAGCTTCTGAATACCAGGCTTGAAGAAGTAAATATTGTACATCCACTGCCTCCGCTAGCTCTGAGAAGTAATGATGAGATCGGAGAACTTTATAAGCACTTCAATAAGATGGAGCATCGGCTTCAACTCGCGCACAAAGAGCAGATCGATATGATCGCGGCAATTGCCCACGACTTGAAAACACCCTTGACATCTATTAATGGTTTTACTGAACTGCTGGCTACACACAAGGATTTACCAGAAACTGAAAAGCAGGAATATTATGATTTGATTCAAAGGAAGTCAGGATATATGGTCGAACTCATCAATGATTTCTCCAGTTTCACCAAAGAAAAACTGGAGTTGGAATCTATGGTAGCTAAACCTGTAAAAGCATCAAAATTATTTGAAAACATTGCCCTTGAATATGAGTATGAGTTGGCGGGACTTGACAACGAGCTTACTTGCCGCCATTCATTCACGGAAAATATATTGCTGATGGTCAATGAACCGATGATACGTCGGGTTTTCGGCAACCTCTTTAGCAATGCTGTAAGATATGGAGGGAAAAATAAACTGAAAGTGTATATGACCGGATACCCGCTAGGACAGTATGCCTTTTTTCAAATCGAAGATAATGGAATTGGAGTGCCGGATAAGGATATATCTTCTCTGTTCCTCAAATTTTTCACTGTGGATAAATCGCGGCAAATCCAAAAGGGCGGGCTGGGTCTGGGTCTTGCAAGCTGTAAATCCATTATTGAACATCATAGGGGCGAAATTTGCGCCTACCCTTCCGAATATGGCGGTTTGGGGATAAGATTCAGCCTTCCCTTGGCCGCACAACACTGATTTTATTTTTGCACATTTTCTTTTACTACAGGAGTTAAAGGCTGCTGCCAGGTGTGAACACCCAGGCAGCAGCCTTTTTTGTTTTTTCAGCGGTTTATAGTTTTTTATATTCTCTTTATAAACATTTATTTTTCTTTTAAAGAAGCTTTATCTTTGTGTTGTAAAAATTACTTGTAGTAAAAAAACTACAATCACTAGAACTGGAAAAGGAGGATGTTGCAATGTCAATTGAGTTCAGCCGTTGGCCCAATAACTACATGATGTCATACCAAGTCACCAAAGCTTTAGGTATGGCAAGCCTCGGTGCTACGGACGTCACCGAGATCTACGAGGCCTGCAAAAAAATCGACCCCGATGACAAGGACACGTGGCACAGGGAATGGCTCATAACGGCTCAGGCATTGGAAAGACACGGCAAGGAGGCCGAAACGGCTGGAAACTGGTATACAGCACGAAACTGCTACATTCGTGCCTGCAATTACTACAGAATTGCGGAATATGTGGTGATGGATGATGACACCGAGAAAATCCGTATATTTAAGAAAGTAAATGAACTCTTCGAAGCTGCCGGAAAGTACTTCGATGTCCAACCGGAGAAGATCCAAGTCGATTACGAAGATGTCAAGTTGGATGGTTACTTCTTCTCCCCTTCCTGGAAAAAAGGTCCGAAGCCGACCCTTTTTGCTCTCAACGGTGGCGACGAGTGGTCAATTGAAAACTATTTCTGGCTAGGTCCCGCTTTTATTTCGTGTGGATATAACTTTCTGGTCTATGACCAGCCTGGCACCGGCCTCTCGCTGTACGAAAAGGGAAAAGGAAGACGAGCGGACAGTGAGGCTTTCCATTCCCGAGCAATCGACTTTCTTCTAACGCGGCCGGAAGTCGATCCCGATAAGATTATCGTGCACGGGGAGAGTTTTGCGGCTTACGACTCGCTGCGATTCGCTTCGTTCGATCACAGGATTGCTGCCGTCATCTCCGACGGCGGTACGCACGCCTTCGACTGGGATGCCATGCTTAAATGGATGCCGCCGAGTCTGGCCGCACACGGCATGAGAATTCTGGGGGCAAAAAGCTTGGAGGATTTTGCGGGGAATCCGCGTTTTGCCTATGATCTTGAGGGCGTGCTCCACCAGATAGAATGTCCGCTTCTTGTAATGCACGGAGCGGAAGAGATATTGGTTCAGCCAAATCCGCTGACACAAGCCTTGAAGAATTACGAGCAAGCGGGTTCGAAAAACAAGACGTTCTACCCGATAGAGGATAGACGACTTGGCGGATTAGAACACTGTCAGGTAGACAACATCAACGTGCTGCATGAGGTAGTGCTGAATTGGCTCTGCTCAATTGGGCTTGGGCCAGCCTCGCCTCGCTTAAGCGATTGCCAGGACATCATAAAGTAGATTTATTGAAAAATTTCTGATTGAGCTTGTTCAGGAGTGTCGTACTTAGAATCCTGAATAAGCTCTCTCTTTATGGAGGAGTTGAAGGCTATGAGTATTTTATCAAAGGAAAAAAATGGAGGAACGCCCGCCATACAAATTGAGGGAGTGCACAAAAAATTTGACGACTATATCGCATTGAACAATCTTTCGCTGGAGGTGAGCCGAGGAGAGATATTTGGATTTTTGGGACTGAATGGCGCTGGAAAGACAACGACCATAAAGATGCTCTTGGCGATGCTCAAGCCAACCTCCGGCAAGCTCTATATGTTAGGTGAAAAGGTCGATGCCGGAAACTATAAATTATGGGACAAGGTTGGATATTTGGAGGAGGCTACTTTTTATCCCGATTTAACTGTAGTTGAAAATCTTGACATAGCACGACGCATGCAAGGGGTGCCTGACAAAGATTCCGTAAATCGGGTTATCTATAAGTTGGGGCTTGAGCCGCACAAACAGAAAAAGGCAAAGAATCTTTCTTTAGGAAACAAACAGCGCCTGGGACTTGCGAAAGCAATGATTCACAATCCGGAAATTCTAATATTGGATGAGCCGATAAATGGCCTCGATCCCGCAGGCGTGGCGGAGATACGGAATATGTTATATGGCCTAGCGAAAAATTTCGGCGTAACTGTTTTTATATCCAGCCATCTGTTAGAGGAGCTCTCGAAAGTTTCCACACGCATTGGGATTATTCACAATGGCCATCTTGTTAAAGAAGTCGCAATGGATAAGCTGGAGCAATCGTTACAGAAAAACTTAGTGGTGAATGGCCGCGACAAACATGCCTTAAAGGAGGTGCTTGAAGAGCATGGATATGAATTTGAGGAGACAATAGACGGCTATATTAAACTAACCGATGACCACGCAGCGGATAGTCCTGAACGACTGGCCGAACTGCTTGTTAAATCCAATCAACCGCCAACATTGCTTCGAGTGATTACGGAGGATTTGGAAGGATATTTTCTCCGCACAATTGGTATGACAAGGGGGAATATATAAGGGGGAATATATAATGAATATTTTTTCTGTCTTACATTGTGAGATTCGCAAGATTATCCGCGCCAATGTGTTTTGGTTGGTATTTCTTATTTTTGCATTTGGGCCAATCATGATGGGTGTCGGAATTATTTTATCCAGTGACGCCGGCGGCATCAATTGGAAAATGTATTTAACCGAATTGCTTGATAGTCTTGCCCCGCTGGGACTTATCGGGTACACCTTTATCGCGGCATGGGTATTTGGACGAGAGTTTTCGGATAAAACAATTAAAGATTTGCTTGCAAAGCCCGTTTCCAGATCGAAAATTGTACTTTCCAAATTTATTGTAATTTTAGCATGGAGCCTATTACTTTCCATGTATATGTTTGCCATAGGTTTTGCCGTGGGGGATATTCTAGGAGTTGCGGGCGGGTCAGCTTCTTTTATTTGGAATATCTTCTTTAAATTCATTATAACATCGCTATTGTTTATTATTGTTACCACACCAGGCACTCTTCTGGCCAATGTGAGCAAGGGATACTTGGCACCATTAGGACTCATCCTGATAATCGTCATTCTCTCAAATGTTTTGGCCTCTTTTGGATTCGCCCCCTATTTTCCGTGGACCATCCCGTCGGTATTTCAAAGCACCGGGTTTTTAAAGTTGAGTAGTATAATCATTCTTGCGTCTACGGGAATAGCCGGAATAGTCGGAACATTTGCCTGGTGGAGATTTGCCGAGCAGCAATAAACGCGCTACATGCACTGAGTTGTAGATATATCAATTATGAAAAGGAACAACAATCTCTCCGCTGCTCGCACGTTCATGCTTGACGATAAACTAAGCGCTGGATTGGAGAGTGTACCACCATATCTATCAAAGCGGCCGTAAACTTTATAAAACTGCCAGTGACAAAGGGCATAAATATAACGATCAGAGCAAGTTTTCGAGAATTATTGAATCCAACGGCTCGCATTATTTCATTTCATTACATTAAATTATCCCGGTATTGTCAAATTGAATATGGAAGATCACCGTATAGAAATTATAGACGAGCGGATAGAACCCGTTCAAAAGATGATCTTTGACCCTGAGCGCGGCTATTTGTCCAACAGTGTTTAGGAGGAGGCGCTGTTTGGATGGAGGAAGCCGGTCTTGCAGTGGAACTGAAAAACATGCCGAGTATACGGTTCCCGAAGAACTGCGGCTTAAATTCGAGGAGCGACCGGTCCTAAAAACGGCGTTTGAAGCGTTGACGCTCGGACGCCAGAGAGCGTATCTGCTGTATTTTTCAGAACCGAAGCAGTTCAAAACGCGCGTTTCAAGGGTTGAAAAATACACACAGCCCATTCTGGAGGGCAAAGGGTTGAACGATTAGAACGGACAAATGGATCGGATAGTCTCAAGAAATACGAAAGGCGAGGAACATCTGCCGAAGAGCAGGTGTTTTTTGCTTAGAATTACAGAGGGAGCAGCAACGATTTTTCAAGAATACTATAGAAACATTGCAACTCAGATTATTAATTTACAAACAATTCTTGACCCTGAAAAGTTTGTAATTGGGGGAGGCATATCTGCGAATCCTTTACTCGTTGTTACCATTAAAGAAGAGCTAGAGAAGCTATATCTAGATTCGATCTTAAATTTTGTACGTGCAGATATTGAGCAAAGTAAATTAGGCAATGAAGCCAATTTGCTAGGCGCTATATATAACTACAAGCAAACACATGATCTTGAAGTATGACATTCATTTTATTTTGACGGGTGCATAATTGAGAAAAATAAACCGTTACAAAAAAGAGTGCCTTTAACCTGAGACACGCTTTTTTGTATGAAAGCCACTAGTATAGGTGACTTCTATGAAAATGGGAAGGATAGGCCCTGTGTGCTCTGTACTTCGTAGTTAAACCTTCAGCTTTGCAAGAATGTCCTCCATCTTCTTCAGCTTACGATAAACAGCGGAGCGATCAATTCCTAGCTGTCTGGCTGCTTCGGCACTATTGCCACCACAGACCTGCAGCATCTGCTGAATGTATCGTCCCTCGGTTAACGCCGTATATTCCTTCAGCCCGCTCAGTTGACTGCGATTGGCCTGAATGAAATGGTCCAATGTGAACCAGTCTGTAACTTGTTCGACCGGCTGCTGCTGGCGCAGCACGGTCTGATCAGTTACGATCAATCGTTCGATGTAATTACGAAGCTCACGCGCATTCCCATGCCATGGCTCGGCTAGCATTCTTTGAAATTCGTCCGCTGGCAATACATACTTTTTATCATATACCTTATTGAAATGAGCAATAAAGCTGGAAATCAGTCCGACGAGATCCAGTCTGCGACTACGTAGCGGCGGGATATGGATCGGAATGACATTGATTCGATAGTACAAGTCCTCGCGAAACAATCCTTTTTTCACCATACTCCATAGATCACGATTGGTAGCAAATATCATCCGGCATTGAATGAGAATGGCTTCGGTGCTCCCCACACGCCGGAATTCACCACGCTCAAGCACATCAAGCAGTTTGGCCTGTATTTCCAGTGGAAGCTCGGCGACCTCATCAAAGAACAAAACGCCTCCTCTGGCCACCTCAAACAAGCCTTGCTTCTCGTCCATTAAGCCGGGCATAGCCCCCTGAACATATCCGAACAGCTCATATTCGAATAATGCGGCTGGAATAGCGGCACTATTAATCGGAATGAAAGGTCCGTTCCACTTCGCGCTCTGGCGGTGAATGTATTTGGCAATTACTGATTTGCCTGTCCCTGATTCGCCCAAAATCAGTACTTTGCTATCGTAAGAAGCGATCTGGTCACACACCTGAATAATTTGCTTCATCGCCAGGCTCTCAGCAATGATCCCGTTATTCTTAAGTACAGAGGCTGAAGTGACTGAACGTTTGCTGTTCTCATACGCATGTGGCAGCGTAGGGGCAGCTATGATGGATAATCCACCTTTATAGTTGTTAGTACTGGTAACAACGAGCTGCACCTCATCTGTACTATCAAGTATTGGAAGAGCAGTGGACTTGAGCTTAAAGCCACGTACAGTGTTGATATACTGAGTTACCTTTTGTTTGGACTGTATTGCTTTCATTGTTATTGATTCCTTGTAGTAGCCGGCTTTCACCAGGTCCTGTACATTGCAGCGCAACAGCTCCTCCAACGGAATGCCGATAGTCAAGGCAGTGAATTCATTGGAGATTAAAATATTACCTTTGGAATCCGTGACAAACAGAGGGGCAGGGGACTGATCGCTCTCATCGGTGGAACGTTTATCTATACGTCGGGTCATGATCGATCAACTCACTTTTGGATTATCGAGGCTATGCTGAAGTGATTGTTTCATTTTTATTATATCTGCTTTACGCTACGAACAACAGAGGTTACCCAGATAAAAATTAGCACGCAAATCTAATCAAAAAACGGACCGTTTCCTATTAAATATGGATATGGTCCGTTTTTTTCTTTGTTTACAAGTTATATTATACTGATGCTATCTGCTCACCGGTAATCTGTGTCTGTCCAAGACGATTTAGCAGTGCCTGCGCTTCGCTGAACATTGTCGTAATCATCTGCTCAACTGTCGTAATCTCGTCGCACAGGCCGCATATTTGTCCTGCCATGACCGAACCGCGATCTGTATCACCTTCGAAGACGGCTTTGCGCAGGGAGCCAAGGCTGATCTTCTCCAATTCGTCACGGGAGGCATGCTCTTGCTCCAGCTTGAGGTATTCGGCGATCATGCTGTTCTTGATGCTGCGGACGGGTCCACCGATGCTGCGTCCAGTAACCGTAGTGCTGGTATCGTCGGCGTCAATGACGGCTTGCTTGAAATTGTCGTGCGTCGGGCATTCGACGGTGGTGAGGAAGCGCGTTCCGACCTGAACTCCCTGTGCGCCGAGTGCAAAGGCTGCTGCAATTCCGCGTCCATCGGCAATGCCGCCTGCGGCAACGACAGGGATGGATACGTTGCTAACAACCTGTGGAACGAGTGCCATGGTGGTTGTTTCACCGACATGGCCGCCAGCTTCTGTACCTTCGGCCACGAGGGCATGTACGCCGATAGCCTCCATTTTTTTGGCAATCTTGACGGAAGGGATGACGGCGATCACCTTAATGCCATGCTCCTTGAAGATTGGCATATACGGAGCTGGTGTGCCCGCGCCCGTCGTAACAATGTTGACTTTTTCCTCGACGATAACCTCGATCAATTCGGGAATATTATGCATCATCAGCATCAGATTTACGGCAAACGGCTTGTTGGTGGCTGCGCGAACCTTGCGAATTTCTTCACGAAGTACCTCAGCCGACATGCCCCCAGAGCCAATAATGCCCAGCCCGCCAGCATTGGATACAGCACTTACGAGTGGTTCACGGGCAATTTGGGCCATAGCACCTTGGAAAATAGGGTACTGGATACCGAGCAGTTCTGTAATATTCATGGTTAATTCCTCCAATATAAATTTATAGGTTGTACTATACTTAATACTAAAAATAGTGATTTGCTAATATAGCAACGGATTGATCAAACGGTTTCAACAGCAGCTGGTGCAGGGTTCTTACCATTTTCCAAGGCCTTATACAGGAATGTCAGCGCGAACCCGACCAAGGCAATAACGAGCGCAATGTAAAAGGCGTTGGTGAATATGCCGTTATTGGCGGCAGCTACCGAGTTCGCAATTCGCGGTCCAAAGAATGCGGCACCGGAATAGCCGATAAAGGTTATTCCGTAGTTGACACCATAGTATTTCATGCCAAATTTCTGTCCGACGATTGAAGGGAAGACGCCCATCGTACCACCAAAGCACAGGCCGATGCCAATAATGGCAATAGCAAATCCAACTATGGAGCCGGATAATGCAAGTGTCAGCATCATGGTGGCAATGACCAGATAGATCATCATCAGACAACGCAGATGGCCAATCTTGTCTGATATGGCTCCCCAGAAAATGCGTCCCAGACAGTTGCTAAGCGAATAAAGACTCACGAACAAGGCTGCTATACTGGCCGATAGACCGAACATCGTCTGGCCAATGACGGAAGCATTGGATGTAACCATCATGCCAGATAAAGCGCCGATCAGGAACAGGCAAGCAATGACGTAGAACAGGGGTTGCTTGATCATCTGCCGCCAGTTCAAGTTCACGGCAACCGGACGTAAACCTGACGTCTGCGGTGGTGTCCAACCAGCAGGGATATATCCTGCCGGACAAGCTTGAGTAAATAGCCCACCTGCCAAAATGACGATCAGAAAGGAGGTGCCAAGGATCATCATAGTGGTCTGAACTCCTGAGTGGGTAATCATCGCGTTTGCAAGTGGGGCAATGATTACTGTTCCACCGCCATAACCTGCAGTCACGATTCCAGCCGCGAGTCCGCGTTTGTCTGGGAAGAACTTGATGGTGTTACCGATTGTTGCCGCATAGACGACACCTTGTCCAAGACCAGAAATGATGCCATACGTCAGATATAGCATCCAAGGTGCAGTCGCAAGGCCAGTCAAGATGAAGCCAAGTCCAAACATGGTACCGCCAATGAAGATGGCAATTCTGGCACCTCCCCGGTCTACGAGCTTTCCGCCAAGAATCGCCGGAATCGGTGCAATTGCGCCGTTAATCGTAAAGGCCATCATAATTTCAGGCATGCTCACTGCAAGCATTTTACTCAGTGGCAGTGCAAAAATGCTGAAGGCGTAAATAGAGCCGACGCAAATATTGATCAGGGTCGCGGCGATTAGAATGCGCCAGCGATTCAGTTGTACATTTTCCATTTCGTGTTGGTCCTTTCTGATGCAGGATCAGTGCGCGTGGGATGAAGCATTACTCCGCAATTCCATAATTCGTGTCTGGTAGTCCGTTTGACAGCTACCGGTATCTCCTGAGCTGTACTATACAGTAGTCAAAGCGACATCCTCATGCTTCGCTTGCTCGCTACCCTTGATCGTAATCACGTCATGCAGCTTACCCCAATGTTCACAGAACATGCCGGCGTCCATTTCCTTCAGTTCTGGTGAGATGACAGGCATGAAGTCCATCTGATCGAGAATCTGGGTCTGCAAATCAATGCCAGGCGCGATCTCTGTCAGTGTCATTTTTCCATCTTGCAGCTGGAATACCGCACGTTCCGTCACATAGACGACCCGCTGCTTGACCTTGGTCGCATAAGAGCCACTGAAGGTAATTTGCTGGACCTCCTTCAGGAATTTCTTAGTTTTACCCTCCTGTACAATCCGTAGCTTGCCGTCCTCAACAGCAATTTGCAGGCCTCCTGCTGTGAAAGTTCCGGCAAAGACGAGCTTTTTGGCTGATTGGGAAATGTTGATAAAGCCGCCACAGCCAGTAACACGGGTACCGAACTTGCTGACATTCACATTCCCGGATTCGTCGGTCTGAGCCAGCCCTAGCACGGATAGATCAATACCACCACCGTCGTAAAAGTCGAACTGGGACACATGATCTACGATGGCCTCAGAGTTGTACGCATGCCCAAAATCCTTGATGCCTGCTGGTACGCCGCCGACTGAGCCTGCTTCGGTTGTCAAAATCAATTGGTCGCTGACGCCTTCCTCTGCCGCAACCGTAGCCACACATACCGGAATACCCACGCCAAGATTCAGAACGGTATTTGGTACTAGCTCAGCTGCGGAACGACGGGAGATAATTTTACGCTCGTCGAGCGGAATCACTTCCATGGCGTCCATCGGTACCTTCACATGTCCTGCGAAGGCAGGGCTGTATTGTGTGTTTTCAGTCTGGAAATGATTTTTCGGTTCGGAGATAATTAGATGATCGATCAGAATGCCTGGCACTCTAACATCCTTCGGATGCAGGGTCCCGTTCTTGGCCACAGTCTCTACCTGAGCAATTACGATACCGCCAGAATTGCGCACTGCCTGAGCAATCTGTAGAACCTCCATATGCAGGCCTTCCTTTTCCAGCGTCAAATTCCCGTTCTCGTCAGCTATGGTACCGCGGATCAATGCGACCTGAATCGGGAAGCTCTTATAGAACAGCCATTCTTCGCCTTCCAGTTCAATCAGCTTGACGATCTCCTCCGTTGTGCAGGCTGACATTTTGCCGCCTTCCACACGAGGGTCGACGAAGGTCTCCATGCCTATCTTGGTAATGACACCTGGGCGCTTGGCAGCAATTTCACGGAACAGCTGTGTGATTACGCCTTGCGGCAAATTGTAGGCTTCACATTTATTGTCTTCAATTAATTTAGCCATAGCAGGCGAAGCAAGGGCGATCCCGCCGATCCAGCGTTTGATCAGACCTTCATGGCCTAGATGGCTCATTCCCTTGGTCCGGCGGTCGCCAACCGCACTGGCATGAACAACTGTTAGGTTGCGAGGATGACCAGATTCCAAGAATCGTTCTTCGATGGCGATACCCATCTCCTCGGCCCAACAGGAGAGCCCAAATCCGCTTGCGGCAATGGTGACTCCATCCGGGATAAGTGCTGCTGCTTCACTCGCTGAAATGATTTTGGACATAGAGTGCTCACTCCTTCAATAAAATGGATTGAAATCATATGGATATAAGTACATATATTAGAAGTTCACATTACGTGCGGGCAAGCTGCCGAGTGTCATGTGCAAGCTAATTGCCGTCATCACGGAATAAGTAGAAAAATAGAAAAGCGGATATTCTGTTTATTGTGTGAAAACATTCACTTTCACTCCGGAATGAATTGTGAATATTTTCACTTGAATCATAATGCGTGTTTTTTTTCTCGTCAACGGGGGGCCAACGACTCGGGATAGAGGTGAGGAAGTGTAGCAAAATTGCGAATATGATGAGGGGTGAAAGGTTAGAAAAGCATGCAAATAAGGAAGAAAAATTGTTTATGGCAAGGGGCCTGAGCATAATAGAGCCTTGGAACACGGGATATAAAAGGAACGATGCCTTGTTTCAATAAGAAGAATCAAGGGGAGCCGAGGGAAAGTCTGGGGAAGTTATTATGCGTTGGCAAAAATGCAACACTTTCTTGATCTTGTGAGAATGGACGATGGGCAGAGGAGCCATTAAACCTTGAGGGTACTGGGGATATTCAGCAAGTAAGCACTATGTAAGTCCAATACATAACAATTCATATACCCAGGGCGAAGGGAGAATTCTGCATGAACAGTTTAAGGAGTTCAAAAATAATGAAAAAAATTTATGTTGTCTGTCGAGGTAGATTTTTTCGCAATTTTGCTACGATAGACTTTTTCGGAAATGGAAATACTTGACTGTAGAAACTTGGTATTACTTAGCTATCACAGTCCGTCCCGAGCTAAGAGCTACGTTTCGAGCCCTGTCCTCGAAGGAAGCAAACGCCTGATAAATGAAAAAGATATTGCTGGCTTGCGCAGGAGGATTTTCTACAAGTATGCTGGTGGAGAGAATGAAAGAGGCGGCTCGTGCACAAAATGTGGAAATTGTAATCGAAGCTTGTAGTGAGAGTAGCATAAGAGAGCATATGCCGGTCAATATTGTTATGCTGGGCCCCCAAATGGGACACGCGGAAGATGACGTGAAGAAAGAAGTGGGCAACGAGATTCCAGTCACTGTAATCAATATGATGAATTATGGAATGATGAATGGAGCGAATGTGCTGAAAACAGCGCTGGATATGATTTAAATCGCCAACTTTATAAAGCGTTATCATTCCTCACATTTAAACCTTTAAGACTACTTATAAGCAGTCTTAAAGGTTTTTTATTTCTGTATCCATAAGTTATGTTCAAGCATCCATATTTTGAAAATTCGATAAATTAAACAACAGAGATTAGATATTGATATGTTAAAACTACAGAATAGAAAATTAATCTCGCAATAAATATTATGTTAACTTAGTAGCGAATGGATGTTATTATCTTTTGGATGAGAATGATAATCATTATAATTGTAATCATGAATGGAACTCGTATGCACTACGAATCCAGATAAGGGAGGAAGCGATAACAAGATGAAGATACATAATTCTCCGTCTACATTTAATGATTACTATAACCATATAACCATATAGCCGATTCAAACCTTATAAACGATGAAAATGATCTCACTCAATCGGCATTGAAACATGAACATATTTATCATATACCCGAATAGTGGGGAAGCGGTGTGCATCGTACACATTTTTTACGTAAAGGCTTCGAGCTTTCGCACAGTAAAATGCTATTTCATGATCCAGTCCAGATTACAAGAAGGTTCGTTACGCCTTATTTAGAACTAGCGCTGAACATCGACTATTCAGCCGCCTGGTCCGTGGATGAATTTCGTTCAGAGCGTGAGCATGGAAGGCATGTACAGCTCATTTACATGAATGATGTGAAGATCCATGCGGCGATGCCAGCAAGCAAGGCGATGAATCACATGGAGCTGCGTTTTAACCCTTTGCTATGGAGAGAATTGCTACAAGAACTGGATATTCGTCTGGAGCAATCTTTTGCTTGTATGGAGACGCTAATTACTCCTGACATGCGAGCTATTGCTTAGGAATTGTCATCTCATCCTTATCAGGGCATAACCCGACAGCTTTTTTGGAGAGTAAGGCACTGGAACTTATAGCTCTGTCCCCATTAATGCTAGTAGGGTGTTTTTAAATTAACAGGAGTGTCCTTATGACAAATGATGAGCATTCCTGGTTTCAAGAAGCAAAAAAAGTATAACCGAGGCAGGGATTTAAGACGTCCTGCAGTGCCCGCCCTTTGGGTATTGGTAAATCAGGACAACAGGGCCATGATGAGGGCTCTGAGGCCTGCGGAAACCAGGAGGAATAACTCTGTAAAATTATAGGAAGAATAGGAGCGATTCAATTTTATCTATAGTATAATGGTTACTTCAATATGGGATGAAAACAGGGAAAGAGGAAACGAATGCCTACTATACTGGTTGCTGACGACGATGCGAACATTCGCGAACTGGTCTGTTTATTTCTACGCAACGACGGATTCGCAACAGCCGAAGCCGCAGACGGCAAGGAAGCACTGACCGTCTACGCTACAACGCATGTCGATCTTGTCGTGCTCGATATTATGATGCCGATAATGGATGGTTGGACGTTATGCAAGGAGCTCAGAAGAGCCAATCCTGATCTTCCCTTACTTATGCTGACTGCGAGAGGCGAAACATGGGAGAAAGTGAAAGGTTTCGAACTTGGAACCGATGATTATTTGACGAAACCGTTTGATCCACTGGAATTGACAGTTCGGGTCAGAGCACTGCTGAAACGCTATCGGATTGGCACCACGCAGATGATCCAGTTCGGCAACGTCATCCTTGATCGGCAGACCTATAAGGTGATGAGAGGGACGGAGTCGCTCACGTTGCCGCTCAAGGAGTTCGAATTGCTGTATAAGCTCGCTGGAACACCTGGACAAGTGTATACGCGCGAGCAGTTGATCGATCAAATTTGGGGGATCGATTATACTGGAGATGATCGAACGATAGACGTACATATTAAACGCCTGCGCGAACGGTTCGCTACAACACCCGATTTTCGTATCGAGACGGTGCGTGGACTTGGCTACCGGCTTGAGGTTTACGAATGATCAGATCCTTATATACACGTGTTGTCCTGACATTTCTGGTCTCCGTCCTCGCGGGCACGATCATTGCTTTTTTTGTAACATTTTGGGTGTTTGAAGAGAAATTGAACGAAAATTTGCAAACCACCTTATTTAACTTTGGTCAGGACATTGTCCGGGTTTACGAAACCATTCCGTTACGTGAAGCGGACTTATTCGTAAGTGGAATGAAACAACTCGATTCCTATTATATTCGAATTTTTGATGAAACGGGGCAGTTCCAGTCTTACGGAACGCTTAACGGACAAAAACCTGTTACTGTGACGATGGATCAAGTAAGGAAAGTATTGGGTGGAGAAGTTGTTCAAGTTAATCCGAGTAGTGTTTCAATGAACCTCTTGGGACTGAGGTTGAAAACGGAAATGGGAATGAAAGCGATGTTTGTGGAGCCGCTTATGTATCCTTCCGTCTCTTTTGCCCAAAAATGGTTATTTACTTTTTTGACCTATTCGTTGGTAACAGGAAGTCTATTGATTTTGGTTGCCTCTATATTCCTAGTCAGACCGATCAAAAAACTGACAAAAGCGACCAGACGTATAGCAGTTGGAGATTTCAACGTCAAGCTGAATATTAAGCAAAAGGGTGAGCTAGGTACTTTGGCTCGCAGCTTTGAAGAAATGATGCATGATCTACAGCAACTTGAGCAGATGCGTAGGGAGTTCGTCACGAATGTGTCGCATGAAGTTCAGTCGCCGCTCACCTCGATATCCGGTTATGCTATAGCACTCAAGCAAGTAGATATAGCAGATAACGAGCGAAGTCGTTATCTCGATATCATCATCGCGGAAGCAGATCGGATGTCCAAGATGAGCGATAGCCTGCTAAAGCTGAGTTTGCTTGAATCGCAGTCACAGCAGATGCGGCTGGTCACGTTCAGCCTTGATGAACAGATCAGACGAGTCATCGTCGCGATCCAGCCGCAATGGTCGGCTCGCAACATCCGTTTCGAGCTCAATTTGAAGACCGTTCGCCTATTGGCGGATCAAGATCAATTAAACCAGGTATGGACGAACATACTCGGTAATAGCATCAAATTTTCCAAGAATGGCAGCGTTATTAACGTCAGCATCAAGCAAGATATCAAAAGCGTAGCAGTCCGAATATCCGATACGGGCATTGGCATTTCCCTTGAGGACCAGAAGCGTATATTCGAGCGATTTTTTAAAGCTGATCGTTCCCACAGTCGTAAATATGGCGGTAGCGGTATGGGACTCGCCATCGTTAAACAGATCGTATCGCTTCATCAAGGCGACATTCGAGTGGAAAGTGAACCCGGCCAAGGAACGACCGTCATTGTCACCTTGCCAATCACAACGCCACCAGATTAGTTAGATTCATAGGGTATCATTCGGATTATCTAAACCGCATTTTCCATGATACAGCATAATGTGCAGTTTCCTTGGACAACGTAGCATTTTTTTGCTTGTTCATACTCCGTTCATATTGTCGTCATAGGGAGTACATCTTCTTTCGTTAAGCTTTCATTAGCGGCTCGTTAAGGTAGCCCAACAAACAGAATGGGACAGGAGAAGTTGAGCGTGAAACGAAGAGAGGTAATGAAAATGAGGAATGGAACGAGAACAAATAAAGTACGAAGCATTTTGCTTAAAATAATAGGAACAATAGTTATAGCAATCGTGCTTTTTCTAGCCGTTGTCTATACAGTTAATATTATCAGCAGCAAATCAGAGCAAGGAAAAATACAATCCTATGGTCAGTTCGTACCTGTAGATGGGAAAAAAATGAATGTTTTGATTCAAGGAAAAGGCGAAGAGACCGTCGTGTTACTACCAGGTTATGGAACAGCAGCACCAGCACTTGATTTTAAACCGCTAGTAGAAGAGCTATCTCCATTTTACAAAGTCATCGTTATTGAGCCTTTTGGTTATGGATTAAGTGATCTAACCGAAAAGGAACGAAACACAGAGAATATTGTAAGTGAAATTCATGAAGCTTTACAGAGTCTTAAAATTGACCGATATATTCTAATGGGTCATTCCATTGCAGGCATTTACGGACTGGATTATGTGAACAAATATGAAAACGAAGTGAGTGCTTTTGTCGGAATTGATAGCAGTGTTCCAACGCAAGGTGGTATGGATGCTGAATTACCAATAAAAACGTTTAAATTTCTCAAAAAATCAGGTTTAGCCAGATTGGTAATGAAACTTACTGGTGACCCATATGCTGGACTACCCTATGATGATGAAACAAAAGAACAAATGAGAATTCTTTCTCTCAAAAACATGTATAATTCCAGCACCTCAAACGAAATGGAAAATATTTATCCTAATTTTAAAGCAGCTAAAAATTTAACATTCCCAAAAAATCTGCCCCTTATTTTCTTTATACAAGCGAATAATACAGATGTGGAAAGATGGATACCACTACATGAAGAGCAAGTCAAAAATTCTGTTCATGGAAAAGTAATGACACTTGAAGGAGAACATTATTTACACCATACCAAATCAAAGGAAATCGTTGAAAACTTCAGGAGCTTTATGAAAGAAATAAAATAAGTGCACTGAAAAAGACACCTTCACTATTTTCTACAAATGTATAAGTGATATAAAAAACCGTCCTTTTGTCATATCCCTGTCAAGTAGACAGATGAAAAAAGCTATGTAGCCAGCGCGTGCGGATACTCAATCGGTGCGCGCTGTTTGAGTTAAGACTGAAATCACTCGTAGTTATAAAAGTAGAGACAACAACAGGCAGGGGAGCGTATCGTCCAATTGCTGAACGAGCCAGTGATGCCGGGTGACCAGCTGCCTTCGGAAAGACACGACATTGAGCTGAGGCGCATAAGTTTTGGGTATGATGACCAGCCTGTGTACTGCGGGATGTGAGCAGGCTTATGCCATTCCATTCTTTCACAGCGCTTGTAGGTCCTTCTGGTAGCGGAAAAAGTACGGCCTGTATGCACGATTGTGGAAAAGACAGCATGAAGGAAGAGAGTCATAATCTGTATGAAATCATGATACAAACATTAAGAAACCGCCCCCGGAGGATGCCATATCATATCTCCAGGGGCGGTTTCTTGTGCTGTTATTTAGAATCATCGGCTATGACAGCTTGTACGGGCTGCCTGTCACGAAGCAATGGTAACAATAGCATCGCTCCGACCAAAAACAAGCCGGCGCTCACGGTATATACGGTGTTCAGGGAGGATTCGTGTTTGAGTGTTCCGCCCATACTCATACCGACGACCATCATCCCAGAGAACAGGGGAGAGAGGGCACCACCGACGCGGCCGATAAAAGCAGCTTCGGCGTTTTTCATCATCATTGTGTTGATACCGATATGAATGCAAGGATAAAATATGCCGCTGAAAACTTGTAGTGCCATTGTCAGCACAATATTGTGTGACCATCCGACACCAAAGGTTGTCAGTGTGCTGACCAAAAGTCCGGCCACCAGCAGCAATTGCGGCTGTGCTTTTTTGGCAACCCCCATAATCAGGCCGCCTCCCACCAGCATAGCCGCTCCGTTCGCCATTAACGGCCATTGCAGGAATTCCTTGTTTTGTCCAAGGTTCTCGATGGCGACAAAAACCATTAATGGTTGAATAAGTCCGACAGCCAGCCCAATTACGGTAAATGTTCCCCCAAGCGTGCGAAGTGTGCGGTTATTCCATACATAACGTATTCCTTCTTTAAGCTCTTGAATGAAATGAGTTGGTTGATCATCTATCTCAAGTGATTGTTCATCTTGTGGAATGCGAGTCAGAACAAGCGCCGAGATGAGAAACAATATTCCGGTTATAGACATTGAAGTGAAAATTCCAAAGTGTTGATAAATAAATGTACCGATAACAGGGCCGATAACCATAAATAATGCCATGAGAGATTGAAAAAGGGCCATCACTCCCTGTAGCTGTTCTGGTGCTACATGCTGCTTAAATATCTTCATCGCAGACGGCTGAGAAAATTGAGATAGAATGGCTGAAAAGAAAGTGGACAGCAAAAGCACCTGCCATGACCCGTACCATAATGCCAACAAAACAATAAAAATAGAGGCCGCGGATAGCAAATCGCAACTAATCATGGTCCGTTTGGGCCGCCAACGGTCCGCGAATGTTCCTCCAATGATAGCGAACAGAAAAATAGGCATGAATTCAGCAACCGAAATGAGCGATACGTATACGGGATCATTATTAGTCAAATCTGTTACATACAACAGTATGGCAAAGTTGCGCACCCAAATGCCCAAATTTAGCAGCGCATTGGAGGCGATAATGGTCCTTATATATGGATTTTTAAACAACAACAAACTCTCCTTTCCTGTTTTCAGGGCGCAACCCCCTTGAAATATCATTTTATATAAACAAAATATATTTTTGTCTATATAATAATAGATAATATAATAAATAAACTACTGATTAGTCAAATGTTTTTTGAAATCATGAAGAAAGTAGAGCATGGAAAATAAAGAGGTCAATGATCCTTAAGGACGTGAATTAGAATAGTGGTAAAAGTACTCACTTTAAACTTGTGAATTGGGAATAATATCTAAATAAAAAACTATCAACATAATAAATATTATGTTAACTAAACTATTTATCTAATAATAGGGATCTGAATCCGATGTACCTTTTAAAATCATAGTGATATAATTACGCGTACATGCCTGAAAAGGAGCGAATGGAACGTAAATGAACTTTCAAGTGGATTTTTTATCTTTTTTTGTAATTCAGGTAGATGGAAAAGAAGGACAGGGTGGTAAGTCCTATAAGCATTACGCTACAATGGACGACTACGATTATGACGAAAGCGATGTTAAAAAATTTCTGGACGGGGAATTTGCTCGTATTAGCAAGCGGAAGGTTGAAAAAAACCCCAGCACAGAGCAGGCACCGACCAAAATCGGCCGCTTTATCGTCGAACCGGAGCATGAATTGAGCAGTAATCCGAATTTCAATATGTTCGCCCGACTGCGGGCAGCAGAGGATAAGGAAGATTTTAAAAATGCTTGTGACGATCTGGTGCGGATGTATCTGGATACGAGCGCAGTACGCGGCGGAGCGCTGATCATTGTACAGGCTACCTTGAATACACACTCGGATGATCCGTTTATTTTTGTGCTTAAATGTGATTTTGAACCTAAAATTGCCAGAATTACTGAAAGCAGTCTGGTGAGTGAGGTCGAAATGGCTATTTCTGCCCGTAATATGAAATCCATCATGTATCCTTACATGCTTGAGGAAGGGATGAACGATGAGTGGGAGCTTAAAATTCACCAGTCTTCGCATGCCCGGTATTTTGAAGATTTTTTGAAATTCGTGACCTATGAGCAATCCATGCCGGAAATCGTCAATGAGCATGTCATGGGCTTCGTTCAGAACTATGTAGAAACCAAATGGCCGGATGCATCTAATGAGGAAAGACAGCAGGAAGAGCGCGATCTGGAATTGTGGGCGGCTAGCGAAAAACGGGATCTGCAAGGGAAATGGGAACCCCTTCAGGTCGTAGAGGCTGCACAGCATATTGTCGAGCTGAAACCAGAAATTGAAGTTCGTTTCAAACTAGATGATACGGCCGTGCGTGGGCTACTGTCCGACTTTGGCGCCAAACTGCATATCACGAAACTTCATGATAGATATGCACTTATTATTGAAGGTGATGCATTTACGTTTGAAAAGGGATTTTCACCGATTGAGTTGCTCCAACCTGAATCGTTTGAAACGGTGGCTGAGCGGCTAAAAGAGAAACGCCAGCATGAAAATGAGGACGTGGATGGCGATACGCCACCTTGGTAATTCGAATGCATAGCAGGACGACAAACTGAACTTTTACATTATAATGACTAAAAAACTGGCCTCTCAACGGATATTACCGCTGTGGAGGCCAGTTTTGTTTAGTATTTATGTTCGCGATCTACATATGAACTTTGCTAATTTGATCCTTCAGCTTGTCCGCAGATTGAAGCAATCTTGCACGTTCCTCGTCATTGAGCGGAAGATCCAAAATTTCACGTACCCCATTGTGATCTACGATACTTGGAACACCTAAATATACGTCAGATACTCCGTTATAATCTTCCAGCAAGGTGGACACATTAAGTACCGACCCCTCGTCCCCGAGAATGGCGGCTACGATTCGGTCGAGAGCCAGCCCGATAGCATAAGAAGTTGCGCCTTTAGCATCTATAATTTCATAGGCAGCATTCTTGGTATTTTCAAAAATTTCATTTTTCGTTTCTTCACCCAGCTCCAGTGGAGTTCCAGCTACGTTGGCTGTGCTCCATACAGGTAACTCGGAGTCACCGTGTTCTCCAATAATATGGGCGTGGATGCTTCGTGGATCGATGCCCTTTTGCTTCCCGATCAAATAACGGAAGCGTGCGCTGTCCAGCAACGTACCTGACCCAATGACTCTGCTTGAAGGCCAACCACTGCGTTTCCAAGAGATGTAGGAGAGAATGTCCACTGGATTGGTAGCGATCAGCAAAATGCCGTGTGTATTGACCTTAACGATATTATCAATAATACTTTCAAAAATTTCGGCATTACGCTTCAGCAAATCAATGCGCGTTTCTCCCGGCTTTTGTGAAGCCCCTGCTGTAACAATAATGATATCTGCATCACGGCAGTCTTCATAATCACCTGCCCACACTTTGACACCGCCGAGAAAGGGAAGCCCATGATTCATATCGAGCATTTCCCCCTTCGCCTTTTTGACGTTGACATCAATAAAGACAAGTTCTGACATGCGTTGGCGCAGCAGTAGGGTATAGCCGGTTGTTGTACCAACCGCTCCCATGCCGACAATGGCCACTCTACTTCGTTTGTAAGGTTTTAAGCTCATAAAATCCTCATCTCCTTCTCGGGTTGAATACCTTTTCATTTTGGGGTATTTCTTAAAAATTTATCTTTCCAACTTAGTGTACCGTATATATTTACCCACCGCAAAGAAATATGACATTTTTCCTTGACTTCAAAGACGAGCTCGCTAATAATTAATCGAATGATAAGAACACGCACTAAAGCGTTGCAGCACCGATATTGACGCATGAAATTATGGAAAGAGGATTCGGCATATGGACTTATTTCGAAAAAAAACAGGACTGCTCCCGCATGAGGAAAGCGGATCTACAGGTCACTTAAAGAGAACAATGGGTGCCTTTGATCTCACCATGCTAGGTGTAGGATGTATTATCGGTACTGGGATTTTTGTTATTACTGGCAAGGCAGCAGCAGAAAATGCAGGTCCTGGATTGATGCTCTCCTTTGTTATTGCAGGTATTGCCTGCGTACTAGCAGCCTTGTGTTATGCGGAGCTTTCATCTACAGTTCCCGCAGCTGGGAGCGCTTATGCGTATAGTTATATTGTATTTGGAGAAATTTTGGCCTGGGTACTGGGTTGGGACCTGATTCTGGAATACGGAGTGGCGGCCGCCTCTGTGAGTAGTGGATGGTCTGCTTACTTTCAAGGCTTGCTGGCTGGATTTGATGTACATTTACCGCTGGCTTTAACCGCAGCCTTCGATTCAACTAAGGGAACCATTATTGATCTACCAGCCGTGTGCATCATTATGCTCATTACACTGTTACTGAGTCTCGGAGCCAAGGAGACGGTCCGATTCAATTTAATAATGGTTTGTGTTAAAGTCGGAGTTGTATTGCTATTTATTGGGATCGGTATCTTTTATGTTAAGCCTGACAACTGGACACCATTTTTGCCTTATGGTTTTTCTGGTGTTTTGAGTGCTGCGGCAATCGTATTTTTTGCTTATCTGGGTTTTGATGCCATCTCAACTGCAGCCGAAGAGGTTCGCAATCCGCAGCGGAATATGCCCATCGGCATTATTTCTTCTCTAGCGATCTGCACGGTACTGTATATTGCGGTTTCAGTTGTACTAACTGGAATGGTACCTTATACGCAGTTGGGGGTAAGTGATCCTGTTGCGTTTGCTCTCCGCTTTATTCATCAGGATTTTGTTGCCGGATTGATTTCAGTCGGTGCGATTGCGGGGATGACCACCGTTTTACTGGTGCTGTTGTTTGGTCAAACGCGGTTAATTTTCTCTATGTCACGTGATGGCCTTTTACCCGTTTTTTTATCCAAAATAAATGCCAAAACTCAAACACCGATACGAAGCACTTGGCTGGTGGGCAGCATTATCGCATTGGCTAGTGGATTGTTTCCATTACATGCACTGACCAATTTGACGAGTATTGGAACCCTGTTCGCTTTTGCTGTGGTATCGGTAGGGGTTATCGTGCTGCGCAAGAAACGCCCTGATTTGAAAAGAGGCTTTACCGTGCCGTGGGTGCCGTTGCTCCCGCTTTTAAGTGCTTTGGTTTGCATCGGTCTGATGCTTCAGCTTCATATTAGCACCTGGATTGGATTCATTGTGTGGCTCCTGCTTGGATTGCTGATCTATTTCTTCTATGGATACCACAAAAGTTTGTTGAACCGTAAATCTTAATAAATTCTAGTATAAAAAAAGCCGGCATCCTGCACTTTTGTGAAGGGTCCGGTTTTTTTTGACATTACGCTAAAAGTGTCACATAGAGGCGTTTATGGTATAATTCTGTTTCAGATAAGCTTTTGGCACGTGATTACAGCATGCCATCGAGGGAGGATTTTTATATGAAACTGCGCTGGCGTGCGCTCTTAGGGGGAGTACTGCTACTGACGGGCATTCTACTGACTGCCTGTTCTGCTGAAGCCCCAGAAACGTTAACTAAACCTCCGATTGAGGAACCTGATGACCAGGGTCAGACGATTACTATTAATCCACCAGTGACTCCAAAGGTGGGCGATCCCAACGCCAAATATGTAGTTCAGACGCGAATAGCGGATTTTCATTTAATTGATAACAATAAAGGGTTAGTTTGGGGAGTTACCCATAATGAGCTCCGGCTTTATGATACTCATGATGGCGGAAAGACATGGAATAATATTTCTCCCTCCGAAAATGTCCAATTTCAAGACAAACTTGAATATGGAAAGGACATCAGTTTCACTGATTCTCGTCACGGTTGGGTTGTCCGTCAAAATTTGGACAAAACAGCAACCGTCATTCTGAGAACAGCAGATGGAGGACAGAGCTGGGATGTTTCAGCGCTTCCAAGCGGGGATCATGTGAGCTCGATTCAATATGTAAATCCAACTACTGGCTGGATCATGGCATATGTAAAACTGAATGAGCAGGATCAACAAAAACTGTTGTATCACACCACTGACGGGGGAGCCACGTGGAATAAAGTTGCGCAAAGTTCTGGTACGACATCCAACAAAACAGGCTCAGGTTTACCCGATCGGGGCAGTCTGGCAGGAATGAGCTTTTCTTCCAACAATCAGGGATTTGTAGCGATCAATCTGGATAGCAGTGTTAAGTTATACAAGACTTCGAATCAAGGGAAAACCTGGACTCCGGTAGCTAACAGAATACAAGGCTGCCCTCAGGCCAAAGCAGAAGCTCAGCAGTCTCTGAAAGGGAGCAGTTCCTCGTATTGGATTCCGGTTCTTTGCTATGGGGCTAACGGCACAAAATATAATGGACTGTTTACAAATGATACAGGGGCCCAATGGAGCGGTGTGCCTTTGGGTCTGAGTAGCAACATTAATTCTATTATCCCTGGACGTACGTTTCTAAACGAAAAGGAAGGGTGGATCATAACTGAAACCGGAATGAGCCGTACATTGGATGGGGGGAAGACGTGGACAAGTCTCACAGGCAACAAAGTGCTACCTTTGAAGCTAAAAGACTACCCACGATCGGTCAAGCTCCGTTTCGCTTCTTCTTCGGTGGGTTGGCTCCTTTTGGAACGCCTTGATGATAAGAAGTCACTGCTGCTGAAGACGACGGACGGCGGTGCGAACTGGAGAATTTTATAATCGCTATAAAGCTGATTGCCCTGGGGTGTTTTTCCCAGGGCGTTTTATTTTTAAAAAATTTAAATTTTATACGACTATATGTGAAAAAAATCACAAACCAACGAATAAGCCGCTGTTATACTAAACCTGTAAACAACGATAGGAGTGATAATCATGACAGCGAATCAGGATCATATGTTAACCCAATACTACCTTCAATTTTGTTATACTTGCCAGGATGCCTATGGTTGCACGACTGAAGAGGACTGCAAGCAGTGTGCAGAGCGTTACGCTGAAGACGAAGATCATGAAGTTCTGAATGAAACACAACGTTATCTCCAGCTTGTACATGTGTAAATCGATGCATCATTCTGATATCGCCATATCTTGAGCCTCCCGGATTATTCCGTGGGGGCTCTTGGCGTTCTTGAGAGTTGCTATCAAATTTGGGCAGGAACATACATATACTGTTATAGAAAGCTTAGGTCAGGTCAGGATGCCCGGTAGTTTCCCTGTGGAATGCCTGGCGGAGAGGAGTGCGGTGCATGGGATTTGAGTCATTATGGATGTTCGATTGGCTGGGCACGGTACTGCCCGTATTTTTCGTTGTCGTGTTGGGAATTGTCGTGTTGTCTGCAGGCAGGGAAGTCATGGAATGGAGTCGGAATAAAAGACAGCCTGTATTGACGGTCGGTTCCCGAATTACAGCCAGAAGGACACATCTCCAACAGAGGCGGCAGGAGGAACAAGGGACTCGTACCTATACTTTCTATTACGTAACCTTCGAGGTGGAGAGTGGCGACCGGATGGAGTTCAAGGTATCTGGGGAAGAATATGGTCAATGCGCTGAAGGTGATGAGGGACGGCTTACTTTTCAGGGTACAAGGTATATCGGGTTTCAGCGTCTTAATCGCTATAGCTTGGAACAGGTTAAAATGTAGAATTCAGTCTAATGTTCTTGGATTCATTTACAGCCTTCTGCGAGAAATCAGGATAGGGGGCTGTAGATGTTTCTTGTACAGCACATTTTGGTACATATATACTAGAACAGAGTAGTTCAGAGGAGGAATGATTTGTGTCATTTGAGGGACAAGTTGTCATTGTAACAGGAGCGGCGCATGGCATCGGGAAAGAGGTCGCTTTTGCCTACGCTGCTCAGGGTGCCCATGTTGTATTTGCGGACCACAATGAGGAAGAGGGTGCCGCAGCCGCTGCAGCGGCCCGGAACGAAGGCTATCAGGCCATTTTTATTCCTTGTGATGTGCGGAAGGAAGAAGATATAGTGGCGCTAATCCGTGCCACGGAAGAAGAATACGGTACGATTCATACGCTAATTAACAACGCTGGCGTGTCCAAATGGAAATCTCCATATGAGTTAACGATAGCAGAATGGGATGACATTTTGAATACAAACGTACGCAGCTGTTTTATTGCCACTAGGGAAGCGGCTAAGGTAATGAAACGAAACGTAGAAGGTGGCTCTGTGGTCAATATGACCTCTACACGAGCTTTCATGTCAGAGCCGGATACAGAAGCCTACGCGGCATCCAAAGGAGCCATTGCGGCCCTTACACACGCGATGGCTATGTCGCTAGGAAAGGACGGGATTCAGGTCAATTGCATCAGTCCAGGGTGGATTGAAACCGGGGATTATGAGCAACTGCGTGCAGAAGACCATCAACAGCATCCGTCTGGGCGAGTAGGAACCCCTAAAGACATCGCACGGGCCTGTCTGTATTTGACACAACCTGGCAATGATTTTGTAACAGGCACGAATCTGGTAGTAGATGGTGGCATGACGCGCAAAATGATTTATGAGCCATAATAAAAGCCTAAATGAGTAGTCCCAGTCTTGGGGCTATTTTTTTGTTTTTCTGGACTGTCACCCATTGGGCATTTGTACCATACGATAGGGTATGTGATGGAGAAGCGAGGAGGGGACGCGGTGGCTGTAATCAAGACCAACTCAGAGGATGTAAGGACCCTCGCCCGACTGATGCGGGCTGAGGCCGAAGGCGAAGGAGAGCAAGGAATGCTCATGGTCGGTAATGTTGGGGTGAACCGGATTTTATCCAATTGCCTGGATTTCCAGGGCATACGTATGATGAATGACATGGTGTTTCAAAGCCCCGGCGGGTTTGAGGCTACTCAGAAGGGGTATTTTTATCAGAAAGCCCGTGATCGGGACATTCGACTTGCCCAGCGTGTAATCAATGGAGAGAAAATACGTCCGGCATCCAATTCATTATGGTTTTTCAGACCTGCCGGAGACTGCCCAGATACCTGGTATAGCCAGGTCAATACCGGACGTTTTAAAGCCCACTGCTTTTTTAGCCCGACTGTACAGGATTGTCCTAATGTATATTAGACAATTTACAGAATGGCTTTAAGAATTAAATTTAAACTATTTTAGGAGGAATTTACATGATTTCACAGCAAGCTTACCGTCCCGTATCTTATGCTTCCGGCAATGGGTATCCCGAATGGCCAAGAGGGATGACTCCAATCGGAACCATGCAGCCTATGACTGGCTTTCCACCTCAAGTAAGTAGTGGCAGCCCTATGACACCAACGGGTACCGTAGTGCAGGTTCAGACTCCGCAATACGAGCAATCATACATCGAAAATATTTTACGCTTGAACTTAGGAAAAACGGGAACCTTTTATATGACCTATGAAAATAACCGGGAATGGAATGCGAAAATATTCAAAGGCATTCTGGAAGCAGCAGGTCGGGACCACATTATTATTAGTGATCCGGCGACGGGCAAACGGACTATTCTACTAATGCTAAACCTGGACTATGCAACATTTGATGAGCCGTTGTTGTACCAATATCCCGGCGTCATCGGGAACCCGGGTGCATCCCCGGTTCGCTGATGCCTTCATATATATGAGTCTACATCCTCTGCCAGACGGCAGGGGATGTATTTTGTTTATAATCTTTCTCAAATATAGTAGCTTTCTTGATGGTAAGCGGCGAAAACGAGAGCTTTACGACCTAAATGATAGAGGAGCTGTTTTTTCTGACATTGCTTGTGGTTTGACTGTATAGAGTATAGTTATATAATTAAATATAAGCTGATGAATGATCTAATCATTTATGCGGAATATGGCTTTGGAAGCCGGAAGGAGTGAATGTGTTGGGAAGTTGACGCTGCTTATGATGTGTTATCGTTCTGTCTATGATGAAACTATCCGAAGGAGGTGCGCCTGTCTGCCGTAATGACGGCTGATGGGGAGCATATTGAGTGACCCTTTACCGAGTATGTTTAACTTATTTATTGTTTTTGCATTAGTACTATTGAATGGTTTTTTTGTATCTGCGGAATTTGCCATGGTGAAGGTCAGAGGCAGCCGTATTGAAACATTGGTGGAAGCGGGCAATAAAAAGGCCGTGTACGCCGCCAATATGTTACACAACTTGGACGCTTATTTGTCTGCCTGCCAGTTGGGTATTACACTAGCATCGTTGGGACTAGGATGGATCGGAGAGCCGGCCATCGCACATTTGATCGAACCTGTATTTACAGCCGCCGGATTAGGAGCGGTATATGTGCACGGTACTGCCGTGGTTATTGCATTTATTGTCATTACGATTCTGCATATTGTGTTGGGTGAATTGGCGCCCAAAACGATAGCTATTCGTAAATCTGAGACCATTACGCTGTATTCAGCCATGCTGATGACTTGGTTTTACAAGTTGATGTATCCATTCATATGGGCGTTGAATGGAATGGCGAACAGCCTGCTGCGTTTATTCCGTCTGGAGCCGGTATCCGAGAATGACGATTCCGCGCATACCGGAGATGAAATACGCATTCTGATGAAAGAAAGCAATAAGAGCGGACTAATTGATAATACGGAATTGGCGCTTGTTGATAATATATTTGATTTTACCGACACGACCGCCAGGGAAATCATGATTCCGCGAACTGAGATGATCTGCTTATACAGTAATGAGTCCACAGAAGAAAATCTCGCGATTGCGACGGAAAGCATGAGAACCCGTTATCCAATCTGCGCCGAAGATAAGGACCATATTATCGGCTTTATCCATATTAAGGACCTTCTACGGGCGAACACACTGGATACCCGTACGATGATTCGACCGATTCTTGCTGTCCCTGAATCTACGCAAATTAGTGATCTGCTCAAACGTATGCAGCGTAGCAAGACGCAAATCGCAATTTTGATTGATGAATATGGCGGTACATCGGGTATGGTAACACTGGAAGATATTATGGAAGAAATCGTTGGTGAAATTCAGGATGAGTTCGATCAGGAGCGTCCAAGTTGTGAGCAGATTAATGACGAGGAATTTTCCATTGACGGCATGTTATTAATTGATGAAGTGAACGATCGCTTTGGACTGGATCTTGATCATGAGGATTATGATACGGTAGGGGGCTGGCTGTACTCACATGTCGAGGTTATTCCCCCACAGCCTGGCCAGTCTGTAGTGTTTGAGGGATGTATGTTCACGGTAGAAGAAGTTGAAAACAAGCGGATTTCACGTATTCGGCTGATAAAACAGCCTATCATCGTGGAAGAAGCAGGAGTCTCATAACGGAATAAATCTAGAGAGCGACCTTGAACGATGTGGGGTCGCTTTTTATTTTGTCTTCTTTACAGAATGGACATGAATTGATATGATGTTCGTGTAATTGTCAACCTTATTATAATTCTTTAGGTTGACAATAAAAAAAGAACTTCTCTACGCTGAAAATCTTATCCATTTACCTGATCATTAAATTTTGGGAGGCAAGAAGTATGAATTTACTAAACAAGGTTATAGAATGGGACTCGTTGGCTGAAAAAGCAATACACGGCAGCCGTGTATTGCTGGAAGAAGGCATAGCGGTACTGGAAGCCGACGATGAAGAATTATTACCGATTATGCAAGCTTCATTTCGGGTGCGGCATCATTTCTATGAAAAAAAAGTAAAGCTCAACATGATCATCAATGCCAAAAGTGGCCTATGCCCGGAGGATTGCGGTTATTGCTCACAATCTATCGTATCCACGGCGCCTGTGAGCAAGTACAGTATGTTGGACAAGGAATCACTATTGGCTGGAGCTAGGGAAGCAGTAGCGCGGAGAGCAGGGACCTATTGCATCGTAGCTTCCGGCAAAGGTCCAACAGATCGAGAACTGGATCAGGTGATTGAGGCAGTACAAGAAATTAATCGCACGATGCCGCTCAAAATTTGCGCCTGCTTAGGGATTCTCAAGGGAGATCAGGCACGGCGGTTGGCAAAGGCTGGGGTACATCGATACAATCATAATTTAAATACAAGTAAGGCCAACTATCCCTCGATTACAACCACACATACATACGATCAACGCGTCGAAACTGTGAAAATGGCTCAATCTCACGGAATGTCTCCATGCTCTGGCGTTATTATCGGGATGGGGGAAACGAATGAGGAAATCGTTCAAATGGCTTATGCCTTACGGGAGTTAGATGCTGACTCTATTCCGGTTAACTTCTTGAATCCAGTCCCTGGAACCCCGTTGGAGGGAGCAAAGCGAATATCACCTATCCAAGCTTTGAAGGTGCTGGCACTGTTCCGCTTCATCTGTCCATCCAAAGAAATACGCGTTGCAGGTGGACGAGAGTTGAATTTACGCTCGTTACAACCGCTATGCCTGTATGCAGCGAATTCAATTTTTGTAGGAGATTATTTAACGACAGAAGGCCAAGAGGTCACATTTGATCATCAAATGATTGAAGATCTTGGTTTCGAAATTGAGATGTGTGCCCTTTCAGCCGTATAATAGAAATTGTACAAACTTGGAAGGGAGAGTTAAACGATGAGCGAAAAAGTATTTATTAGTCCAGGTAAATATGTGCAAGGGAAAAATGTGATTGATAAAGCTGGTGAGTATGTTAAGCCATTTGGTCATACTGCCTTGGTTATTGCGGACAAGCTGGTTTGGGAGATTGCAGCCGACCGCGTGGTAAAAAGTCTGGAACAGACTGATATTACGGCGGTTAAAATTGAGTTTCAAGGGGAAGCATCCAAAAATGAAGTCAACCGCATTGCGGATCAGGGACGAAGCGCCCAGGTCGACATTGTCATTGGTGTAGGTGGTGGTAAAACGCTGGATACTGCCAAAGCCGTTAATGAACTACTCGGTTCCTCGGTTGTGATTATTCCAACAACCGCTTCTACAGATGCCCCTACTAGTGCACTATCTGTTTTGTACACTGATGAGGGTGCATTTGATACGTATACCTTTTTCAGTAAAAATCCGAGCCTGATCCTGGTGGACACGAAAGTCATTTCTCAAGCGCCGCCCTTGTTTCTCTCCTCAGGTATTGCAGATGCCATGGCGACGTGGATTGAAGCCCGTGCGGTCATTGAAGCTCGCGCAACGACAATGGCTGGTGGTTTGCCAACCTTGGCGGCAGAAGCCATTGCGTCCAAGTGTGAGGAAGTTCTTTTCGATTACGGACTGCAGGCTTACGAATCCGTGAAACGCAAAGTCGTCACACCTGCGCTTGAAGCGGTAGTGGAAGCCAATACGTTGCTAAGCGGTTTGGGCTTTGAAAGCGGCGGTTTGGCAGGCGCACATGCGATTCACAATGGTTTTACCGTTCTGGAAGGAGACATTCATCACCTGACACATGGTCAGAAGGTAGCTTTTGGCACCTTAGTCCAGCTTGCCTTGGAAAAAAGACCTTTGTCCGAGGTGGAGCGGTATATTGACTTTTATCTAAAACTCGATCTGCCTGTCACGCTGGAAGACATTAAGCTCCAGGAAGCTTCCCGAGAGGATTTGTACCGGGTAGCTCAGGCTGCTACCAAAGAAGGCGAAACTGCTCACAATCTACCATTTGCTGTCACAGCGGATGATGTGCTTGATGCGATTTTAGCGGCTGACCAGTATTCACTTGCCTACAAGGCTAAAATTGGATATAGAAACTAACCCCATACGAAATAAAGTAGAATCAAAGGTCGCTGATCAGCGGCCTTTTTCCCATTATTTAACTTGCAGCTTATGTTATGATTTTTATGGTACATAATCAGGAAATGCCGGGAGTATATTTATGGCTCCCCTAAAATTTGAGAGGGGTTTAGCGATGGCAAAATGGAATGTAGAAGATCAAGGTACTCAATATAGTATTGAGTACAAGCGTAGCTTAACTGGCGGAAAAATTATTGTAAATGGAAGCGAGCAGAAGGTTAAAAGCCAGAACGCATTTTTGAACTTGATTGATTTTCCAATTAGATTGAAAGAAAAAGCTGTAAATGTTGTTGTCATTGGCAACAAAGCAGATTTAGCCGTGGACGGTGTGTATCTTGGGTCCAATCAACCTTATGTTCCTGTGAGTAAAGTTCCCGGCTGGAGTTGGGCTTTTGTCGTGGTCAGTTTGGTTATAGGATGGCTATTTGCTGGCATCTTTGGTCTGTGTTTGGGGATATTAGGCAGTATGTTTTATGTGAAATCATCTTTATCCATGCATCAAACCACCAATCGAAGAGTTGTAAATTGTCTTATTGTCTTTTTTATCATCAGCGTGATACAAATTGTTTTTGGAATTGCAGCGAATTCTTGGATTAACACGTTGTAAAATAGATCTAACATAGCCTATAGGATGAAGCAAGAAGGCTCTCACGCATGAAGCGGTGAGAGCCTTTTTTGCCGTGTTAGATCGCCCAATTTCCTTTACGGAAGATAGGTTCCTCAGTACCGTCCTCGGTAACGCCGTTGATGTCCATTTCACCTGAACCGATCATAAAGTCGACGTGTGTCAGGCTGGAATTCAGGCCGTTGGCAGCCAACTGCTCTTGAGTCATATCCTTGCCGCCTTTAAGGTTAAATGCATAGGCATTACCGATGGCCAAATGGTTAGAGGCATTTTCATCAAACAACGTATTATAAAATAAAATATTTTTATCAGAGATAGGTGACTTATGAGGTACGAGAGCAACCTCACCCAGATAGTGTGAACCTTCATCCATTTCTACGAGATGCTGAAGAGTTTCCAAACCGATCTCTGCCTGTACATCGACAATACGTCCATTTTCAAAAGTCAGTGAAAAGTTGTCGATGATATTTCCGCTGTAGCTAAGTGGCTTGGTGCTGCTGACCTTACCGTTCACTCCCGTTTTGAGCGGAGCTGTAAACACTTCCTCGGTAGGCATATTGGCTACAAAAGTATGTCCCTGTTGGTTGACGCTTTCGGCTGCTACCCACAGATGATCTTTTGCCAATTCGATGGTGAGGTCTGTGCCTGGAGCCAGATAATGCAGCTTTTTATAGCGTTTGGCATTTAAAATATCAGATTTGCTGGAAAGGGTTTTCAAATGCTCTTTCCACGCCTCCACGGGGTTATCCAGATCCACACGCACGGTGCTGAAAATGGCATCCCACAGTTTATCCATTTGCTCTGAAGCTGGCAGATCAGGGAATACTTTGGCAGCCCACTCTGCTGAAGGATAAGCAATCAGAGACCAACTGAATTTGTCGGCCATTTGAAATTCGCGGTATTGACGTAATTCATGTGACCGCACGCGCTGGGCAGCAGTAATTCGGCTGGACGGAATCCCTTTAAGCAAATCCGGATTTTCTGCAATGACATGCAGTACAGCTGCGCCATTTTCGACCTCTTCAGTCATTTCGGCTGCGTACCATTTGGGAGCAATATTAAAAGTTTCATCAGGAGCTAGTTCATACTGTAATCGAGTAATGGTCTCATCACTCCATTTTACTGTAACCAGCTTGGCTCCAGCAGTATACGCTGATTTGACGATAAGTCTCACGAGTTCGGCGGACAAGATTGGCGCATGAACGATGAGTGTCTGCCCAGGATGTACATTGGCGCCGACCCGAACGGCTAACTCGGCATATTTTTGCAATTTTTGTTGAAAATCTGACATGTAACTTTCCTCCATTTCACGAAAAGCCTTAAACAAGGCTTGGGTAACTTGCACAGTTTTTTTGCAAATTCCACACATAGCTTATATATTGTACAATGTAACGAAAAGGTTCACAAATCAGTTTTGGTACTATTTAGTGAAAATGAAAGGGCGGATAGATGAATGACAGAGCAAAATTCACCTCAGGAAGTGAAAGAAGTACATATTCAACAGGCACAAATGACAAGAGATGAGAATGGTGCTTATCTGGGCCAAGTGGTATTTGGAGTAGACGGACAGAGCTCTGTATATGAAATCACATTCCACAGTAAAAGGGGAAAGGAATGGGATTACAGTCTCCATTTTGCAGGAGAGCCACGGGTGGAGGAAGAGATGCTGCAAATGGATAGCTGGATTGAAGAGAACGATGATTTGTTCGATTATTTGCTAGATACGGCATGGAGCAAATTACCCGAGTAATGTAAACATGGTCTATTTTCGTGACAAGCGGATTATATTTAGCAGTGTCCGCATAATCTGCTGACATGGGGGAAGCCTAAAGGTCGATATTAACAGGAAATTCCATGTGAATAGGAGGGTGAAGCTTTGGCAAATCATCTGTTCACCGAAGGAATGACGGCAAATGAAGAGGCTGCTCCCGATCTCCTGAGCTTACGGACGCTGTTTGTAAATATGTGTTTTATTGGAGAGCCGGGAAGCCGCTCCTGGGTGCTGGTGGATACGGGGATGACAGGATTTACAGACTCGATTATACGCCTGGCAGAGGAACGGTTCGCTGGCCCTCCAATCGCTATTGTGCTTACACATGGTCATTTTGATCATGTAGGTTCGGTTATTGAGTTGGTACAGCATTGGGGTACACCTGTTTATGCACATCCTTTGGAATTACCTTATTTGACGGGAATGAAGGATTATCAAAAACCTGACCCTAGTGTAGGGGGAGGTTTAATGTCGGGCATTTCCTTCTTATACCCCAATGATGCTATAGATCTCGATGATCGCATCACATCCCTGCCCCAAGATGGCAGTGTCCCCGGTGCCCCTGGTTGGAAGTGGCTGCATACGCCAGGACATACACCTGGTCATGTATCGCTTTTTCATGAGCGAAGAAGGTTAATGGTGGCCGGTGACGCTTTTATTACGGTGAAACAGGAATCGGCACTGGCCGTTATTTTACAGGAAAAAGAAATACATGGACCTCCTGCGTATTTTACAACAGATTGGCAAGCTGCGCAGCGTTCGGTGGAAATGCTGGCCAAGTTAAAGCCTGAGATTGCAGTCACAGGACATGGTCATTACATGCGTGGTGCTGAGCTGACAGATCAGCTGGAGCAACTGGCGGGAGATTTTGAGCACATGGCTGTACCCAAACAGGGACGTTATGTGTAGTGATGTGTGAAGGACGATGCCTTGCGGGGCATCGTTTTTTGTGTGGACGTGGAATTTTTTTGCTCAGCATGGTATAGTCAAGCCAAAAGCTAAACGCTTTCATTAAACATCGTCATTTCATCAAGGAGGATTTTTTGATGACACAACAACATGCTGCAATTGGTGATCTTTATTATGGAATACCGGCGATTCGTCTTAAATTTGGACGATATGAAGCGGTTGCCCTGCCGGGAAACGGCGCAAATCTGATTTCTTTTCGTGACAATGAAACGGGATATTCTTTTCTGCGTGAGCCAGATGCTGAGAGCATAGAGGCTTTTAAGCAAAGCCCGTCCGTTTACGGAATTCCTTTCCTGTTCCCTCCGAATCGGTATGAGGATGGAAAATTCCTGTGGAATGGTGTTACATATGAGCTGCCGATAAATGAAGAGGCGACCCACAACCATCTGCACGGCTTTTTACACACTGTTCGGTGGGAGGTTGAGGACTACGGTTCCGGGGAGCAAGGTAGCTATGTGGTAATGAATCAGCATGTAAGGGAAGGACATCCCATGTTCCGTTATTTACCCTTCACCTTTACCATGAAGTTAACGTACAGCCTGGACGAATTTGGCCTGCATCAGCGTTATGTGATCCATAACGAGGGCGATCAACCGATCCCCAACTTATTTGCCTTTCACACAGCGATTCGCGTTCCGTTCGTACCCGATAGCTCGCCTGAGGATTACAAGATTAAGGTCACAATCGGTGAGCGTCGTGAGCTGACGGAACGGTTGTTGGCCACAGGTCAGTTCCAGCCTTTATCTCTGGAAGAGGAACTGCTGAAGACGACGGGAGTTAGTCCTTATTTTGCCTCTATGGATAATCATTACACGGCAGCTCCGCAAAATGGACGCAACTACATGGAACTGACACACAGTAAGACAGGGGCTACCCTCGTATACGATGTAGGTACAGCTTATAAGCATTGGATGATCTGGAATAACAAAGCGAACAAGGAATTCATCTGTCCTGAACCGCAAATGAACATGATCAATGCACCGAATCGTCCGGACCTACCAGCTGAGGAGATCGGATTGATTGCACTGGCTCCAGGCCATATTTTTGAGGCAACCAGCCGTTTGTATTGTATAACACCTAATAAATCGAAATCCTAGCATTTAATTTATCCTTATAAGCCTGTATCGTGTCCAACGGTGCAGGCTTTATTTGGGTATGTAAAGCACAGGTAAGGGCCAATGGGGAAGGAGGAAGAAAAAGGTTGCAGAATGCCAAGCAGTCATAGTATGATACGAAACAGGAGATGATCAGATGAATTTTCCTTTTCAAGCCGTCAAACGCAGGCAAATCGCCGATGAAGTAGCTGAACAGCTGCAACGAAAAATTGCTGCTGGTGAATGGAATGTGGGCACAAAGATTCCAACCGAGCCTGAGCTCATGAAGCTATTCGGAGTCGGGCGATCTACAGTACGTGAAGCAGTTAGCGTTCTGGTTCATGCCGGTCTATTAGAGAAAAAGCAAGGACACGGAACTTTTGTCTGCCAACCGACAACTTCTCAAGAGCCATTGGATTACCGTCTAAGCCGTGCTGAAATTATTGAGGTTTATGAAGTGCGGAGTGTGTTGGAACTAGAGATTGCCAGATTGGCTGCATTACGTCGTAATGACGAGGATTTACACTTAATGCGTGCGGCGCTGGACCGTCGTGCTGCAACTTTGGTCGCTGGAGATTTGTCTGGGTACTTAGATGCGGATATCACTTTTCACTTGGCTGTTGCCGGAGCTACACGCAATAAGGTGCTTACAGACGTATATGGCAGCTTTGTAGAGGCCATTCGCAAGGCGTTGAACAATCTCATTACCGATCCAGCGATGCAAAATCATTTTACTTTGCAGCATGAAAAAATATATGAAGCAATCCGGGATCAGGATGGCAAGGCTGCCGAGCTGTATAGCATTCAACATTTGGACGGCACCAAGCTAGAGCTGCAAAAGCATATGGGAAGTTCATAAATTTTTTTACTTTTAAACATCAGATGATCAGATGAATAATAAAACGAATTTTCAGCCTTCTACTCGAACATCTCCTAAAATCAATCCAAAGGTGGTATCTGTATGCGCAAAATATGGGTGTTGGACACAACGTTAAGAGATGGAGAACAATCACCAGGAGTTAGCTTAACCAGCACAGAAAAGGTGGAAATTGCTCTTCAGCTGCAAAAATTAGGCGTAGATCGGATTGAGACTGGCTTTCCAGCAACCTCGCCTGGTGAGATTATCAGCATGCAGGAGATTGCCAAACAGGTTACCCAAGCAACACTGGTTGGTTTTGCACGCTCGAAGGAACAGGATATTGATGCAGTCAGAGAGGCGCTACAAGGAGCTGAGGATGCCTGTCTTCATTTATTCCTGGCTACCTCGCCCATTCACCGCCAACATAAGCTGCGAATGGATAAAGCGAAAGTATTAGAGACCGCTGCAGCTGCCATTCGTTATGGACGCAAGTATTTCAGCAAGGTAGAATTTTCAGCAGAGGACGCCAGTCGTACCGAGCTGGACTTTATTTGTGAGGTCGTGGATATGGCGATTCGTGCTGGAGCGACAGTCGTCAATTTACCGGATACGGTGGGATATGCCTCGCCGGACCAGTTCGGTGAAATGTTTAGAATTGTAAAACAACAAGTGCCCGGTATCGAAAAAATACAACTTAGCACACATTGTCATGATGATCTTGGTATGGCAACAGCTAACACGCTGGCGGCTATCCGTAATGGTGTAGACCAATTTGAAGGTACCATCAATGGCATCGGTGAGCGAGCCGGAAATACACCTATCGAGGAAGTTGCACTGGCCCTTGACACTAGAACCGAGCTCTATGGTGCACAAACGAGTCTGGTTTTGGAGGAGCTGTATGCCACCAGTCGCCTGGTGAGCAAACGTACGGGGATGTCGGTACCGGGAAACAAGGCCATTGTTGGAGCCAATGCGTTTGCGCACGAGTCTGGTATACATCAGGACGGAATGCTTAAAGAGCGTACAACGTATGAGATCGTGTCCCCTGAGCGTATTGGTCTGAAGACAAGTAAACTTGTATTGGGCAAGCACTCGGGTAGACATGCATTTAAAGAAAAACTGGCGGACATGGGGTTTGAAGCTTTGACGGAGGAACAGCTGCAAGAGGCGTTCCGCAAATTCAAGGACTTGACGGATAAGAAAAAACAGGTGTTGGATGAAGATTTGCTCGTCCTGATGGATGAAAGCCGCAATGCCTCGCCTCAAATTTACACACTGGATTCCATTCAGGTGTCCTATGGCAATCAGTCGGTTCCAGTCGCATCCATTCGGTTGAGTAAACAAGATGGGACAGCAATTGATGAAGTAGCAATGGGTAACGGTTCTGTAGATGCGATTTTCCATGCTATAGACAAGGCCAGTGGTGAAGAGGTGGAGTTGGAGGATTACTCGATCCAATCTGTAACATATGGCAAAGATGCATTGGGGGAAGTACACGCCATTTTGAGGCAAGGTGAGTACACAGCACTGGGAAGAGGCACAAGTACTGATATTTTGGAAGCTAGCGCCAAAGCTTACATCGATGCGCTGAACAAGCTACTGGGCAGAAAAGAAGTCCATGGCAAAAGAAATATCATCATTAGCTGAACTTAGTGACCCAGGATAGTAGCGGAAATCTCCTTTTGCCTCCTCTGGCCTTATCGTAAAAAAGCGCTTGCAAAATAAATGATAACATTTGAAATTTAATGTATAATAGGCAAGAGAGATCACCATATTTTGTCTGAATTACATAGGCCAAGAGGAGGAAATGAGTTGAACTACCGCATCGAAAAGGATACGTTGGGCGAAATCAAAGTACCGGCAGACCGTCTGTGGGGAGCGCAAACACAGCGCAGCAAGGAAAATTTCCCGATTGGTTCGGAGAAAATGCCATTAGAGGTCATACAGGCGTTCGCGGTGCTTAAAAAGAGCGCGGCGATCAGTAACTATAAGCTGGGTAAGCTATCACAGGAGAAGCAGGATGCCATTATTTATGCAGCAGACGAAATTCTCGCAGGGCGAGTTGATGACCATTTCCCATTGGTTGTATGGCAGACAGGGAGCGGTACGCAGTCCAATATGAATGTGAATGAAGTGATTGCTCATCTGGGAAGCCAATGGTTACAAGAGCAGGGAAAAGATACGAAGCTGCATCCCAATGACGATGTGAACATGTCGCAAAGCTCAAACGATACGTTTCCTACAGCGCTTCATGTAGCGGGTGTCATTGCAGTGGAGGATCGTTTGTTGCCTGCCATCGATAAGCTGAAAGAGACTTTTCAACAGAAGTCAGAGCAATACAAGGATATTATAAAAATTGGACGAACCCATTTACAAGATGCGACACCGCTTACGCTGGGCCAGGAAATAAGCGGCTGGTATGCCATGCTGGACAAGAGCAAGCGAATTATCATCGACACGGTTCAATACATGAAGGAGCTGGCGATTGGCGGTACAGCGGTGGGGACAGGAATTAATGCTCATCCAGAGTTTGGCTCCCGAACCTCTGCGGAAATTTCCAGTTTCACTGGCAAAACGTTCACTTCCGCACCCAATAAATTTCATGCATTGACCAGCCACGATGAAGTGGTGGCCGTACATGGAGCAGTCAAAGCGCTCGCTGCCGATTTGATGAAAATCGCCAATGATGTTCGTTGGCTGGCAAGTGGTCCGCGTAGCGGTTTGGGGGAAATTACGATCCCTGCTAACGAGCCAGGTAGCTCTATCATGCCCGGTAAGGTGAATCCGACCCAGAGCGAAGCACTGACGATGGTCGTTACTCAAGTAATGGGTAATGATGCAGCTATCGGCTTTGCTGCGAGTCAGGGTAATTTTGAACTGAACGTGTTTAAGCCAGTAATCATCTACAATTTTTTGCAGTCTGTTCAACTGCTGGCCGATTCCATGATTGCTTTTAATGACAACTGTGCGATCGGCATTGAGCCTGATCTCGTTAAAATTGAGCACAATTTGAATAATTCGCTGATGCTGGTGACGGCATTGAATCCACATATCGGATATGAAAATGCCGCTAAAATCGCCAAACTTGCACATGCAGAAGGACTGTCTCTAAAAGAAGCGGCACTCCGCAGCGGACTGTTGACTGAAGAACAGTTCGATCAATATGTTGTACCTGCGCATATGATTCATCCTAAAGCCTAAAGCACGACGATTGTCTCTGCTTAAGCCTTATAAAAAATATACAAACCAGCTCATCGAGTGCGATTTAGCACAGACCATGAGCTGGATTTTTTGTTTTCTCATATATTTTTTTACTTAAGATTAGTATTCTGTGTGATTTGAGGGTATATAGATAGAAGGCGAAAAATTGAACATCCATTTTCAAGATAGGAGAAGCGTATGGAACAGACAACCCTTATAAATTTGATTGTGCTTTTGCTGTCCAGCTTGCTGCTGGTCGGTGTGCTGACTACCAAATTTTCCAGCCGTTTCGGTATGCCTGCGCTTGTTTTGTTTATTGCCGTAGGTATGGTGCTTAGTCAGTTTATTTATTTTGATAATGCCTTTATCACACAGCTGGTGGGCATTCTCGCGCTCATTGTAATCTTGTTTGAAGGCGGGATGCAGACAAAGTTTGCAGACGTTAAGCCAGTTATTCGACCTGCGTTATCATTATCAACGTTAGGGGTCATCATTACGACCGTAGTCATTGGCGTATGCGCCAAGTTTATTTTAGGCGTAAGCTGGATGGAATCCATGCTGTTTGGCGCTATTGTCGGATCGACGGATGCGGCAGCCGTGTTTTCCGTTCTAGGAGGTAAAAACATCAAAAAACGAATTACCTCGACGCTCGAAGCGGAATCCGGCAGTAATGACCCGATGGCTGTATTTCTCACGGTAACATTGATTGAGCTGATACATCACCCTGAGCAATCCATTTGGATACATATCTTGTTGTTTTTATGGGAAATGGGTTTTGGTTTAGTCGTTGGTTTTGTACTTGGACGTATAGGTGTATATGCGATTAATAAAATGAATTTTGATTCATCCGGTTTGTATCCTGTAATGGCGCTGGCATTTGCAGTCTTGACGTATGCAGCGGCATCGTTACTGGAGGCAAGCGGATTGCTGGCGGTTTATGTCATGGCCATTGTCTTGGGAAATTCCGACTTGACCTACAAGCGATCCATTATTCATTTTAACAATGGTTTCGCCTGGATGGTGCAGATTATGATGTTTGTCCTGCTCGGCCTATTGGTCTTTCCTGATCAATTGCTGGGCATTGCGTGGCAAAGCTTGGCGCTCTCCTTCATCCTCATGCTCGTGGCTCGTCCAATAGGCGTGTTCCTAAGCTTGCTTTTTTCCAGGTACTCTGTGCGCGAGAAGACACTGTTATCCTGGGCAGGACTGCGGGGGGCGGTACCTATTGTACTAGCAACCTATCCTTTACTGGATGAGATGGATGTAGGACCCTTGTTTTTTAATGTTGTATTTTTCGTCGTGCTCACCTCTGCGATCATTCAAGGTACAACTATTTCGTGGCTAGCGGTGAAGCTTGGCTTGATGGACCCTAACGAAACATCGTCTCCTTCATTGCTGGAATTAGTTTCTCTGGGGAAAACCACTTCGGAAATCAACCACATTCAGGTACAAAAGGGGATGTCGATAGCGGGCAAAGCGATTCAGGATATACAGTTGCCTGAAGATATTTTATTCACAGCCATAATTCGGAACGAGCAAATTATTGCCCCTAGAGGCACTACTGTAATTGAACCAGGCGATACATTGTATGTGCTTAGTCCCAAACTCAAGCGACAGCAGATGAAAGAACTGTTCATGCTACTCGAACCAGAGGCTGCTCCGTAAAAAGCGTAGAGTACCCTTAATTACAGTCCTTCACATTCATGTGGAGGACTTTTTCCTGTGTTTTTTTCAGAGTGGATGAATCTGTTAAAAAATTGACACTATCATTCTACAAAATTAGTTTATGATATTGTCGTTAGATGTCGCTGCCTATCGTTACGGATCATTTGATGGGCAATAGTGATGAATAAGATAGAAGTCACCAATAACAGGAGAGATGATGAATGAAACCGGAAGTCTTGCCACAGCGTGCAGCAGCTCGCAGGCAGAAAAATAGAAAAAAGAAACGAAAAGGAAAATTCGGTCGCTTTATACTGCGACTTTTTATTGTATTCCTGTTAGCAGGAATAGGGGGTGGTGCGTGGTTGTTCCTAACGTCATCTGGCAAGGACATGCGCTATTTGGCTGCGGATACGCTGATCACGACCCAACATCGTCACTGGGCGAAGTACTTTATCGGTGAAGCAGAGGCGAAAAAACGTGTGGCTGAATATTCGGCCCGTTTTGAAGCGATGGGTGAGGAGAAGGACAGACATACAATCAATCTGCCTGATCTGATACCGACCAAAGTACAACAAACGCCGCTGGTTGAGGTGGAAGAGGTATCGGGGCGTAACTATCATGGCTATGTTATGACGGTTCATGACCCCACTAAAATTCGGCTCGGGGTTCCTTCCAAGGTCGGCCGGGGAGAAAGGGTATCTAGTATGGTCGAGCGTTTAGGGGCTGTTGCTGGCGTAAATGGCGGTGGCTTTGCCGATCCCAACTGGAATGGGAATGGTTTTAAACCGATTGGCGTTGTCATTTCCCAGGGCGAGATATACTACAATGATATGGGCAAAAATGCCTCTGTTCAAATCGTAGGTATTGATAAACAGGGAAAAATGATAGCCGGTCACTATTCGTTGTCTGAGTTGTCCAAAATGAATGTGCAAGAAGCGGTTACTTTTCAACCACGCCTAATCGTGAATGGGAAAGGTCTGATTCGCAATGCAAGCGAGGGGTGGGGAATTGCTCCCCGTACCGCAATGGGACAAAGAGCAGACGGGGCCATTATATTCGTGACCATCGACGGTCGTCAGCCTGGGTACAGTATTGGTGCCAACTTGTATGATATGCAAAATATTTTGCTTAAACACGGAGCGGTTATCGGTGCTAATCTGGATGGAGGTTCTTCAACGGTGCTCGTCAAGGATAATGCCATTGTGAACAAGCCTTCTTCTGAATACGGAGAGCGGTATTTGCCGACTGCGTTTCTCGTATTTGAGCATCCAGAGACTGTTAGTATCCCGAACATATGGGAAGGTCTGAATCCTGGAGACATTGACGCAGCCAAAAAGAGATAGATCAGGAATGAACAAGTTCATTAAGTGAACGGAGACTGATGACCAGCCAGAGATTCATGGTAAATTAAAAGAAGAAATATACGAGGGAGATCTGGCGACAGCGCGTGATGCGTTAATTCGTTTAGGCAGACGTTCTGTCCATCCTTATATCGAAGCGCATTTTCCCAATACTGAGCTCCTGTCGAGTGTCTATATGTTCCCTCAAGGCGAAGCATTGCGCTATTTTACAGTGGGGATGTGCTGAGTCTAGTTGAAGTGAAGGACGGTTTTCCAGTTGTCACCTATCAAGGGTATGTGGGTGCTCCCTTTGATAAAACATTTACAATGGAATACGATCCGCTGGAGCGTTTTTTGGTGAATAAAGCCAAAAATCAGTGGGGAACTTATCCGAAAATAAATAAGCCCCTGATCTACAAGTTTACTACAGGATGGGGAGACAGCAGTACTACTTTCTATGGGCGTATTACTACGCTAAATAAAGATGAACTGCTGGGTACTACGGGTGATCCCGTAACTGGACTCCCGGCTAATACCAAACAAATTATGAAAACCTTCAAGCTGCCGTGGGAATCGCGTACAGATGCCCCAGCAGGCGATGGAATAAGTTAAGAGCAGCAATAGTAAGGAAAATTTAAAAAGCGCGTATCGTTGAAGTAAAGATACTTCCCGGTACGCGCTTTTTTAGATGGAATTTGTACTTTTGTTGCTTCATGCTTGCTTAAGTATCTATTAGGCCTAGTCACAGGGTTGCTGTCATAGACCGCAAAGTAGCAGATAAGTGGAGAGATGATATGAGAAAACAGGAGCAAAGTGTATGCTCCTTATGTTGTTTCTAGGGTCCGCTTCTGAATAGCTCTGTATAAAGAACCTTGTGAAATACCAGTGCCTTCTATAATTTCTTTTACAGAGTATTCCTTACTGTCATACATTCGTAGGGCCAAGGCTATTTTATCCTTGTCGACTTTCGGTCTTCCAAGCTTTTTCCCACGCTTCTTACTTGCTTCCAATCCTTCTTTTACTCGTTCAGCGATGAGATTCCGTTCCAATTCAGCAATCACACACATCATTTGAAACATAGCCTTTCCTGTTGATGTTCGTGTGTCCATATTCTCTTTTAAGGAGACAAATTGTACTCCTATATCTTCAAATTCTTGAATGATACTTAAAATATCGAGCGTTTTACGACCCAGACGTGAAATACTCTCTACTACAACAATATCATTTGCCCTAATCACATTCATTAAATTCTGCAGACCTTGACGGTCTTTCACTGTACCAGTGAATTTTTCATCAATTATCTTTTCGCAGCCATATTCCTTTAGCATGCTAAGTTGTCTGTCTAGGTTCTGATCAATCGTGGAAACGCGGGCATGGTTTTTGGTAATGTAGTTGTAAAAAAAGAGATGTCGTATGTGCTTGAAGGTGATTAAATGACCTCTCAAACACGTTAGTTATTCAAGAAAAGGGCCAGATAATTGAATAACACTTGGTGGTTAAATTGGATATTTTACACATAGGTTGTTTTCTTTTGGATACCCATTTAGGTACCTAACATTCAGTAGTAGAAATTTGACTGTTTGCACTTCACTTTGGTAAAATTATATGTTAAAGAATTATTATGTAACATGGTTTAGATATCGTACCAGTTTGTGCATATATTCTGATTAGAACGCAATAATATAATGTAGAATAGGTGGAATATCATGAATACTAATCATGATTTTATGGATCATTGGTTAACCATAGACTCTATACAAAATAAAATAAAGAAAGAATTGGAGAATGTCCTGCAAGCGGAGTACAGCTTATCTTTAAAAGAATTCTACGTACTCTACTACCTTTCCAAAGCACCAGACAAAAAGCTCAGATTACAGCAATTGCAAGAGATGATCGGTTTAAGTCAGAGTGCGCTTTCTAGGCTAGTAGGTAATATGGAAGCGAACAGCTGTGGTGCATTAGAAAAGCATGTTTGTACAGATGACCGTAGAGGTTCCTATACTCGCCTAACTGACTTAGGTGAGAAGAAACTACAAAGAAGTTTAGTTTCTTTCCGAGAAATACTAAAATCATATCTCTCTACGGTTAATGTTGAAGGATTAATGAAACAGTTAATAGAAGAGTTATAAAAATTCCTAATCAGTCAAAGTACTCATTTTTCAGATGGAGTACTTTGACTTGACATGGAGAAAATTTAGCGTTAAATTAAATGCATGTGTCATGCATTTAATTTAAATAAAAAGGAGTTTTTTATCATGGAACATTTATTTAGTCCTTATAAGATAAAAGGATTGGAGTTAAAAAACCGTATTGTGATGTCTCCAATGTGTCAATATTCGGTTGAAAATAAAGATGGGATCGCTACGGATTGGCATTACCTGCACTATGTAAATAGAGCGATCGGTGGAGCTGGATTTATTATGATTGAAATGACAGATGTTGAGCCTGATGGCCGTATTTCAGACTTTGACTTAGGATTATGGTCAGACGAGCAAATCCCTGCTTTAGCAAGAATTGTAGAAGCTTGCCACCGTTATGGAGCAAAAGTTGGTATTCAAATCGCTCACGCTGGACGTAAAGCAGAAGATGCTGCTGTGCCAGTTGCACCTTCTGCTATTCCATTTGATGAAAATTCAAAAACACCTAGAGCTCTTTCAACAGATGAAGTGAAAGAAATGGTAGAAAAGTTTCGCAAGGCCGTACAGCGCGCAGTAAAAGCAGGATTTGACACAATTGAAATCCATGGTGCTCATGGATATTTAATTCATCAATTCCACTCTCCTTTAACAAATAAAAGAAATGATGAGTATGGAAAGGATCTAACTAAGTTTGGCCGAGAAATTATTGAAGCAGCCAAAGCTGAGATACCAGAAGATATGCCGTTAATGATGCGTATATCTGCTAAAGAATATGTAGAAGGTGGATATGGAATTAACCAAAGTATAGAGTTTACAAAAGAATATCAAAAAGCAGGAGTAGATATCTTTGACATCTCTTCAGGTGGTGAAGGTCCTATTGCTGCTTGGGGAAAACCTGGTACGCATGCTGCTTATCAAGTACCACTAGCTCGAGAAATTAAAAAAGCTCTCAATGTTCCGGTCATTGCAGTTGGAAGATTGGATGCCCCTGCATTGGCAAACGCTGTTATCGGAAATGAGGAGGCAGACCTTGTAGCTGTTGGACGAGGAATGTTACGAAATCCTCATTGGGCATTAGAAGCTGCAGCTACATTAAAAAAAGAAACGACTGTGCCTACACAGTACGCAGATGGTTTTAGAAGATAAGTTGAAATGACAAAAGATAAAAACCTAAAGGAGGAGTATAAAAGATGTCATATATTCAAGACAAAGTAGTCATTATTACAGGATCTTCAAGTGGGATTGGAGAAGCAACAGCGATTCATCTTGCGAAGAATGGAGCTTCTGTCGTTCTAGCTGCCAGAAATGAAGAGAAACTAAAAAATCTAGCAGAGCGAATCAATAAAGAAGGGGGGAAGGCTTCTTACAAGGTGACAGATGTTACCGTCAAAGAAGACGTTCAATCTCTCGTAGACTTTACAGTAGATAAATTCGGAAGAGTTGATACGTTAATTAACAGTGCAGGGATGATGTTGTTCTCCATGTGGGATAACGCTCATGTAGACGAATGGGAAACGATGATTGACCTTAACGTAAAAGGTGTGCTGTATGGAGTAGCTGCGGTCCTACCTCATATGAAGAAACAAGGAAGTGGACAAATCATTAATGTAGGTTCTATTGCCGGTCATGCGATTGGTGAAGGTCATGGTGTGTATAGTTCTACGAAGTATGCAGTAAGAGCAATTACCGAAAGTCTACGTAAAGAGGTATCGGTCAAACATAATATTCAAGCTGTTTTAGTCTCACCAGGTGTCATTGCAACTAATTGGCAGGATACAGTGACAGATGAAGATGTAAAATCTGTACTGGGAGAATTAAATAAGGTAGCTATTGACGTAGACTATGTAGCTGAAACAATTGGATTTGTGGTTAATAAGCCTGCGAACGTCATGATTAATGATGTGATTGTCACACCTACAGCACAGGAATGGTAATGAGGTAATTTGAAAGAAAGACTTCTGATTACGAAAGAAAAGAGAGGTAATTTACCCCACTTGATTTTGTCTATAAGAATTAGCCAATAAGTTTTTACACTTATAGTTTGTTTTAAATTGAATAGAGTAAAATAATATCAATATGGTCAGACCATGTTAATATCATTTTTATCACTATAAGATAAATACTCATTTAAATTCATTTTTGGGGAGGTTTTTTCATGAAGGTATTAGTAGTAGGAGCTAATGGTCGAGTAGGTTCACATCTTGTTGATAAACTAGTTGAGAACGGACATTTTGTTTACGCAGGAACTAGAAGGGATAACCTCACAAGCAGTTCGAACAATGTTCGCTATGTTCATATAGATTTATTAGCGAGCCCTGAAGCAATAGCTGAGAATATGTATGATGCAGAAGCTATTTTCTTTGTAGCTGGTTCTAAAGGAAAAGATTTATTGAAGATTGACTTAAATGGTGCTGTTAAAGTGATGCGCGCTGCTGAGCACAAGAAAATAAAAAGATTTATCATGCTTAGTTCAGTTTTTGCCCTAAATCAAGACAAGTGGAATCAGTCTTTTCTAAAAGATTTAACAAATTATAATATTGCTAAACATTTTGCTGATCATTGGCTAATTAATAATACCAAGCTAGACTATACAATATTACAGCCTGGTGTTTTAAAAGAGGAGCCTGGATCTGGAAAAATAGATGTCAATATTGATTATCCTGGTGAAAATTCTATAGAAAATGTAGTGGATACGTTAGTTCAGAGTTTGCAAGACCCTAATACCATCGAAAAAGTCATCACAATGAGCGATGGTAAAACTCCTATATCAGATGCTTTGCGGAATTTATAAGAATAGCTTTTATATGTGCTAATTAAATAAAACGAGCCTGGGTTAGAAAACTTTATTATCGTTAAACGGACTATTTATAACTTAAGGGGGATTTAGGAAAAATGAGCAAAACAGCAATAAAAGATTACGATGAGATTATTAAAGTAGTGAATAAGTATATAGAAGGTCTTATTTCAGGGAACAAAGAAGTAGCAAAGCAAGCTTTTCATAAAGATGCAACTATGTACGGTTACAATACAACTGATGGCTTTCTAGGAGGACCTATTCAAAACTTATGGGACTTTATGGATAAAGCTGGTCCTGCAATGGATCTTAAATCAAGGGTTGATATTCTAGATGTTGAAGGAACGATTGCTTCTGTTCGTATAAGTTTAGAGAATGATGCATATGGCGAATCATACACTGATTTTCAGCAATTACTTAAACTAGACGGTGAATGGATCATTATTTCGAAGTTATTCCATCTGCATTCGTAAAAAGTAATTTCCAAATAGAATCATAAGCCTGTCTCAAAAATAGAGGACTGTCCACTGTTTTTGAGACAGGAATTAAAACCTTTTAAACAGTCAGATCGGTGATAATTATGGGTAAAAAAGCAGGACAAAACCAATGTAATGCGAATCCTAGACAAGAAGAAGATTACGTATAACTACTATTCCTACGACAGTACAAAGCTTAATTTTATTGATGTCACCATTTAGATGATTATTGGCTTGTCTAGTTAGTGTTAGCTAAAAATTACGGGTAACTTTAAACGTGGTAACATTCGGAACTTTCGGTCTATTAGCCTTTATAAATGTAAGAGTTTTCATAAAGGGTCCAGAAATAAAAAAGCCTGATATACAAGAGGGGATGGTGAGATAATCCTCTTTTTTCTTTTTATTGAACTAAAAGAAGGAAATTTACGGTATTCAAAGGTTTTAGAATATCTTATAATTTAAAAAACAGGTGTAGATTTGAAACAAAGTACCGTTTATAAAAAAGATGTACCGTTTTAATGAAAGTTATACCGTTTGCAAAAAAGTTACGATGCTTTACCCCTTTGGATAAGATTATCTAAGGGGTGTTTTTTAGTGAATTGAAAAGTACATCTGAATTAAAAGGTGAATTAAGGAACTGTTGAGTGACGACATAGTTGTTCCGTTAAAGGGCCAGATTGTGGAGCAAAACTTTTAAAGGGAATTGGATATTTAAATTAAAGTGTAGAAGCAAATAATTGTATAAAGAAATCCAATTAACTTCCTTAAATAACCATTTGTTTTATTTTCGAATTAATATATAATAATGCTAATTAATCTAATTTTATTTAAATTCTATGAAGAGAAAGAGTACGTTATTGTTTCTGTTCCAAAGAGAGCTGGTGTTTTGCTGAAAACCAGTGTTCAGATAATAACCGAAAATCATCTCTGAGAAGTAAAGCCGAATGTTTAGTAAGCTTTATCGGTATCCACCGTTACAAGGGACAACGTATGATTGTACGTTTGTAAAGGGTAATAAAGTGTTATTCAAACATTTTATTAAACAAGAGTGGTACCGCGAGTTTCAATCTCGTCTCTTACTGAGACGGGATTTTTTTTTTAGGATGTTTTTTTTACAATAAGAATTTTAAGAAAAGCAGGTGAAGGCGTAATGAAGACGCTACTATTTGTAACAGATTTATATTATGAAGCAAAAGGAAGAAACTATTATGAAGAGGATTTATTTCTTACTTCTAAACTTAGAGAAGCCTTTAATTTGGTCATCTGTCATCCTGAAGATATCGAAGCATTTGAAGATCATGCTGATTTAATTGTTTTCCGAAATGCAGGTCCAGTCGCAAATTTTAAAGACAAATATGAAGCGTTCCGCAACCGAATTGTTTCTAAACATTTAAACACATATAATTCGTTTGATGGGAAGGCTGATATGAACGGAAAAGAATATTTAATAGAACTAACAAATGCTCATTTTCCTGTTATTCCAACGATTGATACGCTTGATTCCCTAAATAAACTCCCTAATGTAGACACGTATATCGTAAAGCCGAAAGATGGAGCAGATTCTATCGGGATGGAATTTGTTACGAAAGATGAATTGAGTGAAAAAGTTAATTCAGAATCGAAAAATACATTGGTACAACCATTTATCAATTTTGAATATGAAGTCTCATTTTATTTTATCAACAAAGAATTTCAGTATGCTCTTTATGCACCGGATAAAGATAAAAGATGGGAATTGAAAGAGTATGTACCTACGGAAGAAGATTTAGCTTTTGCTAAACGTTTCATCGACTGGAATAATCTTGACTGGGGGATTCAACGAGTTGATGCCTGTCGAAGCGAACAAGGGGAGCTTTTATTAGTCGAATTAGAAGATTTAAATCCCTATCTTTCCTTATTAGAATTATCTGAAGAGACACGTCAGAATTTTGTAGAAGCAATGAAAAAATCATTACAAAAAGCTCTTCAGGTTTAAATTTTTACTGTTCTTATAGAACTATACCAGCTAATATAAGCATCTTAGTTATTCCATTATAGGGCGCGATTGTGGAGTATCAAAGGTAGAAAATGATCAAACTTTTTTATAAAACCGAAACTTAAATCTGTAGAATAAGAATCCATTTTGATCAATCTTTTTTTCAAAGTGGATTCTTATTATTTACCGTAAAAAATACGAGTTTGTGAGGTGTTTTTGATCAAACTTTATTTCAAAGCAACACTTTTATGAAATTTTTAGATTGATTGGAATTCTCTTATTCATATTTAATTTAAATGTCCCATATGGATTCACATGGTTATAAAATAAAGGTGTTAATCCTCTAAAGTCTTCGGGAGTCATCCTCTTTAACCAATACTGATTGTTATTATAGAGAATCTCTTGAACCATTAAAGTATTGATATAAACTAAGCAGTTTTGAAGCAATTGGAGCGATAATGCAGATACTTCTTGGTCTTCTAGAGAATTGAACCGAATTTCGCTATTCTTTCCATAAAAAATGTAATTGTTAACAGAATTCCAATGTTCAACGGTATTTAGTCCTTCATGGATTTCTCTACGAACTTCCTCAAAATGCAGATAATCACATAAGAAAATGGTTTTTATCGCTTTCCCTAACTCACATAAAGCTTGGTAAGTCGGGTGCTTCGTATCTCTCGTAAATCGCTTTAAAATAGCTTCTGCTGATGCAGTTCCTAACCGTAAAGCAGTCGCAAACTTAATGATTTGCTAATACTGTTGACGGATGAGATCCCAGTTAATGGGCCTACTTAATACAGGTTGTAAGTGAGGATATTCCTCATTCATTCCGGCTTCAGGACGATATAATTTTTGAGAGCCAATATTTTTGAAGCGTGGCATCAGCTTAAAATCAAGCAAATGACAAAAGGCAAAAGCAACGACACTTTGTCCATGCGTGTCTACATAATTTCGGTCTATTTCCATGTCTGTACAATGACGAAGAACACCCTCCATCATGGCTGCAACTTCGGAGGAAAGACAAGTTTTAAGCTGAGAATAGATACATGCTGACTTGCGATCTGTATGCCAATATATCATGACTCCATGTCTTTTATAACGAGGATGCCATTCAGTAAGAAGGTTTTGATCCCACGATCCAAAATGTTTTGAATCGGAAGCGCAGGCGGTAGTAGCTTCCCCCCACACCTCTTTTATTCGATGGTAAATGATTTGCTTGGTAACCTCTGCATTGGCTTTTCGCAAGTGATCTTTATGAATAAATTTATTACGGATATACTGAAGTTCACGATAGCTATCTTGGTTATTTCCAGCAGAGACAGCTTTTAATCCAAATAGACTGAGAAGTAGCCGACGTTGAATCGTTTCCTCATCTAAAATAGACCGGTCCGCTGTAGTTTTAAAGTGCTTGGTGAATCCAGTATGAAAGTCTGTTTCTTTTAATAAATCTAAGAGGTTGATATTGGACCAACGGTTTCTGATCTCCTGTTTAATCATAGACAAATGTGGAGGTTCGGGCTGCTTTTCTAGCGGGGTAACACGAATCCATCCCTTGTTATTTCTGCTGGTAATCGCAACTTTATCGTTGCTCTTATCTTCAAAGCCTTGGTTCAGTAAATAGAGCTTATCTTTCATCAGTTGTATAATGTCCGAAATAAAAGGCTCTACATCGAGTGGCGCTTTTAGCGCTTGGAAATATTCTTCTTTGTGTTCTTCAAAATCTTGGGGCAGGTCTTCATCAGGATTTCGATATCGGTCAGCGCCCTCAATCCAGATTTCCTTACACCGAAATCGCGTGCGAAGGGATTGTAAAACAGCAATCTCATAATTAATTCGGTTAACTCTCTCTATCCCCTTGCTATCTTCCTCAATAATGATATCCTTCCACTTAGGCTGAATGACTCCTTCAATAGGAACTTCGTCCCCAACTGCAAAAAAACGCTGACCACTTTCACTGTATTCTTGAATAAGTTGAAGAGCTTCAATGATAGGTTGATGGGATAGATTATTAGACTTAAACGTAAGGTTTTTTAGGATATCACAGAGAGCTCTCCTATAGTGCCCTCGATAGGAAGAGTGCATCTTTATATAAATTTTTTCTTTGTATTCTCGGTTGTTTCTTGTCATGTCTTTAATAATATCCCGAATGGTGGAAGAGCTTACGATTGGATATAAAGTATCTTGAATGATTCCATCTGGATGATCAACTGTTGCTTTTAATAAGTTGAGAATGTGTTTATTTTTCCCCTGTACTTTTTCTAACTCTGCCACTGTTTCATTACGGGTTGTATTCTTTGCTTTATTTCCAAACTTAAGCGTGATTTCATCTAACAAATCAGCTAAATAATCGATGATTTCAGCTTGGCGATGCCAAAATAAAATAGCAAGTAAGGTGTAGCGAATAGGCATTGGGTGTACACGCAATTCTGTTACTGTCTCAGTAGCTGCACGAAGCCGATATTTCTTTATTAATTTTGGAGTCAAATGATGAAATAAACCATCTGGAATTTGAAGGTGTCGAATAGCCAATAATTTCTTAACTTCCATCTCCATTGTATTGACACTTGGTTTACGAGGGGAAGAAAGTAGGTGCCGAAAAGCTAAAATGTCCCTTTCCTCTTCATCAGATTCCCCCTTATCATGGGAGTCTAATAAAGAATCTAATCGAGCGCATGTCTTAGAAGATAATTGCTGATAGGTTTCTTGGTAGAAACCCTTTTCAAAGGTATCAATAGCAGAATCAATTATTCGGTTCAATCTCCCGGCAGAAGGTGGTTCAACTTTCCACTTGCGAAAAAGACTATATGCTTGGTTTTTTAAATAGTCTGTATCATGTGTAAATGGAACCTGTTCTACTAACCATTGTTCTAAACGTTCATTATCTTTACGGGTAAGTTCCTGAAAACCGAAGAAGTCTCGAATTTGCTTTCTATGGTAGGTGTAATTCCTTTCTTCAGCTCCCCAACGATATTGGTCGAATAGATCAGGAGACAGCTCGAGTTGCTTTGCAATATACTCAACAACAGGCCTTGGTATGTCACTTCTTTTGGTTGGGAATCTAGCCTCATGCTGAAAATACTTTAATAACACCGTAAAACCAAGACGGCTCGCACCAGTTTTGTTACCGATTAATTTACGCTCGATGTTAACCAAAATAAAATGTTCTAACAGCTCGTCTTCTGTCCAACTCCTCTTCATGTCTGTCTCTCCCTATATATGTAATATTTTTACCTATACTGTTAGTTTAGGTAAAAATAAACATTAAAAAGCCTTATTCGGCCTATATATTTTACATATTAATATCTACTTTGCGGTCTATGACAAGAACCCTGTGATCAAGCCTATTAGGCGTCATTTTCTGCTTCGAGAAATACGGAAATCAGGATACGGGCGTTGTTTTCACCCACGTTTTTGGCATAATGGGGGATAGCTGCCCTCCAGCTAAAGGAATCTCCTGCTTCCAAAGTAGCTGAATCCTCGCCTTGCTCCACGTATACCGTGCCCTCCAAGATAAAATGAATCTCATCCCCCGCATGAGCATGCTCCTCTTCTGTAGATGAGCCTGGCGGCATGTCCACCAGCATCATTTTAACGTTTCCTTGCCCCCCCAAATGATCGACCTGGAGGTTGTTTTTACCATATAACGTTTTACGACGCTCGTCCTTACGAATCACTTGCATCCGTTCCTCTTCTTTAAGAAGCAGAAAAGCAAGGGGAACCTTAAGCGCATTTGCGATACTGTCCAATGTTGCGATGGAAGGGGAGGTTTTATTATTTTCTACTTGACTCATAAACCCTTGCGATAGTCCGGTTCGTTCACATATTTGCTGGATGGATAAATTTTTACGTTTACGAGCGGCGCGTATGTTGCATCCTATACCCATAGAGCGTTCCTCCTTTAAGGGAATATAATGTATACTAATTTATTATTTATAATACCAAATAATTTGTTGACAGACTACAGTTTCTTATGATAAATTCACACTACAAAATAATTATTTCTATTACTAATAATTCGAGTTTGATTCACACTAATGTGGTGCGGCAGAGATTCAGACAGTATTATTTTTTTAACCAAATTATTAGTAATATAAATTAATTATTCATATGCACTTGTATGAGTGTAATAAACAAACAGAATGGAGAGATAAACATGAGTTCAGCAAGCAAAAACATTTCTACAATTATGCGGATGGCGCTGGGAATTTTGTTTTTGGCACACGGAATTGCTAAATTCCAAATGGGGTTGGGTAATGTAGCAGGCTGGTTTTCCAGCATTGGCGTTCCAGGATTTTTAGGTTATGTCGTTGCGGTGATTGAGTTGGTCGGTGGGATTGCATTGATTCTTGGATTGCTCACTCGCTATGTATCTGGGCTTTTGGTTATTGTTTTGATCGGCGCCATTTTTACAGCAAAATTGTCCGGCGGGTTGATGGGGAATGGTCAAGGCGCTGGCTATGAGCTGGATATTGCTTTTATTCTGGTAGCTCTTCATCTGGTATTTGCTCCAACGACTCGATTGTCTCTGGATTCTTTGTTCAGCCGTCGTGAGTCAACCAAACAATAATTTTTGATTAGCTTTAGTCCTCCAATCCATATAGAAAGAGGGAAATCTCATGACAGCACATATTCATGACAACACCAAAATCGGGCAGGTTTCATTAAAGGTTAGTAACTTGGAGCGTTCTATTCAATTTTATACAGAGGTCGTTGGTTTTCAGTTGCTGCGTCAAACGGCGGATACCGCTGAATTGACTGTCGATGGGAAGCATGCGCTACTGATCCTTAACTATATTGAAAATGCAGTTATTCTGCCGCGTCAATCTGCTGCCGGGTTATATCACTTTGCTATTCTTCTCCCAAACCGTGTAGCTCTGGGCCTGTCTTTACGTAATCTGCTGGCTCATGAGATTGAAATCGGACAGGGAGACCATGATGTAAGTGAAGCTCTATATATCCATGACCCTGATAATAACGGAATCGAAATCTATGCAGATCGTCCCCGTGATCAGTGGAAAAAGGATGCAAATGGATTTTACATGATGGGAACAGATCCCGTGGATGCAGAAGACTTGGTTGCGATTTCCGAAAATCTACCTTGGCAGGGACTACCGCAGGGAACGGTAATCGGGCACGTCCACTTCCATGTGTCTAATTTGCTCAAAGCACAGCAATTTTATTGCGATGTGCTTGGCTTTGACATTACGTGCCGGTATGGCTCTTCAGCCTTGTTCGTTTCCGCAGGTGGTTACCACCACCATATGGGCTTGAATATATGGGCAGGTGAAGGAGCACCACCAGCTCCTGAGCACGCTGCAGGATTGGATTATTTTGAATTGATCGTACCGGATCAGAATGAATTGGATGCCATTGTAGCTCGTTTAGAGGCAGCAGGCTATGGAATGCAAGAACGCGATGGCGCCAAGTATGTAGCTGATCCGTTCCGCATTCAAATTAAACTGATTAACGGTCAAATCTCGTAACATAGAAGACACGCAACAAAAAAGGGTATTCCTATGAGCCGTAAAGGCTGGGAATACCCTTTTTTTCGTATACTTAGAACAAGCTCCAGTCCAAATCCCGAGACATCTTCTCCAGCAAGTGTACACCGGCTGTACTGTTGCCCATACGGTTCAGAGAAGGTCCAACCAGTCCAATGCCATATCGTCCGGGTACCATCGTCATAATACTGCCTGATACGCCGCTTTTGGCAGGTAGTCCGACTTGAATGGCGAATTCCCCTGAAGCGTCATACATGCCGCATGTCGTCATAAATGTTTTGGCGATCTGTACATAGCGGCGGGGAATCAGCGGTATACCTGTCACCGGATCACGGCCGTTGTAAGCTAGTACAAGTCCCATACGTGCTAAATCTGTACAGTTCAATTTGACAGCACAATGTCTGAAATAAACTTCAAGCACATCCTCCACATGACCTCTTAAAATTCCTTTTTCCATTAGAAAATAAGCAAGGGAACGGTTCAAATGGCCTGTAGCTGATTCTGAATCGTAGACATCCTGATCATATTCCAATGTGTCATTGTGGGTAAGCAGGCGGAAAAATTGGAGAACACGGGCAAACTTCTCTTCTGGGCTGTTCCCGCGAATCAGAGAGGAGACTGCGATCGCTCCGGCGTTAATCAGTGGGTTAAACGGAATACCCGGCTCGACCAGTTCTAGCTTTAGCATGGAATTAAAACGGTCTCCGGTAGGCTCCATACCCACCTTAGAGAAGACAACGTCCTCTCCATTATCCATCAAGGCCAGAATGAGCGTAAATACCTTTGAGATACTTTGCATCGTAAATTGGATTTCCGTATCCCCGGCCACTACGGTTTCACCCGCACCGTTCATTACAACAACACCCAGCGCGTCGGCTGGTGCTTTGGACAGTTCGGGAATATATGCTGCTACCTTGCCATGAATATACTCATGACGGCTTTGTTCTACCCATTCCGGCAGTTTGGTCTGTAATCTCTGCCACTCCGATGTCATTTCTTTTCCTCCAGTCAAGTAAGCAATCTGTGGTATTTTATTGTAGAGTAAGAAGTGATAGCTATACGCCTATTCTAAAGATATTTCTGGTCGAAAGACAAGTTTGAATTGAATTAGATAAAAGGAGGCAGTGACTTGTTGTTATCGCATAATGAACCGAATTTTGATGAAGACTACGATGAGGTTATTAAGGGTCGAAGACTTAGAGGTTTTGTACATAGTGTACTGGAGCAGGTTGCAGCCTTATCAGACAAAAATCCTGAATGGGCTAATCCTATATTAGAGCAGTGGGCAAATGATGTGGAAACGAGCCGAAATGAGCGTCTGGAGCATGAGCGCACCCGGGAGAGGCATGTGCATCTATTGTTTTCTCAGTCTGCCGCAGGCTCGATGAAGGGAGGACTTTCGGGTGCAGGATTGCGGCTTGAGAGTATCGTGCTGTCTTTTAATGATCAGTTTTCCATAGGACCATTGTGGAGGCTGGAAACATTAGAAGGACAAGAAAACCGTCACGGCTGGTTGGCTGAACGGATGATGCATTATGAGTTTTTCCATTACGCCAATTGGGAGCACCGTATTGAACAGATGATGGTTACCCTAAGTGAAATTCCAGATGAGAAGTCGATCACGATTTGGTGTGGCTCTAATGCTGACGAGCAGGTCGGATTACGCTTTGTATTATATCTCTTGCGCAAAAGAGCTACACCTATTCGGGTCATTAATGTCACGGATACCTTGGAGCGGGAGCCGGATGATCATTTATATAATGAGAGTCCATTCCCTTTATCCATGGGCGTGGTGCATTCGAAAGAAATCGAACGGTTCATTAAGCGAAGTGAAGATGAACTTTATGTGGTGTGTATGGAAGACCGACGTCGATACGAACGGGAGTGGTTGGAGCTTAGCGAGCAAGATAGTGTCCTGAGATTATGGGACAATGACCGTATTGTCCATGTGCCGGAGGATTATTTGGATCAGGCCTTGCTGGATATGATTAGCAAGATACAGTTAGCGGATAATCTGGGATTTGTGAACACCGGAAAAATAATAGGTCAAGCTTTAACGCAGTGGTCGCAGCCAAGAAGCGATACTTTTTTGGAATACCGGATTCAATATTTGATCGCCCATGGGAAACTTGATTTTCAGGGGATGCCGGGAATGATGAATCGTTATGCTGTGAGAATAAAGGAGTAAAGCAAAAAGTGATCAAATAAAAACTGCCGATGGGATCGGCAGTTTAGTTTAAAGACCTTCTGATGTATCAGGTTGATTCATCAGAGGGTTATTTTGCTATGTACTTGGAATCAATAGTAGCTGCTTGAATTCAATGAACTTATGATAGCAGGCAACAGAGCAACAGCCATAATGATATAGATCACGATTACAATAGCGGCCCAAAGAAGGCCTGCTTTAGCATAGTTAGCTTTGCTCGGATTAGTCGAGCCGCTAAATGCCCACACAAACAGCATAATAAGTCCAACTACCGGTATAGCCATCAAAAGTAAACTGATCATCCACTCCTTGAATGATACAGGAGGCGGGTAAACAGGGGCTGGCCTGGATGGTGCTCCTTGCTGATTGTTTTGCGGGTTAAACTGGTTAGTCAATTAGATCTTCTCCCTACGTGTTTAGTATGTTGTATTTCCTATATTGACCAAAACATCATACATGATATGACAATAAGCAACAAGTAAAATTCAGTAAACAGTCTAATAGTACTATCAAACGATTGAAAATAGGTCTATACACCCTATTGACGAAGCACTTTTTATATATTATTGTATTGATATTAACATTTTGTTTTTATCAATTGATTCAAATTAAAAATCACAGAAAGCATTCGTCACTTTTGAATCAAAAGCGACGAATGACCCATATATGAACAGGTAGGTGACGCAAGTGACAGATGGATCGAAACATAATCACAGTGGCTTGACGGAAGAGGAGTTCTTGGCCGCTTATGATGCGAAGGAATATGAGCGCCCATCCGTAACGGTAGATATGCTGCTATTTACGGTAATGGATCAGCTCCAACAAAATTACCGGAAGCTACCGGAGAAGACCCTCCAGCTTCTTTTGATCCAAAGAGGGGAGCATCCCTATATAGGGCAATGGGCGTTGCCGGGTGGTTTTGTAGGTATAGATGAAAGTCTGGAAGAGGCTGCACGACGCGAGCTTAAAACGGAAACGAATGTGGATCAGATTTATATGGAGCAGCTATATACTTGGGGAGATGTGGCACGTGATCCTCGTATGCGGGTAATTAGCTGCGCTTACATGGCATTGGTGGACCACGATTCCTTGGAGGTACAGGCGGGGGATGATGCCGATGATGCCCAATGGTTTGAGCTGGATTACAGCGTAGCTCAGGAGACGCGGACGAATCAGCCGGAAGGTTACACATGGGAACAAGACATTGACATCACATTGAAGCATGGGGACATCCATCTATCAGCCAAAGTAAAAATAACTGAAATTCTTAAGGGAAGAACCATTGAAATCAAGCGAGAGGTGCTGGAGTCACAAGGAATTGCTTTTGATCATGCCAAAATTATTGCGTACGGTATAGAGCGTCTGCGCAGCAAAATAGAATACACAGATATCGCGTTTCACCTGATGCCAGCTCTATTTACACTGAGTGAGCTTCAGCAGGTGTATGAAATTATTCTAGGTAAGGAGCTGTTGGCCGCAGCTTTTCGTCGTAAAATAGCTGATCTCGTGGAAGAAACCAATGAGTATAGAAAGGCAGCTGGACATCGTCCGTCCAAGTTATACCGATTTAAGCCTCGGTCGCGTTTTATGTAGCATAGGAATATGAAATGAGGAATCTTCATGGAAAAGTTTACATTTTTTTATCGCAGTCATTCGCCATTTTCGCAATGGTATCCTTCTGATTTTGTCGTGGATGGATTGGAGTTTAACTGTGCCGAGCAATATATGATGTTGAAAAAAGCACAGCTTTTTGGGGATGAAGAGGCGGCCTTGAAAATTATGCAAGCCCCTACCCCAAGGGAGCAAAAAGCCCGGGGCCGCAGTGTGCGCGGATTTGACCAATCCTTGTGGGAGGCAAATTGCCGGCAATTTGTATATGACGGTAATTACGCCAAGTTTACACAAAATCCGAATTTGCTCAAGCACCTGCTTAAAACGAAAGGAACCACTCTGGTTGAGGCTAGTCCGACCGACACCATTTGGGGTGTAGGCTTAGCTGAGAGCGATGCTCGTATACGGAACCGCAAGCTATGGCGTGGCACGAACTGGCTAGGAGAAATATTGACAAATTTACGTGAGGATGTATTGCAAAAGGAGGAATAGTCATCATGAAAAATACAATGAATTCCCGGAGCAACCGGGATGCCCGATCGCATATGGCGCAGGAAACACTATCCATTTTGGAACATGGGAATTATACGAATATCAAACTGGTTCAAGTAAATATGACAAAAGAGATAGGAAATGCGGTCACAGGCTCGAAGTTATATACACCTTCTCAGCTGGTAGCTGTAAAACAAGAGGCAGAGCAAAGAATAAAAAGTATATTGGGGCCTTCTTCCCGTATAGACGAACAGACGATCATTGCAAAATTGGAAATTACGGGAGAAAGCACGTTACAGGCGGCATACAGACTCCAGGTAGAGGAGAAGCTGGCCCACGTGGCGTGTTTGAATTTTGCATCAGCCAAAAATCCGGGAGGTGGATTTCTCGGAGGCAGCCAGGCTCAAGAAGAAAGCTTGGCTCGTTCGTCAGCATTGTATCCTTGCATTTCACAAATGGAAGAGATGTATGGACATAATCGGAAGCTGCGGAGCTGTTTTTATTCAGATTATATGATTTATTCGCCTGAAGTTCCGGTATTTCGGGATGATCAGGGGACATTGTTGGAGAAGCCGTATCAAGTCGATTTCCTGACCGCACCTGCTGTAAATGCTGGAGTTGTGCGAGAACGGGAACCAGAGCAGGTGAATCGGATTGGTGAAGTGATGCTGGAGCGGATTCGTTACATTCTTGGAATGGCTAAGCAAAACGGCGTAGAACATCTTGTGCTGGGAGCCTATGGTTGCGGAGTATTCCGCAATAAGCCGGAAGAGGTTGCCCTCTGGTTCAAGCAAGTACTTGTAGATGAAGGATATGGCTTGTTGTTTGACCGGATTGTTTTTGCAGTGTTGGATCATAAAGCAGAGCAGCGTACTTTAAACAGCTTTAAAAATGCGCTATCCTGAAGCTTGAGCTGTGCATAAAAACTGTTTACTATAATATCTCATGAAAAAGGAAGGTGCTGAATGAATCCATCTTCGAATATAACCTGGCATGTATCCGATGTTGATAAGCAAGCGCGTCAGCTTTTGAATGGACATAAAAGTCCGGTGCTTTGGTTTACGGGGCTGTCTGGTTCGGGGAAATCAACGGTATCCTCCACACTTGAAAAAGCGTTATACGCACAAGGCATACACACGTTTATTTTGGATGGGGATAATGTTCGGCACGGTTTAAATCGGAATCTAGGTTTCCTGCCCGCTGACCGCAAAGAAAATATCCGCCGTATTGCTGAAGTTGCAAAGCTAATGGCACATGCGGGTGTTCTAACGATTTGCGCCACCATTTCCCCTTATCGTGAAGATCGTGAAATGGTAAAGGACATTTTACAGCAGGAAGGTTGCTATGAGATTTATATACAGTGCAGCCTGGAGGAATGTGAGCGACGCGATCCAAAAGGAATGTACAAGAAAGCACGTGCCGGAGAAATTCATCATTTTACGGGGATTGATGCTCCCTATGAAGCACCGCTGGAACCGGATCTAATCGTATCGACTGAAGGTCGGGAGGTAATCCAGTCGGTTCAGGATATCTTGGATTTTCTCGATAGGAAGCTGCTTCTTTTATGATTTTATGATGAATTCTACATGAATATTGTCTGAAAGCCTCCATGCCAAGACTTCGAGAAGTGATCAAAGTAATCATTACAGAACGTGAAAATTGAAGCATACCTATTAGTAAATAAATACAATACTGCATATACGGCAAGCCTTATAGGGCTTGCTTTTTTGTTTATGATTTTAAACTAATTCTAAATCCTAAATTATAATAATTATAAAAAAAGTATTGATTTTTGTTTGTGCACAATTTATAGTGAAAGGCACATAGTCAACCAATTCATTCAAGAGGTGATGTCAATCATGAGTAACCAACCAACGAACCTGACTACAAGCTGGGGCGCTCCTGTTGGAGATAATCAAAATTCGATCACAGCAGGCTCGCGAGGTCCCGCACTAATTCAGGATGTGCATCTGCTGGAGAAATTGGCGCATTTTAACCGGGAGCGTGTGCCGGAACGTGTCGTTCATGCAAAAGGTGCAGGGGCGCACGGATATTTTGAAGTCACTAATGATTTGTCTGCATTTACAAAAGCAAGCTTCTTGTCTGAGGTGGGCAAGCGTACACCGATGTTTATTCGCTTTTCGACTGTGGCGGGTGAGCTGGGCTCGTCCGATACTGTACGCGACCCGCGTGGTTTTGCGGTGAAGTTTTATACAGAAGAAGGCAACTATGATCTCGTGGGCAATAATACACCTGTGTTTTTTATTCGGGATGCCATTAAATTTCCTGACTTTATTCATACGCAAAAACGTCATCCCCAAACCCATCTGAAAAACCCGAATGCGGTCTGGGATTTCTGGTCCTTATCTCCTGAATCGCTGCATCAGGTAAGTATCCTTATGTCTGACCGCGGTATTCCAGCTACACTTAGACATATGCATGGTTTCGGTAGTCACACGTTCAAGTGGGTCAACGCCGAAGGACAGGCAGTATGGGTGAAATATCATTTTAAAACGGAGCAAGGTGTGCAAAATCTTGATGTGGATTTGGCTGCGAAAATTGCCGGTGAAAATCCTGATTATCACACAGAAGACTTGTTTAATGCCATCAAAAAAGGTGATTTTCCTGCATGGAAACTTCATGTGCAGATTATGCCGGTAGAAGATGCAGATACGTACCGCTTTGATCCATTTGATGTGACAAAAGTATGGTCTCAAAAGGATTATCCGCTGATTGAGGTTGGGCGCATGGTGCTGAATCGCAATCCTGAGAACTACTTTGCTGAGGTAGAGCAGGCGACATTCTCTCCGGGTTCATTTGTTCCTGGAATTGAAGCATCCCCGGATAAAATGCTGCAAGGACGCCTGTTTGCCTACGGCGACGCACATCGCTACCGTGTAGGTGCAAATCATAATTCGTTGCCGATCAACCGTCCGCATGCAGAAGTACACAACTACCAACGCGATGGTGCATTACGCAGTGACAGCAATGGCGGAGGATCTGTTTATTACGAGCCTAATAGTCTCGGTGGACCCAAAGAATCACCTGCGCACAAAATTGCTCCTTTTGAAGTGTCTGGCGAAGCGCAAAGTGTAGCCTACGATCATCATGATCACTACACACAGCCAGGCGACCTGTACCGCTTGCTCAGTGAAGAAGAGCGTGCACGTCTGGTCCGAAACATCGTAAATGCGATGAAGCCCGTAGAAAGTGATGAAATCAAACTGCGTCAGATCGGTCATTTTTATAAAGCTGATCCTGAATATGGACGTCGTGTAGCCGAAGGTTTGGGCTTGACCGTTCCTCAAGGCGAGTAGAGGTATCTGCAAACTCTAACCTGAAAGCCGTATGAATATATAATAAAAGGATGTCCCAACACCACGTACATGGTGGATGGGACATCCTTTGTTTTGAGAGCGATGTAAATCAGGTGCTGCTATATCCTCTGCAAGCGAGGTAAATAGATTACAAGAAACAGCGACCGTCCTAGGGCAAATACAATAAAGGACAGCCAAAGTCCGTGATTCCCATAATGGGGAACGCACCAGAAGAGAGCGATCAAAAAGCAGAGCAATGAGATCAGCATCGAATTACGGATCGGATACGTTACCGTCATCCCCGTAAACACACCGTAGAATACCAGTCCCAGTCCGGCTGCCAGCGGAAAGACCACAAGCCATCCATTATAAGGGCCTGTAAGGTTAATCACTGTAGCATTATCCGTAAATAGCGAGATAAGCGGCTCTTTCAGTGCGAAATACAATCCTCCCGTCACTACGCTGGTCACCAGTGTCCAGAACCAGGACAAGTGAATAACCCTTTGCAGCATTTTACGATCCCCGGCACCCCTAGCCTGACCCGTCATAATGCTACTGGCGTTGGCGAACCCATCAAAAAAGTAAGCCATAATATAATGGATCTGCAACAAAATAGCGTTCGCCGCCAACTGATCGGTTCCAAAGCTCGCACTGCGTGCCGTAAACAGATTAAACATTGTCAGCAGACAGGCTGTGCGAATCATGAGATCAAGGTTTGTCGCCATGACATTTTTCAACTCTGAAGCTCCAAACCAACCTCGCCAATTCATCTGTCCGCTTTGCTTCCATTCCCTCCAAATCGATGAGCGGAACACCAGCGCCAGACCCAATACACATGCAAGAATTTCCGCAATCAGAGTAGCGCTTGCCACACCCGTGACATTCCAATGCATCATCTGTGTAAATACAATAGCTAATACCATATTGATTACGTTCATTGAAATTTGCAAAAATAATGTAGCCTTCACACGGGACAATCCCATCAGCCAGCCGAGCAGCACATAGTTCACCAATGTTAGAGGGGCTCCCCAAATACGAATGTTAAAATAAATCGCTGCCTGCGCCGCCACATCCTGCGCCGGATGGATTAGCTGAAGAGAAGCCAGCAGAATTGGCTTTTGCAACACAATGAATACCGCACCAATGAGTAAAGCAATGGCCAGTGGGCGCATGAGAGCAGCTATGCCCTGGTCGTTATTTTGTGCCCCTGCGGCTTGTGCCGTGAAAGCTGATGTGCTGACTCGCAGAAAGCCAAACAACCAATATAAAGTATTAAAAATAAGAGTGCCCACCGCTACACCGCCTAAATACGCGGAATGGCTTAAATGACCGATTACAGCTGTATCCACCGCACCGAGCAGCGGGGTTGTAATCGTCGAAATAATTAAAGGGATAGCTAAAGCAAGATAGGCTCGGTGGGAAGGCAACATGTTGAAAAAACCTCCAGTAATGATTGTGTATAGGGATGGCGATCCGAATGAAATAATGCTTCTTTGGGAAAATGCTCAAGCACACTGCCTTCTTTCATGACCATGATTCGATCACTCATAAAGTGCACAGCCGCCAGATCATGTGAGATAAACAGATAAGCCAGTCCTAGCTCATCCTGCAAATCTTTGAGCAGATTCAAAATGGTGGCTTGTGTGGTCACATCCAGACTTGCTGTTGGCTCGTCCAATACGATAAAATCCGGCTCTGTGCTGATGGCACGTGCGATGGTTACACGCTGCTTTTCCCCACCGCTGAGCTGATGTGGAAACTTGTCCAGATAGCTGGCTGGAAGCTTTACCATCTCAAGCAAATGTTCTGCTGTATCCCGACGTTCTGAGGACTTACCCGCCATAAAGGAAGGAACATAGTACTTAAGCTGGTCCAGTGGCTCCAGCAGGGATTGCAGGATGGTTAGTCTGGGATTCAAAGCCGCGGATGGATGTTGAAATACTGCACCCAGCCTGCTACGAATCCGTTTTAATTCGCTCCGCTTTAGCCCACGGATAGACTGTCCATCCAGTCTAAGCTCACCTTGATCAAACGGGTCCAATGTCAAAATACAGCGAGCGAGTGTGCTTTTCCCACTGCCGCTTTCCCCGACGATACCCAGACATTCTCGGGGGGAGATCGACAGAGCAACATCTTGCAGCACCGTTTTACCTCCAGCGTAAGCCTTCGTCAAACCGGAGACGGTCACGACAGCATTAGACGTGTCTTGCTGCTGAGCGTAGGCGGCTTGATTATTCATGTAAAGCGCTCCTTTCCAATGCGTTCTGTTCTTCAGTGCTGTTGTAAGGCAAACGTACTGGAGCGCCCGGAGACAGGGGCGGAATAGCCGCCAGTAGACGACGAGTATACGGGTGGGCCGGATGGTTCAGCACCGCTTGCGTTTCACCAGTTTCAACCAGTGAACCTTCGTGCATCACTGCGATTCGATCTGCATACTTGCGTACATGACGCAGGTCATGAGTGATCCACAAGACGGAAATACCCGTCTCCGTCCGGATTTGGTCAATGAGCTGAAGCACCCGATGAGCTGTGAGCGTATCCAGCGCAGTTGTAGGCTCGTCGGCAATAAGCAACTTCGGCTCCAGTAGTAGTGCAGCCGCAATAGCTGCCCGTTGCAATTGACCGCCGCTGAGCTGAAACGGATAGCTGCGGTACACGCGCTCGGCGGGAAGCTGTACGCGCTTCAGCACCTCGATACAGCGTTGCTTACGTGCCTTGCGATCTTGTTTGCCATGGGCGCGCATCAGCTCGTTCAGTTGGCTGCCCACACGCAGAAAGGGGGTGAAAGCCCCGTGGTAGTCTTGAAAAATGTAAGATATTTCACTACCAAGCAAAGAACGTCTTTGTTTAGCGGATAGATCCAGCAAATTATTGTCCTTCCACGCAATAATTCCTTCCGCTGTAACAGAAGAGGGGAGAAGGCCGCCGATAGCAAATGCCGTCATGCTTTTGCCACTACCGCTTTCGCCGGCTAGAGCACACCATTCCCCCGGACGAACGGCAAGCTTCAGTTGCTCTACAATCGTTTTTACATTTGTCCGAATCGTTAAGCCTTCAATAGTCAGCATGTACAGCTCACTCCTCTGTCCGGGTTTTAACATCATAACGGTCGCGCAGTTTGTCTCCCAATACGTTCGCCAGTAGCACTGTTAGAACGACAGCTATCCCTGGAACAAGCATCAGGTGGGGAGCCATTTGAAAATACGCTCGTCCTTCATTCAGCATCGTACCCCATTCAGGAATTGGTGGCTGTGGACCTAAGCCCAAAAAAGATAGGGAGGCAATCATTAAAATGATTTTGCCGATATCCAGCGTAGCCAGCACAAGAACATTCCCAATTGCATGGGGGAGAATATGCCGCATGACAATCCGCAGGGAGGAGGTACCCGCCAGTATGGATAACGAAATGTAATCCTTTTGCTTTTCAGCCAGAACGGTACTACGCACCAGGCGCGCATAACCAACCCATTTTACCGCAGTCACCGCGAAAATAAGATTTACTAAGCCTGGTCCGAGCAAACCGCTCAGTACAATGGCAAAAATATAATCAGGTAATGTCATGAAGGCATCGACCACCCGTTTGAATACACGATCCATCCAGCCTCCAATAAGCCCTGAAAGCAGACCAAGAGGGACCCCGACAACCAGCGAAACGGCCAAAATCAATAAACTGGTTCCGACAGTCGTCCGAAGTCCAGCTATCACTCTCGATAGTACATCTCTGCCCAAATGATCTGTTCCCAGCCAGTGTGTAGCGCTGATCGATTGTAGTCGATTCCCCATCTGGATACGATACGGATCTTGCGGAGCAAGAAACGGAACGACTGTAATTGCTGCAAGAATGAGCAGAATGGAGAGCGACACGATCCATGTATTGGACAATCGCGTTCTGGTGAGCTGCCTGTTTTCCGCATGTACGGATTTTATCATGATAAACGTTTCTCCTTCAAAGCGATTTCAGGATTGACCCAACGGTAGGACAGCTCTACCAAAATATTGATACATACAATGAATGCAGCCATAAATACGGTATAGCCCTGAATAATGGGGTAATCCCTTGCAGCAATGGCATCCACAATCCATTTGCCCAGCCCTGGATAGGCGAATAGCACTTCAATCACGACTGTGCCTCCCAGTAGGCTGCCTATACTCTCACTGAATACCGTAATGAGTGGAACAAGACTGTGACGGAGCATATGTCTGAAAAAAATGCGGATGGGGCTGATTCCACGCGCTTGCGCCGCTTTGATAAAGTCTTGCCCCGAGCTTTCAATCAGACTTGCGCGGATCATTCGTACATAAACGGCCGCCATTGCCAATCCCAAGGTAAGAGAAGGGAGTACCAAATGAAAAGCGGTTCCTTCACCCATAGACGGCAAAATACGTAATTTAACTGCAAACCATTCGATAAACAAAAGCCCCAGCCAAAAGCTGGGAATCGAGGAGCCGATTAAGGCAAACACACGACTGGCTCTGTCAATCCAGCGGTTACGGTAGAGCGCCGCCATCGTTCCCAACGGGAGAGCTATCAGCAGCATAATGAACAGAGACCCTCCGGTAAGTAGCAGTGTATAAGGCAGTTTTTCCATAAACTCTGTGAATACTGGACGATGGGTTAAATAAGATTGTCCAAAATCAAACTGAAGCAACTGGACCAACCACTTACCATATTGCACAGGTAATGGTTGATCCAGCCCCAGTTGGCTGCGCATATCCATAATTTGCTGATTGGACACAGCTACATCGTCGACTCGGAGAATGCTCCGGACGGGATCGCCCGGAACAAGCTTAAGCAGACAGAAGCTCACAAAGGAAAGAATAAGAAAGAACAAGACCAGTTCAAGAAACTTTTTGGCGATGGATTTAAACATGCTAGTTCACATCCAGGTCCTGGGTCAGCAAGTAGTATTCACTTTGGCTAGTTACCCAGTTATGTACGTAATCGCGATAGGCCACTACGTTGTTTGGATGGACCAGAAAGGATTGCAGATTTTCTTGGTCAATCAGCGTGACAGCCTTCAGCGCCAGCTTGTTGCGTTCTTCCTCATTCACGGTGGTGTTCAGCTGTGAAATCATACCAGTGAGTTCCGGTACATGCACACGCCCATAATTCAGTGCTCCTTCAGGCATGTAAGCCGCATTCAGAAAATAGCTTGCATCGCCGCGCGGGGCTGTAATGCTACTATAAGTCGCTAAATCCCAATCCTGATGAGCGGCAAGATATTCGTCAATATTATCAACCTGACGGATATCAATCGTAATGCCAAGTTCTTTAGCGTTAGCCTGAATAAGCTGAGAGATGAGTGGAAGCTCCGCTCTCGACTGGTAAGTTAGCAATGTAAGATGAAGCGGCTTGCCGTCGGGGTTCGCAACTTTACCGTTCTGTACTGTATATCCAGCTTGCTTGAAGCCTTCTCGGGCAGCATTCAAATCAAACTGTTTCGTAATATATTCCGGTGAAAAAGGAAAGTCGGACAAGAACGGGCCTTGAGCAGGGGTTCCCTGACCAGACATGATACCACGGGCGATCTCATCCCGGTTAATCAGGTTATCAAATGCTTTACGTACAGCCGTCTTTTTCAGATCGTTATTGTTCATATTGTAAATAAGCTGATGCGTTCGCAAACTAGGAAGCGAGTCAACCTTTACGGTAGAATCAGCTTTCAATAGCTCCAGACTTTCAATTGGCGGGCGATACACAATATCAGCAGTTTTGGCTTGAAAAGCAAGCTGACGTGCATTGGCGTCTTCGTTAAACATGAATTTAGCATGTTTCAACTTTACTTCACCGTTCCAATATTGTTCATTGCGATCTAAATTCAGTTCACTTCCAGCACGGAAGCTGGCAACCTTGAACGGTCCCGTCCCTGATGGGAAGTCATCTGTAGCTGTGGTGTCTATAATAGCGGTATTCGGATGAACCAGCTCGGACACAAATTCCGGGAAAGGTTTGTCTGTCGTAATGGTCAAAATCTGTCCATCCGCATGAATATCACGGATATGTAGCGCATTTTTGACCGATGGATTGAGCTTTAGCGCTCTTTCCAAGGAGGCTTTGACAGCAGCGGCATTGACGGCTTTAGCGCTGTGGAAGTTCACACCTGGTCGGATGTTGAAGGTCCAGTGCTGTCCGTCCTTGCTGTCCCATTTCTCTGCAAGCCAAGCTTCCAGCTTAAGATCCTTGTTCACTTTGATCAGTGTTTCACTTACTCCAGCACGAACAGCTGTGTAATTTACATCTGCATGAGGATCTATAGAAGGGCTTTGCACATTGAATAATAAGGTGACACTTTTATCTTGTGGTGCAGCAGATGGAGAGGGTGAAGCTGACGGAGATGAAGCGCAGGCTGCCATCATCACCGCAATTACCGCAGGTATAAATAGTTTAAAATACGAACGCTTAAACAACAGAGAGTCCTCCTTAATAGTAATCGTAATTTTTACGCTTTAATTCATAAATCATATCGTAACCAAATGAAGGAGCTTTGTAAATATGTAATTGATGAGTGTGTATGTAAATTCATATGAAAAAAGGCTGCATAACCAATAGTGAGATGGTTAGCAGCCTTTAAGTATATTTAGATATTTTTAATTTGGAGTGGCAAAAAAATTATAAATTAATGCATGGGTGCTTTGGCAGTGCCATGTTCAACATGAACTCTGCGGATGAAAAACGCAAGGATCAAACCGACCACACTGATGATCATCGCAAAGAAAAATGAATTTTGTGATCCGATTGCCATGGCATTAGCCATTTCATTTACGGATTCAGGCATACTGGATTGGCTCAAATAGCTGTCCATGCCTTTCGAGAGAATGCTTACCGCTACGGCTGTACCGATAGCACCAGCAACTTGTTGGAGCGTGCTCATAATGGCCGTTCCGTCTGGGTATAGATCCATAGGGAGCTGGTTTAGGCCGTTTGTCTGAGCTGGCATCATAATCATGGAAATGCCGATCATCAAGCAACTATGAAGCACAATAATGAGTACGAGAGTTGAAGTTGTTGTAATGCCGGACAGGAAAAACAAAACAGCGGCCACAATCACAAGGCCTGGAATAACAAGCCATTTGGGACCAAATTTATCGAATAGGGAGCCCATAATGGGAGACAAGAGACCGTTGATAATTCCACCAGGCAGAAGTACCAAACCTGCTGTTAGAGCAGACAGAGCCAGCCCTTTTTGCAAAAAGAGTGGAAGAATCAGCATCGTAGAAAGGATCGTCATCATACATAGGAACACCATAATAACGCCGATAACGAACATTGGATATTTAAACACACGCAAATTCAACATTGGCTGCTTCATTTTCAATTGACGTACAGAGAACAGTATCAACGATACCAGACCGACGATCACTGGAAGCAGAACCATCGGGCTAGCCCAACCTTCGCCACCTTCTCCAGATTTACTGAAACCAAACACGACACCACCGAAGCCAATGGAAGACAGGAGGATAGATAAAAGATCAATTTTGGGCTTGGTCGTTTTTGAAACGTTTTGCATAAATAAAATACCGCAAATCAGCGAGAGAACCAAAAAAGGAAGAGAAATCCAGAAGATCCAGTGCCAAGACAGATTTTGCAGTACCAGTCCTGCAATGGTAGGTCCCACCGCAGGTGCAAACATAATTACCAATCCGATGATCCCCATAGCCGCGCCTCTCTTTTCAGCCGGGAAAATGATCAAGATGGTGTTAAACATCAACGGCAATAACAGCGCTGTACCAATGGCCTGAAGAATACGAGCGATCAATAGCACTGAAAAAGTAGGTGAAAGTGCAGCAACGAGGCAACCAGCTATTGAGAACAGCAACGATGTAACAAACAGCTGTCTTGTCGTAAAGGTTTGAATCAGCAATCCCGATACAGGTACTAAAATACCGAGTGTCAGCAGATAAGCGGTCGTCAGCCATTGGGCTGTTGCAGTTGTAATATGCAAAATCTGCATCAAATCATTCAGTGCAATGTTAAGTGCCGTTTCACTGAACATTCCAATAAAGCCACTAAGGAGCAGGGCAATCATAATAGGTAGCACCTTGAACGTTTTGGGTTCAGAGGGTGAACTCGTTTGACTCTTTGTACTCATGTTGTTTTTGTTCCTCCAATAAATTAATGGGTATTGAATTATAACGATCGGTCTATATATAATAAACATGTTGTTATTTTTTTGTCAAAGTAAATTATAAATAATATATAATGAAGGATGCTGTATATGGCTGCTAAACCTGAATCATACGAGAATATCGTACAAACCGCATCGAAGCTCTTTTTTCATCAGGGGTATCACGCAACTGGACTGAATCAGATTCTTGCGGAGAGTGGATCACCGAAGGGCTCACTTTATTATTATTTTCCGCGTGGTAAAGAAGAATTAGCTTTGGAATGCATAAGAAGAGGGAATGAATTTATTAAGCAAAAATTAAAACAGACACTGGACGAAAACGATAATCCTGTACTAGCCATTCAGAATTTTATTCGTAATACAGCTGAGGAGGCAGACCGTACCGGCTTTAACGACTTCATGCCGATTGGCTTCTGGGCTGCTGCGGAAACTTCCTGTATTAGCGAATCGCTACGTCATGCTTGTGTGAATACATTTGCAGATTGGCAGCGCATTTATATGGAACGTCTTCAGAAATCGGGCTGGACAGAGGAAAAGGCACACAGTCTGGCGGTACTTATCATTTCGATGCTCGAAGGTGCATTAATTTTGGCTGTTACGCAACAGAGCAGTGCTCCTATTTATAATATCGTGGATTACATTCCACAGTTGGTCAAATAATCCTGTCTCTTCGATTTTCAATCGCTCCTAATGAGCTCCAACAAGCAACTTTAAAAAGCCGATGTTCTCGTTTTTGAGAACTTGGCTTTTTAGTGGTTCTGAGACGTAATTTTACTCACATTACCAGCACCAAATGATGAAAAGTATGGTAAAATGGAATGAATTTGATTTTGATTTTGCACGAAAGGAAGGGTGATAGCAAATGGCAAAAGCGAAGGTAGCCAAACGGCCTACTCGGGATGAATTTGTACTGGAGGAAATCGGGAATCAGCTTGTAGAAGCACAACGTGAGCAATCCGAAATCGTATTGACCGTATGGGGACGCCAAGAAACAACCCGCGGACAGATCGTTAAAATGGACCCGAGAACGGGAAAGGTTCATGTGGAGAGTAATGGAGAAACAGAAAAAGTTCCTTTTATGGATATTATGAGTGTAAATTACCCGAGAGATTAGTTGTTGTGATTACATAAATATAGCAGAAAAGGACGAAAAGAATGACAAAGTTAGGGTCTCCCTTACTGCTGTGGGAAAGTAACAATTTACAATTCGCGTATACAAAAACAACCGAGTGGTTTAGAGCCATCGGTTGTTTTTGTATGCTGCTGCATGAGTGGGAAGAGAAAGCCGCGTTATTGTGTTGGCACTTTCCCTTGTACATGCTTATGTAGCTTTTATCGGGCTGGTATGACTGGCACGTGCTTCGGCCTTCTTAAGCACCTTACGATCAAAAATGAAGGGGCCAAACGGCAACAGCGATGCAATCAAGGCTGCAAGACTTTGCAGTAGCGTTATTTTCCGCAGAATCAGCATGACCACAGTAGCTATGACATAAGCCACGAACAGTACCCCATGGATCATACCCACCCAGCTTACCATTTGCGGCATTCCAGCTGCGTATTTAAGCGGCATAGCGATACACACAAGCAGTAGATATGAAATCGCTTCAATATTACCAATGACACCAAACATCTTAAAGGCATTTTTGAACATAATACACCTCCTTCTCCTATTGCTTAAAATTTAATATATCCTATAATGCAATGTTATTAAACGGTAGAAAGTTACGATATATCGAATATTTACAGCTGAATCCCAAGGTTATGTCAGAGCTTTCACATGACTGAAGTATCTCCCATCAAATGCTTCATTTCGCTGATTCCAACGTACCACAGCTTAGCGTGCCCGGAAACGATAATCGTAATTTCGTTTATCTTGTCAAAATATGTATCTATATTCACTGGTTGCATGATCTAATCTATTAAAAGCAAAAATATAAAATATAAAGTCACTCTGATATTAACACGCTATCGAGAGGCCGAGCAAAAAGTGATGAAATTGAAACAAACAATTGGGCTTAGAAAGATGGCTTGGAGTAAGAAAAAACACTAAGCTGGTCAAGTTCGAAGGCTTAGCATATGTTGTTTGCGCGACCCTATCAGTAAAAATGCTAGTGTGAAGTCTAAACATTTTGTATGCAAATTCCGATAACAGTTAAATGAACGTGTGTACATTATAGTGTGAATTTTAAAAGCTGGATGGCAGCAGAAGGGTTTATAAGCTTAACTTATTAGTTTTGACAAATAAAATTTCCATACTGGTATCAAGGAGAGCATAGATCATGAATAAAAAACGTTTGCGTCAATGGATGGCTCCGTTCGCAACGGCTACACTGATTTTAAATACGGGATATGGCATTTTGGCCCCCGATGCAGTGGCTAGCGCGTTGCCGACTGAGAGGCATAACTCAAATCTGACAGGACTGAATACAGCACAGTTACATACCAAATTAGCAACCGCTCAAGGTCGTAATGTGCCGGTTACTTCAGGCACGAAAGTGACTACGTTAACAAAAGGTTATGGTCAGAACACCTATCTCAACCAAATGCTAAAAGTAATGTCGAGCCAAATGGTTACTGCGAATATCGCGCCGGCAGAGGTAAGCAATCTGACAGCGGTTCCTACAGAAACAACAAAAGTAAATTTGTCCTGGACCAATCCGTCGGACCTTAATTTCGACCATGTAAAAGTGGTTGGTGTCACTAACGATGTGTATGTAGATAATATTAGAAGTAACTCTTATATGTTGAGCGGTTTACAGCCGAATACGACCTATACCTTTCGAGTGAAGACGGTGAATAAGAGCGGAGATGAATCACAAGGTACGATAGTACAGGCCAAAACGGCTTCCATTGATGTCCCTGTAGATAAGACACCTCCAGGAGAGGTAAGCGGGCTGACAGCGACGAATGTCGGATATAACGCTTTTACCGTAAATTACATATTGCCTAAGGATGCTGACCTGAGCCAAGCGATCATCTATTTAAATGGTAAGGAAGTGCAGCGAACTACAGGGACGTCCTATACGTTCAGTGGATTGATTGCCTCCACAAATTATACAGTTCTGGTCAAGACTATTGACAAATCCGGCAACATCTCTGGAGGAATCAGTATTCCGGTTACGACCTCAGCGCTCAGCGTTGATACCGTGCCCGAAGTGACAGGAGCTTCAGTGACATCAGTTAATAACTATAGCGTCACTGTTTCCTGGACGAGACCCAGCGGAATTAGTACAGTCAGTCTGTATAAGGACGGGCAACTGGTAACCGATTCATCAGGAACATCCTATACATTCAACAATCTTTCTTCAGGGCAGGCCTATTCGTTCACGATTAGGTCCAAGCGAAGCACAGGTGCATTGTCCTCCGGTGTGAGACTGACTGCCACAACGGACAGTACGTCCTCCAATTCGTCAGAAGTGTCCAATCTTGAAGTAGATAGCAAAAGTGACACCTGGATCAAAATCACCTACGATATGCCGAGTAAAGCCGACAAGGTGAAGATATATGTTGATGGAGATTATGAGGGAACTACAAGCTCTGAGTCCTATAAAATCACGGATTTGCGAGAAGGACGCTGGTATGAGATTAAGGTCGTAACTGTCAATAGTAATGGAAGAGAATCTAGCGGTGTAAAGATATCAGAACGCACGAATTCGGATGGTTACTATTCTTCTTCGTCATCTAGTTCATCGAATTATGAGAAAGCGAGAGATTTGATGCGAATTGCAGAAAACAGTCTGAATGCCTCGGACTGGCGTTCTGCCAGAGATGCAATCAGTGATCTGCCGAGCGGAACCCGTAAAAGCGATTTGCTGGATCGGTTAGAAGCTATTCGCAATAGAGCGATTGGTACCAGTAGTTCATCATCCGGGACGAGTTCTACAACAACAACTTCTGGTACAACGTCCTCATACCCTAACAATGCGGTTTCCTCATATTCAACTTCGTTCACCCTGACACCAGGAGCTAAATCAGCTTATGTCGATGGTCGTGCTACGACGATGGCTCAGGCTCCGCGAATCATAAATGGGGCGACGATGGTCCCGCTGCGCTTTATCAGTGAACGGATAGGTTACGAGGTAAATTATGAAAAGGCGACCAAAAAGATCATTCTGACTCGACCTACAGACGGCAAACAAGTAGTGCTTCAAGTCAAGAATTCGACCCTTGCCGTGTATGAGTTAAACAACTCCCGAAGTTATTCGACGAACATCACAGCTCCGGTTATTGTTAACGGCTACACACTGGTTCCATTACGAGTAATTAGCGAGCTTTCGGGGTATCAGGTGAACTATAATACTGCATCCAAACAAATTACGATTACAAAATAAATACTTCTGTAGAAAGGGTTCTAAAGTTTTCACTTTAGAACCCTTTCTGTGTATTAGGAAGTGTATGTAGAACAATGACAATCTGTTACTCTGTAAACAAGTTATTTTGATTGAAAAGAATATCGAGTTGCTTAAGCTCGCCACTTGTTAGTCGAACACCCAGAGTTTGAAGATTGGACTCGATTTGATCAGACTTGGTTGCACCTGGAATAATTAGATCAACGGCTGAACGCGTTAATAGCCAAGCTAGCGCAATCTGTGCAGGATCTGCACCCTTGTCTTTCGCGAATGCTTTGAAGCGATCCACGCGTTCCAAATTTGCGAGAAATGCTTCTTTTTGAAATAAAGGATTATTCATTCGTGAAGTGTCATTAAAAACATCATCCTTCTTATATTTACCGGCCAACAGACCTGATGCGAGCGGGAAAAAAAGGAATCAGTGAAATTTCGTGCTCTAGACAATAAGGAATAACGTCGGCTTCTGCATGACGAACCAGTAGTGAGTATTCAGCTTGAAGAACATCCAAGTGCTTATCAACATTAAAAGCCTGAAGCTGCTCAAAGCTTAAATTTGAAGCGCCAATGGCTTTGATTTTCCCTGACTTCTTCAGCTCTGCAAGTGTGTCAGCAGCTTCAGCTAGCGGGGTCCGGCTATCGGGAAAATGAAGAAAGAAAATGTCAACATAGTCTGTCTGTAATCTCATAAGGCTGTCATCCACAGCCTTATGTAATGCAGCTGGACTGTTGTCGACTTCCAGATGGCCTTGATTAAATTGGGGTTAGAAGAAGATTTAGTAGAGATTACAAGATGTTCACGGCCACCATAATCCCGGATGGCTTCACCGATTAACTCCTCAGAGTGGCCCATTCCATACAGAAATGCGGTATCAATGAAATTGATCCCTTTTTCAAGGGCAGTCCTAATTAATTGTCGGCTTAGAGTATCATCGACTTTTGGATACATCATTGAATTACCTACCACACCTGCTCCAAAACCAAGTTTAAATGCTTTTAATCCTGTTTTTCCTATTGCTATTGTATTGTTCATGTTTTTAAGCTCCTCTATTGTATGATGTGGAATCCTAGGAAGGACTCTAATGCACATCTTACAACCTGGTGTAAACACTAGGTCAAGCAGAGCGATCAGGAATCGAAAACAGATTAAGTTTGGGTTTCAAGTGGCAAAAAGTTATGGCCAAATTTTTGCCCGGTTTGCAATTTCAATTCAATCATATCCTTAATTTCCTGAAGTTCTTTCAGCTGCTGATCTGTCTTTTTTTGGTAATCGTAAAGCCTATCGTACCATTCAATATTTGATATGTTGCTCTCATCTAATTGAAGCTGGATCATAGGTTTTAACTCCTTCAGCGACATTGGTTGTGTCAGGAGTGTCTTCATTCCGATGCAAAATGATAAAACGCTACTGATATATAAATGTCAGTAGCGTTTTATATCGTTTAAGCATAGAACAAGGAAGAGGCGTATGCCTGATGAAATCGAACTAACCTAGATAGTAGATGATCTTTTTTTAAAAATTTGACGATCATATCGGTAATGACCTGAGTGGAATTTTAATACTTACCTGTCCGCCGCCTGTCTGGGTGGAGTTGGCAATAATCAGCTTTCCGCCATGTAGGTTGACAATGGATTTTGTTATATACAGGCCCATCCCGTAATGCCCGCTTAATCTTCTGGACGAGTCACCCATATAAAACTGCTCGGCGGCCTGTTTGAGACCTTCTGTAGAGAAGCCCGAGCCTTCGTCTAAGATGCTGAACTGAATGCCGTCTTCCACAGATTCTACGATCACCTGGATCTCGCTATACTCAGGTGCCTGATCTACCGCATTAGAAGCAACATTCATAATGGCGCGCTCAAGTAGAACTGGGTCTGCATACAGCGTCTTAGGGAGGTTATATGCAGCGAATGCTACAGATATTTTTTTGACAGCAGCCAAGGCTATTATTTGATCTTTCACTTTCGTTAAATAGAAGTCAGAATCCATCGTTTCCGCCCGCAGGGTGACAAGCGTTTCCGCTTTTGAAATTTCAATAAGAGTCTTAATATACTGCTCCATCTGCCTGGTGCTTTCCGATATATAATCCGTATAGTTCTTTTGCTCTTCGGACTGATCGGTCTCGGACAGCAGCTCTACGTTTCCACGAACGATAGTGAGTGGTGTTTTGACATCGTGTGCCAGGGCGGATATTTGCTCGCGACGTGATCTTTCCAGATTCCACTGTTTGTGAAGCGAAGTCTTTAAAGTTTCTTTCATTTTATCCATGGAATGCAGCACCTGATCGATCTCCATCACGCCACTGAATTCGATTGAGAAGTCCAGATCCTGTGCTTGAATTTGTTTGGTGGCCTGCTGCAACCCACTCATCTTACGTGCCAGCTTTCGTCCGAAGGAGGAAGCCAGCAAGGCACCTCCCCCCAGAAAGGCGATACAGAACACGGCAAAAAAGGACAATTCCGCGTTCGGCAGGTATTGACGCAGGATAGGAAGTTCAAACTGAGCCGAGACAGAATAGCGCATCACAGTAACTTTATCATGATGTGAGACTTTTACATAGTTATAGGGAAATTGATAAGCAGTATCGTTCTGCTGCGTAACACTCCAAGCAGTTTGAGCCTGCTTTTCAGAAAGGTTTCCCTCATTGAGGCGGCCTTCCGAAGTGAATGATGCGTATTTGTACAGTTTCTGCCGAGAATCCGGCTGTAGGGTCTTGCCAGCTTCAATGATTGTCTTGTCCGCCCGCACCTGATTCTCAGCATAGTTCGCGGGGAGAATGGTCCCACAAGACATCAGGACATAGAAGATGAGAACCAGGAACAGAGCGAGCGCAATCGTCCCGATACAGAACATAACTAAATAACCCAGAAAAATGGTTCGTAGTTTGGTTGTCTTGCATGCTTGCTGTACTTTGGTTACTTCCATCGGTACCCGATTCCCCAAACCGTCTCCACTGGCGAAACCTCTACTTTGCCAAGCTTGGCTCGGATATTTTTAATATGCTCCACGATGGTGGCGGAATCGCTGTCCCCATCCAAGCCGAAGACAGCTTCGTAAATCTGCTCTTTAGGGAACACCTGTCCCCAGTTCAGGGCTAGAAACTTACATATCTCATATTCGCTTTTGGTAAACGGGACTACAACATTCTGAACGGTGATTTCCTTGCCGGACAGATTGAAATGAATTTCCCCGATGCAGAATACATTACGCCGTTCACGATTCTCCCGTCTGAGATGGGCGTTGATTCTTGCGCGCAACTCTCCAGCACCAAACGGCTTGACAATATAATCGTCCGCCCCTTCCCCAAGCCCTAACATCACATCGTTCTCCATGGATTTTGCGGTGAGGAACAGGATCGGGCAGTCTATTTTGCTGCGAATTTCCCGACAGAGTGTGAACCCGTCCATGGTAGGCATCATCACGTCAAGCAGGATGAGGTCAAAGGCTCCAAGCTGCATAGTGAGAACCTGTGGGGAGTCGGAGACCACCGTGACAACATGGCCATCTTTCTGCAAAATATTTTGAAGGAGTGCCAAAACGGCGGGTTCATCATCAACGGCCAACAAGTTTGCCATGCTTAATTCACTTCCCTTGCTTTCTTTACTCTAGTCTTTATTCCGACGAATTGTGTCCTTCCCAACGACAAATCCATAATCCTAATAATACCATGATGACTACGGTCCCTACTACGCAATATCTGACTCCCGAATCAAGCCGTATAGCTTCAGGAATAGATACTGCTGAGTTTATACCGTATTGCACCCAGATCGTGATGAACCGGGCAGTCCAAGCAGAGGGGATGAATATCCAATTATGATCACCCAGCCCTGTAAGAAGCAAAGCGGACAATAGACTCTCCATAATGCCTAGACCGATGGAAGCTCCCTTGCCGAACCGCAAACTAATGAAAAAATGCAGAAAATAGAGGAATACACTGGACATAAACAGAATGCAGGCAGCCAACACATAAAACTTCAAGCCATACGGTGACTCTCTCATAAGATATATATAGCCAGCCCCAAAGCCACCGGAGGCAAGCAGCACACTGCCAAATCCCAAGATCAGGAGCAGGCTGAGCTTGCTCAGGAAAGGTAGCAGCTTCACTGGCGAGATCAATAGCTGCTGGAAATTGCCAGCGACTGCCTCCTGCTCAACAGCAATGGAGCAGACAATACCAATCATGGTAGGAAGAACCACGGCCAAGACCTGCAAATAGCCGTCCACCTTTGAAATCGGTGAATACGGAGTAAAGGAATAATAGGCTAGAAAGATTGCTATGCCTAAAAGCGGCACAAACAGCTGCACAAGCAGTAAGGGCTGCCTTCTAAGTTTAAGCACATCGGATTTCAGATAGCGGAAAAAAGAAATCATCTTATTTAGCCTCCCGCTTGCGGAAGGACATCGCCGTCAGTATCGACAGAATTATAAACAGGCAGATTGTGATCACTAGGCCGGGTACAATCACGCCTTTATCCAAAAGCGGATCTCCTGAAGGAACGGCAAGCCCATTAGGTAGCACTTTAATGACGGCGCACATTAATCGGGCTGGAATAGCATAAGGGACCGCCCACCACACAGAGGACGTAGCGAACAAAATGGTGCAGGATACGTTGCCCAGCATATTAATAATTAGAGTGGCAAACATGCCTATTCGGTCCGTCAGGAACAGGCAAAGTGGAACTTGCCACAAAAAGGTGATGAAGAGGATTAGAGTTGCAGCAACGCTTCCTGCTAGTGTCACAGAAGTTGAGAATACGAATCCGCCAAGAGTTATCCCTATAAATAGGACAATAAAGGAAACCATTAAGAGTCTTACGCAAACCCCGATTTTACCGTACCATACCTGAGCCAAATCTACAGCCATGCCGAGGACAGCACGGTATTTCAGCTTCTTGCAATCCTTTTGGATCACTCCTGAGCACATTAAGGTGAGGGCACCTGGCAGCAGCATGAAATACCACCAATTGTAGCTGGCGCTTTGGAGCATACGTCCCCCCATGAGTACGGTACACAGAAGAAGAGTAGCGATGGGGGCAAGCCAGACCAACTTTTTTGTGAAGGTACGCTTTAATTTTAGATGTTCGGCGGCTATATATTGCTGCATCCTACTCATCCCCTTTTCGGTATTCCTGTGCAATCTGCATGAACAACGATTCCAGGCTTTGTCCTGGAGTGACCGCCTCTTGATAAGCTAATACGCCGCCGGCAATGATACCGACATGGTCAACGATTTGTTCGACTTCGGATAAAATATGGCTGGAAAGAATTACGGTAATTCCTTGCTTCGGGAAGGAGCGAATCAACTCGCGTTGCTCCTGAATACCAATGGGGTCTAGTCCGTTGGTTGGCTCATCTAAGATCAATAGCTTGGGATGATTGAGGAGAGCAATGGCAATGCCCAGCCGCTGTTTCATACCCATCGAGAACTGGCCCGAGCGCTTTTTCCCGGTATGGGTCAAATCAACAATGTTCAGCACTTCATCAATCTGCGAATCAGGCAATCCCAGCAACGTTGTACGAACTTTGAGGTTCTCTCTAGCTGTCAAATTTTCATAGAGTGGAGGGGATTCGATCAGTGCGCCGATCTGAGCAAGATCTTTTCGGGACCAGGGTTTTCCTTGAAATAAAATCTCACCGGATGTCGGGCGTAGCATACCGGTTAACATTTTCAAGGTGGTTGATTTTCCAGCCCCATTTGGGCCAAGTAGTCCATAGACGGAATTCTCCTGAATAGACAGTGTGACGTTGTTCACCGCCTGTTGTCGTCCGAAGGTTTTGCAGAGATTTTTAGTCTGTAAAATAATGTTATCCATATCAGTTCATCCTTTTCATTTGTTCTGACAACTACTTTAAAGATCAATTCTAAGAACTTTATAAGGATTTAAAATATTAATTTCAAACTTTATGCATTCATGCACTATTCGCTATAATGGATACAGTGATTTAGGAAAGGGATGTAATCATGAAGAAGGTCATCGTAATCGGATCAGGAATTCTGGGGGCATCGACAGCATACCATCTAGCAAAAATGGGTGCTAATGTCATTATTGTAGATCGTAAAGATAAAGGACAGGCTACTGATGCCGCTGCTGGCATTATCTGTCCCTGGCTATCACAGCGACGCAATCAGGCTTGGTACCAACTAGCCAAAGCGGGAGCGCGTTTTTACCCTGGGTTGATTGAAGAACTCAAAAGCGAGGGAGAAACAGAAACTGGCTATGCTCAAGTGGGGGCTCTCAGTATTCATGATGATTTGGAGAAAATCAAAAAAATGGAGGAGCGGGCACACTTACGACAAGCGGATGCACCGGAAATCGGTGAAATTACCCGGCTAAATGAAAAAGAAACCCATGAACGGTTTCCTTTGTTAGTAGAAGGTTATCATTCTGTTCATATTAGCGGTGCCGCCCGAATAGATGGGCGTGCGCTGCGGGATGCGTTGGTCCGATCAGCACAAAAAAACGGGGTGGTCCTTATACAAGGAAATGCTACGCTTCAATATGAGTCCGACCATGTAACGGGAGTAGTGGTCGGTGCACAAAGCTTCTCGTCTGACAAGGTCATTGTTTGTGCAGGTGCATGGGCAAATCAACTACTGTTGCCTTTGGGCATTCATTTTAAGGTTAGTTATCAAAAAGCACAAATTATGCATTTGCAGGTTTCTAATAGGCAAGACACAGGCACTTGGCCTGTAGTCATACCGCCTTCTGATCAATATCTGCTGGCTTTTGATAAACAGAAGATCGTAATAGGGGCGACTCACGAAAATGAAATCGAAGGTTACGATACGAGAGTAACAGCAGGTGGGATGCAGGAAATTCTGGATAAAGGTTTAGAATTGGCCCCTGATTTAGCAAACAGCACTTTTCAGGAGGTAAGAGTTGGTTTCCGTCCTTTTACACCCGGGTTTCTACCAGTGATCGGAGCTGTTCCAGGCTGGGATGGTCTTATAGCGGCAAATGGGCTTGGAGCATCCGGGTTGACCATGGGCCCCTTTATTGGAAATCAGCTGGCAAAGTTGGCACTTGGAATGAATTTAGATATCGATATCAATGATTATGATATTCGAAAAGCAATAGATGAAAGTTGATTCTTGACCGGAGAAATGAAGTCGCCACAATGGCGGCTTTTTTAGCGATATAAGTTCTTTTTCTCAACTTTAAGTGAACTTATATCGCTAGCTGAAAAGGGCAATTACAGGTTTCCATTTTAAAGATTAGATAACTACCTAACCGTTGAGCAGTTTATAGAGATTGACTCATATTAATGTTCAAAACTCCGCTACGTAAGAACAAGATAAGTGACATACTAAAACAAATCACAGTAAACAGGCTAACGGAAATAAAACCACCAGAGTGTGCATATAGCATTCCCGCTGTGAAAGAGCCAACCGCCGTACCACAATACATAGAAGAATTGGCAAGTGATGAAATTGTTCCTCGTGCTGTAGCAGACAGGGTTTGAAGCAAACTCATCATAAGTGGAAAAATCATTCCAAGGATGAGGAAGATCAGAAAATATGTAATTTCGACATAAGTTACGCTAGGTAAATATGGAAGAAGTAAATAAAGCAGGCCGATGAAGATTATGCCATATTTCAAAGAGTGTCTAGCACCTACTTTATTAACTAGGCTACTACCAAATAAGCTGCTGATCGTATTTCCTAAACCAAGGAACAGAATTACCGTACCAATACTTGCAACATTGAGACTGAATTTATCGGAAAGCCATGTGCCAATAAAAGAGAAAGCAGCAAAATTTCCGAGTTGGAATAGGAGATAGGCAAGAAAAGCGATCTTAGGTGTTGATCCGCGTAGTAATGAACGATATCTACTCCCAATAGAGGAAGCCTTATGCTTCTGTAGAGAAGCAGGTAAGGAGGGCAAGAGAACAGCAGTCAAAATAACGATCAAGAAGGTGCAGCAACCAGTTATAATAAAAGGTGTTTGCCACCCTGTGGTAGCGAGATAGCTGCCGATGGGCACACCCAGCATTTGGGAAACGGCCAATCCTGCGGTAGCAACCCCCATGGCTTTTAATACTTTATGTGGTTGAACCAGCTGAGGAATGGCAGCCCAAACTTGAGGCGACGCGAAAGCGGCGCTAATCCCAGCCAATAAGCGAAAAGCAAACATGGTCCAAAAATCCGTGGCAAAGCCGCAAAGTAAAGTAAAGATACCAAAACCAAGCAAGCCGAACAGTAGTACTTTTTTTCGATTCCATTCATCTGACAATGGTCCTGCAATTAAGGCAAACACAGCATAACCTAAAGCATAGGCCGAAACGATCCAGCCTGATTGCTCGATAGAAATGCCGAAACTTTCACGAAGAATAGGTAAAAGAGGCGATACAATGAACGTATCTGTGCCGATGAAAAACATGATAAAGAAAAACAAGGTGATAATTTTATTCAAAACTAATTCCTCCATTTGTTCTATTGTTCGATAATTTTCGAACAATAGAAATATAACATTGCAATATGTTATAATGCAACTATAATTCTTTATTCAGGTAGGTGAACGGATCTTGAGAACACTGTATCATCCTAGCGTTAATGAAATTACTCTATCTACAGTTTTATATGCCCTGAGTGACCCGATTCGGCTTAATATCATCAAGATTTTGGACGAAAAGGGGGAGCAATCCTGTAGCTCGATAGATATTTCGGCCCCAAAGTCAACCTTGTCCCATCACTTTAAGGCTCTTCGGGAATCAGGAGTCATCCATACAAGAATAGAGGGTACCCAACGCTTTATTTCAATCCGGTACGACGATGTGAATTTACGATTTCCGGGATTGCTAGCGGCTGTACTGATGGGCTTGAAGCAATAAAATAAAGGTCTAGTTAGCATGATGCTGACTAGACCTTTATAGACGGAGGTAACGATAGAAAATCATAAGTTTCCGCTTATTTTGTAGTTAGAGGAAGAACAATTACTCTATACGTCATTCATCATGTCATTGAGATGCGAATTTTTTAACGATTGTGTTGTGGTTTGCATGTTTTTCAAGTAGTCGATTTTATAGATACAGGAATAGATCACATTTAATACATAGTCAAAGGCAATCTGCGATGAAAATGTACCAATCTTGGCATGTTTTACTTCGTCATTAGGCACCTGGATACAGATATTACTGAGTTTGGCCAATTCGCTTTGATTGGTTGCTGTAATTGTGATAAAAGGGATATTTTCATGTGCGAAATGCCGTGCTGCTTTTAAAAAAATCGGCGACTTTCCGTGGTAAGTTAAAAAAACAGCGCAATCCTGTGTCGTAAGATTAGCCGTATGGTAAGCCCACTCAGACAGCTCCGTGGCTATAAACACATACTTGTTTATTTTTACCAATTTATTTTGGAAACTTTTCGCACGGATTTGTGAATCACCTAACGCATATATAAAGATTCTTTTCGCTTGATCCAGCAGTAGGGCTGTTTGCGACAATAAATCATCATCCATGAATGTAAAGTTTTTTTCAATCGTTTCTTTCATTAATTCTGCAATTTCTTTCGCTACTTGAAGTGGGGATTCATCAAAACCGAAAGGATAGTTGGGGTCTACATTGGAAATGTTCTGGGTATTCTGCTGAAATTCCCGAGCAAGTTTGATTATGAACTCCTTGAAACCAGATAGCCCAAGTTTATGTGTTAATCGATTAATCGCGGAATGCGAAGTATATGTTGCCTTTGCAAGCTCCTGAATATTTAAGTGCAGGATACTTTCCTTATGAAGCAAAATATAGGATGCAATGCTTTTTTCGTTTGGTGTAAAGTTTTGCATTTCGGATAATTGCATCAGTATTTTCAACAGGTTCACTCCGGTTCAATTGAAATAACGTTTGATAAAGGATATAAAATAAACATTTTGTTTAAAAACAACCCGCCATGTTGACAAATAATCGGTTGAATGTACCATTTTGGCGGCAAATCCTTTACGATCAACATTCTTCTTCTATAATAAATGAAAAAGAGCCTAAGGGGGAAATAATATGCTTACCATCGGTTATATTGGAAATGGGAAAAGCACGAACCGTTATCATCTTCCTTTTTCATTGAACAGAGCTGATTTGAAAGTGAAGACGATATACGCACGTAATCCAGATAAAGGGGAGTGGAAAAAAATCCCTGACGTGCGGTATACAGATAATATTGAATCTCTAATGAACGATAAGGAGATTCAGTTGATTGTTATCTGTACACCTGTAGAATCCCACTACGACTATGCGAAAATGGCGCTTGACCACGGGAAAAATGTACTTGTTGAGAAACCTTTTACGTTAACCAAAGAAGAAGCCATGTCGATCTTCCAATATGCTAAAGAGAAAAATCTGGTTGTACAATGCTATCAGAATAGACGTTACGACTCGGATTTCCTCACTACCCAGAAGATTATTGAATCAGGAAAACTTGGAGATTTGCTGGAAGTGGAGATGCATTACGATTATTATCGCCCTGAGATCCCGAACTCCACTTCTCATTTTTCCAAGTATAACAGTTACCTATACGGACATGGCGTTCATACCATTGACCAGGTTCTTTCCTATTTTGGGAAGCCGGACACAATTCGTTACGATGTTCGTCAATTGCTGGGTTCTGGGAGAATGAATGATTACTTTGATCTGGATTTTTATTATCCCTCGCTCAAGGTATCCATCAAATCCAGCTTTTTTCGCTTAAAAGAGCGGCCGAGTTTTGTTGTATACGGCAAAAAAGGCGTTTTTATAAAGCAAACGAAGGATCGTCAGGAGGAGCATCTGAAATTATACTATCTGCCTAAGGGACACGCCGATTTCGGCATCGACCTGCCCGAGCATTACGGCATCTTAACATATTTGGATGATAAAGGCGAGTATCATGAAGAAAAAGTCGTTTCTGAAAAGGGAGACTATGCCCGAGTGTATGACGATATTTATCAGTCGATCGTATTTGGTAAAGAAAAAGTGATTAAAGACGAAGAAACGATAATTTGTATGGAAATACTTGAAAAAGGTATAGAGGAGTGCAACTAAAATGAAGTTGGGAATTGTCGGAGCAGGGATGATCGTAGGGGATCTATTGAGCTTTATTCAGGAAATCCCGACCATTTTATTAAAGGGCATTTGTTCTAGACCTAGCCACCAGGAGAAATTACTGGATTTGAAAAATAAATATGGAATATCTCAGATTTATTCGGATTACAGCGAGATGCTGATGAACCGTGATGTGGATACAGTTTATATCGGGTTGCCTAATCATCTTCATTATTCATATGCCAAAGAAGCATTATTGAGTGGTAAACATGTCATTTGTGAGAAGCCGTTTACTTCCAATTTGCAAGAATTTCTAGAGCTAAAAGAAATTGCTCAGCAAAGAAAACTGGTATTGGTGGAAGCCATAACGAATCAATATTTGAAAAATTATTTGTCAATGAAGGAGTATCTACCTAAACTTGGTGAGATCAAAATAGTTGAATGCAACTATTCTCAATACTCATCTCGATATGAAGCTTTCAAAGCGGGAATAATCCAGCCTGCGTTTAATCCGGAAATGTCTGGTGGAGCCTTGATGGATATTAATTTATATAATATTCATTTTGTTGTTGGATTCTTCGGTAGCCCAAAGAAAGTGGAGTATTGGGCGAACATGGAGCGTGGAATTGATACTTCAGGTATGCTGCTGCTTGATTACGGTGATTTCAAGTGTGTCTGCATAGGTTCAAAAGATAGTACGGCCCCCAATGCCGTGAACATTCAAGGCAATAAGGGCTATTTACACATGGCAAGTTCTGCTAATATATGCGACTGCTTTGATTACACTGCGAATAAGGAAACGCCAATTCGTGTGGATCTAAAAGATCATTCGCATCGAATGTATGACGAATTCGTTGAGTTTGATCGTATCATCGAAGAAAAAGATTTTGGAAAAGTCTCGAATATGCTTGAACATAGCGAGAAGGTCATGAATGTCATTGAGAAAGCCAAGCAGTCCGCCAATCTTGTATTTGGCCCTGATAAACCATTTTGAGAGTAGCAGACATATGTCTGCTACTCTTTTTTATCAGATTCACAATTTCCGGTCCAACAGCATGCCTATTTGCTCTGCCATCTCGACAGGAGGGAGAGGTTTATCATTCAAAAACCACCACTCCATAATCCCTACCACAGCGGACGCTGCATAACGGACAACCACTTCTTCGTTTAGTCCCCGATTTCTTGCTTCATTCATGTCGACCTCTTCCCGAAGTTCATCGATCATAAATTCAAGAAACTGAGTGCGGAAGTAAGGGGCGCCTTTGCTCACCAGCATCGTGGAGAAAAATAAATAGTTAGCCTCAAAATATTCAAACCAAACAATTTCGGCCTCTGTAAAGCTCAAATGAGCCGATTCAATACATAATCTTCGAAGTTCATTGATGTGTGCGGCGATCAGCTTATCCAGCAAATCATATTTGTCCACGTAATGAAGATAGATGGTTCCCCGGCTTACATTCGCTTTGTCGGATAGATCCTGAATCGTAATATGGTCGAAACTCTTTTCGGCCATCAACTCCGTTAATGCTTTTTTCAAGGCTTCCTGTGTTTTGAGTATTCTCCTGTCCACTTTCACTGTGTTCAACCCCTAAACTTCTAAATGATAATTGACTGTTTTAACTTATATGTCTATTAATGAACAAATCAAGCGTATTTAACAATTGCAAGCATTCTGTATCAGCTTATAATAATAGACACAAGTTCAATAATGTATCTTTTTCAATTATAGATGCATTTATATGAAGGATCAATGCAAAGAAAGAGGAGATATCACATGTCAGATACTCAAAAACTTACGGCTGCACAGCGAACGATTGGGGACTTCTCACCAAAGATTGTCGAGCTGACCGACAAGGTGCTTTTTGGGGACGTTTGGGAACGCAAAGAGCTGGCCCCACGCGACCGCAGCCTCATTACCGTAGCAAGCTTGATCACCGGAGGGAATTCCGAACAACTGGGCTTTCATTTGGGTAAAGCCAAAGACAACGGCCTGACGGAAGAGGAACTGATCGAAGTCATTACCCATCTTGCCTTTTATGCGGGCTGGCCGAAGGCGATGTCCGCTATTACAGTGGCCAAAGAACTATTCGCAAAAGAAAACTAAGTCTCGAAAGGATGTTCATTCTCTATGTCCAATATTCAAGATAAAGTCGTTATTATTACAGGTGCTTCCAGCGGAATCGGAGAGGCAGCGGCCAAAGAACTGGCATCTAAAGGTGCGAAGCTTGTGCTGGCGGCTCGCTGTGAAGACCGTTTACAAAAGCTGCAAGAAGAAGTTGAACAAAGCGGGGGTACAGCCATCTACAAAGTAACCGATGTGACATCGCATGAACAAGTGGAGGAGTTGGCTTCGTATGCACTTCAAGAGTTTGGGAAAATCGACGTACTTATCAATAATGCCGGAGTCATGCCGCAATCGTTTCTCTTTAAGAAGAAAATTAATGAATGGGATATGATGATTGATATTAATATCAAGGGCCTTTTGTACGGGATTGCTGCTGTTCTGCCTGCGATGCGGGAACAGAAATCTGGCCATATCATTAATCTGTCTTCTATTGCCGGACATAATGTCTATCCCGGCGGCACTGTATATTGCGCGACCAAACATGCCGTAAGGGCGATTACGGAAGGTTTACGTCAAGAAGAGGCGATCAGTGGTACCCAGATTCGTACAACGAATATCTCTCCAGGAGCTGTCAGCACTGAATTGACGGAGGGAATCACGGATGCAGAGTTAAAACAAGCCTACGATGAGTTATATCAAGGAGCGATTAAAGCGGAAAGTATCGCACGTGCGATTGCTTTTGCGATTGAAGAGCCAGGAGACGTTGCGATCAATGAAATGATTATTCGCCCAACCACACAACAGGCGTAAGTCAACAGCAGGAGGAATGACGATGAATTATCGTACAGTAGGAAAAACAGGAATCAAGGTTTCAAATTTATGTTTTGGCACGATGTCCTTCGGCGGAAATGCCGATGAAGAAACATCCAAAAAAATGTTCAACCGCTCCCGCGAAGCTGGCATTAACTTTTTCGATACAGCAAACGTGTACAGCCAGGGTCGCTCCGAAGAAATTCTAGGCGAGTGCATCGAGGACTGTCGGAATGAGATTGTACTGAGCACTAAAGTTTTCTATCCGATGGGACAGGACGTGAATGCTAGGGGGCTTTCCCGTCGTCATATCATGCTTGAAGTGGAAAACAGTCTGCGACGCCTGAAGACGGACCGCATCGACTTCTACTTCGTGCATATGTTCGACGAAAATACACCAATGGAGGAGACGCTTCGTGCACTCGACGATCTTCAAGCGCAGGGCAAAATCCTTTACCCAGCGGTGAGCAACTGGTCGGCCTGGCAGATTGCCAAAGCGGTCGGCATCTCTGCCAGGGAGGAGCTGGCGCGCTTTGAATTGATCCAGCCGATGTACAACCTGGTCAAACGTCAGGCTGAGGTAGAAATCCTGCCTCTTGCCGCTTCCGAGCAGATTGGGGTCATTTCGTACAGCCCTCTGGGAGCCGGGATTCTTACGGGCAAATACGGAACGAACAAACGACCGGAGCAAGGACGGCTGGTCGAAGAGCAGCGGTATACGGACCGCTATGCGGATGAAATGAATTTTGCCGTCGCCGACCGCTTTACTGCACATGCAGCAGAACGAGGTGTGAAGCCCTCGACGCTTGCGGTAGCTTGGGCGATGTCCAATCCTATGATCACGGCGCCAATTATTGGCGCAAGAAACCTCGCGCAGCTGGAAGACTCACTGGGCGCTGTCGATGTAGAGATGACTCCAGAGTGGCGCGATGAGATTTCCAGACTTTCGGTGACTCCCGCGCCTGCTACAGACCGGGGCGAGACGCTACTGCCGAACTGGGCTTGAAGACCGAAGACCGCCTAAATGATGTTGGGGAAGTCGGTGGTGTTCTCGTTTTATAGGAAATGACGCTGGAAGTTAAACGTATCATACCGAAAAAGAGACGGCCTAAGGTCGTCCTTTTTGCTTCTTCGCCGATCAGTCTAGATACTTAGTCATTCATGACCTGGTCATATTTTTCCTTCAATCGCTTGATGTCCGCTCTCGGAGGAGCACCGAACATGCGGGAGTATTCGCGGCTGAATTGGGAGGAACTCTCGTAACCGACCCTGAAAGCGACGTCTGCGGCGTCCGCCGATTCAGCCAATAAGATGCGGCGAGCTTCCTGAAGTCTCAGCTGTTTTTGGAACTGAATTGGGCTCATGGCGGTTACCTCTTTAAAATGCCGATGGAACGAAGAAACACTCATGCTGGCGGTGTCTGCAAGATCTTCGATCCGAAAAGACTGGTCCCAATTTCGGACAATATGGTCGATAGCTTCCCGGATCCGATAGGTGCTGCTTCCTTCGACTGCAATCTGAGCCAATTCGACTCCATAGGGCCCCTGCAGCAACCTGTACAGAATCTCCCTCGTGTAAAGCGGGGCGAGAAATGGGATTTCTCCCGGGGTGTCCAGCAGACGGGCAAGCCTGAGCACGGCGTCCTGAATGGACGATTCCATCCAGCCGACGAACAGGGCACGCTTGGCATTATCTTTTGACGTGACCTTAATATCACAATCGTTCAGCACTTCAAGGATCTGGTTCTGTGTAAATTCGAGCTTGAGACTCAGGTAAGGAGAGTCAGCAGACGCTTTTATAATTTGACCGATCACAGGCAGATTCATGGAAGCGATCAGATAATTGGACGGTCCATATTCAAATCTCTCCTGTGCCAGCAAAATTTCTTTCAGACCTTGAACGACAACACAAAAAGAAGGCTTGTAAACCCGATAAGCGGGCTCAGTTATGCTGGAATGCTGATAGAAAAATAGGGAAGGGACCGCCGTTTCCTTGGTGCTATTCTGAAGCGAGTGACGCTCGATTAATCCGGTAAGCTCCTGTTGCTGTTGAATAAGGTTCTCGGACATTCAAATCCTCCTTGCAGGTTTGTCTGGTCCCATTATAAGACTTATCCGCCTGTAGCAACAGTAGCCGTAATAGGATTGGGCAATCATTTAAGACGAATGAGATATCACTTCGCTTTTTCTGTTCGGCATAATAAGACTAAGCTCACAGAATCAAGCAAGGGGGAGAACAATGTAACAGCTGAAGCGGATGAAGTGACAGAAGCCTCTAAACTACCGCAAGCATAACGACATTATCAAAGAACAAGTTTAAAAAAGGGAGGAGATGAATTATTTGAATCGTTGGTTTAGGAACTTATTGGTTCAAAGGCTTATCACATTAATAGAGTTTGAAGAGCATGAATGTTTCAAAAAATTATATAATAGTTCTCTTGATAGGATCGTAAGCCAATCAACTAATGAAAAATAATAACATTTATAATGACCAACTCTCTAACTAAATAAAGATAGAATCATATTAAGAAAGGAAGATGTATGATGGAAAAGCGTAAATTGGGAAATAGCGGTCTGGAAGTTTCCGCAATCGGACTTGGATGCATGGGAATGAGTTACGGTTATGGGCCGGCTTCGGACCAAAAGGATATGATCTCGGTCATTCGGGAAGCGGTCGAGCGCGCGTGACTTTCTTTGATACCGCTGAAGTATACGGACCCTACACGAATGAAGAACTCTTGGGCGAAGCTCTTCTTCCCCTTTCGAGACCAAGTCGTGATTGCCACGAAGTTCGGCTTCAATATGCAGGATGGCAAGCAGTCCGGGATGAACAGTCTCCCTGAGCATATCAAGAAAGTTGCCGAAGAATCGCTTAGACGGCTCAAGATTGAAGCCATCGACCTGTACTATCAGCACCGAGTCGATCCAGATGTGCCAATCGAAGAGGTAGCGGGAGCCGTGCAAGATCTGATCCGGGAAGGAAAGGTAAAGCACTGGGGATTGTCTGAAGCAGGAGTGAAGACCATTCGTCGTGCACACGCGGTTCATCCACTCACTGCAATTCAGAGTGAATATTCCCTGTGGTGGAGACGTCCCGAAGAGGAACTCCTCCCTGCCCTAGAAGAGCTCGGTATTGGCTTCGTTCCGTTCAGTCCTTTGGGCAAGGGCTACCTGACGGGAAGTTTTAACGCAAACACGACATTCAACCATGACGATTTCCGCAGTATTCTTCCACGTTTTACTCCAGAAGCGCTGGAGGCCAATCAGGTGCTGGTCGACCTGCTTAAAGAGATGGCTGAGCAGTTAAAAGCAACGCCAGCCCAAATCGCACTCGCCTGGCTGCTAGCCCAGAAGTCGTGGATCGTTCCGATCCCGGGCACACGGAAATTAAGCCGTCTGGAAGAAAATCTAGGCGCAGTCCACATTAAGCTCACATCCGAAGATGTGCGCAATATTAACAGCGCAGCCTCGCAGATCACTTTGATGGGCGCCAGATATACGGAGGAACTGGAGAGAAGAACGGGTCTTTGATCTAATTCTTCAAGTCATATCCCAACCATGTGGAAATCTCTTTTGTTAAAGTAAATAATTGAGATGAGAAATCGTATTTCTCCGCAATATTAAAATTCTGTCCCGCCTTGTGAGGCGGGGTGAGTATAAGTCCAATGTTCATTAACTCGCTGCTGGTAAAATAGCATTAAAATCATCCCAAAAATCGAAATAGCGGCAGTCATGGACGAGGAAATAAAGTCCTAGAACTGCCGCTATTTTATTGAACTTTCGTATCCGTTAGCGCAATAGTTAATAAACATTTATTTGTTCGCGGCACCGACTGCTGGGGCTGGGATATTCCGTTCAATCTGCTGGCAAGCAGGGATCGCGAGACAATGTCCTTTTAGTAGAGAAATGAGCTTATTCATCTTTGAAGCACACTTTTTGGGATTGACAGAGGTATGGCTGCATGAGAAAATGTACGCGCGTACATAAAATGATTTGGAGGTGGGTAATATCGTTTCGCGCAAGGAAGTAGCAGAACTTTCCGGCGTGTCTGAAGCGACGGTATCCCGGGTCTTAAATGCAGTAGGTCCTATCAAAGAGGATACGCGGAGAAGGGTTCTGGACGCAGCTAATCAGCTTGGATATGTTCCTAGTGCGCTGGCCCGTAACTTTGCCCGAAGCAAGAGTGGCCATCTTGGTGTGGTTATGCCTTATGTCCCGAAGGCGCACCTGTTCTCAGCCTATTTTTTCTCTGAGATGCTGAGCGGTATCGGAAACAAGGCCAGAGACAGCGGACTCGATCTGCTTCTATTGTTCCGGAAGCCGGGGGAACGGATTGATTACAGTAGTCTTTTCCGCCAGCAAAGGATCGATACCTGTATCATCCTTGGAGCCAGGGATGACCACGATGAGGTGGAAGCTCTAAAGAGACTTCAGGAAGAAGGGCGTCCATTCTGCGTCATGAATCACCATTTTGAAGGGCAATCGTTCTGTGAAGTGGATGCAGACCATGTAGAAGGCAGCCGAGCGGCTGTAAGTCACCTCATCGAGCAGGGATACAAACGGATTGCCTTTCTCAACGGCCCGGATATCTATTCCAATAGTACTGAGCGAATGAAGGGTTACCGTACCGCGCTTCAGGAGGCCGGTATTGAATATGACCACGATCTGCTTCTGGAAGGTAACTACAGCCGTCGAAGCGGGCTCGAAGCCTCAGCCACAATAGCAGACAAATTGAATGATATTGATGCCGTATTTGCGGCGAACGACCGGATGGCCCTCGGGGTAATGCAGGGTCTCCGTGAGCGCGGACTGCCAGTTGAACGGTTCCCAGCGTTTGTAGGCTATGACGATTCGGATGCGGCTGAGATGGCTGTTCCGCCGCTAAGCAGTGTCCGCGTTCCTTTTTATGAGATGGGAGAGCTCGCAGCCTCGAAGCTTATACCCGATTCTCTGGACCTTATTCCAGCCCTGGAACTGACCGGGTCCGACTCGATAAGAGAACTCCTGTCCACAGAGCTGATTATCAGGGCGTCATCCATTCGTCCATAACACCAATCGTCAAAAACTCGTTGAAACTCAGACCCATAAGGAGGATCACGACATGTCTAATCGTCTTCGTATCGGAATGGTTGGCTACAAATTTATGGGCAAGGCTCACAGCAACGCTTACCGTAGTCTACCCATGTTCTTCCCAGATGCCCCGCTGCAGCCAGAGATGTCCGTTATCTGTGGACGCAACGCGCAGGGGGTTCAGGCGGCTGCCCGCCAGTTCGGCTGGACCGAAAGTGTTACGGATTGGCGTGATCTAGTGAAACGTAACGATATTGATCTCATTGATATTAACGCCCCGAGTAATGCCCATAAGGAAATTGTCGTTGAGGCTGCCCTCCAGGGCAAGCATCTGTTCTGTGAGAAGCCGCTTGCGCTCTCGCTGGCGGATTCCCGTGACATGCTGCAGGTAGCAGAGGAAGCAGGGGTCAGACATATGGTAGGCTTCAACTACCGCTTTTCTCCGGCTGTCCAGCTGGCAAAGCAGCTAGTCGAGAGCGGTCGCCTAGGCAAAATTTATCATTTCCGTGCTTTCTTCCTTCAAGACTGGATCATGGACCCGTCCTTCCCGCTGGTATGGCGGCTGCAAAAAGAAGTGGCCGGTTCTGGCTCTCATGGTGATCTTGGCGCCCATCTGATTGATCTCGCTCGCTTCTTGGTCGGCGAGTTCCATGAAGTGATCGGTATGAGCGAGACATTCATCAAACAGCGCCCGTTGGCTTTGGAGATGAGCGGGTTGAGCTCCAAAAGGAGCGCAGAGGCAAATGCACCGATGGGAGAAGTGACAGTCGATGATGCCACGCTGTTCCTGGCACGCTTCGCCGGAGGTGCGCTGGGCAGCTTCGAGGCCACACGTTTTGCTGCCGGACATCGGAGCACAAATTCATTCGAGATCAACGGTAGCCTAGGCAGCGTGCGGTTTGACTTTGAACGAATGAACGAACTGGAAGTGTATTTCACACAGGATAAGGAGGACGTTCAGGGCTTTCGCCGCGTACTCGCCACCGATCCGGCACATAAGTACTCTGAAGCCTGGTGGCCTGCAGGACATACAATTGGATTCGAGCATACCTTCACCCACGAGATGCTTGAGATGTTGAGGGCCATCTCCGAAGGACGACAACCTTCGCCGAACTTCCACGACGGTGTCGCTTGTCAGGCTGTGCTTGAAGCGGTAGAACGCTCCATAGAGGAACGCCGCTGGGTATCCATTGAAGAAATGTAGTATAACAATACATTCCGAAAGGTGAGTGGTTACAGATGCGCAAGGCACTGATTGTATGGGGTGGATGGAACGGACATGAGCCGGAGCAGGTGGCGGCCATTTTTGAACGCATTTTGAAGGAAGAGCAGTTCGAGGTGGAGGTGTCTAATACCCTTGAAGCCTACCAGGATGCAGAGAAACTGCTTGACCTGGACTTAATCGTTCCAATGTGGACCATGGGACAGATTGAGCAGGAACTAGTCAATAATGTCTCAGCAGCCGTTCAAAGCGGCGTAGGTCTCACAGGCTGCCATGGCGGCATGTGTGATGCCTTCCGGAACAACGTGGATTGGCAGTTCATGACAGGCGGGCAATGGGTTGCGCATCCCGGCAATGACGGGGTGGAGTACATGGTGAACATGAAGCGCGGCTCCAGCCCACTTCTAGAGCACATTGAGGATTTTCAGGTCAAAAGCGAGCAGTATTACCTCCACGTAGACCCGGCAGTTGAAGTGCTGGCAACCACACGCTTCCCGGTCGTACCAGGTCCCCATTCAGCCAATGGGCCAGTGGATATGCCTGTTGTATGGACGAAGCGCTGGGGGAACGGACGCGTCTTCTACAATTCGCTGGGCCATCACGCAGAAATCATAGATATGCCTCAAGTGACCGAGATGATGCGCAGCGGGTTTCTATGGGCAGCCGCAGGCAAACAGGCGGTGGCCACCCAGGGCAGCTCGCTGGCAGAGGCTTATACAGGCATGACAGACAACCAGCAGCGTTAGCGTGGATCGGATGAATTGGTAGTACCTCTGGCAAAGAGTTTGACCACCTGAACTCACCATGGTCAGAAAGGGACAGAGCACAGAAGGAGAACAGACAACACGGACAGTAATACCGTTAGGCGTGTGCCCTTATGCAATGATGTCCTGATTGAATTCGTATTGCCAGTCTCTAATAGTATCCAATGAAATAAAAGAATGCCATTATCCATTTTTTCTGAAGAAGAAGGGAGTCCAGGCATGAACAAAATGAAAGTAGGCATTATCGGGTGTGGTAAAATTAGCGGAATTTACATGGAAAATTGCCATCGTTTCGACATTCTGGAGCTGTACGCAGTAGCGGATCTGGACCAAGGTCGGGCAGAGGAGCAGGCAGTAGCGTTTAACGTTCCGAATGTATATTCGGTAGATGAGATTTTGGCTGATCCGGAGATCGAACTCATTATTAATTTGACCATTCCGGGCGTTCACGCTGACGTTTGTCTCAGAGCTCTTGAGGCAGGCAAGCATGTTTATGTGGAGAAGCCACTTGCCGTCACCCGTGAGCAAGGGCAGGCTGTCTTGGATCTTGCTCATCAAAAGGGACTGCTTGTCGGCTGCGCACCGGAGACCTTCTTCGGTTCCGGTATACAGACATCATTGAAGCTGATTGAAGACGGAGTTATTGGGAGTCCGGTAGCCGCTACGGCTTTCATGATGAGCCGTGGACATGAACATTGGCATCCTGATCCTGAATTTTATTATGCAGTCGGCGGCGGTCCAATGTTTGATATGGGCCCCTATTATTTGACGGCTCTGGTGCAATTGCTGGGTCCGATTGCTGCCATTTCGGGCATGACAAGCAAGGCGATGGATCAACGAATGATTACGAGCGAGAAAAAGAGAGGCCAGACCATCCCGGTCGATATACCGACTCATGTGGCCGGATTGCTGCGCTTCAAGCAGGGGGCTGTCGGCACGCTAATTACCAGCTTTGACATCTTTGGTGGAAGCACTCTGCCACCGATCGAGGTATACGGCACTCATGGCACGTTACAGGTGCCTGACCCGAACACGTTCGGAGGGCCAGTTCGCTATAGGGTGCTAGGCGAGCAAGAATGGACAGACGTACCGCTGCTGCCCGGCTACCAGGAGAACACAAGGGGCATCGGTGTTGCCGATATGGCCTACGCTATCCGCAGCGGACGGCCTCACCGCGCCAGTGGTGAATTGGCCTATCATGTGCTGGAGGCGATGTGGGCGTTCCACGATTCCTCCGAGCAGCAGACCTTCTATCCAATGCAAAGCACATGTCTGCGCCCGGCGGCTTTACCGGAAAACCTGCCTTTGTACACGTTAGATACGTAAACAAAGGTCAGCCTAGTGCTAGTCGGCAGCATTCAAAAATTACAAGACTGCAGGGCATGTCCCAAAAGTCAGTTTTTGTTTTTTTACATTCCGCTTTGAATGTTCATTTCTATTGAAAAGAAGACTCCAGCTCCGTTTTGACCGCGGCTTTGGAGTCTTCTCAGTTCAATTTTCGGGAAATTTGACAGAGCGAGAAGTTGTGGAAGTCCTTTCATAAAGGATTATAGTGCAAAGACTAAAAGAGGAAAGACAAAGCAAAGTAACCGTCATAGGTACGTCGGATAAGAAAAGCTCACGTGTGCATTCAGCGGGTAATGAGAGGGTTCACTTGGTAACCTAGGTTTAAACTGACGAGGAGTCAATAATCGAAAATATGATGAACTGAAACGGATTTTCTTTACGCACAATTGGGACTGCCTTAGTGCCGAACAGTTAGATCGAACGAAGGACATTTTCTCCGCTACATTTTCCGGATCGCCGTCATACAGACAGCCATTCAATTTGCATTCTTCATCGATCATCTCTGGCGTGGTCGGTTTATGCTCCCAAAAGACCTGATCTTAATTTCGGTCATAAAATCATTCTTTACCGATCGTTCTAAATATGTTATATTGTTGGTGTGGGAGGAATACACGGATAAGAAGCCAAGAGTTATGAGGAGTGGTGTGAGATCTTGCCGTGGAGTTCTTCTGCGCATATTAGAATGATCATTCTTATTGTAAAAGATGGAGAAGGGATGGATTGACATGGAATATCGTGTATTAGGAAATACAGGCCTTAAAATAAGCAGTTTTGTATTAGGTACAGGTACTTTTGGTTTTTGGGGGAACAATACGGAGAAAGAAGCTGCAGTCATGTTGGATGAGGCTTTGGCTGGAGGCATTAATCTGATCGATACAGCGGATGTCTATTCAAGTGGTCAATCCGAAGAAATTCTGGGTCACATCCTAAAAGGACGCAGACAGGATGTTATTCTGGCCACGAAAGGCGGAATGCCCATGGGCATTGGGCTTAATCAATCCGGTAACTCGAAATATTGGATTAAGCGTGCAGTAGAGGGTAGCTTGAGAAGGTTGCAAACGGACTATATCGATTTGTATCAACTACATCAGCCGGATCTCCATACTGACATTGAAGAGAGTCTTGACGCACTTACGGACCTGGTTCGTGAAGGGAAGATTCGCTATATTGGTACATCCAATTTTCAGGCATGGCAAGTGACCGAAGCACAATGGACTAGCGAACGCAAAAATACCGCACGCTTTGTATCCGAGCAAGCCCCGTATTCCATATTGAATCGAAGTATCGAATTCGATTTGCTTGCTGCAACCGCAAAATACGGAATGGGCGTACTTGTTTGGAGCCCACTTTCGGGTGGCTTACTAACAGGGAAATATCGTTTAGGAGCAGCCGTTGCCCCGGATTCAAGAGCAGCCACCTTCGCTGGACGCTTAAAATCTGTTGTTGACCCTGATCGAGAAGAAAATCGCACCAAATTTGAAGCCATTGCTAAGCTCCAAACCCTTGCAGATGAAGCAGGATTAACTTTGCCTCATCTTGCCATGGCATTTACACAAGCTCATTCGTCAATTACTTCTGCTATAGTGGGGGCAAGAACAATTGAGCAACTTCGTGAAACGTTAAAAGGCAGCGACATCCGATTAAGCACTGATATCCTGGATGCGATAGATGCTATCGTTCCGCCAGGAGTAACCCTGGATGCCCTGGAAAAAGGATGGACGCCTGATTGGTTACAAGCAGACAAACGAAGAATCCTGGGTTAAATATGTAAGACAGACCTCATACCTGTAATGTATTCACTTATTTTAAATCTAGTTTGCCGATCCTTCACTAAATTGTATAATGATTATTCGAGGTGATGACGATGGCAAGATCAAAAGAATTTGAAGTTAATGAAGTATTAGATAAGGCAATACACCTATTTTGGGCACAAGGATATGAGAAAACTTCAATGCAAGATTTGGTTGAGTTTATGGGCATTCACCGAAGAAGTATCTATGATACCTTTGGGGATAAGCATGCCTTATTTATGAAAGCTCTCGAACGATATGAAACGAAGCAGACCAGCAAAATGAGGTTTCTGATTGAAAAACAAAAACCGATCAAAGAATTAATTCGGGAGTTGTTTGAGGCGACAGTAAGAAATGAAGGAGAGCCTCTAGGGTGTTTTCTCGTGAATTCAGGCGTGGAACTCGGCGTGTTGGATCCAGAAGTTGCATCCTTAGTTGATGAGAGTTATTCGCGAACTGAGGAACTCTTGACTAACCTTGTTCTGAAGGGTCAACAATCGGGTGAGTTCAAGGCTGACTTGGATACTGTAGTTATTTCTCATTATTTAATGAATGCGTGGTTGGGGCTACGTACGTTGGTTAAGACAACAACGGATCAGCAAAAATTAAAGAATATTATTGATATGACACTGACCGCTTTGGATTAAAAGTGGAATTACAGCATGACAGGCAAAAGGAGTCACCTAAATGGAGGACTGTTTGTTTCCTTGATACAAGTTTTTTCTTGTCCCTCTAACGAAAGAAAGAACTTGTATCTCATGCCTCACACAAGTCAAAGAATACCGCTCCAAAATTAAAATCTTAGTCATAAAAAAATTCTTTACTGTTCGTTCTAAAATTGATATGCTAATAGCAAGTTAGATCTAACTGTTTTTTCACCCTAATAAGAATGATCGTTCTAAAATCGTCTTTAAAACTCATTTACACTAATCTGCATGTTATGAAGGAGAGAATATTATGAAGTATACAGTTATTACAGGAGCAAGCTCAGGGATTGGATATGCAACGGCATTGGCGTTTGCTGCACGTGGCAAAAACTTAATCTTGGTAGCTAGAAGATTGGATAAATTAGAAGAACTTAAATCAGCAATTCTGGATATGGATCCTACTATAAATGTTATTGTTCGTACAAGTGACCTGTCTGTTACAGATCAGGCCTACACACTATATAACAATTTAAAGGAATACCAAATTGAGACCTGGATTAACAATGCGGGGCTCGGTGAAGCTTCTTTTGTAGCAGAACAGAATTTAGATAAAGTTGAAACTATGCTACGTGTTAACATTGAAACCTTGACGATCCTTTCTACACTATATGTACGAGATTATGCTGATGTAGAAGGAACTCAGCTAATTAACGTCTCATCCGCACTCGGATATGCCATTGCTGTTGGGAGTGTTGCTTATTCTGCATCTAAATATTACGTTAGTGCCTTCACAGAAGGGCTTGCAAAAGAACTAGAAATGAAAGGTGCAAAACTAAAAGCTAAGGTTTTAGCACCAGCTATAACAGAAACGGAATTCGTTAAGAAATCATTAGATACTGAAGAATTTGATTACAAAGCAAACATGCCTAAGTACCACACTGCCAAACAAATGGCGGGCTTCATGTTGGATCTTTATGATAGCAACGAGGTGGTAGGGATTGTAGACCAGAACTATGATTTCAATCTGAGAGGCGAAATCTATCCAATCATTTCAGAATTTTAAATTCAATTCATATATCCTTGAATACATTAAAAGAGGAGAGTATCCGAATGAAAAAATTGTGGAGTAAAACAAACATTGGAACAATGGAATTACCTCATCGTTTAGCAATGGCACCAATGACACGTAGTAGATCGCAAGAAGATGGTACACCGGGAGAGCTAACTTCCCTTTATTATGCTCAACGAGCGTCAATGGGACTCATTATTACTGAGGGTGTACAGCCTTCTGATGATGGGCAAGGTTACTTATGGTCACCTGGGATCTATACGGATAAACATATCGAAGGATGGAAAAAGGTTACAGATGCAGTGCATAAAGCAGGTGGATATATGTATATCCAATTAATGCATGCTGGTCGCATGTCGCACCCTGATAATACACCACATCATCGCCAACCTGTTGCGCCATCTGCAATCGCGCCCGGTGTAGAAATGTTTACTGCTAAAGGTATGCAGGACATTCCCGTTCCTCGTGAGTTAAGTGAAGAGGACATTCAAACGACCATTGCTGATTTCCGGAAAGCAGCAGTAGCGGCTATTAAAGCAGGTGCGGATGGCGTTGAAATTCATGGAGCCAATGGTTATCTGATTAATCAATTTATCGGAGAAAACTCGAATACACGGACAGATGGATACGGGGGATCTGTAGAAAATCGTGCTCGCTTCGCGATCGAAGTAACGAAAGCCATCGTCGAAGAAATTGGAGCAGAAAGAACCGGCTTCCGTATTTCGCCAGGGACACCTCTTGGTGGGATCCAAGATGGTGAACAAGGTCCTGAACTTTATCGTTATCTTGTAAAGGAATTAGCTCAATTGGATTTAGCTTACCTTCATGTCATGCATCTTGGAAATGAAAAGCTGCTCCAAGACATTCGCTCAATCTGGACGAATCCATTGTTAGTCAATCGTGCTGGACGAGCTCTGGAAGATCTTAGCGTGGATATAGATCGTGGCCTTGCTGATCTGGTGCCCGTTGGTGTGTGGTCATTAGCCAATCCAGATTTAGTGGAACGACTTCAAAAAGGTGCGCCATTGAACGAAGCAGATCCGACAACATTCTTTGGTCTGGGAAGCAAAGGTTACACGGATTATCCTACGATGGAAGAATTAGAATCCCAAGAGGGGTAACAATAGTGAATATGGTAAATCATGGCGTGCGACTGAAAGTTGTACGCCATGATTTATCTACTCTACCTTGATTTTATTAGCCAAGAACTAAATATTTATTTTGATCCACCTACACTCGTAACTAGTGATTGCATTCATGGTGTGCTACCCCAAAATTAGCAAAGGAAGAGGATGAATCATGAGAGCAGCACAAATACAGAAATATTCAAAAAAAATCCAAGTGGAATTAAATGATGTTAACATACCACAGATCAATAGCCATGAGGTTCTTGTCAAAGTAAAAGCTGCAGGTGTAAATCCACTGGACATTCTTAATCTGAATGGCAGTGTTCGGATGATTGCTGACTATAAGTTGCCATTAACTTTAGGGAATGAACTATCTGGCATTATTGAAGCCGTTGGTGATGATGTTTTGAATTTTAAGGTTGGTGACCCTGTTTATACGAGGTTGCCGCTTAATAAAATCGGTGCTTTTGCTGAGTATGCGGCCGTAAATGAAGATGCTTTATCCATCATACCTGAAAATCTATCTTTTATTGAAGCTGCTGCGGTACCCCTTACTGCCTTGACTGCTTATCAAGCATTGCACGATGTACTCCATGCCCAGCCGAATAGAAAGCTATTCATTCCTGGAGGAACAGGAGGATTTGGCGCTATGGCAATTCCCATTGCCAAATCAATGGGATTACATGTTATTACAAGTGGAAGTGAAAGAGGCAGATCACGTACACTGTCGATCGGGGCTGATCAATTCATAAATTATAAGGCAGAGAATTATGCTAACATACTGTCCGATATCGATTATGTGATCGACACCTTGGGTGCCAAAGAGATCAAAGCTGAACTGGGCATTTTAAAACCACAAGGGAAATTGGTATCATTGAAAGCCGGACCTAATTATCGCTTTGCGGTTGACAATCATTTTCCGTTGTGGAAAAAAGCATTGTTTGGTCTAGTGGGTGCTCGCTTAGATTCTTTAGCACGTAAGAATCAAAATGAATATCGCTTTTTATTTGTGCAAGCCAATGGAAGTCAATTACAAGAAATCACTAAACTTGTTGAAAAAGAAAATATCAAGCCCTCTATAGATTCAACTTATACGTTTGGGGACATTAACAAGGCGCTGATTAAAGTGTCGATGGGCCACTCTCAAGGCAAAGTGATTGTGACCTTCTAAATAATAAGCAACTTATGTGATGTTGCTTGCGTGTTCTGAGAATAAACAAATTATACTGTAGGCCGAAGTAAGCACATCTAATATTATAGACGCCGTTCCGAGATGACCTAAATAAACGATTATTGCTGGAAACGTAACAACAGGTGAAGCGACACGGGATTTAATATTACTTTGTGAATCCAAAAAAGGGGAGAAGAACAGATACTTAGTCATGTGGATGTTGATTATTTAAAGAATTGGTTCTCATTAACGCAATCCCCCTGACCAAAGTTTCTGGCAGAGGGATTGCATTAATGTAAGTTCTAGTTCACATACTTCTCTATCGTGCTTCGGACTGCACCAGGACCTGCCAGCATCTCATGAAACATGGCTTCAATCTTGTCGCCCAGACCAATCTCATATAATCGGACACCGAACAGTTTGTCATCCTCGAGGAGGCAGCGAATCTCGGAGGTCTGATCGCCCAGCTTCGTGTTCTGCAAATATCCTTGCAATGAATCCAGTAATGGGTCCGGGCTGAGTGTGAAGGGTGCTCCTTGATCATCCACTCCCAGCAAATAGCGACACCAGATCGCAATGGTCAAGGGAATAGCAGTCAAGTTCGCAGGATCAAGTCCTGCTGTGCTAGCATAAGACTTTATGGTTTCACCAAAACGGATGCTCATCTTTTGAGAGGTATCTGTGGCAATCCGCTGAGGCGTATCCGGAATATAGGGATTGGCGAAGCGTTCCTGCAATACCTCGTCAATAAATGGTTTCGGTTGGATAATACCGGGATCAACTACAACAGGCAAACCTTCCTTGTAGCCAATGGTTTCCACCAGACGACGCAATGTGTGATCCCTCATTTCATCTGCAATAAGCTCATACCCAAGCAGACACCCAGCTAGGGCCAGCGCTGTATGCAGCGGATTGAGACAGGTAGTGACTTTCATCTTTTCCACTTTGTCCACCGTATCCCGATTCGTGAAGATGATGCCAGCTTCCTCCAGTGCAGGTCTCCCGTTCGTAAACTTGTCTTCAATGACCAAATACTCGCTAACCTCAGCGTTGACAAAGGGAGCCGTATACGTATGCCTTGAGGTAACGATCATCTCCATGTCGGCTAACCCCAGCTCCCGAAGAGCAGACTGTACTTGCAAGGAAGGGCGGGGGGTGATTTTGTCAATCATGGTCAGGGGGAAGGTTATTTTCTCCTCATTATGCAGATAGTCTGCAAATCCTTCCTCTACCAGGCCTCTGCGAGTCCACTCCTTGGCGATAGCAATCATACTATCCTTTAACAGATCGCCGTTATGGGAGCAATTATCCATGCTCACAAAGGTCATTGGATGCCGCCCCTTCAGGTAACGCCGATAGGCAAGCGAAGTAGCTATGCTTATCACATGCACTGGCTGTTCAGGACCATTCGTCAAATCCCTCTCCACAACAGCCAGATACATGCCGTCGGGCCCGGTCAGGGCGTATCCTTTTTCCGTGACAGTAAAGCTGGCCATCTGCAGGGACGGATTCTCAAATATTTCAATCAGACGGAGGTAGTCGTCTGGACGATTTTGCTCTGCTGCGAGTCCCTCAACGATGCTTGCGACCACGCTCTTGTGAAATCTTCCGTCTGCACTCATCAACACCAGTAAGGTTAGATTGTCGTAAGGCTTATAGACTTTGTCGATCATTTCAAAATCAAAGGCTTCGGTTGCAATAATACCTGTATCCGCTTTCAATTTATTCAGCAGTTGTTGCTGCGCGTTGGCTATCAACCCTCGAAAAATATTGCCTGCGCCGAAATGCACCCATTGTGGTCTAACTCGGGTGTTATTGGCTACAAGCTCCAGATCATATTTTGGCAGCTCGATGTCTGCTGCTCCCCAGGCCGCCTTTTCTGAAAGGCCTTTCCGGTCAAATTGGAGCATTTATTTCACTCCTTTGCCTTGAGCGAGACTATCCCAGACACCCAGCAAGTACATAACTCCCAGTGCACGGTCATACAAACCGTAGCCTGGCCGACAATTCTTTTCTTCCCCCCATAGATGTCTGCCGTGATCAGGGCGTACATATCCCTGATAGCCGTTCTCGTAATAAGCTCTAACTACTTCCGGAACATCGACGCTTCCGTCCTTACCGCGGTGTGACACTTCAATAAAGTCGCCATTCTCAAACACCTTGACATTACGAATATGAGCAAAATGAATACGATTATGAAACTCCCGAATCATGGCTGGCAAATCATTCTCAGGATTGCTCCCCAGTGAGCCTGTGCAGAAGGTTAGACCATTATATGGGCTGTTCACTGCATCTAGGATGCGCTGGATGGTCTCACGACTACGGACAATTCTCGGCAATCCGAAGATGGGCCATGCCGGATCATCAGGATGAATGGCCATCTTGATGTCAACCTCCTCGCAGACCGGGATGATGCGCTCAAGAAAATACTTCAGGTTGCCAAACAACTTGTCTTCTGTGACATCCGCGTAAGCAGCAAAAAGTTCATCCAGTCTCGCCAACCGCTCCGGTTCCCAGCCAGGCATGGTGAACTTTCCGGCTCCCTCGAGAATCCGATCCACCATTTGGCGTGGATCATCGGTAATGGCAGCCTTTTCATAAAAGAGGGCGTTGGACCCGTCAGGCAGTTCCTTATACAGTTCCGTTCTTGTCCAGTCAAAGACAGGCATAAAGTTATAGCAAATCACCTTGACTCCCACTTTGGCTAATTTTCGAATGGTGTCGATATAAATGTCAATATATTGATCGCGGGATGGCAGGCCGATTTTGATATCATCGTGGACATTTACACTTTCTACGACCGCCGTACTAAAGCCCTTGCTCGTAATCTGATCAGCTACCTCCTGAATTCGCTCCATTTCCCATACTTCACCGGCTACCTTATCATGTAAAGACCAGACAATGCCCATAACTCCCGGAATTTGCCGGATATGATCCAGTGTAATATTGTCGTTGTTTTCACCATACCATCTCCAGGTCATATTCATAACGATACCCTCCCTGATTGTATTTCGTTTGTCTTGTATACAAGATTGAGTTGATCATAAATTATAGGGTTTGTTCTTGTCAATGATAATTTCAGAGGGGTTCGTCAGCTCAAAATGCTTTATAATATAACTAGATTTATAAAGTAAAGGTAGGAATGATATGTTTACAAAAGAAGAAATCATGCAACTGTTGAAAAAAGATATTTTGTCACTGACCTTAAAGCCGGGTACTCTTCTCAGTGAGACGACCTTGTCAGAACGCTTCCAGCTGTCCAGAACTCCGCTACGCGATGTATTGAAGTGGCTTGCGCTTGAGTCCTACATTGATATTTATCCCAAGAAGGGGAACATTGTGTCCTATATTGATCTAGAGTCCGTTGAACAAATTATTTACTTAAGAAGCGCATTGGAAAAGGAGATTATGAAGGAGCTTTCTTCGCAAATTACATTAAGCGATGTACAGAAGTTGAGTGATATTCTAGACAGACAGAGAGCTGTGATTGAAGAAGATCATGCTACGGATCAATTTCTCAGTCTGGATGATCAGTTTCACCAAACCATGTTCCAATTGGTGGGACGGGGGTTTCTTTGGCAGCTCATTCAGCAGTCGAATGTTCACTATATCAGATATCGCAAGCTGCATATGCTGGAAACAGGGAAGCTGATGGGCATCTGGCATGAGCACCAAGCTATGCTTGAATACATGCTGAATAAGGAAACAACCAAAATGGATGATCTGGTTCATCATCATCTCAGAGAGGATATCCATTCGCTCGATTTTCTCCGGAAGTTCGCTGATTATATCAAGAAATAAGGCAGCTAGCTCAAATTAACATGTATGAATTTTAAAGTAGTGGGTAATTCATGGAGGCTGTTCTACAAGTTGAATATGTCGGTGATAGAGCGAGTAATAAACGCGAGACTGCAGCAAATTTATGGGCGGAAACGTGCCGGCCTGTGTCATTCCATTTTTGCTCGTGAGCATTGTTATTTACCGTCAGGCGGTGATCAAACTGGAGGAATCCTCACAGGAGTTTGCAGCCTTGTATACATGTTTCAGGCCCCGAAGCAAACGGATATTAAGCAGTGGAAAAAGGTGGAGCTACTATATCAACAAGGATACGCTTACCACTCCTGCGGCTGCGGCGGCCCCGGGTACAGACCCTCCCGGCTGTCGGAGGTACCTGAATTTCTGGAGATACAGCGAACGTTTGAGAATAAGAGAGAGGCGCTGCTGTACCGGCTTTTGCAGACTAGTTGACGCGGGCTTATAACAAACGTAAGTGAAAGTAAATTTGGCAATTGGAACAAACATATCCTGGATATATTATTACATATCACAGTGTTTCACAGTAAGTGTAAGCCAGGAATAGAGAATGAAATAAATTATCTTCTTTTTAGTTATCATAAAGAAGAGCCTATAGAATCACATGTGAGATGAAGTGAATTATAGAAACTTTCATGCTTTCCAATTTTCCCAAGTGCAAAGATGAACATGCCCGAAAAAAATATAAGAGGTTCACTATACGCGTTTCGTTCGCTGAACTAACGGGCAGGTTAGCTCAATAAGAACCCGACGCAACTTCAGGATTTCCTTAGGCTTCATAGGACCGATAGGGTACTATGCAGTAACTGAGTTCGGCTCGAGCCATGGTTTTTGATGTGACTAATGATAGCGGAAAATCAAAAAAGAACCTGGATAGTTTTATCAGGTTCTTTTATATTGCATATAAAACAGACACGATGATATAATCAGATTACGACTTCGTAAATTTTTATGGACATAATTATTACATCTTACAATTTAACTTTACCATGCCGGTAAACTCTTGTCAAATGTTTTTTTCTCAATTTAATAGTTAGGAGAGATATTAAATGAGTTCTTTGGTTCTCGGTTTTCAGGAAATGGAAAAAACGCAGTTTTTGCTGGTTGGCGGAAAAGGGTTGAATTTAGGGGAATTATCAAAAATTGAAGGAATACACGTACCAGAAGGATTTTGTGTTACAACAGTGGGGTACCAAAAAGCCATCGAACAAAACGAAACGTATCATGCTTTGCTGGATCGACTAACCATGCTAAAAGTAGCAGATCGAGATCAAATTGGTGAAATCAGCAGTAAGATTCGAGAAACCATTATGGAAATAGAAATTCCTTCCGATGTTGTGCAAGCAGTTGCTCACTATCTCTCCCGGTTTGGTGATGAACATGCATATGCAGTGCGTTCTAGTGCGACTGCTGAAGATTTACCACATGCCTCTTTTGCTGGTCAACAAGACACCTATTTAAATATCATTGGCAAAGAAGCAATCTTGCAGCATATCAGCAAATGTTGGGCTTCCCTATTTACGGATCGCGCGGTTATCTACCGTATGCAAAATGGATTTGACCACAGTCAAGTTTATTTATCCGTTATCGTTCAAAGGATGGTTTTCCCGCAGGCTTCAGGAATTTTATTTACCGCTGACCCGATTACATCCAACCGGAAACTGCTATCGATCGAAGCTAGTTTTGGACTTGGAGAAGCACTGGTCTCTGGCTTGGTCTCTGCCGATTGTTATAAAGTACAGGAAGGGGAAATCGCCGATAAGAGGATAGCAACCAAAGAATTGGCTGTCTATGGACGAAGAGAAGGCGGAACAGAGACCCGGCAGATCGACCCCGATCAGCAAAAGACTCAAACCCTTACTGAACAACAAATTTTACAACTGGCACGCATGGGAAGACAGATCGAAGCTTATTTTGGCTATCCACAAGATATCGAATGGTGTTTGGCCCATGATACTTTTTATATTGTCCAGAGTCGTCCAATCACGACTTTATACCCGATCCCTGAAGCAAATGATCAGGAAAATCACGTTTATGTATCTGTCGGTCATCAACAAATGATGACTGACCCGATAAAACCATTGGGATTGTCTTTTTACCTGTTAATAACTCCTGCACCCATGCGTATAGCCGGTGGAAGGTTGTTTGTTGATGTTACACATATGCTGGCTTCACCTGTCAGCAGAGAAACTTTCTTAAATACCCTGGGACAATCTGATCCGCTCATAAAAGACGCATTTATGACCCTAATAGAGCGAGATTTTATAAAATCGTTACCAGATGATAGAACAGAACGGAGTCCCGGTAATATCAGTAAAGGTAGGTCGTCTGCAGGTTTTCAAGCACAAATCGAAAACGATCCGGCAATCGTTTCTGATTTGATTAAGAACAGTCAAACATCGATAGAAGAATTAAAACAAAACATCCAAACGAAATCAGGAGCAGATTTATTTGATTTTATTCTGGAAGATCTCCAAGAATTAAAGAAGATCTTATTTGACCCACAAAGTTCAAAGGTTTTTATGACTGCTATGAATGCTTCGTCATGGATCAATGAAAAAATGTACGAGTGGTTAGGTGAAAAAAACGCAGCAGATACGCTTTCTCAATCTGTACCAAACAACATTACTTCGGAAATGGGTCTGGCGCTATTGGATGTCGCAGATGCGATTCGTCCTTATCCGGAGGTAATTGATTATTTACAACATGTAAAAGATGATAATTTTTTGGATGAAATGGTTAAGTTGGATGGTGGACAGGAAACTCAAGACGCTATCTATGCTTATCTCAACAAATACGGAATGCGATGTGCCGGTGAAATCGATATTTCGAGAACTCGTTGGAGTGAAAAACCAATTATACTTGTCCCCATGATTCTCAGTAATATCAAAAACTTTGAGCCTAATGCTGGCAATTGGAAATTTGAGCAGGGGCGACAAGAGGCTTTGAAAAAAGAACAAGAGTTATTAGATCGATTGAAGCAATTACCGGATGGTGAACAAAAAGCCAAAGAAACAAAACGGATGATCGATCTGATCAGGAATTTCATCGGTTATCGTGAATATCCCAAATACGGCATGGTTAATCGCTACTTCGTTTATAAGCAGGCTTTACTAAAAGAAGCCGAACAACTCGTACAAGCTGGCATTATTCACGAAAAAGAAGATATATACGATCTCACTTTTGAAGAACTTCACGAAGTCGTACGCACAAATAAACTGGATTATCAGATCATCAGTAAACGAAAAGACGATTACAAATTATATGAAAAACTAACTCCCCCGCGTGTAATCACGTCTGATGGTGAAATCATTGCGGGTGAGTACAAACGAGAAAATCTCCCAGCCGAAGCGATTGTAGGGCTGCCTGTTTCTACCGGAGTTATAGAGGGACGAGCACGTGTCATCTTAAACATGGAAGATGCTGATCTGGAAGATGGAGATATATTAGTCACCGCCTTTACTGACCCCAGCTGGACACCATTGTTTGTATCCATAAAAGGCCTAGTCACCGAAGTTGGTGGACTGATGACTCATGGAGCCGTTATCGCACGTGAATATGGCTTACCCGCAGTTGTCGGAGTGGAGAATGCTACCAAACTGATAAAAGATGGGCAACGAATTCGTGTGCATGGAACAGAAGGGTATATCGAAATATTGTAATGGCTGAATACGCTAAGTAATAGCCTCTGTCATAATGGACGGCATTAAATACAACCTATCATGGATAAAAGGGCGGTTATCCTGTTCGTCCTTTTATCTACCTATGACACAAAGGAGAGTTGTACTTTAAGAACTTATTTATTTGAAGATCAAAACAACATAATGATTTATATATAGCTGACCCAATAATCTAAATCGCTTGTCCTTTACGGTAATAGGTACAAGTTCTTTTCCTCGACTTGAGACAAGTGCTTGTACCGTTAGAACAAAAAAGCCGCTAAAATAGCGACTTTTAATGTCTTGTTCTCGACAGTATCGGGTGTTAAATACCCAAATGTGCCCTCAGAGTCGAACCTGCATATTCGCTTCTGAACAAGCCTCTTTCAACCAACTGCGGCATCAGTTTTTCAAAAAATATTTTCATAGATTCTTCTGAACCGCCTGGAAGAGCTATAAATCCGTCAATAGCCCCAGCCTCAAAACGCTCAATAATATCATTCAATACGTCCTCAACCGTTCCAACGGAAACCCAATGAGCAGATCCGACGACCTCGGGTCTTGCCAACACATCTTCCACTGTAGGCTGATGGTTTATAATATACCGGCGCAAAAGCTCAGCATGTGTCCGGCTACGGACTGGGTGATTCGGATCAGGAAGCATATCGGCAGTTATGCGATGATCCAAAGCAAAGCTGCTTAAATCAAGGCCAAGCACTGACTTGAGCAGTGCATGTCTGCGCTCCATACTCAAATGCGCATGTGCTCAGTAGCAGCTTCAAATAAGAAATGTTGAAATGCGTATTTCAGGTGGTAGAATACTTAAGGATATAGCCTATACAACGAAATTAACTCAGATGAACTCTCCTAATTTGAATAGATTTCAAATAGTTGAAATGGCCTGATTCTACTTTCAATTGTTTTCAAGAATAAAAAAAGAATTTTTCAGAAGTTTTCTTTAACTTTTGGCCAAGAAAATTTTATGATATGTTTGATGACAAACATTCGCTGTTTTTGCAGGCAATGGATCGTTACAGAGGTAAGGTCAGCAACACTTTACTCGCAGAAATTAAAGCGTCCAAGACAGCAGTGGAAGCACTGTATAAAATTTTCGAAGTTATGATCAGTGAGGTAGAGGACACGCCATCAGGTTACTTAATCGTAAACTCTGCGGTGGAGCTGGGCGCACTGAAGCTTTTGGAAACATGATGCAGCTACTTCTACAAGTAATAGAATGAGCATTCCTGAAGTGCTATTCAATATGGTGAGCAGAGACTTACCAAAAAAGTAGCTTGGAATCCGTTAAAGGATTTCAAGCTACTTTTTTTGTGCGTGCCATCAATTGGTGAGGGCATTTTCTATCGATTTAATTTTGTGAATCTCTTCGGTTCCAACTTCCAAAGCAGTTTCGTAGTAAGAACATTTGTGCTCAAAGACTTCCATGGTTCTTCGTAGTTCCTCCATTTGTCCTTCCACAATAGCTTTTCGCTCCGTAAACATGTCATATCTTTGCTTCAGTGTGGAGTCCCCTTCAGAACACCATTCAACGAAGTCCTTAATGTCTTTAATAGACACCCCAGTCAGTTTCAGACATTGAATGATCTTAAGAAAGTCAATGTCGGAGTCTTTGAACAAGCGTGTTCCGCTCGTGGTACGTTCTACAAAAGGCATGAGTCCTTCCTTGTCGTAGTAACGCAATGTATATACCGTAAGGTCTAATTTTTTAGCAACTTCACTGATTGAATAGGTCATGTACAATGAATTCCTTTCTACTAGGAGTATACTTCGGGTTAACTCTAGGATTGATCCGAGTGAATTCTACCATGCTATAAATGCATGTCAAAGTGCATCGAAGATAAAAAATAAGATAAACATTTGACCTAGAGTTAACTAGAGGGGGGCGCTTGAATTATCCATTCGTTCCTGGACACGAGATTGCCGCGATTGTAACGGATGTATGAACCCTTCTGGGGTGAAATGTGATAACTGCCTCAAAGGAAATATTCCTACCTACGATGGGGCAGACATTTACGGTGAGCCTACACAAGGTGGATAGTTCTACCCATATATGATCTCTACACACACTGGCCGTAAAGAGTACAATGGTTAATCAAAAACGAAGAAGCCCATAAAGCGAATGATTGCAGATGCATTCAAGGGTATTCGCGCAAAGAAACTTTTTGTCCTTTCGGCGTGATCTTAGCAGCAGTACTTTCCCACGTAGATTACTGAAAAGCATCGAAAACATACACTAGAAATTATAGGTTTATTCAACAGAGCGATATAGAGTTTTAAGTGGTCAATTAAAAAAGCAGTTGACTATGAAGAAATTCTAGTCAACTGCTTTTTTATTTTATATTTAAATTTAGTATTCTATAAACAAAATTATCAATCTCTTGTGAAATTCTCCAACACTCCAGCTGGATACCGGCTACCGGCTGATCCGTGTGGAAGGATCTCTTTGATACGTTGAAGATCAGCTTCTGTAAGATTGACGTTAGCAGCAGCAACGTTTTGCTCAACTCGCTTAGCACTTCGTGTACCCGGGATCGGAACGATATCTTCTCCCTGGGCGAGAATCCAAGCCAGTGCCAATTCGGCTACAGAAATACCTTTGTTAGAAGCCAGTTCATTAAGTTGTTCTGTTGCTCGTAGATTGTAGATATAATTTTCGCCTTGCCAGCGCTCGTCGTAACGGCGCATATCGTCTTCCGCGTACTCTTGGGCTGGTTTAACTGCACCTGTCAGGAACCCTCTGCCTAAAGGAGCGTAAGGCACTAAACCTATGCCTAATTCATTCAAAGTCTCTCGTATATTGTTTTCCTCAATCTCGCGTTCAAATATGGAGTATTCAGTTTGAAGCATAGAAACCGGAGTAACAGCGTGAGCTTGACGAATTGTTTTTGAACCGGTGTTACTTAAACCGAAATATTTAACTTTGCCTTCTTTGATAAGATCTCCAACGACCCCAGCTACTTCCTCGATAGGAACATCAGGATCAGGGATATGCTGATAGAACACATCAATGTAATCAGTCTGCAGATAGCGAAGACTGTTCTCAGCTACCTTACGAATATTTTCTGGCCGGCTGTTAAAACGTGTTCCAATCTGCTCGGCCGTCATATCAAAACCGAATTTGGTAGCTAGTACTACCTTTTCACGAAAATCCTTTACAGCTTTACCCAGCAACTGTTCATTGTGACCATTTCCATATCCATATAATTCTGCTGTATCAAAAAAGTTAACTCCAAGCTCATAAGCTCGACGAATAGTTGCTATTGCTTCATCTTCATTTGAAGGACCGTATGCCATTGTCATCCCCATAGTACCTAAACCAATAGAAGAAACTTTTAAACCTTGTTGACCAAGACTTCGAGTTTGCATTTTTGTTCCTCCTTAAATAATTTTATCACCGAAGTGTTTAAAACCTAGATTAAAAGGTATCCAATCTTAGCTCGTTCAATATGAATTTTCATCACTGTTATTCATAAGAACAAACACATAATATCATGAAAAATGAATAAAGTAAACAAAAAGTATTTAAAGTGTCTGTGTTGTTTAGTTTGTTTAAAATGATGATTATGAGCTATAATATAATTTATAAGGGGGCATTTAGATGGAAAGGCAGATTGAAAGACAACATCAGATGAGGCAAAAACTTACTAATAGATTGTCAGCGCACGTTAGAAAATATGGGTTTCAAAGTTTAAAAATGGACGAAATTTCAAGGATTATGGATGTAAGCAGGGCGACTTTATATAAATATTTCTCTACCAAAGAAGATATTATTACGTTTCTTGTGAGTGCTTCTATCGAATACATCCACGAAATTATTGAAGATTCTGACGCTGATCAAGTATTTGTTCAGCGATTTCAGCAAACATTTGAACAAACAATCATATTAAAAGAGTTCATCACAGACATTTTCCTAAGGGATCTTGAAAGTAGTTATCCTGAGACCTATGAGTCCCTAAAAGAAGCTATGAAGCAACGAGTAGATCAGGAATTGGCTTTCTATGATGAAGGGATTAAAAGTGGGGTTTTTAATAAGATTGAGGGTAGACTTATCGTTATGCAAGATGAGATTCTAAATAATGTTTTAGATGTAAAGTACCTGATGGAGAACCAATTGACCGTGTATCAAGTGCTATTTGACTATTACAATCTAAAAAAAATTCAGTTGTTTAAACCTGATAAAATGAAAATGATAGATGACAACTTGATGATTCCTAGAATTGAGTATATGGCACAAAAGATTTCAAAAAACTTATATTAAACTTAGCAATTTAGAATAATCCAAATTATTTTTAAAGTGAACACACTTTAAGCTTAAGTTGGGCATCATATGACGGATTTTCCATGATACATTAGAAGCATAGAAAAAGGCGTGAATGAAACGCACGGCGGCACATGACCGGGGTGTTCCTCTTCTCGCCTTTTCTTCTATTACATGAATAGGTTGATTAGATCAACAATCATTGATGTGATAATATACCAATAATGAAATGAGTGTGTTATCGATACTCTTTTCATACTTTGATTATAATTGGTGTCATGAGAGTATTTTTAGGTATTAACCCCGCTAGTAAAAATATGAGATTGAAGGATTTCTCATCAGAAAAACTAAGTAACCTGTATATAAGTATAATGAGGTAAGAGGGGGAACATCGATTATAAGATGGGAAAAACCCGATTGTTCTTCATTTTTTATAAACAGAGTGCGTCTAAGACTAGAACGTAAAACAGACGAATACGAGGGACTCCCGTTATAGGAGATCACTCGTATTCGTCTGTTTTAGCGAGCATACTTATTTATTATCATATGTGCAGCCTCGTCCGCTATTTGAAAAGCCTGCTCTCGGGAGATACTGAAATCAAGCAGCAACATTTTGGGCCATAGCACCTGCCCAGCAATTATACTCATAAATTCGTTGGCCGTTTTTGCCGCATCCGGCAGGTTTATATTACCCAATTGAACTTCATCTAATAAATATTGCGTCAATTTCTGATGAACAGCACCTTCACCCAATTCATAATGAAAAAGACTGAGCTCGGGGAACTGCTTGGCCTCTGCAATGACGACCCGAAACAAAGGAGCCATTCCATCACGAGTCAGCACGCATGCGTAATCTCGTCCGAACTTAATTAATCCTTGCAAGGGAGAGCCTAGTACCGGTGGAAAGTCCCATTCGGGATCAAGTTCCCAAAAATGCTTGACGATGGTTTCGAAGATCAATTCCTTGGTCGGGAAATGATTGAACAATGTTCCTGTAGAGAGACCAGCAAGTTTTGCAATTTGAGCTAACGTGGTGCGCGCATACCCTTTTTCAAAAAACAGTTCTTGTGCAGCGGCAATAGCACATGCCCTTTTTTCTTCCTTTATACGTTCATGGTAAGTTGATTTTGTTCCCATATTTCCACTCCAAATTTGGATTTAAGTCCTATCAGAGGGATAGCACCCTTTTCTCTACTATACAACAGTTGATCGTGTTCTAAAAGAAAAAGCTGCCTAAGCACCCTCGGAGGGCTTAAGCAGCAATAGGGCTAACATATTAGAGAATCGTTTGAGCGCCATCCAGAACCAAGTCAACGCCAATGGTGAAGCGTGACTCATCCGAAGCCAGATAGACAACAGCTTTGGCAATCTCTTCGGCAGTACCCATGCGTCCAGCCGGAATCCCGTCACGAATGCGGTTAATAACCATCTCACGAATTTCGTCAGACACGCCTAGCTTGTTCTTATCGTAAAGCGGGGTATCAATCGGTCCAGGACTCACCGTATTGAAGCGAATTCCGTGAGACGATAATAAGTCGGAATTCCAGGCTTTGGTCAGGGTGGAAATGGCACCTTTAGTAGCCGCATAAGCGTTGGAATGTGCATATCCGGCATGAGAACTGCTCGATCCCATTAAAACGACAGAGGATGGGTTCGCCATCACTGGAGTTAATGCCTGCATTAAGAAAAATGGAGCTTTTACGTTGATGGCAAACAAGCGGTCAAAGGCTTCTTCATCGATTTGCTCGAATGGACGCCAGTCAGATACGCCTGCGTTTAAAAAGGCAATATCCAGTTTGCCAAAATGTTGTTCAACACGTTCAGCCAGTTGACGTTGGGCGTTGAGGTCTCGGGAATCTGCCTGAAGCACAAGGACTTGATTTCCGAGTTCCTTTTGTGTTTTTTCTACATTTGCCGGGGTTACTCCGGTGACAATCAATTCAGCGCCTTCAGCCAGAAATTGTTTGGCTGTCTCCAAGCCAATTCCGCTGGTGCCACCCGTAATAAGTGCTCGTTTACCATTAAGTCTAGTCATGTTAAAACCTCCATCGCAAGATACTTACAAGGACAAATATAAGGGGGGAATCAACCAAAGTCAAGTAACTCAGCTTTATATTTTTATTGATGTGTGATAAGATCACTACGTGGACAGGAGACAGTGAACACAAATGAGGAAGAAGTAGCCCGCTGGGGAGATTTCCGACTCGAATCGTGAACGCAAACTTCTTCAAACCTTGTTGGAAGGACAAATCCAAGATGTCGATTCAATGAAGGTCTACTGATGCGTATATAAAAAAATAGAGCAGTTACCTAAGGTAAATATGGACTGTATCAAGAAGATCAATGTCTCTATGGAAGGTGAGTATGAATTGAAAACAATGCTTATTATCGGTGCAGGACCTGGTCTAGGCTTCTCACTAGCCAAGACTTTTGGAAGAAACGGTTTTCGTATCGCACTCGTTTCAAGAACACAGGAGAAATTGGACCAATATGCAGAGCAGCTTGGTAAGATGGGCATTGAAGCTCAGGGTTTTGCTGCCGATATCACTAACAAAATGCAACTTATCAGGGCTTTTCAAGAAATTAAGAATACGTTCGGTACAATCGATGTAATGGAGTTTAATCCGCATAGTGGAAATGTTACTACGACATCTGTTCTGGAAACGACAGATGAGAGCGCACTTCAATTTTTCAACAATGTTGTCATTGGAGCTATAAATACAGCCAGACAAGTCATTCCAGAAAGACAGAACGGGGTGAAGGGGCGCTTCTTTTTACAAGCGATCTTTCCGCAATGAGTCCAAGCCCGATGTTTGGAAATTCAGGTATCGCCATGTCAGGACTCCGGAACTATAACACGAGCGTTTGCTTCCTCTTGGAGTATTTGTGGGCCATTTATCCATTAGTCCTTTAATCAAGCAGGGCACAAGTTTTGATCCTGATCAAGTGTCAGATGCTTGGTACAGTCTTTATGATAAAAGAACAGAGGCAGAGGAAACTTTTCCTAAAGGAATCATGCAATTAATCAAAAAATAAATAAAATGATAGGACTAATGTAGTGACTGCCATTAAATTTGCTATGCGGCTTATTTTATCGGTACCCGAGTGAAGGACTAGAACTTGTATCGGTTGCCGAAATAGACAAGAACATAGTCCGATCATTTCTGTATTGCATAATTCCATGCGAAATAGTGATGTGAATGCATCTATTTATTGGTTGTCAAGAATGTTGGAATCAGGTGAAGATCCTTTATTTATCGCTCGTAGGCTCGTTAGGTTTGCAAGTGAGGACGTAGGTCTGGCAGACAATAGGGCGTTGGAAATCACTGTTTCGGTGTTTCAAGCATGTCAATTTATAGGGATGTCAGAGTGTGATGTTCATTTAACACAAGCCGTTATTTACCTGACCCTGGCTCCCAAATCGAATTCTGCTTACTTGGCTTATTAATACTACATAATCTGGATTAAGTATTTATGTTTCTGTAGAAGAATAGAAGGCGAAATGATTTTAATTTAAGTGAATAGAGTATTTTAAACTGAGACTACTATCTAATACTAGATAGTGGTCTTTTTGCTGTGTATAATTAAGATGAAGATATCGCGAAAATCCGTATTCATTATCATGCATAAAGATGCAAAGTGAGTTTTTGCTTTTTCTCACTAAATATGAAAATGTGTATTGATGCCATAAGCTTTTTTGATGACTTTTTCTCACTAATTATGACAACGCACAATTGTTGTGTGGTGTCATAATTAGTGAGAAAATTTACAGATTGAACGAGAATAATAATCATATTTGATGTCCGAAGAAAATAAAGTTTTAGACTGATCCGACAAATGCAACAGCGGCAGATAAGGACGCGAAAATAAATTCCTAGACTGGCCGCTGTTGTGGTCAACATTCAGCTATCGTGTCCTGTTAGCCTAATAACTCTGCAGTTTGTAAGAAAGCGTCCAGCCGCTCCTTTTGAAGAAGATGATGACGGTAATGCATCTCCACCATCGTGAACCATTCGACCGCGTTTAACGCGCCGAAGGCTACGGCCGGATGAGTCGCCTTTCGCTGCAGCCGCTCTGGGTCTATGTTCTGCAGCGACGCCCCAATCTCATGCATGCGGCGCCTTGCTTCCTCCAGCTTGGCGACAAGCTGCTCCTTGCTTTCTGGCTGTGGAGGCGTATATTGCAAGTCGGCCGGTACCTGAATGCGAACCGATGGGAAGCTCCCTTGCTCAAACACGGCATGGCCGGCCTCCGTCTTCCCGCCGCCCTCCTCGTTGCCGCCACCGAGCGCCATGCACTCCTCCGCAAGACGGAGCTGCAAGTTCAGCGTGGAATGGGGCAGATGCAGGTACATTTGACCAAGCGACCATTCGTTCTCGCTTGGCTTGCGACACAGTTCCGCCAGACTATACTTGTCCAGCTCCCGAACATAATGCTTCGAAATCTCGTCGAACCTTACCAAAATATCCTTAATCCCTATGTTCTTATTCAGAAGATCATCTCCTCGAATACTGAATTACTCTCATCATATGAGAGGGCTCAAGAAAAAGCATATTCGTAGTTTATATCTTTAATACTTTATTTACCAGTCTAAGACTATATTTTCTAATTACACCGACCGCTGTCGCTAGCGCGCTGATCGCAAAGCTGACTTCATTCCGGAAGATTCGGGAGCGCAAATGCAGCTGTGCATGCGGGCCACGCGTCGCCAGTCTATAACTTTGTTATCTCAGTCTAGTTCTTTATTGTTTAGTCTAAAACATTATTATTCACTAACAATTGACAATGAAGAAGTAGTACAACTTCTTATTGATTGTATAAATACGCATTTTTAGAGTTGCGTATATTCTCATAAATTTGAAAAATTAGGGTGGACCGAATAACTTCGAGTCACTGAGTTCTCACTAATTATGAAAATGATCGTTGAATTATCATATATTCAGCTTGTTGTTTTCTCATTAATTATGACACCACACAATTGTTGTGTGGTGTCATTGTCTACAGACAATAAAGTTGTGTACTAATCGAGAAATAGGCAATAAAGTTGTGTACTAAATATTAAGGAAACATAATAAAAGAATCACTTTTAGTAAAATCAAAAGCCTGATGAACAAGTGTCATCAGGCTTTGTTAAAATCAGGACGGTTGCTTTGGTTTAAATAGAGAGCGATATTAAGGTAAAGAAATATTAGAAAAGTTAAAGACAGGAGAACAATTTATAAGGATTTAAAGTACATATTTTTAGAATTTAATAAAAAATATAAATCACAAATATTGGATTTTGGTACACAACTTTATTGCATATCGCACAGGTGAAAATATTTGTAGTTGACTCGCTAGAACACAACCTTATTGTTCGAAGAAAGTTGTGTACAGACAATAAAGTTGTGTTCTAACTTTTAGCAACTTGTGAGTGACTGGAAGCTTGCTAAAACAACCTGTGAAGACGAGTAAGGACGAAGATTGATCAAGGTCAGCAGATTGCAAAGCCTTTTTGGGGTAGCTAAACCAGACCCTTTATCGAAACTTAAAACCAAATAGCGACTTTTCTCTGGAATCCACTGGAGAGAAGTCGCCGTATTTGTTATGGAATGTTTCTTGGTTTTAAAAATGAGATTAATCTATTGTTCTTTATTTATGAATCTTCCTTTCAACCGCTACCGCACTACAACTCAAGGGAAGATATTGTGAGCTGTCTGGAGGAATGGCAGACACCTGTAATTTTGAAACCAGTCTCCGGACAGGGAAGCCTTAATATTTCAATAATCCGCTCTTTCGAACAGATTGAAGACGCGTTGCGTCATAGCATTCAGCAGGATGAATATATATTGGATGGTACGCTGGTGATTGAGGAGTATATAGACGACGGGGAAGAATACAGCGTTGAGGTGCTGACGACTAATGGAAGGCACGAAGTGCTTGCAATCACAACCAAAGAGGTGGTAATGCCTTATTTCATTGAGGCTGGTCACCTGTTACCCGCACCTTTAATAATGATTCTCATTATCAATATATATAGTGTAGCAATTACTACAAAAAATGCAATCGCGAATGCTAGTATTTAGGATTATCAAATCCAGGCTTGCTGTGTGATTATTTATGATGATCTAATTTATGCGTATATGCAGAGGGAGACAAATGCCACGTCATCATTAATAAACTCAGTCGGACTATTTGATTTAATAAGGAGAGAATCGGCAGGCGCCGATTCTTTTAATGGAAAGCATTTTTTTCCCTTTGAGGGATATAGGCCATGCGGCAGGCAATGTCCCAAATGCTCTTTTGACAACCCAAAATCCAAGACTGGCAGGAGGATTAACACATGCCAAACATGCTTAGAAAGTTCTCTTTAGGCCGAGTCGTGGGAACTCCTGAAAGCTTGCAAGCCGTTTCGGAAGATGAAACTTACCAAAAATATTAGTGATAAATGTAGCGATTCACCCTATTTATTGTGCAATAGTCAATAAGTAGTATTCCAACGTTTTGCGAAAAGTTTTTCCGTTTCCATTAGATACAATTGGCGCTGTTCAAGAGTTCGCTTCTCCATACCTGAGTAATTATACCATTTAAGTGAGTTTATACCCATTTTTCGAAAAGTTCCACGAAACATCATTTTGGTGATTGGATTTCCAAATAGCCATCGATAAATATATGTTGGAGTTGCCATAACAGTTAGTAAAGAAGCACCCTTCAAACGAGGAAGCAGACACTTAAATAAACGCCCTGGTTTAGGCTCGCTGTACACGATTCCTTTTGCGAATACCTTATCCAAGAAACCTTTCATCATTGCTGGCATTCCTTCCCACCAGATAGGAAAGATAAAAATAAGGTGATCTGCTTCGAGTAGTCGCTGTTGATAATCTGCAATTAGAGGATCAATTACTTCCTTTGTTCGCCAAGACGCGAGGTCAGAAGCAGACATAACAGGATTGAAGCCGTCTTTATGCAAATCAATCAAATCGATTCGGTGACCACTTGAACGCAAACCTCTTATGGTAGCTGCCAACAAGGCGGCTGAATAACTTCTATTGTGAAGAATATTTTCTGAAGCACCACTTCCATAAGGATGATCAAATATAATAAGAATATTCATATAAAATTCCTTTCTTGTACTTTGTTTTCTTGGAAACAAAATTGTTTTTTATGGATACAATAATATATTTTTGTTTCTCTGTTGTCAATAATGTTTCCTTGTATTTTATTTTTTATAATCACTTGGTATACTAGAAATATAAAATCTGAGAATATTTCTTTATTCTCTAATATAAAATCTTAAAAGTAAGAGAGTGAGATTGTAAAAATGAATGATAATGTTGAACAAACGCTTTTAATAACAGATATAATAGGTCACATTGCTGCTGTACAGAAGCGATTTCAGTCAGAAGGCGAAGATGAAGAAAGAAGATGGATGATTAAAAATGCTACTGAATCGGTCGTTATCGAATTTTTAAAGGAAGCATCTGTTCAGATGCTCCATGTCTTGGATGCTATAGGAGAATTAGAGCCAGTCAATGGCATTACAATTTCTAGGCATTTTGGTATTCCTAGAGGTAGCGTATCCAAAATAACTCAGCGGCTGGTGAAACTAGGAGTTATACATGCTGAATCATTATCTTCCAATAAAAAAGAAGTATTATTTCGTTTAACTCCATCTGGTGAGCAAGCTTTCAAATTGCACCAGCAACTTCATGAACATATGGATGATAATTTTAGGATTTTTCTAAGTCGTTATAACCTCGATCAGATACGCTTTCTTTCAGAATTAATGAGAGAAGTATTGGAAACTTCATGGGTTGGATCAGAAATGGTTCCTGTTGAAGCAGAGGATGAACACGAAGATTACAAGTTATCTACTAACAAGATTAGCTCACCTATAGATTTACAACAAAAAAATGAAATCTTAAGTATGTTGCAGAATTTTGATTCGAAGAAGTTGAGCAGAGTAAAAGAATTGATACGTATTGCCTTTCTTGAGGATTGACTAATACCTTGTCTCTATCAAATTTAGGGTTTATGGAGAAACTCTTATAAAAAATGCATGAAGGCACTAAAAATTCTTAGGTCTCCTAAGAATTCTGTACTCTCGACCATAAGTTATTTGGTGATAGCTGGGCTACAGCCCGCTCCCTTCAAATAGCAATTAAATGGAAGCGGGATTGCAACAGCAATAGGAATAGGATATTACACTCTATCCCGTCGCTCAGGCCAGCTGCAGCGATGGCTTCCCTAATGAGAACCTTACGGTCATGGAACCCACAATTATAGTGAGTTCTATGATGTCCTTCGTCATTGGGGTAAAGTGACTGACTTGACTTGAGCAGAGGTATTTCCGTAAATATCCTTGGCCAGTACGAGAATATGCAGCGTATCGGCTTGGGAGGAACCACCCTGTTTGTATTTAGTAGTTGGAAGCGTTGCTGACCAATTGGTTTTATCTTCTGTAATAACGACACGAATGCCATTGACATAAACTTTAAGCTGCGCGATATCGCTTTGATCTGAGACTGAACCTTCCAATTCGAGAACATCATCCGTGATCGAAGCATTCAACTTAAGTTCAGGGGCTCCTGTTTCCTTGCGTTTAGAGGGTGGGAGAGCAGTTTGCGGGTTATAGGAAAAGGTTTCATCCTCAAGCGCTGGCGTGCGTGCTGCAATAGGACGGTTTTTGGTCGCCTGCTCATAGGAATAAGCGTAACGAAGCAGGTCATTATCGCTGTATGCGGCACCTGCCATCGTCAGATTAACGGGCATTCCGGTATCCTTCATAGCGCCCATACTCACAGACACACTTGGGATACCGTACTCGCGTAGAATGAAATTCGTATTGGAGAAATAGTTGCCATTCTCCCAAGCCTCCTCATAGGATGTTTCATTCACATCGGAGTCAGCTTTGCCGATATTCGAATTTGCCGGGAATGCAATAAAATCAAGGTTGTTTTGCTTCATCCAATTTTCAAAATCAATCTTTCGCACATTTTCAAGCCCCCGTAGTCCTTCATGAAACTGGGAAATTTGTTCGTAAGGGGTGACGCCTTTCTTTATGGTTTCAATAAATACGTCATAGTGGCCAAGGTCTCTGCCACGTTTGGCATCTACCGAACCGGGCGGATTTGGGAAGACGGTTGCAGGGTCGATATTAGCCCATGACGGAAAATTCGGATCGCCCACACTTTTAAGGAATTCCTCAGCAGCATAAGGATTAAGCAATCCGAATTCCTTTTCAACCCACTTTGCCGGCATCAAACCACGTTCCTCAGGTGTTTTTGCTGTTGCCCGGTCTTTCTCGCTGTTCGCCTGCAAGGGGAAGTCAACTTCCACAACCTCAGCTCCAAGAGCAGTTAAATCTTTTACAGCTTTTTCCCATAATGCCTGTATCGAAGGTCTGAATTTGATCGGAGTTGTGGTTTCATGGTCCTTACCAATATAGATTTTCGGAACGCCAATGCGCTTGCCTTTTAAAGCTTGAATGTCTCGCAGCTCTAAATAGGATTTGGGACGGACACTGTTGACAGAAGGGAGTCGAACGGCTTTCTGTTCTCGCCAGAAATCCCCCTTGGTGATCTTATCTTCTACAACGATCACGTCAAGCAAGCGGAGCATGTCCTCGACAGTCCTCGTATGTGGGACAACGACATCCCGTATAGGGAAGAGCGGCCAATTCCCCCGAATGGAGATTAGGCCCCGCGATGGCGTGTAGGCAATTAAACCATTGTTAGATGCTGGTGATCTTCCAGAGGATACCGTTTCTTCCCCCATACCGAAGGCAGCAAGGTTGGCGGCTGTTGATACGCCAGATCCGTTAGAGGAGCCAGAGTACCAAGCTGCAGCCAAATAATTTGGATTGTACGGACTTTCAGCACGGCCATAAACGCCTCTTTGCATTCCCCCTGCTGCCATTGGTGGCATGTTGGTTTTACCAATGAGCACCCCACCGGATTTGCGTATCTTCTCTACTGTAAAGGCATCGTCTTTTGCCATCAGATTTTTGAAAGCCGGAGATCCAGAAGCAACAGTGAGTCCCTTAACCTTGTAGCTGTCTTTAACCGTGTAGGGGATGCCTTGTAGAGGACCGGTCTTAATACCCTGTGCCCTTAGTTGATCAGCCTGAGCGGCTTCTTTTAGTACGTCGGGGTTCAGAACAGGGATGGAATTCAGCCGAATGCCACTAGAATCATAGGCATATACGCGGTTAAGGTACAGGGCGGTGAGTTCGACACTCGACAGTGCTCCTGACTTCATCGCGTCCTGCATCTGAGCAATCGTAGCCTCTTGCAATTGAAATGTAACTAGGGAGGAGACGGGTTCACTACTGGTTTTACTTGAGGAAGAGGGCGAAGGGGTGGCGGATGCAAGGGAGCATCCCGTGAGAGTTAAAATCATACCAGTCGCGATCCATTTGCAATAATTACCGATTACATTCCTTGCATTCGCTTTTAGCATTCGTGCGCACATAGCATTTTCACTCCTTAAATTAGATAGGATCAGGAATTTGAATAGAGAGGAACGAGAAATTAATAAATGTTTCTAATTATACTACTTATTTTCATACGAAATGTCAATTTTTGTAATACGGATATAAAGGGAGCCATTTAAGGTAAAATGGTGCCCGAGATTACACTAGGGAGCTTCCCTAGCAAATCCCGAGCACCAGAGGGCGTTTTCCATGGGTTACACTTGTAAGTCACTGAGGATGAAACACCCATATATTCTCAATATAGTAAACATTTGGCTAAGATAAATACGAGCGATCATAATGAAAATTCAATGAAATCCACGTAGGCATCCCAGGTTCCGTCATCGCTCGTCAAGGTGAGTTTGACGTCCTGATCTCCGGTAGCGTGAGTAATGTTGGATAAAGTTTGGACAGTCGGCGTTTTGCCCGTGAAATAAAAGGAACCCACAGTTACTCCTCCAATAACCAAGTCCACTTTGGCCGTACTAGCATTGCTTGAAGCCCCCCGTACTGAGATATTATGCGTAGGGTTGGCAAAATACTGTGAGTATGATGCATAGTCAGCAGTGGCATACAGAGCAGCCCCGTCAAAAGGTGTACTGATCTTGCCCGCATAAGTGCCGCCAATGTTCATGTTCTCAGCTTCAACCTTTGTCCCCGTATTGTTCCCCGTGTTGGGGGTAAACTGCCAGGCATCCAAATTAAATAGATTGCCGTTTCCTGTCCCAGTAAACACCAGATAAATGTTGCGAACCCCAGTTGCATTATTGATCGTGGTCTCTACTTCTCTCCAGGTCTGCATACCTCCAGTTGAAGGTACTTTTAAGGTGCCGACTAAAGGGCCTGTCTCACTGTCAAGACGTACTTCAATACTACCACCGACACTTGTGGCAACATTGGCTTTGAACGTCTTTGCTCCGGTAGAGCCAAAATCAGCCTTCCCGACAGCGACCCAGTCCCCATTGTGAATATTGGTCACATTCAGATTACTGACCGGACCGCCAGTGGCTTGAGTGGGCTCGGTCGTAATACCCGCCTGCCACGCGATGGTTTCCGCTTCAACTCTGGTATATGGATTTAGATTGGATAGCTGAGCTATTCCAGTCATATTCCCTTGTACCTCCTGGATGCTTCCATCGGTATTGTACACCAGTTTATTAATGTGAGGAGAGCGATAGCCTTTTCCATTTCCAATTTGTGCCTTGCTGACCGTTTGGGCATGATACACGACGTACCACTCATTTTTAAAGTTAAATACAGCATGGTGGTTGTTGCCGCCAACGCCGAAGAATGTATAGGGGTTTTTCAGGAAATGGCCTTTATAAGTGAAGGGGCCCATCGGGTTATCGCCGACCATATAGCCGATTTCACCTGCAGGGTACTGTGGCGGGTGTGTCCCGGCAAAGTTAATGCAGTAGGAATAATAGTATTTGCCATTGTACTTATGAATACCGGAATCTTCAAATAAGTAAGGTGCATCAATGGTGGTTGTGCTTCCAACAACACTTATCATATCGGCCCCCAACTTGATCACTCTAGCTGTTTTAGGATTAGCAATGGAAGCGGGATCGGATTCGTTAGGAATTCCCCCACCGCTATACAGGTATCCTGTGCCATCATCATCCACCAACACAGCCGGATCAAAAAGCCATGTCACGCCAGCCATTCCAGGCGTACTATGTGTCACAAGCGCTTTACCGAGGGGGTCTGTCCAAGGTCCGATCGGCGTGTCTGCTGTCAGGACTCCAATTCCTGCCCCACCATTGGCAAAATAAAGAAAGAATTTATCTTTGCCATTCAATTTTTTATGCGCAATTGCTGGAGCCCAGGAGTTAGAGGCCCATTTGGCAATGCCTCTACCGTTGTTCTTGTTGTTGGCACCTGCGACCGGTATCGTTCCGTGATCCGTCCAATTCACCATGTCCGCGGAGGAAATGACCTGGATGCGATCCAGTGCACTGAAGTCATTGTCTTTAATCGATCCATCATTGTTATAAACATACGTATCACTTGACATGTAGACATACACCCTTCCACCATATACCAATGAATAGGGATCAGCTCCCAATTTATGATCCACTAGAGGGTTGGAATTTCCAGGGAGTTTAGCCAGTGGTCGATTGGCAGCATCTACACTTAGCACGAGAGAGACACCAAGCAATAAAGTGAAGGAGAGAAATAAAGCTAGACATTTTCTAATCATAACAATAACCTCCGTTTTTTTATATGGTCCAAAGCCGAGCTATTCGTAAATTTATCAAACTCAAGAATATACTCAGACCTCTACCCGTAAGGAGAACTGCTGTGAAGAGGGCACGAGAAATAGACATGAAATCGCTTACATTTATTGAACTTAAAAGTGAACTACGAGAGGAGAGTCACCATATACTGGTCTCTGTTCATTTATTGACAACTCCAGTTATGTGTTGGAGAAAGTATAGTAATCATAAACATTGGGTTATTAAATATTAATATGTAAATTGATTGCAAATAATGGTTTTATTTGGCGCAATCATAGCATGTTCTATCAAAAATAACAATATCATTCTATTTTCTAAAAAAAGCGAATCGAAAGGAACGTAAATTACGATACCAATGGCATGCTGGACCTTTTGCAAAATCGAGATATCCGACCTGTTATTCCAAGCAAGCTCAATCGACGGGTGAAACTTTAAGTTGGCATTAGTTAAACACACTATGTCCATACGTTGTATGCTGAACATGACTGGATAAAATATACGAGTAATTAGTATGAATGATTGCAGCAGAAGAGGCAGCCCTGCAGGGATGCTTTTGCCTGTCCAGGGGAGATTGCATTAATGCAACACTGATATCCAATTTCCAGTATCCTAAATTAGTGCAATAAATGTTGTAAAGTTAGTATGGGCAGTTACCTGATTCATTCATTATTATAAATGCTGTAATCTACATTACCTAGACTGGGGTGACAAAGTTGAACGAAAGTAAAAAGAAGACGGATCGGCAGTCTGCTGATGGTAGGTGTGTTGACATGTCGGCCGTGTTGAACGGGTGCAGCAGCAATAGCGAGCGGTCACAAGCCGGGTGACACAAAAACTACATGTGCCAGGCTGGAGATAAGAACGGTAAATACGATCAACCGGTAACAATTACGTATTTGTGACCATGGGGTCCAGATGTTAAGTTCAAACCAGGAGAAATCATACCAAATGGACAAAAGAAAAGCTGGGAATCGAGTTGAAAAATCAGTAGGTTTCTCCATCCACAAACAATGCATTTAAGACAAAACTGCGTTTGTCTCTTGTATCAAGCGCTGACTTGCTGATATTATTTCATATCGCGGCGAATTTAATTTGGTTCGAGAACTGATTGAATCTCTGACAAATTTGTGGAAGCCGGCGAATTGTTTGATCAATATGCTGACGAGACATGGAAGGAATGTCGAGGGACAAGAACATGGCCCGATTACCAATTATCCAATAAATGGTAGTCATCTTGAACTTTCGAGTTCGTTATCCGTTTCACGGATCGACTTTATCACAAATTCAGAGAAAGCTTTTACTGTTGGAGATAACCACTTTTTCTTTTTAATCAGCATATGGGAGTATATCGGATCGAACTTTTCGGAATGACTTACGATTTTAAGTTTTCCTCTATTCACGTCTTCTTTAACTGTAATATAAGGCAAAAAAGAAAATCCAAGCCCACTCATAACGGTTTGTTTAATCGCCTCAATACTCCATAACTCCATGGTTTGAAATGGGTGAATATCATGCTTTACAAGATATCTTTCAAACATGGTCCGATAACTACAGCTTTCTTAATTCGTAATAAAAAAATGGTTGGTGTTCTCTCGCTTATATTCATCGAAATGGTCTGGACCGTCATTGCTGCACACCAGGACAATGTTCTCCTGGGCCAAAGAATAATGAATGCATTTTTCCGGATGTATTTCCGGGTAGACCATGAAAGCCACATCTACACGTCCACTGATTAAGTCAACCTGGTTTTGTTCACATGTACCGTTGATAAGGATGAATTTGACATGAGGATATTTCAAAGAGAATTCCCTTATAATCGGGCTTAATCTAGAAATTGTTAAAGACTCTGGTGCAGCCACCTTTATAGCACCTTTAACCTCCTGGTTGCTTCGTATATTTCTAATCTGGTCATGAGTAGCCAGTAGATCTTCTGCCAGAGGTATTAATTCTCTCCCTAATTGAGTAAGTTTCAAGTGCCTTCTTTCGTAAGTGAAAAGCTCCCCGCCAATCTCTTCTTCAAGCGACTGTATATGGGCAGTGATCGTGGACTGAGTGTATCCCAATTGCGATGCAGCCCCTGTATAACTTCCGATTTCGATAATCGTCTAAAATGTAATAAGGTGTCTAATTTCTATCGATAAAAATGATAATGATTTTGAATATTTCAATTTTATTAATGAACAGATCCATCATACAATAGAATCCTTCTGATCGTAAAATAATCTACAAGGGAGGAAACAATGAATGGAACCGTTCAAAATTTCAATTCCAGAGCAACAACTGCATGATCTGTCTATGAGACTAAAACAGGTTCGATGGCCTTCGAATTTCTCTGTAGAACCATGGGCTCTGGGGACAGACCGTTCCTTTTTGAAGAGATTAGTTGATTATTGGAGCACGGAATACAACTGGCGTGAACAGGAAGCATGGTTAAACCGTTTCCCGCAGTTTATGGAACATGTGGATGGCTTCGATATACACTTTGTACACGTTCGGGGTGAAGGCACATCCGCACGACCACTGTTGTTGACTCATGGATGGCCAGGATCATTTGTAGAGATGTTAGAACTAATCCCTTATCTAACAACTCCATCACTATATGGTGGACATGCTGAAGAGGCTTTTGACGTGATTATTCCCTCATTGCCAGGCTTTGCATTTTAGAGTAAACCCACACGACCGGGAGTGGGGTCCAAATACGTAGCTACGCTTTGGGCAAAACTTATGGATCGTTTGGATTATGAAAGGTATTGGGTTCAGGGAGGGGATATTGGAGCAGGGGTCTCAACATGGTTAGCATTCATGTACCCTGAACGGGTGATGGGACTTCATCTCAATTATATTCCAGGAAGCTACAAGCCACCCCTCACTCCGAATACACCATCTGTTAGCGAAGAAGAGCAAGCTTACTTAGACATCGTAGCTGAGTGGTTGGACCGAGAAGGTGCTTATAGCGCCCTTCATAGAACGAAGCCGGAAACACTGGCTTTTGCACTAAGTGATTCCCCAACCGGTCTTGCCAGCTGGATGGTAGAAAAATTTCAAGGTTGGAGTGACTGTGACGGGGATATCGAAAGGTCTTTCTCACTTGATCATATCCTCACTAACATATCGATTTACTGGTTTACCAATTCGATTGCTTCTTCCATGCGAATATATACTGAAGGTACCAAAATGCCACTGCATTTCACCGAAGATCAGCGTGTTACTGTTCCAACAGGGGTTTCCTTATTTCCCAAGGAGCTGCCCACGCCTCCCCGAAGCTGGGTAGAACGCGCCTATAATATTACGTACTGGGAGAAAGCGAATAAAGGCGGTCATTTTGCCGCTATGGAAAATCCTAAATTGTTTGCCGAACATCTAAATCATTTTTTTCATTCCATAAGCATCTGATAGTCTCTATCCTTGAGAGGGTTATGAACAACCAGTACATTTTTTACCAGACATACATTTACCCCTTAAAGGGGAATGGACACAAAGTTGGCCCTCAAACTTTGTCTTAGAGATTACCACAGTGAAACTGGAGTTGACCTGACTACTAAGATCATGTGAAAAGGGGCAAATTTTAATTTTGTGTTACTGTAAAATATGTAAATGCAAAGCGGTAACACAACTCAATATTCTTCTACAAAATCACATATGAGATTCATTCCGCTACGGTAGGTTCACATATTAGTCCATATAAAATGAGAAAAATATCGGGGTGTATACACTTAAATAGATACATTTATCCATACTTCTCTTAATGATAATTCAGCCTAGTATATTCACAACCTCAACCATACTACACAGCTTCGATATTGTTATATGAATAAAACTGATCGAAACCGTCAGTATCACTCACTAATCTCAAGGCAAAGGAGCATAGATGATCCAACAAAATAACCAGTACTCTTGAATGAACTTACAGGGCAAAGAGAGCTTGGAATAATTCAATGCGCAATAAAAAGCTCATGTCGTTGGCTTTGCGTCTAGTTATCGAAGAAAAAAAGGACATTGACCATTTAATTAGTCGCTTATTTAGCGGCTTTTTATATTTTGGAACGACTGCCCGAACTAAAGATGAGAGATTATATTATATTTCCGGAAAGTGTACAGTTCATACTTTGGAAAACCTGACAAGGCCTTGATCGATATGTGGGTGAAAAGGAAAACTGAAGAGGGGGTTATTCGAAAAAATAAATGCGGTGAAACCCGGGGGCACAGTCTAATTGAGCAATTTAATCGCTCCGCAAGCTTGCTAATGATCTCAAAAGAGGGCATCGCATTTGCTTTCTCAATTTGACTAATGTAACCTCTGGTTCCAACATCTCTAGCTAGATCCTCCTGACACATTTATAAACCTTTTTGTAAGTTCTTTATCTTCTTCCTAGTAAATAAGAATTTGTGTAGCCACGGTATTGGAAGAGGGAGAGGGCTTGGTAATTACAATCGAGCCCTTTTTATTTACAGGTGCAGGGTATGTCGTTGAGCATACGGATGGACTTTATGTGTACCCGACAATAGCTTTGTGGCACAACATGAGCATACCATAATAAGGTGTCTCAGCCGAAGAATACAAGAATAAGCAAAAACTATAAAGAATGAATTGTACCCTGTCAGTCAGACATGAAGAAGAAACTATGTCTACTTGGCAGGGTACTTTCCTTCGTTTCTCTGACTTAAGGAGGAAGAATTGATGTGGAAGAAATGTAGTTTGTTTTTATTAGTTCTAGCATTTGTGCCGATTTGCATTTCTGAAATGCCTGCGTCTGCTGCCAGCTCTACAATTACCAATCATATAGGAAATTCTAACAATGAAATTTGAAATGGAAGGAGAAGATGTCAAAACGTGCTATGACAGATGAAGCCAAAGCATTGAATCCTTGTTTTTCAATCTTCTATGCCGTGAATATGAGAAAAGGCTGAACCAGCTTGTGAAAGCTTTTTATATTATTTTGTGCTGCTATCCTTCCACTGAGAAAGCTAGGACAGAATCAGGATTTTGAGGCTTCTTTGAGGATGTTATTACATAAGAGCGGATCTTAATACAATCTTAATGCTGTAGGCAAATTCGTAATACGGTACTGATTTTGCTCATGATATACTATGGATTGAGAGAGAATATAGTAGAGGGTGGGCACAGGATGGCAGCAAAACAGAACGATGCCGGGTCCATACTTGATCGAATTACTGACTTGCCGGTAAGAAAAAGTAGAGGAAGACTGAAAATTTTTGTTGGATATGCACCAGGTGTTGGGAAGACCTGTGCAATGCTTAGCGACGCTCACGAAGAGCAAAAAGAGGGTATAGATATCGTAGTTGGATATATTAAACATTATGCCCGGCCATACACTGCGGCGTTATTGGAAGGACTTGAACTTCTTCCTTACATCAAAATTTCAAATAAAGAATCCTCAACTAAGGAATTTGATCTGGACCAAGCGCTCCAGAGAAGTCCTGACCTTATTTTATTGGACGATTTGGCCCATACCAACGCGGCAGGATGCCGACATAAAAAAAGATATCAGGATGTGGAGGAACTTCTTCGCGCAGGAATTCATGTATATACGACGATGAATGTTCAACAGATCGAAAGTCTAACGGATATTGTCTACTCCATTACTGGCATTTCCGTTGACGAACGCATACCGGACAGTGTATTTGACAGTGCTGATCAGGTGGAATTAGTCGATATTGAACCGGATGATTTAATAGGACGTTTGAATAGGGGAAAGATTTACCCTGAGGAGGAGAATACACAGGCTCATTTATTTACCAAAGAGAAGCTGACGACTCTACGTGAAATTGCTTTGCGTAATACAGCAAGTCAGTTAAACCGAATCGCGGAGCAAATCAGTGAGCAGGCGAAAAGAAATGAATTTGATACGAAAGAACATATTCTGGTCTGTCTGTCTTCGGCTGCTTCCAATAAGAAAGTGATCCGAACAGCAGCAAGAATGGCGGCAGCTTTTCATGGTCATTTCACCGCGTTGTTTGTGGAAACACCAGAAGCGAGAGAATTGACATCAAAAAATAAAGCGGAGTTAAGGGAGAACCTTAGGCTGGCTGAGCAAATGGGTGCACAAATCGCAACGATGTATGGAGACGATATTCCAGGACAGATTGCCGAATATGTCAAAACAAGCTGTGTATCGAAAATTGTCCTAGGACGCTCCCCTTACAAGAGGAGAGGGCTTGCAAAATCCAATGTAAGTGATAAACTAACGGCCTTACTTCCTAATATTGAAATCTATATTATCCCCTATACTCAGTCTTCCTTCTATAAAAGATTGCCTTTTTACGAAAAATACCCATTGCTGTCGTTGGCAGATACTATCAAGACCATTGCTATCTTGGCTGTGTGCACAATTATTGGCTTGTGGTTTAAGTATTTGGAATTCCGAGAAGCTAACATTATCACCGTGTACATTCTGGGAGTTTTGTTAAATGCAATTGTGACCAAGGGCAGAATGTATAGCGCCATTTCTTCGGTTATGAGTGTACTTGTGTTTAATTATTTTTTTACCGAGCCTTATTATTCTTTACAGGCTTATGATTCAGGCTATCCGGTCACCTTTCTGGTCATGCTGGCTGCTTCTTTCATGACGAGTACACTAACTATGCGAGTAAGAGAGCAGGCTCGGCAATCCGCGCAAAAAGCTTACCGTACCGAGGTGCTTCTGGAAACAAGCCGGAAATTGCAACAGGCCAAAGACTCTCCGGCTATTATTAATGAAATGGCACATCAAATGGTAAAGTTGTTGGACAGAATGGTCATTTTCTATTCAGTTGACCAAGGGGTACTGTTGGCGCCGCAGTTTTTTCCAAAGAAAGAATCTGCAGTTGATCCAGGGGTCTACACAGGAGGCAACGAACGTGCAGTTGCAGAGTGGGTATATAAAAACAACAAGCGTGCAGGAGCAACGACGGATACTTTTTTTGGCGCTAAGTGTCTATATCATGCGGTGCGTGGAGGAGAGCAGGTTCTTGCGGTGGCAGCTATTGTAATGGATGAGGAAGAACCTTTAGAAGTTTTTGAAAATAGCCTAATGCTTGCCATGCTGGGAGAATGCGCGCTGGCGCTAGAGAAAGAAAAACTGAACGAAAGACAACAAGAGATCTCCATGCAAATCCAGCAGGAGCAACTCCGTGCCAGTCTGCTTCGGTCCATTTCTCATGATTTACGCACTCCACTTACCAGCATCTCAGGCAATGCGGGGATTCTTCTTGGAAACCCAGAGGTACTAAACGAGGAACAGAAAAAAGGTCTATATACGGATATATATGACGATTCCATGTGGTTAATCAATTTGGTAGAAAATTTGCTGTCTATTAGTCGAATCGAAGGTGGTACTCTAAATCTGAATTTTCAGGCAGAATTAATGGAGGAAGTCATTTCGGAGGCTCTGCTTCATGTGAATCGCAACAATGTGAAGCATGTCATTCAGACGGAACTGGATGATGAATTGATGATGGCTCGAATGGACTCCCGACTTATTGTTCAGGTATTGATCAATATGATTGATAATGCAATCAAGTATACCCAAGATGGCTCTCACATCACAATTTCAGCAAGACGCGAGAGACATATAGTCATTGTAGAAATCTCAGATGATGGCCCCGGTATTTCTTCAGAAGAAGTCAAGGTTAGACTGTTTGAGATGTTTTATACGGCAGACAACATTCATGGGGACGGACGTCGTGGATTAGGATTGGGGCTTTCTCTGTGCAAATCAATTGTGAATGCTCATGGAGGTACTATTGGTGTTAAGGACAATATCCCTAAAGGGACGGTTTTTTATTTTACCCTGCAAGCTGAGGAAGTGAATGTTCATGAATAAACCTTTTATTCTTGTTGTGGAGGACGATAAACCCATCCGCAAGCTGATTACGACAACGCTGGAGACACAGGGGTATAAATATCATACGGCTGAAACAGGGGAAGCATCGATTTTAGAAGCAGTATCCAAGCAGCCGGATCTAATGATTCTGGATTTGGGGCTGCCGGATATGGATGGTGTAGATATCATTAAAAAGCTTCGTGCATGGTCGAATATGCCTATTATCGTGGTCAGCGCACGCAGCGAAGATCGGGATAAAATAGATGCGCTGGATGCCGGAGCGGACGATTATCTAACAAAACCCTTCAGTGTAGAAGAACTGCTGGCCAGACTTCGAGTCAGTTTACGAAGAATTCGAAATGACAGTGATAAGCTCCTGAAGGATGCTTCCAGCTTTATTAATGGAAATTTGAAAATTGATTATGCAGCAGGATGCGTATGGATCGGTGAAGAAGAAATTCACCTGACCCCAAGCGAATATAAACTGCTTTGCCTGCTGGCAAAACATGTAGGCAAAGTACTGACCCATAATTTTATCCTGCATGAAATCTGGGGCAACCACAGCTATGACATTCCTGCCCTGCGTGTGTTTATGGCAACGCTGAGAAAAAAAATAGAAAAAACATCATCACAAACTAAGTTTATTCAAACACATATCGGAGTTGGTTACCGTATGCTTCAGGTTGGAGATGATGGCTAGGTAACAATACCATTATGTAATTAGAGATCATGCTCTTATGGAGCATGGTCTCTTTATTTTTCATCTGCCATCTAAATCTTAAGATGATCTTTATACCTATATGAAAACCCTAATCCTAAACTAATGGTGAAAATGTTACGCTGAACTCTGAAGTAAAGAGGATAAGGAGGTTCGGCATGTGAGATGGGCACTACCTTGTTCGTCTGTTTCATCGGCTAAGCTGTCAACTGAGTGAAAGGGAAAGAGGTATGGGGAATGAATGAAATTTTAACAAGTGCGGGTCTGATCTCAATTGTGCTGGCGGTGCTGTATTCCGTTAAAAAAATATATGATTTTATCGATTTGCAGAAGGTGACACGGAAGGATATCTATGAGAACTATGATATCTATAAAGCAGCTCAGAAGTTTGCTCTCGGTACACCCGTCGATGAGATCAGAGAAATCCTGACAAACAGCTATGAGTTAGACGATAACCAGGTTGAAGAGACAATGTTTTTGGCTCTTCCTCATCGGAACGATACCGATGGTGGTTATCTTGCCTTTATCAAGGCTGTAAATCGGGTGCTGGAACAAGAGGTTTATAGCTAAACTCCGAAAGAAGGAAAAATATGAATCGTCAGGCCGCGTTACCTGGTGTTTGCTCCCAATCTGGCCGGAGAACAATTTCTACAAGCGCTGAGTGAAGAAGAAAAATTATTTGTTGCTTTGGCATCCAATCCTGATCAACAACACCATTTATAAGAATTAGGAGTAGAAAATGTTATTGAAAGCTTAGAAGGCTTATTTCACTTGTTGAAGACGGAGTGAGCCCTTTTTACATGCAGAAAATTCAACTACAATAAGCAATTAAAAACGGCAAGTCATATATGCAAAGAGGAAGGGAGAATAAGTTCTATAAATTCCATGAAAGCGTTTGACATATTTGAATATCAATCTATAATTATGAACAGAATTGGACCTCACTGAGATGCAAGTATCCTGATTTTTTCAATCTGAATCGGATTAAGATGTCGCCAATTTTCAAATAGGTCGCTGCCTAAGAGGAATACGATAATTGATAGAGCTGTTGTTCATAAACAGCAAGCTTCATAACCAGGGGCTTGCTCTTTCATTTACCTAAGGAGAATGGGTCGGAATGACACTTAAAAAAAGAATCTTTTTATTGTTTTTTCTCAGCGCGTTTATTCCCTTTATCAGTATATTTGCAATTTCTTACTATACCATTGATTCCATTTTTGCGAATAAAATCAATGATGGAATTCGGAGCAATCTACAGCAGGTAACTTCATCACTGGAAAATTCAATTACCAACCTGAATCATGTTACTCAGCAATTATCATATAGTGGTACATTAGGAAAAAAACTGGATGAAGTCTTGAAGCCTTCCTCCAATATATTTGAATTGATTGAGGCTAGAGATGAATTAAAGAATGAGTTAAATGTCGTAACGTTTACTAATCCGAATATAGGTCTGACCTTATACTATTTCCAGAAAGAAGGCACTACACAGTTCGCTAACTTTCCCATCAAAGATCGTTTTTCTCCCGAGTCTTTGCCTGTGCTTTCCAAATCATATGGCATTGCGTACTATGGTCCCCATATGAGTATGAACCGATTTGATGATCAGCTTGTTTTATCTGCTATGCGAAAGGTACAGCTGCCTCAAAGGGACGATGTATATATTTACGTCGAATCCGGCTTTCGTCTTACACAGGATATACTGGGTTACAATCAATACAAAGGAGCTTTATCGCATTTAATCCTGAATGGTGAGGGCAACATTGTTTACAGTGAAATTCCAGAAGCGATGAAGGTCGGAGAGAATTTCTCCAGCATATCGAAAGGTACTGCAAAAGATGGAATATCCCGTGATTACCATTGGCTTAAGGAGGACTCCAGTCAGAATTGGAGCGTCATATCGGTAATTTCGCAGGCTAAGTATCAACAGGAGAAAAACCAATGGTTGCTTCAAATATTACTGGTCGCTTTATTTTTTCTCGGCTTTACCGTATTTCTGGCTTGGCTTCTGTGGAAGATGGTTTACAAACCACTAGGCCTGTTCCATTCGGAAATTAACGGAATGTCTCAGAATCCACAAAAGGCAGGCAGCCAGACCCGCACTCAAATTCCCGAGTTTGATTTTCTGTTGGGAGAATTCTCAAATATGCAGCATCAAATCGGCGACCTGTTCAAGGAAGTGCAGCAGAAAGAGAAGATTCGTGCAGATTTGGAAGTGGAAAAATTGTTATATCAGATCAATCCTCACTTTCTAATGAATACGCTGGATACTGTGCACTGGCTGGCCGTCATGAACGGACAAGGAGAGATTGACAAGTTGGTGCAATCCTTAAACAAGCTGTTGTATTACAATTTGGGTAAATTAGGGCAAGTATCCACGATGGAAGAGGAAATTGATGCGCTAAGACAGTACCTAATCCTGCAGCAAATTCGATATGACTTTGAATTTGACGTGCGTATTTCAGCAGATGATCAAGTTCTTCAAATACCTGTGCCTCGTTTTATTCTGCAACCGTTGGTTGAAAATTCACTTTATCATGGACTGAGTGACGAAGGTTTTATTCAAATTGAAGTTACACTTGCCAAAACGCTGAATATTTTAATACAGGATAATGGAGCAGGCATGACCGAGGAAGCGATTCAAAGACTTCTGAATAATCGTATAGCTGAACATAAAAAAGTAGGGATGGGCATCGGACTCAATTATGTCCACCGCATGTTGAGGGCACAGTATGGAGATCAAGCACAACTGGTGATCGAAAGTGAATTGGGTACAGGGACAAGTATACTGCTCATACTTCCTATCAAAGGAGAAGATGTCTGAGGATGATTAAGGTATTGATAGTGGATGACGATAAATTAGTACGAAAAGGAATAAGCTCCGCGATGCCGTGGAACGAGTTCAATATGGAGGTTATAGGAGAAGCAAGTAACGGGTTGAAAGCACTGGATTTTCTGAAAGCCCAACCGGTCGATCTGATGCTGACAGATCTCGCGATGCCGGTGATGTCAGGTATTGAACTGATGCGAGCTGCAAGGCAGCTCTATCCAGAACTACATATTGTTGTATTAACACTGCATCAAGATTTTGATTATATCCAGGAAGCGCTCAGACTTGGAGCCATCGACTATATAGCCAAAGTTCAGCTCGAGAAGGAGCAATTCGAACACGTGCTGCATCGAATACATACCCGGATTGACGAGCTGGCGAATACAAGACGAAAGCTGCCTCTGCTAAGTGAGACCAATGTCCATTATCGCCATGTGTATGCACTTGTTTCACTGGATCGCAAGTCAGGACAGAGCTGGCCGATTGAACTGACATCCAATGTAGACGAGATCCGATGGGAGGTTGAACGGAACAGCTGGATGTGGACGGCACCCATGGACGTAGAGGATCAGCTGTTCCATAAACTGAAGGAATCCCTGGATCAAGTTCCCCAAGTCGCCTTGCTGGTTATGTCCGATGTACAAGAGCGAACATGGTCGCAAATCCAAAACTGGATTATGAATTATACAGAAACGTCCTTATTCTATGCATACAATCCTTATGATCCTGTCATTTCCGTTTCGATGAATGTGGAGGACTCATTTCCAATAGAACCGCAGGATGAAGACATGGATCGTATTAGGCAAAGTTGGTTCCTATCACCATGGACCCACAACGACAGTTATTACAACCAACTGATTGAACAGTTCAAATCACTAAGACTGCATAAAGGCCAGCTGATGGGATTGCTATACTCTATAGTTATGGAATGGAATCACCTTTTTGCTCAGACTACGTTGGGTAGAATCTCAATGATCCATTCTTTTCAATCCTGGTACGAGGTAGAAGATTGGATCAAGCAGACCTCTGTGGGCATTCGTAAGGCAGATGAACAGACTTCGTATTCACAAGAAATTGTAGACGCCGTGAAAAAAGCGATTATGATCATGCAAAATAATTTGGACCAAGCTTTTACAGCTTCAGGTCTGTCCCAACAACTGAACATCAGCCGAAGCTATTTCAGTCAATGCTTCAAGGATTTGATGGGGAAAACCTTTAATGAGTACTCCCGATTTATACGAATAGAGAAGTCTAAAGAGTATTTATTGAATACAACCAACACGATTTTCTGGATTGCGGAGCGAGTGGGTTATACGGATGAAAAATATTTCAGCCGAATTTTTCGCGAATTGACAGGTCTGCTGCCAAGCGAATATCGACAGCTCGGCAGAGGGGATAAATAGCGTACTCTCCCAGATGACCAATAATCCGGGCGAAAGAAGGGAAAACGATGATTAAGAAGATGGCTGCATGTGTTCTTGTCGTCAGCTTAATTACAGTGACAGTATATTTCAGCAACCCATACTTCCGGGAATCGCCAATGGGACCAACGAAAACAATCTCGGACACTGCCGCTGCCGATCCATTGGGGAAATATGAATATCCCGTTTCCATCCGACTGGGATATGTGGTAGATCCAACAGGCGCGGATCTCTCAGGAGGAGAAACACTTGAGAAGAATATATGGAAAACGATGATTAAACAAAACCTTAACATTGATGTCCAGGTATTATGGCAGGTGTCGAAGGAAAATCTGAGTCAGAAAATCGATCTGGCTATCGCCAGCAATGATCTGCCGGATGCCATGATTGTAAATCAGCTGCAGCTGAACGAGATGATCAAGGCTGGAGAAATTGAAGACCTAACCGAGGCATACAATAGTAGCGCATCACCGGAAATAAAAAAAATTATTGATAGCACAAACGGATTGGCTATGGAACAAGTGACCTTCGATGGCAAGATGATGGCTGTTCCTTCTGTGACAGCGGAAGACTTCAGCATGCTCTGGATTCGACAGGATTGGCTGGACCGTCTTGGACTGAAGCCGCCGAAAACGGTAGATGATCTGGAAGCTATCGCCAAGGCCTTTGTAGAGAATGACCCAGATGGAAACAGTAAGCGGGATACGATTGGCCTTGCTTCAAGCACTGGACTGTATAACGATTTCAACAACAGTGCTTTTTCTTTTGATCTAACCCCAATCTTCGCAGCATTTGGATCTTTCCCGGGATATTGGCTGAGCAAAGATGGAAAACCTGTATACGGTTCGGTTCTACCGGAAACGAAGGAGGCCTTGGTCAAACTGCGTGAAATGTACGCCAAAGGCCTTCTCGATCCAGAACTGGGTATCCGCAAAGAAGCGGAAGAAACAGTTATTAACGGTCAGGCGGGGATGTTCTTTCAAGGTTTTTATGCTGGGTACTGGCCCCTTCCGAGCGCTTGGCAGAACGAGCCGGAGGCGAACTGGCAAGCATACGCACTCCCGCTGGATGCAAACGGAGCATACCATGTGAAGGTGGATAATCCGTCAAGTTCATTCTTGGTGGTACGAAAAGGATATGCTCATCCCGAAGCGATCATTAAAATTAACAATCTGTACCTTCGTGATGAGTTCAAGTACGGTACGCGTTTTATGCTGGGCCGCAATTTCTTTGCTCCGGCAGATGAAGCACGATATGAATCGAAGGCCGCGCAGGATATTCTGATGGGAACCAAAACACCCGCCGATTTCAAGGACAAGTCTGAATACAAATTGCTGGAAAACTTAGTTTCGACAATAAAACAAACCAAATTGAAGCCTTATGATCAATATGGTATTTCCTATTGGAATGAACACAGCGACAGCTTTATGCGGGGTTATTCGCTTCTTGTAGGCGGAAGAAATTTTTTCGATCCAAACATCCATAAAGTTCGAAGCCTTACCTATATACGAACTCCAACGATGGAGAAGGCTTGGGGTGAACTATCAAAACTGGAACATGATACATTTTTAAAAATTATTTTAGGCGCTGAACCGATCGATTCATTTGGTCAATTTGTCGAGGAATGGAAGGAACAAGGGGGCGATCAAGTGACTGTGGAGGTGACCGCAGCCCATAATCATCGCTGAAGACCATCTTAAAATTCCATTAATCAAGCCGACGATTCCTGTTTCAGGAGCTGCCGGTTTTTTTGTTCTTCACTTTGATTAGTAAGTAAGGATAGACAAATGTATGTCGGTAGGTAGGATAAATGCTTACAGGCCAACTCAGGCTTTATGATCCCAGATGAAACCGCATACATTTCTCTATCCAAACAGACGTTCAATCCCTATCTCGATTTGTCTTCTCCGAGTCTTATAATGAAAGCGCAAACAACAATGATAGGGAAATATTCAGAACGAAGGGGAATCGAATGTGATGAGAACTAAACGGTTCATAAAAAGCAAAATGTTGACGAGACGTCTGGCCGTGCTGTCGATGTCTGCTCTGATGATTTCAACCCTTGCAGCCTGTGGGGGTTCCTCCAACCCTCCCACTGCGGAGGAAGCGGGCAAGTATGAGGTAACACCGGGAGACCCATTCAGTGCCTATAAAGACGAAATAACCGTAACGATGGGTCGTGTGACTACAGCCAACCCGAAACTGTCGGCTGGAGATACGTATGAGAACAACGCGTATACTCGGCTGGTCAAAGAAACATTTAACGCTCAGATTAAAGACCAATTTGAAGCCAACGGAGAAGATTACAGCCGTCAGGTTTCTCTCGCCATCGCCTCTGGGGAACTGCCTGACATGATGCGTGTCGATTCCAAGGATGAACTCAAAGAACTGGTTGATAATGATCTGATTGAAGATATGACGGAAATTTACAAGCAGTATGCCACAGATAACATCAAGAACATTTACGAATCTTATGAGGGCCGTGCATTAGATAATGCGACGATAGATGGACGTTTAATGGGACTTCCGGCTACTTCCCTAGATTCCGCGCCAACCATGGTCTGGGTTCGTCAGGATTGGCTGGATTTACTGGGTATCCAACTTGACGCAGACGGAGACGGGGCCATCAAGCTGGATGATGTGGAGAAAACGGCCAAGGAATTCCTGAAAAGAGATCCTGGCCAATCCGGGAAACCGGTAGGTATTCCCTTTGTGAACACCCTTAATACAAGTGACTATAATGGTTCCGCCTATACCATGCTGGGAGTTGCCTCCACCAAGGGTGCATTCCCTCAATACTGGATGAAGGGAAAGGATGGCAGCATTGTTTATGGCTCGACAACAAAGGAAACCAAGCAGATGTTAGGCGTCATGGCAGATTGGTTCAAGAGAGGCATCATCGACCCGCAATTTGGAACACGCACATTTGATGATATTACGGCACTGTACACCAACGGCCAAAGCGGTATTGCTTTTGGACCATGGCATATTCCCGACTGGGGTCTGAGCAGCGTGAAGCAGATGGATAAGAATGCGAAATTCACGGCTTACACTTTGGAGGATGCAGACGGAAAGGTAAACGTGGCACACGCCAATCCAGCCAATCAGTTTATCGTTGTGAGAAAAGGATATGAACACCCGGAACTTGCCGTTAAAATAGTAAACCTTTTCTACGATAAACTGGCAAATGATAAAAATGTGGAAACATCTATGCCAGAAGCCGCCAAGTATCAAGAGAACGGCGTAGACGGTTCTACCAGACCTTTTAATATTGAAGTCAACTCGGCTACCTCGCTGCTGGATGATTACTCTGACGTTGTTCGCGGGATTAAAGGGGAGATTAGTCTGGATCAGGTCCGGACAACCGAATCAAAGAACAATATTGAAAGTATCCAAACCTACTTGAGCGATATGGATACGGATAACGTAACAGCCTGGGCGAAATATCACTCGCGTATCAACGGAGTGGGACTCATCGACAAACTGACACGGGAAAACAAATTCGTCTGGATGACACCCGCTTTCTCTGGCACTACACCAAGCATGAAACAGACATGGGCTAATCTGACCAAGATGGAGCAGGAATCTTTCATCAAAATCGTGACTGGTGCAGAATCTCTGGATTACTTCGATACTTTCGTTAGCAATTGGAAGAAACAAGGTGGGGACCAGGTAATTCAGGAAATTGAAGACGAGGCTGCATCCGAAAAATAAACAATCATGAACTGCTAGAAGGGCTGCGATAAGTAGCCTTTCTTCAGGAAAGGGGTCCATCCATGAAACAGGGAAATGATAGAGCAAAAGTTCGGTTGGGCACGGGTGCCATGTATCATATGATGATGCTTCCGGGAATTTTATTTTTACTGGTATTCAGCTATGTTCCGATGGTCGGTGTCATTACGGCGTTTCAGGATTATATACCAGCCAAGGGGATGTTTGGCTCCAAATTTGTAGGGCTGAAGCATTTTATTTATATGTTTAAGCTGCCGGACATCGCACAGGTTTTTAGTAATACGTTGGTGATTGCCATTGCTAAGATTCTATTGGGAACAATGATGGCTATCATTTTTTCCATTTTGTTAAATGAGATCCGCATCAAATTCGTTAAAAAATCCGTACAGACAATTGTTTATCTGCCACACTTTCTATCCTGGGTAGTTCTAGCATCCGTGGTTGTTAACATGTTCAGTTTGGATGGAATTGTGAATCAAATTTTGGCTTTTTTCGGTCTGGAGAATATTAATTTTCTCGGCAGCAACACCTGGTTCCAGCCGCTGATTATTGGGACAGACGTGTGGAAGGAGTTCGGTTACAGTTCCATCGTCTATTTGGCTGCAATTACTTCGATTGATCCGGGTCTGTATGAAGCGGCAGGAATGGATGGAGCCAGCTGGTGGAGAAAAGTATGGCATATTACATTGCCAGGTATGCTGCCTATTATCCTGCTCATGGGAGTGATGAGTCTGACCAATATTTTGAGTGCCGGCTTCGATCAAATTTATAATCTGTATAATCCGGTTGTCTATGAGTCGGGAGATATTCTGGATACTTATGTATATCGGATTGGACTCGTTGGGCGACAGTATAGCTTCGGTACGGCTGTTGGCCTGTTCAAGTCAGTGATCGGTATTGTTTTGCTATTGTCCGCCAACCATTTGGCCAAGAAATACACCGACCGAAAAATATTCTAAGGAGGCAAAGCCTATGTCATATTCTGTAAGCCTAAAAGATCGAATTGGCCGGTTTGTCATCAATGCCATCGTCATATTGCTGGCATTGATCTGCCTTCTTCCGTTATGGAATATCGTTGCGATTTCATTCAGCAGCAGCGAGGCCGTGTCAGCTAATGCTGTAGGTCTCGTACCGGTCAATTTTACAACAGCAGCGTATACGAAAATTATCGATGATGCTCAGTTCTGGCGTTCCTTTGGCATATCTGTTCTACGTGTTGTGCTCACACTTATTCTCAACATGATTCTTATTATTTTAATGGCATACCCGCTCTCCAAGTCGAAAAGGGAATTTAGGGGCAGAAACATTTATATGAATGTTATGATTTTTGCCATGTTGTTCAGCGGCGGGATGATCCCGAGTTATCTACTGATCAAAAACCTCGATATGCTTAATACAATTTGGTCGCTTGTTCTACCGGGAGCTGTCCCTATATTCAGTGTCATCCTTGTCATGAACTTCTTCTCTGCTGTACCTAAGGCGCTAGAAGAAGCAGCATTCATCGATGGGGCGAATCCGCTCCAGGTTCTGTTCAAAGTGTATGTTCCCGTGTCCATCCCTGCGCTGGCGACGGTAGCACTATTCAGTATCGTGGGAACGTGGAATGATTTTTTTAGCGGTTTGATCTATATGACCCAAGTCAGCAATTATCCGCTAATGACTTATATTCAGTCCCTTAACGTGAATATTGCCGAACTTCTTCAATCCGGCACCAACTCAGCACAACTCAGCAACCTGACTGAAATATCAAACAAAAATCTAAATGCTGCCAAAATCGTAGTCGCTGTCATCCCGCTACTGCTGATTTATCCGCTGCTTCAAAAATATTTTGTGACTGGAATTGTTGTAGGATCGGTAAAAGAGTAATTGTATGATGCGACTTGATTAAGATAAAAACACTATGCGTCTATTGGAAAGGTTGTAATGAACAATGGAAAATAAAAATTGGTGGAAAGAAATCGTTGTATACCAGATATATCCACGGAGCTTTCAAGATAGTAATGGTGATGGAATCGGCGATTTGAAAGGAATTGTTTCCCGTCTGGACTATTTGCAGCAACTCGGTGTCGGTGCGATTTGGCTATCACCAGTTTGTAAATCCCCTCAGGATGATTTCGGTTATGATATTTCGGACTATCGGGATATTGATCCGATGTTCGGGTCTTTGGATGATATGGGGATGTTAATTCATGAAGCTGGGAAACGTGACATTCGAATCATAATGGATTTGGTGTTGAACCATACTTCCGATGAGCACCCATGGTTTCAAGAAGCAAAAAAAAGTAAAGAAAATCCGTACCATGACTATTATGTCTGGAGAGATGGCGTTGAAGGAATGCCACCAAACGACTTGGGTTCCATCTTTGGTGGTTCAGCTTGGGAATGGGTACCCGAGATAGGACAATATTATTTACATCTTTTTTCTGTAAAACAGCCGGATCTCAACTGGGAAAACCCAAAAGTCCGACAAGAGATTTACGAAATGATCAATTGGTGGATAAGCAAGGGTGTAGGCGGTTTTCGGCTTGACGTAATTGACTTAATCGGAAAAGAGCCAGATTTGAAAATTACCAGCAACGGGCCGAATCTGCATAAGTATATCAGGGAACTCAGCAAGGAGACGTTTCAAAAAGCAGGAGACCTGCTGACGGTTGGAGAAACATGGGGCGCTACGCCAGAGATCGCCAAATTGTATAGCAACCCGGACGGCAGTGAGTTTTCAATGGTATTTCAATTTGAACATATTAGTTTGGACGAACAAGAGGGGAAAGGGAAGTGGGATCTTAAGCCTCTAGATTTTCAAGAATTAAAAAAAGTGTTATCTAAATGGCAGACAGAGCTGAAGGGGGATGCCTGGAACAGTTTGTTTTGGAATAATCACGACTTACCCCGAATCGTTTCTCGTTGGGGAGATGACGGAGAATACAGGATAGAATCGGCTAAAATGTTGGCAACCCTTCTTCATGGCATGCGAGGCACACCATACATTTATCAGGGGGAAGAATTAGGAATGACGAATGTTCAATATCCAATTGAAGACTATCGGGATATTGAGTTACTAAATTTCTACAAAGATAGAATTGAGAAAGGATACCCTGAAGATAAAGTTATGGAGTCAGTCTTTGCAAAGGGGCGTGATAACGCTCGAACACCAATGCAGTGGGACGCTTCCGACAACGCTGGTTTTACATTAGGGAACCCTTGGATTAAAGTAAACCCGAATTATAAGGATATCCATGCACAAGAAAGTTTAAATAACCCTGAATCCATATTCCATTATTATCGGAAACTAATCCGATTAAGGAAAGATCATGAAGTGATCATATATGGGGATTATGAGCTGATGTATCCCGAGAATAAAGATTTGTTCGCATACACTCGAACGCTGAAAGGAACCAAACTACTTGTAGTATGTAATTTTCAAAAATACACAACCCATCTCCCACTTCAGAAAGAGCTGGCAGAGACTAAACAGCTGCTAATATCCAATTATCCAAATAACATGTCTGATATAGAAATGCGTCCTTATGAAGCGAGGATGTACCTTATCGATACACTCAATAAATGAAAATGAATATCGTACAAAAGTGTATGATCAATAAATTTCTAATCTTAACTGGTTGAAAAATATTTATGAATTGAATTTAGAATAAGGGAAAAAGGATCAAGCAATATGAAAAGGGCATGGTGGAAAGAAGCTGTGGCTTATCAAATTTTTTATGGACTCCAATGGGGATGGCATTGGTGATATAAAGAGGATGATTCCTTTCATAGTCGAGGTATGAAAGGAATCATGGATTTGTTGATCAATCACACAAGCGACGAACACCCGTGGTTTATCGAATCAAGATCTCTTCGCTAGATTTGATTACTTACAGAATAAAGCTGAGACAAGTGACCTAAAGCCATATATCCAGCGCAATGTTATGGCCAAAATGGATTTAAATGTAGTTAAAGAAAGCCAAGAAACCATTGCCAATCGTATGGATGGGAAAATTCTCAGAGAAGACGATTTTGAATCGTTTAGGCTATTTGTAGCCCATGATTACAAAGAGAATAAACGTATTTTCATTTTCCATCAATTTAACCGTGAACGAGATACAGCCATTGTTTCCCTCATTTTAGGATCAGGACTTAGGCTATCTGAGGTTGCAGGCATTAACATCGAGGATCTGGATATGAATAAAGCTTTAGTTCGTGTTGTACGCAAAGGCAATAAAGAACAGTACGTGTATTTCAGCAAGCAAGCTTTACTGGATTTAGAAAATTATCTGCAGATCAGAGAATTAAGATATATTCCAGAAAAAAATGAAAGCTTCTTGTTTATTGCAGCTCCCATTGGTCGTAAAGAAAGAAGCAGACGCTTAACGCAGAGATCCATTGAGAAACTCATCGAAAAATATGCTACAGCTTTTGGGAAGCCTTCTTTAACCGTACATTCTCTAAGGCATTCTTTTGCAACACGTTATCACCTGGAGAATAATGATGTACCTAGATTAAAAAATCAATTAGGGCATTCATCCATTCAAACAACAATGATTTATACTCATTTAACTGATGAAGAGATGAAGAATGCAGTGAATAATATGGATAAGTAATGTAAACCTCGAAAGAAATCAAAAGTAGTTTTATAACTACTTGTAATGATATTTTACTGAAACAAGAGAATGAACATGAAAATGTGACAACAAGTTTACCCCTCAGAAGGAAAATGACAACAAGTTTATCCCTTTCAAAGAAAATGGTATCAGAAATATGATATTCAAAAATGCTTTAGGCTTATTCCAACAGAAGTCATATAAGAAATGGGGTAAACTTGTTGTCACTGAACTTCAACGGACAAGATATCTGTCGGATGATAAAAACATTATCTCATTAATTGCTGCGGAAATCGCGGCTTTTTTATTTTATGAGATAAAGTTCTTGTCAAAACCAAATGACAAGAACTTTATCTCATCACCGATTTTGACAAGAATATTATCCCATTTCCAACAAACCAATTCGGGTTATTGTACCATTTCACGATAGGAGCACCCCTTGAGTCACGGGCTTGATCGTTCACAGCCGAAAGTGGAAGATCTATAATCTTAGGATCATCATCGGAAGTATTGAGAAGCACATAGACGAATTGAAGACTTTATACATTTTTACAATAAGATACGTGCCTGTTATCTTCTGTCGCAATTTCTATTTTAGCGGCTTTTTTATGTTATCGGTACAAGTTCTTGTCCCGAGCCAAGGACAAGAACATGTTCCGATTGCCGATTTGATGATGATCTAAACAGATAACTTACAGTCCACTATTCACCACAACACACAAACTGATGTTCATTCGAAGGTCATGTTTGATTTTCGTGTGTAAAACTGGGTGGAGAGTTGGCTATTTCTGATGAGACGAGCGAATACAGGTGGGTTCCAAAGGAAAATGTTCAATTCAGTAAGCCCATTAATATACGGGTGAAACCTTCTTCCAAGATGAGCCACTATACAATCCAACGTTTGCTTTCTTCAGGCACAACAGGCTTGGTTTCATCTGAACGGGCAGGATAGAGCAATAGCGACAAGACCTATCCCAGTAGTTCTTTGGCTCCGTTCATCATTAAGGGCATAGCCTGTTTAACAAATGATTCCGCACTTATTGGGCACCCCTCATTGTTCCAAACGTAAGCAGCCCCATACATCCCCCAACTTAACATGATAGAAGCTGTATTTATTAAGAAGTGCGCGTTTGGACTCGATGGCATCTTGTCTTTGTCTATAAAGGAAAGAAGTATCGTTTGAATTTTTTCCTTTATTTGAATTTCGAATACAAGTCCAAGCGATGTATACCTTCTTTTGCACATCGTGCTTAGACCCTTGTGAAAATCGCACACACCCAGAAAAATACTCTGAATTGTTTCTTCATTTAGAACTTCGTGACCGTTTATTCTACGATTTATGATTGTCATAAATGATTCCATTAGTTTGGCCTCAAGAATTTCGAATTTATCTACAAAGTGCGCATAAAAAGTCGCTCTGTTAACAGTAGCCCGCTCTGCAATATCCCTAACGGTTATCGATTCAAAGTCTTTTTCTTGAATTAATGAAGCAAAAGCGTCTTGAAGGAGTCGCCGTGTACGTATCACACGAGGATCAGCTTCATTCTTTTTAATGGTCATCGTTAAGATCTCCCCTAATAAAACGACATTATAGAAATGGTGTTGTCTATACAACGGTTTATGGTTATTGATGATTGCGTACCATTCGGTTGGTATTATAACATATAAATACAACAAGTGTTGTTCAAACTACTAATGTTGTATTGAAACAAAATGCAGAATGCTGCTTTTCCAAAAGGAGGAGAGAACCATGTCGGTTTCACAACCGTCACTAACGATGGAGCACCAACTTTTTTTTGATGTTATTGGAGAACGCCGGTCAGTTCGTAGCTATGATCCCGAGATCAAGATTTCGCGGGAGGAATTGACCGAAATATTGCGGCAAGCCACGCTCGCTCCTTCAGCCGCTAACCTGCAGCCGTGGCGTTTTCTAGTTATCGACTCGCCGGAGCTGAAGCAGAAGCTGCTTCCGATCGCATTCACTCAACAGCAAGTGGTCGAGGCTTCGGCTGTCATTGCGCTACTCGGAGATTTGGAGTGTTATAAATCGGCCGAGAAAATCTACGGAATGGCGGTCGATGCGGGTTACATGCCTGCAGAGACGGCTAAATCGTTCGTGGAACGCTATACCGGGATGTATTCGAGCATGCCGCCCGAGGCCATCCGCGAAAAAGTTTATACCGACGGCGGGCTAGTATCGATGCAACTCATGCTTGTCGCCCGCGCTAAAGGCTACGACACGGTATCGATGGGCGGCTACAACAAACAAAAGTTCATGGAAGCGTTCCGGATATCAGAACGCTACGTTCCGATTATGCTGATCGCCATCGGCAAGGCGGCGAAGCCCGGTCATCCGACGGTGAGGCTGGCAGTTGATGATGTAGCTTTCTTTAACGAAATGCCTAGAGAATAACAAAATGAAAAAGACTTGGCGCCCGCATAATCAACGGCCAGCAGAGACTTGAGGGATACCATCGTTAATTTCAATTCTTGTTTTGCTCGATTGCTCGGGACGGTAGTACAAAAAGATACCAGCTTGAAGCGCTCGCAAAGATTGAACAGCAGATGCTAATGTTGTAATCGTTCCTTTCGAATAACAACGAAGTTATTGGTGGTATTCAGCTTACAATTAATTATTCCGAGGTTTTCGAGATTAGGTACAACATGAGGTTAAATTGAGGGTGTTCGTGTAGACAGGATTATTATGGCAAAGGAATTGGAGAGTCCCCATTTTGTTATACTATTAATGAGGCTAAAACAATGGGTTACGAAATAATCTAACTGACAACCATACACACCGTAAAGATGCTACAGATTCAATAAACGACTTGGATTTGTTGCTAGTCAAGATAGTATGAAATTCACTCAGTAATTAGTCCATACAACTAACGCGAAACGTTAGTTGTACAACAGTATGGAGCAGTTTTGCCAGTTGGCAGCTGCTCCATTTTTATTAAGCTAACCAGGTTAGCGCAGCCGGCCAAACGATCGGCTGATCTTTTCATTACGCTTATGGGCAGGTTAGTGGAATTAATGTAAAGAAGGGAACACTTCATAACCGTGGCCTAGAATTGCCGAACCCCATTAGGTAGCGTTTGCGTAAAAGCGAAAGGATAAAGTTCTGAGATACATTCAATACTACTTCGGATAAACTTGATTCTTTTCAAATAAATTCCTAACCTGATCGGCCATAAATTGTGTGGAATGCGGCATTTGATGACGTACCCACCACTCCACAATGCCAATAAAAGCAGAGGCCATGAATTGGGCTTTTAACTCATTGTCGATAACGGGCTTATTGTCAGTACTTTCCATTTTATTCATAAGATTGACTGAGATGAAATTCAGCAATCGGTCCCGGAATAGAAAGGCTCTTTGATTGGAAAACATAGCAGAGAAAAACTGGAAATTGTCACGCAAATAATCAAAAACCGGTTTGGGCTCTTGTACCATTCCTTGGCTAAGCGGATTGGCCTCCCGTTTCTTGCACAACGAAATCAATTCGTTGATGTGATCTTCAATGCATTTATCCAAAAGGTCGTATTTGTCACTGTAATGCAGATAAACGGTGCCGCGGTTAACATTGGCACGCTCCGCTATCTCGTTAATAGTGATTTGTTCAAAATCTTTTTCCGAAAAAAGCTCCAGAAACGACTTCGTTATGGACTGCTTGGTTCGGAGAATGCGTCGGTCGGTTTTAACAGCGTTTTCCATTCCTTTCGTTACCTCCTTCAGTTAATCAACAATTCTTAGGGTGTTGTTGTATATAAAACAAATACGCATCCATTAACCATTGAGTAATCGGGGCTTCTGTCTATAATATTAATCAACGACCGTTAAATATTCAACACACGTCACCAAGAAAAATTTTGGGTAAAGGAGCATTTAACAATGGAAAATATACGAGATAAAGTGGTGATTATAACTGGAGCCTCCAGCGGAATAGGGGAAGCTACAGCGAAGTTGTTGGCACAAAATGGCGCAAAGGTGGTATTGGCAGCCAGAAGAGAGGAACGTCTGCATGCGATTGCTAATGAAATTAAACAGGGTGGCGGCGAGGCCGTTTCTGTAAAAGCAGACGTCGTTTCTGCCGAAGATATGCAGAATTTGGCCAAGTTTACCTTAAGTGTGTATGGCCGAATTGATGTATTGGTGAACAATGCAGGGGTCATGCCGAGTTCCAGGCTGAATGAATTAAGAGTAGAAGAGTGGGATCAAATGATCGATGTGAACATCAAAGGCGTTTTATACGGTATCGCAGCGGTATTGCCTACCATGCGGGAGCAGCAGTCCGGTCATATCATTAACCTATCCTCTACAGCCGGTTATCATGTGTCCCCTACAAATGCCGTATACGCGGCCACCAAGTTCGCAGTTAGAGCCATCTCGGAAGGGCTGCGCTTGGAAGAGTCTTCGACTTCGCGTATTAGATCTACCTTGATTGCTCCTGGTCTGACGAAGACCGAACTTTTTGACAGCATTACCAGCCCGGAAGTGCAGACGATCGCCAATCAAATAAGCGGCATAGGGATTTCTCCTTACAGTATTGCTAGAGCCATCGCGTTTGCCATTAATGAACCTGATGACACCCTAATCAGTGAAATTATGGTTAGGCCGACCGCGTTGCCTTGAACATTTCCAAACAAGATGATAGGGAATTTTCCTTATGGCTGAAAATCAAAATACTGGTCATCCACCATCTAAGGCTATTATCCAACTGTAAGCTGATAACGGAAAGATGAATTTACTTTATATATAACAAGAGCTATCATGTTAATTGTTTTTTGAACTAACTGGGAACGTTAGTTCAATGAAACAGCGACAGTCTAGGACTTTATTTAGGTAATTATCTAAATAGTATCATGATGGAGTTCATGTGGCCAGATAAAAGCATAAGAATATAAGAATTCGCTTGAATAACGATTTTTTGTATCAGGAACTAGGTTTTTCTAGAAAGGAAAGCGCTGATTTTCTGCTGCTAAGGCAGATGGCCCGGAGTCATTGTTTATTTGGTTCATGAAGAGCCAAACTAGGAATAGCCTGATTTATTTAATCAGGCTAAGGTGTATTTTAGCTAAAAATCATGGATAAAAAAATGTTTATTTCTTTAAGGCTTTCCAAATAGTCCAACGATCTTTCTCCACGATGGGGCTTTTCGTTTCTACAAGCTGTTCTCGAATATAGGTAATCAACATGTCAAGGTCCGTTTTGCATGAATTGAGCGATATATGTATGTGTACAAAATCAAGGAGCTGAATCAAGTCGGGCGGGCCAATCGAAATTTCCGCTAATAATTAAATTATCTTTTGCATAATTTTATCCTAGTTGTTAAAAATGAGTAAGGATAATATTCATGAATGCTCAGTGACTAGATATAAATGATCAAGATTCATTCTTCTGTAGAGTAGCTGTCGAGGGACAAGAACATATACCCATTAAAGTAGCTATTTTAGCGGCTTTTTTATTTTATCGGTAAAAGTTCGTGTCCTGAGCCAAGGACAAGAACATAGTCCGATTACCGTTTAGATGGATAACTAAGTGGTGGAGTGGTGGATCTCTTTTTAGTGACTAAAACGCTGAAGGCTGGATTTTACTCAAGAGACCAGATTCAATGTTCTGCAGTTATTCCAACTGGAACTGTGATCCCATTCGAAATGGATAAAACAAGCCCGTCAATAAGCCCTAAGCAAAGTAATGGAGGGGAGGGTGCATGTGCATTTTTATCAGGGGGGAACACATCGTTGACATCGTACTTTGTGCTGATCCCGTCATTGTTGAGAGACAAGAACATAGTCCAATTACCGATTAGGCATATAACTAGTCAATCTGTTCCTTGCTGTAGTGATAACTATTCGAACAGGATTGGTTGAGTAATTTTTATATGAATACCCTATAAGATCTGAGTAAATAGTATAAAGCAATAGAAATGACTAGCTCTAAAGATGCTAGTCGTTTCTTATTTTATTTATTTTTTTTCAGGTAATATCTTCAGTCAGGATATTCTCGAGAGTACACTACTTATTTTTATGGTTTGAGGATTATCTACCATATCAAATTTACTCATCTAGGACTTAATTTAATCAGCTTTATCTTTTTTTTATTTGGTTTTCTGATCGGACATGTATTAAATAAGAATTCCCAAGATTTCTACTTGAAAAGTTCGATTTTTGAAAAAGAAAAGTATCTTCCATTATTCATTGTTTTCTAAAATTCTTTGTTAAATATATTCTGAATCTCATGTTTTTCTGCCATCGAATCTTCTTCCACACCGTTTATTTTTCTGTAAATGGGCTGACAGCTTATTGTCTCATTACTAATTCTTTTCCACTGGTCGTATCGTTTTAGAAGTCGGTGTGGGGGCAGTCGTTGATTCACCAATTAAGATAGGGGAAATCAATCGTACGAACTCGTACGGTCGGTCTGCATGTTCCATACGCCAGAGTAACTGCTCGAAGGAACGAGCACCGATCCGGTCCGCCTTTACTTCGGCTGTCGTCAGTCGAGATAGAGGTAGCGTGGAATCAGTGCGTTTACCCATCATATCAAACCCGGTAACCGACAGATCTGTTGGAACGCGAAGACCGACCGATTCAAGATAACGGATGATCTGCAACGCCACCAGGTCGTTTGCGCAAACAAATGCCGTTGGGAGTGGGTTCATAGCATCAAGTTGTCTGGAAAATTCTTGAATAGAATAATAATTTGTCTGACTAGGTTCCAAAATACAATAATTTTTATTAATGAGTAAATCCGCATCTACCATGGCATGCCTGTAACCAAGATAACGTTCCATAAAAGATCGGCTTATCGAGATGTCACCGATAAATCCAATCTCTTTATGTCCCAGTTCAATCAGATGACATGTAAGGTTTCGGGCAGCCTGTTCGTTCTCAGAAAGCACGGAATCGAACAAAACCCTACTCGTGTCCGAGTCGTAATAGCCGTCAATTAAGACTACTGGAATGCCACTCGCTGTAACGACTTCAGTGTATCGCTTGCTTGTAATGCCTGCCAGAATGATACCATCTGCAGAATGACTGGCGATCGTATCGGGTAGGCGACCTTCGTGTAAGTCCTCGTCAGTACCAAATGTGAGAACGAGTTGGTAGTTGTTCTGGCGAGCAGATTCTTCGACACCGCGAAGTACCTCGCTCCAAAACTCCTCTTGGAAGATATTTATACTTGATTTAATGAGGAATGCAACTGTTTTGGTAGATCCTACCTCAGGTTCGCTACCTTGAAAATTATTATCAGCATCTATCGGGATTGATTTCCTGCGGATATGTCGGTAGCCGAGACTTTCGGCTGTCTCAAGCACGAGTTTTCGCGTTCTTTCAGGGATACTCGGATGATTGTTTAACGCCTTAGACACGGTTGCTCGAGAAAGATTAAGCTGTTTAGCAATATCGGACGTCGTATATTTATTCTTCATGGGTCTACTCCAAACCTCAAGGTTTTAGTTTTATGATATCGATCTACATGACAGTATAGCATATTCAGAACATTTAGCTAACAACAGGTTTTACAAAATGGGTTTTGTAATTGCCAATAATCTCATTTAAGTAAATCTGCTTGCCTCAACTTCTTATTTTGATGATTTCGACAAATATTTTGACATTTATATTTACAAAATAGCATTTTTGTAAGTTTACATATTCTTTGTGTAGCGTTACAATAATCTTGTTGTAAGCGTATTAATACAACTGATAAAGAATGGGTAGCAAAAATAATAAAAGAAAAGATGGAGGTTTTTAATTTGAAAATGGAATGTGATTCTAAGTATCTTATTTTTCCAGCAAGCCATCATGCTCAAAAAAAGCGTGTAGAATTTTATATTAATGGGATTATGGAATATGATCTTGAGGTTCAGTTGGATTTCGTCAATCCTGATTATGAATTTTATTTAAATGTTGAACGATTTAATGGCCATCAATTGGAAATAACTTGTGTTCCGGAAGTTAACTTGCAACTAAAGATGTCGGATAGAGGAGTCCCTGATCAAGAGGCTTACATCGATAAATACCGCCCGGGGTTCCATTTTACCGCCAAAAGAGGGTGGCTTAACGATGCAAATGGTTTGGTTTACTACGACAATCAATATCTAATGTTTTATCAACACAATCCTGTTGGGAACATATGGGGGAATATGCACTGGGGACATGCAGTGAGTAGTGACCTGGTTCATTGGAATGAAAAAGATATTGCTTTATATCCTGATCCTACAGGAACGATGTTTTCAGGATCAGCAATCGTAGACACGAATAATGTTACTGGACTCCAAGAGAATGAAAATGAAGTGATTTTGATATTTTATACAGCAGCTGGAAACACTTCTGAAACTTCTAAGGGTCAGCCCTTTACTCAATGCCTTGCGTACAGTACAGATCGAGGCGTTAGTTTCAAAAAATATAATAAAAATCCTTTGGTGCAACAAATTGTGCCTGGCAATAGAGATCCGAAAATCATTTATTATGAACAAAGTAACATTTATATCATGTCTCTTTACCTCGATAATCATCAGTTTGCATTACTCTCTTCAAAAAATCTGTTAGATTGGAAGCAAATTCAGATCATTACGCTATCTAATGAAGCCGAATGCCCTGACTTTTACCCGCTTGCGGTAGATAACGATGAACAAAAAATCAAATGGGTACTCATCGGGGCATCAGATATTTATGTTATAGGCAGCTTTGATGGGAACACTTTCAAACCTGAAACGGAGTTGAAGAGACTAAAGTACAGCAATAGTGGCTATGCTTCACAATCCTGGTCCAATATCAACCGAGAAGATGGAAGAAGGATCAGGATCGCTCATAGTTCTAGTACAATCCCTTCGGTACCCTTTGGCGGCTGTATGTACTTCCCTTGTGAAATGAAACTAAAATCCTTTCAAGATGATGTCTTTTTATGTGCCTATCCGGTTCGCGAAATTGAAGAGTTGTATATGCGTATCGATAAAGTTGAAAATATTCAGCTTGTTTCAGGTTCAGCATATACAGAGAAGTTAACAGGCAAGCTCTATGATATTGCCCTGAATCTTTCACCGGCGAGCGATGCAAATTTTAGTTTATCGATCTTTGGACTCAGCATGACGTACGATGGAAGCAAACAGGAATTAAAATGCTTGGAAAGCTTCGCCCCCGTGGAATCTTACGACGGTGGCATTGAAATACGAATTCTTATTGACACAATCATAACTGAAATCTATATTAATGGTGGTAAAGTATATATGTGTATGAACCATATTCAGGATTACAATATGAACAGACTCGAGCTAAGGTCTCTGGAAGGAAGTTTAGTAGTAAACGAATTAAAAATAGTAGAACTACAAAACATCTGGAACCATGAAGCGTCAACATTATAAAATTCTTTTTATTGTATAGTAATAAGAGTTTTGTGCGGATAAAAAACACTTCTACTAATTTATTTATTGAAAAAATGGTCATATATTCTCTTAAAACCGTTGAACTTTATATCAAGGAGCAACGGTTTTTTGTATGCCCAAGTTTCGACCTATGCAGCCAAAAAGGAAATCCAAGTTACATTAGTCATAAAAAGAAGAATTGGGAGGCAGATGTTTAAATATAGGTTGCACCTCGACCAAATCATTGGTTAAATCTGCTGAAATATGTCATCATGTCAAGCATTCATTTTTATTTGGTATTAATAATGAAGAAGATTATCTGTCATAAATGAGATAGTACATACACTAGAAAGGCTTATTAAATAAATTCCCTAACGGACATGTACCAAAGTACATACGTTCATTTAGAATTCAATATATAATGTTAAGACAAGAGCTGAGAGGAAAAATAGGTGATCCCATGAGAAATTCGCATGAACAGTCTACATTTCTAAATTCAGGAATAGCCACGGAAGATGATAAAATTGCTTCTACACGCATTCCTGTCATTGTCTGGGTGATAATTGTAACAGTTGTTACTATCGTGTGGCAGACTATGTCCGCGCCTTCATTACTGTTAAGTATCATTTTTTCCCTCTTAATGGTGCTCCATATTTTTTTGTATTGGCGTGTAAATCAAATCACAAGAAACTCCAGAATGTTATATGTAGTCATTCAAGGAGTACTGATTTTTGGTAGCGCGGTATTAGTACCTGATGGTTATCCAGCTGTCTTGATTGGCCTAATTCCTGTATTAATTGGGCAAACAATCGCCATCTTTTATGAAACAGCTAAAGTGGTTCTGGTGGCTCTTATTCTATATCTCTGTTTTGTTCTCAATATACAAATCCCATTTATTACAATGATGGGGCTGGCGGCAGCGATAAGTGTGTTTGTTGCTGTTCTGATTGCTGTAATTTTTGTTCCCGCTGTACTAGCAATAGCAGGAGAACGAATCAGCCCTGCTCGTGAGAACAAGTGGCTTCGCAAATGGTCAGGAGCAAGGAAAAAACATGGATCAGAAAATCGCTGGGGTCAAGTTGTAACACGTAAACCTTGGTTAACCTCGATCCTGTGCATTGTCATTCTATCCGTTTGTACCTTACCGTTCCTGCATATGCAGCTCGGTCTACCAGATAATGGTCTAAAATCAACAGAAACGACAGAGCGCCGTGGTTATGACCTGCTTGCCTAAGGATTTGGCGAAGGATTTAATGGACCATTAATTATTGTCGCCAAAGCAGCTAATAGCACAGATCCTCAGTCTGAAATTGCGAAAGCTACTGCATTTATTAAAGATATTCCAGATGTAGCCAGTGTAAGTCCAATCATTCCAAATCCATCTGGCCAAGCTGCCATTATCACCGATTGCCTGAAACAGGGCCACATGATATTCGAACTACAGAACTCGTACAATCCATTCGGGATCATGCAGATAATATTCTTCAAAAGGAAAACGTAGATGTTCTCATTACGGGAAGTACGTCCGTTAACATTGATATTTCAGAAAAACTCTTGAGGCTTTACCGAAGTTCGCCTTGCTGATCGTTGGACTCGCATTTGTATTGTTGATGATGGTATTCCGATCCATTCTGGTTCCAATCAAAGCTGTACTTGGATTCTTGTTCACACTTGGCGCGACACTCGGCTTTGTGGTGTGGGTCATTCAGGATGGATATCTGGGCAATCTGTTCGGTATTCCTGAGCCGGGACCCGTCCTGAACTTCCTGCCCATCCTCGTTACAGGCATTTTGTTTGGATTAGCCATGGACTATGAGGTATTCCTCCTAAGTCGCATGCGTGAAGACTATACTCATACCGGTGATGCACGACAGTCCGTAAGAAGTGGTATCCGTCATAGTGGACCTGTAGTGGCAGCAGCGGGAATGATCATGATTGCTGTCTTTGCCAGCTTCATATTTGCAGAAGATACGATTATCAAATCGATGGGACTCGCTCTCGCCTTTGGTATTCTGATAGATGCATTCGTTGTGAGAATGACACTGGTTCCAGCAATCATGACCATCTTGGGTAAGAGTGCCTGGTATTTACCGAATTGGTTGAATCGAATCTTGCCTAATATCGATGTTGAGGGAGAGTCGGTTATGAATAGGGAGAAAAAGTCTGCATAGGAGGGGAGAACATGACTAAGGTTCGCATATTTGCAGATAGTATATCCGATATTCCACAGGAGTGGATGACGAAATATCATATTGGCATCGTACCATTGTACATTGTCTTCGAGGGACAATCATACCTTGATCGAATCGAGATGGATACCCATGAGATGTATAGAAGGGTAGAGGATCAGGCAAGTTGCCGAAAACTGCAGCTCCCTCACCCGCCGATTTTGTCCAAACTTTCGGCCCAGTTATTGAAAATGGGGAAGACGTACTGTTTATCAGTATGTCTTCTCAGTTATCATCCACTTATCAGAATGCATTAATTGCCGCAAGGGAATTTCCACCAGGGCGGGTAACCGTAGTAGATTCATTGAATGTATCTGCAGGAACGGCCATGAATGTTCTTCTGGCTGCTCAAGCGGCAACAGAAGGGAGAAGTGCTCTGTTCATTTCGGAGAAACTTCACTTGCTGCGTGATGAAGTCCAGTTAAACGTGCTAGTTGATGGTCTTGATTATTTGCACAAAGGCGGGAGAGTCAGTAATCTTCAGCATATCGTTGGAAGTATGCTGCGAATCAGGCCTATTCTCTATGTAAAACATGGAAGAGTTCTATCCGGGGTGAAATACCGCGGTAATAAGTACAAGATACTCCGAAAGCTGATAAATAGCATATTTTCGCAGATTCACCGTATTGACCATGATCAGATCATTATTTCACATACCTTGGAAGCAGAGATTGCAGAATGGATACGGAATGTGATTCTTGAAGAGACAAATATTCGCGAGGTATTCATCATCGAAGGCGGGTGTGCTATCTCCTCTCACAGTGGACCACACAGTCTTGCGATCAGCTTCATTCTGAAGCCCGAATGGTAGTCATATTCTACTTATTAAGAAGTTGCCCTTTCGGTAACTTCTTATTTGATAATTGTAGCCAAGCAGAACGTTTGTAAATCAGAAGGGTTAATTTAATAGGATATAACGTTCGCATGAGATGTCGTCAGATGCACATTAAAAAGTCGTGTATTCGGTAGATTTCACTCATGATCTATGATCAAATGAGGAGGTGTATGCTATGTCCCGCTCTAGAATGATGACTCTATCCATATAAAATGAGAGAAGTGTTTATATATAAACTGGTACACTCTAAGATGGCTATTGTGATACAAGCAACCGCCCAACTTTCAATTAACAGGGGGAATAAAAATGGGCATCCGATTTCCATATTTTTCTTGGAACTCCATTCGATTAAAGCTGGTTGTGGGATTGTTTGTTGTCACATTACCTCTTATTACCTTACTTATATATAACAATCATTACAGTATAGATGTGGTACTTAACCAAGTAGCCATCTCCAATAAAAATATGATTTCGCTGTACATGAATCATATTGACGATCGATTAAAACTTGCTGAGAAGAATATCCTGGGTCTGGCCACAACTAATTATGATATACAGTCCATGGATGCACCCAACTCTGATGACGAATATCAAATGGCTAAATACAATGTATCCGTAAATTTATCCAATAACATATTTTTATATACAAGCATAGATTCCTTTTTCATTTTCGAACCTGAACGGCAAGACTTGCTAAATGTTTCGCAATCCGCTGTTTCCTATTCAGAACGAATAAAGGTTGAAGAAAATCTGGTTAGACATTTAAACCAATTATCAAACTCATCTCAACTGCCAACGAAAAACTGGTACATACGAGTTATCGGAGAAGAGAGCTATCTCCTCCGAATCATTAAATCGGATAATCTATTCATAGGTGCTTGGGTCAATGCTCATACGCTTCTCAGTCCAATGAGTTTAATAGATCTGGGGAGAAACGGGAGTGGACTGCTTATTACATCTGAAGGAAAACCAATGATTCAAACGGATCTGCCTCTTGACCAAGTTGATCTCTCACGAGGATTTGAGCAATATTATTTAACAGGTGAAAACGATAACTGGCTGGTTGTCGGTGAATCTTCTCAAGAGGGTGAATTCGGTCTGGCTGCGATCATTCCTAACGAGCAGATTCTGCAAAATCTTCCGATGTTGTCATGGTTGATTGGTTGGATATCCTTTACTGCCATAGGACTAGTTCCATTAAGTCTGTATTTTCTGCATCGAACACTTCTGGTACCTTTAAATCGTCTCATCACAGTCATGAATAAATTAAATAAAGGCCTTGTAAAAGTTCGAATAGAGGACTACAGAGCCTCAGATGAATTTTTAATGGTAAATCAGACGTTTAACAAAATGATTAATCAAATTGAAACACTGAAAATTAATGTGTACGAAGAACAATTAAGCAAGCAGAGAATCGAGCTTCAGCATCTCCAGCTCCAAATTAATCCTCATTTCTTTATGAACTCATTAAACATTCTCTACAATTTGGCTCAAGTGAAGAATTTTGCTCTTATTCAAGATATGACAATTTGTTTAGTCCGATACTTCCGGTTCATGTTTCGCAGTAATCTTTCCTTTGTTACTCTGTAGGAGGAGCTTGAACATGTTCGCAACTATATCCGAATCCAAGAGTTACGTTTCCCTGAGCAATTGACTTGTACTATAGAGTATCCAGAGACACTCAAACATTTAAAAATCCCCCCGTTACTTATTCAAACCTTTCTTGAGAATTCAATTAAACACAGTGTGACATTGGAAGAACCCTTGCATTTATCGGTAACTCTTGAATCAAGAGAGACAGGTTTAAGTCCATACATTGAAATCATTATTAGAGATACAGGAAGAGGATTTCCTGAAAAAGTATTAACAGAGATCCGCTTGGGAAATCGAATTATAGATGAAAAAGGTGAGCATATTGGTATCTGGAATGTAAAGAAAAGATTAATGATTTTATACGGTCAGGAGGCCTCATTATCTTGTTATAATGGCTTTCCGAATGGGGCTGTAGTCGAAATTCGACTTCCGTATCAGGAAGAAATGTAGAAGGGTGGCTCTATTACTTATGTACCAACTGCTAATTGTAGATGATGAGATTCATGCCGTAGAAGGGATTCGCTCTGGAATTGATTGGGATAAGCTAGGGATTCATCAGGTATTTACAGCCCATACGGTAAAGCAAGCGAAAGAACTGTTTGAGGAAGAACACATCGATATTATGCTCTGTGATATCGAGATGCCTCAGGCTTCAGGTTTGGAGTTAACAAAATGGGTTCGAGAACGCTTCCCACAAACAGAAACCATTTTTTTGACTTGCCATGCCGATTTTGAGTATGCCAAGCAGGCCATTCGATTAGGAAGTTTAGATTATATCCTAAAGCCAGTACCATTTGAGGAGCTTGAAAAAATCATTATCAAAGCGAAAGAAAGGATTCACAAAGAAGCCGAAATAACTCAAATCACCCAGTTCGGACAATTCTGGTTTCAGCTTCAACCCTTGCTAATTGAACGATTTTGGCAGGACATTCTGAATCAAACCATTCCGTCCAACCCCAAAGCTCTCAGTCTCGTTGCAGAAGATCGAAACATTCCATTTGTCAATGAAAGGATTTTCTTACCGATATTGATTAACATCCAAAGATGGCATAAGGCACTTACCTTGCGTGAGGAGAAGATTTTGGAATATGGTCTCAAAAATTCTGCAGAAGAAATTCTTGTGAAGACCAAGAAAGAGGGACTTGTCATTGCACTTAACAATAGAAGAATGCTTGCCATACTATCCGTGGAAGAACATGAGGATCTTACCGTAGCATTAGAAAAAGAAGGCCAGCATTATATTGAGGAGTGCAGTCATTATTTTTATTGCGATATCTCATGTTATATTGGGCAACCAGTCCATGGCCATGAAATGCTAGATATGGTGAACAAACTCAATGAATTGGACAGAAATAATGTTGCATACAACAATAAAGTGTTTTTTCTGTCCAAATCTCAGGTCAACCCCTCCAAGTATGAGCCCGCTAATATTAAGCTATGGTCAGTTATGTTAACTGAAGATTCATTTGATGATGTATTGACCGAATCTACCCAATACCTAAATGGACTGGATAGAGGGATTTTAAATGCTGATCTGTTGAATCGAATCTACCAAGATTTCCAACAGATGTTGCATTATGTACTTCAAACAAAAGGAATTCAAGCCCATCAATTGTACAGTGATTCTCTATCGCAGCAATTGAGCTCAAATGCCTCTCGTTCACTGACCAATTTACTCGACTGGGTAAACCATATCGTAATCAAAGCGAAAGAATACGTCCATTCTCTGGAGCAATCGATGAGCGTTGTACAAAAAGTAATTCAATTCATTCAACTTAATATCTCAAAAGATATCTCCCGAGTAGAAATTGCCAATCATGTGTATCTTAATCCGGATTATCTAACTCGCATTTTCAAAAAAGAAACAGGGATGGCAGTATCTGATTACTTATTTCAAGAAAGGATAAGAATTGCCAAAGAACTTCTCGTGAAGACGGATATGCAGATCAGTGCTATAGCTTCCCATATTGGGTATATTAATTTTTCCCATTTCTCACGAACCTTTAAGAAACATACGAATATGAATCCCAATGAATATCGCCACATGCATCAACGTTGCTCCGTGAGTGTCGTTGACGAAATAGTTGAAGATAATTAAGTTAGTCCATCCAATGTTTGATTCATCCTATAATCCGAACCGGTTAAGTGTAGGCTTGACCGGTTTGTTTGATTTGGGCTGGTGGTCTGATGATAGTCGTAAAATGAATATCGGAAGGTCGTACAAACAGCAGAATCACAGGACAGTACTATGTAAACTATAATTATCCACTTCTGGACACCACACATGTCAGCGGTTTCATAAGTAGATAATCCATTATAAAGGGGCGAGAACAATGAGAAAGAAATTGAAGTTGTTGAGTGCACTGCTATTAGGTTCCATGGTTTTAGTGTCTGCTTGCAGTAGTAGTGATAGCAATAGTAACAGGGAGGCTGAAAGCAATAATGGAGAAGTGACGGAATTAACCGTCGCCTTTCCTATTTTTAGTGCACTACCGAAAGATATGTCTTTGATCGAAGGCGCCGTTAATGAAATCGCTCAAGAGAAAATCAACGTTAAGGTAAAATTGATACCCATCAGCTTCTCGAACTGGATGCAGCAAACGAATTTGATGTTTTCCGGGGGTGAACAACTTGATCTTATGCCAAGCCTTTACAATTACAGTCAGTCCGTACTACAAGGTCAATTGATTCCACTGGACGACCTTTTAGAAAAGCACGGTCAAGGCATCACTGAAGCTTTGGATCCAGCATACCTGGATGCTTCAAGAGTGAACGGCACCATCTATGGTGTGCCAGCACTGCATGAGATGGCCGTTGTCAACGGTATTTCGATGCGAGAGGATATTGTAGATAAGTACCAGATTGACACCAGCAAACTGGAAGGCCTTGAAGATCTGGAAGATATATTAAAAACAGTTAAAGCGGGCGAACCCAATATGGCTCCAATTATCCCATCAACTGTAGGTGCTTCTGTACTTAACAATTACAAAACATATGATGATCTCAATAATAGTATTGGCGTCCTTCCTAATTATGACAATAATCTAAAGGTAGTTAATCTTTATGAGACTGATGAATATGCGAAGCAACTTAAAATGCTTAGAAGGTGGTATCAGGAGGGGTTAATCCTTCAGGATGCTTCAACCAACCAAGCGAACCCAAATGATCTTATTGATTCAAAACGGGGCTTCTCCTATTTAATTAGTGCACATCCAGCAGCATTGACTGAAGCAACAATCTCTGGAGGTGTTGAAAAGAAAGTCACAACGTTCTCACAACCTCCCGTTTCCACGACCTCTCAAATAACAAATACGATGTGGGGGATCACTGTAAACTCTAAGTCTCCGGATAAGGCGATGGAATTTCTGAATCTGATGTACTCCGACAAAGATATTGCTAACTTGCTTATTTGGGGAATTGAAGGCAAACATTATGAAGTGAAGTCTGGAAATATTATTGATTTTCCAGAAGGCGTTGATGCTCAAAGTTCGGGATATTACTTGAATATGGGATGGCTACTCGGTAATCAATTCATGGCCTATATCTGGAATGGAACAGATCCTGAACTGTGGGAGAAAGTCAAAAAGTTTAATGAATCGGCTACGAAATCAAAAGCGTTAGGCTTCACCTTCGATCCATCGACGGTGAAGACAGAGGTTGCTGCCATTGGAAATGTTATTACTCAATATGCGCTCCCACTTGAAACAGGCAGTGTAGACCCAGATAACATATTGCCTAAGTTTATAGCAAGCTTGAAAGCAGCAGGTGTTGATAAGGTCATCGCTGAGAAACAAAAACAACTTGATGAATGGGCACAAAAACAAAAGTGATCATTCATTCCTACCGGTAGAGACGGTCATTTAACCGCGTAACCGTCTCTTTTAAGTTGCCTTAGTATTCCGAACTTCGTTATACCATTGAATGAAGGGAGTGTTGATGGTGAACAGCAGATTAAGTATTGCAGGAAAGAAACTATGGAAATACAGTTCCCTTTACTTCATGATGTTACCGGGCGTTGCTTATTTAATTATAAATAACTATATGCCCATGTATGGCTTAACTATAGCATTCAAGGATGTGAATTTTGCCAAAGGAATATGGGGTAGCGACTGGAATGGTATGGATAACTTCAAGTTTTTATTCTCATCGTCTGATGCTTACATTATCACTAGGAATACGATTCTTTACAATGCAGCGTTTATTGTGATCGGGCTCATTGTTGGTGTGGGAACTGCTATTCTTTTGAACGAAATTAAGAATAAACTGGCCGTTAAGTTCTATCAAAGTGTTTTGCTTCTCCCTTATTTGATATCTATGGTGCTGGTTAGTTACCTTGTGTATTCCTTATTAAGTGTAAATGTAGGACTAATGAACAAAACAATACTACCGGCTTTAGGGATAGATCCTGTCTCTTGGTACAATGAGCCGAAGTTTTGGCCCTTTATTCTGGTGATTGTGAACTTATGGAAAGGAATTGGCTTTTCCTGCATTGTTTATCTTGCTGCCATTATTGGTATCGACAAGGATTACTATGAAGCCGCTATGCTGGATGGGGCCAGTAAATGGCAACAAATACGAAAGATCACGGTTCCTTTGATAACGCCTATTATTGTGATGATGACGCTACTTAGTATCGGGCGTATATTCTACTCTGACTTTGATTATTTTATCAAGTTCCAATGAACTCGGGAGCCTTATTTAGTACAACAAACGTCATTGATACTTACGTATTCAGGGCACTCATGCAGCTTGGAGACATAGGAATGTCGGCTGCGGCAGGGTTGTATCAATCCGTTGTTGGCTTCATCCTTGTCATTCTTTCGAATTATACCGTTCGAAAAATTAATAAGGATAATGCTTTATTCTAGGGGGGATCATTTATGGCTCGCGAAGATCGTATCTGGCAATGGGGTTCAAATATCCTTTTGATGTTGTTGTCTCTTGCATGTATTTTTCCATTCCTGCTTCTCATCATTTCGTCTTTAACTGATGAGCAATCTATTATTCAGAACGGGTATTCCTTCTTTCCCCAGAAGTTTAGTTTTGCAGCGTATGATTATATTTGGCAGCAATCATCATTAATCTTTAATGCCTATGGAATAACTATTTTCGTTACTGTATTCGGAACGGCATCCAGTTTGCTCATTACGTCCATGCTGGCTTATCCGCTATCTAGACCGGATCTGCCAGGTGGGAAGTATGTTGCCTTTCTGTTGTTCTTTGCATTGTTATTCAATGGCGGATTGGCGCCAACCTACATCATATATACCCAGGTGTTCCATTTTAAAAATACCCTGGCGGCTCTTATTATTCCTGGGTTATTAATGAACGGGTTTAGTGTATTGATGATGAGAGGGTTTTTCAAGACGACCGTACCGTCCTCAGTTTTGGAATCGGCAAGTATAGATGGTGCTAGAGAGTTTACCATTTACCGAAAAATTGTGTTACCGCTTTCATTACCTATATTGGCTGTCGTAGGTTTATTGCAAGGACTCATGTATTGGAATGATTGGTTCAATGGTTTGATTTATCTTACGGATCCCAAACTATATAGCTTGCAGACCGTGATGAACCAACTAATGAGTAATATTCAGTTTCTATCAAATAACAGTTCCGTAGGCTCATTGGCAAGTCAGTCCATGCAAGAATTACCCACTGAAGCATTCCGCATGGCTATCGCTGTAATCAGCATAGCTCCCATTATGATTGCTTATCCTTTTCTTCAAAAGTACTTCGTCAAAGGTTTAGCATTTGGGGCGGTTAAGGGTTAACCTATTGAAGAAAATGTCCCAAACCCACAGCACGACCACTGAAAGGTCGTGCTTTTGCATATCATTTAATCTATCTAGTCCACTTTAGTTACTCTGAGGACTGGACTGAGCAATGAGTTGAATCAATAGGACATACACTTCGACTGGTACAACATATTTGGCTTAATTACAATTCTGTCAGGTTATATTTCTGTGCTACAGCTGTCAAACTGATGATAACGCACTTGCGATAGTGAGAAAGAGTAGGAGAGGTTGCCAGACTTATAGTATACGTCAATGCGGTTTGCTGTATGAACCTTAAAGTATAGAAAGGAGCTTATATATGGAGTTGTCTGTCAAGAAAAAGAGTAATTGGATCTGGAGTGAAGGGCCTTATGATTCTAATCGCCCTTGTTTTTTTTACTTTCGAAAGGAGCTGTATCTGGACAGGGAGGTCCAGGCTGCAGTTCTTAAGGTAAGCGCGGATTCGAGGTATCGCCTTTATGTAAATGGCGTTTCCATATCGCAGGGTCCTTGCAAGGGGGACGATAAGGTCTGGTTTTATGACGAGCTGGATGTGACTACAGCGCTTATTCCAGGGGTAAATGTGTTCGCAGTGGTTGTTCTTCGATACCCCCAGCATCATGAAAAAGGAAATCATTCGGTTTGGAGAACAGAGATGCCAGGCTTGTATCTGTCTGGACGAATCATATTGGACAACGGAGACAAATTGCCTGTTGAAGCGGATAAGACCTGGACAAGCTTCTACGAAAAAGGAATTACCTTGGGCAAGGCTAATCCTGAGTTCGATCCGCTCTGCATCATTGAAGCTGCTGAAGGGAACATTCTCACTTATGGATGGAAGCAAGCTGGCTTTAATGACCGTCATTGGAGGAGGGCAATAGCTTACCAAAACAACGAAGTAACCAAGGCCATTAGTCCCGGCGGCTTATACCCAAGACCCATTCCTTATATGTATGAGAAGCCTAGCCAATTTCTTAATGTGGTTTGTACCCGAACACCGGATACGGATACGAATGCCTGGAAAGAGCTAATTCATGGAGAAAGTGCAATCATTATCCCTCCATATTCGAATACAGTAATTGAACTGAGCGCAGGATATGAGGTTACGGGATTTCTGGAGATGGGTTTTGCCGGAGGTGCAGGAGCACAGGTTTCTTTGCTCTGTTCGGAATCCTACATTTACTTAAGCGCCGATGGGAATGGAAGTATCTTCGCACAAGTAAAGGGAGACAGAACTGACTTTATTCTTGGGCGTCTGGAAGGAACCCCGGATACGTATCGGGTAGGAGGCTTCGGTTCCATAGAGCATCCTGAGGAATATGAGCCCTTTTGGTTCCGAACATTCCGGTTTGTCCAATTGGCTGTGACAACCGGAGCAGAACCCTTAATTTTCACAAAATTGAGTTACCGGGAAACCGGATACCCTCTTGAGGTCCGAACTCATGCAGAGACATCGGACGATTCGCTTCAAGCCATATGGGAGATCAGTGAACGAACCTTGCGTCTTTGTATGCATGAGACCTACGAGGATTGCCCGTACTATGAGCAGCTGCAATATGCCATGGATTCACGTTCACAAATTCTCTATACGTACAATGTGGCTGCCGACGATCGGCTGGCAAGAAAGTGTATTGATGATTTCTTTCGCTCTCAGCGCTACGATGGTCTGACCAACAGCTGCTATCCTTCTATCGGTCCACATGTTATTCCCGGATTTTCGATCTATTATATTCTCATGATCCATGATCACATGATGTATTTCGGTGACAAAGGACTCGTTGAAAAATATTTACCCTCTGTGGAAAGAGTGCTCCAATTCTTCGACAATCGTTTGTTAGACAAGGGGTTAACGTCTAGAACATCCGAAGGGGGGATGGGCAATCCTTACTGGTCCTTTGTAGATTGGGTAGCAGGTTGGGAGTCTGGTGTCCCCAATGCCATCAATCAAGGACCGGTAACATTTGATTCGTTGCTGTACCGAATGGGACTTCTGGCTGCTGCTGAACTGGCTAATTACGTGCATCGTCCAGATTTAGCTATGAACTTTTTAAATAGGGCAGAGGGGATTAAGAACGCGGTTCTTTCCTGTTGTGTTGGAAGGAACGGACTGATTCAAGATGGTCCAGGGGTAGAGGAGTACAGCCAGCATGCACAAGTATTTGCTGTATTGACCGATGTGGTAAGTGGAAGACAAGCGGTAGACATGATGAAGGTGTCCTTGGAAGATAAAACAATGTCTCAATGCTCTGTTGCTTTGGCCTACTATCTCTTCCGGGCAGTGGAGAAAGTAGGGTTATACCCTAGAACGGATGTGTTATGGAATCCTTGGAGACAGATGGTAGCGGATAAATTGACAACCTGTGTAGAAGATGATGTAACGAAACGGAGTGATTGTCATGCCTGGGGAGCATTGATACTGTATGAACTGCCAGCGGTTATTCTGGGTGTGCAGCCCGCAGAGCCTGGATATAAAAGCGTTCGAGTAAGTCCGGCACCCGGTCATTTGTCTTGGGCGAGGGGAGAGGTAGTTACGCCGAACGGGATGATAAAAATAAGCTGGGAGAGGTTAGTTGACGGGAAGATTGATCTTAGAGTCGAGGCACCCGAAGGGATAAATATTGTTAGTAATATGAGCAACGTCAAATGCTAAATGGCTAAGTGGAGCTTGTCCCTGTGGATGGGCTCTTCTTTTTGTTGAAGCAGACCATTGGAATCAATAAGATGGTTTCTATCATGAAGTGCCTGTGCATAGGAGGATAAGTAACGTACAACTCGTTGCGCGTGTAATAGGAAGACATACGCATGCGCAACGAAATGCTGTAAATAGCTAGCACTACAGAGGTTAGGGCAGCCTTTTATTCTGTTGAGTGAATCCCTTTTTCGCTACACGGCTTGCCTCTCCATGGTGGCTTATCGAACCTTGAATAAGATACGTATCAACCAGAGAACATGTTAAACCCTTTTAAAATACAGATTCATATCATTTAATCGACAATGCTGTTGCGAATAGCATAGACAACAGCCTGCGTTCGGTCTTGGACATCAAACTTCTTTAAGATACGGTGCACATGCGTCTTAACAGTGCTTTCACCCAGGATCAGTTTATCAGCAATCTCCTCATTTCGAAGACCATAGGCCATTAACTGAAGCACTTCAAGTTCGCGATTGGTAAAAGCCTCAATTAATAGGTTAGCCTCTTTATTCAGACTTTGATGACCTTCCATAGAAGGCGTTGAAGGTGAATTCTTCTGTAGTGCCTCTCCAATCAATTTTGCAGCGAGCGCCGTTCGAAATATCACTTCACCACGTAAAGCGGATCGAATCGCAGCAAGTAGTTCCTCAGGTTCTGTATCCTTAAGAAGATAACCGATTGAACCAGCGCGTATACCTTCAAATACGTATTCTTCCGTGTCAAAGGTGGTTAAAATGACAATTTTACAGTCTGGCTTTTGGAGAAGAATTTCCCGCGTAGCTTTAATGCCGTTGCATTGTGGCATTTGAACGTCCATTAATATAAGATCCGGATTTGTTTTTAGTGCTAATTCTATTGCTTCTATGCCATCTCCAGCTTCTCCAACCACCTGCATATCAGGTTGCGCCCCTATAATATACTTCATACCCTGTCTCACAAGAGGTTGATCGTCCACCAGCAAAATAAGTGACTTATCCATGCGTATGTTCCTCCTTAATTGCTGTCAACGGTAGCCAAATATCAAGAGTCATGCCATGTGGATCCTGAGCTCCTATGTAGCAACTACCATTTAAATTTTCACACCTCTTCCGAATACCGGTTAGTCCGAAGCCTTCTTGCCAGACACTGTTAGGCATAAGTTTGCCATCATCACGATAACAGATTTCGACTTCGTTCTCGTGTTGGTTGACCCTGATATCCACTCGATAAGCATTAGCGTGACGGATCGTATTGGTTAATGCCTCTTGAATCATTCGATACAGTGCTACAGAAATATCAAGTGGCCATTTCTCTTGATTAACACGTTCGTTCATTTCAAGTTGTATTTCAAGGGAAGAGGAAGAGGCAGTTTGTTGCACTAGATTCCTCAGCGAGATGAAGTCCGTACCGCACTCATCCTTTTCCATGTTGTGTACAACTAAACGCACCTCTTGTAGACAGCTTCGTGCCACATTAAGAACTGTCTTCACAATTTTCTCGGTCTCTGCTTTATTAGTTTTTAGTACATAGGGTAGCGCCTGCAACTGAACAATTACGGAAGTCAGTCGGTGCCCGATACTATCGTGAAGATCTCGAGCGATCCGGCTGCGTTCCTCAATGACAGCATAACGCAGGGACTTCTCTGTCGCTAGCTCCAGCTCCTCATGAGCTTGTCGAAGTTTGAGGTGGGCACCTTCCAGTTCTGAATGCATCAGAGTTAATTCCTCTGTAAACTTGAATCGTTCCTGTTCGCGTATCCTTCTCTGCCTAATCAAGCGACACATGGCGAACAAGCCCGCATAAAAAAAGAAATCACGACTTAGTAAACCCTCCCAGGATTGTCCATCAAAAGAAAGCCGAACCAGAAACGTGATCAAGAGAATGCTACCTGACTGAATCACCGCTGTCCAATTTGGCAGCATCAGCGCGATGTAGCTTATGAGAAAGCCTTGTAGGGATAGCAGTAATCCCGTGTTTTCATCAAACGCAAACCAAAATACAAGGGATACAACATACAGTAATGCAAACAGAACACTAAGCATTCGTGTAGATGAAAGTTGATAGACATACCAAAAACTAACCATGTAGATCAGGCACAGAGCCAGTGATACCCATTTGGAGGACATCGGATCAGGAAATAATGATAGGAACACGAATAATAACGCTATAATCACGATAACGAATCCTCTGTGAAAGGAGAGAGACATCCATGAATACCACCTTCATGAGAACATTTTTGCCTTATTATTCACTCAATTTATTTATTTGCTGTCATAAGGGCTAGGGCACTTATTGAATAAATCCAAAGATCACTGCTACGACAGCAAGAATTCAATAATAAGCTAGATAAAAGGATGATTAGAGTTTGACAAAATAACACCTTTCCCCAAGTGAGTTATTTATCTTCTATAGTAAATGTATTCAGTAGCTGTATGTTCAACTTACTGCGTTTCACTTTAATTAAAGTACCGATCACTCGTACGGTAATCATTGCACCAGCCATCAGAATGAAAATCGGACCGAGCACTTCTAAGTCAAAATGGTGCTCTATTGAAAAAAGAAAGGCTTCTTCGCCGTTTAGTGTAACCATTTCTATCAAAACAATACGTAGAATGAAAACAAAAGATAATACAGCAATACTAGCAAAGTTCGAGGTTACGTATGTGATACCGGTTTTTGAGTCAAATTCGGTGCGGGTTAAAAAGACCAGAACTGCACCGGCCACAGCCCCGAGTAGAGAAGCAGCAACCAGTAGCCAGCCGTTATTACCACCAGTTGGCACTTCTTTCAAATACGTAGCCCCAAAGTAGCCAATTAAAACAATAGGCAGCAGGATTCGGATGATGTTGAACGGTTTGCGTCCGATCGTACTGTATACCAGCACAGCGAACATAGCAATTGTGGAAATCCAAAGATTAGTTGTCATAACGGTGCCTCCTTACAGGTCATTAGTTATGTCACAATCATACAATTTGTAAGGAGGAAATACGTCCACCAGCAGGTTGAATTTGTAGTGATATATATCCACCTATAGGTGGATATGCTTCGCAAAAATGAGAATAAACTTTTAATAGAAGAGGGTTGTCCTCAGTCAGTGAACTTGTGAATATTTCTTATAGAGAACTTAGCACATGATTTGAAGAACCGTCTAAATTCAGAATAAGTTTCAACTGATTGTCAACTTCTTTAACCGATATAGAAAAGTCTTGCGCAACCCATTCCATAACAACTCCAAGATAGGCGCTTCTTTGAAAGGCGAAATAAAGATCAGCATTTATATGCTTCGAAGGATCTAACATTATTGATTCCTCTATCATCGTTTGAATATGTTTTGAATATTGAAAATAAAACTGCAAAGGTGCATTTGGTGAAAAAATAAAGCGATAATAATAATCATGTTGTTGAACATGCATCAGTAATTTTTCATACGAAGGCAATACACCCGTTCGTTCTAAATTTTTTTGATATGGCATTAATTCCCGTTCAACTTGTGCGATCAGATGCTCAGTATAATCATTAAACAAATCATTTTTATCAACATAGTGTACATAGAAGGTGCTTCTGTTTACTTTTGCTAATTTACAAATTTCTGAAACAGATGACTGTTCAAATGACGAGTTTTTTAGTAATTTTTCAATTGTTAAGTATAAATTTTTCTTTGTTCTTACTATTCTTTTATCCAATTTAATAACTCCTATTTATAAAATAACCGACAACTATACAAGATTTGTTGGTAAGTGATTATCTTAATTTATTATACTCAATGAGACAGTTGTCGATTAATTCTATGATAATATTTAGGGAGATGTTCAGATGAATAAAGTAGTGATTATTACTGGAGCAGCAACGGGTTTAGGGCGTTCAACAGCTTTAAAGTTAGCAGAGCAAGGATATAAATTATCTCTTGTTGATTTTAATGAGAAAGATGGACAACAAACCACGAACGACGTTAAAGAAAAAGGTGCTGAAGCAATTTTTGTGAAAGCAGATATTTCTAACGAAAACGACGTTCAAAATTATGTTACTAAGACTGTAGAAGCATTTGGCAGAGTTGATTTCTTCATTAATAATGCTGGCATTATGATTCCATTCCGTTTAATTCATGAGTACTCTTCTGACGAATATGATCGTTTAATGAATGTCAACGTAAAAGGTGCATTTTTAGGAGTTAAATATGTAATCCCAGTAATGCTGGAAAATGGCGGCGGAACAATCGTAAATACAGTCTCTTCAAATTCATTTAAGCCAACAGCCTTCAATGGTATTTATGCTGCTTCAAAACATGCCATGGCGGGAATTACCAAATCCATTGGCCAAGACTATCAAAACAAGTCAATCTTCGCTGTAGGAGTGGCTCCTAATAATATGCAAACTAATATTTCAGCAAATGCAGCCGTTACTATTAATGAAGATATCCTTAAAGGTATCTCTGAAACAACAGGTCCTAATATCACAGCAACTGCAGATGAAGTAGCAGACGCAGTCATTTTTGCCATGACGAATGGAAAGTTATTATCAGGTTCGATTGTAAATTGCGCAGGAGGTCAAATTTACAATTAAAGGTATAGATATGGAAAAGCATAGATCAGAAAGATTGCCCAAACGTTCAAATAACGGAAAACGATAACTCAGAGAACTAATCAACTGAACTGAATCTTCAAATGTTAGACACGATCTAGCAATTGAAGGTCCAGTTTTTTTGTAACAATTCAACTCAGATTTGAAGATAGAATTATTCCATTCATACTTATCAGAGACGGACAAGTTATGAAAGATATAGAAATGTTTAACAAGTTGAATACAGAAGTGACTTTAGAAATCCAACTAATGCCAAGTCGTGGCGATGGTTTTCACACGTGGGGGAAACGAACGAAATACAAAATCAGCCGTATTGCTTCCCAGTTGGAAGCAATACGGCTGATTTTTCTTCTTAAGGATTGTTCGCCTTGTATGCGTCAATCTGGGCCTGCAGATCCTTTAAGGTTGTTTCCAGACCGGCTTTTTTGGCAGCCGACTCAAATCTCGCATAAGCGGTTTCATAATCGATTAGGCCAACGCTGGCCGGATTCATGTATTGTTCAGCGAGATTCTGAATGGCTGCATTTTCGTTCTTCACATTAGCGTCACTGTAAATAAAGTTATATCCATATGGGTATTTGTGTTCAATTTTCCGATAATCTCTTAGTTCTTTAACGATTTCGTCAGGTGATTCGACGCTCCATCTTTCGTTAGGGCCGCGCCATCCCCATGGGTCATTTGCTCCCGGCGGATAATTTGAAGAATCTGCAAGTTCTTTAAATCGGTCGTCCCCGACAGGCTCCCAATGTTTACCCTTAATTCCATACCAGGTTAAATCTGAGTAGTCTTTATTCCACTTAAGCAGATCCAGGAATTGAAGCGCAAGTTCAGGATTTTTGGAACGAGCGTTTATTGCTACTCCATTTTGCATGTAACCAGAAGGGACAGCCGTCATTTCGGGAATGAATATCTCAGCCTTCCATTCTGGATGTTTTTTTTCAATGGCTACAGCTGTATTTGAAATTTGATCAAGTGACGAAACCTGAACTGCCGATTTTCCTGCTTCAAACAACTCAGAGGATTTTTCTTTTTGTGACAATGCGTTCTTCGAGAGAATGCCCTCTTTTTGCCAGCGGAACATAGTATTCGCAAAGTTTTTGTAGCCTTCCGTCTCGAAAGTCCTCTTAGCTTGCATTCCTTCTTTACTATAAACGTTTAAAGTCAGGGCACTGTTGGATGACACACTTAGGTTGTCAGGTGCTTCCAGATTCGGATCAAATAAGGTTCGGATGAAACCTTCCGTTCCATGATGATAAGCAAAAGGAGTAATTCCTTGGTCGTTCTTTGCAATTGCCGTTAAGTAGGCATCCAGACCAGCCATGTCTTTAACCGGCGGCACATTATATTTCTCTCTTAAATCTCCGCGCAGCAAGAATCCAGTTGCTCCATTCTCCTGTACTGCCTGAGGTACAGCGTATACCTTTCCATTTACTTTTGCCTGCTCCCAAGCGTCCTTACGTGTTTTCTCCCAAGTAATTGGCGCGTTCTTGGACAAGAGATCCTCGGTCAATTCCAGAAACCCATTTTTACTGGCGAAACCTTGATAATCGGTCCAGTTCGAAGCATAAATCAGGTCGAAATCTTCTCCCGCGGAGAAAAGAAGGGAGTATTTCTGTGCCCACTCGCCCCAGGTAAAGTTAGTCACTTCAATTTTGGCATTGATATCTTTCTGTGCCATTTTGCTTAATTCCTGATAAACAAGATCAGCATCAACCGGCTTATCACCGAGAAGAATCATTTTAAGTGTGACTTGACCCGCGTCATTGTTCTCTGACTCAGATGAACTATTTTTCTCTGAATTACTGCAAGCAGCTAAGACCAATGCACAGACCATAACAATTGCCAGGGTGGTAGACCACTTGTTTCGTTTGTTTTTCATGTTGACCCTCCTATAAGTAGTATATGTTAAATCGACAGTTTGCCGAAACTAACCTTTCACAGCACCTAAAGTCAGCCCTTGCACAAAGAATCGTTGTATAAAGGGATATAGAAAAAGAATAGGACCTATTGAGATCATGGTAACAGCCATCTTAAGAGAGTTTTGCGGCATACTGCTCATATCAACAGAAGCTCCTCCGTTGGATAACGCCGAGATTCTTCGCAGCTCGTCGGAATTCGTGACAAGATTGTAAAGAAGCAGTTGCAACGGTCGCAAGTTCTCGTCTGATATAAATAGCATCGAGAGATACCAATCGTTCCAATATTGCAAGGCAACGAAGAGCGTAACTGTTGCAAGTACCGGTTTGCATACGGGAAGAATGATGGAAGTGAATATACGAAATTCGTTCGCTCCATCAATGAAGGCGGATTCACTAAGTGCTTCAGGTACGCCTCGCATGAATGCTTTCATCACAATGATGTAAAAAACATTAAAGAGAACTGGAATGATTAAAACAAGCAAATTATCTTTCAGATTCAAGTATTTCATAATTAGGATGTACCAAGGCACCAGACCTGCATTAAATAGCGTAGTGAAGAAGAAAAAGAAAGCCAAGCCGTTCGCTATGCGAAATGTACGTTTATGAATAACGTAAGCCGTCATAGCCATTAGGTACACGCTGGCTATGGTACCAACCACCGTGACGAGTACCGTTACACCATAGGCTCTCAGAATAACCATTGGATTTTCAAAAGCGACTTCGTATGCCTTTAAAGAAAAAGAAGTCGGGAAAAGCGTATAACCGTTACGGATAATTTCCTGTTCATCCGTTAATGAGGAAGATAGGACCATTAGAAATGGTACGAAGCACAGGATTGCAAAAACACCAAGCAATAGATAAGAGAGAACATTAAAAAGTACGATATCTCCAGTTGGTTTTCTCAAGTGGGCAGCCCCTTTCTAAAACAGAGAATAATCTTTGTTGTATTTTTTGACTGCATAATTCGCAATCATGATGGTGACAAAGCACAAAATGGATTGGTAGAAACCCGCGGCAGCTGCCATACCTTCCTCCCTTGTGGAGAGCAAAGAACGGAAAACGAAAGTATCGATGACATCCGTCTTATCGTATAGAACACCATTATTCTGTACCAGCTGATAGAACAAGCCAAAATCACCTCTAAAGATATTCCCAATGGCAAGAAGCACCAGGATGACGATGGTTGGAGTAAGAAAGGGCAGGGTCAAATGCCATATCCGGCGGAAAATATTCGCACCATCAATCTGTGCAGCTTCGTAAATTTCCTTATCCACGCCCATAATGGCAGCCAGGTAATAGATCATGCCATATCCTACAGACTTCCATGCACTGACAAGGATAATCAGGAACGGCCAGTAATCCGGAGTATTGTAGATGTCGATGGGCTCGGATCCATTGGATCGCATGAACCCATTAATGATACCCGAATCAAAATCAGCAAAACCGTAGACCAGTAACCCCACGGTTACCCAGGACACGAAATAAGGTAGAAACAGCATCGATTGCGTAATCTTGCGGAACCATTTACCTGATAATTCTACAAGCGCGATTGCAAGTACAATCTCCAAAATGTTGTTGACGATAATAAATGCAATATTGTACAAGAACGTATTAGTCGTCACAAGTAATGCCTTACCTGAAATGAAGAAGAATCGAAAATTGTCTAATCCTACCCACGGGCTTCCAAAGATACCATCTTGGTAGTTGTATTGTTTAAACGCAATAACCAATCCGGCAATGGGTAAATAGTTGAAAATGAAAAAGAAAACCACGGCCGGTAAAGCCATTAATACCAGTAGTCGATTCTTGATCAGATGTTGCAGCAACGATTCACGTTTCACTGTTGAAACCTCCTATTCTTTTTGTAATGTTCATGAAAGCGTTATCGTTAGTTTGACAGCATTCCAACACCAATATAACCCGACAGAATTGTAATCTAGCCAAATATATTATAGGATCAGAAATAAAAAAGTCCTATGATAGGAGGTCATTTCAAATGAAGATTCTGATTGCGGATGATGATCCATTTACGCTACAGGGGATAATCGGGGCAATTCACTGGGACCAGTACGGCATTGATATGGTGTTGCAAGCGAGTAATGGAAGTAAGGCGTTAGATATCGCACGCCAAGAGCATCCCGAGCTTCTTTTAACCGACGTACGTATGCCCAAAATGGACGGGATTGAGCTTGCGACCGCTTATCGGGAAATCAATCCGAGCTGTCAGATTATTTTCATGAGTGGATTCTCTGACAAACAATATCTGAAATCCGCAATAAAACTGAGGGCAGTCTCATACGTTGAGAAACCCATAGAAATTAACGAACTACAGGATGCGCTCCAGTTGGCAGTTTCTCAGACTCGGTCGACAGGGCAGAATGCCAAAGTGGAAACGAACATGATGTTGGCCGCAAAACCACTCATCTCGAGCGAACTCGCGATAGCAATTACGAAACCCAAATGTGGCAAAGAACGGATCGATGAATTGGTAGAATTAGCAGGATATACTTTTCCAGCCAGAATGCGTTTGCAAACTTTATTGGTGAAGGTTCGTAAGAAAAACATGCTGAATCCACAACGCGTGGAATTGAACGTAGAAAACATTTATGGTTTGGTCTCTGGTTTGCTGACTGAATCCAGTACTACAGGGATCGCGGCTGTGAAGGACGACTCTCATATCGTCATACACCTGTACGTCGTCTCAGGCAATCTGGATGAACTCCAGGATGCTGCTGACCGATTTGCCTCGAACTTATTGGATATCCTGCCAGACAAGGAGATGGTATTCATCGCTTCAGGCAAAACCGTCATAGGGCTGTCGGCTACTGAAAAATCCTATAGTACAGCGGTAATAGCCTTGCAGCATATGTTCTATAACAATTATTCCGTTTACGGGTATCACGAGAATCAGACACCTGCGTATTCCATTGATCCTCACTTAGTGACTGTGTTCGGGGAACATCTCTCCAAGCAGGAAATCGAGCAAGCGCTTCGGCTTATTTCCAGTCTCACCTTTGATATCAAGCAGCATAAAAACACCATGGTCAACTACGTAAAAGAAATGTATTTCCAGCTTGTGATGACATTGATTCGTGTGTCGGGAGAACGAAATATCCACCTCTTCGATAATACGAATAGCTCGGGATCGATATGGAACATCATGCACGAATTAGAAACCTTGAGCGAGTTGAAAGATTTGATCGTCATGAAGGTGGAGCACTATTCGTCATCAATTATGGAGCAATCTCCTTTTAGTGGTATTGTTAACGGAATTCTTCAATATGTTCATGACCATTACTCGGACATTCATCTATCGATCAGTAAAATCAGTACCCATACGATGCTTACGACTTCCTATCTTTGCAACCGCTTTAAACAGGAGACTGGCCAAACAATTAATCAGTATGTTACGAATTATCGGATTGATAAAGCGAAGGAGCTATTGCGTGACCCTTCGCGCAAGGTGGCTGATGTATCGTTGAGCGTGGGATATAACAATGGAGACTATTTTGCCAAATGTTTTCGTAAATTGACCGGGTGCAATCCATCTGAATACAGGGAGGGGCTTGGAGGATGAAAATGAAGGAGAAAGCACGGTTTTTCCAATTTTTCTCCGATCTCAAGCTTAGAAATAAACTGATCCTTTCCTTCTTCACGCTGATCATACTTCCGCTCGGCGGTTATTTCTATCTGTCTTCTGAGCAACAGTATAAGCAGTTTTTAAATAGGACTTCATTTTCTGTGGAGCGAAACTTTGACCAGTCATTCTCTTTTCTTTCCTTCAAATTTCAACAAATTCGCACAGCGAGCGATATTCTTATATCAGAGAAAATGCTTACCGATGTGATGACATCCGAAGGAAGCACTGATGATTTCTTCATACAGTACAGATATTTTCTGGATTTGAAGCCATTTTTATCTTCCTTGGAAGACCATAGTAATATTCAAAACGTCAAATTATTCGTTAATGAGGAATTGTTCTATTCAGACGAGAACATTAACCTCTTCAGTCTGGAGAAAGCACGTCAGACCTACTGGTTCAAGCGATTGATGGAGAGTGGCAAAGGGATTTTGTGGGCACCAAACTCTTACTTTACAGATTCCGAGGCAAATAAAAATGATTTTTTGGCGGTTCTCCGGCCATTTCGTAACCCCAATGATTATTCGGAATTACTTGGCGTTATCCGATTGGATATTCCGCTCAGCATGGTCACTGATATTCTAAACAATGCCGCACCCATTCAGAACAGCTTGACATATATTCAAAATTCCAATGGGGAACTTGTTGCAAGTTCTAATCTCTCGCTTCAACAGGAATATAACATTGATCAGGATCAGGTAATTCATTCTTCTAAGAGGGACCCTCATTTTGTTAAATTGAAGAAGTCTGAAGTGTATCTACAGAGCAAAATGATTCCCGGAACCGATTGGTATATGGTTACAGTAATTCCGTTAGAGGAAATTGCCGCTGAAAGCAAAGCCATGCTAAAAAACTCAGTTCTTTTGCTCATCGTTATTGGCTTAATCGCTTTGCTCCTATCCATTTTGATATCAAATTATATGACATCACGCCTAACTCAGATCATGCGTAAAATGCGAAATGTACAAGAAGGCAACGTCGTAGCACTCTCACTACCCCCGTCCAGGGATGAGTTCGGGGAGTTAATCGAGAATTATAATTATATGGTTCATAAAATTGGGGGATTGTTAGAAGAACAGTTTCGCTCTGGGCAAGAAATCAAGAGTGCAGAGTTAAAAGCGCTGCAAGCGCAAATCAATCCTCATTTTTTATACAATACACTTGATTTGATGAAATGGATGGCACGCAGCGGAATGACCGACGAGATAGGACAGGTTGTGACCTCGCTCTCGAAGTTCTACAAACTTAGCCTAAGCGGGGGCAATACGATCATTTCCATCCGTGATGAACTTCTTCATGTCAGCAGTTATATGCAAATACAGAGCGCCCGATACGCAAGTAAAATCCAGCTTGATATTCAGGTGGATGAAGCAATTATGGAGTGTGGTATTTTAAAAATTACACTACAGCCTATCGTAGAGAACGCCATCATCCATGGAATATTGTGCACAGATGAAGAAGCCGGTACGATTCGAATAAGGGGCGGTCTCATCAAAGGCAATATTGAGATAATTGTATCGGATGATGGTGAAGGCATGTCCCCGGATACCGTATCCAAATTACTCACTAGCGATCTCCACAATCAAACGAAAGGCAGTGGATACGGTCTGCGAAACATTAATGAGCGAATTCATCTTTTTTATGGTACAAGTTACGGACTTACGTTCCATAGTAAGCCCGGATTAGGTACCGAGGTTATCATCCGTATACCTATGCAGAAACTGCAACATCAATCGAATGTGAATGGGAACCAATCCTAAGAATTTGTATTCTCCGGGCATGCAAATTGAATTTCAGGCTTATTTTAAGATTCACTAAAGGATAAAGCATCAAACTTATTCTTGTTTCGATATTTTTTTGGTGTCAGACCGGTATAGCGCTTAAAAATTTTGATGAAATGGTTCTGATCATAAAAGTTGAGTTTGGTGGCGATGGCAGTTATGGGTTCAGAGGTCAGCTCCAGAAGTTTCTTCGCCTCATCTACCTTTTCTTGTTGAATGAATTGGGTGATAGTCACACCCGTTTCTTTCTTGAATAATTGCGACAAATAGTTTTCCTGCAAACCTACGAGATCCGCTAGAACGGCTAGGGGTATACTTTCATATAAGTGATTGAAAATATACTCCTGGCAAGTCGCAATAGATTTGGAAAGGTGTTTGCGTTTACTTTCGTATACCCGATCCACAAAGTCTATTAATGCGGCGCCGATGGCGGCGACCACTTTATTATATTCATGGAGATCTTCAATACGCTCGATATGAAGATCACTAACGGTATAGGCAACTTCTGGATATAGGCCCCCTTCAATTGCGGCCCGTGTAGCAAGGGCTATAACATACACACCAAGATTTTTAATCTTGCGCAATTGATTGTAGTTAGACAAGATACCGGGTCCATCATGATTAACGGATAAGGTCATATTGTAAAAGGCCGTTTTATCTCCGTTTCGGATGGATCTCAGCAATTGCTTCTCAATCTCAAATACGCCACGAAATTCCAATAACTCACGTCGATCCGAGATTGCGATTGCGGCTTGGTTGCTTGATTCGGCTTGATGTTCGAATTGAACATACTTTTCGGTAATGTCGGTTAGATCCAGCATGATTCCATTGAATAAATGGAAAGCCAAAATTCCGATATGATTAAGACGTTTTGTTGAGTAGAGAGGCAGTTGCTGCAAATATGAAATCCACACCGGTGTCACGCCGTATCCGAATTCACTTAACAAGGCATTAATAATATCATTATTCATCGGTATAACAGTAGACGGACCAATCAAGACAATTGCCTCCATATCACCGTGACGAAGCAGCGGAATAATAACGAAGGATTCTCCAAAATTGGTTGTATGAATAATGGGTACATGTAAAGGCTGCTGAACTTGCTGCTTTAATAACATAACCAGCTCAGAATGGTGTTCAAAAAGTGGGTTGCTCTCTATTGCTTCTATGCCAAAAGAATGGATCTGATCATCATTCATTCTTGTATAAGAAACAGGTAATTGTACGGTTTCGAATAGCAACTTACACGAAGTTTCAATACACTGGTGCCCTTGGTCTGTTCTCACCTCGAATCACATCCTACACATCATAATAAAATACTCTTTTCATAAGAAACATACCATAAAGTGTGCGAATCAAGTATTAAAATGAGTTACATATTCCAATCGAGGTGATTAAACTGACAACATTCTCTGAAAACTCAAAATTAGGTGAATTGCTTTCCAATGAAACAGCAGTCAATGTTCTGGAGAAATACCTTCCGGGGATCTCTACAAGTCCGATGGTCAGCATGGGGAAGGGTTTCACTCTGAAGCAACTTAGCGTTATTCCGCAAGCAAACATTTCTGATGAACTCCTTTCATCCATACTATTGGACTTGTCAAGCATTCCCGTAGGAGATCCAAAACCTTCACAAGAGAATACCCTGACTAACAGCTCAAAGGAAACACTCTCCATGAACGGGTCCGTCGCGATCGTGACTGGAGCCGGTGGCTGCATCGGGCGGGCATCATCTCTTAAACTATCTCAATCTGGATACAAGATCGTAGCTGTAGACTTTAACGCGGGAACGGGAGAAGAGACTGTTGATTTAATCCGTGCGCAGGGTGGAGAAGGGCTTTTTGTTCAAGCCGATGTTTCTAAGGAAGAAGACGTCGAACGTTACACGAAAGCTGCGCTCGACAGTTACGGTCGAATTGATGTCTTTTTTAACAACGCAGGGATTTTGCAAAAGTTTTCATTGATTGAAGACCTCAGTGCATCTGAATTTGATCGAATCATGAACGTAAATGTACGCGGTGTTTTCCTGGGTCTGAAAAAAGTACTTCGCATCATGAACGCCCAAGGATCTGGTTCCATCATCAACACCGCATCTACTGCAGGAATTCGTGCTGAACATAGTATGTCGGCCTATACTGCAAGCAAGCATGCCGTCATCGGTTTAACCAAGTCGGCAGCGATCGAATATGTGCGCAAAGGTATTCGTGTAAACGCTATCTGTCCGGGCGGTGTCGACACAGCACTTACCCAGTCGGTGCCTATGATGATGCAGGAATCCGGTTATACACCGGAAGGGTTCCCAAACATGCGTCTTGGACGTTTTGCTGAACCTTCAGAAATAGCTGAAATGGTTGTATTCTTGGCATCCGATAAGTCGAGCTACATCACAGGTTCTATCATTGCGGTGGACGGTGGATTGACATTGTAAGAACTTAAAGGAGGAGGACTACGATGAAACAAAGAATCAAGATTGATAAAGTCGCTCCAAACACAGGCGTATTGGATTTTTCGCATTTGTTGGATGCTCCTGCAGGTAAGCACGGATTCACAGAGGTCCGGAACGGAAATTTGTATTTTGCCGATGGAACCCGTGCTAAGTTCATCGGCTTCAACTTGCCCACTCGATCCAACACGCCAGACCATCAAACTGCTGAACGACTTGCGGAACGATTTGCATCTTTGGGCGTAAACGTCATCCGTCTTCATGCAGCCGATGCCCCCATGGGCCTCTCTGGATGGAGTTCGAGCCAAAAAAATCCGTTAATTGATTACCATAGCGGTTCGAGCAGATTTTTCAATGATACGGGGCTTGACCGTTTTGATTATTTGGTTGCAAAGCTAAAAGAGAAAGGGATCTATATTCAGATAGATCTGCTGGTAGCTCGCGTTTTTCAAGAAGGAGATGATTTGGATTACCCTGACGCGCCGCCTTTCTTCTACAAAAGCTTCACCCACGTCAATGAGAGACTAATTGAACTTCAGAAAGAATATGCAACCAAGCTGCTCTGTCATGTGAATCCATATACGGGTCTGGCTTTGATTGATGATCCTGCAGTGATGACCATTCAGGTCAATAACGAAGATTCTGTCTTTCGCGGTACAGAGGATATCAAGGATGAAAAGGGCATCATACCCTATCGGCAAGAGTTGCAACGTCGTTTTAACCGGTACCTGCTGGCCAAGTACGATTCCAGAAAAAATATGGCCAAGGCCTGGACGCATAATGGGGTTTGTGCTCTTGGGGAAGAGGAAGACCCTGAGGCGGGAACAGTACTTTATCCAGAAGGTAGTTTCTATCAGGTACCTAACGACCCGATGGGTGAATGGACGGACCGTGTCAGCCCAGCACGCTATGCCGATTTTATGGAATTTGGCATCAGTGTAAACCGCCGATACTACAGTACAATGATGGACCATATTCGTTCTCTTGGTGCGAAAGTCCCTCTAAATACCAGCAACCTCCTGAATGGTACAGCAGATATATATTCCCATTCTGATGCAGACATTATGGAGAACAACACATACTTCAACCATCCGATGCCGCCATTTCATCAGGAAACGCTGGTTGTGCCCGGAATGCGTGAAGCTGTAACTTCCAATCCTCTGACCGTGCATAAAGATGGGGAATACATGCGCACCGAGATGCTTCAAATGGCCAGTACAGCCGTGGTGGCGGGGAAACCCTTCATCCTTAGCGAGTGGAATGAATACGGAGTTAATCCGTTCCACTCTACTTCGTTTATTTCCATGGCGTCTTATGCCTGCCTGAACGATTGGGATGGTCTCATGCTCTATTGTCATCATACGTCTGAAAGCTGGGATGACCAGCCTGATGATGTCATCGCCGACATATTTGATGCTTATAATGATCCATCTCTGATTTGCCAGTTTGGTTTTATGGCTGAATTATTTCTTGGCAGCCTGGTACGACCTGCAGAGCATCGGGTGGATCTGGTCTTTACAAAGAACGATTTAAAGACTCTGCCGTCTTCCTTTAGCATGCCTAACACTTTTCTTCCTTACATCACCCGTATGCGCAACGTATTTTTGGATCAAGGCGATGCCTATATTGGCGATGCAGACGTCGCTATCACTGCGGGCTTTGTGAATAATGGGGATCTTGCTCAAGCTAAACATGCCGTTTACTATTCTTGGTCAACCTACAGAGACGCTATGAGACATGCAAGCGGTGAAGGACGACTCGAAAAACTGACGCAGCAGACGGATGAAGAATTGCCAGGTGCAGCTTTGGGAGACAAAATTCTAGTGTATACGGATATCGCTTCTTTGGCTGGGAACGGCGACTACACTGCTTTTGCGGCCAACCTGGATGCAGCAATGAAACGCTGGGGTCTTTTGCCTGATGACCGTGGTCTTGTGGGCAACGCTCTTGTCTCAGATACCGGCGAGATCCATTTTGATCCAATAGCGGGGACTTTCCGCATCCAGACCGAAGGCTGCACTTATTTTAGCGGTAATCCAGCCAACGATATTTCATTAACGAAGCATGTGACCCTTTCTGTTAACAATAATCGCCTCTCCGTGGCAGTGTTACCTAAGGATTCCGAATTCGTAGATCGTGCAAACACTTTTCTTTTAACATTGCTCGGAAAAAGCGGTATGGATGAAACCGTATTCACTAAAAAGGGGTTCATAACCATTGTCGATCATCAGGGGAAGTTATATGTGGATACTCCTGAAGGATCCTTGTTTGCAAGAAGCAAAAATGCCACGCTAACTGCTTTGGACACAGTAGGTACCCCAGTTTCCGACATCCAAGGGACACCTTCTGAGGGCGGGATGATTTTCAAATTGGACGGAACACTCCCTGCAGTCCACTTCCTACTGAAATTGAATTAAAGATACTAGTCAGCAAACTTAAATTGTACCAAACCAAAAGCACGACCACTCAAGGTCGTGTTTTTGCGTATGATTTATCTATCTAGTCCACTTTAGTTACCCTGAGGAGTGGGCTGAGCAATGAGTTGAATCGATAGGACATACACTTCGACTGGTACAACATATTTGGCTTAATTACAATTCTGTCAGGTTATATTTCTGTGCTGCAGCTGTCAAACTGATGATAACGCTCTTGCGATAGTGGGAAAGAGTAGGAGAAGTTTCCACGCTTACAGCATACTCCAATGCGGTTTTTTTTATAAAAGTCTGAATATGAACAACGAAATGTCTTTGGAAGAGCAGAGAAGAGGCAGCTTGTAATTTTATCATAGAGAGAATCGAGGCTCCTAAATCTATCATTGCGCAGAGAGTTTTATACATCGAAAGGAGAATAACATTGATTGGACAATGGAGTACGACCATTCAGACACCATTTTTACAATATATTACGGTATTTACGATTACCAAAGATGAAAAAAACGTCAAGATTAGAATAGAAAGTGATCCTTTACCCTTACACCTCACGTTTGATGACATTCGGGTGGATAAAAATAAACTCCATGCTACCGGCAAGAACGATTCGTGGCAACCTGTCGAACTTGACCTTGTCTTTCAGGAAAAACATTTTTCCGGCGTATTGACATTGCCGGCAATCGGAGCGATTCAGTTTGAGGGGGAGAAGGGGAGGGGAATGTCGTTTCGGGATAAACTGCAAGTTTACGGCGACCTTTCCGTTAGAGAAAATCGATACTGGCATGCCAAATGGATCTGGGATACTCAGCAACCTGAGGAACAGGGCAACCAGAATCATCGCCTTGTATTTTTTAGAAGAAACTTCTTTGTAAAGGAAGGTATTGCACCTAAACTGATCGTGGACATTACTGCGGATAGCAGATACAGGCTCTATGTCAATGGAATTTCTGTATCTGTCGGCCCCTGTAAAGGAGATGCTCATACCACATATTACGAAACAGTTGATGTAAGCGATTACTTACATTCGGGCCATAACGTATTGGCGGTCAGAGTACTGCGTTACCCAAGTATAGAACCTTTTAAATATGGCGAGAGTGGTCCCCTCTCCATTTGGCGGACGCAATCTGCTGGGCTGTTGGTAGAAGCCAGTCTGCGAGACAAGTCAGGGAACGAATTGGAATCGCTTCACTCCAATCATCAATGGCTTACGTATCGACATCAAGCATATAGAAATGTCCCTAGTGAGTTAATCATGTGGTTAGGAGGTACTGAGGAAGTTGATGGACAGGGCGCGCCACAAGGCTGGGAACAACATGACTTTGATGACACGCAATGGAGGAATGCAATTCCTTTCGCTGATACCAGGTATCCTTATGGCGTCTTAAGTACTTGGAATCTGACTCCAAGGCCAATTCCGTTCATGTACGAGAAAGAACAAAGATTCGTGAAGATCACAAAAATTCATGGAATTAAACGTTCTATGGCCGAGAATCTGTTGTGTTCTTCCAATACAGAAAGGGGAGTCCCTATCCCTGCCAGGCAGCAAGTTCATATGGATTTAGACGCAGGTGAACTAACAACGGGTTATCTTTCGATTCGATTAAGGGGAGGAAAGGGCAGTACCGTTAAATTACTTGCGGCGGAGTGTTATGAAGGGCAAGACAGTCAAATGTGGCAGCGAAACAAAGGTAACCGGGAAGATCATAACGGCCAGCTTCTAGGTGATTACGATACGTATAGAGTCAGTGGAAGCGCTAGTAAACAAATTGAGGAAGTGTACGAACCCTTTTGGTTCCGGACTTTCCGCTACGTGCGCTTGGAGATCGAAACAGCGGACGTTCCTATTGATTCTATTCAAGTGAGCTATAGAGAAACAGGTTATCCACTTGATGTAACAGCCGAATTTGAGTCTTCGGATCAGGAACTTAATACCATCTGGGATCTGAGCGTAAGGACATTGCGCCGTTGTATGCACGAAACCTATGAAGATTGCCCCTATTACGAACAGCTGCAGTACGCCATGGACAGTCGCTTGATGATGCTATACACCTATCACATTAGTGCGGATGACCGAATGGCACGACGAACCATTGATGATTATTATCGTTCAAGAATGCCGTCGGGTTTGCTGCAATCACGTTATCCATCTCTTCAATCACAGGTCATCCCTTCGTTTGCACTGTATTGGGTCGACATGTTAGCAGAACATTATGCATATTACGGTGACCTCGAACTGATTATGAAATATCGTCCCGCTATGATCGAGCTAATGGACTGGTTTCATCACAGGTTGACCAACGATGGCATCATCGGCGTTACCTCGAATCTATACTGGACTTACTTTGATTGGGTTGAATCATGGCCAGTCGGTGCGCCACCGGAAAGTCAGGAACGCCCGATGTTTTTACTAAGCTTTATGTATGCAGCCGCTTTGGAGAAATGTGCTTCATTATTGCAGATAACGGGTTGGCCAGATGCAGCCAGAACAATGTTAACAAGAATGGAACAAGTCCGTTCTTCCTTGAAGCAACTTGCCTGGAGCGAGGAGCGCCAGTTATTTCGTGATTTGCCTGACCTTGAAATTTATAGCCAACATACGCAAGTGATGGCAGTACTATCAGAGGTCGTAAAGGGTGAGGAAGCAAAACGACTCATGGAACGCGCTTTATCCGAATCGATTCATCGCGTGACGTTACCATTTTCTTATTTACTGTTCCAAGCATTGAAAAAAGTCGGCATGCAATCCGAGATCTTCCAATTGTGGGATCGTTGGCGTGTCTTTGCCTCGCAAGGTTTAACAACGCTTCCCGAAACAGAAGTAAATCCGAGAAGTGACTGTCATGCCTGGAGCGCTGTTCCACTTGCAGAATTCCCAGCCACTATTCTCGGTATCATGCCAACAAGTTCAGGGGCGACCAGCTTCCGAATTGAACCTCAAGTTGGATCACTCACATGGGCAAAGGGTAGCATCGCTACGAAACATGGAATGGTTAACGTCGAGTGGAGCTTAGGTGATAGCGTCTTCAAGATTGCCATCTCTGTACCTGAAGGAATCCAAGCTGAAGTCAAGTTACCAGACGGGTCTGAGCAAGTCTTGAGCGGTGAGGGAAAATTCAGTTGTTTCATGAAGTAATAACCTTTGTTTCACTGCAAGCTGAGACATCCTAATATAGAAAGAATAATCATTGTTCGGTTTGTCAGAGCGCGGTAGATATGCTGTGCTCTTTTAAATACTGTCGTTGGAAGATCCCTTCAAATTTTTCCTTGAAAGTGAGTTGAATCGTATGATCGGCACCTGGCATTTTCTGCATCAAACCCCGGATACGACGATTAAGATGCAGTTCATCATTGAAAATAAAGAAGCTATTGCTTTATCTGTTATCCTGGAGCCTTTTCCATTTCCAGTTGAAATCCACACCGTGACGGTTGAAGAGAATCTGTTACGAGCCAGAGGCATGTCACAGTTTGTCCCCGGTGAATCTTTCGAATTTGATTTGACCTTCGAAGATCAGGGATTCCAGGGCAGGATCAAACTTCCCCACCAGGAAGCCTTCTTCGTAAAGGGTACAAAAGGGACAGGTCCCTCCCTCGAAGATTTACTGATTTCAACGCTCGCTCCTTACCGGAAGAAAGATGTACGGCAACGCGACGATCAGGAGATCCGTCAAGCCGTTGAAGCCCTGCTGAACAACATGTCCATCACGGATAAAATCGGTCAGATGAGCCAGTGTATGTCGACCAATCTCTCCCTCGGATCAGATATCTCGTCTGATACGCCGGAGAAACTGATTAGGGAAGGCCGCGTGGGCTCGGTACTCTCTGCTGTAAACAGTAACCGTGTGTTCGAATTGCAGAAAATTGCGATAGAACAGTCTCCCCACGGTATTCCATTGTTATTTAACTTTGATGTGATCCACGGCTTTCAGACAGTTTTCCCGGTACCACTTGCCTGGTCCTGCAGCTGGGACATGGCAGCAATCCAAGAAGCTAACGCGATTGCCGCAAAAGAAGCCAGTGCTACCGGAATAAACTACAACCATGGGCCGATGGTGGATATTACAAGAGACCCGCGTTGGGGGCGTGTCGTTGAAGGCGCAGGCGAGGATCCATACTTGGGCAGCTTAATCGCCAAAGCGCAAGTCGAAGGTTTTCAAGGGGACAGCTTATTCGATCCAGAGACAATTATTGCTTGTTTAAAACATTTTGTCGCATACGGGGCTGCGGAAGCAGGTCGGGATTACAATACAGTGGATATTTCGGAAGGCACGCTCCGCAATGTGTATTTGCCGCCGTTTCAAGCAGGGATTGAAGCCGGGGCAGGTTCGGTTATGAATTCCTTTAATACTTACCAAGGCGTGCCAGTGGCAGCAAGCCGCTACATCCTTAATGATTTGCTGCGAAGAGAGTTAGGCTTTGACGGAATATTGATTTCCGATTATGGCTCCATAGATGAAATTGTCGCTCACGGAAATGCGAAAGACAGTAAGGAAGCAGCCAAAAAAGCACTTGAGGCAACCATGGACATCGAAATGGTTACCCGTTCGTATGATCACCTGCATGAATTAAATGAACAAGGTCTCGTTGTCGTAGAACAATTAAATGAAGCTGTACGGCGCATCCTGACCTTTAAATATAAGATCGGGATTATGGATGATCCGTTTCGCTATGTTCGTCCGGAGAAAGAGAAGGAATATCACTTTCATCCGAAGCATTTGGAGGCGAGCCGGACGTTGGCGCAGAAGTCCATTGTTCTCTTGAAAAATAACGGCGTTCTCCCGCTTGCAAACAGGGAACAAAAGCTCGCGGTGATCGGTCCATTCGGCGATAGCAAGGATATGCTGGGTCCCTGGCAGTGGTCCCGATATTCGAAGGAGACCGTTACGCTGAGAGAAGGTCTAGAAGAGAACGGGATTCCGAAGACCCACCTGCTGGTGGAAGCTGGCTGTAAGGTTGAAGAAGCATTGGACGGGGGAGTCGAGCGGGCTGTTGCAGCGGCGGAACAAGCGGATATCGTCATTCTGGCGCTCGGAGAGAGCAGTGAACTATCTGGTGAGGCTGCGTCCCGCATGGACATTACACTGCCGAAGGTACAACAGGAGCTTGCGGAGGCCATCGTTCGTGTGGGCAAGCCGACTGTATTGGTCCTGACCAATGGACGTCCTCTGGTCCTGGATTGGTTTGAGCACCATGTGGATGCCATTGTTGAGACGTGGTTTCTAGGATCTCAAGCGGGGCATGCCATAGCCGATGTGCTCCTGGGGGAATATAATCCTTCCAGCAAACTGACGATGAGTTTCCCCGTACATGTCGGACAAGTACCGGTATACTATAACCACTTTAAAACCGGGAGACCCGTAACGGAAAGCAATAGAGGGGAAAAGTTCTTTTCCAGATATATCGATGGCTCCAATGATCCGTTATACCCGTTCGGTTACGGCCTAAGCTATACAACTTTTGAGATTTCGGACATTCGATTATCGCAGACGCAGATGACAGATTCGGGAACGATAGTTGCCAGTGTAACAGTTACGAATACAGGAGCGGTATCGGGAGAAGAAACTGTTCAGATGTACATCCAGGATCTGTACGGCAGCGTGGTTCGTCCCGTAAAGGAGCTGAAAGGGTTTAAAAAAGTGAAATTGGCAGCAGGTGAAGCAAAAGAAATCTGCTTCAGTATCACTACAGCGGAGTTGGTGTACTGGAATCCGAATCAGACGTATGTCGCTGAACCGGGGGATTTCAAGGTATACATCGGCTCAAGTTCCCTTGATGTGAAAGAGGCATCGTTCGAACTTGTACAGCCAGCACAGAGTAAGACAGATCAAGTGGCCCAATGAAAACGAGAGTCGTTTTAAGAGAAGAGCTGGCTTATGCCGTATATCTAAACGGAGACATTATGACTAGGAGGTAAGAGATGATTTACAAAGATGCAAGTAACTCTATTCATGAGAGAGTCGAGGATTTAATTGGAAGAATGACATTGAAGGAGAAGGTAGCCCAGTTATATTGTGCAAATTCATATGGTGGAGAATCCGTTTATGACACCAGAACCGAAAAGTTAAAGGACGGAATTGGGACCATAAGCTACTTAAATGACTCCTTTACGGGTGATCTAAAAAAAGATAGGGAGACTATAGAAGGCATACAAAAATTTCTTGTCGAGGAAACGAGATTGGGCATTCCGGGGCTGATTCACAGTGAAGGAATAGCTGGGGCGCAGATCCCCAGTGCAACAACATTTCCCCAGTCTCTTAATCTTGCTTCAACTTGGGAGCCGGACTTGGCACAAAAAATGGGTACGGTTGTCAAAAAGCAATTAATGGCTTTTGGATTCAAGGCCGTACATTCCCCTCTGTTCGACTTGTCAAGAGATCCAAGATTCGGAAGAGTTGGTGAAACTTACGGGGAAGATCCCTATGTAGTTGCGCAGATGGGCGTTTCTTTTGTCAAAGGAATACAAGGGGATCATGAGGTAATGGCTACCGCCAAGCATTTTGTCGGCTACGGAAATGCTGAAGGGGGACGAGGTGGTGGAGAACAGCAAATTTCCGAGAGAAGATTGTTGGATAGTTATTGCTTTCCTTTTGAAGCAGCCATTCATGAGGCAAACATAAAAGCTGTAATGAATAGTTATGGGATGTTAAATGATCAGGCCGTGTCTACGTCAAAATGGCTTCTTACAGACATATTAAGAAACAAGCTGGGCTTTCAGGGGCTAGTTGTAGCTGATTATGGTAGTATCACACATGCATTTTTACGGTATAGAGTGGCAGAGGATGCTAAAGAGGCAGGAATTCTGGCATTAAAATCCGGAATGGATGTGGAACAGCCCGGCAACCAATGTTACCAGCACTTGGTAGAAGCAGTTGAGTCTGGCGAACTTGAAGAGGCACATATTGACCTTTCGCTAAGACGGGTTCTAGAGACCAAGTTCACATTAGGACTATTCGAGAATCCTTATGGAGAAGGCGATTTCTTCAATGAAATTAAAAAAGTGGAGAATGCGGAATTATCGTTAGAGATTGCGGAGAAATCAATGGTTTTGGTGAAAAATGAGGACAATATTCTGCCACTCCAAAAGAAGCTGAAAATAGCGCTGATCGGCCCCAACTCAGATACTAAAACTAATTTCTTTGGGGGATATTCATCGGTAGGATCGGCTAGCACAAAAAGCAGTGATTTCGATAAATCCGAAGAAGATACTTTCCTGAGAATGATTTATACAGGAACCATTACCGACAATAAAGAGTCATTAAAATCGATGGGAATTGAATTTGAGGAACAGCCAACCCCTGAACAAAGAGAAATCATTATGAATATGCTCAGAGAAAATTTAAATTCTGATGATTCCTCCAAAAGAGTCTATAAAACGAACGAAGAATTTGTTCAATTATTCTATTCAGATTGTAAATCTGTAAAAGAAGTCATGGAAGCAGAGTTTGGGAAAGATCATGTGCTCCACGCTAAAGGCTGCAATATGTTCAAGGCCATAGATGGAGGGATTGAAGCAGTAAAAGATGTGGTACAGCAAGCGGATGTTGTGATTGCGGTTTTAGGCGGCAAAGAAAGCATGATCGATCCGGAAGCTACTTGCGGTGAAAACAAGGATAACATCAACATTGGTCTTGAGAAACCTCAACTGGAAATGATGGAAGAAGTATTTAAGCTGAATAAACCTGTTATTTCAATTATTATTGATGGCCGACCATTAGCTACACCTTTTGTTAGCGAACACAGTAAAGCAGTCTTGTATTCCTGGCTTCCGGCACAGTCTGGAGCTGAAGCCATTGTGAACATTCTTACCGGCAAGACTAATCCGAGCGGTAAGCTGCCGGTGACTATTGTGAAAGAAGCTGGCCAGATTCCAATGTATAACAGCAGATTGCCACTCTATATTGATATTAATGAATATGCTGAATATATTAAAACCAACCAAAATACACCGCTATATCCGTTTGGACATGGATTAAGCTATACACAATTTGAATACAGCGATTTGGTACATGACGGAACGGTTCAGGCAGACGGTGAACTGAACATCGAATTTAAGCTGAGAAACGTGGGACAAGTTACGGGGGATGACGTGGTTCAGGTTTATATCCGGGATCAAGTGAGCAGTGTTGCAAGACCTGTGAAGCAGCTGGTCGGATTTGCACGAGTTACCTTATATGTAAACGAAACAAAGAGAATTGCGTTCAAGGTGAATATGAAACAACTGGCATTTCATGACTTGAATATGGACCAAGTGGTGGAACCCGGAACTATGGAAGTATTTATAGGTGCTTCATCCCAAGATATTCGATTAAAAGGTCCCTTTGAGATTATAGGGGAAAAACTTAATGTTGAACGAAAGGTATTTTCATCAAAGGTAACAATTGCAGAACTATAAAACTAAACTAGCAGTTCCTCTATTTCAATACCGTTTATTAGGAGTGAGAGAATGAGAGCTGAAAAAATCCACCGTTTTAGCGAAGATGGAATTTCCTGTATCATTGATACGCCACGGACCCCAAGGCATTGGTACAATTACTTGTGGAGCGAGCAAGGGTATTGCACCCAGGTTTCCCAAATCGGCCATGGCCGTAGCTACTATATCAATTCAAAAGCAGACATGTGTATGATTAATAATCAGGATGCCAAATACTTGTATTTACGTGATGATGACTCTAACGTGTACTGGAATATAGGGGAAGGCCCCTTAAACGAAGAAGTTGAGGATTACTCGTGCGAGCACAATATCGGATATTCCATCCTTCAATCCCAAAAGAACGGCGTCCATGCTTCCTGGAAGCTTTTTGTGCCACATGAAGGCTACAACGAGGTATGGGTGGTCAAAGTAAAGAATAATACGGATAAATTAAAGCGAATCAGCCTCTTTTCCACCGTGAGCTTTGAATTGGAAGGCTTTGAATACCCACGGTATTATGAAATGTACAGAAGCTGTGAAACCTTCTTTGATGAAAAGCTGAACGGCGTTTACTGCGCGTCCAAACATCCCTTTGCTCCCCATAATAGATATAACGGTTATATCGCCTGCTCGGAAACCGTCCATGCCTTTGATGGTAATCTAGGAGAGTTTCTAGGAGAACTAGGGACATATACACAATTGGATTCCATGCCGGCACCGTTATTCCAGCGACCTGATGTTGTCGTTAAAGGTCGAGATTGTACGAATTCTCTAACCACGCTAGTCAACCTTGGCGGCGTCTTGCAAAATAAACTGGTACTGGCACCTGGTGAAGAGAAGGAGCTATATTATGTGCTGGGTGTCAGCGAATCGTTGGAGGAAGCGGTTCAAACTGCGGAACGTTATAGCAACCGTAAGTGTATCGAACAAGCATTAAAAGAAATTAAAGAGCATCAGACAAGCAAATACGCAAGTCTACACATTGACACGCCTAATGAGAAGCTGAATGTAATAATGAACGAATGGGTGAAGAAACAGGTAGACTTCTGCATCGTTGGCAAGAAAGGAGTGCGTGACAATCTTCAAATTGCTGTTGGCCTTCTCAACTACAGACAGGAGAGAGCCAAAGAGGAAATCATCGAATGCTTGCGGCATCAGTTTAAGGCCGGGCACGCTGTACTGACGTGGTATCCTTATGATGCTACCCGTTATTCAGACCAGCCGTTCTGGATTATCTGGGCGGTTTGTGAGTTGATTAAAGAGACCGGGGATTATTCTCTTCTGAATATGGAGATCGATTTCCAGGACGAAGGCTCGGCAACAATGCTTGAACATGTGAAGTCAGCCGTCAACCGGTTGATTGAAGATAAAGGAAAACATGGCCTGATGCGGATTTTCTTTGCAGATTGGAACGATGCTCTGAACATTACAACGGATCCAGATGCGGAATCCGTCATGCTGTCCGAGCAGTTCTGCTATGCACTGAAAGAACTGTCAGTGTTGATCCGGCGACTAGGGGACACCGCTTATGCTGAATACTTGGACGAACAGTATTGTATCATCCGCAAAGCGATTAATGACACTGCTTGGGATGGAAGCTGGTATATGCGGGCTCTTAGTAAAGAAGAGAATATCGGCTCCAAAGACAGTGATGGAAGCAAGATCTACATTAACGCACAATCGTGGGCCGTACTAGCCGATATTCCGGATGAAGAGAAGTTGCCCAAGGTACTGGAATCTATGGACAGCATGGAGCATGATTTCGGCTTCCCCATCAACATGCCTCCCTATATGGAGTATTCGCCACATGTAGGCAGGATGGCCGGCATGCTGCCCGGGCTATTTGAGAATGGGGGAGTTTACTGCCACGCGACCGGTTTCAAAATTATGGCGGATTGCAAGGCTGGCAGGGGCGCAGAAGCCATACGTACATTACTGAAGATCATTCCGGACAGTGACGCGAATCCTTCCACACAATCCGGCGCGGAGCCGTATGTCTTCACGAATTGTTATTCGATTCACCCCAAATATTATGGGAAGTCATATCAATCTTGGACGACCGGAACCTCGGCATGGGGACTCATGTCGCTCTTGGAGGGGATTATGGGGATCAAGCGGGATTATGATGGCCTCCGGATTGACCCATGTTTCCCTGCAGATTGGGAGCAAGCCCAGGTGTACAGGGAATTCCGTGGCACACGTTACGAAATTACCATTCGAAACCCATCAGGGTTGTCCAAAGGAAAACCGGAGATAGAAGTGGACGGAAGGCATGTTACTGGAGATCTGCTACCCCTCTTTCAAGATGACCAGATTCATCGGGTAGAAGTAGTACTTAAGCCTATTAGCTTGTAATTCGCATCTTGAAGTAAAAAAACGGTTGGACACGAGTAATCATCACTGTCCAACCGTTTTTGTTTCTAAAGATTAGGGACAGAGCGCAGATCACAAAACTCAAAAGATTCCTGTCAAATAGAATTAACAGCAATAAACATAATTTCATACCTTTTTTATAATTAACATACCATATTATCTGCAATAAAAAGAGTACTCTAAAAAAGAGGTTAGGTGGATTGGGTAGATTCGAAAATTAATTGGAAATCTTAATGATCTCAATACTATTAAGAACTGTCGAGGAGGAATAAAAATGTTTAAAAATGAGAATTCAAACCAAGCCGGTTTGAAAGTTGACTTTTTGGATCAACCCTTCATTCAGAATCCTTTTCCAGTCTACGAGAAGCTTCGTGCGGATGAGCCTATTCATCGTTTCTTTCTGCCAGGTGGTCAATATGCCTGGATCGTATCACGTTATGAGGATGCCGTTGATATCCTACAGGACAAACGCTTTGTTACTAGTCATCCTCATCATGGTATGGCTGGAGAGCAAGCCCCTCATAGGGAGATTATCTTACAGAACCTGATTAGTGTAGGGCCGGAAGATCACCGCCGTTTACGTCGATTGATTCAAAAAGCATTCACACCTCGAATGATCGAACGATTACGTGGAAGAATTGAGGAAATTAGTGATGACCTGCTGAATAAAATACTTGCTAGCGGCAAACGTGAAATAGATCTTATTGAGGAATATGCTTTCCCATTGCCACTCATCGTTATCTGTGAAATGTTAGGTGTACCTATAGAAGATCAGGACAAATTCCAATTGTGGTCAAACACGATAATGGAAAGCGTCAGCAATCCTCAAATGGGCCAAGAAAGTGATCAGGTTATGAAAGAGTTTGTAGATTACCTGCACGCACTAATTACTGAACGCCGTAAAGAGATTAAAGAAGATCTAATCAGTGATCTTATCAACGTGGAAGAAGCGGGGGACAAGTTAACGGAGAAGGAACTCTATGCACTCGTGTTCGTGCTCATTATTGCTGGACATGAAACCACGGTGAACCTTATTGGCAATGGGATACTCGCTCTCTTGGAGAACCCGGAGCAAAAGCAACTTTTAATGAATGACCCTGATTTGATTCAGCCTGCCGTTGAAGAAATTCTGCGATTCAACGGTCCCGCCGAAGTCAGCAATGTACGCTGGGCAACGGAAGACGTCGAACTTGAAGGTAATCAGATCCGTCAAGGCGATATGATGTTTATTGCTTTATCATCTGCCAATCGGGATGCGAATAAATTTGACGAACCAAACACGTTTGATATCACTCGCAAGATCAATGATCATATTGCTTTTGGGAAAGGTGTTCATTACTGCCTTGGGGTGCCTCTTGCCCGACTTGAAGGAGAAATTGCAATTCAGGATCTTCTTCACAAGCTCCCAAAAATTCAATTGAATACCAACATAGATCTGTTGGAATGGAGAACGGGAATGATTATCCGTGGCCTCAAGACGTTACCCATATCGTTCTGAGTAAGGAATTGCAGCCAATTTTTTGATGTGAATACTACTAAAGGAGAGTCATCATGAATATGAAAGCATTAGTTTACCATGGCAAAAATGATATACGTGTCGAGGAACGTCCAAGACCTGAGGTGGGTTCCAAGGATGTATTGCTTCGCAATCTTGTTGCTGGTATCTGTGGAACAGATATCAATATCGTTAAATCAGGAAGCGATAATATGGGGATCCGTTTTGAATCAGAATTTGGTCATGAGATGGTAGGGGAGGTTGTGGAAGTAGGATCGGATGTACCTGATCAGATTAAAACAGGAATGCGTGTTGGCGTTAACCCTACTACAGCTAAAAGAGCAGGGAAAGCAGTGACATGCGAATTGGGTGCCTTCTCGGAGTACATTCTAATTGAAAATGCGGCTTTGAATGATAACCTGTACGAATTGGCAGATCATATTCCAAATGAATTGGCCGTGTTGATCGAGCCTATGAGCGTTGGACGTCACGGTGCATTTAGTGCTCATCCTACTCCGGAAGAACATGTCGTTGTCCTCGGCGCAGGCCCCATTGGTTTAACAGCTGCTGCAGGTTTAATAGCCGAGGGAATTAAAAAGGTATGTGTAGTTGATATGGATGCATGGCGTTTACAAAAAGCATCAGAGTTAGGGGCTTTTACAGTAAACACCTCTGAAACTACGCTGGAAGAAGGTTTATCGGGACATTTCGGGACAGTGAGCAATAAGTGATGGGATCTGAACTTCAGATTTTTGGTGCATGCGCCTACACGCACGAAGATATTGTCAAGGTCATCGAGCATATCTCCAACAAAAAAACGGAAATAGGGACCATTGTAACTCAAGTGTATAAATTCGCTGATATTCATGAAGCTTTCGAACAAGCTCTGACCGCAAAGGGAACCATTAAAATAAGCTCTGCTCCATCAGATTTAGCGGGGGTACACTCATCGCGAATTGCACGCTCCGAAAGTAGGGGACTTTGTGTCATTTTGGTAGGGAACTTTGTGTCAATGTACATCTCTTTATTCTAATAGAGTAAAAGCAGTCCATCTTCGGGTAGAGGATGGGCTACTTTTTTCGTCTCATCGTATCCATTTTTCCTGTCTGAGCTTTCATAACTATATAAGCGAGGGTTTGCAGGAATCTCCTAATTCGGGGCTGTTTTTACGTTATTGATGGTAGGTGAAATGGTGAACCGTTTTTGGGGGAGTGTTGCCCTCATTCAAATCTCTTTCTGCTATTTGGAAGCTACATCCATCGATACTCAGGAAAAGTTTGTCTTTAGCTTTCGGGGATATTTAGATAATTAACAAGCCTGTTTTTTATTGTATTTGTTAAGCTGGGATGAAAAAGTGTCCATCAGTTTTTTCATATACGGGTATAATGATGACGAAAATGAAAAGGGAGGAGATTAAGATTAATTATAAAGATATATACAATTTACATATTCAGCTTCTTGATATATATGAGAGGAACTAACAGGATCACTATCCTTATCAAAAGGATATTAATTTTTATAAACGACAGCTCAACTTTTTTTGTGAAAATATTGTACAAAAGATTTTTGTTTTAAACCAACTAATAAAAATTTATGAGAAGAATAGAGAGCCTAAAATTAAGTGGTGCTCAGAGACTTATTATTCAAAACAACATGAGGATATTGAAAAAGTAACAGATTGAAAGATGTTAAGACCAGTGGGTGGTTTCATTTCAGCGTAATTGAAATATCGTTCTACATGAATAAATAGACATGCCAAAGCGAAATATTCAAGAAAAGCAAAATCACAGATGAGTTCCCAGTTTGGGATTTGATTCTGTGATTTATCTTATTTCACGAGCGGAAAAATGTTTAAATTGGAGGCTATTACAAAGAAAATATAACGAAAATTACCGCTAGAAGCAGGCTAAATTGCTGCTCAAGAGCCTGTTTCTACAAGTAGTCACCATAGTTTAGACCTGCAGGAGAAGTTAACCTCGTATGCAAAAGATTAAATCAGATCTACAACAATACAGAAACAACCTCTCGCCAGTATTGCTAAGTAAAAAGGGACGAAGCGGGCTATCGTAAAGCTTAGCAATAAATCCAATTACTAACTCGGGTATCGTTTCTTTGTCCTCTGAGAAATGAATACGAACCCATTTCTCAGAATCCAGGCGAAGATTAGGGAGTTTGATCACTTCATCTGGATCCTAAAAGTCTGGGTATACCAGATAAACCAAAGCCAGTAGCTCCGTTTTCCTTGGCTGTGGAATAGGGCGGTTATTATCTTTTTTTTCCATATGGGCTTTATTTAATCTTGGCAGCAATATGGTGTGGATTACTTGAGTTTGAAGACACGCCCTAGTTAATTAAAATCTTAAATAAGTTGAATCTTTAGCCGTTGATATAAATCAAAAGGTCTTCGGATTTTTGGTTTAAGAACAAAATAGACTTAGTAGTTTAAACGGGAAAGTAATACAGGTGCTGTAAATTGAACTTAAGTTCTATTCTGAGATATAAAGATTAGATATAAAAACGTTGACTAAATTCAATTTCAAAAGTATAATTCAATTAATCTATTGAATAATTGATAAATTAATTGAGGAGGATTTTATTTATGGGAGCAGTATCTTTAACAAAACAGAATTTTGAATCGAACATTAAAACCGGAGTGACACTAGTCGATTTTTGGGCACCGTGGTGTCCACCTTGTCAAGTGCAACTTCCAATCGTGAACGAGCTAGCTGATGATTTAGCCGGACAAGCAACAATAGCCAAAGTCAACGTTGATGAGGAAATCGAATTGGCTTCACAATTTGGAGTTAGAAGTATTCCAACGCTACTCTTATTTAAAGATGGTAAACTGGCTGAAACAATGGTGGGGATCGAGCAAAAGCAAGCTCTTAGAGAAAAAATTCTAGGATTGCTTAATTAACAGAGTATTCAACAAATCCATTTTTGTAATAATCATTGAAATACATGTGAAGAGAGCGACGGATTTGGATTTTTCTGAACCGTCGTTTTTTTCAATTTATTAAGTGAATTTTTGAGTTAGAATCAAAATGAACTAAAAGTAAATGTTGGATTGCTATTTTATACTTGGACATACTAGTGAGTAATTCGAATGCAGGAAGGCATAACCCGAAAATCCAAGGTATTGCAACAAAGAGGAGGTTCCAAATGGAAAGTAGATGTCCTGAATCGGATATTAAAGAACGTTTATATCAGCAATTTGCTCGAATTGGGAAATGTTTATCCAGTGACAAAAGACTTGAGATTATGGATCTCTTATCAAACGGACCAAAATCTGTTGAAAGTTTGGCTACACAAACTGGTATGAGTGTTGCGAATGTATCCCGTCACTTACAAATTTTGCTGGAAGCAAAATTGGTTAGATTTCAAAAAAAAGGTACTTTCGTTATATATAATATTAGTGATTTATCTGTAACTCATTTTTTGTCCTCTTTATGGAATTTGTGTGAGGACAGACTCTCTGACATAAAACAGATTAAAGATGAGTTGAAAAGGCAATATGTAGGTGTTCAAAGTATCACAAAAAAAGAACTATTGGCAAAAATGAAGCAGGATAACATGGTTCTCATAGATCTCCGACCAGTTGAGGAGTATAACACATCTCATATCCCAGGTGCTATATCTGTACCTTTAGAGCAGTTGGAAGAATACCTAAAAACATTAAATAAAGCTGATGTAGAACTTGCTGCATACTGTCGGGGCCCTTATTGTTCTCTTGCATCTCAAGCTGTTGATTTTATTCAAAAACAGGGCTTCACAGCGTATCGAATAGAAGAAGGAGCCCGAGAGTGGAATGCTTACGATGGAGAATGAGGAATGAAATTTAAATAAAAGATGCAAGTGAAAAATATAGTGCTTTTAACATTTAAAGTTGGATTTAGAGAGTTGATAAAACTGAAATTTAATCATTAAATTCAACTGTTCTATTGATTTTAATGATTCGACTTAATATGACAGAACAGAATAGATACAGGATAATTTACTGGCTAACTCAACATTTTCGCTTCCTTGCGGTGTAAGATGTTATCTTTATAATCAAACAAAATCAGGTGCCTGTTTATATTAAATGGATTGACATTAAGAGATAGTTCCGATTTTGAAAAATAGCATTTCAGGAATCCACAATGTCTTCCTAGGGCGATTGCCGTTTGTTTGGGGAAAAGATTTGTCTCCAAAAGATAGCGTAATTATATTGACCGATTAATATTTTAAAGGAAAAAAAGCGGCACGTATTTTACCAAAACAGGGATTTCATGATTTGTATTTATTAGTTATTAGTAGATCCAGTTTCTCAATTAATTGAATGGAGTCAGAAAAGTAAATTAGAACAAAACTGCATTGAATAATATTGGATCTGGAGCCATTCAGTTCCGAATAACATACAGTAAGGCGGGAGATTAATGATAAATGTCCAAGAAATAACTTCAGTGAATGAAATAGATACGTTTATCCAAAATAACCAATTAAGTATGCTATATGTATCTCAAGAGGATTGTAATGTATGTCATGCAATTTATCCCAAACTAAAAGAATTACTCAACAACTATCCAGAAATAAAACTTGCGCATATAGATGCTAGTCAGGTAGAGGCGGTTGCAGGCAAATTATTGATTTTTACAGTTCCCACGATCATCTTATTTTTTGATCAAAAGGAATATCTTCGTGAAGGACGGTTTGTTCAGTTTGAACAATTAGAAGCACGATTAGAACAGTTGTACAATGCGGTATAAATTCTAAGGTAATATCAACATGAAAATAAAACTATTTAATACGATGGAGAAAAGAATGAAGAACCCCGTGATTATTATTGGTGCTGGCTTAAGTGACCTGCGAGCACTGCTATATCCGAAGATCGTATTCCACTTCAAAATTTTCCGCATTACGGACCTATACCTGCATCTGGGGAATGGAAAAATAAATTGCCTTTGCTGGAACAGAAGCAAGTGCAGAATTTGTTGACATCTTGAAGGTGCACTTCAGTCAGCTGAACTAGTAGTCTCAAAAATCATCAATCAGATAACAAAAATACAAAACTTACAAGAAGTTGCAACGAATCTATTCATCCGTAATGAAAATAATCAATTCAAATATACAATTAATTAATTGAATATTTGACCTGTTTAAACTATACTAATGGAGTACCACTATTTTAAAACTAAGGAGGTTTATTCATGAAGAAAATGAAAGCCATGCAAATTCCAGCTGCAGGAGAAAAAATGCAGTTAGTTGAGGTACCGGTTCCGCAGCCGGCAGAAGGGCAAGTATTGCTCCGCGTTGAAGCTTGCGGCGTATGTAATGGAGATTCAATGGCCATGGGCGGTGCGGCGTCAGCATATCCCCGCATTCCTGGACATGAAGTGATAGGAATCGTTGATGAGCTTGGATCAGGCTCGTCAAAATGGAAAATTGGAGAACGTGTCGGCATTGGATGGCATGGGGGACATAGCCATGTGACCGGATTAACAATGGACGGTGGATATGCTGAATACATGGTTGCTTATGAGGATAGTTTGTCCAGTATTCCAAATGAAATTTCGGCAATGGAAGCTGCTCCACTAATGTGTGCTGGAGAAACGACCTTTAGTGCCATCAAAAATAGTAAAGCTCGCCCTGGTGATCTAGTAGCGATTCAGGGGATTGGTGGACTGGGACATCTTGCCGTGCAGTTTGCAAGCAAAGCCGGATATCGCACCGTGGCTATTTCACGAGGAAATGATAAAGAAGCTCTCGTACGTGAACTTGGAGCCCATCACTACATTGATTCGGCCAAAGAAGATCCGGCTGAGGCATTACAAACATTAGGCGGTGCTAAAGTCATCCTGGCAACTGCACCTAACGCGAAGGCCGTTTCCTCTCTGATCAACGGGTTGGGTCAAGACAGCGAGCTCATCATTGTGGCAACTTCCACTGATCCACTAGAATTGTCAGCGATGGACTTTTTGAAAGGATCTAACACGGTCAAAGGTACGTTAACAGGCGGAGCGGAAGAAATCCAAGCGACGATTAATTTCAGTGTGCTGACGGATATTCGCCCCATGATTGAGTCATATCCATTAGATCGTGCTAGCGAAGCATACGATAAAATGATGTCAGCATCGACTCGATTCCGTGCTGTCCTGAATATTTCTGAGTGATGATATAATTACATGGGTGGGTAGCCTACGACTCACGGGTTAATAGAACCACTTGTTCAATTTGGACAAGTGGTTTTTTTAATGTACTGTAGGATTTACCATATGCCAGTAATACTAAAGATACTGCGTTATGTCGAACTTCGCTCAACTAACTTGTATGTTAAAGTGTTTAGCCTGGTTTTGGTGTTATTCAACTTATTTTGCAAAATAAGAAATGCATTCTCAGCTTGCTGGTCGATAGGATAGTCAATCGTTGTCAAATCGAGCAAGTGAGCCATCTCTGTATTATCGAAGCCCATAATCCCCAAATCTCCCGGAATGGAAAATCCCAATCGACGCAGGGCTGTCATAAGACCAGCTGCCACTTCATCATTGGCACAAAAAATAGCATCAGGTCGGTCTTCCTGCGATACCCACCATTTAGCAAGCTCCTCCCCATCACGAACTAAAGTTTTATCTTCGAAATGAGGAAATGGATACGCCATGAGATTGTGTTTCTTAACGAATTCTGTATGGGCACGAATGCGTTCCTTTGTATTCAGTCCTTTGGACATCGGATATATGCTAAGTATTTTTCGGTAACCTTTGGAATGAAGATATTCAAGACCTGTCGAATAGGCATGAAATTGATCCATAAAGACAGAAGGAAGATTCTCGTTTTGAAGACGTTGCCATATAACAATGGGGCCATACCGGGCATAGGATTCAATGACATCCCATTCATTGGACCGTATCAAACACACGATAGCATCTAATTGCTTCCGTTTTAGCATTTCCAGGGCAATAAGCTCCTTTTCAGGTTCTCCATTCGTGATAAAAAGAGTGACGATAAATCCGTTTTTCTCAGCAAAAAGAGTGAATGCACGAACAAAATTAATAATAATGGGACTAAAGGAGACCGTCATTATTCCAATCTGACGAGTTTTACCTTTTTTTAGAGAGATCGCATTAGCATTGGGGACATAATCAAGCTCCTCGATAATTTCTAAAACTTTTTGTCTGGTTAAATCACTTACGTAGCCGTGTTTATTAATTACTCGTGATACAGTTGCTGTGGATACTCCCGCTAAGCGAGCAATTTCTTGAATATTCGCCACTTCTAACCACCTCTTAAGAGAAATCATATCATGTTTCCTAAGTTTGTCTTAACTAAAAAGGACTTCAGAGCCTAATAATATTGGCCTTGAAGTCTTTTAGTTAAGAATTGGAGAAATTAATTGTTATTCGTCTGTTCTTAGAAGTCAGCTTAATGTAACTGAAAATGTTCTTGCCACTCATTCAAGCCCTCTTCCATGCGAAAAGCCGTAAAGCCTTCAGATTGTAATTTCTGCGTCGCCAGAGCTGAGTAGACACACAGTGGACCTCTACAATATGCGATGATTTCTGTGTTTTTCGGTATCTCTCTTATTAGTGCATCTAATTCTTCCATCGGCACTGAAATTGCTCCCGCAATATGATCCATGTCATACTCTTCTTTAGGACGTAAATCCACCAAAATTATTGAATCATTATTAATCTTCTCCCTAACCTCATCCATCGTAAGCGTTTGAACGTCATCAAGATTGTTTAGGAAATCGTCTTTCATTCTACTAATGTCAGGAAGTTGTTTTTCACTGATTCGCCATAAAGAGGAAAGAAATTCGATGATTTCTGGATCAGCCAAAGAATAGATCACATATACTCCTTTTTTTGTGAATTTAACCAGTTTTGCATCGAGCAGAACTTGAAGGTGGCGAGATACATTCGCAATATTCATGTCTGTGCAGGTGGCTATTTTTTCTACGGTTCTAGAACCATTGGATAGCACATTTAAGATCTCAAGACGCTTATCACTGGATAAACATTTTCCGATTCTAGCCAATTGTTTATAGAGATCTTCCTTAAAGATTTTCGCAGAGTTCAGCATATCTTCCATTATTCTCAACCTCTATTCTTGTCGTATTATAAAACGGGAATCCCCAATTCCAATCATGCATAGGAGAAGCCTTAGAATACACCTTAAACTATAATCCATAACTGAAGAATCATAATGAGGAAATTATATACTCAAAAATTGACTTTACTCATGAAATCGGCTCTTGTTCATTCAATTGAATATTAAAATTTTAACATGAACAACCCGAGTGGAGTCAAGTCAAAAGGATATAACTTGATAAAATTTATAAGAATACCCTATTTAGAAAGTTAAAAAGAAAGCCTTAAATTCTGGTTTACTCCAACATACAACGCATATGAAACATAAACTCTCACAAAAAAAGTTGACACTGCCATTGCGCTCTGTCAGCTTTTTTCATTATGCAAAGATTAGTCAAACATCCGCCCCTAAATATATTTCTACAATGTGTGTCTCATTCGTAGTCATTTTCCATCCTTGTATTGACGAGCAGATTCCCTAATGCTATAATTCAATTAATCAATTGAATATTAAAAAATATGGTTATAAACAACTGTAAAAAAATTCGAATTTGGAGGGATGAATATGTATAAATCTGTAATTGTCGGAACTGGTCCAGCAGGACTGACCGCAGCGATCTACCTGGCTCGTGCTAATATGAATCCGCTCGTCATTGAAGGACTTGAACCAGGAGGACAGCTTACAACAACAACTGAAATTGAGAATTATCCTGGATTTCCAGAAGGCATCATGGGCCCCGAATTAATGGATAATATGCGTAAACAAGCGGAACGCTTCGGGGCTACATTTCTTAATGGTTGGGTAAAGACGGTAGATTTGGAAAAACGGCCGTTTAAACTGGAAGTGGAGGGCAAAGGTGAAATCATTACTGAGACTCTGATCATTTCAACCGGTGCCAGTGCGAAATATTTAGGAATACCAGGCGAAACAGAAAATGTAGGCCGGGGAGTTAGTACTTGTGCCACTTGTGATGGTTTTTTCTTTCGAAATAAGGAACTCATTGTAGTGGGTGGAGGCGATACTGCATTGGAAGAAGCAAACTTTCTAACACGATTCGCTTCCAAAGTTACTGTGGTGCATCGTCGAGAAGAACTGAGAGCCTCAAAAATTATGCAAGATCGCGCTCGTTCAAACCCAAAAATTGAGTGGGCTTTAAGCAGGACCCCACTTGAAGTTGTTGCGGAAGAGCGTGGAGTGACAGGATTGAAAGTCCGGAACCATATCTCAGGCGAAGAGGAAATCCTACATGCACATGGTGTATTTGTAGCCATCGGCCATCATCCGAATACGGACTTTTTAAATGGTCAAATTGAAACGGATAAGAACGGCTACATCGTTACAGTACCCGGCACATCGATGACAAATATTTCAGGTGTGTTTGCTTGTGGAGATGTACAGGATACTCGCTATCGTCAAGCTATTACTGCAGCAGGGACTGGAGCCATGGCGGCCATGGACAGTGAAAAGTTTATCGATTCTTTGGAAAATAATTAAAACGTCGTTAACCGAATAGAACGTTTTGAAGTTTCTCGGAGTCTAAGGATTTTAGTGACAAGTACAAGTAATGAAAATATGGAAAGGAGCATATTAAAATGCCGGATCAAAAAGTGAATATGAATACGGTTTGGTTCAAAGACGCGAAAGGTTTTGGTCGCATGAAAGGCGACAATTTACAAACACAAATTGCTATCCCTGTTCTTAAAGGGGGAAGTGGGGAAGGTGCTAATCCACAACAACTCCTGATGTCCTCTGCTATTGCTTGTTATTCTCTGACACTAGCGTACATGCTCGATCACAAGAAAGTACCCGTTGCCGGGTTCTTTATGGACACAGAAGGGAACATAGCTAGAGGGAACCAACTGAGCATTACACATCGTCCGCATGTTGTTTTATCCTCGGGTGCATCAAAAGAAGATATCACTGTGGTCGAAGCATTATTCCTACAAGCAGAAGAAAAATGCCACATTGGTCAGCTGCTTGTCAAAGCAGGTGTGCCGGTAGGTACCGAAGGTAAGGTATCGATTGATGCTGGAGATGATCTGACAAGTAACTATATTGAACAACATCAATTGGAATGGTAAACCATCCATTAAAAAAGGAGAAATTAAAATGAAAAAAGTTACCTCTAAATCAGAATTTGATACAGCTATTCGTTCCCCCAAAATTACAGTTGCTGTTTTTAAAGCAGACTGGTGCCCAGACTGCAAATTTATTGATCCATTCATGCCTGAAGTTGAAGAAAAATTTGCGAATGATCTGGATCTCATTGAGGTGGATGTAGATCATGTAGGCACTGTGAGTGAAGAACAAAATATTATGGGTATTCCAAGCTTTGTAGCCTATGTCGAAGGTAAAGAGCTTACTCGTTATGTCAACAAGCTTCGTAAATCACGCGAAGAGATTGAACATTTTCTGCAAAGTGCTGTTGAGGTATATAACAAACGTTCATAAGGGATTTTTCGCTATTTCGTATCAATATAGAAACTACTCGAAGAAGCCACGTTTACCTCAAAAAGCAATTTGGCATAAAGAACGGTACGACACCAACTTAGAAAGCCTCATTAAAAAATATGAACAAACGATCTCTAACTACATGGATAAACGTACAAATGGAAAAGAAACAAGAGGTTGGAGTCAATAAGTATCCTTCTTCTATAACCACAATTATTTTATTATCCTGAAGTGAGAAGAATGTTGCAGCAGCAAGGATTTAATTTCAAGTAATTTCATTGATGGAAGCCCAAATTACATGAAAATCAATCGCTTAAGTTAAACAAGCCCTAAGCTGAAGATGGAGCCGATTTTGGATATCTGCTCTAATGGAGGAGAGCTGTCCTATTTAACAGGCTTCTGTGGTGGTGTAGCCATAACTTGGTTCTCAGTTCATTTTATAAACGTTAGAACGAGAGTCTTTTTATATGCACTGTTAGGGATTAGATAAGTTGATTTAATTGTTGCTAATATACGAAGTCTACGTTATAGAATGACAATAATAAAACTTGGAGGTTTTTTTGTGACTAATTCTCAATCTGTTGAAGCTCTTTTTAAACCATTCGAAATGGGAAATCTCAAACTATCTAATCGTATTATATTGGCACCTATGACTCGAAATTTTTCTCCAAATGGAGTGCCAGGGGAGGATGTCGCTGCGTATTATCGTCGTAGAGCTGAAAATGGTGTTGGACTTATTTTGACAGAGGGTACGTTTATCAACCATCCTGATGTTGCATCCGAGGTGCCAGCATGGCAGGAGGACGTACCACACTTATACGGAGAAGAGGCGCTAAACGGTTGGTCAAAAGTAGTTGATGGAGTACACGAGGCCGGTGGGAAAATTTTCTCTCAAATGTGGCATATGGGTGCACGAGGCAACGTTAATGATTACTCAAAACAAGAAATTTCGGAATTGGTTGAAGCTTTCGTACAGGCAGCAGTCAATGCTAAAAAAGTTGGTTTTGATGGCATCGAGATTATGGCAGCCCATGGATTTTTAATCGATCAGTTCTTCTGGGAAAAAACAAATTCGCGTAACGATGAATACGGTGGCGACATTGTCAAACGTGCACGCTTTGCTAGTGAGGTTATCGCAGCTTGCCGACGTGCTGTTGGACCAGAATTTCCAATCGTGTTGCGAATCTCACAATGGAAATATGATGCCTATACAGCAAAATTAGTTGAAACTCCAGAACAACTAAAACGTTTCTTAACGCCATTAGTTGATGCAGGCGTTGACATCTTTCATGCCTCTCTTCGTCGCTTTTGGGAACCAGCTTTTGAAGGATCTGACTTGAATCTTTCAGGATGGATAAAAAAACTGACAGGGAAACCAACAATTACAGTTGGATCTGTCGGTCTTGACGCTGATTTTTTGGATTTCTTTGCTACCGGGGAAGAGGCTAATGGCAAAGCCAACAAGATGGGCGATTTAATCGAGAGATTGGAACGTGAAGAATTCGATTTGGTCGCAGTCGGGCGCGCATTATTGGCTGACCCTGACTGGGTAAACAAAATCCGCGATGGACGAACAGAAGAATTACTTCCGTTTACGCGTGAGGCAATCGAAACATTGTATTAAACGGGAGTATGAAAAATAACGAAGAACCTATATCGATTTGAAATGCACCCGCTAGAATATATTAGATAAACCCTGGGTTTAACCAATGTATTCTAAGGGTTCATTTTTTTATGGCTATTCGCATGCATATTTTGGAAGGTTGGATATAAAAGATTCATTAAATATCTGGATATTCATGGCTTCCAAGGTGTCCCCCTCTTCTCATAAAAAGAACTTGACTTAAATGCCTATGCATTCTATAATTCAATTAATCAATTGAATAATGTCTTCTTGTTTTCGTTTAAAAGGAGGCATTTAATGAGAGAAACTTGTTGATTCAATCGTAGGATCTATGAAAAAGCGTAAGCAAGGAAAAAATTCTGAGCGTGATGAATAAAAGCTCAGAGTACACTAAAATTTCTAATGAATAGAGGGGTTTTTTATGAGTCATCAAGACAGTTTGTTTAAAAAATCGAATTTTAAACGTATTGGAGAATTTAACTCGGTTTCTCCAGAGATATTCAAGGCGTTTGTAGCCTTTGAAAAGTTAGCATTGGCTGAAGGTAAACTTACAGCAAAATACAAGGAACTAATTGCAATTGCTATAGCCCACACCACGGGATGCCCTTATTGCATTGAGGTTCATGTAAAACAAGCTAAGAAACATGGTGTTTCAAAAGAGGAAATGGCAGAAGCTATAATGGTTGCCACCGCGCTCAAGGCAGGTTCGGCGATGGCTCATGGCGTTAATGCTTTAAATGCGTATGATGGTACCGATGACGACGAGTTATACCGTGCATCTTATATTAATAGACTACGGGAGTTTACCCAATTAAGTGATTCGTTCAAATCCTTTGCTTCTTTTGATCAGCAAGCGTTGAAAGCCAGCATACTCAGTACCAAGGAAAAAGAATTGATTGCGGTTGCGGTTGCCCATACCACTGGGTGTCCATATTGCATTGATATTCATACGAAAGCAGCCAAAAAAGCCGGAGCAAACAAAGAAGAACTGGCTGAGTCGATTATGGTAGCTACTGCTTTAAAAGCTGGTTCCGCTCTTGCTCATGGAGTAAATGCACTGGTTGCATTTGACGAATAACTAAAACTGAGAAGGGGTAGAAACATGAAAATTGAAATCTGGTCTGACATTGCATGTCCATTCTGCTATATTGGTAAACAAAATCTGGAGCGAGCCTTAGATGGATTACCGCATAAAGATGAAATAAGTATTGAATACAAAAGCTTTGAGCTTGATCCGGGAGCTTCTTCGTATGATGGAACAAGTTTTCTAGAAAAATTAACCCCTAAATTTGGCGGAAGAGAACAGGCAAAAGAATTTCTTAGCCACTTAACTCAACAAGCCAAGAACGTGGGATTATCCTTTCAATTAGATAGTCTTAAACCCACCAATACACTGGATGCTCATCGTTTATTAAAATGGGCAAAAACGAATGGCAAAGAAACAACGTTGAATGAAAAATTACTTATTGCACATTTCACTGAATCAAGGGATGTAGGAGATTATGATACGCTGGCCGATATTGCAGAAACGGTTGGATTAAACAGAAAAGAAGTCCTCGAAGTATTAAAAAATAAGGATCTCTATAAAGATCAAGTACGAAAAGATCAAGATGAAGCTCGTAGAGTTGGGATTAGCGGGGTACCGTTCTTTATATTCAACCAAAAATATGCAGTTTCAGGGGCACAGCCGACAGAATCTTTTTCTCAAGTGTTGGAGAAAGTTTGGGAAGAAGAGCATCCGGTAGCTAAGTTTGAAATTCTTTCTGATGAAACCTCTAGTGAAGGACTATGTACTGATGAAGGGTGTGCGATCCCGCCTAAAAAGTCATAAAGGACAAGCCAGGATCCAATTAAATTGGTCTATGAAAAATATAAAATAGAGGAGTCCTAAATATGAGTAAAATGAACGGTGTAGATGTGAATATGCTCGGAAGCTTGGCAGAAAAATATAAGGAAAATCCCGAGGATGCGATTACAAGTTTTGCTTCTACAGTAAAATGGAAAGATGGGTTTTACTCGGAGGCCGAGGTTGGGGACTATAAGCCGGTACCCATTGATGAACCAGAGTGGCTATCCGGAACTGGAAAAGGGCCTAATCCCGTTGAGCTTTTGTTAAGTGCACTTGGCGCTTGTGTAGGTGTTGGATTCATTGCAACAGCTAGTGGTATGGGGATTAAAGTAAATTCGTTGGACGTTGATGTTACTGGCGAAATAGATCTGAACGTTTTCTTTGGCTTAAAAGAGGGGAATTCTGGCTTTGATGAAATAAACGTTCGTTTCAATGTGGACAGTGACGCAGATGAAGCGCAGGTTGAAAAGTTGATTGCAAAAGCCATAGAAATATCACCTGTGAGAAACACCATTGAAAGAAACGTTAAAGTGACTTCGATGTATACACTTCACAGTTAATACCATGTATACTTGATTGTTTTGCTAGAAAAGTAGACATTATGCGAGGAACACATAGCATAATGTCTACTTTTTTATAATTTTAGGATCAGGGTGCTTTCGTTTTCCCTTGTGGCTAAGGACATGTGTGCTCCCTTTTTTGCCAAACGCCCTACATACGTCAGTAGTTAGTATTTTAAAACAGCCGACAGGCCGATGTACGAACTATTCTACAGTGGGAGTGAAGAAAATAGATTTGCTGCTCCAGCAGCCGACTTGATCTAAGTAGAATGAAGGCAAGCAGTAAAGATGGGATAGGTCGTCTACACATTTTGCTTCATTCCCTTCTTTCTGATCACGAACACGATGGAGAGAAGTACCGGAACCAGAAAAAACAAAATGATTCCCATGTATTCGACCGCACCGCTAAGGCTAAACAAGTCCATCATACTAAGAGGAGTCATTGTGGAGATAAAGATAATCGGAATTAAGCCAAAAATCGCATAACGATATTTAAGACCGAATACCTGTGAGATTCCTAAGGATGCATTGAAGAAAAAACTGCAAAAATTACAAAACATTTGCATCATCCAGATCACCAGCAGCGGAAACTCCAGACGTTCAAAAAGAAATCCGGGGATTTCAAAACTGCGTATTAAATTAATGGTGGGCCAAGTACTTGTCACAGTGGAGTCCATCGATAACCCGCCGATCACCATAACTACGGTCAGAAAGTACAAAACCCAAGGGATACTGATCCCCACTACCATGGCCTTAAATGCTTTTTCAGGGTGCTGCAGAAAAGCGACTAGTGTCATGACGACTTCGCATCCAGCATAAACAAGAATAGTCGATTTTAGTCCCTTGATGATAGGTAAAATCCCGTCACTCAATACGGGACGAAGATGATCAATTTCAAATATCCTTAAACTAAAGACAAAACAGAAAAGCAGAAAAAAGAGACTAATCGGAAGTACAATCTGGTATAGCCGAGCGATGGAGTTAATACCTCCAAAAACCAAATAACTTCCTACCCAAATAAATGGAATCACAATCGCCCAGATGGGTGTGCCTTCAAGCAGATAAAACATCGTCACTTCAGCAAAAACCCGAATCTCGAGGCCAGCGATGATTAAAAAATATATAATCAATAATACACTTAAAAATCCTCCCGGGATGATGCCCACGATTTTTCTGGAGTATTGATACACGGTGTTTCCAGGAAACTGTTGACTTAATTTCACCATCAGCCAAACGACTAATATGACAATACATCCACCGATGAGGACAGAAAGCCATCCATCAGGAGTCTGTACCTTTTCAGTTACATTTCTCGGCAGTGTCAAAATCCCTGCCCCCAATACGGTATTGGTCAGGAATACAGCGGCCTGCTTCGTTGTGATCTTATCATCAGAGCGTGTAAATACCATAGCTCCTCCTTCGTCTTAGCATCATGGCTTACGTTTGCTTTGCTGCGTTTTCATCATAATAGGTCTTCTTTTCATCAGAGATATAGGAGCTTAGGAATACAAAAATTCCAGTTACTTATACTTTCCTGTTGTTCCTGTTAGGGTTGCTGATCTTTAAACATCAAAAATCTGCAATACCTGCTTGTTCATAATCTCTTTATCCTGCATACCTTCTATGAAGACAAACACGGACCGTGCATGAAATTTCTTCACCACAAACTCACGAAAATGCGCATCACTATTTTCACCTATAACCTCACGAATTGTCTTAAAGTCGGAATCATAATTCCCTGTAATTTTAGAGCTTGGCTCATGCTGTTGATTCGCGTGGCCTTCGTTATGTTCATCAGAGAACGAACGATGGTTAGGAATAATCAACGCGAGAGCGGCCTGAAATAATGTAACCCAGCTCGGAATATAAGAAATTATTTTAGACCACATGATAATCACCTCTAAACGATTCAATTCATTTCCCCATAAGATACAAGTTGTTCATAAAGTATTCCTTATAAAGGTTGTATTAACACATGAGTCGGAAAGATTCGCTCAATAAATAGAGCGTGTGATCATGAAATACATTGTTTCCAAATCAAATTATTGTAGCAGATAAGCAAAAGAGGTTACGAAGCGCTTTTCTGGTTGTGGAAGTGAGTCGGGTAGACGAAGTAGTGACCAGCTTCTAGATTGCCTGGATCATTGTCTAGAATGGAAATGATTAGGAATGTCACTTTGTTCGTTGAAAGAGCAGATTACTTACATAGGGCTTGTAATTAAACGTGAACGATTCTTAGCGAATGAAAGTGCTGATCCCTATGTCATTTTCCAAGATGATCAGGGCTTGCGTTTTATTGAAATTACCATCCTTTGGTGGAAACGATCGAAAATCGATTGAAGTGTATATCCTGCTTTCCTCAAGCTATGTTTATTCCAACAAATTACTTAGCTAACTATTGACTTTGAGTAAAAAGGTTGTTATTCTTTTCACAAGGTTGAGTTATTTTTTTCACAAAGAAAAGGGAGGCCATATCTATGTTAACTACGTTCAAAGCTACTGCCACAAAATTGCCAGAAGGCTTGCAGGTTGAGGCTCAATCCAGAGGCTTTAAAATCTTGATGGATGAACCCCAAGATTTAGGTGGAACAGATAAAGGGATGAATCCGGTCGAAGCGCTTCTGTGTGCGCTAGGAGCATGTCAGTCCATCGTTGCTGCTGCTTTTGCGGATGCGTATAACTTTTCGTATGAAGAGTTGTATGTTGAGCTTGAAGGGGATTTGGACCCGGATGGGTTCATGGGGCTGGCAGATGTAAGAAGCGGTTTTCAGGAAATTCGTTTTGTAATGCACTTCAAAACGACCGAAAGTCAAGAAAAAGCAGAAGCTTTTGCGGCATTCATTGAGAAGACCTGCCCGGTTGGAGACTGCTTAGCGAACGGGGTTAAACTGGTGCAATCCGGCGTAGTCAGACACTAAACTATTCGCTAAAAGCGGCGCGGCTAGCCTTTTTTAGTAGTGAAGGAGCTTGAACATCATGGAAATTAAAATGTCAATGATTGCTGGGGGAAAAAAGGGGAAAGCAGGAACAATCAATGTGCAGCTAGGGGAGAAGGTTTCTTTTGGAGACTTACTCGTCGAGGTTGAAACGGGAAAAGGCAATCGAGAAATTACAGCGACCGCAGAGGGGACCATCAGCCACATTTTCTTTGAAGAAGGTGGAGAAATTTCTTCTAACCAAGTTTTGTTCAGGTTGGAAACTGCTGTAGAAGACACGGTTGTATTATCTGAGCCGCAGGCTGCTGCAATGGAACAGCCAGTCATGGCTAAGAAAGTTGAACTATTGATTATTGGGGCAGGACCAGGTGGGTATGTATCCGCGATTTATGCAGCCAAAAAGGGGATTAAGGTTACATTAGTTGAAAAGGAAGAATTAGGCGGTACCTGTTTAAATGTAGGTTGTATTCCAACCAAATCACTGGTTAAATCTGCTGAAGTTTGTCACCATGTCAAACAATCGTCTTTGTTTGGCATTCACACGGGAACGGACCTTCAAGTCGATATGAAGCAGATTATTCGTCGTAAAGATGAAATCAAGGGAAAATTAATTTCCGGGATTGACTACTTGATGGAAAAGAATGATATTGAAGTTATCCGCGGGCAAGCTTCTTTCTTATCCGCACATGAAGTGAGTGTAAAAGGGCAGAACCACTACCATATTTCAGCGAACGACATCATAGTAGCGACAGGCTCCAAAATTGCCAAGGTGAATATCCCTGGCATCGATCTTCCTTTTGTGATGAACAGCACTGATGCGCTTGCATGCACCGAACTGCCGAAGAGCATCACGATCATCGGCGGGGGTGTCATTGGCATGGAGTTTGCTTTCATCTATCGTTATTTGGGCGCTGAAGTGCATGTAGTTGAATTTATGAGCCGACTGTTGACGATGATCGACAGCGATATCTCCGAAGAAATCAAACATTCGGCGGAGCAAGCAGGGATTCATATCCATACGAACTCGAAGGTAGCCAAAATCCAGCGTGCTGACGATGGACAAGCGATCGTAACCTATGAGGATTCCCAAGGTGAGCATCTCCTTGTTAGTGAAAAAGTGTTGGTGGCTGTTGGACGTGAGCCTAACTTGGAGGGTTTGGAGGTTGAACGAGCCGGAATTCAGCTTAATGAACGTGGGCGAGGCATTGCCGTGAACGAACACATGCGTACAAACGTCGAACATATCTATGCGATAGGCGATGTTACGAATATTATGCAGCTTGCCCATGTCGCCTCGCATCAAGGCATTACAGCCATTGATGAGATAGTAGGCGAATCGGGAGGCATGCACTATACGGCAATCCCAAACGTGATTTTCACTTCACCAGAAATAGCCAGTGTAGGTCTATTAGAGGATGAATGTAAACAGCAGGGGATGGATTACAGCGTGAGCAAGGTTTCCTTTGCCAGCAATGGTAAGGCGTTAACAATGAATGAACCGGAAGGTTTTATTAAATTGATAAAGGATAATCGCTCACAAAGAATAGTTGGAGGGTCGATTATTGGTCCCGATGCGTCTTCCCTGATCAGTAGCTTAACGCTTGCAATTGCCAATGAGCTGACGGAGCAACAAATCACGCACACGGTGTTTGCTCACCCGACTACGGGAGAAGTGATTCATGAAGCTGCATTCGGCTTTAGCATTGGGGCGCTCCATCAAGCGTGAAACATGCTGATGTAGCCATACCATTTCACAAAAAGTGAAATGTTTGTTATCATAACTACGAATAGAGGAGAAATACACGGAGATAAAACTGTTGGGATTGGTTGGTGTGTCTATTGTTTAATATAGAGGATTGCCTTGCTTTTGTTACAAACCGTAGTGGGAAAGTCTTTGCGGAAGCATTGGAGAAAGAGTTTCGACCCTACCACATCACCAGGAGTCAATGGATCGCTATGTATTATATCTATATTCATGAATCCATTACCCAGCGAGAACTAGCAGAAAAAATGTCGATTAAAGAACCGAGCGTAGTCCGTTTGCTTCAAAAACTGGAATTCGATGGGCTTTTATATCGCTCCGCTACTAATATTGATAAACGAGTCAAGCAGCTAGAATTGTCCGATAAGGGCGTAAAGGTATGTCTCGATTTAATGCCAATTGCCGAAAAGTTCAAAAATGATACAATTGCAGGTATCTCCAAGGACGATCTTGAGACATTCAAACATGTGTTGAGTATTATGGTTGAAAATACAATAAAATAGCGAAAATGTTCTGACTTCGTTTTTGTGAAAATAAAGTTAAAACAATCCTCACATGTCGGAGGAAAAGAAAATGATCGCTTAAAAAGTCGCTATATTGGTATTATTCTTTCAAGGTAGAGAACGTAAAAAAGACATCTGTTAAGATGATCTAAAACGTGGAACTGATCCTATAGCATGAGACAAATTAAAACACCTTCAAGAAAATGCTCCCATGTCGTAAGATGTGGAGAACAACTTTGGAGGTGTTTTTGCGTTGGCAACAAGAGTGAGTTATCCTTTGGAAGTAGAGATGAAAGCAATCGAAATGAGACTGGCAGGTACTCCGGTACGAGAGGTCATGGAGAAGCTCTGCATCCGAAATAAAACGCAATTAAAAACTTGGATGTGTTGGCATCGAAGTGTTGAAATGCATCGGCAGGAGCAACCTGCGGGCAAGGAATATAGCTACGGCAAAGGACTGAAATACGGATCAGAGCTTGAGAAGCTACAGGGCGGAAAACCGCTTCCTCAAGCAGTAGATCGAATAGCTAAAAAAGTACAAGGAGATGGAAAGGAGGTGTCATCAGCATCGTCAACACATGGATGGAGTCGATCCGAGTCTTGCTACTTACTATCGCTGAAAAGCAGCGTATAGATCCCCACAACAAGATCACACGGTGGAGAGCATTTGTTAACTTTGTATGCAGCATCAATTTCGTTATGGATACCGAAAGATCACTGCGAGCGTAAGCCAATCGGTCAGCCTGTGCATATCGCGGAACATCAGTTACCCACGTACTCAAGCACAGTCAAACTCCGAATGCCATGGACTTCGTTCCGGGAGTCAGACAGTGAGTGCTAAGATCCATTGTTGAAAGGGAAACAGCCCAGACCATCAGCTAAGGTCCCCAAGTGTGTGTTAAGTGGGAAAGGATGTGGAGTTGCGCAGACAACCAGGATGTGGCTTAGAAGCAGCCACCATTGAAAGAGTGCGTAATAGCTCACTGGTCGAGTGACTCTGCGGCGAAAATGTAACGGGCTAAAAGGTGCTGAAAGCAAAATTAAGCCTGCACGACCTTCGCAAGTGATCGACGAGATAGAAGCCCGAATTATCGCGCTGGGACGGGAAACAATTCGGACGACGTTAAAAAACAAAACTTAAGCCTCACTTGAAAAAAAAGTGGTGCATTCCTGCCAAATCCAGTAGCGAGTTGTAGCTCGGATGGAGGACATTTTGGAGACCTACGCCCTTTATGTTAGTAGTAGAAAACCTATAAAATACATTATCGCAGTAAGAATGTATAGATGTGGCCTTCAGGGATATAACGCTTACCGAGAAGCACGTGGGAAGAAGAGTAAGATACGAACCGAACGCAAGAAGCAGCCCAGTGTAGCTATGGGCTTGGCCGTATTCAAACACACATTCGAAAGACCAGAAAGACCAACATTGGCCTGTAACTGCTGGGGAGGAAACTCGAAAAGAGACTTCGGGTTCTCTTTTTGCCGCTTTATATAATGGCTTTGGTCGACCTTCACAAATCGCTTGCCGGTAACGTTGTAATATGGGATCCGTTCAGCAAGCCCTAAAGATCTTTACAAGAATATCTCTATAGTTTTAAAGACCGTTCTTCATTTAAGAGGAGAGGTCTGGATTATCTGGCGAAACCAGTGATCACGGAATTGAAATGCTTGTGGTTAGAACATGGTGGTATTTATTATTAGAACGAGGAATGGGAAAGGAACTTACCGGTGAAATCATATGTGCCTTTTACCTATAAAATGATGGTCCCCTACTTGCTGCTAGTGTTGCTTACGGACGTGTTGATCGGCTATATTTCGTATTCGATGCTTGTTCAATCACGGACAGAGATGGCTGAGACGAATATTCGGACCGGCATGGAGCAGACAAGGAACAATATTCTTTACCAGATGGACGGAATTCAGCGCATATCCGATACGCTATTTGGCAGCTTGGCTTTCCAGCAAGCCATTCAGAAGAAGGGAGACCCGCTGGACATTTACTGGACGATGCTGGATGAGATCATCCCGCAAATGACAGCGCCGCTGCAGCTATCTGGGAACGATATTCGCCTTATGCTTTACACACTGAATAGCGATTTGAGCATTGTGAGAGGCGATAACCTCGCGGAGCCGATCGCGCAAAACGATTATTATATCCTGCCGTTCGGTGAGATTTCCCATTCCGAGTGGTTTCGTTCGCTTCAAGCCACGGAACGGGACAACATCTGGCTGCAAATCGATACCGACAGTAAACTTGGTAATATATCACATTTTCGCCGTTTGGTATCGTATGCCGATTATAAGACCGAAATCGGCTATGTGCGTATCACTGTGTCACTCGAAGACCTGTTGGGCGATTTCGTGGCCTTTCCGCTCGAAGAAGGGATTACGCTACGTCTGGTCGACCGTTCCACTGGCATATCGCTTTACCATCGAGGAATGGCCGAACAGAACGCCTCGCGCGAAGCGTATCTAAGCCTCCTGGAAGAGATCCCGGGTACTGATTTCGTAATCGAGACGCTGGTGCCCAATTCGTACTTGTCAAAGGATGCGGGTAGATTACAGCGAATCATCATCACCGTATGTGCCATTAGCTTTGTTGTCATGGCCTTCATTGGCTATATCGTCGCCCGCCTTTCCGGGCGTAGGATGTCGAGGATCGTCAGCCTTGTTCGTTCGTTCCAGGAAGGGAATTTTCTAAAGCGGATACAATTCTCCGGCAATGACGAGTTTGTACAAATCGCCGATGCGTTCAACGTGATGGCCAGTAGTATCCAAAAATTGATCGATAGCGTCTATATCGAAGGCATCCAAAAGAAACAAGCTGAGCTGGAGGCCTTGCAAGCACAGATCAATCCTCATTTCCTCTATAACACGCTGTCGACGATCGGAAGCTTGGCGAATCTCGGAGAGACGGACAAGGTGACGGAGATGGTGCAAGGGCTCTCCCGTTTTTACCGTCTCACCCTCAACCAAGGCCGTGTCTGCATTGAGCTGGAGAAAGAGCTGGAACAAGTGACGACCTATCTTGCGATCCAAAGGGTAAAATATGCGGACACGTTTACGGTGCATGTCGATGTCGAGCCCGATATTCTGCAGGTGCCGGTCATCAAGCTGATCCTGCAACCCTTCGTGGAGAACGTCTTTAAGCACGCTTGGTTCGGAGATTCTATCGCGATCCTGATTAAGGCGTGTCGTATTGGCGATCTTATCGAGCTGAAGGTCATCGACAACGGCATTGGCATGAACCCCCATACGGTGGAGCGATTGTTAAACAACTCGAGGCAAGAGGGCGGTTACGGTGTCAAAAACGTCGACGAGCGCATCAAACTGTTATATGGAGATCCTTACGGCATCCAGATCGCAAGTATTTATGGAGGAGGAACGACGGTTCGGATTCTGCTCCCGGCTGGGCATCAGGATGGGCAGGGCGGCGAACCACGGCAGTAACCGTGAATTTGTATCCGTTTTCATTGAAGACCGCAATGTTGTCCTTCGGGGGGAAAAGGTATGATACATTCAGGCATAGTGCGTAAATGAGTGAAACGATCGGAGGCATGTACATGAGTGTTAATCTGTTGCTAGTTGATGATGAAGTGGTCGACCTCGAATGGCTACGCCGACGCGTCCTCGAGAGTGGGCTGAATGTCCGCGTGGCGGGCACGGCCCATAGCGGTTTTCAGGCATTGAAGCTCATGGAATACGAACCGATCGACTTGATCTTATCGGACATTCGAATGCCGATCATGACGGGAACCGAATTCGCCCGGAAGGCGAAGACGATCCATCCGAAGGTTAAGATCGTATTTATTAGCGGCCACGAGGATTTCGGCTACGCCAAGGAAGCGATCGAGATCAATGCTTCAGGGTATTTGCTGAAGCCGGTCGAAGACCAAGAATTATTTCGCATACTGACGGAGCAGGTCGCGAAAATTGAGCAAGAACTGGAGCAGGATCGTTCCTTTACGGAAACCCTTTCGCTCGTGAACGAAGAGCTACTCCTACGGTGGTTTGAGGAACGAACGTCCGCGCCGGCCACATCGCACGTTAGCAGCGTGCTTGCGCATTATTTGGAGAAGGGGACGTCCGTGGCGCTCGTGGAAATTGACGACTTAGAATGGAAGATGCGCAACCTTCCGCCGGAAGAGCAACGCGCAGAGACTCGAAAGATCACCCGGACAATCAAGACATTTGCATCGGACATCAGGCTCGGTACCGTCATCGAGGGGCAGGGAAACCGATTTGCGATTCTTGCAGCCGTGCCGGAGTCTAGGTTCAATAGCTTGCTTAAGGAGCTTGTCGAACATGTGAATCGAAGCACTTCTCGCACGGTCACGATCGGCGTCGGTCGTTACGCATCCAACGAGACGGAGCTCCACGAGTCTTTTCGACAGGCGCTGGCGGCGCTTGGCGCCAAATGGCTGCTCGGCAAAAATCGAATCATTCAAGGAGCGATCGATGCGCATCCTCAAAATACGCCGGGCAAGTGCATGGAAGAGAAGGTCAATCGAATGCTCGAAGCGATCTTGGACTACGACCTGGTCACAATTGACGACTGTTTGATGGAGTTGCTTCAACAGGATGTGACACTGACTGGCAAGGAAGGCGTGTACGCGCTTATCATACGCATGACGTCCAAGCTGCATGCCGATCTTCAGCAGCGAAAAGAAAATTTATACGAGCTGCTGGAATGGGAATCGCGCCAACCAGACGTACTGTTTCAATTCGAGACGGTGCATGACATTCTGTCTTGGCTTCGTAGGGGATTCTTCGAGCTGTCTGAGATGCTGTACATCAAGGGACAAAGGCAGATGCGCAAACTAATTGAAGAAATCATGCGATACGTGGAGAATAACCTGGAGAAGAAAATTACGCTTAAGGAAGTCGCGGCTCATTTAGATTTTACTGCGAACTATTTGGGCCAGTTATTCAAAGAGGAGACGGGCACACATTTCAGCGATTACTTGATCGGCCTAAAGACGGATCGTGTGTGCGAGCTGCTCAAAGACCCGACGAAGAAAATTTATGAAATCGCTGATCAGATGGGCTATAAGAATATAATTTATTTCAACCGGAAGTTCAAGCAAGCAATGGGCATGACGCCGGGCGAATACCGCAAGAAGCACAAAATTTGATAGCTAAATGTGTGATAGAGGTCCCGGTCGAATCATGACCGAGGGTCTTTTTTTCTACGCCTGACCAATGAACTCACTGACCTTATTTTGAATGTTTATTAGATAATCTTGCTTCTTATAAAATCTCTGTCGTTTGGTTCCATCCGCCTTGTTAATCAATGTGGCAGTGTAGTTTTTTATGGAGGTAAACGGCACGGTTCGACAGATCGGTGAAAAAGTATAGTTTTTTGTTGCTTGGCTAAATTTTCAAGGCCTATAACGCTCGCCTATAATGGGGACAAAGAGGAGAGAGGAGAGGGAGCATATGAACCTGCATGGATTTTGGAGCGATGTCAGGAAGTATAAAACCCTGCTACTGATGCTCACGCCAGGCGTACTTTTTATTTTTCTGTTCGCCTACGTGCCTATGGCGGGAATCGTATTGGCGTTCAAGCAATTCAACTTCGACGGCGGTGTATTCGGGAGCCCCTGGAATGGTCTCGATAATTTCCGGTTTCTTTTCGAGTCAGGTGACGCCTGGCGCGTAACACGCAACACCGCGCTTTACAATATCGCGTTCATTGTCGTGAACAACGTAGTGCAAATCTTTGCCGCGATCCTGCTGTTCGAGGTGGGGGGGAAGTGGTTTCGAAAGTTGACTCAAACGGTGTTTTTCCTGCCTTACTTCATCTCGTGGGTTGTCGTCGGCGCCATTGCATTCAACTTATTTAGCTACGACTTCGGGTTTATTAACGCGATGTTGACGAAGCTGGGCATGGAGCCGATCGACATTTACAATACCCCCGCGTATTGGCCTTTCATTCTGGTCATCGTATCCACATGGAAGGCGTTCGGTTATGGGACGATCATGTATCTGGCTACCATCACGAGCATCGATACCGAGATGTACGAGGCGGCGGAAATCGATGGAGCCAACGTCTTCCAGCGAATCCTGAAAATCACTGTGCCAAACCTGTATCCAACAATGATTATCCTGGTGTTGCTGGCGATCGGCAATATTTTTCGTGGGGATTTCGGGATGTTCTACAACATGATCGGCAACAACGGTCTCTTATTCTCAAATACGGATGTCATCGATACGTTTGTCTTCCGACTGCTGATGAGCTCAAATGAGATCGGCATGTCGGCCGCAGCGGGCTTCTACCAATCGTTGCTTGGCTTCGTGACCATCATGATTGCCAACTACGCGGTTCGCAAATACGATAAAGACCGTGCATTATTCTAAGAGAAGGAGGGAATGCCCATGTCTACGATAGATACGAGCCCAGTCGCACAAGCGGTAGGCAGAAGACGCGTGTCTGCCGATCGTGTATTGCTCAATATTATCGGTTACGTCTCGCTTACTATTCTGGCTTTGTTCTGCATCTTGCCTTTTATTTTGATCGTGTCCTCCTCGTTGACAGAGGAGAAGAGCATTATTGAGAATGGCTTTCAGTTGTTCCCGACGGTCTTCTCGATCGAAGCGTATAGTATTCTGTTCAAATATCCCTCACAGATGATCCAGGCTTACGCCGTCACGATCGGGGTGACCGCCATCGGGACGCTGGTCGGGCTGTTTTTGACTGCAATGACGGCCTATGTTCTGGCTAGGAAGGATTTCAAATGGAGAGGAACCTTCTCGTTCTACTTCTTCTTTACGACACTGTTCAACGGTGGGCTTGTCCCCTGGTATTTGCTCGTCGTTGAATACTTGCACCTAAAGGATACTTTTCAGGTATTGATTCTTCCCTTATTGATGAATGTGTTTTACATCATTGTCATGAAGACGTTCATGGGCAATATCCCGGAAGCGATTACAGAATCTGCTAAAATCGACGGAGCGGGTGATTTTAGGATCTTTATCGAGCTGATCATCCCCTTGTCGAAGCCGGCACTGGCGACCATAGGATTGTTCATCGCGCTTGGTTACTGGAACGATTGGTATAACCCGCTACTCTTTATCTCGCAAGAGAATTTGATGCCGCTGCAGTACTATCTTTATCGCATGCTTGGGAATATTGACGGCATGCGCAAGGCGATGATGGAATCGGGGGCGGTCGTCAATTTAAGTATCCCGACCGAAAGCTTGAAGATGGCGATGACGATTGTAGCGACAGGACCCATCCTAATCGCGTATCCGTTCATTCAGCGCTTTTTCGTCAAAGGCTTGACTGTCGGTTCAGTGAAAGGATGATCTCCGGGCAACTTGGTTATCAATAGCATGTCCGTTCACATCAATGCCATTATCTGAATTAGGGGGAGTATGGATCATGAAACATAAGAAGAGGAATGCCATGTTGCTTCTTGTCATCGTGCTGTTGCTTAGTACGCTACTTAGCGCATGCGGTGGTAACAACGGAAATTCGGGGGACGGGAACGGTACAGACGGCGCGAACGACGGCACGGTTAAACTGAAAATGCTGCTGCTGGGCGCCAAGCCGGCGGATTACGACGAAGTGTTCGGTGAGGTGAACAAACTGCTGAAGAAGAAGATCAACACGACAGTCGATGTCGAATTCCTCGACTGGTCCGATTGGTCGCAGAAATATCCACTCAGGTTCGCAGCGAAAGATGATTTCGACTTGGTGTACACGGCGAACTGGGCATTCTATTCCAATCAGGCGCTAAATGGTGGCTTCTACGAACTGACCGACGAACTGCTGAAGTCCTACGCACCTATGACATGGAAAGCGATGCCGAAGCTATCTTGGGACCAGGCGAAGATTAAGGGCAAGCTGTACATGGTGCCGAACAACAACCAAGAGATTATGGACAAAGTTCTGCTGATTCGTGAGGACTTACGCAAGAAGTACAATCTTGAGCCAGTCACCAGTCCCGAGACGTTTGCCGCCTACGCGAAGACGATTTCGAAGAACGAAAAAGGGATGAGCGGCTTCGCCGCAGCGGCGGGCGGCGGGTATAAATGGAACGAGCTGGATAATGTACTATTCGAGCAGTATAACGAGTGGAAACTCGTAGATCCGAACATCCCGTTCGCTTATAAGCTCGACGATGCAACAGGCAAAGTTTTTAACGTTTATGATACGCCGGAATTCAAAAAGTTGCTCATTTATTATAAAGACTTGGCCGATAACGGTGGTTGGTCCAAGAACGTTGTCAACAGCAAGAATGACGTTTGGCAGGAAATGAAGGCTGGCAAGGCCGCATCGTACAAACGCAATCTCGGATCTGTAGGCTTCGATTTGGCCGAGGCTCGTCGTGCGCTTCCTGATGCCGACATGGCTATCGCCGATCTCACCCCGAATCAGAAGAAGACGGCTTCCATCTCAACGCAGAATGGCATGGCGGTTCATGCGACGACAAAGCATGTAGAGCGTTCCCTAATGGTGATTGACCTATTGCAGAACGACAAGCAATTTCATGATTTAACGATGTACGGCATCGCAGGCAAGCACTACGAGCCGGTCGGCGACGACAAGTTTAAACCAGGCGCGAGCCAAGCGAATTTCACCGGTTTCTCCTACTGGGGGTGGAATTCGGCACTCAATCGGACGGATGCTTCCTACCCTCAGGAAGCGACGAATATGGAAGCTGACTGGAAGAAGAAAGTTTATCACTATCCGCTTGAGACGTTCGTGTTCGACGACCAGAAGGTAAAGAATGAAATGGCTAGCATCGGCAACGTGATGTTACGATACGGCGTTCCGTTAGAGTACGGCCTGGTTCCGGATTTGGAGAAGGGTCAAGCCGAGTTGATCAAACAACTTAAAGTTGCAGGAATTGACAAAGTGCAGGCGGAACTGCAAAGCCAGATCGACGCCTTCTTAGCAGGGAAATAATGTAAAGGGGGAGTTATTCCCTCTTTCTTTTTTCAACGAAAGGCGGGTACAGCAATGGCAACTTTCGAATTTTTAAAAGGGATAGATATCTCGTTTGTGGACGAAATCGAAACGGCAGGAGGTACGTTTTGCGAAGACTGGGTCAGGACGACATGCTGCGATTAAAGCGGAGCGTGTGAGTTGATCAGGTTGCGAATTTGGAACTACCCGAATCGGCGGATTCTAAAATCCAAGTGGACGATCCAGTTGGCGTGGAACGGGATGTGATCCATAGAGGTTTGTGAAAGCGCTTCAATCCAGATGTATTGATGCAAATAAAACAAGGAGGTAGTACAATGATAAATAGAATAATTGCTATGTTTCTTACATTTGCAATGATTATATCCATGACAGCCTTTATCTTACCGATAAAGGTAAGCGCTTCATCTATCCCTGAGTCGTTCGCCAAAGGCGCAGATATCAGCTGGCTGCCACAATTAGAGGCCCTGGGTTATAAATTCTATAATGATATTGGGGAAGAGCAAGATCTTCTCCAGATTTTAAAGGATCACGGAATTGATTCCATAAGAATACGGGCTTTTGTTGATCCGTCTGATGATCCTTCCAATGGTCATTGCAGTACAGAAGAAGTAGTTGCATTAGCATCTCGTGTAAGCGCCTTCGGATTTAGGGTTATGATTGATTTACACTACAGTGATACTTGGGCTGACCCGGGAAAACAGATAACACCTAAAGCATGGGCCAGCGATAATTTAGATCAATTAAAAGTACATGTATCGGAATACACTTCTGAGGTGATGAATGCTCTAAAAGTAGCAGGCGTAACACCAGAGTGGGTACAAATCGGGAATGAAATTAATAATGGAATGATGCATCCGTTGGGGGAGTATAGCAATACGTCCAACCTCGTTCAACTGATTCAAGCCGGATCGAGCGCAGCCAAAGCGGTTTTTCCTGGGATTAAGGTTATCATCCATAGAGCAAGCGGAGCAGAAAATGGCGTTGAACCGTTTTATGCCGGTCTGGTTGCAGCCGGTCTTAAAGATAGCGATTATGATATCATTGGCTTATCTTATTATCCGGATTCGGTTTTTACTTCCTCAATTCATGAATTATCTGAAAACATGAATAAACTCGCAGAAAAATATAGGAAGGAAGTCATGATTGTTGAAGTCGGGGGGGAAGTTGCCAAAGATGCTGATAGTGTTTATAACATGCTTGTAAATGTTCAAAATAAATTACATGCAGCTCCGAACGATTTGGGAACGGGTGTATTTTATTGGGCACCTGAGGGGAATTATTTTGGGTATCCTAAATCTTCATGGGACCCGGACGGTACGCCCTCATTGGCATTAGATGCATTTATTGACGGTGCTGTTGAAAATAATCGGTATCCTGTGCAATCTTTAGCTCTGGATAAGCACACCGAAACGATTGAAGTAGGTGCTACTAGTAAGCTAAATGCTATCATCAATCCTGCTAATGCAACCTATAAAGGAATTACTTTTACGAGCTCAAATCCTGATATTGTAAAGGTACATCCTTATAATGGGATTATTTCCGGACTTGCTGTTGGGACAGCAACCATATCGGTGGTTTCATATGATGGGGGTTTTACTGACTCTTCCAAAGTTACTGTGGTGCCCAGCACAAGTATGATTCAAAATCCTGGCTTTGAGATGGGATTAAAACCGTGGAAGGTTACTGGGGATACAGACGCGGTTAGTACAGATATTGACATACACTCCGGCACCTTAGCATTACACTATTGGAGACCAACAGCCACAGAATTCAAAGTTTCCCAAACTATCACAGGGATTAAAAATGGCACCTATCAATTATCTGCTTGGGTCTACGGCGGAGGAGAAGAAGAGATATCTGAGATTTTTGCTGGAGGTAAGAGGAAGAGTTTTACAAATACCGGACAATGGTCTAATCCAACAATAGATAACGTTGTAGTTACAAATGGAACTCTGACTATTGGCGCCCATCTAAAATTTCCCGGCGGACAGTGGGGAAACATTGACGACTTCAAACTTATTAAGAAAGCCGATGCTGTAAAGTAACAAGATCTTTGGATCTAAGCTAAAGACATCGAAATTAAGTTATTGGAAAAACGGGTCCCCATTCCTTGGAATGGGGACCCGTTTCTTTCGTTTTGACTCATACTATTCGAAAGGGACTTTTTACGAACAAGAGGCACAAGATTTGAATAGCTGCATGTGTGAGCGAGACCCCGGTTGAATCATGAACGGGGTTCTCTGTTTTTTGCTCTGAGGGAAAATACATGGTTCGACAGATCGGTGAAAAAGTATGGGTTATTGTTGCTAGGCTAAATTCTCGAGACCCATTACGCTAGCCTATAATGGATACATAGCGGAGAGAGGAGAGGGAGAGCAAGATATATCAGGAAGAATGAAACCCTGCTCTAATGCTCACGCTGACACCTATCGGGATCGGGTAACAGATGTTTCTGCTGGGTTTTCCGTCGATATCATCCTGCCGCATTTCAATCATGCTGGATGAGTTACCGAATACAAAAAAATCGTATCGACGGCAGAGGCTTACGACATGGCGCTAACTCACCGCAGTCACTCCGTACCGATCGCTTTGACTGCTTGCCTGCAAGTAGATCAATAGGCATTCATTATAACAAAGCAAGTATCGATTACAAGGACGAAGCGTCGACGAGTGGTGAGCGTAAAGGACGAAAGGGCGTGGATGATTATGGTTAAGATCGAGACGTATTGGGAGGACTTGGGTATAAGGCAAATCAATCGCGAGGAATCCAGGGCGTATTTTATTCCATATGGGGATACGCGGCGGGCGATGGAGGGGAAGCGAGGGCGATCTCCCTTTTACCAAACGCTGAATGGCAGCTGGAAATTCCGCTATCATGCCAGTGTACAGAAGGTTGAAAACGGGTTTTATGAGGAAAGGGCGGATGTCGGCGGATGGGACGATCTTCTTGTACCTTCCTGCTGGCAAGTGAACGGATACGACCAGCTGCATTATACGAACATCCACTATCCTTTTCCGTATAATCCGCCGTATGTGCCGGACGACAATCCGGCAGGGGTCTATGTCAGGGACTTCAATGTGCCGGTTAGCTGGGAGAAGAAGAAGCCGTTCATCGTGTTCGAGGGCGTGAACTCATGTTTTTACCTATGGGTCAACGGCCGGTTTGTCGGCTACAGTCAAGGAAGCCGGATGCCGGCGGAGTTCGATCTGACGGGCGTCTTGCGAACGGGATCGAACCGGGTTACTGTCATGGTCTTAAAATGGTGTGATGGTTCGTATATAGAGGATCAGGACGTTTGGCGATTTTCGGGTATTTTCCGGGACGTCTATTTGCTCGCACGCGATTCGCATTACATTCGGGATGTCTACAACAAGCAGGAGTTGGCGAGTGATTTCAGCTGGGCCGTGCTGCGCTGCGAAATCGAGGCGATTGGCCCTGTTGGCGTAAAAGCGGAACTACTTGACACGGACGGTAAGCAGGTCGGCTTCCAATCGGCGGCAATCGACGGGAAGGGTATGCTAGCGTTCCATGTCGAAGCCCCGGTGCTGTGGAACGCGGAGTGTCCTTATTTGTACCAATTACTCGTATACTCCGGACAAGAAGTCCTCCGATTCCAGGTAGGCTTCCGCAAAATCGAAATCAAGGACGGCGTTTTTCGGATTAATGGACAGGACGTTAAGCTAAAAGGGGTCAATCGGCATGACTCTCATCCCGAGCTGGGACAGACCATTCCCGTTCCCCACATGGTTCAAGACCTTGTCTTAATGAAGCGGTATAACATCAACACGATTCGGTCTTCACATTATCCCAACGACTCGAAATTTTTGGAGCTTTGCGACGAATACGGATTTTACGTCATCGACGAGGCGGACTTGGAATGCCATGGGGTGCTGCCCGCGACGGGAACCTACCATGCCTTGACGAAGAATCCAGCCTGGCGGGAATGCTTTGTCGAACGCGCGGAACGGATGATCGAACGGGATAAAAACCACCCGTCCGTCATCATTTGGTCGATGGGGAATGAATCTGGTTTCGACGCCAATCATATCGCGATGGCGGAGTGGGCGAAAGTGCGCGATCCATCCCGTCCGATTCACTACGAAGGCGCCGCACCACGCCATCAAGGCAGCACCGAAACGAGGTGTTTGGACATGGATAGCCATATGTACGAATCGATCGAGTATATTGAGAATTATGCGAAGGACGAAACGGCTACGATGCCGCTCTTCTTATGCGAGTACAGCCATGCGATGGGCAATGGCCCCGGTGATTTGAAGGATTACTGGGACGTCATATATAAATACCCGAAACTGATGGGCGGCTGCGTCTGGGAATGGTGCGATCACGGGATTTTGACGCGGACGGAGGACGGCACACCTTTCTTCGGCTACGGAGGCGACTTCGGGGATCGGCCAAATGACGGAAATTTCTGCATTGACGGACTCTTGTCGCCGGACCGCGTTCCGCATACCGGTCTGCTCGAGCTAAAGCAAGTCATCGCTCCAATTCGCGTGGAAGCAAAGGCGCTTGAGGAAGGAAAGCTCGATGTCACGAATCTATACGATTTCATCGACTTGTCCCACGTCATCTTCCATTGGAAGGTCGAGAAGGACGGACAAGTCGCGGGGCAAGGCCTGCTCGAAGGACTGTCGACGTCGCCGCACGCAACGGAAACGATATCGATCCCGGTTTGCTGGCCTAAGGAGTCGGAGAGCCGTTATTTCCTGACGATCTCATACCGATTGAACCGCGAGACGTCATGGGGCGACTTGGGGCACGAAATTGCGTTTGAGCAATTCGAGCTACCCGTCATCCGAAAGAAAGTAGACGTCGTTGCCGTTGACCGGCCCGGCATCTTGGCGCGGGAAGAGGATGGGATGCTGACGATCAAAGGCTTCGATTTCGTCCATCACTTCGATTTATGCAAGGGAGCATTCACGGCAATTTCCCGGCACGGCGTGCCGCTTATCCAAGAACCGGTTGCCTTCTCCGTATGGCGTGCGCCAACTGATAACGACCGCTTTGTGAAAGAAAAGTGGCTTGAGGCCGGATTTGATCGGGCGGTCACGAAGGTGTATCGCGTGGATTGGAAGCAGGAGGAAGTCGGTTCGGTCACCATTCAAGTCTCCTTCTCATTGGGCGGCCATAGCGTACCGACCATTCTCTCAGGAAACGCCGAATGGACAGTGTTGGCGACGGGGGAAATCGCGCTATGCGTAAAAGCGAACGTGAAGGAGGACCTGTTGTATTTGCCTCGCTTCGGGCTTCAGCTCACGATGCCTGCCGGCATGGAGGAAGTAGAATACTTCGGACTCGGCCCGCACGAGAGCTATATGGACAAATGTCGAAGCGTAAAGAAAGGGCATTACATGACGACAGTCGATGAGATGTTCGTTCCTTACATTAAACCGCAAGAAAACGGCTCACGATTCGGAACAGAATGGGTCACTGTATCCAATGCACTAGGCATGGGCCTTCGTTTCAAAGGGGATGAGGCCTTCTCGTTCAATGCGGGGCATTACGGCATGGACGATCTTGCGGCTGCGGGGCACCTCCATGAGCTTACTAAGCGTAAAGAAACGTTTATCCATCTTGATTACAAGATGAGTGGGATTGGATCGAACTCTTGCGGTCCGGAGCTGCTCCAGCCATATCGTCTGGATGAAAAGGAAATTGAATTTGGTTTGCGCATCATTCCGGTTTTTAAAGCAGATGAGTAGCTATGCCTGCCCAGCAGCACAAATACGATAAGTTCAAACGGATTCGTTTGATTCCAAGATCTAGCTGCATTTTTGCAGGTAGATGACCGATTTTGTCCATAATTCACCATTACACGAGGAGAGATAGACGCTATGAAGAACACGCAAGTATTCCCACCCGTCAGCGACAAGCTTCCCGTCATGATGCACGGCGCCGATTACAATCCAGATCAATGGCTTCGTTATCCGGAGGTGCTCGAAGAAGATATCCGTCTGATGAAGCTTTCCGGCTGCAACGTCATGTCGATCGGCATATTCGCATGGGCCGCGCTCGAACCGACGGAAGGCACGTTTACCTTCGATTGGCTGGACCAGATGCTCGAGCGCTTCGAAGCGAACGGTATTTATGCTTGGCTGGCGACGCCGAGCGGCGCACGCCCGGCTTGGATGTCGGAGAAGTATCCTGAGGTTCGGCGGGTCGAAGCGAATCGCATCCGCAACCTGCACGGCATGCGTCACAATCACTGCTATACATCACCGGTTTACCGCGAGAAGACTTCCATCATCAACCGGAAGCTGGCGGAGCGTTACGGCGACCATCCGGCGGTCGTAGGATGGCATATTTCCAACGAATTCGGCGGCGATTGTCATTGCGACTATTGCCAAGACGCCTTCCGGGAGTGGTTGAAAAATAAATACGGCACGCTTGAGGCGTTAAACCATGCGTGGTGGTCGACGTTCTGGGCGCATACGTACCTCGATTGGGGGCAGATCGAATCCCCTGCTCCGCACGGCGAATCCGCAGTACACGGCCTGAATCTCGACTGGCGCCGCTTCGTGACGGACCAAACGATCGATTTCTGCCGGTACGAGATCGAAGCAATACGGAAAGCAGGGTCAGCGTTGCCGGTCACCACAAACATGCATATGTTCGAGGGTTTGGACTACCGTAAATTCGGAGATTTGCTCGACATCATTTCGTGGGACGCTTACCCGACGTGGCATGAGCATCAAGACGACGCCAAACTGGGAGCATTCGTCGCGTTCTATCACGACCTGTTTCGTTCTATCAAGGGGCGGCCATTTCTGCTGATGGAAAGCACGCCGAGCCTGACCAACTGGCAGCCGGTCAGCAAGCTAAAGCAGCCGGGCATGCACAAACTGTCCTCGTTGCAAGCCGTGGCACACGGCTCGGATTCCGTCCAATATTTCCAATGGCGCAAAAGCCGCGGCTCCAGCGAGAAATTCCACGGCGCGGTTGTGGACCATGTCGGTCACGAGCATACGCGCGTCTTCCGCGATGTCACGGAGCTTAGCCAGACGCTGGCGGGATTGGTCGAGGTTGTTGGGACTTCGACGCCCGCGCAAGCGGCAATCCTGTTCGATTGGGATAACCGTTGGGCAATCAAGGATGCACAAGGGCCGCGCAACACGGGTCTCCATTACGAAGAGACTGCGTATGCTCAGCACCGCGCGCTGTGGTCGCACGGCGTGCCAACTGACGTCATTGGCTCCGAGGACGACTTCGCGCCGTACAAGCTGATCGTCGCGCCCATGCTATATTTGTGCCGGGAGGAAACCGGAAAGAAGCTAGAACTTTTCGTCGAGAACGGAGGGACGCTGGTCGCGACGTACTGGTCCGGCATCGTCGACGAACATGATCTTTGCCACCTTAGGGGTTTCCCAGGACCGCTACGCAACACGCTTGGCATATGGGCGGAGGAGATCGAGGGCTTGTACGACGATGATCGCAACGGCGTCGTATTGGCGACAGACAATCCGCTCGGACTGGCTGGAACATTTGAATCGCATGAACTTTGCGAGCTGATCCATACGGAGGGTGCGGAAGTGCTTGGCGTCTACACGGACAGTTTCTATGCAGGCCGTCCCGCGCTGACGGTGAATCGACTGGGCAAAGGGCGCGCCTATTACATGGCGACCCGGCTCAAGGACGATTTCCTGAACGCTTTCTATGACCTATTGGCTAAAGAGGCCGGCCTGGAGCGGGTAATCGATGCAAAGCTGCCTCATGGAGTTACGGCACAATCGCGGACGAACGGAACGGCAGACTTCGTGTTTATCCAGAATTTCGGAGGTACGCCGCAGCAAGTCAAATTGGACGGGCGGTCCTACACGGATATGGAAACCGGCGAAGCGGCGGGTGATGCCGTTGAGCTCGGTGTAAACGGCATTCGCTTGTTGAAACGACAAGCGAAATCCTGGTAATAAGGGGAGGCAACTAGTATGACGCAAATGATCAAGGTAAAGAACATCGACAGGTGGAATCTATCCTTTCACCATTAGGCTCGGCGTACAGATCCGGCAGGTCGACGCATCGGCATTACGAACTATTATGTGGAAATGGATGGCAAATGTGCCTTATTAGTAAAGATGATGACTGCATAGGGTAAAAGAATACAATCTAAAGCATTTCAAATAGTAAAAATTTGGTTCTCCGATCAGCCCCTGCAGGAAGATGCTTTACCTTAAAACCCGAACATTAAAAAGATGGCCAACATATTGGCTACAGCTATATAATGACAATAGGTAAGGCAGGAAGTTTTATTACAAGATTTCCATCAGGCTCTTGACCCACTACAACTTCTAGAGCTATCGACATGATCAGGTGTTAACGTTGTGGCGGGGAGGAAATTTTGAGCCACGATTATGCGAGTTCATCAGCATGGATCAGGCACTAAAAGGGGGAAAACAAACAAGCGACCGGACGTCCCCGTGGTGGATGCGTAGGCAATCCATTTCGCTTCGAATTGACCGGAGGCGGGGCGCATGATTCCATCTATGGATGCGAAATGCTTAAAGCCATGAACTGACTATAAAACAGTCTAGCCAACCGGGCTTACGATACGAATGCAATCCGGGCCTTTTTTGGAAGAACAACAGGCCATCCCTATGATTCTGGGTAAGAAAAACCGCCGAGTACCATCGAAATATGAATATGATCGGGATATCTACAAAGAACGTCACTTGGTAGAATAGTAGTTTTCTAATAAATCGGTTGATATTCGTCTTTTTCCGTTCCTATGCCTATCACAAAAAGTTATCCGGCGCAGTTATTTACGTACTGCGCCTATTGGTTTTAAAGAAGTTTGGAAAAAATGAACAAGTGGAACAGAATGATGGTAACGCTGGAGGTTACCGTCTAAGAAGCTCCTCCAACCAGAGTTCCAACCGAAATACTTGTCAGGAGTCTGCTGCTGACTGAGGAACTTCATCAACATTTACAATGCCCATTACTGTTAAAAGTCTGTCATCTCAGCCTAAACTATGATAATTCTTCAGGTGATGTAACTCCTGTTGACGATATCAGTTTTGTATTGCCCAAGGGGGAGATACTTGATAATATCGGCAAGTCTGGAAGTGGTAAAAGTGTTACTTCATTGGCTTGCTAAACTTGCTGGGATGCGTTTCTCTATATACATATTCACAAAACTCGTATTTTGTACATATGTATATAAATCGGTTTTACCCCTTGTTTTTAAGGTTTTTGCCGTTCTTGTTGATTGATACAAATCTCCCCTCGTTTTTGACACCAAAGCAAGGCAATCGTTGTAGATAGAATACTGAATAAAGTTACCTTTCCTGTACCAAATCTATGCAATAATCTACTTGCAAATAAACTGGATACAACAGTACAAAACGAGACCGTTAACGATATATAACCTGCCATTTCTGTTGCGGCGCCGATATCAAATTTCATAATGGACCATGCACTGCCAAGTAAGGCATCTGGCAGTCCGAGACCTATAAATACGAGGTAAATAACTATAAGTAGTACCGTAACCATCTTCGTTCTCTCCTTAATTTGTGTGGAATCTTTAATTGTGCGTTTTCTGTGTCTTGCCGGAACAATATGTCCGGACCAGTTCGTATTCCTCTGTTAAGCCTCTATTTTATTCTTTCAAGAAAACTACAATATATTTGTTTGAACATTTCTTCCTCTTCATACTCAATTAATTTCAAAAGTCTGATAATTAGTAAATCCCTAAACCAACGATTCAAGATACGATCTTCTCCTTTTTAAACTTCTTATTTTATATTATCGCTACACTTAAATCGAAAAAGAATGAGTTGCCAAGAAAACAGGCTAATCACATATTTTTAGCAGAAAATTACATGCTATTCCTTCAACCCCTCCTCTCTTCGCTTAAACTGTTGTCTAAACTCCGACGGTGGGAGTCCAAACCGAAGTTTGAACACTTTGGAAAAGTGAGCAACGCTTTCGAACCCAGTAGTGAAACAGACATCGGTAGCAGACAGTGACGTCTCTAACAGTAACTTCTTAGCTTTATCCAACCTCCTATTGCGAATCCATTTCAACGGTGAGGTATGATATATTGCCTGAAACTCCCGTTTGAACGTTGACAGGCTTCTACCAGACAAATAAGCCAGATCATTGAGGGATACGGGATTTGTGAAATTTTCTTCCATAATCTTATCGATACTACTGTTCCTATCATGGTTAGATAGTTGCAACAGTTGATATTGAAAATGATCATTTGAGTCTACCAGGTGAAATAGAAGTTCCATTAACTTGATCCGAACGAGTGCATCTCTAACATCGTCTGGGTTGTCGAAATAGGGTTTTAAAGACTCAATGTAAGATAGAGTGAGGTCATTAACCTTAATAATGGATACAGGAACTTCACCGTTCACTGGATAAATCGGTTTTAAACCAGCGAATTGCACAAATTCCTCAACCAATTTCTCATTCAGGAAAAACATCATATAATCAAGCATGTATTCAGAACCGGGTTCCCCTGATTTCTCGTATTCAACCAGCATAGACTTGTTAATAAACACCATTTCATTGCTCCGGACGATATACTCTTGATCTCTAAAACGTACCGTGTAAATGCCCGATTTAACAAACAACAAAAGATGTTCCTTCAGGAAGCATGTTCCTATATCACCTTGTGTATGCAAATAAAATTTAATGACGGATAACCCGTTCTGCTTTAGACTTCCTTTTTTATCTGGTGCACACTCCAGCTCTTGCGGAGCTTTGATCAACTTGCTAGTTCTCATGGACATTAGGAATCCCCCTTTTTCTCCTACATCACCTTAAGGATAATTTCGTAATTAGTTAATAGAACTGGAATTGACTTCCATGAGATTTAGTTGGATTTCCATCCGTAAGGTCTTGCGTTCTAACTTTACCTATAAGATAACAGGAAACAGTAATAGATACTTTACTCCTAGGCTCAGATCATTTGTTCATTTAGCTCAAAATTTAATAAGAGCGCAATACCTCATGTCGTAATCCTAACTCTCTAAATATGTTAGCTGAGCTATAAATGCATTCAAATCAAGTTCTGTTCTTCTCGGATGTCATATCATAATCCTCCTTGGTATGTATTAAAAAGCTATTAATTTCATCGGAACCCTGCTGTTCATTTTGTATTGTGAGATCAATATTTCATCTTTTAAGAATTTCAGTATAATGATTATTTTTTTCGAAAACTTGCATGATTATCCTCAAATGTATATCTAGTCTACATTTGTAGACGATGTGAAAAGGGAGAATACTTAATGAGTACCGCCGGTGTCGTTATTTCAAGCAGCAAGATCGATTTATACAAAATCAAAAGAACTCCGATATTGGTAGCATTAGTTATAGGTGCTTTTATAGCAATTCTTAGTGAAACTTTGTTAAGCAATGCATTGCCTGAACTGATGCAGGAATTTGGAGTGACAGCTTCAACCATTCAATGGCTTACTACCGCTTATATGCTTGTCGTCGGCGTACTAGTTCCAGTACAGCGGTGATGCAGCAATGGATATCAACCAAGCAGTTATTTACAGCAGCAATGGTTACGTTTCTTGCTGGAACCTTGATTGCGGCATTTAGGTAGGATTGTACAGGCATTTGGTACGGGGCTTATGATGCCTCTGATGATGAATACGATATTGATTATCTTCCCGCCGGAAAAACGCGGTGCTGCAATGGGCCTGATGGGTCTAGTGATCATGTCTGCCCCAGCACTTGGACCTACGCTTTCAGGTGTTATTATCGATTCATTAAACTGGCGCTGGTTATTCTACATCCTCATTCCCTTGGCTATGATTTCTATTTTTGTAGGAGTGAAATACCTGACCAATGTTATGGAAATCACCAAGCCCAAGATTGATATTCTATCCATCATTTTATCTACACTCGGCTTTGGTGGCATTGTTTATAGTTTCAGTAAATCCGGTGATCTTGGATGGTCAAATCCGGAAGTTTACTGGACGCTAGTGTTGCTTGTTTGTCATTGGCGTGGTTTATCTTCAGACAACTAAGGATCAAAAATCCGATTCTTAATTTGCGCACCTTTAAGTACCCTATATTTGCCTTGATGGTTGTGCTGATGATCACCATGATGATGAGTATGTTCTCCACGATGGCACTACTGCCTATGTATTTGCAGGGAGTATTACTACTTACAGCCTTTAAATCAGGTATTATTATGCTTCCTGGTAGTATTATAAACAGTTTGATGGGACCTATTTCCGGAAAACTGTTTGATATTTTCGGGTCGCGGGTCGTCATTGTTCCATGAGTGGTCATCGTTGCATTTGCAATGTGGATGTTTACAGGAATTGATGCTTCGACTACCACAACGTATATTATCCTAATGCATTCTATATTCTTAGTGGGAGTATCCCTTGTGTTGATGCCAGTGTAAACCCCTGGACTGAACAGTTACCCAAAGAATTATATCCTCACTGTACGCCATTTGCTGCAAATGGCAGGGGCCTTAGGTACCGCTTTGCTTATCAGCAAAATGTTTTCGGCTCAAAGCAAGTGTTTGGCCGATTCTGCAGAGATAGTTGCTTTTTCGGTTGCATGCTTGTAAGGAGTCTATGCACTGGGACTCATACTTTCAGTAATATCCATTATAGTAGAACTCTTCATCATACGTTTTAGGAAGCAAAGTACAATTACTATTCAAGAGAAACTGCACCCCAGTTTCTCTTGAATAGTAATAATCACATAACTTAGTATCATAACCAATTTCACAATTTTGAGTTTAACTTAGTATTTTTTAAGCGCTTCAGAATTAATCTCGAAATTCATTTATTATTTTTGTGGTATATGTTTTAGGAACAGCAACGTCTTTCATTTTCTTTACCGTGTTGTGAAGTAAAGAATAATGGATTTAACTTTACCTTTATTCTAGGAACAATGTGACAATATTTTACCAGACAATATACAAATAAGAAGCTACTGATCTGGGAAATCAGTGGCTTCTTATTCATGTAATAGACTTATTCTGACTTAGCTTGTCGTTAGTTCCTTATACTAGCTCCTTTTTATGAGTATCTCTTATTACATGTGTACTGCTTAGCGTTACAATATGCTGTGGTTCCAGCCCTAGAAGCACTCTTCCGTACAGTTCCATGCAAGTAGAAGCTGTGGTAAACGCATGATTAGCCCCACCACGAATATCGCGGAATATTTGGGATAGTCGGTTCGAATCCAGTATTACACTTCCGCCGCTTTCGACCACTAACATTTCAACGGCTTCCCAACATAACATTGCCGCATATCCAATATCCGTTTGAACCCGCGCGAAGTTTTGTTGATCTAGGAGCTCACAGTTCTTTTCATAAGTCTCTAGAATTTCAACGGATCGATGGATATGAAGATGAGCAGATTCGATCTTCATGGCTGCCAGTCCTACCTTGTACTGGATATGTCCAATTTCTGCCTGGGATTTGTGGATTGTCATGGCTATTCCCTTATGGGGTGCCTTTTCAACAAAGTGTTCCAACGCTCCTCTTGCAAGTCCCAGAATTGTGCTAATTCCTGTTGTGAGACTGGTTATCAAAAATAAATAAGGTTTGAATCTGTCTTCGCCTTTTAGATGCTGCAGCATGCTTTCATCAACTTGCTCTGCATCCTCATAAGCGACAAACTCATCGGAAATAAAAACATCATTCATTTCCAAACTGTTACTTGCCGATCCTTTTAGGCTCATCGTGTGCCAATCATCAATAATTTTAATTTCATCCATGGGAACAACAGCAAGCTGCATTTTGGGATCTTGCTGCATTCCACTCGCATCCTTTAAATTTAACAATGCATGTGTTGCATGCTTAGACCCGGAACCAAAGGCCCAACGACCATACTCAACCAGATAACCTCCCTCAACTTTCCTCACCACTGTTTTGATGGCTTGAAGTACCGAGCAGAATCTCACTTCGTTGACTTGATTGAAGATTTTACTCACCACATTTGAGGGTAGTAGCTGGGATGCACTATAGTTATTTCCATTTAAATTTTGAATCACCCATCCAACAGAACCATTGCCTTTCGCAACTTCAGAGACAATTTCAATCATTGCCCTTATGCTAACTTCAAATCCACCATATTTCTTCGGTGTTCTGAGCTTAAAAAGTCCTGCACTTGAAAGCTTTTCGATAACTTCTTCCGGTATGTGCATGTTTTTATCAATTTCCGTACCATATTCCTTTAAGAATGGAACTAATTCCGTAGCATTCTGAAGAAGTTTTTGCTCTTCATTGGTAAGTGAAATTACTTTACTTAGGTTTGACATTCCAAACACTCTCCTCTTTACACGTATTAGATTTTAATATGGATCATGATATAAAAGACTCTTAAACTATTCTTATATCGATACAATTCAATTTCGGGTTATTCATCCTCGCGCTATATCTCATCATCATGTACCTCAATAAACTTCTAGTTATTTGGAAGACAGTACTTTAAAATAAAAAATATGACGACGAAGAGGATAATCTCGTTGCATTATTTTGATCATCCGTCCTTTAACCTCAACGATTTCAACAGAACCATCTTTGTGTTCCATGTAGAAATCAGGTGTATACACACGTTTTTTTATACTTCTTGCCACAGTGTTCCACAGCCTGCATGATCTCAAAGGTTTTATGAAGCTCTAGCTTATGAAGGTAACCTGCAATAATTAAAGGAACAACCCGCTTATTATAGAAGCGCTCCTCCGCTTGGCTATCAAATGTAAGACGTTGAGTAGGTAAAGGCTCCCGAGGCGGTTCTCGAATTTTCACATGAGGGTTCGATGTAAGGAATTCTATGAGATCGGCTTCAGACATATGCATAGACTCACCTCTTCTTCATTTGCGATGTTCACCCTCCAACAAATGAAATAGAAGAGCGAATAGATAATCGTAAATAATCTATTCGCTCTTACACCTTTTAATAAATCTGTGGTTGAATCAACAATGCTTCTTGAGAAGCATTATGACCAATCGGAGTCTCCTGACCACTTTTGGACTTTCACTCGTCTAACAAATACGCCAAGAACAAGGCCGGCAAGGGCAACAAACATCACGAAGAATAATGCGTTCTGCATACCAGCCGTCAAAGCCAATGTTGCATTAGCCGGGTTTGAAGGATCAGCAACATTGTTCATAAAGTCTCCTACTCCGCTTGTCATGACACTAACCGCCATAGCAATCCCGATCGCTCCTGCAATTTGCTGCAGCGTGTTCATAATAGCCGTACCATCCGGGTACATCTCAGCAGGTAGCTGATTCAGACCATTCGTCTGAGCAGGCATCCACACCATAATAATTCCAACCATCAGACAGGTATGCAAGACGACAATCAAAGCGATTGACGATGCAACCGTAATATCAGAATAGAACCATAGGGTGGCCGCAGTTAGAATTAGACCAGGAACTACCAAAAACTTAGGTCCGAATTTGTCAAAGAGCGACCCAACAACAGGAGAAAGCACAGCTGAAATGATGCTGCCTGGAAGAAGAGTCAATCCAGCTGTCAAAGCACTTAATTCAAGAACACGAATCAAAAACATAGGAAGAACAAACATCGCTGCAAGATCAACACTCATACAAATGAATACTAGCGCCGTACCGATGGCAAACATCGGGTTTTTAAGTGTTCTTACGTTCATAAGAGGTTCTTTCATGTTCAGTTGTCGAATGACAAATAGTATCAATGCAACAACACCGGCGATCAGAGATACAATGACTACAGGGTTACCCCAGCCATGATCTCCTTCTCCAGCAGTACTAATACCGTAAACCAATCCTCCAAAACCAATTGTCGACAAAACCAGAGAGTAAATATCAATACGTGGTTTAGTTATTGGTGCTACATTTTTTATAAATGTAACGCCTATCACCAAAGCAACCACCAGAGTCATTAACGATACCCAGAATATCCAGTGCCAGCTCAGATTATCAATCAATAGACCTGAGGTGGTTGGACCTAAAGCAGGTCCCGCTGTGAACACAAGAGTGACCAGCCCCATCGCTTTTCCGCGTTTCTCGGCTGGGAATATAATGAGAGCAGTATTAAACATCAAAGGAAAGAGCAGGGCTGCTCCAGCAGCTTGAAGTATCCTTCCTAATAGCAATATATCGAAACTTCCCGCCATAGCACCTATTGCTGACCCTACGATTGAAATAATGACTGATGTCAGGAAAAGTTGCCTCGTTGTAAACCACTGTATCAATAATCCTGAAAGGGGAACTAAAATTCCCAGTGTGAGTAAATAACCACTTGATAACCACTGGACCGTGGACTCCGTAATTGCAAACTGATTAATTAAATCGCTGATAGCGATATTAATTGCTGTTTCATTAAACGTACCTATGATACCTGCAAGCATTAATGCGAACATTATGGGTAAAACTTTAACATTTGGGACCTTTTGCTCTTCTGAAATAGTTCCTGATTGCAAAACCTTCACTCCTCTGTGTCTTTCTAATTTTCACTGCATAGCATAAACAAAGCATTACAGAATACCTTCACTTAGAAATAATGTTTACCAGAACCGCGATGACAGGTAGCGCATTGTGTTATGTGTATATGTAAACCTCCTCTTGCATACTTATCTCATTCTCTCTCCAAATCTGTAGAGGAGAACTTTCAACTTTTTGATAATAACACACGCATGTCAAGTCCCCCCTAAACCAAAGGAAAAGTCAACCCCCTTTTTTTTGAATCTCTAAAACAAAAAAAGCCGCGATCTATGCGACTTTCTAAGTGATAATCTATTTTATAGTTATCTACGTTTCCTTTCTCAAAGCCTCAACGATACTCGTTTGATTTAATCGATACATCGGCCAAGCTGTAGCAACGAGCGTTGTTGCTATGGCACCTGCACAAGCAAGAACAATGCTGCCCCTAGAATCGTCCAACCTACATCGACAGCACCTTTGAAGAGACGATGTATACCATAGCTCAATACTGTTCCGAGTATACTACCGTATACCGCAGCGTATAGGCCGTAAAATACGCCTTCCAACAGAATCATTTTCTTTACATTACGTTGTGTCATGCCGAGAGCTTTAAGAACTGCAAATTCTTTGGTACGCAGAATGACATTGTGCTGACGGTGTTCAGTATATTCAGGAATGCAATCAGGACAATGACACCAATAAATCCATATAAAAAGATCCTGGCGGTTGTCGCGTCGTTCTTGGCTTGAGCAAGTTGCTCCACTTTATCTGTTTAACTGTACCCCTTCTATAATTTTATTCTAATACACGTTATTAATGGGGAAACGTTCCTACAATTGATTTTCTTTGTCACCTCTCCGTTTACCCGTGTTTCCAAAGTATAAGCTACAAGATAGAAACTTTGCTTAGATAATTATCTAATCCGCAATGACAAAATGTTCTTGTCCCGCGACAAATGTCTACATCACTTTGGGCACACTATTTTACGTAATTACATATGAGAATATAGTTACATTATTTTTGGATCAATCTACTAGTAAGGATTTTATATCATTAGTTATATCAGATGTTAGCAGCTCATAGCCGTACCGTCCCCCGCTGAATCACTACTGAAATATTTAAAGAACGATTTAACAGGCACCCCATATGATTAAAGGGTGCCTGTTTTAAATTCATTATTTTTAGCTGGCTTTGTGTTACACTTTTTAACCAACCGATCCTAGTTCTCACTCCGGAGAGCATCTACGATACTAACTTTATTCAACCTGTACATCGGCCCAATCGTTGCGACGATCGTCGTAATCATCGAACCTGCGAAAGCGATGCCGATACTGTACCACGGGAACACCCAATCTGCATCCAAAGCACTCGCAAAGAGAACTTGTATTCCATAATTCAGCGTCGTCCCTAGGATAATTCCGATCACGGCGGCAAATAGTCCATAAAATACGCCTTCTAAAATAATCATTTTTCTCACTTCCTTCTGGGTCATGCCGATGGCCTTGAGGGTTGCAAATTCTTTCGTACGAAGAATTAGATTCGTACTTACTGTATTTACAATGTTCAAGAAAGCAATTAGAACAATGACACCGATAAAAGCGTAAAGCAAGATACTAAAAGTCTTTGCATCGTTTTTAGCTTGAGCGACCTCTGCCACTCGATCATGGTAGTTAAAACCAGCGTTTTTATCAGTTAATGATTTAAGATAGTCCGTTATAGGATGATTTGATATATCGGGATTAGCGAGGATAAATATTCTGGAATAAGTGTCGCTACCCATAATCTTGGAGTATACTTTCGGCGTCGTAATAAATGAAAGATCTTGACCTGTACTATATTTCTTCGATAACAAATCTTGATCGACAATTCCGACCACAGTCACGGTTTGATATTCATTATGATTTCCGTCAATTGTTCGGATTTTGATGTGATCTCCAACCTTAAATTGGGTTTGATCGAGAATTAGTCGTTTGCCTTCTTCTGTCATCATCATTATTTTTTGTAGGACGATAACGCCATTCTCTTGGTTCATTTTCTCTTTGTCAATCTTCCCGGCCGTGAGTTTGGATTGCAGAGCATCCAAGCCATTGTCTCCGTAGGACACAAGGAAATTATTATCTGTTCGATACCCTTCCCCTTCGGCAACGATGTATCGATCCTTATGAAATCCATAATATATGGGATTGATCTTATCCTTAGGGATGATTGCATCTACTTGATTACTGTAAAATTTGTAGGCTTGTTGAACAGCATCAAGCTTAGAAACATCCCGATACACAGTATCGTCTATTCGACTTGAAGGACCATCATAGGAAAGCGAATAAGAATACTGCGCACCCGAGAGCTGTGTTATTTGATGCATGAAATCAACCAAACCACTAAAGACAATAAATAAAATAATACTAATAATCATGGAAAAGGCTGTAATCCGGAAACGTTTCTTGTTCCGTTGCAAGTTTCTGCTGGCGAATTGCCCTACGACGCCAAACAGCTTTTTAACAAACAGAGACTTTTTGACCTTTGTGATATTTTCAACCTTCGAGCTTCCCGCATTTTTCAGCGCTTCAAGAGGATATACGCGAGCTGCTTGTTTTGCTGGTCCAATAGCGGAAAGGTATACGCTCAGCAAGCCCAATAAACCGGCAGAGATTAGAATCGGTAGGGAAATGACCATTCTCATATCATTTAAGAAACCTAACGTTAACAAGCTGATATTGTAAAACAATACCTTCATAAAAAGGGTTCCTGTGAGAATCCCGATGGGTATGCCGATCAAGCTTATCAGGGTTGCTTCTTGCATCACAATTTTGCGAATTTGGGCTGGTGTAGCTCCAATGCATCTTAACATACCGAATTGTGAGATCCGCTCCAGTACAGAAATATGAAAAATATTATAAATCATTGCAATCGTACAAATCATTATAATCGCAATGACAGCAGCGAAAGTTAGGATTAAGCTGTTATTCACACCTTCATAAATGCTTTTTCCATACAATTTAAGCAGTTCATTATTGTACTCAATTCTTACATTTTCAATAAAGTTATCCCTATCCAGTTGCATAGCGGAACCTTGTTCGACATTACTCAGCTGTAAAGAGGACCTCAAGGCTTCCGTCTTTTCTTTGATGTTCTTCAAAGATTTCATTTTGACGTAAATAAAGTAATTTTTGTAGTTATCGATACTCTTGTTATCATTGAAAGTAATTGCAGGAAAGATGTATCCGGAAGACCAATTCTCTTTGCTTGACGGCTTCATAAAGCCTACAACAGTATATTCTCTTTGGGATTGAGCTTGGAAGGCTTCGTCAAGATCCCAACCATAATCGCCAAGTCCGTTAATCTTTTTGTCTTCACCAGTTGACGCCACCTTCCGGATTCCAAGGTTTAGCGTAATTGTTTCGCCAAGCTTTGGTTTTTTTAAAAAATAACTCAGACTCGAAGATGAAAGGATAATTTCATTCGAATTTTCCGGGTACCTGCCCGAGTCTAGCTGTGACTGAAGCATGTTCATTGCATTCGCATTATATCCCTTGACATTCAAGTACCGGTAGGGTGCGGCAAACGGATCTTCCTTCTTTTCCTTCTCTTTTGTTTCCCTAAGGACAGCATATCCTTCTCTACTGATGACGCCGGCACTTTTTACGGCTGCATTGTTTTTGACTTTCGGGATTGCTTCTCCTGAAATACCATTGAAAGAGACGTGGTAATCTCCGAAGTCCTGCATGGTTTGTCTGACTGACTTATCCCAATAGCTCATCCCGATTGTTCCAATGGAAGTAAACAGTGTAACCGACAAGATTATACCTAAGATTGTAAGCATCGATCTTTTTTTCTGTCCCTTTAAATATTTTCCAGTAAGATCTGTGTAGCTTTTCAACTTTCACTCACCTCATTTGCCTGTAGAAGGACTCCGTCTTCGATTCTTACGACTCGATCTGCGATTTTAGCAATATTCAAATCGTGCGTGATCATGATTAACGTCTGATTATATTTTTTAACTGAAAACATAAGTAAGTCCATAATATCCCTGCTGTTTTTACTATCCAGATTTCCGGTAGGTTCATCCGCCAAGATAATTGACGGTTTATTAATTAACGCACGGCCAATCGCCGTTCTTTGCTGTTGTCCGCCTGACAATTCGGATGGAAGATGATGTCTCCGCTCGGTCAGACCTAATATACCCATTAATTCCTGAACATAATTTTCATCTACCCTTTTGTTCTCTAATAGCATCGGTAACTTGATATTTTCCTCTGTAGATAGGACCGGGATCAGATTGTATGATTGAAAAATAAATCCAATTTTCCGTCTTCGGAATACAGCGAGCTCCTCTTCACTTCTGGAGTAAAGATCCGTACCATCGATGATGACCTGTCCACTAGCCGGGCGGTCCACTCCACCTAGAAGATGCATTAAGGTACTTTTTCCTGATCCACTGGCTCCTACGATGGCAACAAATTCTCCATGTTGAACAGAGAAATTGACATTTTTTAAAGCTTCAACCTTTGCCTCTGCACTTCCATAGGTTTTACACAAATTAATAGTTTTTAGTATTTCCACCTGTTTACCTCCTGAGCTAATGTTTCACTTTGTATGTTTGTTATTATAAAGATCGAAGCTTACAATAAAGTGAAGAGGAAGCTTACGTTATTGTAAGCTTCCTCCACTATCCCATTTATTAAACGAAACTCTAAATTCTGTTCCTAGCCCTAACTGACTTACAACGGTGATCATACCGCCTTGCTCTTCAATAATGGACTTGGATAAAGACAAGCCAATGCCAAGACTTTGCGGCTTTGTCGTTCTTCTCCCTCTATAGAATCGTTCAAAAATGTGAGGCAAATCTTCTGGGGAAATGCCTTCTCCTTGATCTCGAATGATTACTGTCTGGAATAATGAATTTTTTTCTAAAATAACATCAATTCCTCCCTCTAGTGGCGTATGTTCCAGTGCATTTTTAATCAAGTTAATCAAGGCTTCTGTTAGCCATTCTTCATCCGCCCAAACATACATATCTTCTCCACCATGAATGTGAATCTTCTGCTTCCTTTGCTCGGATAACATTCGCAACGAATGTACAGCATGATCGATCATTTCTCTTACTCGAACGCGTTCTATCAGGAACGTTATTGCTCCGGCTTCGACCCGTGCCAGCTTCAGCAAACTGATAATCAGCCATTCCATTCGCTCTAGTTGTTGACGGCCTCGATCCAGAAATTTCGTTCTCATTTCTTCTTTCATATGAGGATCATTTAGCAAATTTTCATTAAAAACGATGAGGATTGCTAGTGGCGTTTTGAGCTGATGCGAAATATCGGAAAGCAAGTTGCGTAGAAACATTTTCTCTTGTTGGAGTTGCCGAAGACTGTTGTGTAACCTTTCGGCCATCGCGTTAAAGTTTCGTCCTAATGCGCCAAAGTCTCCTTCATCATTCTCCGGAAGCGGTTGATCAAACTGATGTTCAACAACTTGCTCCGCTGCAAAGGTTATGGTTCGAATCTTGTTAAATATTTTGCGGTATTCCCATCCCAATAACAGCAGTAATGGAATACTATAAAGCAAAACCTGAGCCGCCGTTTTCATGGGTAAGGCGTTATCCGAGAGTACAGGTTGATCGTTTACGGGCATATCTTCCTTATATGCATATTGAGCCAGGCTGCGTTTTCCCTCTACGATTTCATTTTCTTGTGCACCCTGAGTGATAAAGTGGATAATTTCATTTTCTAGTTGAGGAGCTTGCTTCAAAACATAACCAATCAATGCAGCATTTTGATTAACCACGGCCTTATTGATCTGACTGACTTGATAACTCATATAAAAGAATATGATTACCGCTAACATAACTTGTAATACGATCGCTTTAACAGTAATAGACTTCCACTCTGGATTACGGACGAATTCATTCATGGTTTATCTCCCTACAATATCTGCATTCCATTTATATCCGACTCCTCGAACGGTAATGATGTATCTCGGTACTGCAGGAACATCCTCGATCTTCTCTCTTAACCTTCTGATATGAACTGAAAGGGTGTTGTTATCAATGAATTCTCCTGACATATCCCACAGACTGTTAAGGATGATACTTCTGCTGCAAATTTGCTTGGGGTGAGTCATTAACATCAATAGCAATCGATATTCCAGCCCCGTCAATAAAAGTTCCTGATTGTTTTTAAGAACAATTCCTTCTAGAACTCGAACTTCAATATCGTCGGATATCCATCTATTCGGTTCATCCTTGGGCTTATGATTGCGCCTTAATACGGCTTTCATTCTAGAGAGAAGTTCTTTGGTACGGAGCGGTTTGGTCATATAATCATCTGCTCCCAAATCAAGACCAGCAACAACATTTGTCTCCTCATCCAAAGCTGTCAAAAAAATGATGGGAACCTGGGATAATGCACGGATTTCCCTACACAGGTCATACCCTGAACCATCAGGTAAATTTATATCCAACAAAATTAAATCGACGTCGTCTGTCTTTAATGCCTTTCTGGCTTCTTCCAAGCTACCCGCAAGAACAACGCCATATCCTTCACTTGTTAAAGTATATTCAATACCGAACACCAAATTATCATCATCTTCAACCAGTAAAATTCGATTCATTGAGCACCTCAGTTTAATTCAAGAAAGTTTTTAAAATGCTTACTTATTATCGTACATAATTCCATTTAATTCCACTTTTCAAATAAATGGCGGCGGTAAAACTACACCGTTTTTCCACTGTATCATGAAAGATATTTTTCACAAAGCTGTTTAGTGGAAAATTTATTAAAGATAACTCTGGTTCACCCATTAAACGTCACAAAAAATCATCAACCAATGTGGAATAATTTTTAAGTTGAGAAAGCCTATTTCTAAGCCACAAAAGACATGTAGGTGTCGGGCCATTTTCTTCACATTCTGTGCAATGGCCGTCATCAACGCCTGCCTTTTATAAGCTCAATGATTGTCATTGTATAATCAGCATAATTTCAAATAGGCATTCCCTGTTATTTAGGGTTTGCAATATAAAAAGTAATCTTGTATCATTTTCAGTGAATGAACGATCACTAACTTAAATAAAAGGAGAAATATCTTATGAATGAAATGGATACAAGCCGTACACTGCGTTTGTTATTCCCTCAATGGCAAGGAGGGAACAACCCTCCTTACGTTCTGGGAGCTCACTTGTTAAACTGGCTTGCTCCCAAGTCTAATGGTCCTTTTGAAGAAGTACCCGTCGATCTGAACCCTAATGTAGAAAAAGAACAAGGTATAATTGCCAAAAGTACCGTATTGCAACAAGCTAGATCAGCCAAAAGTCTAATTCATAAACATAACCCTGAACGTATCGTTGTCCTTGGAGGGGATTGCAGTGTAGAACTTGCTCCTTTTTCTTATTTGAATGAGAAATATGATGGAGATGTTGCTCTGTTATGGGTAGATGCTCACCCTGATGTCTCGATCCCTGAAGACTTTGAAAATCATCATGCTCATGTTCTTGCCAATTTGCTTGGGGTAGGTGATCAGGAATTTGTTGCAGAGGTGCCCCATCTTTTTAAACCTGAACAAATCCTATATGTAGGATTGAACGACATGATCGATGCTCTTCACTCAGAGCCCATGAAAAATATGAAATTAGATATTGTAGGTCCCGATGAAATTAAGCAGGATAGTTCTAAAGTGCTCCAATGGCTAGCTGAGAAAAAACCGTCCAAGATTATTATTCATTTTGATCTGGATGTTCTGGATATGAAAGAATTCCGTTCTCTTCTGGTTGCTTATCCGGGAACATACGAAGAATACACCAAGAGCTTCCCACAAGGATCAAGTATGGAAACCATTATCCGAGTTTTGCAAGATGTAGCCAAATCCTATGATGTAGTCGGTCTAGGGATCACTGAACATTTCCCTTGGGACTCTTATTTCTTGGCGAACATGCTGTCTCGTTTACCTCTGCTTGGAGATATTGATAATAAAGAGCGTCCAGTCTTTAATACACTTTAATCCAAATGCAGACTATGGTAATGTACATGGTATGATGGATGTACATTATTTCGCGAAACAAGGAGGTTACAGGGATAAGAGCCAAGAAGGTATCCCTGTACATTTGAAGTACAATGAATAACTCTGAACCGCCTAAATCGAAACGAATGAAACAAAAAGACGATAGCAGACGCTTGCTCATCGAGGCTGCTGTTCGATGTTTTTCACGCAATGGATTTCACAAAACAGGCATTGTCGAAATTGCAAAAGAAGCAGGAATGAGTGCAGGGAATCTGTACCGCCACTTTCCAAGTAAAGATGCATTTATTATTGCACTGGTGGAAGAAGAACAGCGCCATGCCTTGGCCAAAATGGAATTTAAAGAAACCGAAAAAGATCCTCTCGGACAGATTTTGACGATTATAACTAGTTGTGTCAGTAATCCCGTATATCCTATGGACCAGAGATTATGGATCGAAATTTTGGCTGAAGCTTCACGCAATAAGGGCGTGCGACATGTCTTCAATCAAAGTGATATCATCATGCGTGAATCATTCAAAAATCTGCTTACAAGTGCTATTCATGAAAAACAAGTAGATCCAGAATATGATGTGGAGACCCTTTCTCTCTGGTTGTATGCGCTGATTGACGGCCTTATTGCACGTACAGCCACTGACGAACATTTCAGTTTTGATCACCATATGAGTCAATTCAATCAACTGATTCGCCAAGCATTAAAACCCAAAGAGCTCCAATAAAAGAAACAGCGGTAGCTATGGACGAGAAAATAAAGTCCTAGACTGCCGCTGTTTTACGATTACTTTAATGGCGCCTCCGTCAGCTGTTTTTTGGCGTACAATAACCATCCTCGCAAATATTGCCTGATTCTTGGTTTAGAGTCGTATCTAACGTCATCAGCGGATGTTCCTCGTCCCATACTTTTTGCAGCGCCTCCAGAAACACTTCACTTGATTGTGCGCCTGAAATCGCATATTTGCGGTTGATGACAAAGAAAGGTACACCTGTAGCTCCAAGGCTGCTTGCTTCACGCCCATCTGCACGAACTTCATCCACATATTGCGTGCTTTCCAGCACGTTGAGCGTTTTCTCGCGATCCATACCGGCTTCCGCCGCTATGTCAGCCAGTGTGCCCGCGTCGCCGATATGCTTGGAATCTGTGAAATATGCTTTATACAGAAGCTCCAACACTTCCGCACTCTTGCCATAGGTACCCGCAAACTTGATCAATCGATGCGCATCGAGCGAATGAGTAGGGATTATTCGGTCAAATTGAAAATCCACTCCATCACCCTTCGCTTGTTGGGCAAATTGTTTATGCATGGCCTTGGCTTCTTCTCTGCTGCCACCATGCTTTGAAACATACAAGTCGTGTACGTCGTAAGCTGGGTATTTCTCGGCATAAGGATCTAGCTGGAAGCTCCGGTACTCCACATTCACTTTATCTTTGGATGCAAACAGCCCCAACCCGTCCTCAAAACGCTGTTTTCCGATATAACAAAATGGGCAGCCAATATCCGACCAAATCTCTACTTTCATTTCGTTCCTCTCCCTTCACTTGATAAACAGATGGAATCCTTTCTCAACTGTTGTATACAATCGGCATTTGATGAATTAAGGATGGCTCGGAAGCTGCATGATACATAAATTTAGCGATATTTTCTCGGGATACCCCCATTTTGGCTGGCTGATCGCCTAGCGAGTAAGCATAATGAACGTTTTCCTTATGCCTTACATTTGGATTAATAATCCGAACTACTGTCCAGTCTAAAGAAGATCGCTTGATGATTTCCTCAAGCTTTTTCATTTCGTAATAACCATTCGGAAACATCATCTTGGCCATAATTCCCGGTACAATTGTGGCAATCGAATTCCGATCCTTATCAGATTTCAAGGTTGGAGTAGCAAGTGTAATGAGTCGTTTCTTATTTAACTTTCTCATCGCATTTACAATAACCTCATGACCATCCGCAACAGGGGTACCTTTTAATTTTCTGGACGTATCAAGTGCGGGTCCCAATGTGCTAATGATGACATCGGCATTCGACAGTGCTTGTTCCACCAAGTCTTGATTAGATAATTGACCCTCGACAACATTTAGCTTCTCATGTTTCTGTCCAATTTTCCCCGCATTTCTAGCATAAAGGGTAACGTTATCCCCGTTTTGAATTGCTACCTCAGTCAAAATTTTCCCAATTGCACCACTACCACCAAAAAGCGTTATGTTCATTAGTCGATCACCTCGATATTTTATTGTTAGATTGCTCTTTTGACCCAATGAACATTTAGGTTACAGCAAAACTTTATCGAACTTTTGTTGAATATATAACGTCCGTTGGTTATTATTATATGGATTATGTTGATTTCTTCAATCGCTAAAAAAGTGATTTTTGTTTTATATTCAACGGATTCGAATAATTTGTTAAATATCTTCTGGAGGCTATACATTATGGGAGTTAAAATCGATCGTAGAATCCTAAAAACAAAGGCAGCCATATTTAATGCATTTATAGGTTTGATCTCGGAGAAGGATTTTGAAGAAATAACTATTAATGAGATTGCGGATCGAGCGAATGTTAACAGGGGAACCATTTATTTTCACTACACCGATAAATACGATCTTCTTAACCAATGCATCGATGAGCATTTGAGCAGAATGATCTCCGTTTGCATCTCAACCGATCCAAATCAGGAAAAGGTTGATTTTATTCATTCTTTGTTACCTGTTTTTCAATACTTTGAGCAGAACCATACGTTTTTCGCTTCCATGCTTTCGAATAAAGGAATCCCTGCATTTCGGGAGCATATGTTAGAGATCGTGACGGGGAACATAAAAGACCAAGTCAATATGGAGGACCTTAATAAGGGGTATGACAAGCTATTGATAACGCAATTTATGGCCTTTGCATTCATTGGGGTAATCGAATGGTGGATTATAAATAACATGCCACATTCACCGAAATACATGGCCGAACAGGTATGGGGATTGTTTAAAAGGAATCAGGTGTACCCTTCATAAGCGAGATAACCCGTTCTTTAACTTAAAGATTAGCGAAAACAAGTTATTTGAGAACATCATGTATTACACGATGTTCTCAACGAGTATGAAAAATGAGGTATCACAATTCTGCATAGTTACTAATCGTCCTTCTTCTTAATTAGACCCCCAAAGAATACTTTATTTTCCTTGAACACCTATATGCTTAATGAAATATGTTAGAGGACCCATGCCGAATCCTGAGCTTGGCGACCCTTTTCCTCAAATACTTTTTTGAAAATGGACTATCTTGATGCTTGGCGTTCATTTCTTATCTTTTGTCTATACATCCCTGGAGCCAAACCAAAATGTTTGCGGAATAGTTTAGATAGATGTGCTGTGTCCTGATACCCCACATACTCAGCGATCCAGTTGATGGTGTGATCGCTATTTAGCAGCCAGTGTCGTACCTCCTGAAGTCTAATATGTGTAATGTATTCTTTAAACCCACAATCGGTCTTCTGCTTAAACCACTGACTGAAATAGACTGGATTCAAATGGACTTCAGAAGATACCTCCTCCAACGTTAATGATCTTCTAAAGTGACAGTTTATATAATGTAAAACGCGTTGCACCGCAGGTTCCCCAGCTGTATTGATAAGTCTATCCAAAAGATCAGGTATTTCTGTCATACTTAGAAGCCAATCCGTATCCCCATGCAACTGATTCACAGTAATGACTTTAGCTCCTGCATAATTCCTTGTGATCAGCTCCTTCACTTCCATGAAATCATTCTCGTCTATTTGTATAAGAAGAACACCCATGAGTTCCTTCCCCCTTTTATGCTCGAAGTATACGAATAGTTTTATGGAATAAAACATAACGTGAAACAGTACACATTCCAAACAAAACTTGATTTGCACCATAAAACTCTAGATTAAGACACTATTAGGATGTTCATTTCCATTGCTATAATAACCATATGTTAAATAAACTAACTCGAGGAGGCTAAACCATAATGGAAAGTATAAAAGAGTTAAATGTATATCCTGAAAAAGGACATAGCATCATGTTTGTGTTCCGAAGAAAACCAGGGATGTCACTTGAAGAGTTTCGCTATCATTATGAATTCACTCATGGAGCTCTTGCTACCAAGCTTCCTTCCGGGGCTTATTTCTTATCGGCAGCATCCTACTCGAAAACCGGGGAAGGGAGATGGAGCCTACGTCCCCGACGAAGCACCCTATGAGCTGTTTCGTTATACATCTTCGAAAATGCAGCCGTAGCAGAGGCAGCTTGGGTTTCGCCGCAAGGTTTGTTAGTGGATGAAGATACACTAAAATTTATAGATACTGAGACCATGATTAGTTTGCCTGTTATCCCTCGGCAAGTCCTCTAAATTCATGTTCATAACATTAAATTTGAAACAGCCGAAACACCTCCATTCGTTATGGAACATGTTTCGGCTGTTTTACCTCTACTCTGTAATGATTTTTCCATTGGTAGCGATGACTTCTTTGTACCAATTGAAACTCTTCTTTCGTGTTCTCTCAAAAGTTCCCGATAAATCATCGTGACGATCGACATAAATAAAGCCATAACGTTTACGCATCTCTCCGGTGGAGTTGCTTACGATGTCTATGCATCCCCAACTAGTGTATCCCATGACCTCGACTCCATCTTGAATCGCTTCTGCGACTTGCACAAGATGCTCGCGGATATAATCAATCCGATAGGAATCCTCAACAATCCCCTTCTCATTCGGGACATCTATTGCGCCTAGGCCATTCTCGACAATAAACAAAGGTTTTTCATATCTGTCATAGAACTGATTTAACGTGTAGCGCAATCCCTTTGGATCGATTGACCAACCCCACTCGGAAGCTGAAAGGTACGGATTTTTAACCGCGCTCATAATATTGCCTCTGGATTGCTCATTAAGTTCAGGATCTGTCGTTGCACAGTAACTCATGTAATAGCTAAAAGAAATGAAATCGACCGTGTGTTTAAGTGTCTTCAGATCCTCTTCTGTGATATCGAGATCAATATTGGATTCTCTGAAATAACGCAGTATATACCCAGGATATTTACCTTTGACTTGCACATCTGCAAAGAAGAAATTCTCCCTGTCTTTACGCATGGCTTCCAACACATCCTCTGGTTTAGGTGTAAGAGGATACATTGGGCCACCCGCTATCATGCACCCGATCTGAGCATCGGGAATAATTTCATGACAAGCCTTCACTGCTAAAGCACTTGCAACGAATTGGTGATGGATAGCCTGATAAGTTACTTGCTCAGTTGCCTGATCAGGATAAATTCCTCCTGCAATAAAAGGACCATGAAGCATCATATTAATTTCGTTGAATGTCAGCCAATACTTTACTTTGTCCCCATACCGATCGAAAACAACTCTCGAAAAACGTTCAAAAAGAGTAATCACTTCTCGATTAGACCAGCCACCGTACTTATGGACGAGTCCAAGAGGCATTTCATAATGAGAAAGTGTAACTAATGGTTGAATTCCGTATTTGAGCAGTTCATCAAATAACCGATCATAAAATTCCAGACCTGCTTCGTTAGGAATGGCTTCATCTCCATTCGGAAAAATCCGGGTCCACGCTATAGAAGTTCTTAGTGTTCGGAACCCCATTTCTGCGAACAATGCGATATCCTCGGGGTAACGATGGTAAAAATCAATGGCCTGGTGTTTGAGATATTCACCATCAGGCTTATCCAGGATCTGACCGAATATTCCGTCCGACAACACATCTGAGACAGATAATCCCTTACCATCCTCCAGATATGCACCTTCGATCTGATTCGCAGCCACGGCTCCGCCCCAGAGAAAGTCAGGGGGGAATAAATCCCCCGACGTTTTAATTTCATTCACCGATTTTTTTGTAAAATCCATTGTTTTTCACCCTCCAAATTTTCTTTATCCGATTACCTTCATTAAAGGATCTTTTTCATCAATACTTCCGATTGATTCTGCATTAACATCGACATAGTCATTATAATTAGCTACAATAATAGGAGTTACCGTGTCATAGCCAGCTTTTTTAATCTGTTCTATGTCGAACTCAACCAACAGATCGCCAGCCTCAACATGTTGACCTACTTCAACGTGAGTCTCAAAATGTTGACCATTCAGTTTAACGGTATCTATGCCAATATGAATCAATATTTCTGCTCCACTGTCAGCCACAACAACAATGGCGTGTTTCTTCTTGAAAACAGTCGCGACCGTACCTTTCACAGGTGACACCGCTCTTCCTGTAGTGGGTCTAATTGCAATTCCTTTGCCCATCATACCAGCTGCAAAGGCAGGATCACTGACTTGCGAGAGTTCTACCACTTCTCCATGAATAGGACTAAGAATAGGTTGAACACGATCTGGATTATTAAATTGTACCGTTACGGGTGCTCTAGGATCACTCTCTATCGTCCCTGTAATTGTATTATTCGAAGAGACGGCTACAGCTTCTTTTCTCTCTGGAATATCTTCGAATCCAATAATGAGTGTCAGAACAAAACCAACAACAAAACTAACTGCACAGCCGATCAAGAAATACAGGAATGTGGAACCGAAGAAAAATGGTAACCCTGCAATCGGCCCGGTACCAATTCCCGTGGCACCAACTTTAAACCATCCCATTACTGCACTGCCCAGGCCTCCAGCAATGGCAGCTGCGATCAACGGTTTTTTTAACTTAACGGTTACACCGTAAAGAGCAGGTTCGGTAATCCCGATAATGGCATTCAGTGCTGCTGTTCCAGCTACAGCCTTGAATTCTTTGTTTTTGGTTTTCAAATATACCGCAAGAGTCGCCCCTGCCTGACCCGAATTGGCTGCAACTGCAATCCCCATTATATAGTCAACACCATACTTAGAAAGGGATTGGAACATGACTGGCAAGAACCCGTAATGCATACCTGTGATGACAATCAGCGGATAAAATCCTCCGAGAAGAAGCCCCGCTAGCCATCCATAGTTCATGTATAGTGAAATAAATCCGACGGCGATTCCATTTCCTATGAGTGTACCAGCAGGTCCAAGCGCAATAAGAATGATAGAAGAAACAATCAACAATGTAAGCAGTGGCAAAAAGATAGACTGAAGAACCTTAGGAATGATACGTTTTAAAACCTTTTCCACATAAGACATAAACCACACGCCCAGAATAATGGGTAATACAGACGATGCGTATATGACTGAAGTAATCGGGATGCCAACTAGGGTGACAGGTGATTCACCGTTCAAAAGAGCACCTAAGTTAGGATGAATCAAAACACCCGCAATCGCCCCAGCGACATATTGGTTAGCATTAAACTTTTTCGCCGTACTAAAAGCAAGAAGGATAGGCAAGAAATAAAAAGCCGCATCAGCGAATACAGATAGCAACTTATATGTGCTACTTTCCAAAGATACGAGTTCAAAAGATGAGAGTAATGTGATAATCCCTTTAAGTAATCCCGCCCCGATGATTGCTGGAATGATTGGAGCAAAAATACTTGAGATGACATTAAAGAAGGAATTGAGAATCCCTTTGAAGCCTTTCGAACCTGATGCAGAACTACTATCATCCGCAACTTGACGGTTACCCAGTAATTTTATAAATTCGCTGTGAACATCGGATACCTTATCCCCAACAATAATTTGAAATTGCCCCCCATTGACTGTCGCTCCCATAACACCCTGTATAGCCTGAATACCAGCTTTGTCTGCTTTCTCATTGTCTTTAAGGGTAAGACGCAATCGAGTTACACAGTGAGTTACATCTTTTACGTTTTCTTCTCCACCTAATAAAGGCAGTATTTCTCGTGCAATTTTCTGATTGCTCATGCTGATCCCCCCGGGATTTTAATGAAAAACGGAAACAAAAAAAGACCCAAATTCAACCAACTTACGCCCCGCGGTAGTCGTAAGTTCGTTAGAATTTAGGTCTTGCCTGCTCGAAGCAGTTACAATCCTACTTATCCTAAAGAATTATTCGGTTTGTGAATATGAACATAATTTAGCACGTACTTTGGAATCTGTCAACGCTTACATCAGGTGTAAAGATCTCAACTCCTGTTGACCACTCTTTCAATATGGATCGTCAAATAGAGTAATTCGTCCTTGTTTAAGAGATAATCATAGCTTAGCTTGATGTATTCTTTGATTTTCCAGGCACATTCATAAGATGGCTTATACTTTTCTTTCACAATATTTAGCAATTCCTCATCTTTACTTTCCGTCATAATTTTATTAAACATCCGCTGGGAAAAAAATTTGAGATGAGTTACGAATCTGAAATAGTTAAGCGATTCTTCATCCAAATCAATTCTGAATGTATATTGAACAATGTTTAGGATTTCCTTAATTAATCTTGTGATATTTGCCGCTTCAGGTACATTTTCGTTCATTTGAGCATTAACGATATGGAGGGCAATAAAGCCAGCCTCATCTTCAGGGAGTTCCACACCAAGACGCTCTTTAATTATGGACAGAGCTTCCATGCCGATTCCAAATTCCAATCTATAGAATCGTTTTATTTCCCAAAGGAGTGCATTATGAATATCTATCCCTTGTTGATGACGTTCGATTGTAAAATTAATATGATCGGGAAGCGAAATATATATGCTTTCATTCAGTTTTCGATTCGTTTTCTGCATAGCATAGTTAATAATATCTTCTGTAAGCGACATAACCTCCAACGATATTTTGTTTAATAACGTCTTTAGTCTATCGGTAAGTTCCTTATTCTCAAGGCTAAATACTTTTTCAATTTTGGACTTATCAACGGTGTCGCCTTTTTTCTTTTGAAAAGCAATCCCTAAACCCATAATCACCAATTCCTTGTTGTCTTCATTCATCGCCGTGATCACATTATTGTTGATCACTCTTGAAATCAACATGAATATCCCCCCAATGTTCAAAAAGCATCAAAAAAAGACAAGTCTCCATTGATCACTACGCTTGTCTGAATTGTATGTGATTCTAACATTTTGCTCAAATGAACGTCAATTATCAAATTCAATGTAAGGCTGTGTAGCCATCAACATTTTTGTTGTGCTGCACTTACTACGGACATGATTTTTTTAGCTAAAATAAGACTTCTCAGACAAGTAAGAGACAATTAATAGGCGTCCTACAAACCATATGAACCATATGTTGCAACTTTCCATGCCACCTGGCGAGGATTACGCCAACGCCAGATTTTTCTACTAACCTTTACCACTCTTAATATCATCCTCTGAAAGTCATAGTTAGTTCGAGCGAGGCATCACGAGTATGGCCAGGGATGCTTTCCCACAGCCCTTACTTGGCGGTACTTCCACTCAGAGAAATTTTATATATAGCGAATCAGTGTGATTAATCTACAACACCTCCAAGATTATTCCCGATCTCTCTCATAAATAGGGTATTATCTTGAAGGTGTTTAAATTTTTCCAACACTATGCAATTGTCTGTTACTTTCTGTTAGTTTCCCCAAGTTTAACTCTTCTTTATAGATAGACTATAAAAAACATAGCTATAAGCCCTTTTTTATTTCAAGCTTAGTCCGATTTATAGTAAAAGCCAATTGCAAAATAAAAAACACGTTCCTAAATACCCTATATAATGTGTTTATATATATTTTGTATACTGTATATAGTATATAAATTTAAAATAAGTCTAATTCTGTCTGGATGTTTCTTGACCATTATTTAATTGCGTACAGCATCTCTTCCCAAGCTGTTATCCCCCTTGAAAAGTCACTTTTAAATTAGAAAACCTATTAATTTATCTCCTTCAAATCACCAATACTGCTCTTAGAAAATCTAAACATAAAAACATGCTCTACTAACACTACTTAGAAATTAATATCTCTTATTTAGGTGATACTACCTAATAGAGGTAATAGATATGGAATAACACATATTGGAGCACAATTTGCCTGAGCTAGGTCATACGGAAGGGTTAATTATCTGTATTAACTACTAAGCCATTTCCTAAGCAGCCTTATGGATGAGATGCATTTTCAACTTGCAGTAATGGGGATTTTAAACGTGGCGAATTATTCTAACTTGGTAGACTGTATTGCCACCCCATATTCTATAAACATATAACCTTATAAAATCATGTTTTATTAATTTCCATGTTTGATCTTCATTTGATACACTCGAAATCACTTCTAAATATCGTTCTTTTTCTTTCCCGTTCCATCAGCTAGAGTATATTCAAGAAATGAAAACTTGATTTCTAACATATCGTATCTCTTATTAAGTTCAAAGAACTCAAGACCATCAATTGTAATCTTCTCTCTCTTATGGAAATTATAATTGAGGATAATTGACCAGGGCATGCACGGACAGATTCTTACGCCTTTCACCACTGCAGAGCAATAGCCCTTATTCACTTTTAATGAGATTGCTCCGTGGTCGTCTTTCGAGTTCTGCTAACTTTCCAAGGATATGAAAACACCCGATACGGTTGTGAGCCGACCGGGTGTTACGTGTCCAGGCAGAAAAGTGTTACTTTAATTGGTTTTGAGGACCAAGTTTCAGATACGAATGCACGCAACCGGGCTGTAACCACTTCGTCGAATCAAGCCAATGCTTAACGAGTTCCGTCGTGAGATAATTAAAATTTGAATGATATCAATAGTTAACGTCTAAACATTCTCATTTCCCCAAATGCTTACTAGATCATTGATTTGAAGCGATACGACCCTTAGTTCTCCGCCAATGGCATAGAGTTCCAGCCCCCTGCTTTCCAGGTCCGGGAAAATCATGTCTGAAATGATTGTTTCTCCATGATTTCCGAAGACCTCGACACTTGACCAATCCACGTAAATACTCAGTTGTACCCGTCCATGCTCTGGCTTCATAGGGGCCTTGTGTATTGCTGTGAAATCGGAATGAAAATCAATGGCGCTCGACTTCGTCCGATCGACGAACAACTCCCCATTCGAGATATTATATCCAATGATCGTCTCCTGATTAGAAGACTTCCGCACTTTGAACCCGAATTCCACGGCAGTGCTGATTTCAAATTCTGCAATAATTTCTGCCTTTGCAGCAGAGAAATCAGACAACACGTTCATACCTGGCTTAATCGTCAAGTCTTGCAGAGACAAAATCGGTTTTCTTAGCTGACTTAATTCACTTATGGGTGCTTGGATTAAGTGAAGTCCCTCCGGATAAGTCCTAAGCTGTAGCTCACGGGGAATTGACATCTTGCCACGCCATTCCTCTGAAGGTAGCGTGGTACCATAACGCCAATTGTTCATCCAGCCGACCCAAATCTTTCGACCGTCCTCGTTTGGAATCCCATTCCAGGTCACGGCCGCGTAAAAGTCTGATCCGTAGTCTACCCATTTAATAGTATCGAAAGATTCCAACGTTCCATCCAGAGCAAATGCCTTACCGTCAAAGTTGCCTATGAAATACATCATGCCAGAACCACCTGCCGGTGGTTCCGGATCATCTGGATTCACACCATTTCTATCCCCGACACTTAGCATCAGAATCCACTTCGTGGTATTAGGATCCTCATCCACTTGGATTTGAAATATATCAGGACATTCAAATATCCCTCGGTGGATATGCGGAATGTCAGAACCGAATTCGCTTGCAAAAGACCATTCTTTCAGGTTTGGAGATGTGTAAAATTCTACACGTTCTCTTACGGCAAGGACCATTATCCACATCGACGATTCATCATGCCAAAACACCTTCGGATCACGAAAGTCTAGCGTTTCCATTGGGAATAAAACCGGGTTACCTTCATATTTTGTCCAGGTTCGACCTTTATCCCTGCTGTAAGCAATGCTTTGCACCTGCGGCTTGCCGGGCTGAGCCCTGTTGCCCTCATTCGTATAAATTGCAACCAATCCTGATCCTTCTTCGTTGAAAAATCCGCTTGTATTGTTCTTATCCACCACCGCACTTCCCGAGAAGATCGCTCCGTCCTCTCCAGGCGGAATTGCCGGTGAGAGTTCGTCCCAATGTATTAGATCCTTGCTTACCGCATGCCCCCAATGCATGCGGCCAAAGTCAGGCTGCGTATCATGGGGCGTATGCTGGTAGAACAGGTGGTACTCTCCTTCATAGTAAACCAAGCCGTTGGGATCGTTCATCCAATTTTTCTCAGGTGAATAGTGGAATTGAGGCCTGTATGTCTCCCTATAATAACTGTTTCGTGATCCTTTTCTGCTGCTACTGTCGCCCGTTAGGAACATGTCTTTAATGGTATCCACTCTCCTATTGATTGTTGATAAGGTGTTTAACAGCCCAACCACCTTTTATATATTTCAGCCTTGATCTTTAAGATATCGGTCGTAGCCTTTCTGCTTGATTTCCAGCCATTTGTCTAGTCCCAGTCTGGACAGCTCGGCCTTATATTCCGCCCATTCTTCTTCCACTTTGCCTGTTTTGATCCATTCTGCCCGTTTGCGGTTAACGTAAGCAAACAAATCGGTTTCCAGTGTGGAGATCTGCTTCTGATCCTCCAGCGAGAAGAAGACTTTCGGGAAATTATGGTCAGCCTTCATATAAGGAACGAGTCTTTTCTTTATGAGCTCGAGCCGCCCCACTGCATCGTCGGGCTTGGTCGTTACTTTTCCGTAATATTCGTCAAGAATTGCCAATGGACCACCGATATTCGTTTTTTGACGCAGCTCGACTGGCGCAGTTCCCTTAAGCGGAAGATGCTTCAGCATATGACTCGCTTCATCGTATTCAAAAATGTTCTGCTGAGTTTTGTCGCCGTAGGTGCCCCAGTTGTCCTGTACGGACTGGATGGGTTCATACAGTTGGTCAATCCATTTTGCTGTAAGCTCAAGATTTTTGTTGTCACTGGTAATCACCATTCTCCCCCGGTCAAAGCCGAGATTGTTCGTGCGGGTCACATTGACTTCACCGCTTGGCCCCGCGAGCGGATTCATCAATTCATATTTATCGTTGTCTCCTGAAATGTTCGCCTTATCCCATTGAAAATAGAGACCATATTTTTCATTCTGTCCTTTGGCCAGATACGTATTGTAATCCTGCTCGAATGACTCTTCGTCAATCAGGTTCAGCTTATACAGCTCATTAAGGTATTTGATTCCCTCTTTATAACCGTCCTGATCGGCAGTGAAGACCACTTTCCCCTCATTGGTCACTACAGTATGATCGCCGTTGTCCCCAAGACCGAATGATCCAAACAGAAAATTCAGGTCCTCATTGCCGTTATTGAGTATAAAGGACAGCGGGATTTCATCCGCCTGGCCATTTCCGTTAGGGTCGTCATTTTTAAATGCGAGCAGAACTTTTTTTAAATCCTCGGTGGTTTTTGGCATTTTAAGTCCCAGCTTTTTCAGCCACTCCACATTGATCCATGGCATGTCGTTTACAGAATGAATGCTCTCCTTCCCGGCCCCCAGCTCTTCAATCCAAGGAAAAGCATAAATATGCCCGTCCTGTGCAGTTATCATGGATTTGTACTCAGGTGCTTCCTTCAATACCTTCTGTAGATTCGGCATGTATTTATTAATCAAATCCTCCAGAGGGATAATGGTTCCATCCTGTCCGAGGTTCAACAAATCATAGTCGGAATAGCCGGCATCCAGTATGGCATCTGGAAGATCTCCACTGGCAACAGCCAGGTTTCTTTTTTCAATGAAGGAATCGGAGGTGAAGTTGGTAAAATCGATATGCACCCCTGTTTTTTCTTCCAGTCTTTTATAAATCAACTTTTCATTTGGATCGGAAGGTGCCAGCGGCGAGCTTTGAGTCATAAAATGCAAAGTAACTTTCTCTTTAAGCGGCAGAGTAACATTTTCCAGCTTGTAATCTTCGGATGCCGCGGAATTATTGCCTGAACCGCCACATCCGGCAAGCAGTGAAGTAGAAAGTACCAACACAGACAATGTTAGTAATGTTTTTTTCATCTCTATACCCCCGGTTTTTTATTTGATCGAACCTACCATGACACCCTTTTCGAAATACTTCTGGAAGAATGGATACATGACAATCAAAGGCAAACTTGATATGACAATGGCAGAGTACTTAATCATTTCAGACAATTTCTTAAGCTCCGCTTGTGCCATCGCATCGGCAATCATGCCGGGCTGAACCTGATTCTGTATCAAAATGGAGCGCAGTACCAGTTGAAGCGGAAACAGCTTCGGATCATCCAAATAAATCATGGCGTCGAAATAAGAATTCCACTGTCCGACAAAAGCGTATAAAGCTAGAACAAAAATAATAGGCTTGGAAAGCGGCAGAACGATTTTAAAGAAAATACTGAGCTCGGAAGCTCCGTCTATACTCGCCGCCTGGAACAGCTCTTTCGGAAGTCCCTGGAAATAAGTCTTTGCCAGAATAATATTGAATACGCTGATCGAGCCGGGCAGAATAATGGCCCAGACCGTATTCAACATGCCTAAATCCTTAATCACCAGATAGGTAGGAATCAGACCCCCACCGAAAAACATCGTTATCAGGAAAAAGATCATAATGGACCGTTTCCCTACCAACTCTTCAATCGCAAGCGGATAAGCCGCGAAGACGGAAAATAATACGGTTGCGAACGCAAAGGCTGCTGAATAAAAAATAGCATTAAAAAAACCGCGGATCATGGCACTGTTGCTTAGGATTTTGGCATATCCCGTGAGTGTCCAGTCTGATGATGTAATGGCAAACCCTTTGGTAATCAGGGTATTTGGAGTTAAAAAGGACGAAAGCACCACATAGACCAGCGGTAACAGAATAGCGAGAACAAACAAACCAAGTAGAATATAATTGATAATGAGCAGAATCCGGTCCTTCCCGGTGTAATGAATATCCATAAATACCTCCTTCTTTAATACAGCCCTTCTCCTTCGTTCAGCTTCTTGACGACGGTATTTACGAAAATCAACAGGACTACATTAATTACGGAATTGAACAACCCGATTGCCGTAGAATAAGCATAATCGCCGGATTGCAACCCCACCTTGTATACGTAAGTCGCGATGATTTCCGAGGTTGGTGTGTTCAGAGCCGTCTGCATCAGGTAAGCCTTTTCATAGCCGATCGACATAATACCTCCTGCAGCGAGAATGAACAGGACGGCCATGACGGGTTTAAGAGCTGGCAGATCAATGTGGAAGATTCTCTTCATCAATGAAGCCCCATCAATTGTTGCAGCGTCATGCAACTGCGGGTCCACATTGGCTAAGGTGGCCACATAAATGATAGAGGACCAGCCCGCTGTTTGCCATATACCGGACAAAATATATACCGTTCGGAAATAGGCGGGATCAGTCATAAAAGAAATCGGCTTGCCGGTGAAGGTTGTTACCAAAGCGTTCACTATTCCAGCTGGCGATAGAAAAACAAACAGCATACCGGCAACAACAACAACCGAGATGAAGTTAGGTGCGTATACAATAAGCTGAATATTCTTCTTGAGCTTCGCTCCTCTGATCAGATTTAGCATTAAGGCCAGAATAATCGGTACTGGGAAACCGAGAATAAGACCGTAAGCGCTTAATTTAAGCGTATTCATTAAAATGTCATAAAAATTTGGCGATGAAAGAAACCGCTGAAAATGTTCAAATCCAACCCATTCGCTGCCCATGATTCCTTTTCTTGGGCTGAAATTTTTAAACGCAATGATCGAGCCGTACATGGGAACATACTTGAAAATGACGGTAAGAATTATGGACGGAAGCAGAAACAAATACAATATATAATTTCGAACCATGTAGCTTAACCAATGGTTTCTTTTTTTTGTTTCTGAAGCCTTTAGTCCCCTTTTTTGAACGATCGAATTCCCCAATGTTTTCCCTCCTACTGTTCACGGCTTGTTATACGACACAAAATATAAGCCATGTTATGTCACCTCTCTGACATAATTCACCAAGATGTTTTCAAATACTTGCTTGTAATATCCACACCTCCAACAGAACTAGAATTTTACACATCCCCAAAATGAATGGGTTTACAATTTACATTTGAACACTTTTTACTCTTACAATTTAGCAGATGTACATTTAATTAGTCAATATATTTCGGGTGAATAAATTCATTCAAAAAGCATATTTCAAGATAATTATAATGTTTTTAGCAAAAATACATCAAAAACACACGATATAAATAAACAAATGTAAATTTTTATTGTTCATTTGAATAAATTCATTGTTAAAAACATGAAAATACTATATATTTAGAAATATGGAGAATCTTAATTCGGAGAATAAGGTGAACAAAATGACGAGAAAGTCAAAGGTTACGATACAAGATATCGCTGATGCCTTGGGGATTTCTAGAAACACTGCATCCAAGGCGCTTAATGGAGTAGAGAATATTCCTGCCGTAACGAGGGACAAGGTGATCAAAAAGGCAGTGGAGCTTAAATATAAACAATTTTCTTATATGGAAACAGCCTCTGAAAAACAGGGCAATATCGCACTTTTGACCTGTAATCTTCCCAATAGTTCACACTTTGGATCGCTACTGATCAGCGGGCTGGAGAAGGAAATCAGCAACCAGGGCTATACATTATCCATTTATTTTGTCCGTGAGAACGATATCAATTCGATGACCCTGCCCGGCAATTTCGAATCTTCGAATGTGGCTGGCATCTTCTGCATCGAAATGTTCAGTAAGGAATACAGCAAGATGATCACAGATCTTTGCATCCCAACCATTTTTATTGATTGCGCTGCGGATATGATGTATCCAGAATTGAAGGCGGATCTGGTATTAATGGAAAATGAACACAGCACATACTGTGTTACCCGGAAATTAATTAATCATGGCTATGAAAGCTTCGGTTTTGTAGGCGATTACAATCACTGCAAAAGCTTCAATGAACGCTGGACCGGATTTAATAAGGCCTTAGCTGAAGCAGGAATCGCCGTAGATCCTGCTCATAGCATTGTAGCGCCTGACCGCAACTTCTTTATAGAGGAGAACTGGATGGAACAGCAGTTGGATGCCCTGAGGGAGTGTCCCTCCGTCTTTATTTGTGCCAATGATTTCATTGCCATCAGCGTGATCAAATCTTTGAAAAACAAAGGGATTAAAGTTCCGGAAGATGTTGCTGTCTGCGGGTTCGATGATGCTTCGGAATCCCGGGTTGTCGAGCCTCATCTTACAACCGTGCATATTTATAGTAGTCAGATGGGTATTATTTCAGCCGAAATGTTATTGTCCAGAATCAAAGACAATACCATGCCATACCGAGTGACTCATGTTGCAACGGATATCGTATACCGGGACTCGACGCCTGTTCTAAACTAAATCTACCAAGAGGTGAATTAATGTGAAAAATGACGGAACGGTTCTTTGTGTGGGCGAGCTGCTTATTGATTTTTTCTGCACGGATATTGATGTCAATCTTGCCAAGGGTCAGCATTTCTCCAAGCAGGCCGGCGGTGCTCCGGCAAATGTAAGCGCAGCCGTAGCCAAACTCGGAGGAAAAGCGTCATTCTTGGGAAAAGTCGGGGCTGATCCCTTTGGCATGTACCTGAAGCAAACTCTGGATGAGCAGCATGTGGATACGTCCATGCTCCTTTTTGATCCGGCAACGCCGACTACACTGGCCTTTGTTTCCCTTGCCGCTAACGGCGAACGGGATTTCGTGTTCAACCGCGGAGCTGACCGTCAACTGTCTCTGCAGGACATTGATAGAGAATGGACCCGGCAGGCTGCCATTCTGCATTTTGGCTCGGCAACGGCCTTGCTCGCCGATCCTTTCCGAGAAGCGTATTTGTCTTTATTAGATGGAGCGAAGGCCAATGGGCAATTCACCTCCTTTGATCCCAATTACCGGGGGGACCTCTGGAAAGACAGGCAGGAGGAATTTATCACACTGTCCAGAAGAGGAATACACAATGCGGATTTGGTAAAGGTAAGCGAAGAGGAATTAAACATCATTACAGGGCTGGCTGACCGCGATGCTTCATTGGATCTTTTGCATGAGTTGGGAGCCAAGACGGTGGCAGTTACCTTAGGAAAAGAAGGAACCCTCATCTCAAGTGGTGCCTCCCGTTCGTTAATCGGCAGTATCGCTGTTAAATCGATCGACTCTACTGGTGCCGGAGACGCCTTCGTCGGAGCAATGCTGTATCAAATCAGCCAGTTGAGTCAGCCTAAGGCATTTACCTCTAACGCGAAGCAGCAGCAGGAATTTGTGACACTTGCCAATCAAGTTGGCGCCATCGTGTGCACTAAAGTTGGAGCGATTGCAGCCTTGCCGTCGTTGGAAGAAGTTAATCGTTTCGTAGCGCAAGGTTGAATCAAGGAATGAAGCGTAAGAACTGCAAAAGGTGTCCGACGATCTCTAAGGTTGCTGGACACTTTTTTATGTAGTGATCCGTCGTTCATTGGAAAGATGCTGCTGATCAGGGCACCTTCCAATGAATGACGAAAAGCTTGGTCGATGAAAATGAAAACTTTTATATCGCAAATGAAAGAAAAAAATTATTCGCGAAGTACCAAAAATTGTGAAACCAAGCCTATACAAATAGAGTGGTTGCATTAAGTCAATTTACACTTAGCCTGATTATTTTCTGATTTTGCTGATGAAAAACGGATATTCAGGGAACACTTCAATCTCCAGTTCCGATACCAACATTACATACTTGGATTTCATCAAAAATATCGAATGTCTTCTTATGTATTCTTCAACCCATATATAGAAGGTATCGTCTTCAATCATAACCGCTTCTGTAAATTCCCTGCTTAAGCTTGGATTTTATAAGGGTAGTTTTGATTGGAAACTTTGTGTCGATGTAAAAAAAGTTTGTGTCGCTGCTGCGCGGCGACACAAACTAAACTCATAGAGATACAAATGTCATTATTTAACCAACTTTAATCATTCATCTTTATGTTTTAGTTTCACTTTAACTTCATTAAAAAAAGCCGTTGTATCCCATACATTGAGACCAAAGTTTCCTTCTTTATAAGTTTGATCTTTTGTGTCTATAACTAATTTATTGTTCAAATAAACCTTAGTGATGTCGCCTTGCGCTTCTACTTTGAGATGATAATCTGTATTTGGCTGTAAATCCAGTTTTCCATCATTGTTATATGTCGCAATTTCATATCCGGTTCCATCAACAAATTTAATTAATTTTACAATATTATTTTTTATATCAACATTTGCTGCATACGAATTCTTTGCAGTTAAGTCAGAACGAAAAACCAATGAACCTGCTCCAATGGAGTTATCTATCAAATCTTTTTCAGAATTACCGGGGTGGGAATCTGTATCTGGCACGTTTATATTGGCTTCATATACAAAATTCCTGCCGGTCACTTTTGATACTATGAAAGCATCTCCCTTACTCTGTCCCTGTTTTCCATGAATGGTGTCCGCCCAGTTCCCGTTAACGATGGTCCAACCTGATAAGTTTGATTTAAAAGAAGAGTTCTTTTCTTTCCATACACTCTTTAGAGGATATAGGTCCAAAGATTTCAGCTTCACATTTCCGCCCTTACTATAAATTTTTAATCCTTTGCTTGCAGAATCCGCGAATATCTGATCGGTAATCACGGTCGTACCATCATTACCGAACACCTCTACAGCTGATCTATCAACAATTACCTGCAATTTAACCGTGCCGTTTTTTGCCTGTAATGGTCCCTCATGCTTGCCAACTACACTACTTCCGTAATCGAAATCTCCTGAATGAGTCCGGTCTACAAATAATTGTTCGTTGTAGACATCGTAACCGACAGTAGTATATTGCTCACCTCCTTCACGGATCTTGAAGCCAAATTCTGTTGCCTTAGTATCCGATACATCAAACAAAGCGATCAGTTCAAATGTATCTTCTGATAAATTAGAAAGAAGATGGCTGTTACCCGATATCATTTTATTGGTATACGATATACGATCCCCTCTGTCACGAATGCTTTTTAGCGCAATAGGGGTTTGTTTTAAACGTAGACCCTTTGTGGTTTGAGTGAGCTCCATCTTCCGCGGCAGTGTTGTTGAACTTCTCCACGTTGAGGTGGGTGTATCGTTGGCATACTTCCAATTACTCATCCAGCCGAGCCAATATTTCTCACCATTCTTCCCTTCTACTCCACTCCAATCCACAGCAGCATAAAAATCAGCGCCATAGTCAGTCCATAACACTTTATCGGAAGTATTTTCATTTTTAAACGTTTTACCGTCAAAGCTGCCTACAAAATACTGCATGCCCGATCCGCCTGCCGGAGCACCATCATTTATACTTACCTGTAGGACCCACTTTCTTTTTGAAGGATCGCCATCAACCGGCAATTCGACTAACGTAGGACATTCCCATACTCCTCCGATGCTGCCGTTTGTGGAAGGAATCCACTGTCCAGAAACAGCGGACCAATCTGTGAGGAGACCGCTTTGTTTCATATCTGTTTTCTCCGGCTCTTTTGCAACCTGGTCAACTTTATCCGATATGGTCCCTTCATTATAAACATTAACATCATCAACATTTATATGACCGTAACCATCTTTGGCATGGTCTACTACCTTGATATATAATACTTCACCAATATATTTGGACGCGTCCCATACGTATTTTGAATATTTTTCTTCATTAAATTTTATATTGGCCTGGCGGATCAATTCTTGATCGTCGGCTGCTCTGACCAATGATACATAGGTATTGTCGCCATCATCGCCTGCTCCTAGTAACAGATTGATTTCTCCGGATCCGCTTAATTTAAAATAGGAGGAATGCAGTTCACCCGTTGCTTCATCTCCCTCGTGAAGCTTGGAATATCCCCACAAGTGATAATTCCCCTCATGTCCGAAGGGTCCACCCCAATAAGTCGCTTCACTGGATACATGATCATTCGAAAAAGTATCACCCTGGGTCACCGTCCATCCGGTTAAATCGCCTGTTTCAAAATCATGATTGATGATTTCTTTCTCATCGGTCATGATATTTCTACCCAGTTGAACATCCTGAAATATCGCAGAAGAGTGCAAAAGATGTAATCCAAAATGGCCGGACAGGAAGGTTGCATCATCGATATCATGAATGAGATTTCCGTCCAGATACATCTTTATATTTGTTCCAAAAGTGCTCACTTTTAAATCATGGCTTTGATAAGTATCCAGCGTTACTGTGGTTTCAGCCAGAACCGTTTTATTCCCGTCTTCCATTTTCACAATTTTCACTTTATCGTTTAAAGCATCGATACTCGCCATATATCCATTTTTCGCATCAGCATCCGTCCGGAAAACAAGTGATCCTGTTTCATCTCCTCCCTCTGACAAATCTATAATCGCATTATATATAAAGTTGTCCCCAGTCTTACCACTTATGATAAAAGCATCATCTGCAGATGTACCGCTTTTCCCCTCCATGGTATCTTCCCACCGGCCGGTTACAGCTGTCCAATTAGATAGATTGGTTGCAAAGTTAGAAGTGTTCTTGAAATTCACATTTCGGAAGGAAGTTGTTGAATTCCAGGCGGTCAGACCGTAATAACCATAATCAAATTCAGTATCCGTTTCTTTAATTACAGACTGATTATCTATAAACACCTGAATGTCATGACCATATACGTCTACCTGCACGTTGTAAGTTGATGAGGTTCCCAGGGTTAAAGACTTGCTAGCAATTTCTGTATTCGATCCATCGACATTCTTATTTAAAGTAACGACATCATTTTTGGCATCCAGGCTGACGACATAACCGTTTTTCGCATTCTTGTCAGCACGAAAAACCAGACCTCCTGAGCCTTTCCTGCCATTCTTTTTATTAAGGGTAATATCTCCCTCATAGGTGAATGAACCTCCTTCCTGTGAAGACATAGCGTACGAAGTGGTATCCACACTGTTGGCCTGTATTCCGTTATCTTCACCAAATTCGCTTGCATAGGTCCACTGTTTTAAATTGGGGGAAGTATACAACATTACTTTATTCGCTGCGGCCAAAGACATCACCCATTGTCTGGAGTCTTCATGCCAGAATACTTTAGGGTCTCGCCAATCCGATATCGGGGGATCCGGCATTACCGGATTTCCTTCATACTTGGTCCAGGTTCTGCCTCTATCTAAGCTGTACGCAATGCTTTGAACCTGGCCGTTATCCCCGGAATGAGTGAAGATCGCAACCATCGCTTCTTTTCCGAACCCTGCTGTATTGTTCCAATCGATCACAGCACTTCCCGAGAAAATCTGACCGTTTTCATCTGGATACAACGCAATCGGTAAATGTTTCCAATGAATAAGGTCTTTGCTCACCGCATGCCCCCAATGCATCGGTCCCCATTTCGTCCCATAAGGATGATACTGGTAAAAAAGATGATATTCACCCTTATAATAAACCATTCCATTCGGGTCGTTCATCCAGTTAGCCTCAGGCGAAAAATGAATCTGATTACGGTAAGGTTCATCGTAATAACCAAGATCCGCTGCAAAGGCGGGAGTTAATGGTAAACTAAATACCATAAAGCAAATAAGCAACATACTTAACTTCCTCTTCACCATCTTTCACATCCTCTTTTAATATTTTGAACACCTAGTGTTATTCTTAACATCACAAATAAAGCGTTTACATTTATCTCTATAACTCAATTTCTTATGTTTACGCTGTTTTGGTCACAAAAATCCGACAAAGTCCGGCCAAGGATGACTCCCTGACCGGCACGTTTTAAGCCAAAACACCAAATGCGTACCCAATAATGCCTACTGCGAATAAAGCAAAAATCAGAGCGATTGCGTTCACTTTCTTTTTCAGTAGCCTCATACATAAAAAGGTCAATAATAGTGGTAAAAGTCCGGGCATCAATTGATCCAAAATCATCTGAACGGTCGTAATAACCTCTTTTCCATCCGTTCCCAGATATCTTGATACCACCAGCGGCACATTCAGGGTGGTCCATTTGGAAACAAGTGCGCCCATAACGAAAAGCCCCAGTATGGAGGCTGACTCCGTGAGTTTTTGCAACCGGTTTCCAGACATATCGGAGACAATCTCCGTACCTTTGTGATAACCGTATTTCAGACCGTACCATTTCGTTGCCAAGCGTGCGGTGTTAAAGAGAAGGAAGAAAAGAACCGGTCCGACAAGGCTGCCGGATAAGGCGATTGAGGCTCCGAGTGCAGCCAGAACCGGGCGTAAAGTCCCCCAGTAAATGGGGTCACCCACTCCCGCAAGGGGTCCCATTAAACCGACTTTGACTCCACTTATGGTGGCATTGTCAATCGACTGGCCGCTTGCTTTCTGCTCTTCCATCGCTGCCGTTACACCCATAATAGGCGCCGAGATAAACGGTTGAGTGTTGAAAAATTCCAGATGTCTTTTCAATGCCTCTTTTTGATCTTCTTTCTTGCTGTACAGCCGCTTAATCGCAGGGATCAAGGTGACACAGAAACCGATCGACTGCATTCGCTCAAAATTGAACGAGCCTAACAGGAAGCATGAACGGACAAACATCTTATTTAAATCACTTTTAGTCAGCTTCTTTTCTTTCATAGTGCTCTCCTCTCCCTTCAGGTAGTTACTATAACTCTTCAATTTCTTCCATCTTCTCATTACGCTGGTTGTATTTTGGGCTCAGCTGGATGTAAAGCAGAGCCAGAACCGCGCCAATGACCCCAAAACCAACCAGATTAATGCTGGTAAAAGCTGCAATGACAAAGCCCAGAAAGAAGAATGGCATCAGGTATTTGGCTGCCATCATATTAATGACCATCGCATACCCTACGACTACGATAAAGCCGCCCGCAATTTGTAGTCCTCTTGTGATTACCTCCGGAATTGCGTTAAGCATAGCAGTCACCAGGCCCGTTTCTGCGGCAACTGCCACCAAAACAGCGGGCAAAGCAACGCGCAGACCTTGCAAAAGTAAGGCAATAAAGTGACATAGCTCAATTCCTTTGAAATTTGCAGATTCCGCATACTTATCAGCTAAATGCTGGAAGAAGACAGTAATCGTCCTGACAAAAATGGTAAGCACTTGTCCGGCGGCTGCAATTGGAATCGCAACGGCAATTCCGGCGCCGATCGATTGATGGCCGACGATGACCAAAATGGTTGAAACCACACTGGCTAGAGCAGCGTCTGGTGCCATGGATGCTCCTACATTCATCCATCCCAAAGCCATTAATTCCAGAGTACCGCCTAGTATAATGCCAGTTTTGAGATCGCCAAGGACAAGGCCAATCAACGTACACGCAATCAGAGGACGATGGGTTTGCCCTTCATCTAGAACGCTACCCATGCCACATATGGCCGCTACCAGCGTTACCATCACAATTTGAAAAACAGTCATTTCTATAACTCCTCTCTAGTTGCCGCCTGGTATTTACGATCACAAATCCTGCAGTTTGGTAATCAAGTTGATTTTCGGATCACTGGCTACTTTTCTGATTTCCAGCTCAATGCCTCTTTCATGCAGCTTACGAAATGCATCTACATCCTGTTGGTTTACGGATACCGCCCCGGTAATCTGTGTCTTTCCTTCCTTAAAACACATTCCTCCAACATTCACCGAGCGGATGGGTACTCCCCCTTCTACAACCCGCAGTACATCCGTAGGGTTGGTAAAGAGGAACAATGTTTTAAAATCACTGTATTTGGGGTTATTATAAGCCTCTATCGCTTTGTTAATCGTTACGACATACGCCTTAATTCCAGGCGGCGACACCTGAAGCAATAAGGTTTTGCGTAATGTATCCGCTGCGACTTCATCGCTAACCGCGATGATCTTGTTGCACTTCGCTTCTTTCACCCAAACGGTCGCCACCTGACCGTGAATCAGACGGTCATCAATACGAACTAATGCAATTTCCATTCTATAATTCCTCCTCTAATTGACTGTTTCGAATGGCACGAAAAGACATCATGGAATCGTGCCCCGCATGTATCGCTAGATTTACCAAATTCTCTACTTGTTCAATCCCTCTGTTTGCAAGAAGGTCAACGATCATTGGCAGGTTTACTCCTGTCACAATATCCATTTTTTCATGGTTAACTGCAATTCGGCTGGCAGCATTATAAGGACTGCCGCCGAATAGATCAACAAGGAAGATAACACCGTCCGTCCAATCCAGCGATGCCAACGCAGCCTTATATTTCTCTACAAGTCCGCTGACACTTTCACCTGGTTCAAACGTAACACCTGCCACATTATCCAATTGGCCGAAAACCATTTCTGTTGACCTCAGTATTTCTTCAGAAAATTTCCCGTGTGTCCCAACAATTACACCGATCATCTGTCTCACCCCCTTTGTTTCTCTCCACATATATCTATGATGCAAGTTCTGTGCCAAACTTCTGTATAGATCAGAGAGAATTTTGTAAACAACAAAAAACCCCCGTTGCGTCGGAGGTTTTTTCCAGTCTGAACAGATCATTATTTATCAATCTCCACTGCTTTCATACACATATGAAAGCGTTTTATACTCTTTGGCCATTACTGTGGAATAAAGTTATATACTTCGCTCAACATTTCGCAAATATAATATTTTTCGTCATCAGAAAGAGTAAGATTCATACCAGAAACAAATATGCTGCATGAACGGTTTACCACCTCGAATATGTGCTGGTCGAGCTGTTTCACTTCCCCCTGATAAACAAGTCCATCGCGAATAACCATACGTTCCAGCGCATAAGCTGTGTGAGTAGAAATTTGGACTTTTGTTGCATAATCAAATTTGACTTCTAATCCAAGTTCCAGCTCTTGCACAAATCTCATCACCATTCCCAGAATTTTGTGGGGATTCAAATAAGTCATAAATTCTTTCAGACTTTCCTCGCATAACTCCCTGACGACTACACTTTGATCCACAGCAGGGATCTGTTTGTTATTCAGCAGTAGCTCTCTCAATGTCTGCTCACCGCTTGCTTCAATCAGCTTTTCCAAAGGAATAAACGGGATTTCCGGCTCGCTTGGCCGTTTTACTCCAATCACAGCAAGAATTGTTCGCTTAGACCGCATATCCTGGACCACTTTATCCAACTCCCTTACGTTTGCCGGGACAACAAGTATTTCCTCATCCGTCAAATCGCAGACAATTTTCTCTACAAACTCTTTCAATTTGACCGCTGCACCTTTGCCGGAGGAGCAAACCGTCACAATTGCCTTATGAACTACTTTCACTGCGGCGCTGCTATTGTTATATCCCCTGAAATCCTTTAGCGATTGGTATATTTCCTCTATCCCCATGTCAAAAACACTGGCCTTTCGGACAGCCTCCAGCGTGAGCGGAGTTGAAACCATATCAATAGTCTTTACATTGATTCCAACACGTTCCATAATAGTTTCTTCAAGATTGAGCAAAGAGCCCATATCAACCAGCAGCAACACGCCTCTACCACGGTCAATGCTCTTTACTTTATCGATAATAAGCTCCAAAATTTCCCTAGGACTGACATCGAGAGGCATATCAACAGCACAAAGATTAGAACTGCCCAGCAAGCTGTCTACGACGCCGACGATGCTGCTCGCTGTACTGGTACCGTGTGCTGCCACAATAATTCCCACACTACCCTGTCGTTCTTCCTCAACAGATTTCAGAAGAATCGCCATATAAGTTATTTCGGCCTCCGGTACATGTACACCAAACTTAGACTCGATCAAACTTTTGATAGTCTGGGCCAGTCTGTACTCTTCATCATGTTCATTCATCGGTTCATAGATTCGTGCATCACCGTATTTTTTCTCTCTGGTGCGCTTGAAAAAGGCGCTTAAATGAAGACTGAAAGCATACACGAATCTCTCGCTGTAAATTCGGTTTAGCTCCTTTTTGGCCATTTCCTTAATCTGCTCGGAGAATTCAAGGATGTCTTTGTCCACAATTTTCAGAATTCGTTCCCTGCTCCCCTTGGTGTTATAAAAACGGTTATAAAAGCTTTTAATATGGATATTGACATCCGTAGCAATAAATCTGTGGATGTAGGCGTCGTCTAGCCCTTCTTCCTTCAGCATGCCAATCTTGTCTTCAATTAGTTTGTAAAGGTTAAACGGCAGCTCGGAAACAACCTCTTCATCCAAAGCTTTTCTTCCTTCAGGAGTAATGTATAGGCACGAGGAAATACATCCGATTTCCTTCATCTTATATTGCGTTTTATCAATATTAAACAAACCATCTCGGATATTTCCCGGCAGGTTTTTAAAATCAAGTCCTATTTCTTCTTTGTTTTCATGTATGCTGTTTAAAAAACCTTTAGCGCATACCAGCTGGATGTTCGACTTTAACTGGCCGATATTGCCGTAGGTGACGCTGCCGATCAGTGCTCTTACTACCTCTGGTTCAATCCTAATCGGCTTGTTTACCCTATTGGCCTCGTTAGCAAACAAATGCTTCAAAATCAGCATTTGCTCCTCAATAGCACGTTCCTGAAGGGAAGGGATATTGATTGTGATGGGTATGCGCCTAATGAAGGTTTTCAGCATGGATGATCCGGGATCCTCCGTCGTAGCTCCAATCAATAATACACTCGCGTCTCTTTTTCGATCCGTTTCGCCCAATTTGTTATAGGTGTGAGTATCCATGAAATAGAAAATCATTTCCTGGCCTTCCGGGGGTAAACGGTGAATCTCATCCAAAAACAGGATGCCTCCGTCAGCTTTCTCCACCAGCCCTGCCTTTTCATGATCAGCGCCTGTAAACGCCCCTTTAACGTGACCAAAGATGTGGGAAAGTAGCAAGTGGGGGTTATTGAAATAATCAGCGCAGTTAAAAACGATAAATGGCGCATGCTCTGAAAACCGCTTCATATACTTGCCATAATGGTACATCAACCTGGCAAACATAGTTTTTCCAACACCCGTCTGCCCGACTATTAGGGTATGCAGACCTCTAGGAGGATACAGAATCGCTGCCTTCCCCTGCTCAACCTGGTTACGCATGCTGCCCCTGAAACCGATCAAGGCATGGAACGGATCGACCTGTTCGTCAGGCAGCAATACCTCTTTGATGCTTTTGACCTCAATTTGTTTCTCTTTCAGCCGAACCCGAAAGGTGTCCTCGATAATTTGCTTGTGCAGAAATCTGACCGGTCTTCCTTTGATTTTAAGGATTAGATCGTCACGCAGCAGATTATTCAACTCTTTGCTCACATTGTTTCTCAACATCTTTTGATCATCAGCAATTTCCGCAGCCGTAATCCCTTCCCCCGCAAATAAAGCCTCTTTGGAAATTTTCTTGGTGCTTTCGGCAATATACTCTAAAATCTTATCTATTCTTTTCACCTGTATTCCTCCAGCCTGAATCAGTCATTGGAAATTGATTTCAACCTGCTTATTTAGGGAACAGAATATGGTTTTTCAGCGCATGAGCTACTCCATCCTCGTCATTCGAGAGAGTAACGGTGTTGGCAGCAGCTTTGACCTCAAGGGGAGCATTTTCCATGGCAATGCCAAGTCCCGCAAAGGCCAGCATGTCGATATCATTGTAGTTGTCACCAATAGCCAGACAATCGCTTTGTTTCAGTTGGTACTCTTTTAGCAGAATTTGAATGGCTGCGGTTTTGGAAGCCTTTTTTGACATGATTTCCAGATAAGTAGGCTTGGATAAGTAGAGATTTACTTCTTCGCCGTATACGGGTCGCAATACTTGAAGGACGCGTCTGATCTCTTCGGGATCACCCATGCACAAAATTTTACTGGTTCCATCAGTCTCTTCCCTCCAACCATTGGTAAGCTTAGAAAAACTATAAATGCGAGGCTCGATATTGGTGATGTCACGTTCTTGAAGCGCCCATGCATCCAATTGCTCAATATACCACTCATCATCCTTATACAGGCTTACGTGAAGATCATAGGCAGCCAGGCTGTCAAGCAAACGCTGTGTCATTTTCTTATCTATATAACGGGTGTTCAGCTTGTTCCCGTGTTTATCTATAACAAGTGCCCCACTGTAGCATATGAGAGGCTCCGAAATACCAAGATGCTTCTGCAATGGAATAATTGCTTTTGGCATTCGCGCAGAGACAAGAACCACTGGAATCTGCTTTTCATTTATAACCTGGAGAATGGTTTCTTTGGTTGCTTCCGTGATTTGATGCGCCGAGTTAAGCAGCGTCCCGTCAATATCAATGCAGACAATTTTATAAGTTTCCATAAATGATTCCTCCAGCTCCAGTGTATTTTGTTATTCAATGAATGAGTATACAAGAAAGATAGTGTATATAACCAAAAATACAACACACATAATAACTGTTACTTATTACGACAAGCTTTGGCTTGTTTTGAATCGTTTCTATCAGATAAAATTACTCGGTAACGTTAACATCTAGGCAGGAGAATTGCATAGGCTTAGAGAAGTAGATCTTTCATAAATGACTGACTGTGAATTTGTGCCGGAAATGTATGGAAAAGGAGTTTGAATAAGTCAATGATACGATATGGATTACAACAGGAACAAGGATTCAAGCTGGTTATGACGCCCGAACTGCGACAAGCAATCACGATCTTGCAATATTCTTCGGCTGATTTAATATCCTTTCTGCATGAACAGGCGAACAATAATCCAGTCATTGATTTGCCGGAGTTTAATATGTCCATTGGCGGTATCAAAGAAGAAGCAGAGCAGTTTTCACAGAAAGATCAAGGAGAGCTGATTGAACATTATCGTGGCGGAGAAAAATATCCATCGGTCCAGCGAGCAAACCCCGTTACATTTCTGGATTTTGTTCCCAATCCGAATGATACCCTGTTTGAACACCTGAACAGGCAGCTTGGACTGGTATGTGGGCTTACAAATTCACAGCGTATGGTGGCACGGTACCTCATTGGCAATTTGAACGAAATGGGATATTTAGAACTTGATGTTCCAACTGTCGCCTCACTAGTGGACGTTCCCATAGCCGAAATTGAGGATATGCTCTTGGTGATACAGAGTTTTGATCCACCGGGGATCGCCTCTTACAGCTTGGAAGAGTGTCTTCTTCTCCAGCTCCAGCTTGCTGGCATGGATGATGAATGCATAGTCAGAATGGTAAGCAACCATCTGGCTGATCTGGCAAACAATCGGATACAAAAAATTGCGGATGCTCTTGAAATCGGTAGGCGAGAGGTTATACAGATGGCCGATCGAATTCGCAAGCTAAATCCATGCCCGGGCGCAGCATTTGCTCATAAAGAGCAGCAATACATCATAGCAGATATCACGGTCGAAAAAGCCAACGGCGAATATCTTGTTCTGATTAATGACATTAGTGCGCCGCGGGTTGAGATCAACCCTTTTTACCAGCAAATGATGCGGGATCTACCGAATAGTGAAACCAAACTTTTTATCCATGAGAAGATGAATACGGCAAAATGGCTGATCAATAGCCTGAAGCAACGTCGGCTGACCCTTCTACGGGTTGCCAAGGCCATTGTGGAAAAGCAGCAGGATTTTTTTGAGCATGGCGTGTATTTCCTCAAACCAATCACCCAAAAGGAGATTGCCGAAAAGACGGGCTTACACGAATCCACGGTCAGCAGGGCGGTCAGTAATAAATTTATACAGACGCCTCGCGGATTGTTCGAACTCAAATTCTTCTTTACTTCCTCCTTGACGTCAGCGGACGGAGATGCTGCTTCATCGGAGAGTGCAAAAAAGCGTATCAAAAATTTGATAGATGATGAGGACAAGCAAAAACCGTTATCGGATCAGGCTATTACTACCCTGCTGGGAAAGGAAGGTTTGCATTTATCACGCAGAACCGTGACGAAATATCGGGAAGAACTAAGATATCTTTCTTCTGCCAAAAGAAAAAAGTTTGAAGTTTGAATGGTTAAAGATAGTGGCGATGCAGCAAGACAGGCAACGTCTCAGGAAAGCTTGATCCGACTCGCTAGTTCTTGAATTCACCATTACACCCCCTTTCTTGAACTAGGATGTTTTCACTTTTGAAACGTTTCCAATTTGCTGTAAGAAAAACGTCAGTTAGTAGATCCACACTATGAATCGAAAGAATGAGGCTAATATTTTTCAATAAAATCATGTAGTTTCGCCTTGCTTGAAGACAACGGGGAGACGATACACTTGCTGATCTAAAGTTTCACCTTCGATTTTCTTATAAAGCAATCTGATTGTCATACGTGCCATCTCCTCCACTGGCTGCCTGATTGTAGACAATATCGGATGAAAATAAGGATGATCCTGAATCCCGTCGTAGCCGATAACCTTTACATCCTCTGGAACGCGAATGCCCTCCCTGCGTGCTCTTTCTATATAGCTGGCGGCTAACATATCGGTAATAGCAAAAATGCCGTCCACATCGCGGTGCTCATTTAGGAACTCGTTAAAATAGGCATCGTCGTCCACTATAGGGTCGGGCTTCTCGTAGATTACATAATCGACTCCCAATGTTTGCGCTTCATGAATGAAACCTTTTCTCCGATTCATGGTTTCACTGAAGACGGAAGTGACGCTTCCCATAAAAGCCGGTTTCTGGGCTCCCACTTTAACAAGCTCCCTCAAAGCCAGACGCCCTCCCTCATAATTATCGGAGGTCACACAGGTAATTTTTTTGTTGAAGTGCCTATCAATACTTACAATCGGAATGTCATTGCTTACGCTATTCTCTATATCATTGTAAGTAATGCCGACAATACCAGCCACTTTGTTTTGCCGTAGCATATCCAGATAATACAGTTCCTTTTCGGGCTTGCCGCCGCTATTACATAACATGAGCTTAAAGCCCTCCCGATCCAACTCATCCTCAATGTAATAAGCCAGTTCAGAAAAAAAAGGATGCCAGATACTTGGAAGCAGCAAGGCTACCATCTTGGATTTCCTCATCTTGAAATTTCGAGCGACTTCATTAGGAAAATAATTCAGTTCTTGTATAGCTTTCTCCACTTTCCTGCGTGTTTCTGGTTTTACAGAGCCCGAGTTGTTAATAACGCGGGACACCGTTCCCACAGCTACGCCAGCTATGTTAGCTACATCTTTAATACTTGGCATCTCCCTCCCCCTATCTCTCTTTATGAAAATTATAATAACACTAAGATGGAAACGTTTCAATTATGTTTGAAACGCTTTTTTTGCTGACTGTTTTCATGCTTCCTAAAGAATGTCTTCGCTTTAATGAAGCTCTATTGTCAGTTGTATGCGGATCTAAAAAACAAGGCTTGTGATGAAAATTATCATTAGAGAGAACGGTTAAAATCTGTATCAATTTTTGTTCCGGAAATATGCCTATGCTTGCTCAAGCGTTCTCTCCAGTACATCCGTCAGAAAAATGATTTACTCCTCGAGCTTGCCCTTTTCATGACTACAAATTCCCACGGCCTTTATAAAAGCTTTTTATCTTCCCTGCCGAGCTGAAGCGCCAGTGTGGATTCCATTAGATATACGTCCTTGTCCTCTACATCTGTTCATATTCATCTCTATCCTTCTTGTTTTAGTGGTTAATCCTAAATTTCCCCCGAAAGACACGAATAGCGTTATTAAAAGTTACGTGCCCACCGTTTCTTTAGTCCCATTTGCCAATTTATCGAAGAGATCACGTTAAATTTGTAAAGGCAGCCGATAATCGGCTGCCTTTACGTTTAAATAGTGTTTGCAAAATTATATTTCTTATCTTCTAGAATAGGCTTGCAGATTTGCGTATATAGGCCTTACAAGAGCACATTTCTCAAGTGCTTGCCGTATCAACATTTGCCCAATAGAGCCGCTGGTGCCAAACAGGTAAAGCCTTCCTGGAAAGTGTCTTAGAACGTTGATGCTACTTTGGCCACTTCTTGAAGTCCTTCTTTTACAATCACTTCTGCACGATCCTTGTACTGATTATGTCCTTCAATAATAACATCGGTAGTTTGAATTCCGAAAAGGCCAAGATTCATCTTCACTGGTTTAACCGCTGATTCGAAGGATGCCATCGGCTCTATCGAGTACATTCCTCCACGTGCGCTTAGCAATGCGATTTTTTTATCACCGGCAAGACCAACAGGACCTTCAGCAGTAAATTTAAATGTTTTGCCAACCTGGGAGATATGAGCGATGTAGTTGACCAACGGTGCAGGTGCCATGGTGTTCCAGAGTGGAAAGGCAATGACTACTTTATCTGCGGCAAGGAATTGATCCAGATAACGATTGGACGTTGTTGTGACTTCCAACTCTTCTGCCGTAAGTTCATAACCTTGACTTAATTTATAGATGCCTGTGATCACAGTATTCCCATAAGTAGGAAGGTTCTCTACGAACAAATCAAGTTCAGTAATTACATCAGACGAATGGGTATCTTTATAAGTCTTGAGAAAAGTCTCATACATCTGAACACTTACTGCTTGATCTGCTGGACGATCATTCGCTTTAATAAAAAGTACATTGGACATAGTAATTTCTCCCTTATAGTAAGATATTTATCTCAGTTCATTTCATATTGTGCCTTTTTTAAGCACATTTAAAACTTTTAAATGCAACTGCGATGAGCACATTATAATTCATTTATTCCTTAATCTCAAGTTCTATTTCTGTACGAATGTTAGGTTACAAAATATGCTTATAACGTTGTAGTACAGGAGTAACACCTGATTGTTTGGTCAGTAGGAGCAATAGCGTTTTAAGGGGGAGCCCTTTCACAGCATTCGTGTCTTATTTATCTATCTTCTGAATACAATGATAGATGACTAACTATGATCGATGAGAAGGTATACTTTTAATCATTTTTCTTACAACTAGGGTTTTAAATAACTTACTTTCGTCTATTGATTGAACTTACCATCAAAATTTATATGACTATCTAAAAGATATTGGGAACGGGTCTATTCTGGTAGTATCCTTTAATACTTTAACTGGTATTACCATACCAGTTCTGTTCTCTATATACATTAGTTACAAGTATGCGCAATTGTGGGGATGAGCGATCAGTGTACTATTATAACAAAATCCAGCAAGAAAATAAAAAGTCGCCAATATGGCGACATCTTTAACTCTTAACCACTAAGGCAGCATCATTGGTTAAAGCTTTTGAGATGCATCTTTGAAACAGCACATTACAAATTTATGCCTTTTTTTATTTTTTTACTAATTAAAGTAAATCTATACGGTTAGCGACATCATCGATTGTAAACTGACTCAAATATTTTATAGTGTGCTGTTCAGTTTCATACAGAATTTTTTCCAATTCAAGATCAAGCTGTTTAGCGGCATCTCCACAATCGATATCAAAATCAGATTCTGATATATCCGTATTTACTGCATAATAAATATCACCTAAAGTAATTAGACTGGGAGCTTTTCGTAAAATGTAGCCCCCCTCACGTCCACCTTTTGACTCCACGATACCTGCAATGGTTAAAGACTGCATGACTCTTCTCATGAATGTAGCATGCGATTTAACTTGACTCGCAATCATTGCACTAGATAAAACGCTGTTACTTTTTGCTAGCCATACGACAGAATGAACGGCTATTTTAAAACGGGGAGGACCAATGTGGATTCCGCGATTTGCTGTACTCATATGAACACACCTTTTCTCTGTTTAGTTATTATTGGTTATTTAAACTGAATTGGAACTGATAATAAGCTTTAAATATTCTCAATTCGTTCTGCTAAAGAATATATACCTTTTTCTTTCCCGTATATTCAATAATAATCTGCACCGACTCCTTAAACCGCAGCGCATGCACAATCTCCCGCTCCCGCAGAAACTTGAGGCTGTCTTACAGATCCACATCATCCGTCTTGTCAATCAGCCACTGGTATGTAGCTTGGGCCTTTTCTTCGGCGGCTATTTACTCATACAAATCTGCCAGTGGATCACCTCTAGCCGCGTGTAGGTCGTGATGAACGGAACCCCTGTTGCACTGTTGTAGAACAAGACTACTAGACTGCCGCTGCTTTATTAACTAACGTACCCAGTTAGCATAATGACCTGTTTGTTGACTATATGTCCCTAGATTAAGTTCCCCTTTAATAAAGACTGTTCGGCATAAGAAGATCTCTCTTAGAGAGAGCGTTACTTTGTCTGATTGAACAACTAACGTACACCTTCCTCAATAAAAAATTTCAGCCCTTGAGAAAGATAAGGTATCACCAATTGGATATATTCTTCAGTTGGCCTTGTATCGTTATATTGCCAGTTAACGGCCGCCCCGTAAATGCTCCAGCTTAACATTACAGATGCAATTCGAACGGATTCCTCACGGACTCCTGCATTCTGATTCATCATCATCTCGAAAAATACTTGCTCAAGTTCTTTCTTAATTATCGCTTCTATTACAGAAGTAAATGATTCAAAGCTTTTTCGACATTGGGAAGCCAGCGAAGATTGAAATTGAGTAACCGACATAAATACACTGGCAAGCGTCGTTTCATTGAGCTGGTCATGTATTGAAATTTCTCTCATTACGTTCGTCATTAGATGTTCTTCCAGTGTTTTTTCGAGCAGATCGTATTTATCCATAAAATGATAGTAAAAGGTGGCACGGTTGATCGTTGCTTCTGATGTAATATCTTTAATACTGATATTCTTAAAATCCTTTTTCGTTGAGAGGAGAAGAAATGCATCCATAATTAATCTGCGTGTACGTACAAAACGTGGATCGAGCCTGTTTTCCGTCATCTCATCTCACCTCCACTTTTTAGACATTTCACTGCATATGTCGTATATCCGATAAAAACGTAATTTTATCGGTTGAACAGTAGCTACCAGTACTTACAATATAACTATACAACAAGTGTTGTAGAAATAATAGATGTATGAAAGACGAGGCTACGTTATGATAATTACAATTTTTGGCGCCAGCGGCGCTATAGGAAAGTTGGTCGTAAAAGAAGCTTTAACACACGGCGACCAGGTAGTGGCTTATGTAAGAAGAGCGGATGCTCTGCCTGAAAATCACCCGAATTTACAAGTGGTTGTCGGTAGCCTGGATGACCACCGCAAAATGAAAGATACGTTTACAAATTCAGACGCCGTGATCAGCGCGCTTGGACCGGCGCAGGATAAATCCAGAAAAGTGAAGGATTTGTCGATCCCCGGGCTCATGAAACCATCATTCAAACCATGCAGGCTTTAAATAAAAAACGTTTTGTCACACTGGGGACGCCTACCGTGAAAGCAAAAGAAGACCGTTCACAAATCAAACATAGAATGGACTGTCGTACGCATTATCAATCCGAATATCAAACAAGACGGCAAGAGCTATGGAATTTCGTTCGGTGATACGAAGTCAGGCATGAATGTATCTCGGGAAAACGTTGCGAAATGCTTGTACGATTTTGTTTGTAAATCTGCCTATATACAAAAAAATGCCGATTGTTTTTAATAAATAAGGAGAAAAAATGACAATTACAATATGGATTATACAAGGATTATTGGCAGCCATGTTTCTGTAGAATTAACAGACGCGGGATTCTGGAAAAGCGGCTTTGCCGCAGTCGGCGTACTCCTTTTGGGTATTACAGTATCATGACTCATATTCGGGTAAAAGGCGGCCTTAGAAACGACGACGATTATTATTCTCGGTATCCTGCCTTTCGTACCGCTGTTCCTGCTCTATTAATTAACTAAAAGAAAGGCTGCCCAAAATGTCAAATATGGATGGAAAACATTTATTCGCTGGGCGAATTGATTGCGGAACAGCACAAGCGAAGGATCGAAGCGGCTGAGCGGGTTACAGCTATTTTGCAATGGCCAAAATGCCGGATGAAGCGGGACTCGATTATTATTTAGAAGGTCACAACAACTTTGCCTTGGGAGTGACCCGTCGACACTTTAATCAACGCTTTGTTAATGTCCCCAAACGTATAAGTTGAATCTATAGAGGGCTTGATATTTTCTTTTTCAACAAGTTTAGTGGTATCTTGTAATTGACTTCCATTGGATTGCACAAATAAAAAGCGATATTCATTTTGATTCTTACGTGCTAAAGAATTGTACATTGACAACAAGTTTATCCCCTATTTCACTCAATGACAGCTGGTACTAAGTCGCTATAGAGAAGCTTTGTGTCATTCCCCCTTGAACAGGGTAAACTTTGTGTCATTCTCCTCGAAAGGGACAAAGTTTGTGTGATTACATGACGAAGCTTTATTACTTATCCATATTATTAACTGCTTTCCTCATTTCTTCATCAGTTAAATGAGTATAAATCATAGTCGTTTGTATTGAGGAATGTCCTAATTGGTTTTTCAATCTAGGCACATCATTGTTTTCTAAATGATAACGCGTTGCAAATGAATGCCTCAGAGAGTGCACGGTTAAAGCTGGCTTTCCAAAAGCTGTAGCGTATTTTCCGATCAGTTTCTCTATAGATCGCTGAGTTAAGCGTCGGCTTTTTCCTTTACGACCTATAGAGCAGCAATAAACAAAAAGCTTTCAGTTTTCTCTGGTTTATATTTTGATTCTCTGATCTGCAGATAATTTTCTAAATCCAGTAAAGCTTGCTTGCTGAAATACACATATTGTTCTTTATTACCTTTACGGATAACACTTACTAAAGCTTTATTCATATCCAGATCTTCAAGGTTAATGCCTGCAACCTCAGAGAGCCTAAGACCGGATCCTAAAATGAGGGAAACAATGGCTGTATCTCGTTCACGATTAAATTGATGGAAATTGAAAATATGTTTATTCTCTTTATTAATCTTTCCGTAATCATGGGCTACAAATAACCTAAACGACTCAAAATCGTCTTCTCTGAGAATTTTCCCATCAATACGATTGGCAATCGTCTCTTGGCTTTCTTTAACTACATTTAAATCCATTTTGGCCATAACATTGCGCTGGATATATGGCTCTAGGTCACTTATTTCAGCTTTATTCTGTAAGTAATCAAATAAGGATTTTAGTGAGGACAATTTACGGTTAATGGTTAGCTTAGTATTGTCGAGTTGATACTCCAAAAAAGATAAAAAATTCTCCACTTCACGAATGGTTAGTTTCTCTAAAGTAGCTAAATTCTACCCTGGAACGATTCGAGATTTTGCTTGAATATTTGCTCTCTGGTATAACAGGCATTATTCATTACTGGGTTCAAAAACAGGACCGTTTATCCATAGAAAAAATATCGAGCGTTCTTAGCGATATTCACTTCAAGAACGTTCAAGACTTATTTGCCGACGAACAAAACAGGGCTTAAATCGTCCAAGAACGATTTAAGCCCTACCCGATATCTAACTTACACCGATGACTGGCAGCTTGCCATCTCTCAACGATGCCAATGCTAAACTCGATTCTTGATCAGGTAAGTGTATGTTCTCTTAATCTTACGGCTGGGCCTTCATCCAGCGGCTACTCAAGGCAACAAACAAGGCAACGCAGAGAGAAACGCTGGCAGAAATCCAGAAGATGGCTCTGTAACCGGCGGAGTCTGCCACCAGGCCTAGAACGAGACTACCAATCACGGTTCCAAAATCGGACATGGAGATAAATAACCCCATCCATACTTTTCGACGTTCTTTTCCGAGTGTGATGCTCAGGTAAGCGGCAAGCACAGGATACACATTAGCTATGCCATAGCCGATCATCGCACCGCCCCCGTACAGCATCCATGCATTACCTGTTACTGGGGCAAAAGCTACAAGTGCCAGACCTATCGTGAGCGAAACCAACAGCATGCCGACATATACGGAATGCCAGTTCCCGTCCGAAGGCAGATTCTTACGGAAAGCAAATCTTGCTGTCACGATCACGCCCGATTGAATAGCAAAAAACACCCCCGCATTGCCGATTCCGGTCTGTATCACATACAAGGCAAGAAACGCCGTTACCGCGCCAAACCCAATCGTTGCGCTCATCATCACGAGGCTGCTTAGCATGAAGTGACGGTTCCAGAGCGTGGATCGTGCGCTTCTATCTATTTCATGCTTGGTTGTCGTTTGCTCCGCGGGACGCTTTGCCGCTTTGATGTGCTGCGTGGCTCTTCCTGTTCCATAGCCCGAGATGAGCGTCAATGCGCCCAAAACCAAAAGTCCTGCGTAAAATCCGTTCAGTCCAGCTTTTTCCCAGGCGATCCATCCCAGTGCAGGCATCATAACCGAGGGTAGCAAACCAAACAACAAGTATAGAGATAATCCCTGAGCACGGTCACGCTCGGGCAACAGGTCCATAACAGCCATTTGCACGGTCAACGAAAAGAATGCGGCGACAGCGCCTTGCAAACCCCGGACAATAATGTAAGAAACGTTGCCTTGCCATACAAACAATAGCAAAACTAACAGATGCCCCGCCAGAATAAAACGTAGAATGCGGGCAATCCCGAATCGTTCAACGACGATTCCCGCCCATGGTCGCAGCAGCATGCTAACTAGCAAATACATCCCCACGATCATACCGATCTTGTCGTTTCCATAGCCAATGCTTTGCGTATAGAGAGGCAATATCATCTGAACGAAGGCGTTAGCACTATAAAACAAAAAAGTGAGGGTATATAGGCGTAGCAACACGGGGGAAAATGCACCGTTGCGAGCGTATGGCAAATCTTTGCTTCGATTCATGCCCAGGCGCCTTTACGCTGCCCTGCGTCAACATAGAAAGGCCTATCCTTCCGAATTGTACCCAACTCCGGATGTCCGGATAATGAGGCGTCTAACAACAGCTTAACTGCTGGTTCCCTGGATACCTTCATCTCGGCTATCGTCGAGAAGCTACCGCATAAGCTACCCTGATCTAATACAGTCCATCGGTCACATAGTGCAAAAGCAGCCTTCAGGTTGTGCGTGATGAATACGTAGGACATATCCCGTTGTTTCTTTAAATCGCGTAAAACATCGATAATATGTACCTGGTTGGCAATATCCAAGCTGCTGACAGCTTCATCGAGCACGATAAAGCTGGGTCTGGAGATCATGGCGCGTGCAATGTTAATGCGCTGTAGTTGTCCACCGCTGAATTGTCTTGGCAGCTTGTTCATGGCACTTGCAGGTAGTCCGACGATGTCCAAAGCTTCGCCGATGCGGTAATCCTTTTCCCCATTCGTTAGTCGCTCGAAATTGTCCAGGGGCTCCCCGATGATTTGTGCTGCCGTCATCTTGGGATTTACCGAAGAATAACAATCCTGAAATACGGCCTGTACATGCTTCCGTAACTGTTTCTTCGTTCGATTGTCACAAGCATACATATCCTTACCATCAATAAGTACTGAGCCCCGTTGAGGGCGCTGCAAGCCAAGCATGATTTTGCCGAGTGTACTCTTGCCTGCACCGCTCCCCCCCAACAAACCGATGCATTGTCCTGCCTCCAGCGTCATGGAGATATCCTTCACGACAGCTCCCTGCAACTTCTGTTTCGATTTCCACCAAGAGTTGTTCGCAGAATCATACGTGTGAGTGACGCCAGAAAGTTCTAGCAGTGCCATTATTCTTCCCTCCGTTCATTCATTCAACCGACTGCGTAGCAATTCTTGTGTATAGGAATGTTGTGGTCGATTGAATATGGATAATACGTCGTTATGTTCCACGATCCGTCCTTCATGCATCACGATGACCTCGTCTGCCATCTCTGCGATGACGTCAAGATCATGCGTAATAAGCAGGATGGCAACGTCCTGGTTCATCCGCAGTCTCTCTAGTTCCTCCAATACATGGTATTGATTAATACTATCGAGGGCTGTGGTGGGCTCGTCCGCAATGACGATGGAGGGTGACAGACACATCGTTAGCGCAATCAACACGCGTTGCAGCATGCCTCCGCTAAGCTCGAACGGATATCGTTTGAGAAGTTCCAGCGGATCAGGCAGCCTTACACTTTCAAGTGCCTGCACAGCCAGTGTCAACGCATCCGTTTTACTACACCGGGCATGTGTGCGGATCGTTTCGACAAACTGGCTTCCGATGGTATGAACAGAAACCAGTGCATTCATTGGATTTTGAACAATATATCCAATATCATTTCCGCGAATGGTGCGTAACTGCTCTTCAGTCATGCCGTTCAGTTCATCACCTCTCAGTCTGATGCTGCCGTTTATGCGGATGGCAGGATCGAGTAGCTGAAGAATCGATCGACAGGTTAGCGTTTTGCCGCTGCCACTCTGTCCTGCAAGACCTACGACGCGTCCAGGCTGCAACGAAAACGAAACATCATCCAGCAATCGTTGAGAAGCGCCGTCTTCGATCACATCGGCACAGACATTATGAAGTGCAAGCAATGGTTCAGGGGTTGCCGATCTGACGTGATGTTCTTCGAACATTGCGGGTGCTCCTCTCCTTCACTTTCTTTACGCCGAGCAGTTGGGAGAGCGACTCCCCCAGTACATTGAACGCGGTGACTACAAGTAAAATACACAATCCCGGATATAGCATTAGGGAAGGGTGTTCGCGCAAATAGCCGCGTCCTTCATTAATCATCGCTCCCCATTCCGCGGTAGGCGGCTGAATGCCGAGTCCCAGGAAGGAAAGAGCTGAAATATCCATGATGGCCCACCCCATCTCTAGCGTACCGATCACCACAATTTGCGGGAAAATATGCGGAAAAACGTGTCTTCTCAGGATCACTAATCGGCTGGAACCGCAAATGAGGGCAGCCAGCAAATACGGCTCGGAACGCAGATGCAACACCAGACCCCGGGTCATACGTGCATAGTACACCCACTGTACCAGCAGCAGTGCAATAATGACCTGATATATCCCTGGTCCAAGCATACCAACGATGCCAAGCACAAGGACGAGGTTCGGAAATGCAAGCATGCCGTCGCAAATCCGCATTAATAGCTGATCCAGCCAACCGCCTACGTAACCGGATAACATGCCAATCGATACACCAACCAGCACAGATATGGAAAAGACACCCAACACCAGTCCAAACGTAATCCGGACACCATAGATGAGTCTGGACAACACATCCCTGCCCAAATGGTCGGTACCCAGTAAATGCTCAGCCGAGGATGGAACGAGCTTGTCAGCCATTCGTATCTGATTCGGATCATGGGGAGCTATCCATGGAGCAAAGATAGCTGTTACTGCGCAAACACACAAAAAGAACAGGCACAAGCCTACGACCAGCCGCTTGCCAAAAAACAAACTTTTCAATTTCATATTCCTACCTGCTCCTTTCTTGCAAGGAAAGCCTCGGATCAGCAGCCATGTGCAGAAGATCGGTTAGGAGACTTGTACATAAGTAAAGACATGCAGCAAAAAAAACATAGCCCTGAATGACTGGTAAATCGCGGTTGAAAATGGATTCCACGAAAAACCGCCCCAAACCGGGCCAGGAGAATACTCGTTCTACCACAATCGTTCCCGTGATAAGCCTACCCAGATTCATACCGAATCCGGTAATGATGGGGAGGATGGCCAGTCGAACCACATGTCTGAGCATGATGCTGCGCGGCTTTAGTCCTCGTGTATGCGCATAGTCCACGTAAGCCTGCTTCATCTGCTCCAGAATACTCTCGCGAAACAGTCGGGCATAGGTTGCCACAAGTGCCAAAGAGAGAGTCAATGATGGTAAAATCAAATGCTGCCATGTGCCCTTTCCTTCCACGGGAAGCAAGTCCCCGTGGAGGGCAAACAGATAGATCAGTAAGTAACCCAGCATGAATTGCGGTAAGGATGCGCCGATGTAGGAAAGAATGCGCACCGCATAATCTACCCACCGCCCGGCGTGTACGGCCGAGAGATACCCTAGTGTGACAACAGCTACGAAAGCGATCAACATACTGCTCCCCGTCAACTGCAACGTTGCGGGCAACCGTTGCCAAATCTCTCCCCAGACAGACTTGGAGGACAGGTACGACGTCCCGAGGTCTAGCTGTAGCATGCGAACAGCAGATTGCACGTACTGAGACATAAAGGGATCGTCCAGCCCCAGTTCTCCCCTCTTCTCCTGTAGCATTTGCTCGTTAGGCTTGATATGAGCTGCCGAGAAGTACGCCTCGGCCGGATCAACCGGAGAGAGCCTCATTAGCACAAAAGCTACGAAGGTGGCGAACAGCACGAGTGGAACCAGCGTCAGTGCTCTTCTAAAAATATAACCTGCCATAAGTGGCCCTTCCTTTTCTTTATTTTAGGTGAATGCTATTAAATGGATGATCCCATCTGCTCTCTGGAAATGAAACGTTATCCAGTGTTTTCTGGTATACGTTATATTGACGAATATAGGACAGGGGTATAATAACCGATTCTTCCTGAACTTTTTGTAAAATCTGATCATAAAGCTCTTGTCTCTGTTTCTCGTCAACGGAAGCCAGTACTTGCCTGATCTGTTCGTCAAGCTCTGCCTTGCCTTCAATATTGAGATGTGCCTCTGCAACGCCAAAGGTAGGCTCCGCTACCGCATTGACCAATGTATGTGGATCGTAAGGCACTCCGGAGTTGAACCAGAAGTTCATGTCATAGTCTCCCTCACGGAAACGTTTGGTCTGTTCGGTCAGCTCAAGTCCCGTCAACTGAAGTTTAACGCCAAGTCCAGCCCATTCGGCCTGAAGTGTCTCGCCCATCGCTTTCTGGATGCGGTCAGTTGTATCGTACATCAGCTCAAACGACAGCTTCTCGCCATCCTTTTCCCTGGTACCGCCCGATGCCGGAACCTTCCATCCTGCCTCGTCCAGATAAGCTGCTGCTTTGGAGGCATCGTATGCAAATCCAGGGAACGTCTGGCTAACGTAAGGATAATCGGTCGTTAGCACCTGCGTCGCAGGCTGTTCCACGTCAGACGTGATGCCTTTGACCATCGCAGCCTTGTCAAATCCGTGATGCAATGCAAGCCTTACTCGCATATCCGTCAGCTTTTCATTCTGCGTATTCAGGATTAAGTTTCGCGTGCCCAACGGGCCCGATACTTCCGTTTCGAATGCATCGTTCTTTTGCAGGCGCGTGAATTCGTCAAGGCTAATGGAACCCTCTCCGAAAATGAGATCAAGATCGCCTTTCTCGAAGGCTAGTACCCGAGTTTCGGCATCCGGTATGATGCGGACCGTGATCTTGTCCAGTTCAGGCTGTTCGCCCCAATAGTTCGGGTTTTTCACGAATACGCTGTATTCATCCTGCTTGTATTCTTCAAGCATCCATGGCCCCGTGCCGATGGGAGACTGAATGCTTTCCAGCGTATTGTCCCCTTCCGGGAAGCCTGCATCGGCCAAGAAGCGGAATGGACGCACGGTCGTTAAGTCCTGCAAAACCGGATAGTACGGCTCTGACATGACAAGCTTGACGGTGTACTCGTCAACAAGCTCGAGGTGATCCAGCAATTTGGCCGTTCCCAGCCAGCTATGCGTCGTCTTGTTTTGCAGGATCGCGTCTATGTTACGCTTGACGCTAGCGGCGTTGAACGGTGTTCCGTCCGAGTATTGGACGTCCTCCCGAAGATGGAAAGTATATTCTTTGCCGTCCTCGCTAATCTCCCAACTGGTGGCCAAATGAGGCTTGATTTTTCCCCCTTCGCCGTACTCAACCAGCGGTTCGTAAATCATGGATTGTGAGAACAGCTGTGATGGATAGTACGCGTGCGGATTAGATGGACCCAAATCCCTCATCCATGAAACCGTTATTTCTTTAGCTCTTTCCTGTTCCCCGTTAGCTGACGCAGATGGTGCTGCCTCCTCTTTTTTGGAACATGCCGCTGTCACAGCAAGCAGAAGCATAAATAGCATGACAAGTATGCCTTGGAACATTTTTCTCTTTCGCATGGTAAAGCCCCCTAAAACATTAATGAGAATGAAAATCATCTTCAATTTATGTTAAGGAGTTTGGTATGATTGAACAATGGATATATTTCTGATTTTTTATAGCACAAAAAACAGAACCGGGCTTGCGACAATTGACTTGTCTATGCATGTCTTGCTTGGAACCGCGGTTCAAAATACATTTGGTTAAGGAGCACAACATGGAACGTTCAACAATTGACGGAAAAGAAATTTCCTTTTTGCCGAATGAAGGATACGACATATACATCCCTCAAAGCGTGAGCCTTTTCCGCAGGCTGTCCTGCAAACAGCTTATCCCGAGCTCGCCTGGGGCGCATCGCCTCGTCGTGTTTAAGTCGACATCCGGTGTGTTACACTTGAGGAAGCATTTCGTGCAGACCGAAAAAAACGATGTCTTACTGCTTGCACCTGATGCGCAGGCCAGCATTCAATTCGTCGATCCGCACGAAGAAACATTGGGGGCTTCATCGTCCGCCACGCAGCTGAATACCGCGGCGGCCATCGTCATCGTGTTCAGTGTATACCGGCTTGGAGAGTCGAAACCAGCCAATGAATTACTGTCCATGATTCCGTACGAGACGCGCATGAACATTACTGACGAATCAAGGTTACTTGATTTGGCAGGAACGCTCGACCTCTCATTGAAGCGCCCCACTCCCGTCCCCGAAGAGTCGAGATTGAAACAGCAGATTGCGTTGCAGGAACTACTCCTGTTCCTGATGGAAAACATTCGACGGAATACGGAAATATCCGATAACATTCAAGCGGTGAAGCATACAGTCACTTATATCGAATCTCACTATCAGCAAAACATTACGGCCCGCCAGTTGTACAGCATCGCAGGTGTGGCTAAATGGCAATACAGTACCTTATTCAAGTCCATTACAGGAAAAAAACCGTTGGACTACGTGTTGGATATTCGTATGAAACACGCCAAGCGGCTGTTGTTACAGACCGAGGACACGATTGCACAGATTGCCCAAGCCGTGGGATTCAAGGATGAGAGTTACTTTTCGCGCAAGTTTAGACAAACGGAAGGGATCACTCCCCGCCAGTACGAGGAGGCTGCTTCAGTCAGCTCATCTCCCGTGCTCATGCCCGAGGTTCCTTACAAACGGATCGTTGCCGTTGGTTATTCGCTGGGCGATCTATTGTCCTTGGGTATCACGCCGATAGGCGCAGATGTGGAGATCATAGGTAAAAGAGGTCTGTACTGGGATTCCATCAATGGTATTGAGGATATTGGATTACTGGGTGAACCGGGCAAAATACGTAAGCTTCTTCCTGACCTGATCATTCATTCTGGTTTCCGTCAAGATTGGATCGAAGAATTGGCATCCATTGCCCCAACCGTGCTCATCGATCGCTATGAACACGTCTATTCAAGAATCATGCAAACAGCAGAGCTAATGAATCGGCAGAAGCTTGCACAACAATGGATTTATCGGCATCGCGCTGCAAGTAAACAAATGTGGATAGGCCTGGCGAAGCATATGGATGTTAAGCAAACAGCAGCTGTGTTTTCCATCGTTGAGGGCAATCTCTACATCATGAGCATGAAAGGCTTTGCAGTTACTGTATACCACCCTGACGGCATGCAGCCTCCTCCGAAGGTGAAGGAACTAATCCGGGCAGGCATTCCTTTTCAACTGACGCGACCGGAACATGCCTGTAGCTATGAAGCCGATACCCATTTTATTCTCATGGATAACGATCCCCGTACGATCCGGTTATACAGAAGACTGATGCAGTTACCATACTGGAACTCGAAAAGCATCGACCGTATTATTCTTACCGAGAACAAGTACAATTTCGATGATCCGCTCACGATGGACAGATTGTTGCTAGAGCTTCCTCAGATGATTCTGAAGAAAAGTCACTAATGACCACATTGATTTCTCCACGCCAAAAATAGGGATGTAATCAATCGCCTCTTACTACGATTGGTTACATCCCTATCCCCTACAGCGTCATATCCTGCAGCCACTGCAAAACAAGCAATCATACTTCCAATATTACCGACTCCAATAAATCCAATGGTTTTTTTCATATGTCAATGTTCCTCGTCTGATGTTTGTTCACTGTAAGTTTTTTATTGATTATCTTGGCTTGGGACAAGAACTGTACCGATAAAATAAAAAAGCCGATAAAATAGCGACTTTCAATGGGACCTTGTTCTTGTCCCTCGACATCCTTGTAGTATGTATTCAGATAATATTCGCGCAAATCTCGGGGATCTGCGGTGACTAGTGTTTCCTTATTCGATCGCAAAAAACGAGAAAAACGATATGCAGCTCACATTCATGATAATGATATCTAAATATAACTAAAAAATGACGGGATCGTGTGTCAACGCTCCTGTCATTTTATAACATTATTTTTGACATTACATCTCTTTCAATTGAATATTACTTTAACCTTGCAAGGATCTTACTTCGATGATTATATATTTTGAAGCATGTGTGCTCGTTAAACAGTGGATTAGAAGCCTGCCGTCCAACCCGCGTCTGCAGCTATAACAGCCCCGTTCACAAAGCTCGATTCGTCTGATGCCAGGAAAAGGGCTACTTTTGCGATTTCTTCCGCCTGCCCTACGCGAGGAATTACGCCTTGTGTAACCTTCGTTCGGGACGCGCCAAACTCATTTAAGTTATGAATCGTTGAAGTAATGTTTGTGGCTGTCGCTCCTGGCGCAATGGCATTGCATCGGATACCTTTTTGAGCATACATGAACCCCGTGTTTTTCGTAATACCGATTACCGCATGCTTTGAGGCAGTGTAAGCAGCGCCCGCATGCGCGCCGCTGAAGCCGCCCGTAGATGCCGTATTTATAATCACTCCATTCCCTTTATCCAGGAAGATCGGGATAACTTTTCGAATCGAACGCATAACGCTTTTTGTGTTAACATCGAATATAAAATCCCATGTCTCGTCGTCCACATCTCCTACAGGCGCCATGTTATCCATAACGCCCGCATTGTTAACTAAAATATCGAGAGTTCCGAATTCATTAACAGCAGTATCGATCATAGCATGAATATCATTTAAATCAGCAACATTGGTTTTTACTGCGACGGCGGTTCCGCCAGCTGATTTAATTCCTGCTGCAACCGCTTCAGCTCCTTCAATGTTCAGGTCTGAAACAATAACACTTGCGCCTTCTTTTGCAAATAATTCTGCGATCGCTTTCCCCATTCCTGATGCTGAGCCTGTAATGACCGCAACTTTTCCTCCCAAACGCATGAAAAATCCCTCCAATGTTTTTTTGAACAACCGTTCATCTGAAGTATGGATCAAATTCTAAATCAAAGTCAATTGTACGAAAGTACACGCCCGAACGGGGGATTCTCAAGAACGAGCACCTCAAAAGGCTGCCTCATGAAAGTCCCTGAAGAACTGTGTAGGTGATTAGTTCACGTATTGGAGCTAGTCTGATGAATCTTTTCGAAGGAGTTTAACGATTAGTGTCAGGTCAATTTTTAGGGATTGATCCAGGTGATGCGGTTAGTTACAGCAACAAAGGATTTATGTTCAGAACCTTATTGCATCTGACTGGTCTTTACATAAGTAAGTAATATTCCAGAGTGATACTTTTTGAAGTTTTCCCAACAACTAAATTATCATTAATGATCTTAGGTCCTATAAACCAAAAGAGTGTGTAAGATGAAAAACTGACGCCGTTTAGACCAGCTCCAACCATGCCTGCTTCAGCAAGCATCTTACCAGCCAAATTCGCTCCCAGCCTTTCAAAAAAAGAATAAGCACTTTATTCGGAATATCAATTACGAGCAGGTCTGGAATAAGATAAATAGTTTTTGTATTTTTTTAATCTTTCAGGCAACTCGCCAGCCTTGGAATTAGGTTTTAATGAAACTTTATATAATTCATCCGCATGCTCGAATTTCCCGGAGATTAGAACATGAGAATGCGCTCTATCTTCTTCCGCGACATTGAATTTAACTTTGCCCTGTTCAACCTCCAAAGTGCCCTTTACACCGCAAATTCCGCATATTGCAGGATAATTATCATCATGATTCCTGATTTCAACGAGTTTGGAATGACAGATTGGACATAAACCAGATTCGCCAATATATTTCGCTTCCGTATTCGAGTTCATTAGTGTTTCAGCCACATGACGACCAGATTGCCTAGCTCTGTTCAATTCATTTTCCTTGAAGACTACTGATCCAGGCAAGCCAACCCAATTAACCAGCATTTTGTCTACAACATTGATTTGCATCGGCAGCGTGAAAAGATGGAGCATTGGCAGTGCAAGTGTGTCCCACTCACTCCCTCCTACAGCTATAAGAGAAGCCACTCTTTGTTTAAAGCTTCTTTCATCTGGGCCTTTACCAGTAGTTATTCCTCTTTCTTCGCGTTGCTTTTTGGCAATCATTCGGAAGGCAATGTCATGGGAGGGCCCCATCCGGTCATTCAGAGTCTTCAACAGTCCACTCGGACTTTTCTCATAAATGGCGGAGCTCAAAATTAACCCGTCGCATTCCATTATTTTTTCTTCAATAAATCCATAATCATCATTCTTTATCACACAATCTCCTGAGCCACACTTTTCAAGCAGGCTCACTACACAAGCATTACAACCCGTGCAAGGTTTAATTTGCAGGTCATTAAGACGTATAAGCTCTACCTCGGCACCCAGTTCTTCAGCACCCATCAGAGCTTCCTTGACAAGGATTTCTGAATTACTCATCCTTCTACCGCAACTGATCCCTAAAATTTTCATTAATATCCTCCTGCAATTTGTATTTGTTAGGCATAGATCCTGAAGCAAATCCATGCGAGAGTTTCAGCTTTCTCCACTAATTTCGCATAAATTTGCTCACATAATTCCAAAACTATTCCCTCACAGAGTTTTTGATTTTAAACAATATTACTCATTTTTTGATTAAAGTGTCATTTATTGCAGCGTGTAATAATTTCAGTATATATAATAAAAACGTTATATCCCATGTGCTGGAATTTAAATATGGTCCAATATAGTGACGATGTTTTGTAATATTGCACAAGGATTAAAAAGCTTTTGGAGGCTGCTCTCGTGAAAATTCAAAAAATAATCAGAAAACTTAGCGACTGTTATCTTTCCTTGCCCGAAGAGGCCATGCAAACAAAAGAAATCAGTGAATTTACTATCCTGCGGTTGAGTTCCATTTTCCAGGCTGACACAGCTTATATAGGCAAGCTTTCGGATTTGCCAAAGGACTTACCTACAGACACTCCTCTTTTCTGCATTCAGGATTGTGATGCACTTGTAGACTCTTATACTTGTCTTACCCTTCTGCCAAATGGACTGGATCTGCTGGATCTTTCGGGAAAGATTTCATCTATACTTGCTCATGAGAATCGGCTCATTGAGCATATGCACACTCTGATATCCGCACTTTACTCAAACAAAGGTTTACAATACTTGACAAACGAGGCCTCCCGCATCTTTGGTAATCCGGTAATCATTGTCGACGCAGGCTATAAGTTACTCGCTATGTGTCAGGCCCCCATCCCCAGCCGACCTGATATCGAACAGCAGCGAAATTTGGGTTATATTCTTGACAGTAATATTGAGAGCATGAAGAAATCCAATCTGTACGAACTGACCCGTATGGCTCTTACTCCTTATTATTCACGCGATCCCGAGACCAACGACTGTTGGATAACAGCTTTTGTGTACGTACATGGTATAGAATTCGCGCAGGTCAGTGTTATGGAACTGGATCGTAAATTTACAGATATTGATTTTGAACTCGTACAATTTCTTTGTGAGTTGGTTTCGGTAGAATTGCAAAAGAACGACTTTTATAATTGCAATCAAGGAATGATGCATAGTTTTTTGCTTTCCGAACTGCTTACAGGCGAGCTCAATGATGCTAATGTCATCGCAATGCGACTGGCTCATCTGGAATGGACGCTTACACCTTACCTGAGAGTGATGACCTTGACAGACCTGAAGAACGGCTTTTTTGACGGGAAAGTTCAGTTGGTTGCACAGCATATGATCCAATTACTTCCGGATAGCCGTTGGATCGTATATCAGGGACGTATTGTATTTCTCATTTCCCTCGTTGATTCATCCTGTAAAATCATTGCTGAAGACAAACGAATTCTGGAATTTCTCCAAGTAAACGGCCTAACTGCTTCGCTGAGTGACTGCTTTAGTCATTTAACCTTTTTGCGAAAATATTATAAGCAATGCCTAACCGCCATCGAGATTGGTTTCCAACTTAATTCTAACAAGCCAGTATATATGTATGAGGACTATCTCTGCGAGCATATTGGAAAGATCATATCGGAACAGAACGATCTCGCTGACTTCTGCCATCCAGTTATCCAAAAGTTAATTGCTTATGACAATGCCCACAAAACAAGTTTGCTACCTACCCTTGAAGCCTATCTTCAATATGTGGACACTCCAAATATTGCTGCTAAAACACTTTTTATTCATAGAAATACTTTGTTCTATCGAATCAACAGGATGCGTGAGCTTTTCGAGATTGATCTAAGCGATGGTGATATTCGTCTGAAACTTCAAATGACTCTTCATTTTCTAAAACTGAAAACACAACGCGGCGATCCTAAAGATCAGAGTATAGAAGGGTAAGCAAATGCAAAAAAACATGCAGACAAAATTTCTTATCGATACTTTGTCTGCACGCTGGTCTTTTCTTTCTATTTTTAAATTTAATGATAGCCCATAAGCATTCAGATAGTTCGCTGCTGTTCTAAGATGACCAGTATGTCTAATTCCATCATTAATCAGCTTACCAGCTTTAGGCCAACTGCTGAACCGAGTACCATCGCAATGAACAGAATTCTCGCGGTATTACGCGGTTCACTGTAAAAGATCATGCCCAATATGGCCCCGCCAGAAGCCCCAATACCGGTCCAGACAGCGTAGGCCGTTCCCATGGGTAGTGTTTCCATGGCCAGGGATAGAAACAAGAAGCTCAATCCAAAGCCTGCAAGCAAGTAAAAAGCAGACAGGAAATTCCGATCTTTATGGAGCTTATTAATCATAAGAACTCCCATCATCTCAAATACGCCTGCCAAAATTAGAAATACCCAGTTCATACGTCAGTGCACCTCTTTTCCTTGTTTCTTCTCTTTGCTCTGTATTTTGAGCCCTACAACTCCGAGCAGAAGCACCCCGATTAGCAACAATTTAGATCCCTGTACCTCAGCATCAAACAACAAAATTTCTGCCAATACAGTGCCGGCCGTTCCCAACCCGACAAACACTGCATACACCGTACCTACCGGAAGCGTACGGGAAGCCATAATCATGAGTATGAAACTTACTAAAATTCCAACTAAAGTGCCCCCCCACTCTAACCATCCGCTGGCATGTTTCAGGCCGATGACCCATCCAACTTCAAATAATGCCGCAATTACAACAGATAACCATGTCTTGTTCATTCTGTGCTTCCTCCTTTTTGATAATGCTGCAAATGTAGTATGGATTTATAGCAGCAATAAAAAAAGCCTGAGAGAATACTGCATACAGCAGTTTTTCTCCCAGGCTTTTATCCCTCCGTGGCACAGTACGACGACTGTGAGTTTTCTCTCGGACCAGCCGATATTACATCGCGGAACCCTAGAAAACATTTTTGAATTCAATTATAGTTAACATTATACACATTAGTTAATAAATCACAATATAAAATTAATAAGAATTCGTATATCATCCTAAACTTATATTATTGTTTTGGTCATTATGAAATCAATTTGTTCTTCTTCACCCATATAAAAAGAGTGTGCGCCAGTTTGAACAAACCCCATTTTCTTATAAAAAGCAATGGCGTTTTCATTTTTTTCCCATACACCGAGCCAGATCTTCTTTTTATTATGTTCAATCGCAATTTCCATAGCTTTATTTAGCAGATATTTGCCAAGCCCATGTTTTTGAGATTTGTTTTTTATATAAATCCTCTCAATTTCGAGCGACTCATCACCCATTTTTTCGGATTGGGCATCATTCATATTTACCTTTAAGTATCCAGCAAGTTCTTCATTAAAATAGATGAAAAAGATTTCTGAAGAGTCGTTGGACAATTCCTCCTCCAACTGCTTATAGTTAAATGCTCTTTCTAGATAAGCTTTCATATTTTCAGGTGAATTCTGATCTTTAAAAGTATCATTAAATGTTTCAATACTTATTTCTTGGAGTATTTGTAAATCTTCACGGTTGCACTTTATTATTTTTACAGTCACTTAATGTATCGCTCCTTCATGTAAATCAATAATTTCTCTTGTTCCCCTTTTTTACAAATTCCCAGTCTTCCCCTATATTTTCTCTCACTCTTTGAAGAAGATTGAAAATGGTTTCTACTTCTCTTTCCGAAAATCCCTCTAATGCAACGTTATTGGAATAATCATTTTCTCTTTTTATAAAAGGATAAACATTGTTCCCTTTATCTGTTGGATAGAGTTTTTTAATTTTTTGGTTATGGTTATCTTCTTTCTTTTCAATAAATCCATTAATTACAAGTTTTTTTATAGCACGAGATGCAGTTGTTCGATCTACTTTTATCATCTCAGCTAACTTTTCTTGAATGATTCCTGGGTTTTCACATATTCTCACAAGGTACAAATACTGCCCTTTTGTAAGGTCATATTCTTTAAATTCGATATTACTTATAGAATCTAATGCCCTTGCGATCATTCCAATTTCACGAAGTACTTCCTTCATAGTTAACTCCTTCGCACCTATTTTATTGCAAATGCAATAAAAATGATATATATTGAATTTACCTTATTTTTATTGCATTTGCAACAAAAAAAATATATTAAAGAGGTCGAGTAAAGTGAAATATATTTTTTTTGTATTAGGAATTTTTATATTATCCCTTGGAATTTCGTTCACTATACAATCAGACCTTGGGACTTCGCCTTTTGATGCACTTTTAGTAGGACTGTCCATAAATGTGGGGCTTACTGTGGGAAGTTGGGAAATCATAATAGCTATAATATTGATATGTTGTAATTCGCTTTTGAAAAGACAAAGACCAGAAGTTTTGGGGTTGTTAACAGCATTTATAACGGGTATTGGTATTGATATGTGGCTTTTTTTATTACACAATTTGATAGCACCTGAACTATGGTACAGCAAAGTTGTTTGTTTTGGAATTGGTTTAGTTGTTGTAGGATTAGGAACTGCAACATATTTACAGACAAATTTTGCACCAATTCCAGTTGACCGATTAACATTAATCATACAAGAATTAACTAGAACAAATCTATTTTTTTCGAGAACACTCATCTATCTTATATTCTTGATCATAGCAGTCATTTTAAATGGACCCATTGGCATTGGAACTTTGTTAACCGTTTGTTTAGGGGGGCTAATACTCAATTACTTTATGCCACTTACTGAAAAAGTACTTGACCGCATATTAACACACTCTGATACATCACTAAATCATGAGAAACATAAAAAGCATTCTATATAGAATGCTTTTTATGTTTCTCAATTAACCTGATCTGTTAAAAGATGTAATATCCAAGTTGACACTGAAGCTTGATGCTCATATCTCTTTGTTTCGATCTTAAGTTTGTCTAGAAGAATTGGTACTGTTATTTGTCTCTCAATTGGTACTTTAATTGTGTCTAATTCATTTTTATAATGTGTTTGTATTTTGAAGGTCAATTAATAAAGGAGTGTAGCTTTATGTTCTGTGGATTATCTGCTTTTCCACTCACCCCAGTTAACGAGGCAGGTATTAACGAAAAAGCATTTGTGACACTAATTCAACGATTAGTTGCAGCTGGTGTAGACTCAATTGGTGCATTGGGTTCAACTGGAAATTATGCATATCTTAATCGAGAAGAACGTTTACGTGTGCTTCGACTTGCTGTCCATTCATCTGAGGGGATTCCCGTGATGACAAGTATAAGTGCGATTCGTACTTCTGAAGTACTTCGATTAGCGGAAGATGCACAAAGAGCAGGAGCAAGCGCAGTGCTGTTAGCTCCTGTTTCTTACCAGGCATTAACAAATGAAGAGGTATATTCGTTGTATGAACAGGTGACAAGCTCGCTCTCTATTCCGCTCTGCGTATATGATAATCCGGGGACTACACATTTTCATTTCAGTGATGAGTTGCACGGTCGGATTGCTGAGCTGCCTAACGTTCGTTCTATCAAGATTCCTGGAGTGCCTTCTGATCCTGAAGCAGCCAAGGCACGCATTAGAAAACTGCGAACGGCCATTCCTCCCCATGTAACTATAGGAGTAAGTGGAGACTCATCCGCAGTCACTGGCTTGGATGCAGGCTGTGAAGTATGGTACTCAGTTCTTGGTGGTTTGTTTCCAAGGGCGTGCCAAAAAATGACCCGTTTGGCCCAGTCCGGTTTTGCTGAAGAAGCGAAACAACTCTCGGCGCTACTTGAACCGCTTTGGTCGTTATTTCGTCAATATGGCAGCCTTCGCGTTATTTCAGCAGCAGCAGAAATAAGTGGCTTGATCTCAAGTCCCAGTCTTCCTTTGCCCTTACAACCATTGAATCAATCAGCTAGAGAACACTTGAAATTCATACTAAAGGATCTTCAGTCTACAGAAACATTCTGTTCACCATTCGGCTAATACCTTTTCGAAGGGGAGACTACTAAGCACGTTTGCATTAAAATTTTTCGTTATGAGTGTTGGAGGAACAACAGATGTGGTTCATATTTGCAATTGGTGCTGAACGTGTTCTAGAGGCTTTGAATTACATTGTCCTAGAAGCAGACTCATTACCTCTCGAAGTCGATAAGGCTATTTCGAGACCTTATTGTCCAATACTTTGCTGAACTACCCAAGCATTCGTAATTTCTTAATCCTTTTCTTCGTTAGCAACAGAACTATCTACTAAAAACAGCCAGCTATAATAGCTATAGCTGGCTGTTATACGTTTTTTCAATTTACTTCCAAGATCAAATCCATGCTGTCCTGTGTTAAACCAAATTTGAAGAAGAAACGCTAGGTTTTGCAGGAATCACATGTAATAACTGTTTTGAATTTGGATCCTCCAGATTCACATGCACTTGATCATAATTAAATGAATTCGTAACAATAACCATTACCGTAGAATCATAACCCGCAGCCTTAATTTGCTCCAAGTCAAACTCAACTAATTTGTCATCAATGCCAATTCTATCATTTTCCTTAACCAATGGTTTAAAGTGTTGTCCCTTTAATTTCACAGTATTAATACCGATATGAATCAAAAGTTCTATACCGGAATCAGATACAATGCCAATCGCATGCCCGGTTTTGTACACGCTGCTTACCGTTCCGTTTACCGGAGCTGTAACAATTCCGCTAATTGGAACAATCCCTGCTCCTTTACCCATCGCTTCAGAAGCAAACACCTCATCGCTTACACTGCTTAAAGGAACAATTTGGCCATTCACAGGTACCATAACCTCGTTTGGATTTGCTTGATCACTCAAATTCGTCACACTCTTATTCGAAACACCGAAGAAATAAGTTAAAATGACGGCTCCAAAGAATGCAATAATTAATCCGATGACTTCTCCAATGAAACCTTGGCCTAAATAAGTTGGAATAGCCAACAAGCTAGGAAATGTAAATGTGGATGCATGTACTTCAAACGATCCAATAACAGCGCCTCCAATACCAGCAGCGATCATTGCACAGTAGAATGGACGCTTTAATTTAAGGGTTACGCCGTAAATTGCCGGTTCAGTGATACCAAAAATGGCTGTGATTGCTGCAGAACCCGATAGGCCTTTGATTTTGGCATCCTTGGTTTTCAAAAATACGCCTAGAGCAGCACCTGCTTGAGAAAGTACGGCTGCACATACAATTGGCAACCATTGGTCGTATCCTTGATTAGCGACATTGTTTATCATCAGCGTAATCAGCGCCCAATGGACTCCGAAAATGACAATCGACTGATGGAACGCTCCTAAAACCAACCCAGCAAGTAATGGGGAGAAACCAAAGATTGCTAACAATACCATGGCGAACAGGTCACTGATCTTTGTGCCTAGAGGGCCGATAACAGCCAAAGTTAGAGGCAACATGATAACTAGAGAAACCAGAGGGGTTAGCATATTACGAATTGATTCCGGAAAGAATTTGTTCAACAAAGGTTCCAAGTAAGAGAGGCCCCAAATCGACAACAGAATGGGAAACACAGACGCCGTATACGTAATTGGTATGATCGGTATGCCAAAGAAATCAATCGTTTGTGAATTGGATACGATCTCTACTAAAGACGGATGAATGAGTGCACCAGCTAACGAAACGGCTACGAATGGGTTGACTTTAAGCTTCTTGGCCGCAGTAAATGCCAAGAAAATCGGCAAAAAATAGAAAATGGCATCACTTGCTGCATTCCATATTTTATACGCACCACTGTCAGTCGATATCCAGTTCATTGTTGTAAATAAAGCTAGAATGCCTTTCAAAATTCCGGATCCAGCCAAGGCTCCCAGAAATGGCGTAAATACGGCCGAAACAAAATCCATCAACTGACTGACAGGATTAAATTTCCCAGTTCTTTTTTCTGAAGCGCTTTCATTGTTGCTAGAAGCATGTAATGCCATTCCAGGTAATGATGTTAGTGCATCATAGACTTGAGCAACGGAATTACCAACAACCACCTGATACTGTCCGGCACTATTGACGACGGTAATGACCCCATCTGTGTTTTCAATCTTTTTGGTATCTGCAGTACTCACATCATTTAATTTAAATCTCAATCTAGTGGCACAATGCCACACCGCATTTACATTCTCTTTTCCTCCTACGCCATCCAGAATATCCTTTGCCAATTTTTGATAACTCATAGTTGTCCCCCCTATTATAAATGCCCGGACCATTTTCCACATACCGTATTACAAAAACGATACAAAATGATCCGGCGGTGCCTTCATCATTTAGTGATTCTCATCCTAATCGTTGGTGGTTCTATGAAGATCCTCGCCGTTTGTATCAATAACTTGCTTATACCAGTAAAAACTATCTTTATAATGGAATTGCCCATTTCCATTACCTTCATCATCATAGTCCACATAAATAAAGCCATATCTTTTGCTCATTTCAGCAGTACCTGCACTGATGATGTCGAAAGGGGCCCAGGTACAATAGGCAAAAACATCTGCCCCTTCATGTATTGCCTCTTTCAGTGCTGCAATATGCTCCTGGTGGTATTCGATGCGATAATCGTCATGAACTTTATTGTCCGCTGTTAAAACATCTTTAAATCCAAGACCATTTTCAGCCACCATCATGGGAACATGATACCTGTCCCAATACTTAGACATGCAGAGATATAATCCTGAAGCATTTATAGACCAGCCCCAGCGATTCGCTTTCAAATGGGGATTTTTGACGGTAGAATTAGGGTCCATCGTATTCTCACTAGCTTTAACAGTATTTGACCAGTAATAAGAGACTGCAAGGAAATCGGCTGTATTGTTCCAAAGCAACTCTTTCTCCGATTCCGTAATTTCCAGCTGGATGTCATGGTCTTCGAAATACGTCAATGCATATTCTGGATACTCTCCTCGAATCAGAACATCGCTGTAGAAATATTGCATTCGATTCCGTCTGAAATTCAGTTCGACATCTGCAGGTTCACATGAATAAGGGGCGGTTAACGTATCGGCCAACATCATTCCCATTTGAAGGGATGGATTTAGCTTGTGGCCAAACTCAGTAATCTTTGCAGAAGCTACGAATTGGTGATGAACCGCTTGAAACTGAGACTGCTCGTAATGATCAACTTTATCTTTCAGTATGCCAAGGGAGGCAAATGCCTCTTTGTGGACAAGGTTAATTTGATTGATAATGATCCAATATTTAACGGTTTGATGATATCTTTGCAGGACGGTTTCCCCATACTTCACGAAGAAATCAATCAGTTTCGGGTTTGTCCAACCGCCATATTGCTCAACCAAATTTAAAGGCATTTCATAATGGAAAATCGTGACGATTGGCTCAATATTTTTTTCTTTCATGTACTCAAATAATCGATCATAGAAGGCCAAACCCTGCTCGTTTGGAGCGGTATCATCTCCATTCGGAAAAATCCTGCTCCAAGAAATAGACAACCGCAACGTTTTTACATGCATGTCTGCTAACGCATCGATATACTCACGGTATCGTTCGTAGAAATGTACTCCTTGGCGCTTAGGGAAATAGTATGTCCCATGTTTGTATTTTTCGTATGTTTCTGAATCCATGTTATTAAAATGTAGATCAATAGGATCAGCTCCTGGAATAAACGGCTGAATATCAGCGGTACTTAACCCTCTTCCATCCCTGCGATGTGCACCTTCTACTTGATTAGCAGCAATAGCCCCTCCCCACAGAAAGTCTTTTCTTATTTTGCTCATGTACGTTTCCCCCAAATGTATTTAAAATTTTTGTACGATAAAGACTCCTGCAATAACCAAAAGAGCTCCCAATAATCGAGGAATATTCAAAGTGTGCATACTAGCACCAATTAATCCAAAATGATCAATGATCACCGACACGATTATTTGTCCAGCTAAAACGTATCCAACCGTAGCTGCTACTCCTATTCTGGGCATGAGAATGGTTGTCGCCAATACATAGAAAGCACCCAGTAGTCCTCCTGTCCACATCCACCAGGGAGCTTCAAACCATTCTTTTTTGAACAACGATCCTTTTACAAAAAAAGATATGATTATTAATGAGATGGCACCTACTGTAAAAGAAATGGCCGAAGCAACAATAGGTGATCCCACCACTGTCCTTAGCTGCGCATTAACACTAAATTGTGTAGGCAAGGCCATTCCTGCCAATAATGCGAAAATTATGAATATGATAGCCATGTATTTTCCCCTTTCTCTTACTTTGATCAATTAGCCAATCTGAAATTGAACGAAGTGCTTCAATAAATCGTTTATCCGATTTTAGAACCACGAGAAAAGAAAATACCAAAAGAACGGTTTCAAGTGTGTCCATTGCAAAAGTAATCCCGCCTCACAGTATTATCCCCTCTCAAATTCTGAAGATTGAATATCTCCTACAGATGAGTCAATAATATATCTTAAATATGGGAATACTAGATTGATCACCTTCTCAATTTATCGATTAATCATTGACAACCCGAGTATAATTCACGCAGTATAATAAGTAAAATTAATAATAAGTATAGGAGGTATACTAAATACTTATATGGATATTAATTATGAACTCTATAAGATCTTCTATATCACAGTAAAAGCTGGAAGTATGTCTAATGCGGCAAAGGAACTATTTACATCACAATCGGCAGTTAGTCAGTCCATAAAACTGCTTGAAAATAAGCTAGGTGGACAGTTGTTCCATAGAAGGGCACAAGGAGTGTCCCTTACTGCGGAAGGAGAGATATTATATCAATATGTAGAACAAAGCTATGAGTTATTACAGGCGGCTGAAAGAAAATTTTTGGAATTAAGGAATTTAGATGCTGGCCAACTAAGAATAGCCGTAAGCACAACAGCTTGTAGTAACTTCTTGATGCAATACCTAGAGACATTCTCCTTGGCTTACCCTAATATCGAGATTTATATCAAAGATCAATCTACTCATTCTACAATTAAGCAGCTAGAGTCAGGCGAAGTTGACATAGGAATCATCAATCTGAACGGAAGCAGAGATTCTCTGACGGTGATTGGAAAAATAGAAATACAAGATTGTTTTGTAGTAGGTGAGAGATTTAAAGAAATATGTGATAAACCAATATTCTTAAAAGAACTAGTAGTAAATTACCCGATCATTCTCATGCAGAAAGGACTTAATACAAGAAAATATATTGACAACTTTTTCACTTCATATGGCTTAAAAGTAATACCTAAAATAGAACTGAGTACCATGGAACTGTTAATTGAGTTTGCTAAAAAAGGTTTGGGCATATCGTGTGTAATCGAGGATTTTGTTCGCAGCGATTTGGATCAACAACAGCTATTCATAGTGCCCATCCAAGAAATCATACCTAAAAGGTTTTTAAGTATTGCTATCAAAAAAGACTTGCCCCTTTCTTCAGCAGCTCAGAAGTTTATTGAGCTTTTTCAAAGCTGCACAGTATAAATTTATAAATTGGGTTATCTATTAAAGAATTGTCTAAAAAAAGCTCACTAAGGGCTTCTTATTTGACAGTCAACGAACCTCGCTTCAACCGCTCCAGAATGAGGTCGTCTGCTCCTGCGACAACTGGATGGTCGGTATAGTGAGCATTAAATAGGTAGATATCTAATCGGCAATGGAATAATCAAGTTCTTGTCCTTGGCTCGGAGCATGAACTTGATTTCTTAAAACAAAAAAGCCGTCATTTAGGCGGCTCCTAATGCAACATGGCTTTTGTCATCCGACATTTTTTTATTAACTCAAAGCTCAAGTTTACCAACCAATTTTTTTGAATCAATCTCCTCGTTCCGACATGACGTACCAACCGCAGTGCCCTTTGCTGTTAAAAGTATAAATTTTTAGAAAATTCATAACTTTGGAACTATTTTTTTTCACAAAATTTAATGAACCGAAAACACAAAATAGCAAGTCTCTAAGTTGCAAGAGACTTGCTATTTTTAAGTTTTGGCGACTTGACCCTTAAGAATGAAGTGAATACTGCCACAGCAAACGTACCGAAAACATTTGTTGTGTGATGTATACTGTGTACGAATCGAATCGTTTTTGTTGCCGAGCGCATCACAACCGAGTGAGCTTCTGCCCTGTGACCAGACAGGAAACGAACCCTTTGAAACCACTCACCAGATATCCTGATAAGCCCTCGTAAATCACGGCTTTTAGATGACAAGGGATTGCCGCACCTGTTCACATAACCGATTTAAAATGGTGTGCGCCATGTAGAAAAATTCTTGGTAATTGGATGGCTGCGTTTATGGATTTTCTAATTTATTGCTAGCAAAACTTTGGATTAGAAGGATCGTAAATTATGATCTGAAGATTGTTGAGAATTAATGATTATATTTTCAACATAATCACCAGCTAGTTTAAGCTGAAGGTCAACAAAGTGCTCAACGCATTTACATTATGCTTATGCCGTTCTTCTTTAGTCCATTGCTCGATATTCTCTAGGCGCTCTCCTGGTTATTTCCTTGAAGTTACGATGAAAGGTTCTTAAATTGTTATAACCACACTTGATTGCAACTTCACCAATCGCCTGCTGGGAATTTTTCAGCAAATAGCATGCCTGTGAAATCCGAAAATGATTTAAGTAGTCTGTGAAGGTGATGTTCATTTGTTGGACAAACAACTTTGATAGATAAGGATAGTCATACTGCAGATATTTTGCAATGTCTTTTAATGTGCAATCAATAGAATAATTTTCCTCTACATAAAGCAGCATCTTATAGAGCACCTTTGTCTGAGGTGATTGCTTAACTAGGGTAAACGATTTCTGATTTATCAGATCAGCACAAACAGCATATAAAAAACTTTTCTGGCTATAGATTGAATTCAGCTTACTAAAATCAATAGCTCTCTCCAAATGCAGTGCACTGTCATTTGGAATTAAGCCTTTTAAATTCATAAAAAAGTCGCCGATCAATTCTGGCGAAAAAAGGATGATTGTAATATCAGAGTAATCGATGGTCTTAAATTCATGCATTTGATTTGTAAAGATAAAGACCAGATCATTTTCCTTCAAAAGATACTCTTTTTGATCAATGGATACATATAGCTGTCCATCATTAACATAGATCATTTCATATGCGCGGTGAAAATGAAGGGGAAAGCTATAATTCTTCAATGGAAAAAAATGAAAGAATTCTTCCCCCTCCATTCCATGTTTTTCAAATAAGACCATACAACTCTCCTTTGCCAGAACACTAATATTGTCTTAAAGTGTACTATATTTTGGATAGAATTAACAAATATTATTTCCTATAATAAAATAAATTGAATTTAAAGGAGGATATAAGACTATGGAGTATCACGTAGCAAAAACTGGTTCAGATCACGGCCAGGGGAGTCAAGAAGATCCATTTCTGACAATCAATAAAGCAGCTTCTGCTGCTGTGGCAGGAGACACGGTTATTGTCCATGGAGGGGTATATCGTGAATGGGTAAAACCAAAATTTAAAGGATTAAGCACCAAGAGAAGAATTACTTATCAAGCTGCAAAAGGTGAAAAAGTAATCATTAAAGGCTCTGAGCATATTCAAAGTTGGCAGCATGCAGAAGGGAATGTTTGGAAGGTTGTATTGCCGAATGAGTTTTTTGGTAACTATAACCCATATGCTCTTGAAGTGTCCGGAGATTGGCTCGTAACAATTGAGGAAACCAAGCATTTAGGAGACGTTTATTTAAACGGTATGTCTTTTTATGAAGTTAGCCGCTTTGAACAACTGATCGATCCGAAGGTTACAACAGAAGTATTGGACCACTGGACAAGAAAAATGGTTCCTGTTCATAATCAGGAACAGACAAAATATGTCTGGTTTGCAGAAGTGAATGCTGATAATACAACCATATATGCGAATTTCCAAGGCGCTGATCCGAACAAAGAATTTGTTGAGGTTAACGTTCGCAGATCTTGTTTCTATCCCCAAGATACAGGGATTGATTATATTACAGTAAGAGGCTTTGAAATGGCGCAGGCCGCAACACCATGGGCACCTCCGACAGCGGATCAGCCTGGACTGCTTGGTGCCAATTGGAGCAAGGGTTGGATTATTGAAAACAATATCCTTCACGATGCAAAATGCAGCGCCATCAGTATTGGTAAAGAAGCCTCCACCGGGCATAATTATCGCTCCGTCCGGAAAGACAAACCCGGATACCAGTACCAGCTTGAATCTGTCTTTTCTGCTGAACGTAATGGCTGGTGCAAGGAAAAAATCGGCTCCCATATTATCCGTAATAATACGATTTATGATTGCGGTCAAAATGGAATTGTGGGTCACTTAGGCGGTGTATTTAGTGAAATTCATCACAACCATATATATAATATTGCTCTGAAACGTGAATTCTACGGTCACGAAATTGCAGGAATCAAGCTCCATGCAGCCATAGATGTCCAGATTTATCATAACCGTATCCATGACTGCTCTTTAGGATTATGGTCAGATTGGCAGACACAGGGAACAAGGATTAGTAAGAATTTATTTTATAGCAATAATCGCGATTTGTTTGTTGAAGTAAGCCATGGGCCATATATCGTTGATCACAATATAATGGCTTCTGAATATTCTCTGGACAATGTGTCACAGGGTGGAGCTTACATAAACAACCTAATCTGCGGTAAGATGAATCATTGGAAAGAAATGACACGTTCTACACAGTATCACCTCCCCCACAGCACCAAAATCGCAGGTTTTTCTTTTATTTACGGCGGTGATGACCGTTTTTATAATAATATTTTCATTGGAGCTGATGGATTAGAAGGTGTCGGAACGTCCCATTATAAAAACCACACGGCTTCTTTAGAAGAGTATATTGAAAACGTGCACAAAAATCCCGGAGACGCTGAAATATTTAACTTGGTGGAACAACCTGTTTATATTAATAACAATGCGTATTTGGCCGGAGCAGAACCGTTTGAAAGAGAAAAAGATAAGATAGTTGACAAAAGCTTTCATCCAAACTTCAGAATAGTTGATAAGGGAGAAGAAGTTTATCTTTCCTGTGAATTACCGGAAAATTTCGATGTTTTTCTAGGTGAAGTACATTCAACAGCAACATTAGCACGGGTACGTATCGTTGACGCTGAATTTGAGCGCCCCGATGGTAGTGAAGTGATCCTGAATACTGATTTGTTGGATATGCAGAGAGTAGAAAAGTCTCCAATAGGGCCGATTACACTTTTGAAAAAAGGTAAAAATTATATTAAAGTTTGGTAATCCCTTATAGAAAAAGCCTTACACCTCTATAAATTATGGTGTAAGGCCTCTTTCACTGATATCGCTTGAATATTTTTTCAAATATAAGATTTTTGAATTTAATTTTATTAATGATCTGGCACATTTAGGCTTGCATCACGTTCTAGAGAACATCAACAACGATGTGTCCTACCCTTGAAATCTTAATCTTCTGAACTAATCGTTCAAAATTACGATCTTACCATTCGCATCATTACTCTCCATTAAAAGATGAGCTTCTCGGATTTCTTCTAGCTTGAAAACTTTAGCAATCGGCGGAACAATTCCATGTTCTTTAATATGATTGAACAGGTCGATTAGTACGTTTTCTTTGATAACTTCACTTGTAAATGCCGTAAAATAAACACCTGTCGGTATATCAATTAACGGTTCAAAGGAATCAAGTGTCCATTCATTTCCCAGTATCCCTGACATGCATAAGGTCCCTTGCTCTGAAACCAGTTGCAATGATTCCTTTATTGTGACGGTGCCGACCAACTCCAGGACCTTGTCTACGCCATTTGGAGCGATTTTATAAACTTCTTTTGTAAAATACTCATCATCGAGTAAAGCAAAGTCTGCTCCAGCCTGCTGAAGATATGCTAGCTTTCCGTTGTTCCGAGTGGTTGATATGACTGTGGCGCCTGTACTTTTTGCTAGCTGAAGGGCAGCCAGACCAACAGAACTCGTCCCACCGCGAATGAGAAGCACTTCGTCAGCAGTTAATTGGAGACATTCGAATAAGGACGCATACGCCGTATAATACATTTCTGGAATTGCAGCGAGCTCAGTCCATTTCATTTCAATTGGAATGGAATAAACCTGTTTTGAAGGAATCAAAACATATTCAGCATAACTTCCATCAAATTCTCGGCCTAATCCCCCCATTAATGAAGCAACACGCTCCCCTTTTTGAAATGTGCTGTCAGATGGATCTTCGATCTGCCCTATGCATTCAATACCAATAATCCGTGGGAATTTGACGGATAGGGAATGTCCCTGTCTTGTAAACATTTCAGAGCGGTTTATTCCAAAAGCTTTGATCTTAACAAGTACCCAACCTGGTTTAACTTTGGGGATTGGAACTTCTTTTATCTTTAGTTCTTCAGGTTTACAGGCCCTTTCCAGTACAACAGCCTTCATAAAAGTGATCTCCCCGATCCAATGTAGATTCGTTTTTCAAACTGAATGAATACTGCATTCGTTCCAATAGCGAGACACGCTGACAATACACTTCCCCACAGAATCTTATCTATATTCATGGTTCGTAAGCCATCATTTAATATCGAGCCTAATCCGCCTGCATTTATAAATGCTGCTATAGTCGCCATTCCAACCGTAGATACGGATGCTAGCCTTAATCCTGTAAAAAGAGCTTTGATGGCCAAAGGCACACGAACATGAAGCAATACCTGAATACGGCTCATACCAAGCCCAGTGGCTGCCTCAATAATAGACTGTTCAACATGATTCAAACCTGCAATAAACTGACGTAGTAGGATATATTGGTTATATGCTATGAGCACGGTAATCGCTGTCGTTTTACCCAAACCTGTCACGGGGATCATGATTGCGAACAGGGCCAAGCTGGGAATTGAATAAAGAATCGAAAAGATATAAATGAGTAACCTGGATATCGTTTCTGAAGTCAGGGCTAAAATTGTTAAGAGTACTGTGACGACAATGGAGATCAGCATGATCACAATTAGCATCTCCACATGCTCCAGTAATGCAATTCCTAACTTATCCGGATGCTTAATGGCATATTCGATCACTTTAACCCCTCCCAGAAACGTTCTTGCTCTCTTGAAGATTGAATAAGCGATGCGACAAATTCATCTGCGGGATGAGCAACAATTTCTCTTGGCGTATCAAACTGACAGGCTTTACCTTGATTCATGATTATTACCCTGGTTCCCAGCTTAAATGCTTCATTGATATCATGCGTTACGAATAGGAAGGTTTTCTTAACTCCCCCATGAATCCGCAGAAGTTCATCCTGCAAATTTAGACGAGTCATGGCGTCTATGGCTCCAAAAGGTTCATCCAATAACATTGTATTAGGATTTGTTGCTAAAGCCCTAGCTAGTCCAATTCTCTGTTGCTGACCTCCCGATAGTTGAGAAGGGTAACGATTTAGGTAGTTTACTGGATCTAACCCAACCAAAAGTAACAATTTGTGCACCATTTCATCCACCTTCGTTTTTTCCCATTTCAAAAGCCGGGGCACAGTAGCAATATTTTGTCCAATGGTCATATGAGGAAACAAACCCACTTGCTGAATAACATAGCCAATCCTTCTCCGTAGCGCTACAGGATCAATTTCAGCAATGTCATCACCAAATAGTTTTATCTTCCCTTGGGTAGGTTCAATTAAACGATTTACCATTTTCAATAGTGTGGTTTTTCCTGATCCGGACGAACCCAGTATGGTTATAAATTCGCCTTCCCTAATAGACAGATTGACATGATCAACAGCTAAGTCATTGGAGTTTGCGTATGTTTTGCACACATTTTGGAATTCAATTGCTATAAGACTCATGTTATCCCCCACACTCATTTAATTGAGTCATAAAATTCTTTTGCCACATCTTCATATTCTTTTTTATCCACGTCCACTTTTGCATTCAAGGCGGTTACCGTTTCCGTATCCAGCGCCGCACTCACCTTATTAATAACCTCAGCTATCTCTGGATTTGTATCCAGCACATTATCACGAACAACAGGAGCCAAGTTATACGGAGGCCATACTTGTTTGTCATCTTTCAACAGTGTGAACTGATCTTTATTAACTAGTTGCCCTTCTGTTGTGTAAGCTGGGGCAACATCCGCTTCATTGTTTTTAAGCACTTCATATTTCAAGCTGTTATCATATACTTTAGATGACTTCCAATTGAACTTACCATACACTTTCTCTAGAGCTGGAATTCCGTCTGCACGTTGGTCAACTTCTCCTTGTGAGGCGAATCGAAGCTTACTTACATGTTTTTGTAGATCAGTAATTGTAGTAATTCCTAGATTTTTAGAAACTTCCGAACGAATAACAAGTCCTGCTCCATCATTTGCTTTAGAGTAATCTAGCCAAGTAATTTTAAATTGCTTTTTATATTCTTCCTTAACTTTCTTATAAACCGCGTCAGGATCAGTGAGCATATCTACTTTCAATATGGATAATAAACCGGTACCTGTATATTCTGGATACATATCGATATCGTTGTTAACAATAGATGAATGGATAACGGAGCCCGCAATATTGGGTACTCGTTCTACCTTATATCCCGCACCCTCTAAAGCCAAAGCGTAAAGTTCACCCACAATCAAATTCTCAGTAAAATCTTTCGTACCGATCCGTATCGTTGCTGCTTTATCTTCAGCATTTTCTGTTTTATCACCACATGCACTTAAAATGAGCGACAATACAAGAAAAATTGAAATTGAAAAATACAGTTTTCTCTTGTTTCTAGACATATCTTTTACCTACCTTTTCAAAAATCTATATTTAAACAAAATACGCTCGGACATATCAAGCATTACCCCGACTGTAATTGCTAAAATTCCCACCGAAAACCCACCAATCAAAAGTAAATCCACTCGATTAAGTCCTAAACCAGTAAAGATGATTTCCCCTAATCCACCCGCTCCTATTTTGGCAGCCATGGTAGCACTCGCAATGACCTCAATGGCAGCTATTTTAATCCCTGTCAGAATCATTGGCGCAGCTAATGGGAATTTGACTCGCCACATTACCTGTTGTTCTGACATACCCACTCCATGAGCAGCTTCAAGTAAAAAAGAGGGAACAGACTCTAAACCGGCTATCATATTCATTAATATAGGAGGAATTCCCAACAGTACCAGGGCAATTAAAGCTGGTTTTGTTCCCGTCCCCATAATAGGGATTAAAAGGAGTAGAACAGCTAAACTAGGCATAATTCTTAGAACTTGGAACAAGGATACGATCCATTTCTCTGTTCGTTTGTACTTACAGGTTACGTAACCCAACACAATTCCAATGGAGGCAGAGCAGAGTAAAGCTAGTAAACTTATTATTATATGCTCTTTCCCAGTAGCTAAAAAAACATGCATGTTATTTGAAAAGTAGGCTGTTAATTGCATCCATAAGCTGTCATTCAAGGTTTCTCCACCTTTCGTTTAATTTGCTTTTTCCTCGACCGCTTTATAATATAAGCAATATAATCGTTTTGAAAGTAGGCACCTTTTTATTAGATAGGAACCAAAAAGTAACTATTGGAGGATTAGACCGAATGATTACAAAAAAAGAGTTGCCTCTTTGTCCGGTGGCGACAACGGTTGGACTTATAGGAAACAAATGGAAGTTGCTAATAATGAGAGACCTTTTGAAAGGAACCAAACGTTTTGGTGAACTTCGTAAAAGTATTCCAGAAATCAGTCAAAAAGTTCTAACAGAAAATTTGCGGTCTATGGAAGAGGATGGTATCGTCATTCGAACCGTGTATGCCGAAGTACCACCTAGAGTCGAATACAGCTTGAGTGATTTAGGGAATACTTTAAGACCCATCATTAATGTTATGGAAACGTGGGGTTTGGAATATCATAAGCTCAATGAGGAAATTCCTCGTAACATGAAGGATTCTTAAAAAACTGAGCCCGATTAAGTGTTTTGAGGACGAGAATGACAAGCCTTTGAATATTTTAAAAACAACGGAGGACTAAGGTTAACATTAGTCCTCTTGGGTATTGTTCGTGCAACTGATAGTCACTCCAACTATTTTGTGTAAAGTTTCAATAGCTAACCTGCAACAACGGAGATGATCAACTTTTAGAATATAAATTGGACCAGGAGCATATAGAGCAGTGTACCGCCAGCGATGGATATCAGCATGTTTCTTCTCCAGAGATGCAGCATAATAATGAAGACAATGGAAATCAATTCGGCCACACCATGAGACCCAGAGAAAAAAGTGACATCCTTAACACTGTAAATGACCAGCAGTCCTAAAGCTGCCGAGGGAAGTACTTTGCCGAGATACTGTACATATTTAGGTGTGGGACGTCCCGAAGGGAACAAAATAAATGGAATAAATCGGGTCATTATCGTTCCCAAGACGACCATTCCTATCGTTGTGATGTTTTCAAACAAAGTCATGGACATCGTGTCTCTCACCTGTCATTCTATCTAGTGATTTTCTCATGAAGGAGAGCACGATAAGAAGACCTATCATAGATGGAACGATGAAATTTTCGCTATTAAAAATAAGCAGACAAAGGATCGAAATTCCCAAACCCAACACTGCACTATGATGTGTGCTCTCTTTCATCCATTGTTCAACAAAGATCACAACAAAGAGCGCTGTCATCACAAACTCAAGCCCCTCCATATTAATGCGCACCAGAGATCCGAAAAATCCACCAATGGCAGCGCCAAATACCCAGTAGCTATGATTAAGCAGAGTTACGAAAAACATATACCATCCCTTGTCCACTTCTTTGGGAATGTTTGCAGTGTAATTAATTGAAAACGATTCATCACATAGTCCAAAAATTAGATAGAACTTTTTGAATCCGTTGCCTCTGTATTTTTCAAGCATGGATATGCCATAAAATAAATGCCGGGCGTTCACCATTAAGGCCATTAGCAAGGCACCTAGTGGATTGAACGGACCGAGCAGTAAATGCACTGCAACAAATTCCATGGATCCGGCAAAAATAAATAGGGCCATAAGGATCGCATACCCCGCACCAAAGCCAGATATATTCATAAGAATGCCGTAGGCAATCCCTAGAAACAAGAATCCAGCCAGTATGGGAAGTGTGGAAGGGAAAGCTGATTTAAAGGCCAATTGAAGCTTACTTCTGTGTATCATCGTTGCTACATCTCCTTGACAAGATTACATTTCTTCGTTAGTTTAGCAATGTAAATCCATACAATCAATGATACAATTGTATGCATTACAATATTGTGAGGTGTGCTATGCCATTTAATTCGTTTGAACATTATCCGATGTCGTGGAAACCTGACAGGGATAGATTGCAACGACCGCTTTATCGCTCTCTCGCCCTATTGCTGGAACATGACATCAGACATGGCTTTTTGGCTCCGGGTACAAAACTTCCCCCTCAGCGAGAGCTGGCCGATTTTTTGGATGTGAACTTCACAACGATTACACGCGCATACAAGCTTTGCGAGCTTAAAGGATTAATTCATGGTGTGACCGGAAACGGCACCTTTGTTTCAGCCAACGCGGCTCGGTCGGTCACCATTTCAAAAGATCCATCCTCAAACGTACATATTGACCTTGGTTTTGTTGCCTCATTTGAGCAAACCAATGATCTGGTTACTGAGGCCTTAAAGCACGTGGTAGAGAAAAGTTATCTGGAACAGCTATTGAATTACAATGATCCTGCAGGTGTCCCGCATCATAAACTGGCTGCTCTCAATTGGATGAAGGCTTTTGGCATCCAGGCCGATACTGAACATATGGCGATCGTTTCAGGAGCCCAAAATGCATTAGCTATTACACTCTTAGCACTGTTTGAACCCGGGGACCGAATTGCGGTTGACCAGTATACGTATGCCAATTTTATTGAAGTCTCCAAAATGTTTCGTATCAAACTAGTTCCCATTTCAGGGGATGAGTATGGTATGTTACCTGAAGCTCTGGAAGACCAATGTTCTCAATCGAATTTACATGGTGTGTTTTTAATGCCTTCCTGCGCTAATCCCACGACCATTGTAATTCCGGAAAAGCGAAAAAAAGAATTAGCTCAGATCATTCAAAAACATCATTTGATCCTGATTGAGGACGACATTCATGCCTTTTTGTCAGCGGACATTATAGATCATTATGGTCAGCCGATGTATCAGCTGCTCCCTGAACAAACGGTTTATATTTGTAGCACCGCCAAATCCATCTGCTCAGGTCTTCGAGTGGCCTATATCGTGTTTAACGAAGCATTCAAAGACACAATGATGAAGGCCATATACAACGTCAACGTCAAAACATCCTCTTTGGACGCAGAGATCGTAACTGAGCTGATTCTGTCAGGAAAAGCAAATATGATTGTTACGAAGAAAAAACAATTGGCCGAGACAGCCAACCAGTTATTTGCTGAATTCTTCCCAAATACTCTCCACGGGGGACATCCACTGAGTTTTTATCGATGGCTACGTTTACCAAAAGTTATGCACGAAGCTTATTCTGAAGGTTTTTTTCTGGAAAAAGGGGTTCGTGTATTTCATTCCAATCGATTTCTGAGCGGTGGGAATGCAGAAGAAAATTATCTAAGAGTAGCGCTTTCATCCACTAGTTCTTTAGAGGAATTAAGAAGAGGATTAGAGATTTTAAGAGAGAGCCTCGAATGAATTGATGTCTTGATGCGTATAGCTACATTCAAAGGCTCAGGCATTATTTTATTTATATTTCATAACAAAGTACGAATGTTCACAGCACAAACAGTGTATGTCTTTTATTCGTCTAAAATGGAAAGCTTCCCTATGTAGCTTCCATTTTAAACGAACATTTGTCCTACTTAGCTACATATCCATCGAACAAAGAACACCATCAGATGTCGTATTGAAATGAACCTCTACGAACTTGGAACAGCGCCAATTTGTTGAAGTAATCCAAGCATATCGGGTTGACCATATTCTTCTACAATTTGCCCATCAGAGAATCGATAAAAATTCATCGCTTGAACCTCGATGGTTTTCCCTGTTGGAGGAAAACCGAAGAAACTGCCTTGGTGCGTACCTCGCATAATGAATCGCGCAGCCACCTTATCGCCTTCAGCAACCATCTCCTTCAGTGTCCATTGGATATCAGGGAAGCCAGTTCGCATCATTTGGATAATTGCAAGATATCCATCCGGTCCCTTCATCGCATCTTCCCGTGCTGGGACATAGAAAATCGCATTTGGGGCAATAAGTTCTTCTGCTAGCTTTACGCTAGCCGTATTTATGAACTCTGTAAACCGGTGCATCTGTTGTTTATTCGCTTCAATTGTCATTCTCAAATTCCTTTCAAAATTTTTTATCCTTTTCGTTTCGTGCCCATCACCATTGAAGTAAAAGGTTCCTGCTTGATCAGTAAATCTCCCTCACACATCAATATCATAATTGATAACTAAAGACTTCAAAGTTACAATATTAATTTAACCTAGGTTTTCAAATTCATAATAAGTTCGCTCGTGTTTTTTGTGAAGTAGGCACCTTAATGTTCTATAGTAACCATTTGGTAACTAATAATACTTATTTATTCATTCATTTCATCAACGTTATATTCGAAAAAATCAAAATCAGCATATTGTTGATGTTTAACACGATCGGCACAGGTCAAGCCAACAAAACTACCTGTAAACTCACCATACTTGCTATATTCATCAGAGAATATCGTGGTATCTAAGCCAATTCCAATAGCTTCATATTCTTTACCGTCATAACTCCTGAGCGACTGAAAATGTGTTCCTGCATAAAAGCGAAGCGTATACGCAATATTGCTGTAGGACGTAATCGGATTGTTCGCTGCCTGGTCCACATCCTGGGAGTTTACCGTCAACGGTTGTTCGCTAATTTTCCAGCTTGAACTGCCTCCCGTAATGAGAAACAACGAAATATCTCTAACATAGCATACGTCCCCCCTTTCGTTGATCCAGCTGTTAAGTCTCTTAGCATCCAGCCAATGAATATGTATTTTGTGGTTATGGATTGTTCTTACCAGTATATTGACATATCAGGTCTTCCGTCTTCTTCACATCTGCCAATAAGAGGCGATCAGCGGATGAAGTCTACCATTTTGTAGCTTTACTATGTCCACTGCAGTTACGTGGTTAACAAAAATGCTGACATCTATGTAACTCGATGTCAGCAGTCAGAAATCAGCACTGTCCATTGCTGTAAAGATACACTACGAAGTCAATAACCTTCAGCAGAATAAAAATAGTGAGTAGTTCTTCACCCATCCACCACATCTGCTTGCAAATCTGTTGCAATTTCAATCATCTTAGGCACGACAGCCTCATCGGAAATAGCCACATACACATCCCCCATGTAATGGCGAAAAGGTATTTCTACGTCAGCATACTTCCACATGAAAAAATCTCCCTCAATCGACATGGTGCTCTCAGCACCTTGTATAATAAGCACTCGTGAATACGAAAAGTCTGGCTGGGATGCAAAGTAATCTTTGCACTCCTCCAGGGAAATGGATTGCTCCACCGGACTTTCCTGCATGGAACGGGTGATTCGAAAACGCTGGTTCATTGATCTGCCTCCACAATTATGATTAAGAAATTCTGGCTTTCATACCTTATAATGTCCACTTGCTGATGTCAATGTTGATGGAACTATATGGATATTTATTATGTTTTCAAGCAGTTACTTTTAGGATGCATGTTCAAACTGACTGTTGTATAGATCAGCATAGAAGCCGCCTTTAGCCAGCAATTCCTCATGGTTACCCATTTCGATAATGTCACCATCCTTCATGACCAGAATCAGATCCGCATTCTTGATCGTCGAAAGTCGGTGAGCAATCACAAAGGAGGTTTTCCCCACAGTCAGCTGGTCCATCGCTTGTTGAATCAGCAATTCCGTACGCGTATCAACCGAGCTTGTGGCCTCATCCAGAATGAGCATGGGTGAATCTTCAATCATCGCTCTTGCAATGGTAATCAATTGCTTTTGACCGGCGGAGAGATTGGCTTTGTCGTCCAGCACTGTATCATAGCCCTGCGGCAGTGTTTTAATGAAGCTGTGCAGCCCCACCGCTCTACTAGCAGCTTCCACCTGCTCATCGGTAACATGATCTTTGGAAAAGACGATATTGTCACGAATCGTTCCTTCGAACAGCCAGGTATCCTGAAGCACCATACAGAATAATTCATGAATATTCTCACGCGTTAATTGACTAATCGGGGTTCCGTCAATGTAGATTTCTCCATCGTTCAGCTCATAAAACCGCATGAGCAAATTCACGAGCGTGGTCTTACCGGCGCCTGTCGGACCGACAATGGCAATTTTCTGACCAGCTTCAGCTTTCATGGAGAAGTCCTTGATAATCATACGGTCTGTATTATAGCCGAAACGGACATGTTTGAATTCGACATCCCCTTTGGCGGTGTCCAGCTTTATGGTCTTGTGACGCTCATCTGCCAATTCTTCTTCACCCAGAAATTCGAATACACGTTCACTGGCGGCAGCCGCCGACTGCAGATTGGTTGCGGCCTGTGCCAGCTGCGACAAGGGCTGTGTAAACAGACGAATATACACCATGAAGGCGACAATAGTTCCGATAGTTATAGTCTGTTGGTTGACCAGCAAAGCTCCCACGACACAAACCGCGACATAACCAAAATTTCCAATGAACATCATGACTGGCATCATCAGACCAGACATGAACTGGGACTTCCATGCATTTGTATATAGGCGGCTGTTAATGCCATGAAACACTTCCTTGGCTGCTTGTTCCCCGTTATATACCTTGACTACGTTATGACCAGCATAGGTTTCTTCGATATGACCGTTGATCTGGCCAAGCTCCGCTTGCTGTGCTACAAAGTATTTCTGTGAATGCTTCATAATCACGCTCATCAGGCAAAAGCCGATCAGCGTAGCTACAATTCCGGTAACGGTCATGATCCAGTTTGTATAAAGCATCATAATCAAGGCGCCCACAAAGGTAGCCAGTGCACCGACAAGCGTGCCGAGACTGTTGTTTAACGTTTGTCCGATGGTATCGACATCGTTGGTTACGCGGCTAAGCACATTACCGTAACTCGTAGAGTCAAAATACTTCAAAGGCATATGATCGATTTTTTGAGACAGCTCTGTCCGCATCTTCTTTGTAAGACGCTGTGAGACGGTTGCCGTAATGAAGCCCTGGAAATAGTTAAAGATAAGACCAAATCCATATAAAAGCGCCAATACAAGAACAATCTTCTGAACAGCACTTACATCAATCCCGGTTACGATTCCTTCCTGAATCAGGTTGGCAATATCACTGAGCTTATCCGGGCCAATCACGTTGAGGGTGGAGCCGACCAAGGCCAGTACCATAGCTAGTATAATCATAGGCACATAGGCCTTGCTGTAGGATATAAGCTGTCTGATGGTCTTTTTAAAATTATTCGCTTTTTCACCAGCACCCTTGCCCCCCGCAGGGCCTTTACCCATGGGACCTCCCTGATTCATTTTCATTTGCTGGCTGTCGACGGTGTGTTCATTCTTATCCATGTATGAGTTCCTCCTTCGAAAGCTGCGAATATGCGATCTCCTGATAAGTGCTGCAGTTCGTCATCAGCTCTTCATGCGTGCCGCTCCCTACAATCTCTCCCTGGTCCAGCACGATAATCCGATCAGCGTCTTTGATCGTACCTATGCGCTGACCAACGATAAGTGTCGTAGCGTGGCCGGTTTCTTTTTTGAGAGCGGAGCGCAGAATCCGGTCTGTTCTGTAGTCTAGTGCCGAGAAGGAATCATCGAAAATATAAATCTCCGGCTGACGGTAGATGGCACGCGCAATGGACAGCCGCTGCTTTTGACCACCGGACACATTCGCTCCACCTTGCGAAATTCTACCCTGATATTGACCATCCATTTTTTCGACAAACTCCGTTCCTTGAGCAATACCAACGGCTTCTTTGACAAGTTTCTCCGAAGCTCCTGCTCTTCCGTTATCACCGTACGAAACGTTGGATACGACCGTACCGTTGAACAGTACAGCTCTCTGAGGAACATACCCGATTTTGTTATGGAGTGCCTGCTGATTATAGTTCCTGACATTCACAGCGTCCACGAGTACCTCTCCCTCGGTCACATCATAGAAACGGGGAATCAGATTGATCACGCTGGTTTTGCCGCTGCCTGTAGCGCCAATAAAGGCAACCGTCTCGCCTCGTTTCGCCGTGAAGCTGATGTTGCGAAGCACGGCCTCCTCCGCGTCCGGATATTTGAAGCTGACATTACGGAATTCCACTTGCCCCATAACGCTCTCTTCTCCAGTCGTCTCATGCCCATTAACGATGCTGGATTCGGTATTCAAAACCTCCATGATCCGTTTGGCAGAGATCGAGGCGCGAGGCATCAGGATGAATATCATACTTACCATCATAAAGGCCATAACCACCTGCATTGCATAAGAGGAGAATACGACCATATTGGAGAACAGCGTGATGCGGTCTGGCACGGCCGCCCCGTTAATCAGGTAAGCGCCGATCCAATAGATAGAGACACTCAGACCTGACATAATAAAGGTCATACCTGGGCCAATCATCGTCATTAAACGGTTCGCAAACAGGTTTGTATTCGTCAACTCGACGTTAGCCTGCTCGAACTTCTCCTGCTGATACTGATCTGCATTATAAGCGCGTACTACCCGAAGTCCGATCAGATGCTCACGTGTTACCCTGTTCAGATTATCGGTGAGACGCTGGATTCTCTGGAAACTTGGAAGAGCGAAAACAACAATGACACTTAGCATCAGGATCAGAGCAGCCACGGCCGCTCCTGTGGAGGCGGTCCACTGCCAGTTTTTATCTGCAATCTTCACAATGGCCCACACGGCCAGAATCGGTGCCTTGATGATCACCTGCAGCCCCAGCGCAACCACCGTTTGAATCTGCGTAACATCGTTCGTGGAGCGGGTAATGAGGCTTGCCGTCGAAAAGTTGTTCATCTCTTCCATCGAAAAGGATAAGGTCTTGTCAAAGACCATCGCACGCAGACGCATAGCCAGCCCTGCAGCCACCTTTGCCGCGAAATAGCCCACAATAATAGATGCAATCATACTGCCGACGGCACAAAACAACATGTAACTGCCGGGAATCAGCAGTTCGGACACAGGCGTTCCTTCCGTTTGCAGCTTGGTCGTAATTTCCGCCATATAATCAGGTAGCTTCAGATCAAGCCATACCTGCACAACGATGAAGGCTAGGCTGCAAACCACAAGCATCCATTCATTTTTCTTGAGATATTTGAATATCTTTAGCATTCTGTTGCTCTCCTTTTATCTGATAGTCTTTGATGCTTGGTGAAGTATGGTGCATCCTGCTCTGCATAGAAATTCAGCTTCTAGAGACAATAAGCTTAATGAGTCGGATCAGTTCTTTGGCATCTTCTTCGTCTAACTTTCGAAGAACATTCTCGGTCCATGCGATTCCTTCATTATGCCTATCAATCATAAATTGCTTACCTGAATCCGTAATGAATACAATTACCTTACGTTTGTCGCTGACATCAGTACGCCGTACAACTAGTCCTTTCTTCTCCAGGCTCTTCAGTGCCGTTGCTACCCGTCCCGTACTGACGGACAAGTATTCGCTCAAGTGGCCAGAGGTAACCCCGTCCTTATTGAAATTCAGACAAATGAGAATCCCCATTTCGCCACGTGAAAAGTGCCCTCGTTCCTCTAATGCCGGTTTCCGCGATTTGACGATATACTCGAATAGTTCTGTCGCTAATGCTTTATAATCCAATGGTCACAACACCTTCTCGCTAATACCTTATAGTATGAGATAATTAATCTTATAGTATAAGATAATAATAATGTCGGGTTATAAAGTCAATTAGAGAAAATATGGAATACAAAAAATCCTCCGTAACCAGCTTGTATTTTTACCAATTTTTCTACACAAAAGTCCAATGGAAATGACAAAAGAAAACTTGAGGAGCAGTTTGCAGCAGATATGGAGAAATCTCATGAATCTTGAAAAAGACCGCATCAGTACGGCTCAAATAATATTACTTGGGCTTTTCTCACTTATCGGGGATATGTAAGAGACTGCTTCTAAAAGTAAAGCAGCAGCTCACTAGGACTTGAAAAATAAAGTCTTAGACTGCTGCTGCTTTTACCAACATTCACTTCTACTATTAAAATCAAAGATACTACTACTATTTTTAAAAGCATTTCCTGATAGCAGCATTTCGCTGTTCAAGCAACCATCTCCCGCCACTCAACTGTGACCCATGATATCAACAAGATCAAACTATTAGGAACGGAGCGCTTTCCGAGGTACAAAAGGTGAATTTCCTTACAACCTAATAAAACCAGGATGTAAACAGATTGTTAACCGGTTTATAGATCATCATGACCAGAAGCAATGGGCTCGGCACATTGATTTTGTACAAGGAGCAGACCACTACACCAATGCCCGTGATCCAAAACAAGCCCCAGACCAGAAGGTCACGGCGCCTGCTTCCTCGTGTCAGCAAAGGCACATCGATGACCGCACAAACCGCTGCTGTTGCCAGAAAAAGCAGTAACACTATTGCGCTCACTCCTTGATATCTTCAATAAAAGATTTGTCTGTAATACCAATTCGGTTAATCGACACGCTGGCTTTGTAATGGATAGGTAGCGATTTTAGGTAATTGTCCCCTTTTTTCTGTTGTAGCCTAGCCCAAGCTTGGGGGTTGGCACGGTAGATCAACTGTCCAAAGCCCATAATATCCACATTATAGCGCTCATTAATTTGCTTAACTGCAGTTTTCATCCGCAAGATAATTCGTTCTTCCGATTTCCTTTCCAGCCCTGTAATCACGCGCTCTGCTTCCAGATTATCTTTGCTCATTACCTCTTCAACATTACACAAGGCCTTTACATGGATGTAAATATGTGGTTCACCGTCAATAATCTTGACTTTACGTTTGGTGTCTGTATGAAGTGCTTCAATGACGATGGGCCGTCCGTCGTCTCCTATTACAGAACCTGAGCTTTTGACAACGTTATTGGTGATATAATTGTAGCCAATCGTCTCGTTATCGCTTAACCACCCGATCATCTTATCCTTCCGAAATACGGCTATATTACTGTACTGTAATTTGGCTGTGGGCGAGCTATCTTCCACATTGCTCTTCTTTTCGCCCTCACTAACACTGCCGGACATCTTCACTCCGGTTAGCACCGGATTCTTCCCCTCGTACAACAAATCTTCAATAAATTGGTTCAAAGAAACAGCGACTGTTTTGCCCGATGTCTTATAAGATTTGTCCAGGGAATTATATAATTTACTTGCCGGCAATCTCTCTAGCGGGGTAAGGACCTTCAGAACATCTTCGGCAGTGGTGTCTTTGGCGACCATGGCATAGTAATCATTACGCGGCTCTCGGCTCCGCTTCATCATATCAAGTGCCTCGCTAATTCCTGCCCGGGCAAGCTCCTCTCCAATCACCAGTATACGGATATGTCCATAGTAGCCGGCTCTCGCACTTTCCAGACTGTACTTGCGCTGGGCTTCATAAATCGTTGGGACCGTAAAGGTAGATACAATCACTGGCACCCCGGCACCTCCCGTCCCTCCCGCCGCCTGCGAGGCAATTGCTGAAGGAATAACCACCTGCAGTGTAACCTTATAGCCAGATTCAGCCTTATCTAGCCCCATTCCCAGCACAAAGGCCATTTCATTTAACTCCTGTCTTTCCCAGCACCCGCTGAGCAGCATAGGGACCAAAAGGGTAAGCAGCAGTCGCGAAACAGTTTTACGGTTTTTTGGGCTCATCTGCCGACTCCTTTTGCTTGGTTGTGCTTTGACGGTCAAGATTTTGAATCATACTTTCTGCCGGCCTTGTCTTTAAACGCGGCCAGGTAAAGCGGAAGATGGAATCCTTCAGATCATTTGAACGGTATGGACCGATCGGACTCATATAGGGCATGCCAAAAGAACGCAGACTCGCCAAATGCAGCACGATTAAAAAGATACCGAATAGTATTCCGTATAGTCCAATAAAGCCAGCTAGTCCGATAAGAACAAAGCGAATGATTCTTGCAGCGATCGACATGCCCGTCTCTGGTATCACAAAACTGGATATGGCCGTAATGGATACAATGATAACCATTGCTGATGAGATAAAGCCCGCGGCAACCGCCGCCTGTCCTATTACAAGTGTTCCAACAATGGATATCGCCTGCCCTATATTTTTTGGAATCCTCACTCCCGCCTCCCGCAAAATCTCATACGTTAATTCCATGAGTACTGCCTCCACAAATGCAGGAAAAGGAACGCTTTCTCTCTGTGCGGCAAGGCTGATAACCAGATTGGTAGGGATCATCTCCTGATGATAAGTCGTAACCGCCACATAAAATGAAGGCGCAAGCAACGTAATGAAAAAGGAAAGAAAACGGATGAACCGTAGCAAGGTGGCAATATCGGCCCGCTGATAATAATCTTCGGCAGATTGAAAAAAAGCGACAAAAAAGGTAGGCACCAACAGGACAAAGGGGGTTCCATCCACAAGAATCGCCACTTTGCCTTCCAGGATTCCCGCTGCGATAGTATCCGGCCGGTCGCTGTTATAGATCGTGGGGAACGGCGTAGCAGCCGTATCTTGAATAAACTCCTCAATATATCCGCTCTCCAGGATACTGTCCGTATCTATTTTGGCCAATCTGCGCTTCACCTCCTGCACCAGGTCAGGATTAGCGATGTTGGCGAGATACATAATGGATACACTGGTTTGAGTCACCTTACCAATTTGGAAGGTTTCTAGCCATAGCTGGCTATCTTTAATTTTCCTTCGAATCAGCGCCGTGTTTGTCCGCATATTTTCCGTGAACCCTTCCATCGGCCCACGTACAACTGATTGTGAGCTTGGTTCGCCTACATTGCGGTCCTCCCATCCAGGCAGTCCGATCCGTAGGGCGCTGGATGTTCCGTCAACCAGCACCATGATATTACCGGATAACAGCTCATGAACAAATTGCCCAAGGTCATGCGTGACGGATAGATCCCCCGCAATCAGCATACGTTTTCGCAAAAGCTCAATCTTCTGATTAGCATCAAGATCTCTCATTTGGTCAGGGGTACAACGTTCCAGAAGCGAAAATAATATGGAATTATGCAGAACCTGTGTATCCACAAGACCATCAATATAAAGCAAAGCGATATGCGTAGACTCATCCAATTCCAGCTTTTTAGTGATCAAATCGGTGCTTGTCCCGAGCAGTTGAACCAACTGCACCAAATTGTCCTCCAAGCGGTGTGATAATGTGCCAGTAATTGTATCCTTCATGTCACAACCTCCGCATTCCGTGAGCAAACTACAAATAGTATGACAGAAGAACTTGATAATTATCCCCTTAACATTCCTTTTCGACTATCAATTAATAATTATGTTATAAAATCACATACTAAAGGAAATGACAAAAGAAAACTTGAGGGGCAGTTTGCAGCAGATTTGGAGGAATCTCATGAATCTTGAAAAAGACCGGATCAGTACGGCTCAAATGATGTTACTTGGACTTTTCTCGCTAATCGGGGAAATGGCACTTGTGTATCCTGCAGCAATGGCAACCGGAGCCCACGAGGATGCGTGGATTGCCGCCTTGATTAGTATTCCGCTAGGACTTGCATGCGTAAAGCTGATGATATCTACATCAAATATTGATCCAACTAAAACGATTATTGAGCTTTCATTACAAGTATTAGGAAAATGGGTGGGTGGAGCTGTAGCGTTGAGTTATTTATTCTTTTTCCTGATTGCAGCCTCCACCTATATCAGAGAAATCGAAGATTTCATGTGCACACAGATTTACGAAGGGACACCCGGCGGGGTCATTCGCTTCATGGCGATTTTTCTGTTGGTGTATGGCTTGCGGCTGGGTCTTGAAACGCTGGGCAGAGCAGCCCAGATTTTTTTTCCTTTCTTTGCGTTTTTTCTGATTTGCCTAATCGTTCTCCTGTTCCCCGATGTCAAGATGGAGCGTATCCATCCTATTTTGAATACATCGTTTCCTGACATGCTGCACACCATTATGTTCGGTGTATTTTATCCCTTTGGAGAAATGTGCGTGTTCTTCATGGTGTATCCCTATGTCCAAAAACAAAGCAATACGAGCCGCAATATATTCATTTCTTTGTTGATCGGAGCTGTTGGACTCAACCTCATTTTGTTTCTCTCCCTAACAGTACTCGGGGCATATTTCTCAGAACACGAATTTTACGCTGCCTATATTCTTGCCCAGAGAATCAACATTGCCAATTTTTTGCAGCGGATTGAGGCTTTAATGGCCACCACGTGGATCATTAGCACCTATTTCAAAACAGCGCTTTTCTTTTACGCATTTGTTTTGGGGACAGCTCAGCTACTAAAGCTAAAATCCTATCGGCCATTGATCTTTCCAGTGGCATTTCTGATTTACGGACTGTCGCATCTGATTGCAAAAAATATTATTTTCTACGTCAAGGAGATCCCCGCCTACTGGGTAGATTGGGATTTCACCCATGCCATCGCTTTCCCGTTAATCCTGCTCGTTGTTTATCATATCAGGAAACGTATCAGTCACAACAACCAGCTAACGTAACTTTCGGGGCATATTCGGCAATCTTACGCACTTCTCCCTCCACAATTGCAAACCTTCTTCCATCTTCCATGCTCTCCGTGATCGCAGAGTTCATTCAATTAGACCTTTTGTAGAGTACCTTGATAGAGTACTTTACAGAAGGTCTAAAGGACGTACTTTTTTCTTAATCGACCAATTCAAAGTCCTTTATCGTTGCATTCGGTCTTAAAATCTTTTCCTGGTCAAATATAGCTAGCAGTTCATCATTTTTAACTTTGACAGGCCAATTATGATTAGCAAGAGCTCCTTTGCCCAAAGTAATAATATCGGCTGTACAATGTTCGACCATCTGACTTGCTTTAGATGGGTCTTCCAGGTGTCCATTAGCCATCACTGTAATGTTTCCATACTTCTTGGCAAGCTCAGCAAGAGATTGTCTACTACTGTCTGGAAAGGCTGGTTGCCAAGCCTCATATTCCGTGACATGGATATAATCAAGCCCCGACTGTCCTAACTGTTGGAAAATCACTTTTGCCTCTTCTTCTTTACCAGCCCACTTATGCTCATAATCATTTACTTTCCCTTGGGAGATTCGAATCCCAACTATAAAGTTTTCTCCTACGGCTTGCCGAACTGCACTCGATACGTCAACCAATAAACGAACACGATTGCTGAGGGAACCTCCGTATTCATCCGTTCCCTGGTTTGTATAGTCCGTAAGAAACTCATCCAGTAAATAACCATTTGCACCGTGAATTTCTACGCCGTCAAATCCAGCTGATTTGGCACGAACAGCAGCATTCACAAATCCCTGAATTACGTTTTCAATATCTTTCTTCGTTGCTTCCACAGGCATCGGAAAAGCTCCTTCACCGCCATAAAACGCAAGTTGCCTCCTTGTGGTTGCACTGCTGATGGAGTCAATATATTTGATTCGAATCGGTTACCTTGAGATAAAGCACTCGCGTGTTCTAACTGAACAATAATTGCTCCGCCAGCCTTATGAACAGCTTCCACCACCTTTTCCCACGATTTAGCCTGTTCGTCAGTGGCCATCCCGGGCTGGTTGAAATAACACTGACTAAACAGCTCATCTGTATAGGTTCCCTCAACAATAATCAAACCAAATCCGCCATGTGCAAATGAAGCATAGTATTGTGCCATTTGATCCGTTGCAAAGCCTTCTGGAGAAGCACTCGTGCGTGTCATAGGTGCAACACCTAATCGATTTTTCAGCACTATTTTTTAGTTCTACAAAATTAAATCGTCCAATCTTCCGTCCCGAATTTTGGTGACCCAAGCAGGATCAACCAATAATGCATACAGTCGATCTTAGAACCCTGTAGTATACTGTGTAGGGATTGCAGTTTCTTTTTTCAATTTTGAAGCGGCTTCCAGTGACCAATAAGGATTTCTCAACATCCCTCTACCCACAGCAACCAGATCGGCCTCTTCATTTCCGATAACTGCATTCGCCAAAATTGGATCTTCTAGTCTTCCAACGGCCATCACCGGAATATCCAGAGCTTCTTTGATTTCTTTTGCCAAGGGGACTTGATACGCTGCGTGAGTTCCTGGTCTGCCCCATGCAGCTATAGGTCCCTCACCGCCAGATGAAATATCAAACATATCTACTCCTGCCTTTTGATATTCCTTGGCAAAAGCAATGCTTTCCTTAATACCATATCCACCTTCTACGTATTCTTTGGCAGAAATACGCATCAAGAGCGGCATATCTTCCGGCATCTCGCCCTTCGCTGCCTGAATGATCTCCCGACCAAAAAGGGTAAGGTCTTTACCGTATCTATCTTCCCGTTTGTTCGTAAGCGGCGAATGAAATTGATGAATCAAATAGCCATGTGCACCATGAATTTCAATGGTGTCGAATCCAGCCTTGACAGCGCGAGCTACAGCAGCACGAAATTTCTCGACTAGTCCTTTAACCTCTTCTGTTGTAAGCGCGCGAGGTTGTTTTGAATTTTCATCAAATGCAATGGCAGATGGCGCTACAGGAACTTCAGCATCTTCCGCCTTGCGTCCGGCATGCGCGATCTGGATTCCCACTTTGGCACCGTAGCTGTGACAAGCATCTACAATCCGTTTGAGAGCAGGAATCTGCTCATCTGACCATAAACCAAGATCAAAATCGGAGATACGACCATCCGGCTCTACATCTGTCATTTCAATCATGATAAAACCAGCTCCGCCTACCGCTCGGCTAACGTAGTGTATATAATGCCAATCTGTGGCGACCCCATCCTTTTTGTCAACCGAATATTGGCACATTGGAGGCATAACTACGCGATTTTTCAATTCCAAACCTTTAATTGTATAGGGACTAAATAAATCTTTCATGTGAGAAAGACTCCTCTCTGAGGTATATTATGAAATACATCAATCAAATGCATGCACACGCATATATATTAACACGTTTGTTTCATTTGTCAACTTTAGGTATGATTTCAAAACTTCAAAGTAAAATACGCCATTTACTCGTTGGTCCTCATCTTCAGATTTTTTGCAATGCATCAACAACTGAATCGTCACCAGTAATCAGATCAAAAGCTCGCTTGTATGTGTTCTTCTCATCTAAAGCTGCCACAATGGCACGAGCTACATCCTCACGAGGGATACTGCCATAGGTGATATTCTCCGCAGCAGCCTGCGCAATTAATTAATGTATCTGCACGGCCCAAATGGTCTATGGTGAAATTCACCAATGACTGAACTTCTGCATTGACATCTTGTTCTAATTAAATATTAAGTAACCGAATGGTTTAGCACATTACCAAATTAAAAAACATGCGCATGCATTTAATTAAGTAAAAAAATTACTTGCTGTCAAGTTTTGAATGCAAATATGGATTGCTTTTTTTTCAAAAAAATACGTGAATGATTTGAATAAACTTTGCTTCCTCTTTTCATTCTAAGTCCTCATCCTCTTCGGCACGTTAAACTGTGAGCGCTTCTGGTATCCACTAGGAAGCGCTCGTACTGTATTTTAATTTTGATGTGGAGGTAAATCTACATTCTCATGCTCTCCATAAAAAAGTTCAATGCATTGGACACCCACTTCTTGGGATGAAGAACAAGCTGAATTTCCAGCTTGAGCTCGCCATGCTCAAAGGGTAACACCTTCAGTTCTTCCCGTTCAATCTCCTCCAGAGCAGCCATTAGAGGTAGAATGGATATACCCTCTCCAGTTTTGATGCTCCGTTTGATCGCTTCGGGATTACCCAGCTCCAGGCTCACGCGATAGGTGATTCCATTTGCTCGAAGCACTCTCTCCAACAGTTGTCTGTAGTTGCACGTATGCTCGGGCATAATCCACTCCGCATCTACCAGATCATCCAGGCCGATTCTCTCTTTAGCGATAAGCGGATGGTTCGGATGGACAATCAGTACAAGCGGTTCTTCTCGAATCGTAATCCACTGCAAGGCCGAATTGCTTGAATCGTCCGCGAGGATCAGCCCGACATCGGCCTCCCCTTCCCTGACCTGGTGCAAAATCATCTCTTCGCGATCCGTATGCAATCGTATGTTCAGATCAGGGTATTCTTTGCGAGTCGCCTGCATATACGGCGGCAGAAAATACGAAGCGATGGAATCCATAGTACCGATCGTCATGGAGCCCCCGCCCTGCTTAGCCAATTTTTCTTTCGATTGCTCAAAAAGCTCCAGCATTTGTCCGGCAAGCTTGAATAGCTCTTCCCCGGCGGAGGTAAGACGAATCTTGTTGTTGCTGTATCGCTCGAACAATTTGACTTGATACGTTTTCTCCAGCTTTTGAATCTGGGTCGTGACGCTGGATTGTGCGTAACCGAGCACTTCTGCTGCTCTTGTAAAGCTTTCACGAATGGCAACTTCCCGAAATGTTTGAAGATAAATGAAATCCAATCTGGCCACCCCATCGGAAATTTTGATTAGAATCATCGTTTATTATAGATAACTCTGATGCTGTCTCCTATGTTACATTAGATTTAATTCAACGGGAAGGGATAACTGATGATGATGAACGAACAACATATTCATGGGATTTTCATACCGCTGATTACACCTTTTACACGTGACTATAAGTTGGACATCGATTCGTACCGGAAGTATGTTACCTATCTTGCAGGCCATGACATCCAGGGTCTGGTCGTTAACGGTACGACAGGAGAGTCGCCAACCGTATCCTGGGATGAAGTGAAGCAGATGGTACAGGTGACGCAGGATGTTCTGAAGAGCATGAACAAAACCATTCCGATCGTCATTGGCACGGGAACGAACGATACTTATTCAACGGTGCATCGGACGGAAATGGCGGCTGAATTAGGAGCGGATGCAGCCATGGTGGTCACTCCGTATTACAACCGGCCGACGCAGGAAGGAATCTTGGAGCATTTCCGTGTCGTATCTCGTGTAGGCCTGCCTGTGCTTGTATATGAGATTCCTGTTCGCACGGGCAGTCGCATGACAATAGATACAATACGCAAAGTGCTGGACCTGGATGGCGTAATTGGGCTCAAGGACAGCACGGGCGGTCTTGATCTGCTTTTAAAATTGACCCAGTACGAGACCAAGCCTGTCCTCTGCGGAGAGGATGCCTATTTCCATGCCATGCTATGCCAGGGAGCTGCCGGTGGTATGCTTGCATCCGCTCATCTCAATATCCAGGAGTATGTGGATATATACCAACGTTTTGTGGCTGGCGACATGAACGGGTCGCGAGACAGTTTCATGCTACTGGAACCGGTGATCCAGCATGTATTTGCAGAGCCAGCCCCGGCCGCGATCAAGTGGTGGCTTACCCAGAAAGAGATTATTGCCGCCGAGCAATTGCGTCTGCCACTTATGCCACTGTCGGATCAGGTGAAGCAGGGTCTCCTGAATTCAATCGTATCCTGATAAATCAGCTTATCTCAGACTACCCAATCATAACGTAGAAGAAGCATCTCCTGGACAGGAGATGCTTCAATTTTTAGCCGGAACTGACAACCTTCAGAAAAACGAATTTAAAAAGATACTCTCTATGGTAGAACGCTGTATCGGTGTTTTCATCCTAATGAGGTCCGCAATCTGAAAAGCTTACAAGCAATAGCTAGATGGTTGTTAGTAAATCCAGTTGCAGCATTAAGGGAATTCTTTATGTAAGCGAAATTATTGCAAAAAGAAGGCTGCCGGTGAATTTCACCGACAGTCCTTCTCTTCCAAGCAGTATACTCCTCACTCCTATTCGCTGGACAGCTCCTTGAGCGATTTGACTTTACCATGGGGATGCTGTTCTTGCTTTCGTGACTTCCAGGCTGCTTCTTTCCTTTTCTTCTGGTGAGCCATAACAGATATCCTCCTTTGGAAATTGTGATGTATACTACTTTCTTAAGTTGTCATTTCTCAGCTCTGTTCATTCATAAAACTAAATTCGTTGGATTTTTGTAATAATTCAGGGGTTCCAAACCGTTTCAAAGGAATAGCTGGGAGCATGGCTTCATGTATTCTGGGTTTGCTGGAGATTGCATTAATTGAGCAAACGGCGCTAACTCAAGCGCTGCACTGGGAACAATTTTTAAAAAAAACAGCCGATTTCTCCTTAACATACTAGAAATCGGCCTTTGCCTTCCGAAAAGAGGATTTAGTACATATAATACAACACAAATAATCAGAAATATCGGTGATGCGCCCGAAAGATTGGAAGGTGTGTAAGAAGGCTACTTATCGGCTGAACCGCTAGTTTCCGAGAAATAGTTATGTAAGTGATAAAAAATTCATACATTAGCTGTTATTGTAACTCCCTAAAGGACATGTTTTTTAAGAGACTATGAAGAACTTGCATTCTTCATAGTCCTGTTTAATGAACTATTGATCAATTATTCAGCAAATGATGCAAGTGAACTGCCTTCCCACATTTCCCCCTTATTCAGTGTCCAACCATCATTATAAAGATTGTAGGCACCTTTATTAGCTGCGGGGCTCCATCCCTCATCCCAAGCTAAGAAATAAATGGTTTTCGGATATTTTTCTTTGATGGCATTGATAAATAAAGAATAATCCATACTACCATTGGTTGCCTGCGGACCGACTTCTGTGAAAGCAAAAGGCTTATCAAGAGCTGTTAGCTCGTCATATCCTTGAATCGAATAAGGATCTGAGAAATAAGCGTCTAATCCAACAATATCAACATATGAAGATCCAGGGTAAAAGTCTGTCTTAAAGTTTCGGTTGGCGTCTGGTGCGTATACCCATATCAGGTTGTCCAATCCTCTTGTATCGGTCATATAATGATAGACTTTTTTATAAAGCTGTTGATATAAAGTGATACGTTCGCTATCCTCTTGGTTATAGTCGGTAAGTCCCCACCAGAACCATTCTCCATTCATTTCGTGAAGAGGTCTGAAAAGAACAGGAACACCTTCATCTTCTAACTGCTGAAGGCCGTCGGCAATTTTGCTTAACATAGCGTCTAATCGCTGGCCCTCTTCAGTTGATGAGTCTAGGATTCTTTCATACTGACTGTTTGAGATTGGGGTTTTATAATTTCCAGAGTTAAACGCAGGGTTAGCCAGATGCATACTGATCTGAGGTATACCTCCGTTCTTCCAATGAGAGATTAAATCGGTGTTACAACTATAATCGATCGAATCGGCAATATTAGAAGTCTCCATCCATCCTCTTGAATAATCACAGCCATACACGGCAGGGGACTGTCCTGTTGCATTTTCAATTCGATTAGCTTCGGTCATAGAAAATGACGCATTTGTGTACCCGCCGAATGCTCCTGACACTACGCGGTTTTCCGATGACAGATTAGCGAGCCAGTTCATCACTTCCTTGGTTGTGGCTTGTCCATTAGGATTCACCGTATGTGCAGATGCTGTCTGTGAGAAAGTCGAAGCGATTAACAGAATCCCCAATATTCTTATGTACCACCTCCTCTCTAAAGGAACGGCTGGTCGATTTCTACCATCGTATTCATTTAATTGATTTCACTGTGATATTTCTCCCTATGACACTTCTGATTGCAATCTACATTATTTTTCATTCTAGGAAGTTGATACCAACTTCCTAGAAAATTTTACTTTTACGAATAAAAGCAGCTCAATTATATCGACCTCAAATGAATAGATTAAAATAGTTCTAAAAGAGTAAAAAATAGTTCTTATAACAACTATCATTCAACTTCACAAAGAATGTTAGAGATAAGAATATGCTTAAAGTAATATTTTCCTTTTCATTCTTATGAAAATATTCTTTTCAAATTATTGTTATTATGTGCTATATAGAAGACTTTATGCCCGCACATTTGACACGCCATGTTATAAAAATCAAAAGAAATAAATAGCGGCTAACCAACGTCTATCAAAATAAGTTGATTACATCTGAAGGCTTAGCGTAGATTTTCGCTAAAACAAAAAAGCCGCCAAAATGGCGACTTCTTATGCGTATATGTTGTTGTCTCTCCTTGCAGTGCTGAAGTCTGCACCTGTGTTCGATAAACCTATTGTTCCTCGTTAGCTTTTATTCTTCAACTTCAACAATGATGTTAACCATAGATGCATCGTGATTTTTAATGCGAAGTGGTGCTGTGAAAGCAGATAATAGCTTTTTACCAATTAATGGTGCAGGGTTTATGTCTTCGTAAATGAGCATTGTCGGCTCTTCATATTTTTCATGGTCTAAGAAGGCATGGTGAACAAAATAGCCGTTTCTTTTGGCTTCTTCCAGATTTTCAATGCTCATGGTATCAATGGCCACAGCTTTGCAGTTCGGCAAATTTTTACGGATGAATTCCGCTGCTTTGGGAGAGACGGCTGGAAAATTATTAGCGTATTTCTCAAAATCCGTATCTCGGTGTTTCCAATAGCTTGTATTAAAGATGAGAATATCCGCTTCATGCAGCTCTTCATATTCCTGAAGCATTTCAATGGTAATAAAGCCGTTCGGATCAAGAGGACAATCAATTAACAGCGGTTTTCGATAGATGAATTCTTCAATCGGAACAGCATCTATTCCCTTACCGTTATTTAAATGATGCCACGGTGCATCGACATGGGTGCCGACATGAAGATACATACTTAACACACTTCCATTCCAGGCATCCCCTTTGTCCAAACGCTCTCTAGGCTCTAACTTCACTTCTGGCAATCCTGGATAAACAGGCATTCCTTCATATATTGGGTAACCGATTTCAACGTATTTTGACATACTAAGACGCTCCTGTAATTTTAGTTTTAAGAATCCATTATTATAGGGGATATTCGCCTAATGTGTAGCTTCCGAAAAGTATAAGCGGAGTACAAACAGACAAACTGATAAAAAGACCATACCCCTACAGGTCAACTCCCTCATTTTAATTTATATTTTATATTCAATCGCCCTATCTTTCCTGAAATCGTACGACCACTTCTCCTTGATTGTCCTTTTAAGAAAGATAATATAAAAATAATAAACGATTATCCTAAGATATTAAAATAGGTATCTCTCCAAGCAGATTCTTTAAGTTAATAGAATCCCACGGCATATGCTCCGTTATACCTAATCCAACTACATCTGTTTCTTCAGATAGTTCTTTAATCAGATTAAGTAGCTGAGGCATTTGCATTGTTCCCGCAGGAGAAAAATTATAAGGTGCTTCAGGGTTGGCGAATAATAAAGAACGAAATGCTTTTGGGTCAAGCACATCTAAATCAAGGTGAATAGCTAGGTGCTTAATGCCACTTTCTTTAATCCACTCTCTTATAGATTCAGTACTATTCGTTAACTCTTTGGTTCCTGCAGTTTTAATTCCTAGTCTTTGAATCATTTCTGTGTCTGATTCTACAGGAGCTATATTTAGTCTTTGAAACGCTTCTGAAATGACTTCTGATTCTTGTTCTGTAGGAGCCGCTAATCCCGCGATAAAGACATTTTCAGGTTTTAGTGGGATTTTCACATGTTTTGTGAACTCCTCATCTCCTTCTCCCAAAAGATTTCCGAGCGGTAATGTATGACCGTTATCATAGCCCACATATCTAACTAAATCACTGTGAGCATCGATCCAAATTAAACCTAATTCCCCACCGTATCGTTCGTTCAAATAGGCAAATGGAGCTTGTTCCACTAAGCAGTCACCACCAAACATTACAATGCGATCTGGCTTATGAGCATCAATGATATGCTGAGCAGCCTCTAACTGTTCAAGTAGCTGTTTTCTCCCATTCATACCGTTTTCGTTTTCAAGCGGAGTACCCTTATAAGCTTGAACTGGAACATGAATAAGAGGTTGTTCATTATCCGGAGCTAGCCAAGCAAGCAGTTCGGCTCCAAAAGAGTAATTAGGATTGTTTCCCCCTTGCCATTGTGGCATTAACAGGCGTATTGTTTTTTTAGTCATGTTTTTCTCTCCTTTACTTCAAAAGTAAGGTTAGTATAAACTGAACACAAATAAAAACGTAGTACGCACTATTTTGATAGGTACTACCCGAAAGGATAGTGTAAACATGAGTATGGCTGAATTTAAAGGTAAAGTTAAAAATATTCAAGATACACCTTTTGGTTATACAGTTTCATTGATTGGTGGTAAATGGAAAATGGTTATTATTTATCTCCTAGCCGAAAACCGAACAGTTCGCTTTAATGATCTGAAAAGACAGATAGGGGCTATTACTTATAAAACATTGAGTTCACAACTAAAAGAATTGGAAGCGGATGGTCTGGTGAATCGAAAAGAATATCCTCAAGTCCCCCCTAAAGTCGAGTACAGTCTCACAGATAAAGCAGAAACGCTATTACCTGTTTTGGAAGGGTTATGTGAGTGGGGAACAAAAAACCAAAATAATTAAATCCAGTTTTCTACTAAAAATCCTGTATGCGAAAAATCGTCCTGTTTTTCAACACTGCTATCCCAAGTTAAACTCTATGGTTAACAGCAGTGACACTTTGTTTATTTAGCTCTAAATACTGAAGATGCCGTATTCATATACTTCCCCTTATTCTCCAACCGAAGAGGAAAGGCGGCCTTCCATAATGGCTCTGATTTGTTCGGTCGGCATCTTCGGGTGTCTATCGTGCGTCAGCAGAACGTTGATTCCCTGTTCCACGTCCGTCAGCTGTGTGTAACAAAAACCTTGTACGACAGGTGAATGCAGCAATGACTGGACATCAGCATGCAGCCGTTCTAGAAATTCTATTATCTTAATTATCGCTTCAAGCCAGATTTATCTCCCGAATCACTTCAAGCGGAACCTTCGGTTTTCGGTCTTCCGTCAACAATCCGTTGACTTCCTGCTGTACATCGGTTACCTGTGTATAGCAATAGCCCGAGAGATAGGGGGTCGCTTTAATTGCTCCGGTGACTGCACGGAAACGTTCGATAAAAGCTTCGACTGAATTCACCTGGTTTCCGTATCCCCAGCCCATGTCCGTCTGGAAGGCAATGCCGCCGAATTCGCTTATGATAATTGGTTGTCCCCGGTAGGCATATCCTTCTGCAAAGGCATATTTCCAATTGTTAAAGGAGATGCTGTTGTTTACAATGCTTTCCTTGTCCTGATATCGCTCCAAAAACTCTTCGCCCGTCTCCACATAATCATGAAGGGTTAAAATATCCGAGACTGTATGCTCCCATCCGTCATTGGTAATCACCGGACGATACGGATCAATCGTCTTCGTCAGATGATAGATGGTTTGCGTGAACTGCTGCTGCCTTACATCATGTCCAATGGTCGATATGCCCCACGATTCATTGAACGGGACCCAAGTTATGATGCTCGGATGATTGTACTGCTGCGGCACGATTTCCAGCCATTCTTTCGTAAAGCGGCTAACCGCCTGATCATTGAACTCAAAGGTCGCCGCCATTTCCGACCAGACGAGCATGCCTTTCACATCACACCAATATAAAAAGCGAGGGTCTTCCAACTTCATATGTTTACGAACCCCGTTATATCCCATCGCGGCTATTTTATCGATATCTTCGATAAGAGCTTCTTCAGACGGCGGAGTCAGATGTGTTTCCGGCCAGTAGCCCTGATCCAGAATCAGCCGCTGGTAAAGAGGACCATTATTCAATAGAACCTGTCCGTTTTCAATCGATATTTTCCGCATGCCAAAATAAGAATACACCCTGTCGCACTCTTTCTCATCCTCATACAGAATAAACTCTACATCGAACAAGTTTGGCGATTCCGGTGACCACAAACACTGCTTCCATGGACCACCGGCTTCATGAAATACATGGACCTCTACCGTTATCCAGGGCCTGTCGGCAGATAGGCTGACCTTTTTCACATGCTGTCCTTTCAGCGTAATCCGTGTCTCTAGGCGTAAATTATCTTTACCCTCGATACCCATGAGCTGAAAGTCAAAGCGGATCATATGACGGTCGATATCCGGTGTTATCTTGACCTCATTGATTCTTACCTCATTCACATATTCAATCCACACACTTTTCCAGATTCCGGTGCTCTGTACATAAAAGCATTCAAAGTTTTGATCCACCCAACGCTGCTTTCCCCGGGGCTGCGTGCAGCTCTGACTATCCTCCACTTTAAGCACGATGCTATTCTCCGAGTCGTAAGTGATATAGGGTGTGATGTCGAAAGAAAACGCAGCATAACCTCCTTCATGCTCACCAGCCATAAATCCGTTCACCCAGCATTTCGCTTTATAATCTACACCCTGAAAATGTAGAATTGTCCTTTTCGCTATTGCCTCCTGCGGGACCTTCACGCTCCTGCAGTACCAGATCACCGGATGGAAGGTCTCGACTCCGATCCCGCTTGCCTTGGTTTCATAAGTAAAAGGTACGAGGATTTTGGCTCCCTTCGGAAAATGATGATACCATTGCTCGCTTTCACCCACTTTGCCGTCGTCGAAGGCGAAATCCCACACCCCATTCAAATCCAGCCACTCTTTACGGACAAATTGCGGCCTTGGATAATTTTTGATATAAGCGTTTGTAGTCATACAGTTTCCACCTATCCTTTGATATATAATTAGTCACCTTAGCCTGATGACTTTACAGTGCATTGCTATCATCTGTAGGTTCGATCGTCATCCTTTACCTCCGCTTCGAAATACAAACAATAAAATCGATTTGTTACACTATTATTGTATCTTTAGGGGATTATATAGTGATGCATTTTTAATGTCAACGCTTTCAAGTTAATTTTATGTAACTAATAAACTGAATAAGGCTTTAGCTACAGAGCACCTGCAACTAAAGCCTATCCATTTCACCAATATCTCAATCCATGACATAATTCACAGTCATTTTGATATTCTGATCATAATCTCCAAATTGCTTTCCGAACAGGTTGAGCCCACCTTGATGCACCGCATCTGGCTTAATTCCGATCCGCAAACGCAATTTGTGGCTGTTTTGCAGGTTGAGCTCATCCAGTGTAACCGAGGAAACCTTCTCCATATCCAGCGCAGTCTTCTCTTTATCTACTCGCCAGGTCTTGAGCAACCCATACTGGGTAGACCACTCATACCACCAGGCAGGATTCAGCTTGCCGCGCCTGTCTCCAAAATCACCGGGACACGTCCACATGCCAATCTCCACGCCATTAACCCACAAGGAAATATCAGAAGGCCAATTGTTGTCATAGTTTGGTGCTTCAGAACACATTTCCATCGATAGCTCAAGCGATTCTATTCGCGCTCCTGCCGGTATTTCGAGCGGCATTAAATACTCGACATAGCCCTTGCGGAACCATATCATCTGGGCTCCGATATGCTTCGGGTGGAAAAAACTCGCCGGTTCGTCCTCGCGTATGATCATCCCGTCTGCATTGGCCATACCGCACGTCGGTGAAACCTCACAATCGCTATAATGACCGATCGGCATGTCCACTTCGTAGATCTGTACATCCCCTTTGGGTACTGCTTTTTCAAGATTTAGCGCAATATGAATGTCATCATAATTGCGGCTGCACATCTTCATCGCGCCGCGAGAGGCAGGCAGCAGCTCTGTATTAATCAGTCTAGCAGCCTCCAGAACCTTGATATTGTTGGCTACCGTAGACACCGGAAGTTGAAGAGCTTCCGCTATTTCTACAATATTAAGGTTTTTAGAAATCAAGAGGCGGAGAATATCAACTCGGGAACGGGTGGATAAAGCATGCGTAACCGTTACCAGCTTGTCCGGATCATCAAAACTAAGCTCAAGCATTGCATCACTCATCTCATTTTACTGTGATTATATTACAGTAAGTTTACTTGTATGCTTTGAAACAGTCAATAATATTGTATTAAATTATTATTTTTGTATTAAATACCGATCATGTTCGATTTTTCTGGTTCAAGAACCCATAAGAAAGACAGCGATTATTGAGCCGAACCTTGTACACAAAAGCACCACGTTATTCCCTTGCTTTATGCAATAAAAAGCCACTGATCTTCGAACTAAGATCAGCGGCTGATGCTCTCTTCATTTTAAACTTTCTTTAATACCCATACTCCATACGGTTCCAATGGTACGGTACCAGTAAGCCTGCTACCGGAAAGGAGTTCCTCCGTCTCAACACTCAGTTTAATCAGAGCCGTTTCTCCGCTGTAATTCAGTAGAAATACCAGCTCTTCTTGTACATCCGCACGAATAGCGACTTCTACCGTCGAAGGAGCTTGGCACCACCCCGCAAGCGGAGATGTCACCGGCAGCTGTCTTAGGAGCTCAGCCGCTAACGCTAAGTCAAAAGCTGCACCCCAATAGTAGACCAGTCCCTCACCGACACGGTTGACGGTCAAGGCCGGTTTCCCTTCATAGTAGCTTGATGCGTACTCTGCGAGTACTTCTACCGTATCAGCATGAACATTCAATATATCGTTGAAGCCTGGAGCCCAAAAATCAAGTTCTTGATCCTTAAATCGCACCGATACAGGTGCTGCCGTCCCATTTATCATCGTAAAGTCCTCTACGTGAACGCCGCTCATTGCGGCTGCAGGGCCTGGGAGTAGCTGCATACGGCAGTGACCAAACTCGTTCTTATAACCGGTGCGGCAGCCGAAGATCAGGATGCCCCCATTCTCTACATATTTCTGTAACATAGCTGCCGTACTGTCTCGTAGGATCGCCGGATGCGTGTATACCAACACCTTGTAATTAGCCAGTTCCCGCAGCTGTTCTGATTCCATACCCGGACGGATTGTAACTATATCCGAAGGTATATGTCCATACTGCAGTGCCTTGTACCAGCCGAGCTCACTTTGCTTTGTCAAGGGACCATACCATTTATCCAACTCGCCATCCCACTCGTTATCATAATCGCGAAGTAGAGCAACCTCTGCCACGTAGCGTTTGCCAAGAATCCGCCCCCCGACCTTTTGCAGTTCCTTTCCGACGCGGCCTGCTTCTGCGACCCGACGATTCGGCTGATTGTGATAATCATTAATTCCATGCCAGTACATTTCCGTACCAAATGTTGCCGTTCTCCAGCGGAAATACAAAATCATGTCTGCCCCGTGAGCAATGCTTTGGTAGGTCCACAATCGCATCTGTCCCGGGCGTGGAGATGGCATCTCCATCCTGTTCACCCATCCTCCCGGACCGGATTGCTGCTCCATCACGCAAAAATTTGGTGACATCCCTCTGACGTTACTTAAAGAAAGCCCCCACTTGCGATCCAGCAATGGCTTCTCCCCGTGGTCCGGATAAATGGTACTGAATTGAGGATAAGAATCGTACGAGAAAAAATCAAGCAGTTGATCCGTCATCCTATGGCTATCCAAATGCCCGAATACACCGTTGGTTGTCACCCACTGATTAGGCGCCACTGACCGAAGTATGTCCACTTGTAGCTTGGCAAACGAAATGGTGTTATCGGATATAAATCGCTTCTCGTCCAAAGCCTGATGAGGATTCGTTGACCCGGATACGGTCGGACGAGTTAGATGGACCTGCTTCCAGCTGTTATAAGTTTGATTCCAGAATACAGCACCCCAGGCCTTGTTGAGCTGCTCCAACGTACCGTATTTTGACTCTAGCCAGCGCCGGAAAGCCTGATGATCTGCCTCGGCATAGAAGACGTTTATCTCGCAGTTCAGCTCATTATCAATTTGCCACCCAATGATGGCCGGATGATCTTTGTAATGTTGTGCCATCTCTCTTGTAATACGTGCGCAAAGCTCTAAATAAATGGGACTACTGTAGTTATAATGCCGACGCTGACCATGTTGGAACGTGACCCCCTCCATAGATACGTTCAGCACCTCGGGATACTTATAAGTAAGCCATGCTGGTGGCGTAGCTGTTGGTGTGCCCATGATCACTTGAATCCCGTTCGCATCTGCCTGCTCCAAGAAACGGTCAAACAGCGTGAATTCGAACTTTCCTTCCTCCGGCTCGAAGATCGACCAAGCAAATTCTCCAATCCGAATGATGCTGAAGCCCAGTTCCTTCATTCTTATGAGATCGTCCGACCACAACGATTCGTCCCAGTGTTCAGGATAATAACAAGCTCCTAAATGAAAGCGATCTAAAGATAAGGATTTCGGCATGCTCCAATTCTCCTTCAGTAGAAGTGATAGTACAAAAATGTGATTATCTGATAATCGTATCTATTGTAATATAAGAATAAAAGGATTAGAATAACTCGATTTTGCTAATTGAATTACTTTTTTGCTAACTTACTCAAGGAGATGGATACATGATTAAAATAGATTGTTATCTTCCTTCACCCATTCTAAAAGGTATACTGTTTCCCGAATCGTTAGGACATTACAAGAACTTCCCCAATCATGGGGAGCGAAGGAATGCAGGATTACTGAAAGATTACAATTTACATATCATTTTTGCAGGCAAAGGCGCTATTGTGCATGATGGGAAGGAAATCGAGCTTACCCCTGGCATGGGCTTTCTTTTCGGCAAGCATACGACGCAGCAATATCGAACTAAACCCGAGGATCCCTGGGATGTCCGATGGATTCATTTTGACGGGCAGGATGTAGATTCGCTATTACAAGGTCGAAGCATGCACGAACCGTATCTGTTCTCGCTCCACCGGCCAGAACGTTTAAAACCGCTGATGGAAGAAATGTTGCAACTTGCCCAAACTTACCGTCACGACTATGATGTACAGATCTCTTCCCTGCTTTATGAAGTCCTTCTGGAGATCGTCCATCATTCCCACCAAATTTTCGGCACCTCTCCCGGCGGCACCGTCCATGAGAGGATTCGTCATACGGCGGAATATATTCGTATGCATTGTCGAAACATGCTCGATTTGAAGACAATGGCTGCGACGTCAGGTTATAGCTCCTTTCATTTTAGCCGACTCTTCCATCAGATCATGGGTAGTACTCCAGCTCAATATTTGCTCCAATGCCGAATAACGCTGGCCAAACAATTGCTTGTATCTACGGCACTCACTGTAAAGCAGATTGCACTGGAAACCGGCTTTCATCAAAGCAGCTATTTTATCAAGAGATTTCGGGAGCATACAGGCATCACGCCGGAGCAGTTTCGCCAGCTGAGAAAGATGGGTTAGTACAATCCAAAAACTCCTTCAATAGCTGGGCGTGTGTGTATGGCAGCGTACAAATCGAAATTACAAATTATGCAGTTGAATAAAAGAATAAGCGGCCGCTTAGGACGTTTGGTTAACATGTCCTACGCTACCGCTTTTGTTAATGTTTTTTATTTCGCTTATATTTGGGATTAATTTGTCTGTTTGGATATCGCTCCAAAATATTCTACAACTACCTCACGGAATTCCAGAGCAGCCCGCGAAATATACCGACTCCTGTGCCATAATAAAGCGATCTCCCGTACCAATTCGTGATTTTCTACTTGGAGATACTTAAGATGTTCCCGTGAATTTCTTGCCGTGCTTGGTATGAAGGCTATGCCAATTTCAGCTTCCACAAGCGTACTAAGCCTTGCAGGTTCATCCCCCTCATACACATATTTAGGTACAAATCCTTCCGATTTGCATATAGAGTCCACTAAATCGCGAGTACCGTAGCCTCTCTTTACACCGACAAACCATTCATCCCTTAGATCTGTCAACGTTACACTGCTTCGATCTGCCAGCCGATGTCCCTTTGGAACAGCTACAAGGATTGGGTCGATAAACACGATTTGGCATTCGATGTCATCTCCCTCTATTGGAGGTGAGGACAAGCAAAAATCGACCTCGCCTCTATGAAGAAGCGTTACCATTTCCTGCGTAGTCAGCATTTGCACATGAAATTGAATATAGGGTCGCTTTTTCCGAAACTCTCGAAGGATATTGGGTAATGTGCTAGCGGTGGTCACCGCCAATTCGAGAGTGCCATGTTCCGGGCTGGATAAATCACTAAGCTCCTGCTTCCCCTGCTCCAATTCAAATAAAGCCCTCTCTGCACGGTGAAGGAATCTGCTTCCGAACTCATTCAATCGCAGTTTCCTCCCTGTTCGATCGAATAGAGGAACCCCCAGATCTTCCTCCAGGCGCTGAATCGTTTTGCTCAGCGACGATTGAGTAACATGCAGACTTCGTGCAGCTTCGGTCACATGTTCCAAACGAGCTACCGTCAGAAAATATTGCAGTTGAAGAAGTTCCATTATGATCCCCCATTCATTCCCCCAAGTCAATGAGATTATAACATCAAATGCGTTGGAATAAATAATCGGTTTCAAGTACGATGACATTAATTCGCTATGGGGGGACCAGAAATGAGCGTTCGCAGCTGGTGGTTAATGATTTCAGTTGGTCTAGGGATACTATTGAACCCATTAAATTCTTCGATGGTTTCTGTTGCTATTCCAAGTCTGCAAAAAGTGTTCCAACTTGACTTTACAGGTGTTTCCTGGATTGTTTTTTCTTTCTACATTGCAAGTAGCATCGCTCAACCTGTCATGGGAAAAGCCAGCGATTTATTCGGTCGTAGAAAGATATTTCTTACCGGGCTTGTTGTAGCCTTCATTGCATCATTATTGGCTCCATTATCACCAAATTTCGGGTGGCTCATCGTGTTCCGCATTGTGCAATCCATCGGAACAAGCATGATGGTTGGGGTTGGAATGGCTATTGTTCGAATTCATATTACAGAAAAACAAGCAACTGCGTTGTCTGTTTTGTCCATATTCCTATCTGGAGCAGCAGCAATTGGCCCCTTTATTGGCGGAGTCTTGATTCATTGGTGGAATTGGCCTGCTATCTTTTTCATCAATATTCCGTTTGTGGTGGCCAGCTTTGTATTGGCTTGGAGGAATATTCCTAAGGATGAACTGCCAACATCCTTAGCACGCAACATGTCCTTTCGTAAATGGTTTGAATTGATTGATGCATCAGGAATTCTGCTCTTCACAGTGGCTTTGGTTACCCTACTCGTTGGATTACTCTCAGCAAAATCATTTGGACATATCTCATTAGGAAATGTCATTGTCGGGCTGATAGGTCTCGTTGCGCTGGGGATATTCGTACGACATGAGTTAAAAGCGACATCACCCTTTATCCCTTTACGCACATTCGCCAAGTACCCTGCAATGACTTGGGTGAATGTTGAATTCATGCTCGTTAATGTACTATATTACTCGCTCTTTTTCGGGCTTCCGTCCTACTTGCAAATGGTACGTCATGTCAGCGAGTTCCAAACAGGCATTCTCATGCTAAGCTTAGGCTTGTGCTCGCTAATTACTTCTCCAATTGCAGGACAATGGATCGATAAATCAGGACCCAGACCGGCATTGCTGGTGTCCGCAATTCTGATGACATTGGGGTCAGTGTGGCTCGTGACATTGAATCCAACTTCACCGGTTATCAGCGTGTGTTTGGCTTTAGCTGCATTCGGAATTAGCAACGGTTTGAACAATGTAGGTATGCAAGCAGCCCTGTTCCAAAGTTCTCCAAAAGAAATAATCGGTGTAGCATCCGGATTATTTAACACATCCAGATATCTGGGAACCATTATCTCTTCATTATTGATAGCTATCGTAATGGGAGGTACGTTTAGCTTCAAGGGATTTCAAATGCTTGGGATCATCCTTACGGTAATTGCATTGTCTTTGGTATTCATGAGTCGGCGGCACCGGGAGTCAGCGCAATTGCATGAGTCGTAGGTTCACTAAGTTCATATCTCAAACCATTGCGCGGCACCCATCAGCATACACCAAATGTCATTTATTTGGCGTAAAGATCTACTACAACAAGTTTTAATTCAGCGACATTGCTACATAAAACTTCGCTACATTCAAACCACAAAAGCCGTAAATCTCCGGGGTTATTGGAGACTTGCGGCTTTTGTGGTTTGTTTAGATTGCCCCAAAGCCATTTGAAAGCTTTGGGGCCCAGTTTCCCTATTTTGAACTCGGAGCTTGTTTTTAATGCCTTGAGTGAAAATTAGGTGGACATTATTCCATTTTCGTCTGTTACTAGTAAATTCGCTAGCTCTGTTTCCAACAACGCTTTAACGGTTTCTGGATTTTCTTTAAAAGGAAGTTCCAGTGAGATTTGCAATGCATTTTCCACATGCTGAACAGTAAAGAAAATGATTGGATCCCGATAGATGTCCCTCTCTTCTGGCTCGATATTTTTAAACAGCTGATATTTATCTGACGCTTCGCCAAGGTAATTGAAGACAATAGGTAGCTTATTCAGGCTATGCTTCAGATACCTATTAGACTGCGGATACAACGAAGCCATTTCATCATTGTATATGAGATTTAGAAAATTCAGGTTACGCGATACGGCCAACTGCATACTATTTCTGATCTCATGCCCATGTTCATCCGCATCTGTAAGCAGTACAGGGATTTGGTCTATAAATTCACCTATAATATCAAAATACTGCTTGTCCTCGTATGCCCGTCCATAATTGGTGAGAAGAATAGGAATCTCGTCCACTTGCAAATATCTGCGGAAAAAGCGGTTAGCTAGGCGTATAGCCAAGTCCCACATGTGTCCGATTGCGTCAGAATCATTCAAATCTGCAAGTTCTACTGTCACATCTGTGCCCGTTGTATGGTTGCGCTCATCAATTGCGAGGACTACAGCATCCGAAGCAGCAGCAAATGCGGACAAGCGAAATTTGTCAACAATCTCTTGATCGCCCATGCCCTGAGGTCCTTTGCGGACCTGACTCACATAATCACGGTAGCTTCCTGCTAGTTGCCCTTTTACATTGCTTATATCTTCATATGCACGGTACAACTCACTCTTAACGACCTCTCCGCTCATGCCATCATAGATGAGATGTGAACAAGGGAGCAGCAGCAAATGATCCCTTAAATTGAGGCGGACAAGCGCAATACGATATAATAAGTTTCCGGTTGTTTCATAAGGGTTCATAAAGAATGCAGGCAATATATGTGAGAGTATACGATTTTGCATCTCTGCACCGTAGTTCGATAAATCTATCATTGGAATGTCCATGCGCTCCTTCATGGACAACATTTCCCATTCCCATCCGACATCCGTTTGGACCAACACACTTCTAAAGAGTTCATGGCGCTCTATCAGACGTTGCATGATTGCAGATAACCGTTCTACATCCAGCAGGTAACTATCAAAAGGAATGACACCTCCTGAGGATTGCGGATGCTCCAAATGATAATGTTGAGCGGGAGCAAGCGCATAGCGTTGTAAAGGCTCTCCTGCCAGCATCGTGCTATTCCATTGGTCATTCATCCGCAGCAGATGTTCCAGCCATTCCTCAGCATGCCGCTTCACAGCTTCATCGTCTACCATCGTATCTGTGTACAGCTTTTCACAGTCAGGTACTTGAGCAGCTGCTTCAAAAGGAAGCAAATGATGTGGATGAAGGTCAGGATGAAGGCGTGACAAAATGACTTTCTTTAGGGCCTCTGCTTGTATAGAATCAAAAGGATCTATGTGCAAAGTTAATTGATCTCGCCCTTCAACAGTTGTTGATTGGAAATGAGCATATACGTCATAAGCCTTTTCGATGATGTCGATTGCCTCGGCAATATCACGTGTTAACATATCCGGCATCGAAGTGTCTGCTCGCATATACTCTGACATTTGGCGAATAGTCTGATATTGAAACACCTGATTAATCCCTATTTCAATGCCAACAGCCTGAGCCTGTGAAACCAATTGAATGGCTTTTAGGGAGTGTCCGCCTAAATCAAAATAGTTATCATCAATGCCAACAATACTGACACCCAGATTCTGTTTCCAAATATCTACCATTTGCCGTTCCATGTCGTTTCGCGGTGCTGCATATTCAACACCTGTTTGAATGTCTCCGTCCGGCACAGGAAGCAATTTACGATCAATTTTTCCGTTAGTGGTCAACGGCATTTTCTCCAATTGAACAAAATAGCTTGGCAGCATGTACATCGGAAGATTGGGAACCAACGCTGCTTTAAGTTCCTGAATGGTCAGATCCCTATCAGCCACAAAATAAGCACATAAATCTTTTTGTCCTGATTCATTCTCACGAGCAATAACCACCGCTTTACGGATCGCAGGCAGGTTCATTATTTGCGCTTCCACTTCTCCAAGTTCAATTCGGTAACCCCGAATTTTCACCTGATGATCCATCCTGCCTAAATATTCAATATTTCCATCTGCCATCCATCGCGCCAAATCTCCTGTGCGGTACATACGTTTTCCTGGTTTGAAGGGGTCTGCTATAAATTTCTCATCTGTCAGCTCACGATTTCCCATATAACCTCGCCCTACTCCATCACCACCGATGTAGATTTCACCTGCAATTCCTATCGGAACCAACTTCCGATTCATATCCATAATATATACGTGCTGGTTAGCCATTGGCTTGCCAATCGGCACCGTATGTGTCCAAGCTGTCATCGTCTCCCCGTCAATGTCGTACGCAGTTGTGTCTACGCAGCACTCGGTAGGACCATAAACATTAGTTATTTGCGGACGATATCCGGGCCGGGTGCTCAAAAATGTTTTAACGAGATGACCGGGCAGCGCCTCTGCTCCAAAAATAAAATGCTGTACATTCAGATCTGCAACGGAGTCTTGCATTTCCGTCAGCATATGCATGTGTGCCGGTGTACCATCAGTAAAATCCATCCGTTGGGATCTGAAATAATCAGCCAAACGATGACCATTGGTGCTAATCTCTCTCGGCACCACGTGAAGCGCATGCCCGAGAAGCAGACATGGGAAAATTTGTTTCACTGATGCATCAAATACATACGGCGATAGCCATGCCATCCGCATTGGCGATTTGTATTTCTTATATACTTGTTGTCTAAATGCGGTTGTCATATTAACGACATTAGAGTGTTGAATCATCACTCCTTTGGGTTTGCCCGTTGTACCTGAGGTATACATCACATAAGCCAAATGGCCAGGGTCACATACTTCAGCCAAGTTGGAACAGTCTTCTGCGGATAGCCTGTGACTATCAGGTGAAATGACCAGCACATCCGACGGTACCTTCGCGGCCATTTCTGGCTTGGCAACCATAAGCCTAATATGGCTGTCTTGTAACATATAGAGCATACGTTCCTCCGGAAACTCAGGGTCGATAGGTACATATCCCCCACCAGCTTTTAAAATACCAAAAATCCCCACAATCATTTCGATAGAGCGCTCCATAATCATTCCGACCAATTGATCCGCCTGGACTCCTTCTGCTCTTAGCACGCGAGCCAGTTGGTTTGCACGCACATTTAATTCGTTATATGTGATCTGGCTATCTCCAAAAACTACAGCTACTTGATCTGGAGTCTTCTCTACCTGTTCTTCGAATAATTGATGAATGGTTTTTTCACATGGGTATTTCACCTCGGTATTTCCCCAGACATCCAATATCATTTCAATTTCCTGCGGCGTAATGATCTCAATTTCAGAAAGCTTTGTCTGTGGTTCATCTACAACAGCTTTAATCAACTGGATGAAGTGATCGGCCATTCGTTTAATCGTGCTTCTCTTGTACAGGCTATCGGCATATGTGAAGCTGAAAACCAAACCTTCAGAGCTTTCCATGGCCGTAAGTGTCAAATCGAATTTTGCCATATTCTGTTCGCCTGGGCACAGAGTAACCTGTAAGTCTTGGAATTCCGTCGTACCAGAGTCCATGTTATCTAGCTCAAAAAGAGTATCGAACAGCGGATTTCGGCTCAGGTCCCTCTGTACATTCAGCTTCTCCACCAGCAATTCAAACGGATAATCCTGATGCTCAAAGGCATCAAGCACCTGGTCCTTTACTTCCTGAACGTATTCGTAAAAAGACTTATCCCCTTCAGGAAAGCTCCGCAATGCGAGCGTGTTGACAAACATGCCGACGACAGGCTGCAAATCGTGATGCTGTCTACCTGCAATAGGCGTTCCAACAACGATATCCTCCTGAGCGCTGTACTTGAACAATAGGGTCTTGTAGGCTGCCAGTAATACCATAAATAAAGTAGCTCCCGCCTGCAAACTGATTTCTTTCAAACGGTCCACGTCCTGAGGTGAAATGGCAAAGGAAACAGTGCTGCCCGAAGTGCTACGTGTTGCAGGTCTTTCAAAGTCGACTGGGATACCCAAAATTGGAATATCGCCGCTCATTTGCTTGAGCCAGTATTCTTCTTGTTTTTCCATCCATGAGCTACCAATATCTCCTTGCTGCCATACCGCATAATCCTTGTATTGAATTCGCAAGGCGGGCAACGTTTTTTCTTCATACAGTGCGGGCAGCTCGTTCAGCAATATACTCATGGATACACCATCTGAAATCACATGATGCATGTCAAACATAAACCAATGACGCTGTGGAGATTCTTGCAACAGAGCAGCTCGAAGTAACGGTGCCTTCCCAAGATCAAAAGGTCTGATAAATTGTCTCATCATTGCTCTTGCTTCGTTCTCGCCGTGTCCCTGCATAACCTCCAAAGTGAAATCGACATGGTCGTGAATCCGTTGTACCAGTTTATCATCTACGAATTCAAAAGAGGTTCGCAATGTATCATGACGCTGAACTAATTGCTTAAGCGCTCTTTCTAATCTTAAAAAATTCAGTTCCCCTTCCATCAAAAGCATGGCAGACATATTGTAGTTATTCATGCTGCTCAAAACGTATAGTCTATTTTGAGTTATAGATGCTGGATAACTGTCTCTCAATTCGGCAACAGGAATCGCTGCAAATGGATTTGGAGACAATTCATAAACAGCCTGCGCCATTTGCTCAATTGTTGGAAAGTCAAATACATAACGCAACGGTAACTCGATATTCAGTTCTTTGTGAATTTTTGCGGCCAACGCTGTCGCACGAAGTGAATGTCCGCCAATGGCAAAGAAATTATGATGAATTCCGACGGACGGAATGTCGAGTACCTCTCTCCAAATTTGTGCTAACTTCACTTCCATGGCAGTGCGCGGCGCTGCATATTCTGCAGTCAAATCAGCATGTTCCTCGAATGCCGGCAGTGCCTTGCGATCAATTTTCCCGTTCGGTGTCAGCGGCATGTTCTGCAGTTGTATAAAATACGACGGTACCATATAGTTCGGCAATTTTTCATTCAGCAAATTCAACATCATACTGCCGCTGATTTCTTTTTCAGCTACGTAGTAAGCAGCCAAATGATAGTCTCCCTGCTGATCTGCACGAGCCATGACAATAGATTCTTTAACACCGTCCACCTTAATAATTTGCGCTTCAATCTCACCGAGCTCAATCCGATACCCGCGGATTTTGACCTGATGGTCAATCCTACCCAAATATTCAATGTTTCCATCTGGCAACCATCGTGCCAAGTCACCTGTACGGTACATTCGCTCATAGCCAACTTCCTCTGCTGCAAACAGATTGGCTACGAATTTTTCTTTTGTCAGCTCTGGACGGTGTAGATAGCCGCGTGCCAGCCCCGGACCGGATACACACAGCTCACCAGGGACTCCTGCAGGTGAAAGATTTCCGTGTATATCCACCATATACACGCGGTGATTAGATACAGGCCGCCCGATGGATATGATTCCACCTAACTCAGAATTTTCTTCCGATACCGGCCAAAGAGACGTTGCAACGGAATTTTCGGTAGGACCATACGCATTGTAATAAGCCACCCGGTCCTTCCATTTGGACACCAGTTCTGCGGTAGAGGCCGATCCTGCTGTAAGCAGAACACGCAAATCAGGCATGCGATCCGGGTTCAGGTATACAGCATAGTTTGGCGGCAGCGTTGCAATTGTAATTTTGCAGGCAGCCATGTACTGCTCGAAACGTTCATAATTCAAAATAGTCTCGGAGGAAGGTATATACAATGTCGCTCCGCATAGTAAAGACTGGATTATTTCCGAGCATGACGTATCAAACGAATAACTGGCAAACATGACAACCCGATCGGACAAGCCAATACTCAACTTTTGCTCGAAGTAGGTTTTAAGATTACTAAGACCGTGATGCTCAAGCATGACTCCCTTAGGTTGACCCGTCGTCCCGGACGTATAGATGACATATGCTAGATCGTTTGGACCCGATACAGCCTCCAGATTCGAACCGTTTTGATGATATACGGACAGCATTTCCCCGCGTACATCCGCTTTTCTTGTATCGGAAGCAACTCCGTCCTGTTCACCGTCAAGCACCAACACCTTGCCTCCAAACAGCACCTTTTCCGTCAGGTGCTGTTGCGTTAACAACAGTTCGGTACCTGAGTCGTCTAACATGTAGCGGATGCGTTCCTCCGGATAGGTTGGGTCTATCGGGATATATGCTCCCCCCGCCTTCAAAATTGCCAATATGCCCACAATCATATCTACGGAACGCTCTGTCATCAGACTAACCAGACTATCGGCTTTCACGCCATAGCTGCGTAAAGTACGGGCCAACCGGTTAGCGCGCTCGTTCAATTCATGGTAGGTCAATTGTTGACCTTCAAAATATACCGCTGTCTGATCCGAAGTCTGCAAAACCTGTTCCTCGAACAGTCCGTGAATTGTTTGTTCACGCGGATACTCTGCCGTGGTATTTCCCCACACCTGGATGATGTGCTCCCGCTCCTGCATAGTCAACAGATCCATTTCCTCAATTAAACTATCCGGATTCGCTATAATTTGATCCAGCAACTGCAGTAGATGTCCTTGAATCTGCGACACACTCTGATGATCATATACCTGGGCATTATAGGTAAAATCAATCCGTAGCGTATCTCCCTGAAATACTATGATGCTTAAATCATAGCTTTCTTGCTCAGTATTGGCCTCTTCCAAAGTAGTCTCAAACACCATTCTATGGCCAAAGAGTGCCAGTTGTTGCACTTTCGTTGTAACCATTTCAGACATTGGTAAATGTTCATATACCGCAGATTCATCGGTTTGCTGCTGCACTTTTCTCATCAACCCGATAAAGTTCGCTCCTGCTTCGGTTCGAATGCGGACTGGTAAGGTGTGGTTACCCAGTCCAATTAAATGCTTCGATTCCAATATATCTGTCAAGGGACTTGATATGGAGCAAGCGAACACCACATCATCTGTACCGCTATACTTTTGCAATAAAATTCCCCAGGCTGTCTGCAGCAACGTATTTGTCTTCACCTGCTCATTCAGTGCAATTCGCTGCAGCGCCACCGTTCGTTCAACATTCAAATTAATCTCCAGATGCTCTGTCTGATATAGACTGCGCCCCATCAGATTGGCATATGGCAATTGAGGTGCTTCTTCATAGCCTTCGAGCAGAGTACTCCAGTAGCGAGAAGCCTTTAGGGTGTCCCTATGTTTTTTTAGAATCCCTTTGTCTTCTTCCGAAATCAGCGCCAATTCGCCCAGCTTAGTATTGGGATCGGCTACAACGGTTTTGACCAACTGTACAAAATGCCTTGCCATACTTTCTATCGTTTCCCGTTTAAACAAAGATGTAGCGTACAGAAATTGGAGCTGGATAGATGCTTCCTCCTCACTGACTTCAAGCGTCAGGTCGAATTTCGCAGAAACCTGCTCTATGCCAAAAGAGCGGAAGAACAACTTGTCCAACTTCACTTCTTTTTTCTCCACATTCTGCAATACAAACATCGTGTCGAACAACGGATTACGGCTCATATCTCGTTTCAGGTCGAGCTTTTCCACCAGCTCCTCAAACGGATAATCCTGATGCGCATATGCTTGCAGTGCACATGTCTTGGCGTCCTCAATGCAGTTATAAAACGTCTGTTCAGCGTGAGGATGATTACGTAATGCGAGCGTGCCGACAAACATACCGAGCATAGACTCCAGGTCAGCATGCGGTCTACCTGCAATCGGAGTACCGACAATGATGTCTTCCTGCCCTGTGTAATAATGCAACAATGCTGTGTATGCAGCCATAAGTACCATGTACAGCGTAGAATCCGTGTGCACCGCCAGTTCTTTTAAAGACTGGGTCAATTCCTGTCCCATTTCAAATTCAACAGCGTCACCTTTCGTACATCGTGTTGCCGGACGCTCAAAATCAGTTGGCAAATCCAGTTGAGGCAAATCACCACTAAATCTATTCAGCCAGTACTCTCCCTCACTCTTTATTCGCTCCTGCTGAGTTTTGCTATGCTGCCACACAGCATAGTCCGTATATTGAATACGCAGCGGAGATAATACTTCACCGCTATATAAGCGGGCAAAATCACCAGCTAATATTTCAATGGATACCCCGTCTGAAACGATGTGGTGCATATCAAGCAGCAATAAGTGCTGCGGCTCCTGTCCTTCTTCGTCCAATCCCCATTTGACCAGCTTTACACGTAGCAACGGAGCGATCCTCAAGTCAAATGGGCGCACAAAGGAACGGGTATGTTCTTTTGCTAAATTCTCAAGCATAAGTTCATTGGATTCTGTCCGCAGTTCTGATATTGTGGCATATTCCAACTCAAAGTGAATCGTATCGTGCACCCGCTGCATCGGCACACCATTCACCAGTTCAAAGCTTGTCCGTAGGGCCGCATGACGTGAAATTAATTGATGGAATACCTCTTCCACCTGTTTCATATCTATCGGACCGATTACTCTCAGTGCTGATGTGGTGTTATAGCTTATTCCATCCGGATCCAGCTGGTGAAGCACATACATCCGTGTCTGTGCGAAAGAAAGCGGGTAAGTGTCGCGTTTTTCAGCCACCGGAATGGATGCATATGTGATTTGATCCTGTTCTTCAAGCAAGGCCGCCAATTGCTCAATCGTCGGTGCCTCAAATATGTTTTGCAATTCCATCGGTTTATTTAAATCTTTGCGAACTCTAGAAGTCAGTGTCGTCGCCCGTAGCGAATGACCACCAATTTCAAAGAAATTTTCGTTGATGCCTACTTGCGGTAGACCCAGTACATCCTGCCAGATGTCTACCAATTTTATTTCCATCCACGTTCGGGGTGCAACATGGTCGGCCAAACGATCTTCTGGTATCGGCAGTGCCTTTCGATCAATTTTACCGTTTGGCGTAAGAGGTACGTTCTGCAATTGAATGAAGTGTGAAGGGACCATATAATTCGGGAGTTCTTCATTTAGCATCTTGCGAAGCTCGCTCCCCGTCACTTCCCGTTCCGCCACGTAGTAGGCAACCAGTTCGTGTTGGTTTTGGCTGTTTGCATGTGCCAGTACGATGACCTCTTGCATGCGATCTGCCTTCAGCATAGCCGCCTCAACTTCACCCAGTTCAATCCGGTAACCGCGAATTTTGACCTGATGGTCAATCCGACCCAGATACTCAATGTTGCCATCAGGCATCCATCTTGCCAGGTCGCCTGTCCGATACATGCGTTCATAGCCCGCTTCCCCGCCAGCAAACGGATTAGCCACAAATTGTTCAGCCGTTAATTCCGGGCGGTGCAGGTAACCGCGTGCCAATCCTGGACCGGATACACACAGTTCACCGGGGATTCCTGCTGGTGCAAGCTGCCCATGTGCATCGACCATGTACACGCGGTGATTCGGTACAGGGCGTCCGATTGATATCCCCCCCCCTGCTTCGGGACCTCTCGGTACAGGCCAGACAGACGTTGCTATGGAATTTTCCGTTGGACCGTAGGCGTTAACATAGGTCACACCGTCTCTCCATTTAGTAACCAGTTCAGTGCTGGTCGCCGATCCGGCCGTGAACAGGATGCGTAGTTCCGGCATTCGTTCTGGGCTCAAATATATGGCATAGGTTGGGGGCAGCGTTGCAATTGTAATGTGATGATCCGCCATATACTGCTCAAACTTGTCATAGCTGAGAATGGTCTCTGATGTCGGGATACATAAAGTGGCCCCGTTGAAGAGCGCCTGAAGCATTTCCCAGCATGCCGCATCAAAGGAAAAGCTGGCGAACGATACAACACGGTCGGAACTGCTGATTCGCAATGTCTCCCTGAAATACGTATGCAGATTGCAGAGTCCACGATGCTCGAGCATGACTCCCTTAGGCTGGCCTGTCGTTCCAGACGTATAGATTACATACGCTAGGTTATGAGGACCGGATGTGGCTTTCAAATTCGAACCATCCCTGTGATATGCGGATATAGCTTTTCCTTTTGCCTCAGCCGTACTTGCATCCGCACTGCCTTCGCCCATTTCTGCATCCAACAGCAGTACCTTGTCCCTAAATTCCACTTTTTCAACCAAATGCTGCTGCGTTAACAGCAGTTCCGTACCTGAATCGTCCAGCATATAACGGATGCGGTTCTCCGGATAAGTCGGATCGATCGGAATGTAGGCGCCCCCTGCTTTCAAAATACCCAAGATGCCGACAATCATGTCAATCGATCGCTCTGTCATCAGGCCGACTAGGCCGTCTGCCATCACACCGTTACTGCGTAAAGTACGCGCCAGACGGTTCGCTCGCTCATTTAATTCACGGTAGGTCACTTGCGCTCCTTCAAAATATACAGCTACCTGCTCCGGTGTTCGCAAGACCTGCTCCTCAAACAACCCGTGAATCGTCTGCTCACGTGGATATGCTGCTGTCGTGTCACACCAAGCATCCAGCATTTGCTCGCGTTCCTGCGCGGTTAATATATCCAGCTCGCAAATCCGGCCAGCTGGATTGATCTTGATTTGCTCCAGCAGTTGCAGCAAATGCCCCTGGATCTGCTCTACCCTTTCATAATCATATACCTGGGCATTGTAACCAAAATGAACTCGTAGCGTCTCTCCCGGTAACACCACGATGTTAAAATCATAATTCGTCTGCTCAACCGCTCCTGCTCCGGTTATTTTAAAATCAGCTTCCTCCCTTTCACCTAATTGCTCAATTTGTTCATCCACCGGATAGTTCTCAAATACCATAATATGATTAATCAGTTCCACTTTTTGCTCTGCCTGTGCCTGAATCTCATAGAGTGGGAACGTTTCGTATGTTCCCGAAGCAAGCGCCTGTCGCTGAGTTTGCTTCATCAGATCTGTAAATGCAGTTGCTTGTCCGCCTTGAATACGGACGGGGACCGTGTTAATGAATAGTCCAATCATCTGCTCTACTCCGGCAATGTCCGCTGGACGTCCAGATACCACGCTCCCGAAAACGACATCCTCTGTGCCATTATACTTTTGCAACAAAACACCCCAGGCCGTTTGCATCAGCGTGTTTATCGTTACCTGTTCTTGCTTTGCCAATTGCAGTAGAGCCGTTGTCAGGTCTATACCCAAATCAAATTCCAGATATTCGGCCACATATCCCTGGGTCTTCCCTGTTTTGGCCTGCGGCAAGACCGCCGTCTCCTCATAGCCCCGCAGGTAACCGTTCCAATATTCCGCTGCTTCCTGACGGTTCTGTCCCTCCAGCCATTCGATGTATCGGCTGTAGGGTGTTACCACAGGCAATTGCGGTTGCTTCCCTTCTGCTAGGGCGGTATATCCTCCAAAGACTTCGTTGGTAACCAGCGACAAACACCAGCCATCCATTATGATGTGGTGGAAGCTCCATACAAAATGGTATGAATCATCTGATGTACGCAAGATAGATACACGCATCAGTGCATCCTTTGCCAGATCAAAGCCCCTCTGCTGATCTCGACGCGTGAACTCCTCGATATACTGCTCTTGCGCCGACTTCTCCTTCTCACGTATATCCTCTACGTACAGTTCTCCGCGTTTATTCCGGTACACCACTTGCAGCGGCTGGTCCTGCAAATCGCTCCGGAAGTTGGTCCGCAGAGCTGAATGACGCTGTACCAACAAGTCCAGACTGGCGGCGAATGCAGCGAGATCCAGCGTTCCCTTCAATTCAAAGGTGGACTGCTCCACATAGGCGATCGACTGGGAATCCAGCATGTTGTGAAACAGCATGCCTTTTTGCATCGGCGTCATGGGGTACATATTCTCAAGCTCTCCGTCAGGCTGAATCTGCTCCACCATCTGGTCCAGTTCTTCAAGGCTTAAGTCCGAAAGCAGCACATCACTTGGTGTCAATTCGGAGTGCTCCCGAGATGCACAATGCTGAATCACTTCCAGCACGTTCTGCTTGAATTGCTCTGCTAGTTGCTCAGCAGCATTTTGTTGGAGTGCCTTAATGTTGTATTGAATACTTAGTTCCAGCATGCCATCTGTAACGAGTCCTCCCACGTCCATAACACAGGACATTTGGGTCAATTCATGAGTATTAGCTCCGCTGGAATATGGAGAAAAATGCATGCCGCTATGCTGCAGTGTCTGATCAAATTCGCCCAAATAATTAAAGCTGATCTGTGGCTCGGCGTATGTTGCCCCGGACGGTCCATTCTGGCTGAGATATCTCCAGATGCCATACCCAATTCCTTTATGTGGAATGCTGCGCAGCATCTCCTTCATCCGTTTGATGTGCCCGGAGATATCATCTTCCCGGTTAATCCGCAGCAGTACCGGGTATTGACTCGTAAACCAGCCAATCGTCCGTGATATATCCGTATCTTTTATGATTTCTTCCCGGCCATGGCCTTCGAGAAGAATCGCAACCTTTTCACTGCCAGTCCAAGCGCTTAGCGTCTTGCCGAGTGCCGTCAACAACAAATCATTCACTTCTGTGTTGTACGCGCGGTGGGCTTGCTTCAGTAGTTGATCAGTCTCTTCCTTCGTAAGCCTCACATTTACGATACCCATGTCTTGCTGCGTAAACTTATCGCTATGCTCTTGGGACACTGGAAGTTGGGGCGACTCGGATGCCGCCAGTTCATTCAATTGCTCCCAGTATGCGTGCTCACTTTCCATCTCAAGGCTGTCGGCATAGGCTGACAACCGCTCCGACCAGACCCGGAAGGAGTCTGTTTTCGTCGGGAGCTGTATGGCTTCTCCACGTACAGCCTGCTCATAGGCATTCGACAAATCCTCCAACAGTATCCGCCACGATACGCCGTCTATCACCATATGATGAATAGCCAGTAGCAGATGGTCCCCATCAGCGCAGTGGAACAGGCCCACTTTCAGCAGAGGTCCTTCATCCAGTCGGATGTTACTCTGAATAGTGCTGGCCCAGGCTTCTATAGCTTGACCCAATGTGGGACCGATCGGCACGTCTTTGAAATCGGCCACTTCCAGATCATACAGCTTTCCTTCCTTCACTCCGCGGTTCCACGCTTCCCAGCCTTGCTCTGCCTTGCGGAACACCATCCGCAACGCGTCATGGTGCACCACCAACTGCGTCAGTGCCTGGCGTAGCGGCTCTTCCTCGAATCCTTGCTCCCGGTGAAGCATAACCGCCTGATTAAAGTGGTCCGGCACAGGCTGCTCTTGTTCCACAAACCACTGCTGAATCGGTGTCAGCAGCACGGCTCCGCTGACCTCTTCCTGATCAGCTAATTGGGTATCCGACACACGCAGGTGCGTAGCTAGCTCAGCAACCTCAGGGTACTTAAACAAGTCTTTGATATCCAGCTTGTATCCTGCCTGCAGTAGGCGTGAGGATACCTGAATCGCCTTGATCGAGTCCCCGCCCCGATCAAAAAATTGATCCGTCAATCCGACCGGACCGCCGCCCAGTACAGCCTCCCACACATGAGCCAGAGCCTGCTCCTCTGCTGTCCGCGGAGCCCTATATTCCTGCGTAGAACGGGAAATCTGTTCTGGTGCCGGCAATGCCTTACGGTCGATTTTGCCGTTGGGTGTGAGCGGCATTTGCTCCATCTGAACAAAGTGCGAGGGAACCATATAATTCGGGAGTTCTTCACTCAGCTGCTTGCGAAGCTCACTCCCCGTCACTTCGCGTTCCGCCACGTAGTAGGCAACCAGTTCGTGTTGGTTTTGGTTTGTCGCATGGGCCAGTACGCTGACCTCTTGGATACGATCTATTTTCAGCATAGCCGACTCGACCTCGCCCAGCTCAATTCGGTAGCCGCGAATTTTAACTTGTTGATCCATCCGTCCAGCGTATTCCAATGTACCGTCTTCACGCCAGCGAACAAGGTCTCCCGTGCAGTATAGGCGATCTCCGTCCACCCACGGATTAGCAAGAAATCTCTCAGCCGTCAATTCAGGACGGTTCAAGTAACCGCGTGCGACTCCGTCTCCGCCAACAACCAGCTCACCCCATGCTCCAATCGGCTGCAGGTTAAACGCCGAATCGACCACATACGCCGTCGAATTGCGGATAGGACGCCCGATCGGCACAGAATCAAGCTGTTCTTCCTTAATATGATAAGCCGTCGAAAAAGTAGTATTTTCCGTTGGTCCATAGCCGTTAATGATATTCATGTCCGGATTATCCCGTAACACCCGGTTAATATGCGGCGCAGACAGCACGTCGCCTCCGACCAGCAAATACTTCACATCTCCGAACAATTTACTGTCCTGCTGCGAAAGCTGATTAAATAGCGGTGTAGTCAGCCACATCATGGTGATGCGATGATCCCGTATGGTCTCCTTGAGCTTAGCTGCGTCCAAAAGATCATCCTTATGCACGAGTACAAGCCGACCGCCGTTCAGTAGCGCCCCCCAAATTTCAAACGTAGACACATCAAATACAAATGCGCAAGTCTGCAACATTCGGATCGATTCATCGAACGGCACATAATCCGTATTACGCACCAAGCGAACGACACTTTGATGCTCAACAACGACGCCCTTAGGCTTGCCTGTTGATCCCGAGGTATAGATGACATAAGCAGCATGTTCGCCCGCTCCATCTATCCCCAAATTGGAAGCATCCGAACTGTAGGACGTATCATCATTCAGATTGACAATCTGTCCATCAAAATAGCAACGATCCAGTAAATCTTGTTGAGTCAGCAGCAGTTTGGCTCCCGAATCCTCCAGCATATAGCGAATACGATCTTCGGGATATTGAGGATCTATCGGTACATACGCGCCTCCAACCTTCAAAATAGCCAACGTTCCGATAATCATATCCAACGAACGCTCCGTTAGAATGCCGACAGGCTCATCGGCCTTCACTCCAGCAGTCTGTAGCGTATGCGCTAATCGGTTAGCCTTCTCATTGAGTTCCCGATAGGTCAACGATTGATGATCCAAAGTGACGGCCACGTGATCTGGCGTACGTTCGGCCTGCTCCTCAAACAGCTTTTGGATTGTCTGATTGCGCGGATATACAGAAGCCGTGTCGTTAAACTCGCCTGTAATCTGTTGTCTTTCCGCCGTTGTCACCATTTCCAGTTCTTCAACGCGAATATACGGGTTGAACGAAATTTGCTCCAGCAGACGGGCAAAATGTCCATACAGACGCTCAATCCCGGTTTGATCAAAGCTCAATGCGTTATACATAAAACGAATCTTGATGCCTTCTCCCGGCATCACGACAACATTCAAATCGTAGTTGGTTTGTTCTGTGACCACCACGTTCGAAATCGTGAATGGTTCCTGCCCATCACTTCCCAGCTGTTCTACCTGCTGTTCCACCGGATAATTTTCGAATACCATAATGTGCTTGATTAAATCCTGCTTCTGCTCGGTCAGTGCCTGAATTTCATATAGCGGGAAAGTGTCATAGGCATTGGCAGAAAGCGCCTGCCTCTGAGTTTGCTTCATTAACTCAGCAAATGCAGTTGCCGGTCCACCTTGAATACGGACTGGTATGGTATTAATGAAAAGTCCGATCATTTGCTCTACTCCCGCAATGTCCGCTGGACGTCCCGATACCACACTACCGAAAACGACATCCTCTGTGCGGTTATATTTTTGCAGCAAAACACCCCAGGCTGTTTGCATCAGCGTATTTATCGTCACCTGTTCTTGCTTTGCCAGCTTCTGAAGTTCCGCCGTCAGGTCTATACCTAAATCAAATTCCAGATATTCAGCCTCATATCCCTTCGCCTTCCCTGTTTTGGCCTGAGGCAAGACCGTCGTCTCCTCATGGCCCTGCAGATAACTACTCCAATACTCCGCTGCTTCCTGACGGTTCTGCTCCTCCAGCCATTCGATGTATCGACTGTATGGTGTTACCACAGGGAATTGCGGTGGCTTTCCTTCTGTAAGGGTGGTATATCCTCCAAAGACCTCATTGGTGACCAGTGACAAGCACCAGCCGTCCATTATGATGTGATGGAAGCTCCATACAAAATGGTATGAATCGTCTGATGTACGGAAGATGGATACCCTCATCAGCGTATCCTTTGCCAGATCAAACCCCTTCTGCTGATCCCGACGCGCGAACTCCTCGATATACTGCTCCTGCGCCGCCTTCTCCTTCTCACGTATATCCTCCACGTACAAATCTCCGCGTTTACTCCGGTATACCACTTGCAAGGGCTCATCCTGCAAATCGCTCCGGAAGTTAGTCCGCAGTGTTGAATGACGCTGCACCAGCAAGTCCAGACTGGCAGCAAACGCTACGAGATCCAGCGTTCCCTTCAGTTCAAAGGTGGACTGCTCCACATACGCACTGGACCGGGAATCCAGCATGTTGTGGAACAGCATGCCTTTTTGCATCGGCGTCATGGGGTATATATTCTCAAGCTCTCCGTCAGGCTGAATCTGTTCCACCATCCGGTCCAATGCTTCCAGGCTTATACCCGGAAGCAGCACATCACTCGGCGTCAATTCAGAACGCTCCCGTGATACACAGTGGCGAATCACTTCCAACACGTTCTGCTTGAGCTCCCTGGCTAGTTTTACTACATTATCTTCCTGTAATACTTTTGTGTTATAACGAATATCCAGTTCAAGCATTTCATTTGTTACAATGCCCCCCACATCCAGGGAACACGGCATACGGGTCTGTTCGTTAACATCTGCTCCACTGGAGTACGGTGACATGCGCGTTTCGCTGTGCTGTAGCGTTTGATCAAATTCGCCCAAATAATTAAAGCTGATCTGTGGCTCGGCGTATGTTGCCTCGGACGGTCCGTTCTGGCTGAGATATCTCCAGATGCCGTATCCAATCCCTTTATGTGGAATGCTGCGCAGCATCTCCTTCATCCGTTTGATGTGCCCGGAGATATCATCTTCCCGGTTAATCCGCAGCAGTACCGGGTATTGACTTGTAAACCAGCCGACCGTTCGTGATATATCCGTATCCTTCATGATTTCTTCCCGGCCATGGCCTTCCAGAAGAATTGCAACCTGCTCACTGCCAGACCAAGTGCTTAACGTCTTGCCGAGTGCCGTCAGCAACAGATCGTTCACTTCTGTGTTGTACGCGCGATGGGCCTGCTTTAGCAGTTGATCAGTCTCTTCTTTCGTGAATTTTAAGCTCAAAGTAGCTGTGTTATTTATGGTCAATGGTTTTTTATTATAATCCAGCAATTCTGAAAGTTTTAAAGACTCGTATGCCGTCAATTCATTCAATTGCTCCCAGTATACGTGCTCACTTTCCATCTCAGGGCTGTCGGCATAGGCTGACAACCGCTCCGACCAGACCCGGAAGGAGTCTGTTTTCGTCGGGAGCTGTATGGTTTCTCCACGTACAGCCTGCTCATAGGCATTCGACAAATCCTCCAACAGTATCCGCCACGATACGCCGTCTACCACCATATGATGAATAGCCAGTAGCAGATGGTCCCCATCAGCGCAGTGGAACAGGCCCACTTTCAACAGAGGTCCTTCATCCAGTCGGATGTTACTCTGAATAGTGCTGGCCCAGGCTTCTATAGCTTGACCCAATGTGGGACCGATCGGCACGTCTTTGAAATCGGCCACTTCCAGATCATACAGCTTTCCTTCCTTCACTCCGCGGTTCCACGCTTCCCAGCCTTGCTCTGCCTTGCGGAACACCATCCGCAACGCGTCATGGTGCACCACCAACTGCGTCAGTGCCTGGCGTAGCGGCTCTTCCTCGAATCCTTGCTCCCGGTGAAGCATAACCGCCTGATTAAAGTGGTCCGGCACAGGCTGCTCTTGTTCCACAAACCACTGCTGAATCGGTGTCAGCACCACTGCTCCGCTGACCTCTTCCTGATCAGCTAATTGGGTATCCGACACACGCAGGTGCGTAGCTAGCTCAGCAACCTCAGGGTACTTAAACAAGTCTTTGATATCCAGCTTGTACCCTGCCTGCAGCAGGCGTGAGGATACCTGAATCGCCTTGATCGAATCCCCGCCCCGATCAAAAAATTGATCCGTCAGTCCGACCGGACCGCCGCCTAGTACAGCCTCCCACACATGAGCCAGAGCCTGCTCCTCTGCTGTCCGCGGAGCCCTATATTCCTGCGTGGAACGGGAAATCTGTTCCGGTGCCGGCAATGCCTTGCGGTCGATTTTGCCGTTGGGTGTGAGCGGCATTTGCTCCATCTGAACAAAGTGCGAGGGAACCATATAATTCGGGAGTTCTTCACTTAACTGCTTGCGAAGCTCGCTCCCCGTCACTTCGCGTTCCGCCACGTAGTAGGCAACCAGTTCGTGTTGGTTTTGGCTGTTAGCATGTGCCAGTACGATGACCTCTTGCATGCGATCTGCCTTCAGCATAGCCGTCTCAACTTCGCCCAGTTCAATCCGGTAACCGCGAATTTTGACCTGATGGTCAATCCGGCCCATGTACTCAATGTTACCGTCAGGCAACCATCTTGCCAGGTCGCCTGTCCGATACATGCGTTCATAGCCCGCTTCCCCACCTGCAAACGGATTGGTCACAAATTGTTCAGCCGTTAATTCCGGACGGTGCAGGTAACCGCGTGCCAGTCCTGGGCCGGATACACACAACTCCCCTGCTATTCCAGCAGGTAAAAGATGACCAAGAGCATCGATCATGTACACCCGGTGGTTGGGTACGGGACGTCCTATGGAAATGGTATCGATTGCTCCGGGGTGCTCCGACACCGGCCAAATGGACGTTGCTACCGAGTTTTCTGTCGGTCCGTAACCATTAAAATAGGAGACCTGATCCTTCCACTTGGTTACGAGCTCCATCGAGGAAGCGGAACCAGCGGTGAACAGAATACGCAGATCCGGCATTCGTTCTGGGTTTAGATACACGGCGTAGGTAGGAGGTAATGCTGCCACCGTAATTTTATGATCCGCCATGTACTGTTCAAACTGGTTGTAGTTCAGTATGATTTCCGAAGTAGGCACGTAAAGTGTCGCGCCACAAAATAGCGCCTGGAATATTTCCCAGCAGGCAGCATCAAATGCGTAGCTCGCAAACAGTAGGGCACGATCTAACGGACTTATCTGCAATGTTTCATCAAAATACGTTTTCAGGTTACACAATCCATGGTGCTCCAGCATTACACCTTTAGGCTGTCCTGTAGTACCTGAAGTGTATATGACATAGGCTAGATCGTTTGCTCCTGATACAGCCTCCAGATTTGACCCTTCCATGTGATATATAGTTGGATCTACATCCAATACTAGGACTTTTCCTCCAAAAGCGGCCTCTTTGACCTTTTCCACAAGATGGCTTTGCGTCAAAAGCAGGTCTGCACCGGAATCGTCAAATATATAACGGATACGTTCCTCTGGATATGACGGATCGATGGGTACATATGCCCCTCCTGCTTTAAGAATAGCGAGGATGCCGACCACCATATCTATAGAACGATCAGTCATGAGTCCAACCAGCCGATCGGTTGTGGTGCCGTAACTACGTAGGGTACGAGCTAGTCGGTTAGCACGTTCATTCAGCTCAGCATAAGTCAGACTGGAGTTCTCACAGACAACTGCTATTGTCTTCGGTGTCTTTTCTACTTGTTTTTCAAAACAAAGATGGATGGTATCACTAGAAGGATATGAGATCTGTACTCCGCTAAATTGGGATAAAACCTGACTTTTCTCTTCCGTCGTCAGAAATTCCAAATCGGAAATCAGTAGATCCGGCTGTTGAACAATCTGTTCCAGTCCCCGTTTAAGATGAGCTTCAATTAGCCTAATCCAATTTTCATCGTAAACCAGCCGATTGTAACTAAAAGTAACTTCATACTGTGATCCAGGAACGACAATCACATTAAAATCATAGTTGGTCTGTACAATATCCTCCACGTCGGTGACCTGAAGTGTATCAGGCCCTTTTTCCGCATGAATAAGCTCCTCTGAATAAGGATAGTTCTCAAAAACAACAATATGATGGACTAAATTTTGTTTCAAATCCGTGTGATTCTGAATATCTGCCAAGGAAGAATAAGAGTACTGAGTAGACTCGATGTTGGAGTTTTGCACAGATATAAGCAGATCCGAAAATCTCTGGTCCACATCACTGGTTATGCGTGTTGGTATTGTGTTAATGAACAATCCCACCATATTTTCAATTCCCGGAACTTCATCTGGTCTGCCGGATACTACGGACCCGAACACAACATCCCGGCTGTGGTTGTACATTTGAAGCAATGATCCCCATACCGTCTGAAATACAGTGCTGACTGTCGTGTGGTAGTGTTTAGCTATTCTCTCCATTCCTTGAGTCAATTCTTTCCCCAGCTTGCATGTGTAACGGTCTGCTTCGAAGATTGGATTCAATGGACGGTTATAGCCCGGTAAAATCGTTTCATTTTCAAGCCCATTTAAATACCCCTGCCAATAGGCTGTCGCTTCTTCCTTGTCCTGTTGCTCCAGCCACTGAATAAAACTGCTGTACGGATATACCGTATCCAATTGTGCAGGCACTCCGGACCGAAGGGAAGTATAGATGGTGAAAAATTCCTGGGCTACCGTTCCCATGCACCAACCATCCATTATAATGTGATGAACACTCCAGACAAGTCTGGAAGACTCATCACTCCATTCAAACAGGGCAAGCCGAATCGGAACATCTTTTTCCAAGTCAAAACCCACTTGACGCTCTCCCTTTAAAAAGTCAGTAAAATGCTCCCTTTTCTCAGCTTCGGGAAAAACACTGATATTCTCGAAATGAACAGGCAACGCATCACGTTCTTCCAAGACAATTTGAAGCGGACGTTCTGTTTCTTTATACATAAAAATGGTACGGAATATATCATATCGATTCATGAGCTGCTGCAAGCTTTGCTGAACCAGATGAACATCCAGCACTTCATTAAAGGTAATAACGGTCTGCTCAAAGTAAGCTTCTGATTTTGCGTCGAGGATGGAATGAAACAACATTCCCTCCTGCATCGGGGACAGCGGATAGATATCTTTAATATTTACCTGTGCCAAATCGTTCACCTTTCCTTTATCCATGCAGAATTTGAGTTTCAACTTGCGGATATCCTTTATTTCAACAGATTTCCCAGCTTATCCGATAATCGGCTTGATATTTGTTCAAATTGCCCCATAGACAATTGATTATATGTAAAATCCGTAGGGCTGCGCTCCGCCTGATCCTTAGTGCAACAATGATGGATAATATTCAATAGATGTTTTTTAAAGCCGATCGTTAATCGCTCTACCGTCGCTGCACCATATTCAAGCCCGTTATATTCAAATTCAAACCGAAGGATTCCGTTCGTTATCATGCCGTTAATGTCAAATGTATTCGTCTTTTCCGCACGCGGGCTTCTCTCACCATTGGCTAAGTCTGCTAATCGAGAAATACGCCAAGGCATGTCTGCGCTGTTTTCTTCGTCGAATTGTCCCAAATAATTGAAGCTAATTTCCGGGAATGGTGCTGCGACTAGAGAAGCGGATTTAGTCTGGTCTTTGGTCAAATAACGTAAAATACCATAACCGATGCCCTTATTAGGCACCCGCCGCAGCTTATCTTTAACCATTTTGATCTGATAGGCCAAATTTTCGGGTCTGTTGACCTCGATTACAAAAGGATACAGGGAGGTAAACCAGCCGACTGTACGAGAGATGTCCAAATCTTTAATGATCTCCTCCCTGCCGTGCCCCTCCAGCAAAATCGGGATTTCGTTATAGCCGCTCCAATCATAAAAAGCCAGACCCAAGGCTGTAAGTAACAGATCATTCATTTCCGTATGATAGGCATGATGTACATGCTTCAACAGCTTTTCCGTCTCATCCCTGCCGAGTACCACCTCCGCTAGGCGTCGATCCTGTATCAGGCTAACCGCGATTTCATGATCCCTTGGCAATCGACGCATCCTGCGTGAATCTACATTGTTCCAGTAGCTGATTTCTTGGCGTACCTGTACACTTTCGGCGTAAGTAGTCAGTCCTGAAGCCCACTCTTTGTAAGCATCCGTCTTGGCAGGCAGATTCGGCATCTCACCGCGAGCTACCTGATCATAGGCGGTGCCCAAATCTTCCAGCAAAATTCTCCAAGACACACCGTCTACAATAAGATGGTGGATAACGATCATCAGATGATCTTCACCGGACAAATGGAATAAAGCCAAACATATGAGAGGACCTCGTTGCAGATCCAAACTGCTTTGCAGCTCATCGCCAATGTGTCGGATTTCTTCTTCAGGCTGGCTTGATTGTGTCAAATCATAGCTCGTTAATGTAAAGAACTCACCTTCGTTCACTCCCCTGTTATAGGCGGAGGCTCCCTTTTCCTCTTCCACAAAGATGATGCGTAATGCATCGTGATGGGCTACCAGCTTGTCCATAGCGTTTTTCAGCCATAATTCATTCCATCCTCTATCATTTTGCAGCATGACCGCCTGATTATAATGGTGACGATCTCTCCGATGATGCTGAAAAAAATCGAGTTGAATGGGTGTCAATTCTACCTCACCCTCTACAATCCCCTGGGGAATGATACGGGTGATTTTTTTTATAAACGGTGCTATCAAGTGAATTTCAGGGTAACGGAATAAGTCCTTTACTTCCATTTTCAGGCCTTTGGCATTTAAGCGTATTGCAATTTGCAATGCTTTAATCGAGTCCCCGCCAAGCTCGAAAAAGTTGTTGTGTAATCCAATTGGTTTAACACCGATCACTTCTTCCCAGATCAAAGCAATTGTTTTTTCCAATTCATCCTGTGGTGCCTCATATACGCTATCCAACGGTGCTATTTCATCTGGTTCGGGCAGATTGGATCGGTCTATTTTCCCGTTATGGGTCAATGGCAACTGTTCCAATACAATGATTTGGGCTGGAACCATGTAGACTGGTAACTGCTGAGCCAGTTTATCTCGCAGCATGTCTTTCTCAGCTGCACCTGCAACATAGGCGCATAAGTACTTTTGTCCCGCCGTGTCCAGTCGATCAACTACAACCGCCTGGCGTACTCCTTCCGTTTCGAGCAAAATAGATTCGATTTCTCCAGGCTCAATCCGGTATCCGCGAATTTTATATTGGTAGTCAGCTCGCCCGATAAAATCAATATTCCCATCTGGCTGCCAGCGCGCCAGATCCCCCGTACGATACAAGCGTCCACCGGGCGAGAACGGATCAGACACGAACTTATCCGCCGAAAGCTCCGGTCTGTTCAGATATCCCCGCGCTACAGAAGCTCCACCAATACACAGCTCGCCCGTTACACCGACAGGGACCGGACGCATCTTGTCATCAACAATATATAACTTATGATTCGGTAGAGCTCTGCCGATAGGGACAATACCGGACAGAGGCAATTTTTCCAGCTCGTCCTCATAAAAGCTAGATTCGATTGCGGCTTCGGTAACTCCATACGTATTAATAATCCGCATCTTGCTGCCAAAACGGGTCAACATCTTACGGTAATCTGCAACAGCCAAGCTATCTGCTCCAGTAGTAAGCAGCTTTAGGGAACTGATATTTGTACCATGCTCATAGATGTAATTCAATAGTAGAGATAAAAGCACAGGAGGCGTCTCAAACGTAGTAATCTCCTGCTGCTCCAACAGTGTAGCCAGGGTAGCTGGATCATTTCTCACGTTTTCAGGACAAATGACCAAGGTACCTCCATTGACAAATGCCTTGGCCAAATCGCATGCAAACACATCAAACGACATGCTGGCAATTTGCAGTAGCTTAACAGGGAAATCTTTAAATCCTTGGCTGTGTCTGTAACCGAGTGCGGTGTTGACATATTGTTGATGTTCAACCATAACGCCTTTGGGCTTACCTGTGGTACCCGATGTATAAATGACATACGCCAAAGAGCTGGGCTCATATGTGGAGATATACTGCTTGTTCGAATCCATCTCGGGCTGGAGTGGCAAGGTAGCGAGATCGACTACCTCGCCCATAAAATCCATTGTTTTCAGCCAGCCCGTCAGGTGAGATTGCGTAAGCACAATCGTCGTTCCACAGTCACGCAGCATATATTCAATACGCTCTTCTGGATACACGGGATCTACTGGCACATAGGCAGCTCCGGCTTTCATAATTCCCAGCACCGCCACTATCATCTCAACAGACCTGTCAACCATGACAGCGACCAGACTCTCCCGTGTAATTCCACGCTTCTGCAAAAAATGGGCAAGAGCGTCCGCTCTATCATTGAGTTGTCTGTAAGTGAGCATCGTATCTTCATATATGACGGCTGCTAGTTCTGGTGTACGCTCCGTCTGCGCTTCGAATAGCCCGTGAAAAGTAAGTGCAGGAAACTGGACAGCGGGTCCGCTCCATATTTTCGTCAAATTAGCCTCTTCTTCGGTTGTTAACAGCCGAACGTCACGGAGGCAAACATCTGCATTGCTGGCAACTTGGAGGAAGACATGCTTCAAATGATGGGCCAGATGCTTCATCGCTTCACTGTTGTATACCTTGCCGTTATAGGACAATATGAAACTCATTGCCTTCTTGTCTTCAACTTCAATATTAAAGTCATACGGTATTTCTTCGAATAACCGGGCGTCATCAATAATGAATCCGAGTTTGTCTTGCCAGTCCCGTCTCCCGATCATGTTTTCCAGCGGATAGTTCTCGAATACAACGATATGATCAAGCAAGCGTTGCTTGAGTGCAGATTGCGACTGGATTTCAGCAAGTGAACAGTATCCGTTCACCCTTCCTTGGACAGAGGCTCTCTGGACATCGCGCAACAATTCAACAAAACTCTTTTCTTCATTTAATCTAATTCGTAATGGAATGGTATTAATGAACAATCCCACAATTCGCTCTACTTCATCCAATTCCGACGGGCGGCCAGATACCACCGTGCCAAAAACTACGTCCTTGCTTCCGTTGTAACGGCCAAGTACAATTCCCCAGGCGGCCAGAAAAAGACTGCTGAGCGTGGTCCCATTGCATTCAGCAATCGCACGCAAAGTGCTGGTCTCTTTTTCCGTCAGCGTCGTTCTATATTCCTGCAGCAGATAGCCGCCTTTTTCAGGAGTTGTAGCTGAAGTTTTTAGCATCGGAAGTCCAGCCGTTTGTTCGTAACCTTGTAATACAGAACTCCAGTAGTCCTTGGCCGCCTCCTGATCCTGTTCTTCAAGCCAGTCGGCATACCCGGTGTAAGGTCGTGGTTCAGGCAATTGAACGGAACGGCCTGTACGATAGGCCTCATAGGCCGTTAACAACTCGTCCATTATGATGCCAAGACACCAGCCGTCCATAATAATATGGTGAAAACTTAAAAGCAACGTATAAGCATCTTTATCCGTTTGGAGTACAGCCATCCGGATGAGCATATCCCTGCTCAAATCGTAATGGGTGTTACGGTCCACATCCATAAATCTACGAATAGCGTCGGCTTGCTCCTTTCCGGTCAGCTCTGTCATATTTTCGTAAGTAATCGCCGTGTTTCGCTTTTTAAAGACAATCAGCCGCGAACGAGAAGCGGATTTATGATAAATGTTCGAGCGCAGCGTTTCATGACGCTGAACCAGTAGCTGAAAGCTTTTTTGCAGGGCATTCCAATCCAAATCTCCCCGAATAGAAATACGTAATTGCTCGTAATAAGCCTGTGATTCTGGTTCCATCAGCGCATGAACGAGCATTCCTTCCTGTAAGGGAGTCAAGTTGACCACTTTTTCAATTTCAAGTCCTTTGATCATGGATATCCTCCTCGTACGAATCGTTATAGATTCTCATAAAACTGCCTCATGTCTTCAAACTCATCCAGATCCAAACCACGTGCTCCCACATCTGATGGTGTTAGTTGCCGTTCGGATTGGTCCAGACAATGCTGAATAATGCCCGACAAATGATGTTCAAAACGCAACAGAAGCATTCGGATAGTATCTGCTTCATACGCGTGATGGTTATAAAGCATGCAGATGGAAAGCTTACCGTCTTTCAGCCGCCCATCCAGATAGAGGGGATAGGCTAAATCTGAAATGCTACAATTCTGGCTGGACCCTAATTCAACATCCATAGGCGATGTATGAAAGTGAGAGGAACTGACCGATTCAGAATGAATCAAGCGGAAGCCAATTTCCGGGTAATACTTAGCATTAAATTCCGATCTGCCGGAGGTTGCAGAACCATATTTTAGTAATCCATATCCTAAACCCTGGTTGGGCACTTGCCGGACCGTCTCCTTTACGTTTCTGAGCAAAAGAGAACTGTCTTCCCCAGGCTCCATGTCCAAAACAAGCGGATATATGGAACCGAATTGACCTACGGTTCTTGAAAGGTCCGGTTTGTCCGAAGTCACAGTTTGTTGCTCCCGATCATAATGTTCAAATCCAATGGAAATCTTAGACTGTCCGGACCATTCCACTATAGTCAGTCCCAATGCAGCAAGCAGTAACTCAGCGGTCACTGTATTATAGGTTTGGTTAGCCCGTGTCAACAGTTGGCTTGTTTCCTCGTCCGAAAGCTGTATGATGCAATGTTCTACTGGACGAAGTGTTTCGGAATGTGCAGATGTCTTATGGTCCTTCGGTATAAATTCTCCATCAAAATTAACCTTATCCAGCCAGTAGAGTTTCTCTTTGGCCAGCTTTTTGCTGTCTGCATAGTCTTCTAGCCACCGCATCCAGGAGCGGTAAGAATCTGTTTTGTCAGGAAGCACTATCGGTTCCCCGTTGAGAGCTTGTTCATAGGCAGTTGTGAAATCCTCAAGCAGGATACGCCAAGATGTGGGATCAGCCACTAGCGGATCTACAGAAAGGAAGAACTGGTCGGAGCCCGACATCCGGAATAAGCCTGCGCGTACTCTGGGTCCCTCAAACATTCCATAACTATTTTGAATCTGGAAGCATTCGCTCTGTAATTGCTTGCTAGCTTCATGGTCATCATCTACTAGAGAGAACACATCAAGTGTGAACAATTCTTCATTTTCATCTCGGTATACAAGGATTGACGGTTCGTCGATCGACGCCTGACCAAGCCGTAATCCCTCGTGATGAGTAGTTAATGTTTGCAGCACAGACCGTAACAGATCCTCATCGAAGTCCGGGTTGCCTGCAAATAGCATGGATGTTGCCGTCCGCAAGGTGTAAAATGTGCCCAGTTCATTCAACTGCCGCTGAATCGATGTTATTGGAATCTCTCCATGTATCGAATTCTGGTCTGTGTAGCGGAACAAAGTTGTCACAAGCTTGCTGAGATCCTCAATGAACGGGTGCTCCATCAAAAGAGAAATGTCAAGGGAATAACCATGCTGACGCAGGCGTGAGGCCACCTGAACAGCCTTAATAGAATCGCCGCCAAGCAGAAAAAAATGATCTCGAACGCCTATATGTTCACTTCCCAAAACGTCTTGCCATACCATAACCAACGCCTTTTCCACATCATTTCTCGGAGCAACATAATCCGTTTGCAAAGAGTCATGTCGGTCCGGCTCAGGTAACGCTTTTCGGTCCGTTTTTCCATTGGATGTAAGAGGAAGCTGCTGCATTGGCACCACATATGCTGGAATCATATAAAACGGCAGCTTTTGCTTGAGCGCATTCTGCACGTCCAGCGGACTTAATGGCTCAGAAGCCACAAAGTATGCACACAAATCCTTGTAGCCGTCTTTGTTCTCCCGCGCTACGACTACTGCTGATTGGATTCCGTCTATAGACAGCAACTGCGCTTCGATCTCGCCCAGTTCAATACGATATCCTCTCACTTTTACCTGTTGATCGATCCGACCCAGATACTCAATGTTGCCATCAGGCATCCAACGCGCCAAATCTCCTGTGCGGTACATCCGCTCATAATCCTCCGCTCCGCTGTTAAACGGATTGGCAGCGAACTTCTCCTTGGTCAATTCCGGTCTATTAAGATAGCCACGGGCTACTCCTATACCACTGATACAAAGTTCTCCCACCACTCCAATCGGCTGCAATCGCTCCGTACCTTCCTGTACAACATACAATTGAATATTATCAATCGGTTTACCGATCGGGATCACCGAGTGCTCTTCCACAGGCTCGCATTCAAAGAATGAAACGTCTACAGTAGCTTCTGTTGGACCATACAAGTTAATTAGTTTTGCGCTTCCAATCCCTGACATAATTCGATAGAAACGCGCCACCTGCTGAGGAGGCAATGCTTCACCGCTGGCAAATACATGTTTTAACGTTTTCAATTGTGCTTGCACCGTTTCCCTTGGTTGCTGCTCCAGATATTCCAGAAAAATATGCAGCATCGCGGGTACAAAATGAAGGGTGCTCACCTTGTCTTCATTAATCGTGTTCAGGATCTGTTCGGGAGACTTTTCTCCACCGATTGGCAACAAGCTTACTTTTGAGCCCACCATCGACCACCAGAACAACTCCCATACGGATACGTCAAAAGTAAAGGCAGTTTTTTGCAAAATCGTATCTTCTTCGCTCAGCCCATATCTATTGTGCATCCAGCAGAGCCGATTCACGACTGAGCGGTGCTCAACAATAACCCCTTTCGGTTTCCCTGTGGAACCGGATGTGTAGATGATATAGGCCGCATGGTTTGGTTCTGCTACAGGCGCAAGGTTGGAGGCATCTTCATGCCAGCTACTCATGCAGTCGGTCGTAGGCTCCGTCGATCTGGACGTTTGAGAAACCATGATCGTGGAAGCATAATCCAACACCATTACCTTGCAGTCCGCATATTGCTTCAGCTGTTCTGCAAACTGTGGTTGTGTCAGCACCAGTTGTGTTCTCGAATCTTCAAGCATATATTGAATTCTTTCCTGTGGGTATCCCGGATCAATGGGTACATAAGCTCCACCTGCTTTTAGAATTGCATAGATGCCAATCATCATCTCAGGTGAACGCTGAGCGATAATCCCCACCGGCTGATCCGGTCCCACTCCATCCGCCCGCAGCGTTCGCGCTAAACGATTCGCCAGCTCATTCAACTCTTGGTAAGTCATACACTTATCTCCAAATATGATTGCCATGTCATCTGGAGTCCTGCTAACCTGCTGCTCAAACCTTCCGTGAATCGTTGCATCCTGCGGAAAATAGGCAGAGGTGTTGTTGAACTCATATAGTAATAAGTGCTTATCTTCTTCTGTCAGCATATCCATGTCAGCCAAGCGAATTCCGACATCTTGAGTTACGATTTCCAACACTTTTATATAATGGAGGGCAAATCGCTCAATCGTCTCCAACTTAAATAGGCTGGTCGCATACTCCCAGGTTAAAGTTAACTGGTCTTGAGTTTCCGTTACATGTAATGAAAGATCGAACTTCGATACACCTAAATTAAACTCATTCGGTTGCAAACGAAGTCCGCCGAGTTCAATGACCTCTGTTCCCTTATTTTGCAGACTGAACATCGTATCAAAGATGGGATTGCGGCTTACATCGCGTACTCGATCCAGTTTGTCGACCAGTTGGTCAAATGGATATTCCTGGTGCTCCAACGCAAGCAGAGTGTTATGTTTGACGTCCTCCAGAAAAGCACTGAATGGCTGGGATGCCAGCGGTCGATTACGGAGAACTAAAGTATTCACAAATATGCCGATCATTGCTTCCGTATCCGCATGCCCTCTACCCGCTGCCGGTGTACCTACGAGGAAGTCCTCTTGCCCGGAGTATTTGCTTAACAGCACATTATAAGCTGCCAAAAGCACCATAAAGAGCGTTGCTCCCGTGTCTCTTGTCAATTGATTAAGTCTATCCGTCAGCTTGGATTGCACAATGAAGGTAAGGCTGTCCCCTGCGAAGCTCTGACTTGACGGACGAGCAAAGTCAGTTGGCAGGTCAAATACAGGGAGCTCGCCATCCAACGTGTCTAACCAAAATGCTTCATCCTTTGCTTGGCTGTCTCCGGCATAATGTTGTTTTTGCCAAACGACATAGTCTTTGTAGTGAACGTCAACGGGGACAAGTGGCATACCCTGATACCGTGTGCTGATCTCATCCATTAATACTGCCATCGAGAAGCCGTCTGAAATGATATGGTGCATATCGATCAGCAACATAAACTGGTCACGATGGATTGCGAACAGCTCAGCACGAATTAAAGGAGCCTTACTCAGGTCAAATGGCTGAATAAACAGTTCACGGGCGTGATCAGCATCCTCTTCAGAAATTGGAGTAACAGGAATGTCCAGTGAAAGCATATCCTGTACCTTCTGCACGGTTTCCCCGTCTACTATCTCAAAATACGTCCGAAAGGATTCATGCCGTGAAAAAACCTCCTTCACTGCATCAATGAACCTGGAAACGTGTAACTCTCCCTCTATATGCAGTTGACCTGATACATGATACGCTGCACCTCCACCCAGTTGATCCAGCACATACATTCTTTTTTGAGCGGGAGATACCGGATAAAAGGGCTGTAAATCTGCCCGAACAAGCGGCTCAAACTTTCGCTTTCGTCCTCCTTTTACATGTGCCGCCAGTTGTGCAATCGTTTGCAAATGTAAAATTTGTACCAGCGGAATATATACTTCGAATTCCTTGTTAATTCTGCTTAGAAGAACAGTCGCTTTTAAAGAGTCTCCACCCATTTGAAAAAAATTATCGTTGTATCCGATATCAGATACATTCAAAACTTCCTTACATATAGATATCAGTTTGTCCTCAGTCATATTGCCGTCAGAAACCTGCTTCTGCGAGTCCTCTATCTTGATATCTTCTGGTTTCGGCAATAATTGAAAATCCGGCTTCCCATCAGCCAAAAGAGGGATGCTATCCATCAGAACCCAAAAGCGAGGTTGCCCATAATCAGGAAGTATTGAGCTAACACTCTCTTGCAGCTTCGCTATATCCCACGAATTAGAATTATTGTCCACTATATAAGCCACTAGATACGAAGAGTTACTGCTCTCACCGTCTTTTCGTGCCGTCAAAACACAGGCATCCAAATCCAGTGCTTGCAAAAGATGTTTCTCTATCTGCTCAAGATTTACTTGATGCCCGCGAATAAGAACATCTCGGCTGGCTGCACCGATATGTCGAATTCTCCCTCCAACCTCGACATAAGCCCATTCCAGCGTAGTTCCCAGTAAACCAGCGGATGTGGCCAAATATACTTGTCCGATGGTACCCGTAGGAGACGGATGTTTATATTTGTCCAGGACACAAGGATAATTCCCTTTAGAATCCGCGTATGTCGCCCACACTTCCAGAAGCCGCTCCCTTTCCGTACTTCGAAGCAAAGACAGTGCAGATACACGCATTCCGTCTTCCTGCACAATCGAGCTCAGCAGATGTACAAAGTATTGCGCCCATACTTCCATAGTGTCTTGTTGAAAAAGACTCGCAGCATAGTCAAAATCAAGCCGCAACTGCTGACCAGACTCCGTAACATTCAGAAACAACTCATATTGACAGGACAATATTTCATGCTCCAACAATTCTGTTTCCAGTCCGTAATAGTGAAACTCTGGAATCGGCCTATCCATATTGAACAACACTTTAAGGACGGGCAAATGGCTTAATCCTATCTGGGCAAGTCCGGCAAAGCTGTATTTCTGATAAGCATCCAGCGTATGCATTACTCGCTTGACCGTCTGTGTGAATTCCGTGAACGTTGCTCCAGAGTCTACCTCACAAATCACTGGAAGCAAGTTAACGCAGTTGCCAATTAGCGGGGACACACCCATATGAGATTGCCCTGCGGTTGGAATACCTACCATTATTTGATTTTGGCCTGTCAGTCTGTGCAAGAAAAGCTGAAAAACAGACAATAAAGTCACAAATAAGCTGTTGCCAAGCCGAATACTGACTGATTTCAGTTGCTTCACCAGAGGCGCATCCACCACAATGGTGTGCCGTGCTCCGCGCGAAGAAGGAGAACTGATGTTGCGTTGGATAGACGGCAAGTCAAGGGCGGGCAATGGCTTCGCAAGTACATCTGACCAAAAAGCAAGGGCAGCCGCTCCACCTGCCTCTAACTGGTTTTGCTGCCATGCTGCGAAATCTCGGAACGGAACAGGATCGGGAAGCGTGCAGTGTTCCCCCCGTACACAAGCGGAATAAAATCGTTCCAATTCATGGAAAAACACACCTATGGACCAGCCATCTGCAATCAGATGATGAAATGTAAATGCAGCGATGTGCTTCTCATTCGACGTTTTTAAAAGCTGGATACGGAATAAAGGTTCCCCCGCACTTATTGGGAATACGGTCTCCCTGTCCTTATCCATCCAAGCACGGATATCATGTTTCTGTTCCTCTACAGAAAGACTGCTGATATCATGTAGCGGAATGCTGACAGCCATTGCCGGGGCGATGATCTGCGTTTCTCCGTCCTCCCCCATAAAGGTGCGTAAGGCTTCGTGGCGTTTAACGATGCGTTGGACAGCCTCATTAAATTCCTTAACATGTAGCGGACCCCGGAAACGCAGTAAAACAGTCTCATGAAGCGACTGCGATTCCTTTGAATCCGAGACTGAGGCGAACCATAATTGCTTCTGATCCGGAGTCAGCTTAATCGTCGATTCCTTAAGGTTCGCAGTTGCAGTTTCAGGAAAAAAAGCCTTATTTAGATCGTTTGCATGAGGGTGCAGATCCGGCAGAAACCCTCCTTTGCGCAGTTCATCAACGCTCTCTTTAATTGCCTGTACAATCCGCTCTATATCTTCCGAATTATGAGCCGTTGACAAAAAACAGTTCCGGCCTTCCCATATATAAATTCCTTTATCCAGCATGTGATAGAAGAATAGTTCCAAGTCACCTTTAAGGACGAAGCGGAACAAGGAACCGAAGTAAACGACCTTTATAGGTATCTGTTCCTCCGTAAAATAGTGATTCAGTTCTGCTGCGAGCGCCTTCGTACGACTATTCAGCTCGTTATGCAGTTGCCCCCTGTCCTTCTCCAACCGCTCTAGTACGGCCAGGGAAGCTGCCATAGCCAGGGGGTGATGGCAAAAAGTTCCCGCTACAAACGTCCGCTGTTGCTCATGCGGTGGATAAGAGTCATCTCCGAAGTTCCACATTCCTCCATCAATTCCATCCATGAACGATGCTTTCCCTGCCACGATACCGATGGGAAGACCGCCGCCAATGATTTTACCGTAAGTTACAAGGTCGGCTTCAATGCCGTACCACGCCTGCGCACCCCCCGGCTGAATACGGAAGCCCGTAATTACCTCATCAAAAATGAACGCGGCCCCGGATTGCTCCGTAATCTGGCGTACTTCCTTCAGAAAAGCTGCGGGCTGGAAATCAGGGCGACGACTCTGCACTGGCTCTATGAGAACAGCAGCCAGTTCATGGGCATGGGAGCGGATATATTGGAGTGACTCGTCCGTTCCATAGCTGAGCACAACGACATCGTCCACCATGTGCTGTAGTACACCTGGTGCGAGAGGAGTGGAATGTTGTTCCCTGCCATCCGTTGTTCCGCCCAATGCCAATACTCCGTCAAAGGTACCGTGATAGGAACCAGAAAAAATCACCACTTTTTCCCGCCCGGTGGCAGCCCGTGCTAACCGAAGGGCAACCATAATCGCCTCTGTCCCCGAGTTATATAGCGCAATTCGTTCCATGCCTGTCATTTGGCAAATTTTTTCGGCAATCTGCCCGGCCATATTGGACATCGGCCCAAGGCACATTCCGTTATGTATTTCCTTTTCTATCGATTCACGAATAAAGGATGGGTTGTGACCAAACAAATTGACCCCAAACCCCATCGTCAAATCAATATATTCATTACCATCCAGATCCCAAATTTTAGAACCCTCTGCACGCTGGGATATAATCTGATACACCATTTCCTTGTGAGCAAGCCTAAATCCGGCCACATTCCGGTTATTGGCGTATACAGACCTGTATTGCTGAGTATACTCTTTGGTCTTTCGTGTGCGCATCGTGTAATGTTCAATCAGCTTTTGCAGATGCTTTTCCTGCCTAAGTGAAAGTGAATTATGGGCTTGTACATTTATTTTTTGATAGGGAACAAATGCTTTCGATTTTTTTCTGTCTGGCAAAACAGCTGACACGGAAGCCTGTACGGGGGAAACAGAAGTAACTGTGGCAGCTACCTCCTTCATCGCGGATGTCTGAGGTTCGACAGCAGTTTGTAGTGAAAGCGATTCAGGCATTGCCACTGGTGCAAGCCGAGATTGACACAGTATTTCCATCTGCTGCGACATGAGTTGAAGTTGCATTTCTAAAATTCGTTCTCTCCCCGCAAATACATCCTTATTTGATAGCTTGCTTTCTTGTGGTGCGGGGCCTTCTATAGAGATAGTAGATTTTTGACTCCAGCCCGACAAAACGGAAGGTACCGAAGAAGTGATACTAGACGACACAGCCAGCTGATGCTCCTCCGAATTCTGGAACAATTCTTCAGAGGTCGAGGCTATCCTATCAGCAATATAGTTTGTCAGCAACTCCAGCGTAGTCAGTGATTCAAAAAACTCGTTCATCGGGATATCCAAGCCAAACGTACTTTTAATGCTGTGTCTAACCTGAGACAGAAGAATAGAGTCTAAACCAAGTTCTAAAAAATGTTTTTGCGGCTCTAATTCGTCTGGACTGAGTTGGGATACACTTTCGATTATTTTTGACAGTTTATTAGTAATCGTAGATTTTTGGGGATTGGAAGCAGATTCCGTCGAAAAATACTCATTCACCATCTTTTCAGACTCCTTTACTATGGGGTATTCAAGGAATTAATTTTATCCTTTCCAACTGTGACGCTAGCCTAAAAAGCACGATATAACCTAGCTAGGGGTACAAGATAAAGTTCTCATAGGAAGATAAATATGAACGGTCCACTGTATAAGGAACCATCCTTATACTAATAAAATATAATTATCCATCTGGTAAAACGAGGATCTAATTTGTTTTATTAAACCATTAATGGCTAAATTCTTTTATTCAACTTATTATGCAGGATATAGTTTTTTTCCAGTATTGATTCTTAAAAACTCAAATATTTTCTTTTACTCGCTGACATGCGTCCTCATAAAGTTTAAAAGTTATGATACTCAAAGCTTAAATTAAAGACACAATTTAAAAGTAAATGTTAGAATTCATCATCTAATTTATGACAATTTAATTCGATGAAGCTATACGCATTGTAAGAATTCACGATGACGAATAAAGTTATGTCTGCGCTAGTAAGCTTGAATACGGTTGCTCTGCCCTTTACGAGCAATTACAACCACTTGCAAAATATGACCTTTGTTGACACCTGTCGATTCAACGCAGCCTCACGGCCCACTTTCGATTTTCTTCCTCTCCGACTGGCTTTTTCATAACGGATACCCACACTACTAAAAATGCCAAGTCCTAAAAATAGAACCTGACATTTTATCAAATTTGGAGGGTAAAGACGCCGAAGTGCACTTTACTCAATTTTCCGGCAACATCAATACGGGATTGGACAGTTCACTTAACTTCTCTCATTAATATACGTTCGCGTATCAAGATGGAAGTCACTTCGTTTCTTGACATTAAGCGAACCAGAACTGCCTTTGATCCGGGGTTAGTGGGATGACCGTTTCATCCACGTCCACTGTCGATACTTCTGAAGGGTCGGCTATAGACACACTTTGCTTACCTGGACCTGGGCCTTTCCCGTTCGGGGTCAGATCAGGCAAGAATCCCCCTTTACGCAGCTCATCTACACTGTCCTTGACAGCTTGTATGATCCGCGCAATATCTTCCTCTGTATGAGCGGTCGACAAGAAGCAGTTCCGCCCTTCCCAGATGTAAATACCCTTTTCCAGCATGTGATAGAAGAAAAGCTCCAGATCACCCTTGAGTACGAAGCGAAATAGTGAACCAAAGTGAACAATCTTCATGGGTATCTGCTCATGGGTAAAGTAACTATTTAACTCTGCTGCCAACGCTGAAGTACGGCTGTTCAACTGATTTTGCAGCTGCTCGCCGTGGTTTTCCAAATAATTCAACACTGCTAGGGATGCCGCCATCGCCAGCGGATGATGACAGAACGTACCAGCTACAAAGGTTCGCCGATGCTCATTCTGAGGATAGGAATTATCTCCGAAGCTCCAGGTGCCTCCGTCAATCCCATCCATAAAGGCGGCTTTCCCTGCTACGATACCGATCGGCATCCCGCCGCCGATAATTTTACCGTAGGTCACAAGGTCAGCCTGTACACCAAACCACGCTTGAGCGCCTCCCGGTTGAATTCGGAAGCCTGTAATCACTTCATCAAAAATAAAAGCTGTACCGGATTGCTCCGTGATTTGACGAACCTCCTGCAAAAAGGCCTTCGGCTGAAAATCGGGACGACGGCTTTGCACTGGTTCCACTAGCACAGCAGCCAGCTCCTGCCCATGTGTACGTATATAATCCAGCGATTCGTCTGTTCCATAATTGAGTACAACGATATCATCCACCATGTGCTGCAAGATACCAGGCGCCAGAGGTGTGGAATGCTCCTTATTGTTGCCAGCGCTACCCAACGCAAGCACCCCATCATACGTACCGTGATAGGAGCCGGCAAAAATGGCTACTTTGGCTCGCCCGGTGGCAGCACGCGCCAAACGGAGGGCAACCATAACCGCCTCGGTGCCGGAATTGTACAAAGCGATCCGTTCTACACCGGTCAGCTTGCAAATCTTCTCGGCGACTTGTCCTGCCATGTTGGACATAGGTCCGACACACATGCCGTTCTTTAGCTCTGCCTCAATTTTTTCACGAATAAAGGCTGGATTGTGTCCAAACAGATTAACACCAAAGCCCATGGTCAAATCTACATATTCATTCCCATCCAAATCCCAAATTTTGGACCCGTCTGCACGTTGAGAAACAATTTGATAGACCATTTCCTTCAAAATAGGCCGGAATCCGGCTACATTACGGTTATTCGCGTAGACAGACCGATACTGCTGAGTGTACTGCTTGGTGCTTCGCGTCCGAGCAGTATAGCGCTCAATCAGCTCTTGCAGATGTTGTTCTTGGCGGTGTGAAAGCAATTCATGAGCTTTGACCTCCAGCTTTTTATAAGGTGTAAACGGTTTTGCTTCATGGCCTGCCTTCTTCGGAACAGCTAGTACAGGTGGAACAGTCGCTAATGCAGTTGCAATTTCCTGTTTGGTTTCAAAGCTCTCTGCGCTTCCTCTATTTGCTGACGACAAATCCCTTTCCGGTTGAAATGATTGGGAAACGGATGTCGGAGGAGTCGGTTGAGTTTGGAGCACATCAAGCTGCTGTGACATCACGTGCAGCTGCTGCTGCAAAATCTGCTCGATACCAGCAGAAGTCGCTATAACTGATGTGCTTTGAAATGGGTCTTGCCCGGACGTGACTATTCCATGAGGCGATGTACCAATTGCGCTGGAATCCTGCCCTGTCCAGGTTGATACTGTAGTAGCATCTACTCGATTAAGGGGTATTTTCGGTTGGATTTCCACAGCACCAACTGCTGCCTCGTCAGAAACGGAAATACTCACCTGTTCTGCGACGTAGCTAGTCAACAGTTCGAGCGTGGTCAGCGATTCAAAAAATTCATTCATTGGGACATCCAGGTCGAATGTATCCTTGATGCTGTGGCGGACCTGGGACAAATTAATGGAGTCCAGCCCTAGTTCTAGAAAATGTGTTTGCGGTTCCAGTTCCTCAAGACTAAGTTGTGACACATTACCGATCATTTTCGCTAATTTTTGTCCAATGGAAGATTTATACTGTTCAGTAAACGACGCTGACGTCGAATACTCATTCCCCATAGTTTCAAACTCCCTTACTATTGTATTTTTATAAACGGGTGCAGTCTGCTCCGCTCGAACCTGTTCTGGAACATGAATCCAGCACCTTTTCCTTTCAAACGGATACGTAGGCAGAGAAATCCTTTTGTACGGGTGACCTGCGTATAGCGTGTCCCAATCTATTTGTGCGCCCTGTACGTACTTCACTGCTACTTGCTCTAGTGCTTGCAAAGTGTCCGAGCTTCCGACGGCTGTTTCTGTACCACTACTGCTATCTACTTTTCCAATGTATACACCTTCAATGGCCTTGCCCTGCTCATAAAGCTGAAGTAATTTCGCTTTCAGAGCCTCCGCTCCTTCGGCTATCACAGCCACTCGGTATGTTAAGTGGCTTCTGCCCGTGTTAGCCGTATAGCAGACATCCTCCATCGGCAATTCTTCCTCACGTTCAAAGCGATCCACGTACCGTGCAATCAACTCACTTAAAGCTCCTTCAGTTCGCGCCGACAGTGTCAGTAGCAATGGCGATGATCCATTTTTTCGGTCGGTGGTTTCTTGGTCCGCACTCTTTTTCGCTATATATTCTTCCAGCACCACGTGGCAGTTTGTCCCGCTAAGCCAAAGGAACTCACCCCGCATCTTCTCGGAAATCCGTCTGTCTTCCATTCCCTCAGTCTAGTGTTGGCATACAGCGGAGATTCTTCAAAATGGATGTTCCGGTTGGGTGTGCGAAAATGAACGAGCGGTGCAATCTGTTGATGCTTCATCGACAGCACGCATTTGATCAATCCCGCAATCCCAGCAGCTTCGTATAAATGCCCAATATTCGTTTTGACCGTGCTTATCGCCACAAACTGCTTGCGCTGTGTAAATCTACGGAATGCCTGGGTAATGCCCTTAATTTCAACGGGGTCACCCAACTTGGTGCCAGTACCATGGGCTTCAATATAGCTTACCGTCTCGGGATCGATCCGTGCATCACGCCACGCCTGCGAAATGACTTCTGATTGAGCCAGCGCATTGGGCGCGGAAATTCCAATCGTACTGCCGTCCTGATTAATCGCGCTTCCTTTGATCACACCCAGAATGTGATCTCCGTCTTTTTCCGCTTGGCGAAGCGGCTTTAAGAGAACGGCTCCAACGCCTTCGCCCCAGCCTGTGCCGTCCGACTGATCGTCGAATGCTCGTGCCCGGTCATCGGAGGATTCCATGCCAATGCCAGCTTTCAACGGCAGCAAAATGGTCTTCACTCCACCGGCCAAAGCCATCTCACAGTCTCCATTCAAAATCGACTTACACGCCAGATGTACCGCTACGAGTGACGAGGAGCATGCCGTATCAATGGTCAGTGCTGGGCCTTTTAAATCAAGCAAATACGCAATCCGACTGGAGATAACGGACGGAAGATTGCCTATGCCAAAGTTTGGAATCGCTCCTGGCTCCACTTCGGACAACAATCGTTCATATTCAAAGCTGGTTTTGGAGAATCCAACATACACCCCTACCTTTTTCCCCGACAGCTGTTTTCCTCCATAGCCTGCATCCTCAATCGTGCTCCAAGCAGTTTGCAGAAATAAACGTTGATTCGGGTCCATCAGAGAAGCTTCACGTGGAGTCAGCTTGAAGAAGGTGTAGTCAAATTTGTCCACTTCGTCCAGATAGCCACCTTCGGCGATTTGCATGTTTCGGCCTTCCATATTCAGACGGGAAATAAAAGCTTCGGCATCCTTTTTTCTTTCATCGCTATATGGACTGATATGATCTGTACCGGAAGCTACATTCGCCCAAAACTGCTCCAGTGTATCCGCATGAGGAAACTTACCGGACATGCCAATGATAGCAATATCCAGGTCCTCTACCTCCTCTTTGGATTCCAATTGCGGTGCTGTGTTCACCTTATGACCTAAGCCCTGACTGGATATATATCCAGCTAGCTTGGCGATAGTCGGATAAGAGAAAAAGTCCGTTACCTCAATATGAATCCCGAGTTGTTCCTCTAATTGGTCCACGATCTGAACGAGTTGTAAGGATGTTACGCCGATATCAAAGTAGCTATCTTCCTTCCCAATTGACTGTACATTTAAAATAGCTTGGCAAATCCCAATCAGTTTTTGCTCGATCTCACCTTGAGGTACAGGGGCATCGTTCGCTTCCTGTATATTTCGAGCGGCCTCGGTTAGGGATGCCAAAACTACATCAAATTCTCCCTGCTCGTAGCTCTGAGCCAGCTTGTAGCGCTGAACCTTTCCACTAGTAGTTTTGGGAATACGGCGAATTGGAACTACATCTTGAATATGCCATCCTCCCCGATAATTCAAATGGCTTTTCAGCCTTTGGACTGTTGGCAAAAATAACTCTATTTTTTTCGTGTGCATCACAAAAACAACAATACGATCCTGTCTAGTTTGTGCATCATGTACACCGCAGACAGCTACTTTCCCCAGATCCACCCCGTCCAGTTCCTCTGCAATCCTTTCGATATCATGCGGATAAATGTTCTGGCCGTTCACGAAAATAATATCCTTAGCTCTGCCTGTAATCACCAGTCGTCCGTTTCTCATAAAACCCAAATCTCCGGTAATGAGCCAGCCATCCTCTGTCTTGACCTTTGCGGTAGCCTCAGGATTGTTATAGTACCCAGCAGTCACATTTTTGCCGCAAATTTGGGTGTATCCGATTACATCGTCCTTTAGTACCTGATTTTGCTCATCACAAATGCGAACAGAGGTGCTGGCCATGGGGTAGCCCAAATCCGCAAACGTAAGACAACGCTTATCGGATGAATCTACTTCTTCTATAGGTTCACCTACATGTAGCTGCTGCCGATTTAAATGAATAGTAACAAAATTATCTTTATCCAAAGGTGGAGTGGAGACACCTACGCTGGCCTCTGCCAAGCCGTATACAGGATACATGATATTTTTTTTAATCCATGTACACTCATGGCTTCCATAAATACATGGCAAAGCTCCACCGATATGGGCTCAGCCCCATTTAAAATCATGCGAACACTTGACAAATCCCAGTTATCCGCTGTTTTGGATTTATATTGATCAAGGAAAAATTTATAACCGAAGTTAGGAGAACAGATTTGAGTCACCTTATGCTCCGACACCTTTTTTAGCCATAATGAAGGACGTCTTATAAAAAGAGCTGTTGGCATAATGAGCTGCTTGGCATGGGCGATGATACAGGTTAAATGAAAAGCGATCAATCCCAAATCATGTGTGAGTGGCATCCAGCCCAGATACGCATCACTTGAAGTCATTCCCGTTTGACTGGCGATATCCCGAATATTGTATACGAGATTCTCATGCGTCAGCATGACTCCCTTGGGATCACCTGTCGAACCAGAGGAAAATTGAATAAACGCCAAATCCTCCGGTCTGGATTGATGAATGGTCCCTTTGTTCTGATCGGAATAATCAAAATCATGGCTAGAAAAGGTCGCTTCTTTCACAGAATCAAAGAAATCCAGCATCTCATGCTGATGAGAATACTTTTCTAACTGCTCTAATACTTTATGATCCGCAATCATGTAAGGGCAAGTAAGGGTACTCCAGATTTTAAATAGCTTCATTTTATGTTCATCATTATTCCCGATACTTACAGGTACGGGGACGATTCCACCGAGCAGACAGCCCCAAAACACATTCACAAAGGTATGATTGTCTTCAATTTGCATAATTAGCTTATTGCCAGGCTGTACTCCTTTTTCCTGCAATTGATGAAGTACCTGCAGTGCTTGCTCCAGAAGCTGACTGTAGCTTACATACTCCTCCTGTGTATCACCCGAAATGAAAATAATTCCATTTTCAGCTCTACTGGCTCGGTCCTGAATGATTTCAATTAAAGTTTGAAACTGCTCCATCCTGATCCCTCCTCAAAAGGTCTAAAACTTCCTCCTGCTCTCCTGCAGATACTTGTTTGGTTTGCAATATCAGGCGAATACACTCCAGCGCTTCGCGTCTTAGTTCATAAGCAGAAGAAGATTTGCCCGATTCTATGCTTTTGAGTAACTCCTCCAACCTGTGAATAGGTAAAATAACCCCCTTATGATACTCATCCTCATTCCAATTGGCATTGGGTGTAGACACCGCCACCGCCAGCGGTTTGACCAACCAATCACGGATCGAAAAACGACGTTCCAGCTCAATCCGATCCAAGTCTCTGTCCAAGGAAAGCACCTCAAAAGCGATGTTTGTTTCCTTTGCCAAGTTTTTCAGCACCGTTCGCGGTCCTAATTCAATTCCCTGCTTCACCCCATGTTTCTCCATATACTGCATCGTTTGTATCCACCGCACTGGATGGATCATTTGCAAATGCAAACCTTGACGAATGCTGTTGGCATCCGTATATGGCAGTGCTGTAACATTAGAAATGACAGGCCACAGCGGTTCATGAAACGTATATTTTTGCAATTCCAATGCTAATCGGTCAGCAGCATGCTGCATAAGCGGGCTGTGAAAAGGGCCGCTTACCTGCAAACGGGTAATTTGGAACCCACGTTGCTCTAATTGTCCCGCCACCGCAGCAACAGAGGCATGATGACCAGAAACGACGTATTGATAGGAGGAGTTATAACAAGCGATGGAAATAGGCTGACTGGTTACGTCATAGTGATCGCACAGCTCTTCTAGCAGATTTAAATCAGCCCCTCGAACAGCAATCATGCAACCCACTCCGGCCTCTGAAGCTTCTTCCATAAAGCGTCCCCGTTCTTGTACCACCCGCAAAGCATCGCCAAACGATAAGACTCCGCTGCTTACCAATGCAGAATACTCACCCAAACTATGCCCTGCAGAAAATTCGGGAATAATCCCAACATCGTGCATGTAACGTCTGAATGCGATTACACTAATTGTGAGTAGTGCAGGCTGGGTGTAGGATGTTCTGGATAATTGGGAGATGGGTCCTTTCATACATAAAGTTTTCAAATCATACCCCAAAATATCAGCAGCCTCTTCAAAAATGTGACCTGCCTCTGAAAAACCGTCATGCCATGCCGCTCCCATCCCGACATACTGAGATCCTTGTCCCGAAAAAAGCAAAGTCATGCGATTCATGTCCAACCCCTTTCCTCACCATAAAAAAGCGGTAAAACAAATGTTTTATGGGATTCAGATGTTCACATTCCTATGTATTTAAGATAGATACAGCAAAAACAACAAATTGTCTTGCCACAAACAAACAGTAATCGACATGTTAAAGTAAATCGTTTTTGAGTTTCATGATGTAATCAGAAATAAAAGTGTGTAAGTAGACTTGGAAGTGTAAAAAAATGGAGTGTGCTGGAAGTTCAGAGTTGATACATAGAAACTTCAGCATCATAGATGAGTGTAAGAAATAGATTAAGGCTATTAATTTATTATAAACATTAAAATGAATTAAAGTACAGTGATATATACTACATATATTTTATAAACCAAAAGAATATCCTCTTTTGTTTAAAAAAAGGAATTGTTTTCAGCTTTTTAATGAATTTACATGAAAATTTCGTATTCTAAACTATTGACTGGCATCTATCGTTAAAACAAAAAAAGCCGCCAATTTGGCGACTTATTATACATAGTTGTTGTCCTTCGACAGTAATCGACGGTTAGGCGTCGTCATAGATACGTAACTAATTAAGTAGCGAACTCCAAAGCGATTTATCTCCTTATGCAGTTTCCTTAATAGCTACAATGTGCAAGCGGCTACTGTCGATCCTCCACTGACTTCGTTGTGGCTTCGTACAAACGCTGTAAAAGGGTAACAGCTTCAGCCCGTGTGACTTGCGCTTTGGGGCGAAGGTATCCTTCATTAGCGGTAAGGACCCCCATCTTGGTTAGGGTGTAGAATGCTTCTGCCTTTTGATCCTGGGAATCGCCATCATAGGAGTACTCTTCTCCAGTCTTGTCGATGTACAGCACCGGATAGTAGGCCGAGAAATTGTCATTGTAATTGGCCTGACGAACTTTCATATCCTTGTACTGCGCAGCTGCGGAAATCACTTCCTCAATCTCAGGATGAAGCGTCTGATTGGTATAATCCGTCCGAAGAGAGGCAATCATCATCACATCCCAGCGGGTCAATGGTTTGTCAGGCTTGACATAGAAAAGATAGTTTGGATATTTCCCCCCAACACTTTCAGCATACGGCCAAACATAGTCCCCGTTGAATATTGCTGCAAAATCTTTATTCGCCCAGTGTTTACGCGCATCCACAAAGTCGGAAGATTTGCCGGAAGAATGATCGATTTCTGGAAAAAGCTTATGAAACATATGTACAAATTCCGCTTTCGTTATGGTTTTGCTTGGCTTGAAGGTCCCATCTGCATAGCCCTTGACAACGCCCTTGTCGACCATGGAACGAATCGATTCGGCAGCCCATTCATATTTTGTTCCTTCCACATCTGAAAACGTGTTTGCCGCGAATGCAGATTGACCGAAAAACAGTGTCGTCGCAACCAACGGGGTGATAAGCCATTTCTTTTTCAACATCTCTTCACACTTCCTTTAGGTAAAATTTATGTATAAAATAGTTCTCAAGACTCAATTTTATATCGGCATTTCAAAAGAAAATGATGATATCAGAGAGAAAAAAAGTACTGTTAAACAGTATTTTGGAATATCGACAATCTGTGTTTAAAAAATGCTATGGATACAAGTTCTAAAGCCTCTCCATATTCGGGTAGCCCGTCGGGAATTGAGAAAGCTTGTGGAGGCCTGCATGGGCCAATTTCTCCTGTATTACTCTTCCGACCTAAGCCTGTAAGTTCGACCCTGGCATCGATTAACCACTTCATGTAATCTGCCCACTAGTTAAAAAAACAGCCGAGCGCTCGGCTGTTTTTGGTAGAGTTGAACTATCGTTCTCAGTTACTTTAGCGAATTTCAGCCCATAGGACTGGGAACTTTTGTCCCCGGATATCGCTATTTCTTAGTAGCAATAAGCGAGATTAGATTCATATACTTCCCGTCATCTGCATTCAGCAATGCATTATTAGCACGTGCATAATCGTTGTTACACTGAAGCCATTCATACCAAGCTTTCGAGAAGCATCTCATTTCTCTTACCGATTCAACGTAAACATTTGGCGACTGTTCCCATAATTTCCGCCACCAATCGCATGTATGCCACTGATTATCAACCTCACTAAGTGACAAGAACGGCTGCAGTTCCACGGGTATATCCCCATCACACTCCATCTTTACCCCTGGCATTGCTATAGCCAATTTACCTCCTTCTTTAACTAGCGGCGCAAGATGGTCATCTAAGTACTGCTCATTCGCTCCAAAATATTGATACGCATCTACGCTTATAACTGCATCAAAGTATTGTTCCGCAAAAGGCAAGTGGCAGGCATCTGCATGTATGGGGATAATTTGGCTTTCCAAACCAAACTCTCTGAATCTTCTATAGTTTTCAGTTGCACTAATCCATAAATCGACAGCAAACACGGTTATGCCAAACTTTTGCGCCAGATAGATAGAAGTAAGTCCGGTCCCACAGCCCAAATCCAGCACTCGCATTCCTTTCTGCAAAGTCAAATTTTTCGATAGCTCCTCAAGCATGATAATCGAACTAGGCCCCATTAAATTTGCTCTTATGAAATCTACGTCATCTAGATCTCGACGGATCATTTCTGCTGACCCCCTCCTACTTTCTTCATTTCATATTTCCAATAAAGCAATTCTTCATCTTTGTGATCAATTTGAAATCCTAACTTCAATAACAAATTCTTAGAGCTGATATTGTCAGGTACGCATCTTGCCGTTACGATTTGGACCTCTTCATGATTTAAGGACCACTCTATTAATTTTTGAGCGGCTTCATAGCAATAGCCTTTGCGGCGATGGCTTTCATTCGTTGCAAAACCGATCTCAATCATACCGTTCTGATCAGGATCTCCTAAAAAACCAATCCCTCCAACAATTTCTTGGGTATCCTTCTCCACAATGATCCAAGAGTCAAAACCTCTAGTGCCATTATTTTTTATCAAAAGTTCTCGAAAATAAGGTAAAGCTTCAAAGAAATCAGGACCCGGCCATTCATCACTGGTTTTATAACCCAAAGCTTCAATAGCACCTATATCACGTTGGGCTGCTGCTTCGATTAAATTAAGATCAAGTGTTTTTAATATAAGCCGATTCGTTTGAAGTATCATGTATTGTCCACCTTTCTATTTACTTAGATTGAATCTTTCATTCAAGAAGTCTGGATGTATTTGACCAAATTGGAGTAATTCCCTTCTATCCCCCTTTGCTAAAAATTAGAAAAGGGCAGGAATGAACATACGTCATTCCTACCCTCATATCACCTGCTATTTGAGCCATAAAAAAAATCCGCGCTGAACCAGCACGGATTGGACTCATTATAACAGGTATCCCTAAGGATCTGGTAATATCCGTTGTTCTTAACTAATTCCGAAGCTTTCAAATCCCACCCGTAATACAAAAATTGGGCAGACGAATAGTAGGTGCATGAAAACCTCTTTTTATGGAATTGGATTAGTAAAGAACAGCTCCAGACAAAAAAATCTCTCCTTAGTGAATTACCCTTATTATACCAGGGCCAATTTTATCTGCCAACCTTTCACATGTTACAAAAGCGTTTCATTAGGACTATCCTGCTGGTTAGCTTAAAAGCAACCGAGTGATCGGCTGCTGTGGTAGCAGCAATTGCATCATGACCCTACAGGCCTTTTCCCCCTAGAGCACGCAGTTTAATGGGCTCCGCTCCGATAATTAACGGTCGGCCGCGTTGTATCGACGCCAGTACCTCTTCGTTCTCAAGACTGGCTGCATGGGCATCTGCATCTTTCCACAGTTCGGTCACATACACCGCATTCGGGTCGTCGTCTGACACATTGACTATATACAAATAGCAGTCATTATTCGACTTCAACAGATCGGCCGCTTCTAGCAAGATGTCTGCAAGAGCGTCCCTTTGCCCTGGACGTGCCGTCAACTTTCCATACATAGCAAAATGGTTCATGATCCTCATCCTACCCTCGAGTGATGTTTGACTTCATCTTATCATAATGTTCCGCAATGTCAGCGCTAATTTCAGCAAGCTTCTCCACAAGCGCTAAAAAATAGTCGGTACCATTCCCCCATCCATACGGATTGGAGAACCTTTAAATGCAGATGCATAAGGACTACATACAAATGTAGCTAGTCTACCTATTTCAATAGGCTTGATAAATCGCTGTATTTCAGATTGAGGCAGGTTGGTAACCATAAAATCTTTCTCTTTTTCTAAAAAAGTCATATCTTCATGAGGATACATACTCTCAATGATTTGGTGCACATTCTCAGAGAGTGTTGGTCCTGGCATGATCGTATTGACTGTAACTTCTGTTCCTATTGTTAATTTAGATAAGCTTTTTGACAATGATAACAACATAGATTTTGTCATACAATACTGCGGCATTTGTCCTGAAGGCATAATTGCTTCTTCACTCGCAATAAAAATAATGCGGCCATAATCATTTTTCAACATTTTAGGTAAATAAAATTTTGATAATCCATTTGCAGCAAGAACGTTAGTGCGGAAGTATTTTTCCCATACTTCATCGTCTACGTCCTCATATTGCATAATTTCATAAATACCCGTATTGTTAACTAAAATATCAATATTAGGGTATTTTTCGAATAAAGCATCTCTTTGTCCAATATCCACAATATCGGCTGTGGCATTTTGAGGAGAGGTAGCTGGGAAATCTGACTTAATTTCATTTACAGTTCGTTCTACCTCTTCATAATTTCGTCCATTAATTAGTACATTAACACCTTCTTTGGCTAGTTCAATGGCAATTGCTTTACCAATACCTTTCGTTGATCCTGTAACTAAAGCTGTTTTATAATTTAATCCCATATCCATAATACACTTCTCCTTTTTTAAAACAGTCTTGTGCTCCGGATAGTGGTTATGTTATCTTGTCTGGATTGTCCAGTAACTAGTATAATACGCCAAAGTTCTTGTTTAACACGCCAAATGACAAAACTCATTAGGAATTGTATCAATGAATAGTCGGCAGTCCTAGCGTGCTCCTGATATCGAGTTTGTACCTAGATGTTCATTCCGCCAATTTGAAGGTGTATCACCCTCCCATAGGCGGAAGGCGCGGTAAAACGAGTTCTGGTCTTCATATCCAATCAAGAATGCCACCTCTTTAATATCAAGCGAGGGGTCTGCCAAGTACTTTCGTGCCTGCTCATGTCTAGCTTGTGTCAACAGAAGCTTGAAGCTCGTGTTTTCGTCAGTAAGCCGGCGCTGCAAGGTACGATCGCTCATACCGAGCTTCTTCGCCACAGCCTGAATGTCGGGGCGCCCTCCTGTAAGGCTACGTTTCATGATCCATTTGACCATCTCGCTAATTGAGCGGCTGCGCTGCTGTTCATCCAACGACCGGTCCAAAACAGGAGTCAGGATCTCCAGCAGCTCTTCGTTGTACGAGACAAAGGGGCGGCCCAGATCTCTTCGATGTAGCGTCAATCGGTTACGTTTTGCACCAATCCGGATACGACAGCCGAAGTAAGCTTCAAGCGCCTGTACATCACCCATGGAGTTCGAAAATTCAACAAGCTGCGCGGTCAAAGGTTGACCTGTGCCCCGGCGTCCAATCTCCAGAAGACAAGCCAGCGTGATACCAACCAGCATCCGCGGACCAGATTGCTCGGGAGACAGCCATTCCAAATCAATTGTGCAGTGCTCGCCCTCCTCAGTGATATGTAGGCTTTCCGGGGGACACAGTTGTTTGTACCGAGCCATTCGGTTTAGAGCGTCGCGGTAGTCCCGAGCGTGGTAAGTCGCTAAGACGGTCGGTGGGTACTTCGCTGTATCAAAGACGGTCGCAAGCTTGATGATTCCTTGGGCAGTATCACCAATGAGATCAGAATATGCCTGCCAGATCGCGAAATATTGGGCGGTGGTGACTACTGGTTCAGTAATAATGGTGATCGGCAATCGTGCTTTGCGAGCAACGTCGTGGGCGCCAAACCCTAATTGACATAATCCTGCCCACAATCCTGGCGGGATTTTAATACGGTCAGTGGTATGAGACTTCATACATATGGGCCTCCTTTATATACTTACATATTCATTAGTTTTGGTTGCAATGGGGTCCCTCTTAAGTACACATAAGAATACTCTTAAGTACGTTAAGGTGTCTACATTAACGTACTAAGCTGCGGCAAATGTTACATCTTCTTGGTATCTGTGCTACTTTAACACCAAAAAAACACACCCATATGTTTATGAGTGTGTTTTTAAAACCTCAAACCACCGACACTCCTAGGAATGTCATTCCCTCCATGCTTCTTATATTTAAAAATTAAGGCTTCAAGAAAGGCCCGTTTTCACCGATCTTACCAGGAGCAGGATTACCCGGGAGATCAAGTACATATACCCTTAAGTTTCCTTTGCCCGAAACTGCCAGATTGAGCGTCCCATTCGTGACCTCTTTGACGTCTCCGGTAATAGCATCTTTATAAGTGCCGTTAGGAATATTCCGAAAAACAGCTGATTCACTAACAGTAACTAAAGCATAACTGTCTATGCCTTTTGATGAATCCGTATAACGTCGCTTGTACGCCATTTGTCCGCTTACATCCTTTGTAGAATACTGTCCTTTCTGCAAGGCAGGAATACTTCTTCGAATTTGATTCAGTCGCTGAATGTGCTTTACAAGTGGGTGCTGCAGGGTTTGAGCAACCGAACCTGAAGCAGAAGCTACCTGTCCGAAATCGGAGGCTACTACTGTACCTTCAATATGATCTCCATAGTAAGCACGTCCTGTGGTTGCTAATGGACATGTTGGACCACAGTCGATTGGCTTGCCTGCCTGAAATTCGATTTCTGAGCCGTAATACAATGTTGGAATTCCACGGAAAGTCCACATTAAACTCATATTCTCAGCCCATGCAGCCGTGCCCCCCGTATACCGGGTCGATGATTTGTTAGGTCCATAATCATGGCTATCTACATACACTACGTTATAGGTCGCATCGTTATAACTGTCATCCGAATCCTTGCCATTCCAAAATGCGTTATTCGCATCACTAAAATTCATATGCATCCTCATATCAATTACATTCATCCCGGAGGATTGCGAATGGTCCGGTTCATGATACAAATTCCCTTTGAGGAATGCATTATCGGATAAAGGCTGATTGGCTGTACCAAGATTATTTTCGTGTTGATATTGTTCCAACGCAGCTACTTCATCATTGGTGCTATACTCTTTGCGTTCCTTCCAAGTGAAGAATTGAGCCGAATGATTCACAGAACCTCGGTTCCATTTATCGTTAACGAAAGCACCTACTTCACCGAACATATAGAAATTACGTCCTTTTTCACCAAACTTCTCAATCGCCCGCTCCTGCGCTGCAGGAAGAAAATGACGGTTCCAGGTAACGCGTGGAATGTGCACAGCGGTGTCTATCCTAAACCCGTCTACACCCATATCTATAAATCGATTGTACGCTTCAATTAAATAATCTTGGACAGGCTTCGACTCTGTATTAAAGTCAGCCAGATCCTCATGCAGCCAACAACTCCGTGAATCTTCCCCTTCCCAATTGCCGATCCAGCAACTGTGATAGTACTGTGAAGGAAACATGCCAGAGGTGGGGTTGGGCCATTGGCAATTGTAGGTTTTTGAGTTCATTGGGATTCCCCAATTCCGACAGGTGTTGCCCTCCGGTTCCTTCGTTGACCATAGGTCACCGTTATACGGCTTGCCTGCGTCATTCTGCTGAAGGCCATCGTACTCGATTCCTTCTTGAGGTTCGTCATAGTACCAGCTCCACTGATTATCTCGAATACCGAATACTTTTGGCGTGAATAGACCTTTTGCACCCCAGCGGCTAGAGTGATTGTACACAACATCCTGTATAATTTTAATATCTTTGTCGTGTGCAGCATTAATCAAATCCTGGTATGTTGCACCTGGTGACTCTAACCTGGGATCCACTCGAAAAAAATCGTAACCATGGTAGCCGTGAAAGTCATAATCAGATCGATTCAATACAACCGGTGTAATCCAAATCGCTGAGAAGCCAAGAGCCTTGATATAATCCAGTTTATTGATTAACCCTTGAAAATCGCCCCTAAACATTGGATCACTGTTGGCTGCATTGCCGCTTGAAACATGATTCGCACCACCTCGGTTGTTCGAAGGGTCCCCATCATAGAATCTGGCAGTCATCACAAAGTAAATTGAATCTTCACGCATATCTGTTCCGATCGGACTTCCCTTTGAAGCAGGAGGTGATGAAGTTCCTGTTGTTGCACTCACCTCAATACTACTTTCCGATTTGTTGGCTGGTTCTGCTTTATCGTATGCCTTAACTGTATACGTATATGTCGTTTTCGCCTCCAATAATGAATCTTGGAAGGTAGTACGGGTCGTCGTATAGACCTTTTTGCCTTTAGTTCCTCCTGTGCGAGTGATCTCATACCCGCCGATTCCACTTCCACCAACATTATCAACAGAAGGATCCCATTCTAATTGGATTCGTAGTCCATCGGCATTGGCTATCAATAATTGAGGTATAGAAGGTGCTTCTAAATCAATAACCGGAGGGTTACACGGATTCTTAGCTCCGGTTGTTGTGACGATACCGTCTTTGACGGTACTTAAACCAGCAGCTAAATGATAATCAGCGCCTTTATTATTATCCCAGACAGAGCCGTTGTTAAATGCTGCTTTCATCGATGTTTTGGAGCCAAGATCAATAGTTTTTTTGGCCCAATCCAAGCAAGCGTTTTCATTCATGCTGATACCCGGCGGGGATGTCCAGGATGAACCATCGGGAGCATAGTGGATATTTACATCGCTCCAGCCACGGCTTTTCTTAAAATAGTAAACTATCGCTTGGTTGTCTGGAAGGGCTGTCAAATCAAGGTTCTTCGGCAGATTGGCATATGTTGCATCGGAGATATTCTGCTTGATGAGAGAACCGTTGCGATAGAGATCGTAATCTGATACTCCACTACCATTGGAGATGTCTTCGGAGGCTTTCCATGAAAGTTTTACTGATGTACTTGTAACGTTTTTAGGCGATTCATCAGCATTGATCGGCGTAACAACACTTACTGATGCTAATACAAGTATCCCCGTGATCATGAGTAAAAATAAGCGTTTCCAAGATCTTCGTTTATAACTCCTCATTCTCTACGTCCCTTCATCTATATTCTTCTGGTCGCACAGTACAATAAACGATCTCTCCCTTCCTCTTTCTCATACAAATGATTATGCTAGCACTTACATGGATTATTTTATGTTTTTATGGAAGAATTTAGAGTGGAATATGTTGATTTATAAGGAGGAAATAGCGGATTTTATGTAAAAACATCTTTTTCTTTTTACGTGTAAATTAAACCTATTCGAAATCTCAGCAACTTAAAAATGATCAAGCAATAGAATTCGGTTGTGGAGCGATACCCGCTTGTGTTTTATGGTGGGCAAAATTATTTTGCTCACCATTTCAAAGGTTTCTGATTACTTAAATGCATCCCAAAATTTCATTAAATAAATCTGTTTGGTTCTCTCCAGGCTCCTATATATCTCTCTTATGACGGATCGAAAATAAAGCAGCAGATCTAAATAGTTCTTCGAATCACGCTTTTGGTTGCCCCCGCCTCAAAAATCGTCTCAATCAGCACCAATACACGGTGTACTTCTTCGCTTTTGATTGCAATCTCCGCTTTTCCTTCGATGGTGGAGACAAAATTTTCATAAAAGCTTTCTGCAGCAGCAGGTATTTTCTCAATCGGGAACTTAAGGGTGGATTCCTCAGATGGCGGCGCCATCGTTTTCGTCAATCCTTGACCTGCTTGAATCGGCTTGGGTTCCACGTGAGCGACATCTGGATTTCGGGTGACGATCTCTCCGCTCAAATCCCAATCCCTAATCACTGCGGTTCCTTCGGTTCCTTTAATATACCAGCGCGGCAGCTTTACGTAATTGGTTGTACCCACTTCAATGACTGCTTTCAGGCCGTCCTTGAACTCAATAAAGCTGGTAAAGCCGTCATCCACTTCAGTCCCCAAAATATAGCTTAGGGTAGCAGCTACGCTTTCTATTTTGCTGTCCGTAATCTGAAGCAGCTGGTCCAATAGATGTACTCCCCAATCCAGCAGCATTCCTCCTCCATACGCCTTTAGTTGCCGCCAGTCACCTGGAATCCCATTAGCCCCCTGAACTCGCGATTCCAGCTGGAAAAGCTCGCCTACGGTCTTATTGCCAATTATATCTTTTATAATTCGGAAGTCTTCATCCCATCGACGGTTTTGATGTACCGTAAACACACGATTTTCTTTCTTCGCCACCTCAACAATATCCAAGAAATCCGCGCTCGTTATCGTAACTGGTTTTTCGCAAATGACATGTTTTCCAGCTTGTAGCGCCTGGATCGCGATTTCCTTATGAACATCATTAGGTGTTGCTATCAAAACAATATCCACGGCCTGATCGGCCAGAACGGCATCCAGGCTTGCGTAGGTTTTATAGCCAGCAGCCGCAGCCAGTTCCATTCGGTAATCAACAATATCATATACACCGCCAACGGCAAGTTGCTGATTAGATTCGATCAATTGAACATGGTAGCTTCCCATGCCTCCATAACCGATAATGACTACATTGTATATACGATTGCCCATTTTCATCTTCCTCCACTTCTGATTTAAGCCTACCGCATATCAAGCGGTTACTCATGGATCCATAAATTTTAATGTCCTCGTAACTCTCCCTTCACTTCGTCGGATAGCTCTATCATACAAATCTCATGAAAAGCTTTCCTCCTCATTTCTTGCTGTATTATTCCCGAATATTGTCCTGCGGTATTTCAATGGTGATGTTCCTGTCGCTTCCTTAAAGAGATGATGAAACGTCTTTACACTACTGAATCCTGCTGCCTCTGCGACCTCAGTGATCGGATTGTTTTCATTCAACAAAATCCATTTTGCCTTATTCAGTCTGTAATCATTCAAAAATGCTACAAAGGTCATCCCCGTATTCTTCTTAAACAGTCTGGCGAAATAATAGGGACTGAAACCCATATAATCAGCGACATTCTTCAGCGAGATGGTTTCATGATAATGGCATTCCACATACTCAAAAATACGTTCCAGTTTATAAAGGGTGTCCTTTGATTGTGTTAAGGTTCTTTCAGAGATTTCAGAAAGCCTTGGCGTCATGCTTCTCGGCACTTCACGCATAATAAGAGTCAACATCTCAAACAGCTTGGCTTTGATCATATAAGCATGACCTTCGTGGTGGTTGACGTTCTCATCATAAATGCTTTGAATCAGAGGAAGCATTTTAGCTGCTGTTTCTTCTGGCCAGTTCCAGCTTGATTGCTCCATCTCCGTAAATATATATCTAAGAGGGCGTTTCTGATCACTTAATGTGGAAACCTCTTGAAAAAAGCTCAGATCAAATTGAATAACCACCCGTTCGCTGTCGGGAGAAGCCAAAAAATAATGAACATCACCCCCATTTATAAACTGAACTTCACCTTTTTTCATCCGTATCGAAATATCGTTAATTCCCAGATCCAAGGTTCCCTGAGTCACATAAATAATTTCAATTTCTTTATGCCAATGAGGATAGCAAAGCACGTCACCTTTATTAATAAAGCTCCGGAAAGGAAAATGTCGGTCAAGCTCCGGGATTTCCAAATAAAAATTCATTTTGGTAGACTCCTTTTGTTGTAAAGTTCAAAAAAGCCGTACACATGACTATTGATAATTATGCTGCACTGCATTCCTTCTTCTCCTCTTCATTTTTCTCCTTCTCAACTTTCGAATAAAATTCCCTCTCCCTTTTGAATTGTAAGCGTTTAACATTCTTTTTCCTACCCTATCAATCATAGTTGTATTAAGTAAAACCACTGTTAGGTATCCTTACTAACCTAATTTTGCAAACACAAAGTTATGCCTCAATTATGAGCGGTTTGGCGCCCGAAAACAATTTGGGCTGATCTTATTTCTCCCTTCCGCTTGCAGTTTCTTCAGATAACCAAGTTTCGCCTTAACTAGATTAAGCAAATACGTGTAAAATTGTCGAACGATTATTTTTACATTTTTTATATAAAGAGATATATACATTTCCAATAAAAAGGTATAATCTAGTAAAGCAACAGAATCCATATAAAAAATATAGACTTATGGAGGAACGGACCTTGAAGAGACTATTCGCTTTAAGTTGTGCTTTCTATCTGCTAATCGGCATTACTAGTGTGGTGCTTGGAGCATTACTGCCGGTTCTACTGCCTTACTATGGACGGGGGTACAGCGATGGCGGATTATTGTTGTTCCTTCAGTTTTTCGGATTTCTTGTCGGCGTTCTGTTCTCCCCCTTCATGGCTCTACACATCGGTCGCAAGTCTATGCTGTCCATTGCTCTGGTTAGTATCGTGGCAGGGTATGCCTTCTTGGGTGTACTCCCCTCATGGACCTGGGTTATCGTGATGACCATCTGGGTTGGCTTCGGCTCAGGCATCATTGAGTCGTCCATCGGAGCGTTCACGATTGAGTTCACCGAAGAGCAGAAAGCCGTAGCCATGTCCAAGCTGGATGTCTATTTTGCACTTGGTGCACTGCTCATTCCCGCAGTGGTAAGCCTGTATATCTGGCTTGGAATGTGGTATCTGACCTTCTACACCATCTCCCTTCTGACGTTTATTCTGGGACTGTTCTGGATTACCATGCCTGCTTCCTCCTCTTCCCACCTTATCCAAGCAGATCTCCAAACCTCTGAGCGATCGGTCGAACAAGCCCGGTACTCGGTACAGCACCGTGTGTTACTGGGAATATTCATTGTATTCTTCTTTGTTTACATGGGGCTTGAACTGGGGCTCATGAACTTCCTGCCCTCTATTCTGATCGAGACCCTGCAGATTCGGGAATCCGTAGCCTCGTTGGGTGTTAGCATACTCTGGATTGCGATGATCATCGGCCGCATGTTCTCAGGGAAGATTGCTGAGTCAGCAGGATATATTCCTTTCCTGCTGTGGAGCGGAATCGGAACTTTCTGCTTTCTGGTCGCAATGGCGTTTGTATCCAGTCAGTGGGCTACATACCTTCTGATTTTTGGTGCAGGGTTATTCATGTCCGGTCTCTTCTGTATTGCACTCGTCTATGCAAACCTGCTGATTCCGGGAATGACTGAGAGAACGACCAGCATTCTGATTGCGTCAGGCGGAATCGGCGGAGCAGTTCTTCAATATGTAACAGGCTGGAGCATGAGCGAATGGTCGGTGACGGCTACCCTTTGGATTTTGGCGGCTTTCAGCCTAATTTTGCTGCTGGCAGTCATTCTCTCGCATCTGTGGAATGGCAGGAGCAGACGGGTAGTTGACTCCCTTGTCCATCAGGGCAAGGAAGGATGAGATTCTTTATTCTTGAGGGAGGTGAGGCCCGCCGCGTTATGTTGTAGCAGGGCAGTACACTTTTTAAAGAATGTACTTAATGAGAATGTATATTCTGATATGGAGGGAAACATCGTGCATACCTTAACCAAAGAACGCTTCAGATACGGAAAAGGCATTACTCTGATTGACGATTCCGGTAAGGAATATTTGGATGGCGTGTCTGGCACCTTCAATCTATCGCTCGGTTATAATCACCCTCATGTCGTCACCAAGGTACAGGAACAAGTCGCCAATCTTGCCCACATGTCCTCATCCTTTACCGAGCCTTACGTCGAGGAAGTCCTAGATCATCTGATCCAGTATACGCCGAACGGCATCGACGCGGGATGGATGAGAGATATTACCGGCTCCACGGCGAACGAATGCGCTGTGAAGCTAGCCCAGAAATATACAGGAGCGCTCGATATAATCAGCCTGTATCTATCCCATCATGGGCAGACCCAGTTCGCAACAGGCATATCCGGCAACGCCTTCCGGCGGAGGAAATTTCCAAACTCGGCTGCAGCAAATTCCCTGCATGTACCTGCTCCCTACTGCTATCGCTGCCCGTTTAATTCTTCGCCTGACAAGTGTGGTTATCAATGCGTCGAAGCCATATCGGATGCCATTGAGTATGCAAGCTCAGGCTCTGTGGCCTGCATGATTATTGAACCCATCTTGGGCAACGGAGGCAATATCATCCCACCTGCAGGATATTTTAAGCGGCTCCGTCAGCTGTGCAACGAGTATGGGCTGATCCTGATCGCTGATGAGGTGCAGACCGGGATTGGGCGGACAGGCTACATGTTCGCAAGTGAGTTGTTGGATATCCAGCCAGATATCATTACTCTCGCCAAGGGTCTCGGCGGCATTGGTGTACCGGTAGCAGCGGTATTAATGCAGTCTCGGCTTAATGTCCTGGAGAAGCACGAGCACTCCTTCACCTCAGGCAGCAATCTAATCTCGGTTACGGCAGCCAAAGCCACGCTGGAGGTTGTATCTGAGCCCGGTTTTCTGGAAGCCGTTCGGTCCAAAGGAAGCCTGCTCGGAACCCTGCTGACGGAGATGGCCGACAAGCACGATTGCATCATCGGTGAGGCTCGCGGCGTCGGATTGATGTGGGGACTGGAAATTGTCGACGAGGATAATGCCCCAGATGCAGTTAAGAGCAATGCGATTATCGACCGCGCTTTTGCCGAACAGCAGCTAATTCTCAGAGGCTCCCGTTACGGTTATGGCAATGTGGTCAAAGTGAGACCTTCCCTCACGGCTACGGAAGATGAGATTGTCGAAATTGTTAAGCGGCTTGACACTGTTCTGACCACCCTACACTAACCATCTGCCTAACAGGCAAAAGGAGGACTATTTATGCTTGCACTGGTATACAAATCAGCTTGGGATGTCGCACTTGAGGAAAGACCTGTCCCGGAGATTAAAAAAGATAACGATGTACTCGTCCGGATCCGGGCGACAGGCGTATGCGGTACGGATTTAGGCATCATCAGTGGCAAATATCATGCCGTGCCGTCCACGATCTTGGGCCACGAATCAGCGGGGGATGTGATCGCTGTAGGATCAGCCGTCAGTTCACTGCAGCCTGGGGACCGTGTGGTGATTGATCCAACATATTACTGCGGTCAATGCGAAATGTGCCGGACAGGAAGACAGAATCATTGCACACATAAAGCCGTAACAGAGACCGGAGTCAGCGCCGACGGTACGTTCACCGATTATTATGTGACTGAGGACCGTTTTTTGTACAAGCTGAAGGATCATATCAGCTACGAAGAAGCGACGCTGACCGAACCGCTGAGCTGTATGCTAACCGGGATCAACCAGATTAACCTGCTGCCGAACTTCACAACCGTTATTCTAGGCGCAGGTCCGATCGGGATTCTGTACAGCTATGCTCTTGCTTCGAAAGGTGTAACTGGTTGCCTCGTTGACATCTCGGAGGAGCGGCTCGCCATAGCGGATTCCATTGCCCCTGAGCGATGGTCCGCGCACGCCACACTGGAGTCGGCCATTCATGAGCTAGCTCCGTTAAAGAATCAGGTGGACATGATTGTGGATACCACAGGAGTGGTCGGCACTGAGGTATTAAGCCAGCTTGCGAGCGGCGGGTATTTGATGCTGGTGGGGCTGAGAGATGGGATAAGCTCGTTTAATCCGAAAGAGGTCGTTGACCGTAGCCTTAAAATCATCGGCTCGATTGATTCTCTGGGCACGTTCTCCACGGCGCATTACCTGATTGAGCAGCAGATCATTCCCGCCAAAAAAATCATTACCCACTCGTATCCGCTTGATGACTACCATGAAGCCTTTAAGACACTTGGATGCAATATCAGCGAGCGGACACTTCAGCCTTCGTCTCAGGCGATCAAGATTGTGCTGCAATCGAATGGCTCGGGCAACTAAATTTAGCTACTAACAAGGGGGAGAATGGACATGACGAGCATTCATCATGTTACACCGACGAATCATGAATGCACAGGAGACCCATCAGCGTCCGTTCCAGTCAAAGCGGTCATCTTCGACATGGACGGGGTGTTGGTAGACAGCGAACCGATTTATTTTGAAGTTGAACGCAGCTCCTTTGCCCATTTCGGTGCGTCCATGACGGAAGAAGAGCACCATACCTATGTTGGAGTGACACTCGAATCTATGTGGCGTCAGGTACTGGACAGACATCAGCTCACCAATACGGTGGAAGAGGCCCTGACCTATCACCGAAAAAATGTGATGCAGACGATGATTGCACACGAGGGCCTTGTGGCGATCGACGGACTGGAACGGTGGCTGGACTGGCTGCAAGAGAAAGGGATTCCGGTCGCGGTAGCCTCTTCCTCTCCACGAGCGCTAATTGATCTCATTATGGAAAAGACAGGACTTGGCCGTTACTTCGACATTCGAATCACCGGTGAAGAGGTATTGCAGGGTAAGCCGGCACCGGACATTTTCTTATACGCCGCCGAACAGCTAGGCATTGCACCGGCCCATTGCATCGTTATTGAGGATTCACAGAACGGGGTCCAGGCAGCCAAAAGCGCAGGAATGCACTGCATCGGCTTCCACAACCCCGGCTCCGGCCGGCAGGATCTGTCCAGAGCCGATCGCTGGATTCTCAGCTATGACGACCTGTGGGCGATCAAAGAGAATCTGCCGTTCGATGAGAAGTTGCTTGCTAAGAGCAAGAGCCGAAATGTACCGGAAGGCATACCCCCTTTATAATCATATGGAATCGTCCGATCTTTACTATGATTGAGGGTACTAAACAATGCCCCTTGGAATATACACTGGAGAATGTATTTATCCTTCCCTGTGTGTACTCTAAGGGGCGTGCTTTACATCGAAGTGGTCTAGTTGAAACGAGTAATTTCCCGGTTCAACACACAACCTCGTAAAAACTGTCTTTTTGACATATAACTGATCTCCTGACGGTTTTAAATCCTCTATTCGTATGCAGCAAAACTTATATAGAAAAATGGGGTGCTGTTAACACCCCAAACTGGATTCATCGATATATATCCTGCTTCATCTGAACAGTAATTTTGCCGTATATTCAGCTCTTTCTGTCTTCTTCGGTAATTAGAGAACTGTAAGCCGGAATTGTAACTGTTCCTTTCTTCACCTTTACATTCTTTGAGGTGGAGAAGACCACTTTCCATTTACCCTTATCGAAATCTTTCATCTGCAGGGTAACCGGCTCTCCAGACAGGTTATGATATACATATAGTGTTTCTTTGCCTGAAGTACGTTTAAATGCGGTCACGCTGGCAGAACCTGCTTGTATAGGTTGCAGACTGTCGCTGCGTAAAGCTTCATGTTCTTCCCTCAGACGGATGAGTGTGCGATAGCTTTCCAGCAGGGAATCATCGTCCCTCAGCTGCGCTTCCACTGATACCTCGCCTGTGTTGTATTTGGGTTTCTCCCACGTCGTTTGACCAGGGCCATCTCCCTTGTACCAGCGCATAGGCTCACGAAGATACTCATCGGGCTTCTCTCCCTTCATGCCGATTTCTTCCCCATAATAGAGGAACGGCTGACCCGGAAGCGTCAAAAGAATGGAAGCAGCCAGCTTGGCTTTTCGCACATCTCCGCCCACTTCGCTTATGACACGGGTCTGGTCATGGTTGCTCAGGAACGGAGCATCGAGTGCCGCCTTATTATACGATTTGTACAGTTGCAGCGTTTTCTCGGCGAATGCCGCGATACCCTGATCTCGGCCGTTTTTCACGGAGTTCAAAATCGTTCCACCCAGGTCAAAATTAAACAGGGAATGGAGCGGTCCGTAATAAGGAGCTATGGTCTCCGGTTTGTCCCATACCTCTCCTGCCAGATATACATTTGGATTTACCTTCTCCATCTCGGAACGGAATTCATTCCACCATGCGATGTTCTTATCCGCACCATCCTTCGTCTGTCCTCTAAAAATATGCATCGCCGCGTCAAGCCGGAACCCGTCTGCACCCTGCTGCAGCCAATACTTGCCGACTTTGATCATTTCTTTGCGGACTTCGGGATTGTCAAAGTTCAGATCCGGCATGCCCGACCAGAATGTACTGTAGAAATACCCTTCGCCATTCGGGTTCTTATGCCATACCTGCTGACCCCACGAGCCCTTTTCTTCCAGATCTGTGTTCTCATCCGCCCATACGTAATAGTCGTGGTATTTGCTTTGTGGGTTGGCACTGGCCTCCTTAAACCATGGGTGCTCGCTGCTCGAATGATTGATAACAAGGTCCATGATCACCTTGACGCCCTTTCGGTCCGCTTCTTTCATCAAGGTGCGGAAATCATTTAGACTCCCATACTGCGGGTCCACCTGATAGTAATCAGTTACATCATATTTATGGTAGCTTGGAGATGGATTAAGGGGCATAAGCCAGAGGCCGCTGACCTGCAAATCCTTACCCGAATGGGGTTTGCCATCGTTTAAGTAATCAAGTTTTTGTGTGATTCCTTTCAAATCACCGTGTCCGTCTCCATTCGAATCATAAAAAGAATTGATATAAATTTCATAAAATACGCCGCTTCCAGTAGAAACCGGAGGCTTATGTCCGTTCATTTCCTGCTCTGCCATTGCACCTGAAGCGAACATCGTGAGCATAGGCACCGTTAACATGGCGGTGGACAATCTTCTTAAGCGTTTGTTACGTGTCAAAACAAATCAGCTCCTTTGATTGTTATGGGTGCGTTTTCATTATAAATAGAAACAATCCAAAAAAAGGGGATATTTATTATCTATTATGGTGGAAAATATCGATCTTATTGCTTTATCTCTGTATCGAACGAAAGAGGAGCAGACTCTATGTCTACTCCTCTTTCGGAAATTATTCTTTTTCTTAGATTTAGTACTTTCGAATTTGCTGAATAAAAGATTGTCTGCTGTCGTCCAAATCAGTTCAGGAAATATATCTTAATTTAATGCGTTTTGAAGCTCTGTGCAGCGAAGACTTTACTGAATTTTCACTCTTGTTTAAGATTCTAGCCGTTTCTTTTATGGAGTATCCTCGGACTAAACGCAATTCAAGTACCGTCCTTTGCTCGGTATTACTTGCCATCAAAAGAATTCGATTGACCTCCTCCTGAATTTCAAAATCGAGGATATCCCAGTGATAATAAAGCAGTTCCTTGCGTAAGTTGTATTCATCCATCTTTTTTCGTTTTCTGATTAAATCTATAGCTAAATTTTTGGCAATTCTCAAAAGGTAAAACCGAATACGATCTTGAGGCAAGTCAGGTGAAGCTCTTATAAACCGAATAAAGCACTCATGCAACAAATCTTCGGCATCCTGTTTGTTATGCAATATCCTTAATAGATAGCCAAAGAGATCTGATTTGCAAGATAAATATTGATCCTCCACATCTTTAATATCCATATTACTGCTTGTCCCTTCTGTTTTGATTGGAATCGGTAAGTCACTTTATAGTCTTAAATTCATATCCCTGCTTTTTTAAATATGTTATGATTTCAGGCAAGGCTTTGGCAGTTTCTTCTTTCCCATAAGTGTCATGCATGAGTACAACTGCTTTTTCTCTAGTCCCCATGTTCCTTATGAATTCGCGAATTAATTGTTCAGCATTCTTAGGTGCACCTTCTGCATCTTTAGGTAACACATTCCAGTCAATCTGATGGTAATCCTTATCATGTAGAGCTTTGTCCAGCACTTCCATACCATTGGGATCATTTCTCTGCCATGTCATATGGCCACCTGGAAAACGAATTACTCTTGTGGAGAAATTCTGCCCCAATATTTGCTTTAAAACTTGATTTGTTTTTTCAATATCCTTCATAAAAATGCTCGAATTCACAGTTTGATTAGGATATAAATAACTGTAGTCATGTGAGTAGGTATGATTTCCGATAGCATGTCCTTCTTTAACTACTCTTTTTGTTATTTTTTTAGCCACTTCATTTTCTTCTACTGCCTTTCCTACCACAAAAAACGTTGCTTTCACATTTTCTTCTTTAAGAACAATCCAATATCTTAGGCGTTACGGTGACCGATGGGCCATCATCAAAAGATAAATAGACTACTTTTTTACCGTCTATCCCCTCAGGCCGATGTCCTTGCATTTGCTGATTCAAGTATTTTTCAACAAATGCTGCATCTTCAACACCCGAAACATTTTTTAGAGGTGATTCGCTCCCTTTGGATTCGTTATTTAATACCGGCTGTTGTTTACTACTAAAGATATCAAAGAGTTTTAAAATAATTAGAACAATACAAATGATAATAATAAACAGTAGTCTTCTTCTATTTCTCTTCATCCGATGAGCTCTGGTTCTATTATGCGTATAGCTTTTTTCCATTAGTATATGTTCCTCCAAAAATCTAGAAGCTGTTTACGTTTCATTTTGCGACCATGTGCCAATTGAAATTATTCGTATCTCAATGCATCTATAGGCTTTAAACTTGCTGCTTTATAAGCCGGGTATACTCCAAATAGGATGCCTGTGCCCGCAGAGCTAAGAAACGAATATATAATAGGCGAGATCGTAAATTCAATGGTCATATGTGTCGTTGCTTCGATTATTTTGGACGCTCCTATGCCTGTTACAACCCCGATTGTACCTCCTAACAGACCAAAGATGACCGCTTCAGATAGAAATTGAATCATAATATCTCTCGGCTTGGCACCAATGGCTTTCCGAATACCGATTTCTCTTGTACGCTCTATAACCGAAACCATCATAATATTCATAATTCCGATTCCCCCTACCACGAGCGATATCGCGGCTACACCACCCAGTAAGCTGGTCATGATATTATCTACACCGGAAGCTGCACCTGCTGCCTCTGACTGACTCATAATTTGAAATTGATCCGGTTCCGAGGGTTTTAGCTGATGCGTCACACGCAAGCTTTCCAATATGTCTAGACGAGCCTGATCCATCAAAGCTGGTGACTTGGCAGACACGTCCAATCCCGTAATGTTTTTCTCACCCAGACGGTTCATCATGGTTGTAGCAGGGATGTAAATTTGTTCATTAGTACTATAGCTTAAGTTCGTAACTGGCTGAGTATTCAATACTCCGATCACCTTGAAAGGAATCTGTTTAATTTGAAACGTTCGTCCCAATACATTTTGGGTATCTCCACCAAAAAGACGTTGAACCGCTTGGCTTTCAAGAATGGCGACATTCATGCGTTTATCCATCTCATCGTTGGTAAATGTTCTGCCCTCAGCAAAGGAAAACTTTTTGACCTTATAGAATGAAGTGGAAGTCCCTACAATAGTAGCGTTATAGTTATATCGCCCCCACGCAGCTTTAGAATTGCTCGATATATTTGGCATCAATGCATCTATAGACTTCTTTTGTTCCAACGCCTCGACATCAGCCCAAGTAAACGAGGGCGTGTTGTCCAAATCTATTTCACCATCGACCATTGTCATAGCTGGAGCAACCATCAATACGTTATTCCCTAATTTATTAATTTCTGCTTTTATGCGGGCTGTAGAGCCGTTTCCGATCGCCATAATGGCAATAACCGCTGCCACCCCGATAATAATACCGAGGATCGTTAAAAAGGAGCGCAGCTTATTGGTCGTTAAACTATTAATTGATACACGGATCGTTTCCATCAAATTCATAGGCTCGCCATCCTTGATGAAATTCTTCTATTGGTAATGCATTCATCTCGCTCAATATCCCCATCCCGAAAGCTGATCAACCGCTTGGCATATTCAGCGATTTCCAGCTCATGAGTAACCAAGACGATGGTTTTCCCCTGCTCATTCAAACCCTGAAATAGCTCCATAATCTCGACGCTCGTCTTCGTATCCAGTGCCCCCGTAGGCTCATCCGCCAGCAAAATAACAGGATTATTCACCAACGCACGCGCAATAGAGACACGTTGCTGCTGACCGCCAGAAAGCTCGTTAGGTTTGTTGTACATCCGTTCTGCAAGGCCTACACTTCGAAGCGCCTCCACGGCTCGTTCCCGGCGTTCCTTGGCAGGTATACCTGCATACATCATAGGTAGCTCTACATTTGCTAATGCTGTAGTTCGGGAAAGTAGATAGAATTTTTGAAACACAAAACCCAGTTTCTGATTTCGAATCTCGGAAAGCTCATTCTCACGAGCATCCAATATGGAATACCCATCCAGATAATACTTCCCGGTATCAGGATGATCGAGGCAACCAATGACATTCATCATGGTGGACTTACCCGAACCAGAGGGACCCATTATGGCAACAAACTCACCTTCGCTAATAGATAAATTCACACCACGTAGAGCCTGAATCTCCTGTCCGCCTACCTCATATATTTTTTTTAATGCTTTAATTTCAATAACGTTTTTATTTAATTGAACTTCGTTCATTGTGCCTGACCCCCATCAGGGTCCTGGCCCTCTTGACTGCCATTCGAACCAGCACCGCCCTGAGGCGGAATAACAATGGTCTCGCCTTCCTTGACACCGGACTTGATTTCGGCCTGATCCGCTGTATAAACACCCAGCTTCACAGGTCTGAATTCATAATCTGCAGGGTTTGCTGGGTTCTTCGCTACATATACTCCGTCCACTCCACCTTCAGATCTCAGTGCAAACAATGGAACAGACAGCGCATCTTTACGTTCAGCCAAGAGGAGTGATACATCCATGTTCATCCCTGGTTGCAGCCTTATTTTTTGGCTATCCAAAGACAATTCAATTTTGTATGTAGTCACATTCGATTCCGTCACCGGCTCTGGAGAAACAAAGCGTACTTCGCCTTTAAATTGTTTGTCCGGGAATGAATTCGAGTGCATTGTAGCCTGAAGTCCGGTCTTCAATTTAGCAATATCACTTTCGTTAACCTTGGCAAGAACCTTCATAACGCCTGTATTGGAGTTATTCATTACAATAAAAGGTGCAGTAGGACTAGTACCCACATCGCCGTTGACCTTCAAAATGATCCCGTCCCACGGTGCCGTAACCTGTAATTTGCTCAGGACACTTTTCTTCTGCTCTAATGCCGTTTCAGCCTGCTGTAAAGAAGCCTGTGCAGATTGGATGTTGGAAGCTTCAGGCGGGGACTGTGCAGCCTTTAATTGTATTAAAGCTGTTTTAAAGCCCATTTCTGCCTCCTCAATTGCCTCAGTCTGTTTGGTCTGTGCCTTCTTGTACTGCAGCTCCGCATTGCTCATATCCAGTTTTGCCTTATCCAGATTTTGCTTGGCTGTCGCCAGGTCACTTTCTGCTGCCGCATCATTCTGAACCAGATAAGCCTGGTCATCATAATCCTTCTGGGCCTTATCCAAAGTCACCTTGACTGCCACCTTTTGTGCAGCGGCTTCCTCTAACTCCATATCGTTCTTGGCTGTTTTAATCGCCATTTGTGCCTTTAAGACATTGGTTTTCTGGAGCTCGATATCATTGGTTTTGGGTCCGCGCTTGGCTTCCTCCAGCTTGGCCCTTGCAATCGCGACATTGGATTCGGCATCCTTAATTTGCAGCCTGGCATCCGAATCATCTAATCGTGCTAGAACCTGACCTGCTTTGACACTATCTCCTGCTTTGATATTGACAGCGATAAGCTTGGCACCCTCGACATTTGTAAAATTAATATTTACTTCCTTGGAAGCCTGAACGGTCCCAGTCACTTTAAGCGAATCCGTCATGTTTGTTTTCTGTACCTGTACAATCTGGTTCGCAGGACTCTCCACGGGCTTTTCCTGCCCCTTTTTCATATAAACAAAACTTCCAATTCCCGCTATAATGATCAAGACAAGAATACCTATGATCCCTCTCAATCTTTTTTTCCTTCTTAACACTTGCAATGCATCTTTCTTTTCTGTTTCCGACAATGTTATATCCCCTTAAAATGTATTTTTTCTAAAACCTATACGCTCCACGGTTTGTTTAAAGCATGTTGCAGCAGCGTCATTTGAACAATTAGTTCATCCTTATTCCGTTCAATTTGCTTCACTTTTAACTGATTCGTGGCTACCTCCGTACCTGTAGCAAATCCTCGTTCCTTTTTTTTACGAGATATATCTAATACTTTATTGGCGTTCTGTAGATTACTTTGCATTTGTTCGTATTGTTCATAACTCTGCTGTAAGTTAAAGTACATATTCTTCAGTGTTTCTGCTAATTGATCCTTGGTATTTTCCAATCCGCCTTCCGCTGAGTCTACATCAATCTGTTTAATTTCATAATCGTCAGTTCCCGAGTTCCACGTGTAATATTTAATTTCCATCTTTGCCAGCTTGACTGCCTCCTCCTGTCTCCATACCGAAGGACTCGCCGAGATGGCACGCGTCACAAGCGTATCTAAATTCGTGTTATCCATCTTCCGGTAAACAGGTCGATCCACCAGTTCATACACCGTACCTTGAGGTTGGCCCATTTGCGTATTTAGTGAATCCATCGCTTTTTGCAGTGCAGCCTTTGCAATGTCTACATTCTTTTGAGCCTCTATACGAGTCTGAATAATCGTGCTTTGATCACCTGGAGAAATTTTTCCACGGTTGGCCTTCGCTTCAGCAGCTTTTTCTTCCAGTAGTGCGAGCGAAAGTGCATCCTCACTGCTCTTTACTTTGTTTTCAGCTAGAAGTACGTCATAATAATTCTTCATTGCAGAGTAATCCGCCTGATCTTGGGCAAGTTCGATTTGCTTTTTGGATTCCAAATAAGAAACCGTCGATGAGGCATACCCTTTCCAGGCTGAACTACTAGCCGCGTCCTCTTCACCGTTGCCCGCACCTGCTGGGATGAAATCCAGATTCTTACCTGCATTTTTTAGGTTAATCCGGTTACGATCTATCGCTTGCTGAGCCTCCTTCAAGCTAAAGCTATTAGATCGTGCCCATTGCTGTGCTTGACTCAGTGTTATTTTCACACTTGCATTGGAAACCTGCTGCTGCTCTGCATGAACAAAGGACTCTGAAAAAGAACTGGCCGATAAGGCCAACAACAATAAAATGAACATACGTTTTTTCATAGAACCCCCCTCTTTCTAAGTTTCATCAAGTATAATAAATACGTTGTTATATGAATTTTTATTCTTCCTCTTCATTACAATTTCTTTGCACAACTCCCCATCAAGGATGTCGTGAATTGAGAACTGCATCTTCTATCATCCGTGCAGATTCCAGAAGGGAGGTATAATCCTGCCCTCCTGCTATTCTTTCACACACGGCTTATCGCTCTTTACAGCATCTTTAAATCCAATTGACGAAGGTACAGGAAACGTACAATAAGAAAGGAAAAGAATTGGATTGCCCAAAAGCAAAGCATAATCTGAATAAGCGTAAGATGAAAGGGTGCTACATTTATTCCAGATGGTTCTGACATAAATAAACAAAGCACTACTCCTACGGATGATACGACTAATGGCAGAAGAAATAGGAAAGCAATTTGTCTGGATGCAGCTCGTCTCATTTCCCTTGAGTTTAATCCGATTTTCGATAAAGCTCGGTATATTTCCTCATCCCGTTGAAGATCTACATACAATCTGAAATACAACAGACTTACAGTGCTTGCCAACATAATAATGGCGATAAATCCGCCAATAAATTCACTAATATTCAGATCCATCTCCGATGTCAAATAATCCACTGCTCTAGAGTTAAGTACCCCTTTATTCACCTTGTTGGCCAACACGGAATACAACCATATCTCCTGTTGAGTTTCAGAAGTTTCTAATGAAAGTTGACCATTCTTCCATTTTGGCACAAAATAATAAACAGATTTGTATGCTAATGGAACATTGAAGTACCGTTGTTCAACTAAATGGTCGTAAGTTCGATCTGAAACAACAAGTAATCTTCCTAGTTCAGAGATAATGTTTTCAACAAACTTTGTGCTATGGTCTATCTTCTGAGTATCCATAATCTGAATATTCATAATCTGAGATTTTCCTTGATTGTAAGTTAGCTTTTTTTCAAAAAAGGTTTTCTGTTCTTCTAAAGACATTCCATTAGAATCAAAAATGAAAAAGCCTTGATGATCCCGAAGTGCGGCTGTCTGTTTTAGTTCCTTAAACCTGGAAGTAAGAGCTTCATAGTTGGATTGTTTCATCACAGGTGCGAACTGTTCACGAAAGGGAAAGATCAGTATTTCACTTTTCGAATAATCTACCCCAGCCGTATAAAGATTTTGGTCAATCTCTTTTTCAAGCTCTCTAGAACTTACTACATCAGAAGAAAGTGCAAATGAATAAGATTGCTCCCTTAGAAATCTTTTTTGCTGCTGCATGGAGTCAAAAGTTGACGCTGCTCCTACACAGGAAATGATAGAAATTAAGGTAATCAATGAAAACAGCCCGGCATTATTCCTAATTTTGTATGTGATCTCAGATAACCATAACAAACGTGTTCCGCTCCAAGACCATTTCCTGTTAGCTCTAAGCAGTTGAATGAATAGTACACATAATTGAGTATAAAATAAGTAAGTACCAATAAACCCCATTACAATTGTGTATTTAAATGTGTCTCCAACCGAATAGTGCAATATATAAAAAGAAAGAGTCCCTAAACGATACGGTGCCAGATAAATGTATGGTGGAAAATCAAGCTTCATTAAATATACAGCCGCTCCTATTAACACTATCGCAAGAAAGGAAAGACTCCATGAAGCTTTTAATTCCTTTTTGAGCTGTGGAACCTTGTTAAAAAGCTGCTGTAATTTAAAATGGCGTATGAAGAAAACAGACACAAGTGAGATCAATATAAACAAAAACATAAAGCCAATTCCTGTGAAAGCCAGTGCTTTCCAAGGAAAATAAAACGTTAAATACATTCCTATGACATTGGAGCCCAAAAGCAGAAAGAATTTCGCTGAAATAAATCCTCCGATAATCCCGGTAACCAAGGATAAAAAACCTATAATTAGATTTTCATATGCGACCAAAAAATATATTTGTCTGTGATGTGTCCCTAAAATGGTCAATATACCCAATTCTTTCTTACGTGCAGCTACAAAGATATGGTTTGTGTATAATACGAAAAAAAAGGAAAATACAAAAATCAACAGATCAGCAACTTGTAATCCTTTTTTTACATTAGCTGCTGTGATTGCATTTGAGACATCCGGGTGAAAAATAAATATCGCATATACGAAAAAAATCGAAATCATCAATGAGCTGCTTAAATAATAAGGTACATAAGCACGTACATTGCGTTTGAGATTATTCCATGCTAACAGACGAAAGCTCATGTGCATGTCTACTTCCCCCCAAAAAGGAGAGCATATCTATGATTTCCTGAAAAAATATTTGCTGACTATGACTACGGTGGATTTCATTATATAACTCACCATCTTTTATAAAAATTACCCGATCACAATAACTGGCTTCCATTGCACCGTGTGTTACCAGCACGATTGTGGAATAATCTACACGGTGGATAAGTCCCAGCATTTCCATCACAACACGTGAAGACTTGGAATCGAGATTTCCAGTGGGTTCATCTGCGAGCAGGAGTGAAGGAGAGTGAATAATAGCCCTACCAATGGCTGCCCGTTGCTTTTGTCCCCCTGACACCTCATAAGGCCGTTTATCCAAAACATCAAAAATATCCAGTTTCTTCGCTACCTCTTCCAGTTTAAGCTCCATTTCCTTTAATCCTTTTTTATTCAGCATCAGAGGAAACAGTATGTTCTCTCCCAAAGTGAGGGTTTCCAGCAAATTAAAGTCCTGAAATACAAGTCCCAGCTCTTTGCGACGAAATAAAGCCAGCTTATCCTTCTTGAGCTGATTTAGATTTTCCCCTTTAATGCAAACCTCGCCAGAAGTCGGCATATCAATGGTCGAAATCATGTTTAATAATGTAGTCTTCCCACTACCAGACGGCCCCATAATACCAACAAACTCGCCTTGTTTGATCGTTAAATGGATGTTGTTAAGGGCTCGGTAGGGAACCTTGCCATAATATATTTTGGTGACTTGATCCATTCGTACAATCTCCATAATTCATTCCTTTCCTTTTTCTATGTTATGATCATAATCCATCCAGACAAGTGAAGCGATCGATTAACATTACAAAAACCTTAAATGTGTTGTAAGGTTTCTCATTTGTGAATTGAAAACAGGATTTGAACCGTTGTCCCTTCACCAACTGTCGATTTCAGTTGAATATCATGATTCAGTCTTTTGCAGATTTCAGACACCAAATAGAGTCCCATCCCGGTTGATTCACGATACTTCCGCCCATTTTCACCTGTATAATAAGCCTCAAATACCCGTTCTACATCTTTTTTAGGGATACCAATCCCCTCATCCTGTACTTCCAACACAATGACATGCTCTCTTACGTCAGACATTAGTTTCAGACTGTGGGCATGACCTGAAGAGTATTTCACCGCATTGGTCACCAATTGGTTAATTATGAATCTTAGCCACTTGCCATCGGTAATCACACTCAACTGCTCGTCCACTTCATTGGAAGGATAAATTTCGTTGCGAATCAATAATCTTTTGTTATCATAAATCACATCACTAACCAGTTTTCGTAATACAACAGGCTCCACATGAAAGTCAGGTTCAAAGGATTCCAATCGTGACATATACAAAATCATGTCCAGTCCTTTTCCCATTCGATCAATCTCATCGTGAATCTGATCCGATTCGGGATCTATTTTTCCTTTAAGGATTAAATGAATAACAGAAAGAGGAGTTTTCATCTGGTGAACCCACTGATTGATAAACGTAATATGATCGCGCTGCTGATGCTCTAACTGATGAATTCGGGACTGATACAATCGATAATATTGTAAAAGCAAATGTTGCAAAGAAGAGGCTAACGGATTAAGTACCTTCATCTGAATAAGCTCATCTAAATCTCTAATGTTTGCAGTGGATAATATGCGATATAAACCAGAGTACATGACATACCGGAAGAGCAAATAAACCAGCAATATGGAGGCCCCAAAAAAGACGGAATACAGGGCCGTCGACCAGTTACGGTAACCATCCATCCAATAGATACTTAACACAAGAAAAAGTTGAATGATATTAAAAATCACCAGCGAAAAATGGTCACGCCAAAAAAGCTTCACCGTTCTTCCTCCTCAGTCAAGTGAAGCCGATAGCCAGCCCCTCTAACCGTCTCTATGATATCCCCTAGTCCCAGCTCACTCAGCTTTTTGCGGACCCGAGTGACATAAACATTCAGTGTGTTTTCGCCCACATATTGGTGATCATCCCATAAAGCCTCTAAGAGATGAACTCTACCCACAACCTGCTTAGGATACGTCATCAATAGCTCTAGCAGTGCTGCTTCCTTCTGGCTAATTTCTACCTGCTTGTCATGGAATACAAGTTCCATAATATCGGGATATAGCGTCAAATCTGCCACTTTTAAGGAACGTGATTTTGGGGCAACAGCATAAGAGCCATAGGCACGTCGCAGATTGCTTTCTACTTTGGCTAACAGTACTTCGGGATAAAATGGTTTCGTAATGTAATCATCTGCTCCGTTTTGCAAAGCAATGACCTGATCCATTTTATCATCGCGTGCAGAAACAAAAAGGATGGGGCATGTAGACTGAGTCCGTATTTGCCTGCACCAATAAAATCCATCAAAGCGAGGTAGATTCACATCAAGTAGTACCAAATCAGGCTTTACCTCTTGAAAGATAGCCAGAACTTGATCAAAATTTGAAACGTTAATCCCTTGATAACCATATTTCTCAAGATAAGATTGGAGCAAGGAACTGATTTGAGGATCATCCTCTACTATTAATATCTTTTGCATCGTGTTTTCTACCTTCTTAGTGCTTGAATTTTTAACAACTGATTTCTCTATATAATGCCTTTATTCGATCGTTCAAGCAATAACAACAATCTAACCCCCTTGGTTGTAGATTTAGGAGGTTTTCATGGTGGTGTATATTGAATCCCGAATAATATGCATGGTGCCGAGCACCAGAGTGATTAACAATATAATTATAATAACAATAACGGTGACTGTTATAATGGTTCTTTTAGGAATTTTTAATGTTTCATTGAAACTTTGCTTTGGATCTTTCAAAATCTGCTCACTTCTTTCCTTGCCTAGCTGTTTACCAGCATAACAGCTTCTACATAATGAACAACAGTTGAAACTTACAAAAACCTTTATTTTGTTGTAAGGTTTCTGATTAGCCACAAACCATCGTCAGATTAAACTAGCGTATGTACATAACAAAAATGCCCGGCTAGAGAATCTTTTTTCTGATTCTCAAACCTGGGCAGTTTATCCTTTCTATCCTTTTACAGCGGAACCCACCGTCATTGCCCGCTCCACTTGTTCACTCAAGAACAGATAGACTAGTACCATCGGTAGGGAAGCGATAGTCATAACAGCTCCCATGGCCCCCCAATCCGTGCTGTAGGAGCCCTGGAAGAAAAGCAAGCCTAGCGGCAAGGTCTTCATATTCTCATCAGAAATCAGAATATAGGCCAAAGTGAACTCATTCCAGTTGTTCAAGAACTGAAAAATGGCTACAGTTGCAATTGCAGGCATTGCAAGCGGCATAATGATTTTCAGGAACAGTCTATAAATATTAGCTCCATCCATACATGCCGCCTCTTCAATCTCCTTAGGAATTCCTGCCAGGAACCCATAGAAAATCATTGACGAGAAAGGAAGGCCAATTGCGATATAGGGAAGAATAAGAGCTCCATACGTATTCGTAAGATGAAAATCGCGAACCAGAATCGCCAGCGGTATCATAATAACCTGTAGCGGCATAAACATTCCTATGATCATATAAGTTCGGACAGCAGAACGAAACCTCCATCTCATGCGAGCCACTGCAAAGGCAAACATCAGTGCCAATAAAAGGATGAACAGAGTCGAAATCGTTGATACGACCAGACTGTTTAGAAAGTAACGAGGAATATTAAATTGCGTCCAAGCATTGATGTAATTTTCGTAACGAAAATGCGTTGGTAGTCCGAATGGGTTGGTAACAAAGATCTCATCATTGTTCTTCAACGAGTAGGAAACCATCCAGAACAACGGATAAATCGAAACAATCACATACAACCACAGCGGTATCTGCAGGACAGCTTGTCTGAACTTGCTCACAGCGGTTTTACTCATTTCGTTCTCCTTTTCAATACGCACCTCATCAGGCGGTTTGTCCGCGATCGAACAGCTTATTGATAACTAAAGTTGCCAGCAGCGAGATCAGTACAAGCAGCACAGATACAGCACACGCATAGCCATAGTTGCTCTCCATAAAAGCATAGCGGTAAATCATGAATGTCATTGTATAATTTGTAGTACCAGGTCCCCCGTTAGTCATAATCAGCATCTGCACAAAGGCGCCTATCCCAGAGGTAATCGCGATAATGAAGCAGAATTTGTACGTTTCCCTCATCAGAGGAAGTGTAACATGCAGATGCGCTCTCCATTTGCTGCAACCGTCAATCGTGGCGGCTTCAAAGTAGTCCTCAGGTACTGACTTAACCCCTGCATATAGCAGCGCGAATTGATACCCCATAAACTGCCAGGCATTAACAAAGGCGATGGCAATAATTGATGCTGTCGGGGAGCTCAGCCAATTTTGCTGATACGAGATATTCAAAAGATCGAACAGCCGGTTGATCAGTCCGTTGGTCGGGTCGTAAATGGCGATCCACAGCTGGCACACCACAGTTACCGACAGAACAACCGGAATAAAATAAGCCGTTTTCAGTATTTTCCGCCCGCGTGTACGCGGGTCTGCACAAATCAGCGCCAATAGCGTTCCCAGTCCAATCTGAAAGACCACCAGTACAATTGCAAATATCAATCCGTTCTTAAGCGAAGTGGAAAGTAAAGGATCGGAAAAGAGCTCCCGGTAATTACTCAATCCCGAAAAGATCGGCGTACTAAGGCCATCCCACTCATAAAAGCTACGAAGAACGGTCTGCAGAACAGGATAAATCAGGATCACACTGTACAGGATCAAAGCAGGGAGCAGAAACAGTGCCAGCGCCGGTTTGTTCCCCAAATATTTATTCATGTGTTGCTTCCACCCCTTATTTTCGGGACGGCTCCCCCCAGCGACTTATGTCGCCAGAGGTTGCTTGTCCCTGGATTATCAGTTTTCATTCTCCTCAGTTTTCTTTCTCCAATGTACTGTTCAGATTGTTCACAAAACCCTCTACCAAAAAGTTGTCCACCATCAGATTCTGGGTATTGTCATTGATTGTGTTCTGAATTTTGGTATTGCTAAGAAGCTGAGCATATTCCTTGGCGTTTGGCAGCAACTCTTTGGCGACTCGCTGCATCATTGCTGGAACATTGGAGGCGATTTGCTTATCCACTTTCGGCGAAACGATAGGACTTCCGAGTTGGGTATATTTGTACTCGGCTGACTTTGTCGCAAGGAATGCTGCTACCTTTACAGCAGTTTCCTTGTTCTCGCTACTCGACGATACTGCGTAACCCTGTGGCGAGCCTGCACCGTCGATAAAATATTTGGACTTCTCGTAGGTTGCTTCATCCTTTGCTGGCCAGTACATCCAGTCGACCTGGTCGCCCAGCTTTTCCTGTGAACTGTAAATTTCCCATTGTCCGTTCACAAACATGGCAGCCTTTCCCTGATAGAACAGGGACGATGCCTGATCATAATTGGTGTTCGTGGCATTTGCGTCGAACAATCCGGCTTGCTGCAATTGCTTCATCTGCTGTGCTGCCGTTACAAACGCTTCTGGCAATGCTTTTACACCTTTCTGATCAAGTGCTCCGAATCCTTGTGGCTGCTCTCTTGTGACCAGCCCATTATAAAAAGCAGTCGTAATCCACTTTTCCTTGGCAAAGATCGACATGGGCACATAACCTGCAGCTTTCAACTTTTTAGCTGCTTCGCCCATCTGATCAATCGTCCTAATCGGCGTTTCGATCCCCGCCTTCTCAAAAATCGACTTGTTGTAATAGATAAGCTGGAATTCGATGCCTGTATCCGGATAAGCATACACATGATTATCTGGAGCTACTAAACGAGACTCAACACCCGGATTAAGGTTCTCCTTGAATTTAGCCGTTGTCTCATAGTTGTCCAGCACCTCGACATTTTTGGATTTTGCTAAAGTTTGCAGAGTTGGCCAATCCGTGAAATAAATATCCGGCATGTTTCCTGTCGCTGCATAAGTCTTCAGCTTCTGGTATCCGTCCTGAACGGCAGGATCCAGTTCAATCTCAACGTTTGGCATGTCCTTTTTGAGTTCTTCCACCGCATAATCGAACGGCTTGGTGGTATCGGCGTCAAAATGCTGCGCATATACCTTCAATTTGATCTTTGTGTCTCCCGTCCCGCCCTGGGAGGAAGCTGATTTATCTCCACCACAAGCGACCAATCCAATAGACATGGTGAGCACTAGCAAAGCTGCACCCCAACTTCTGTAAGTTTTTTTCATTTGTTTAATCCCCCTTATGCAGTGTGTTTTATGTTTGCGCTTTCATTTTCATAACTACAGTATACTCCCGCTTCTTTTCTTGATTAAGGAATAAAACGGGCATAATCAGTAAAAAACGGGACAAATAGAGCAGCGGTTCTCCATATAGGAAAACCGCCAGGCTTAAATCGATGTTGTTCTGCCTCGCAGGACAAGAGCTACCTTTTTTGGAGTTGCTCATATTCAGTCGGTGTCATGCCAAAGCGTTTCTTGAAGCATTTGCTGAAATAATTGGGGTCACTGTATCCAACACTTTCAGCGATTTCCGCCAACTTCCGATTTCTGTTCAGTAAGAGCTCCTTAGCCTTCTTCATCCGAATATGTGTAATATGATCCACTATGGAGAAGCCGGACTCCTTGCGGAAGACGCGCCGCAGATAGCTGGGATCGACGAAAACCCCGCACGAAACCTGCTCAGCAGACAACTCTGTGTCTGCATAATGCTCCTCGATATAGGTGATCGCCGCAGCAAAAAGATTGGAAGCCTTCGTAGAGTGCATATTCTCCATCAATTGGATCAGCCTGCGGTACAAAGCGAGCATCCATCCTTCAGCAGCCTCCCAGGAATCTAACTCCCGGAGCCGGTCGTAAGGAGACTTGTTCAAACCTTCATCCCATAGCCGATCATAAGGAATGCCGCGTTCACTTGCAAAGGAAAGTGCTAGAGATACGATTCCCATAAGCATCGCGTCCGCGTATTCATCCCCCCACTTATATATACTAAGCTGCTGGATTGCCTTACGGACTTCCTCTAACGTTTCACTGTCTTTCAATCGAAGGTCTAGCACGACTGCATCACGCAGATGGCCCAAATCAGGCATACTTGCTCTGCCGTGCAACGCTTCGCTACCATGCTTACCCCACTCGGTACTTTCGCTCTCCTGCAGAAACACCGGTAGTTTCGGCTTAATACGTTCCAACATCGAGAGCATTTCTTCTGCATTGAACGGCTTCAACAAATAATCCTGCACTCCGGTTCGAACCGCCTTCTGTAGGTATTCAAATTCGTTATGTCCAGATATGAATACAATAACGATGCGTTCGAACTTGACTTTCAACCTCTCGGCTAATTCAATTCCATCAATGAAGGGCATATTGATATCTACGAGGGCGAGATGCGGCTGATGCCGCTCGGCTTCTTGAAGTGCTTCCTGTCCGTTCCTTGCTTCGCAGCAAACCCGAAAGCCATGACTTTCCCAATCTATCTTTATACGCAGAAAGTCTCGGAACAGCGGCTCATCATCGACAATCATCACTTTATACATCTTGGTGTTCACTCCCCTTTGGCAGCATCGGCAACGACAGGTCAACAGTTGTTCCCTCCGCGAGAATACTTTGAACGGATATCCCATACTCCTCGCCAAAATACAGACTCAGTCGTTGCTGAACACTGTAGGTACCGATTGATCGTATTCCTTCTTTCGGTAAATGTCTGGACATAATTGTCTGAACTTGGAATTCATCCATCCCCACACCGTTGTCCTCCACCCGAACGATCACCTTATCACCCTGTTTAAAGGCAAAAATACGGATAAAACCTTTTGTTCCTTTCTTCTTAAGACCATGGTAAATCGAATTCTCGACAAGCGGCTGAAGCGAGAGCTTCGGGATAGGTGTACCTGCAAGCTCGGCAGGGATATCCACTTCATAGCGAAACACATCGGGATAACGGATTTGCAAAATCGTCAGGTAATCATCAGTAATCTGAGCTTCCTTTTCTAAAGTAATTAATTCCCGTCCCTTGTTCAGCACCATTCGATAAAAATCTGCTAGCGCTTTTGTAGTATCTCTAGCCTCATCATTACGATCTAACTCATTGAGTGCATAAATGGTATCCAAAGTGTTGTACAGAAAATGCGGTTTAATTTGGGCGCTTATCAGTGCGAGCTCATATTCACGCTTACGGTTCTGTTCCTGCCTTACCTCATCCAGCAGCTCCCGAACTCGTCTTACCATAAAGTTAAACGCTTCAGCAATCGTACCGATCTCATCCTCTGTGCGGACTGTCGTAACCGCTTGCAAGTCACCAGTTACTACTTTTCGCATGGCCCTAGTCAGTTGTTCGAGTGGGCTAACGACCATTTTGGATAGAAAGCTAGCGCCCAGCCAGGAAAAAACAAGGCACAATACGCCGATTAAGAGCGACAATCTAACATTTTGCCGGACATCAGCCGTAAGCAGGCTAAGAGATACGATATTGACCAACTTCCACTCCATCCGGTTATAATCAGTGACCGTTACCAGGTTACCCTCATACTCGAATGAGCACGTTCCTTGGGATGCATTAGGCGCACAACGTTGGATGGCCTCACCTAGCTGTGGATTCACCGGATTCATCAGCATCTCATTGTCTTCTGCCACCGCCACGCGCATTCCGTTATCTAAAAAATAATAAGATTTGGGCGCATCCGGATCGCTGGAACGGAAGTAATCGGACAAACCTTCTTCCTTCACTAACAAAAAAAGGGTTCCATAGGGTTCGCCCGTGTCTATATTAATGACCGTCTTCCCCAACGTCAAAACCGGAGAGTTCGGATCTGGTGTTAGGAAATCCCTCTTCTCCATATCAAACCAGAGTGCCTGTCCATAACTTTCGGATTCCCTTACCCGCTTAAGCATGCTATAGATCTTGCGATCATCCCCGCTTTCGGTATAAGAGGCGAAAATTGTTCCTTCATTATCAATGAATACAGCGGCATCCACCTCACGAAAGATTGACAAATCAATGGATAGGCGGCTCTGCATCAAGTTTCCAAACTGAATAGACTCCATCGCAGTACCAGGTTTGGCACCGTATGAATCATACATCCGGTTAATATTCGTCACCATAATATTGGCCGCTGTTTCCACACTGCTGAATATGTAATCGGTCCGAGACAAGATAAGCTGAGACTCATCGACCACGTTGCTGGTGGTTCGGTCTATCAAAGAACGGCTGAAAAGCTGGTTGGACAACAGTCCAAGAGTAAGCAGAGAAACAATAATTAGCGGAAGAAATACCGTTATAACCTTGCTTTTAAAGCGAAGTCGACCAAACCACTTACGAGCTAGTGACAGAATATTCAACTAGGACCCCTCCGTCATCAAGAGAATATTCATCATGTTAACACAAACAATCTCTACAGTAGTAGATCAAAAATAATGTTAAAAAAATTCAATCGTCCATCTTGAAAGTGCTTTAAAGATGTGTTAGGATAAAGTCGATTTTTAGTAAATTTATTAACTAAAAAGGTGTGAGCTCTTTTGGCAACCATTAAAGACATTGCCCGCGAAGCGGGTGTGTCTGCCGCAACCGTTTCAAGGGTTTTAAATAACGATCTGTCACTGTCCGTAAGCCCAGACACCAAAAGCAGAATTTTTTTGGTTGCCGAGCAACTCGGGTATAAGCCTACCCGGCTAAGGCAATTAAAGCAGAATACGGAACGTGCTGGGAAAACGGTCTCCCTCCTGCTGTGGTGTTCTATTGAGGAGGAAAGAGACGATCCGTATTACGCCTCGATCCGCCGTGGAATCGAACTGCGCTGTGAAGAGCTTGGACTGACGTTGGGCCAGACCTTGCGAGGCCGCTCATCCATCGGCACCCTGCAGAAGGCGGACGGTCTGATTGTTGTGGGCGGCGTTGATCCTGAAGAGGTATTCAAACTTCATCCTGACAAGAACACCATTGTCCTTGTCGACCAGTACCATGAACAGCTGGAGTATGATTCTGTACGACTTCATTTCCGGCAAGCTGTTGATCAGGCACTCGGACATCTACTTGAGCTTGGCCACCGACAAATCGGATTTATCGGCGGTAAGAGCGACGGTGAGCGAAGAGCGCATTATTTTGAACGATTCATGCGGGAACAGGGGTTGTACAATCCTCAATTCGTCCGTATAGGTGCCTGGAGTACCGCGGATGGTTATCTCATGATGAACGAACTTCTAACCCAACAGGAACGACCGACGGCCTGCTTCGCTGCAAGCGATCCGCTCGCTATTGGTGCCCTCCGCGCCCTTCATGGACATGGAGTCAAGGTACCAGAGGATATGGCTGTTGTCGGCTTCGACGACATTGAGATGGCAGCCTTCGTGCAGCCTCCGCTAACCACTGTCCGTGCCTATCCTGAACAGATGGGAAAGGCTGCCGTGCAACTGCTCTCTGAACGGTTTGAGGGGCGTGAACCACCTGCGTATAGCGTGATCGGGACTAAGCTTGTCATTCGGGAGAGCTCATGCAAAAAAGGCTAAAATCAGTACTTGAGAGCCTTATTGTCATTGATCAGTATCCTTACGTAAAACAATAATGATAACCCCCTAAGGAGTGAATATCATGAACATTCATGTTAACGAGGCGCTTGGTTTGTTTCATTTGCAGTCCAAGGATTGCAGCTATATTATCCAGCTTGTAGAAGGATATCCCGCACATGTCTATTGGGGAGCTCAACTTCATCATGACCAAAGTCTCGCAAGTATATTGGAGCTTAGGGAGCGTTGCTCCTTCTCTCCCACTCCCGTTTCTTCCAGCCGTACAATTTCTTTGGACACGCTTCCACAGGAATACCCCCAGTATGGAACAAGCGACTTTCGTCAACCAGCTTACCAGGTTGCACTTGCGGACGGGACTCGGACTACGGAGCTGAAATATAGTGGTTACCGTATTGAACCGGGTAAACCAAAGCTCGAGGGACTTCCTTCCGTCTATACCGAATCGGATGATGAAGCCACAACCCTCTTTTTGATCCTTGAGGATCCATACTCTGGGCTTAAGACTACACTGCTCTATACTGTATTTGCGAATCACAGTGCCATTGCTAGGTCTACTCTTTTTGAACAAAAGGGAAGCGCTACCATAAATATTGAACACGCCATGAGCGCCTCTGTCGACTTCGCCGATTCCAACTACCAAGCTCTCTACTTACCTGGAGCCTGGGTTCGGGAAAGACATATCCAACGCCGCGATCTCGGACCCGGCTCCCTTCGGCTCGAGAGCCGAAGGGGTTCCAGCAGTCACCAAATGAATCCATTTCTGGCACTGCTTCGTCCTGATGCGACTGAAGATCGTGGGGATGTGTACGGTTTCAGTCTAATCTACAGCAGCAACTTCGTCGCACAGGCAGAAGTAGAGCAGTTCAATCAGACTCGTGTAAGTATCGGAATCAATCCTTTTGACTTCTCCTGGCGGCTTGAGCCGGGTCAGTCATTCCAGACCCCTGAAGCCGTATTGGTCTTTTCCGAAGAAGGTCTTGGGGGCATGTCACGCACCTATCACCGACTCTATCGCACACGTCTTTGCCGGGGGACTTACCGTGACAAAGAGCGTCCTATTCTCGTGAACAATTGGGAAGCCACGTATTTCGACTTCGACGCCGATAAAATCGAAGCGATTGCCAAGGAAGCAGGCCCCCTTGGAATTGAGCTCTTTGTTCTAGATGACGGTTGGTTTGGTAAGCGCGACAACGACGACAATTCGCTTGGGGACTGGTTTGAAGACCGTCGCAAGTTGCCTGGCGGGCTTGCCGACCTGGCCAAACGGGTTAATGAACAAGGATTACAGTTTGGCTTGTGGGTTGAGCCGGAAATGGTATCACCTGATAGTGAACTGTACCGCAACCATCCCGACTGGTGCCTGCATGCGGAAGGTCGGCGGCGGACGGAAGGCCGATCCCAACTGGTGCTCGATCTCTCCCGCAAGGAAGTATGCGACTACTTGTACGAGACGCTTAGCTCCGTATTCTCGATCGCTCCGATATCTTATGTTAAATGGGACATGAACCGTAACATGACGGAGATTGCTTCGGCTACAGCTCCTAGCGAACGACAAAAGGAAACTGCGCACCGTTATATGCTCGGACTTTACGATCTGCTGGAACGTCTGACTTCCCAGTTCCCGGACATCTTGTTCGAAAGCTGTTCCGGAGGCGGTGGACGATTCGATCCAGGAATGCTCTACTATATGCCGCAGACATGGACCAGTGACGATACTGATGCCATTGAAAGATTGGCTATCCAGTACGGCACAAGCATCGTGTATCCGGCCAGTACCATGGGCGCACACGTATCGAATGTACCGAATCACCAGGTGGGGCGAATCACCTCCCTCGCTATACGCGGCGACGTGGCAATGAGCGGGAATTTTGGCTACGAACTTGACCTAACTGCCTTTACAAATGAAGAAAAGGAGCTCGCTGCCAAACAAATCGCCCAGTATAAGGAAATTCGTTCCCTTGTACAGCAAGGAGATATGTATCGACTCCTTAGTCCATTTGAGGGCCGAGGCGACACGGCCTGGATGTTCGTTAGCGAGGACCAGTCCGAAGCTTTTGTCGCTTACTTCCGTGTACTAGCTGAACCAAATGGCCCCATCCGGCGACTAACTCTAAAAGGACTTGATCCAAATAAAAAGTATATAATCGAACACGGGGCGACGGGCAACTCTGAAGTCCATACGGGTAATACCTTAGTGGAAGATGGCGGTTCCCCCTTCCGCGTAGCATTTGATGGAGAAATTTTCGGAGGTGACCGCCTAATGAGAATTGGGCTTGTTGTCTCCGATCTCACTGGAGATTTCGCCAGCTCTACCTTCCGCCTTAAAGCTGTCTCCTGCTAATCATGGACCAGCCAGTGACGATAAAAAATTAAAACAAGGCAGGCCGATTTTCCGGCCTGCCTTGTTTTATAACTTTGGTCCCTGTAGATTAAAGACACACAAGAGATTGCCAAGCAATTGATCATTTAATAGCATCCTTGACTTTGATTCTCCATATCATATGATCAGAGCCTGCTCCCCAATAATCTTTTAATAAATAATCAGGAGTTCCAAATTTCTTTTTCCATATTTTCTGCGCAATACGATATCCACTATCTAAACAAAATTCTTCTACTCCTCTATTTTTCAGTGTCAGATACATTGATTTCAACAATAAATTCCCTACCCCAATCTTCTGGTAGTCAGGGTGAACAAGTACAGTTCCTACCTCGCACAAATTTTTAAATGTAGCATTGGTAGATTTACTTATTAGTTCACTTACTAGTCCATATTCAATAGAACCTATTATATGATTCCCATCTACAGCGATTAAGAAGTATCGTTGTTCACCGTGACTCTCAAAGTCACGTTCCAAATATACCCTCTTAGTCTCAATTTCCTCATCTATGTCTTCCAGCATATGACCAATGCCTTCTTTAGTAAACGTGTCTATAATCACAATTCTAAACAATTCATTTATCTTTTCGATGTCCTTAATTTCCGGCCTTCTGATTTCGACATTATTCATCTAATTTCAGCCGATGTACGTTTCAGTACGAGACGCTTTGAAAGCACACGATTCGATAACTCCATCAGGCTTTTTATTTCATAAGTGGGTTGAATGCCAGACACATTTGTTTTCCCAGCGGGGTTGAACCAGCAGGTATCGATTCCGTATTGGTTCCCTCCTTGAATATCCGAGGTCAAAGAATCACCAACCATGAGAACCTTACTTTTATCTGAAATGGCTAGCTTAGTAAATGCATAATCGAAAATACCAGCTTGTGGCTTTTGGCAACCCATTTCCTCTGAAATAATTACCTGCTCAAATACATCACGCAGCGGTGAAAGCTGAATTCTGGAGGTTTGCACCTCTTTGATTCCATTCGTAATGATCGCCAAACGACAATCAGACAGCATATCACATAATTCAACCGCTCCGTCCATCAAAAAAGCACCTTCGCCCAAATAACGTAAATATGCCGCACTAAAGGCATCTGGATTGAAATCTAGATCATGAATAGTAAATAATCGCTTAAACCGTTCCACACGCAGTTGCGCTGAGGTAATGTGTCCTTCCTCTGCCTCTCGCCACAACGCACTGTTGATTTCATCATAACTAGCTTTATACTCAGTGGCCCCTTGTGGCAATCCAAATTGGGTAAATGTATTATGTAGCGCATGACTTTCTGCCTTTTTAAAATCAAACAGCGTATCATCGACATCAAATAAAATAATTTCGTATTTCATAACGACCTCCGTATCATTGCTTTACTAAATTGTTCAGTTCTATGAGCTTAGAGTTGTTTCTGATAGGGCATAAAAAACGGGAATTAGACTATCAATGTAACATGATCTCCCGGTTATTATACAGATCCTAGTTAAGCCGTCAAGTCACAGACAACCAGGATGAAGTAATATTACCCAACAGTTTATTTACTTTGTTTGTTTTATCAGATAAATCGAGATCGTATCTTTCTTCTAATATTTTGTCAATCTTGTTTATTGTTTATCATCTTCTATATGTTTTTGATTTTCTGGCTGTCCTAATTGAAATTAAAAGATTACCGTTGGAACCTATGATAACAATATTTCGCTAAAGTTGGATATTGGTGACGAACATGAACTGATTGACGATTTGAGCTAGTGAGAAGCGCATGCGTTTTGCCAAGCCGCTGACATATCGATTTATAAAAAGAGGAGAATGCTTCCTCAAGCTGCCCCTGATGAGACAAGCCTATAGGTAACCATTCTCCTTTTAAAAATTTAGTCTAATTGTTCTCCATTCGTAGCAATAACATTTTTATACCAATAAAATGATTTTTTCTTTATGCGACGTTTTGTACCTCTGCCCATATCGTCCTGATCTACATAAATATATCCATAGCGTTTTGACATTTGATTAGTTCCGGCGCTAATCATATCGATACAGCCCCAGCTCGTGTAGCCAAATACATCTACACCATCTGCAATTGCTTCTTTTACTTGTTTAATATGTTCTTTTAAATAAGAAATACGATAATCATCCTCAATTTTATCGCCCTCCTCTAATACATCTAAAGCGCCATATCCATTTTCAGCAACAAATAATGGTTTTTGATAAAGATCATACAATTGGTTTAAAGCAGTTCGTAGGCCTTTAGGGTCAACCTGCCATCCCCAATCACTTGTTGGCAAATAAGGATTTTTAACTCCTCCTGTAAGTAGATTTCCTACCGCTCCTTCGATTCTTTCTGGATGTGCACTGACTGCGCTAGACATATAGTAGCTAAAGGACACGTAATCAACCGGATAATCTCTCATAATTTGTTCATCTTCGGGTTCTGTTTCCAGTACTACATTCTTTTCTGCAAGCATTTTAGCTGTGTAAGCAGGATAATAGCCTCTCGCCTGAACATCTGTAAAGAACAATGAGGTACGCTGTTTATCTACTGTAGCTTGAACATCATCTGGATCACAGCTATAAGGAACAAGTAACTGATAACTAACCATGCATCCTACCATTGCTTTAGGATTACTCTCTTTGCATGCTTTGGTTGCAAGAGCACTTGCTACAAATTGATGATGAGCGCCTTGAAATTTTGCTTGTTCAATATTAGGGTGATTTTCCTCAATAACCCCTAAACTTACATATGGGTGATGGGTCACACAGTTAATTTCATTAAAAGTCATCCAATATTTCACTTTGTTTTTATATCTGTCAAATACAGTTGAAGCAAAACGAACAAAGAAATCTATTAGTTTACGATTCACCCAGCCACCATACTTTGTTGAAAGATGTAGTGGCATTTCATAATGAGATAAAGAAACAACAGGCTCTATTCCATACTTATTCAGTTCATCAAAAACACGATCATAAAACGCCAATCCTTCCTCATTGGGTACTAACTCATCACCATTCGGAAAAATACGAGTCCAAGCAATTGACATGCGATAAGCTTTAAAGCCCATTTCTGCAAATAATGCGATATCTTCTTTATAATGATGATAAAAGTCTATCCCATGTCTTTTGGGATAATATTTTTTACTTGCAGGATCTTGAGCTTCTTCTATTTGCTTATGAGTCATTAAATGCCACTGATCTGACCATTGCTCTTTCGGCATCTTTTCATCAAACGTATATACATCAGCCAGAGAAAGTCCCTTGCCGCCAACATCACTTGCTCCTTCTAGTTGATTTGCAGCCGTTGCTCCACCCCACAAAAAATCTTCTGGAAATTTTGTTTTCATTTGAAACATGATAACCCTCCTATTAGTACATAGATCCTATGTCAACAAACTATTATTTTTATGAACAGAAATGCATTAAGAAACTCTAACAGGCTTTAATTGATGATCTCATCTTAGCTTGCAAGCGCCTTCTGTTCTTCTTTATATTTCTGATTGTCCATGATCTTAAAGAACGGGAAGTAAATAACAAAGGATACAGCAAACAAAATAAGCTGTAAGACGATCCCCGAGACACTGCCAGTCATCAGATATCCGCCTATAAGTATCGGCATTGTCCCAGGAGGCAACACACCAATGGGGCTCGCTACCCATCCATAATACATAGATAGATAGGTTATCAACACGCTAATAACTGGTGTTATAAGAAACGGAATCAAAATGATTGGGTTTAATACGATTGGCATACCGAAGATTAACGGTTCATTGATATTAAATAGTCCGGGTCCAATGGCTAGTCGTCCCATTTGCTTCAATTGTTTACTCTTAGAAAAGAAAAACATTGCGAGCACAAGACCAAGTGTTGCACCGGATCCACCGATAAAGATAAGATATCTAAATTCTGCCGTAACAATATTATCGACGGGTAATCCTGCTGCGTAGGCAGCTGCGTTCTCTGATGTCAACTGTAACCAGATAGGTAACATGACAGAACCTACAATTGTAGAACCATGTAACCCAATCGCCCATAACAAATTGATTAATAAGAATACAAAGATTGTACCAACTAGGCTTGTACCAACATTGGTTAAAGGTTGTTGTAGAAGTTTTGCGACGATAGTGTGAACGTTTTCAAAATGAGTAAAGTTTTCAACAAGTAAACGTATAACCCATACACTCACGATGACAATAAAACCTGGAATAATTGCTGTAAAGGATTTTGCAACAGTGGGCGGAACTCCATCTGGCATTTTGATAACAATATTCTTTTGAACGACCCTACGGTAAATTTCTGTCGAGAAAATTGCAATAAGCAATCCTACGAATAAGCCTTGACTCGAAAAGTAATTAACATTCATTGCTGTTGTGACCACTTTATCTACCGTAAAAGTTGTATTAGGCGTGACAACAAAATACGAACATAATGCTACAGCCCCTGAAGCAAGTGGGTCCACTTTATAACTCTCAGCTAGCCTATATCCGACAGCAAAGGTAGCAATTAATGCGACCAGATTAAATGTACCATTGTAAGGATAAAGTAAGGTTGCTTTGATATCTGGATGAGCTTTTAAGAAGTTTATATAAGCTGGAATTGGCAGATTTGCTAAGATTAGAAACACGGAACCGATAATAATAAATGGGATTGTTAGAACCATTGCATCGCGAAGTACTTGTAAATGCCGTTGACCAGCAATTTTGCCTGCAATTGGCATTACCTTTTCTTCTAAAAACTCAGTTATTTTACCCATAACATCGTGTCCTCTCCCGAAGATGTAATTTCTTGTAGCGATGCCACTTCTATTTGGCTTGAACAATCTCTATTTTGAACGCTTATATAGCTCGATCATTTCTGTAACAAGCAGTGAAATGGTTTCTACACTCATGAGTTGGTCTTCTGCATGCATTAATATCAGTGAGAAATCAAGTTGCTCTCCATTTGCTTCTCTTTTTACTAATGAAGAATGCGCTCTATGTCCTTCTCTAAAAAATTGCTTTGACTCTTCTAACTTTCCTTCTGCTAATTGAAATTCTCCTTCTTTTGCCGCATAAAGTGCCTCAATTACTAAGCTTTTAGCTGTACCTACGTTACTAATAATGTTAAACGCCACCGTATAGTATTCTTCTTTTACCATAACTTCTCCCCTCTTATCTTTTATTGTTTAGTAACAAATTCTTAATTCAAATCCTTTGTTATTTGCTTTTTATTAACTGTAATGCATCTTCTAACACTTTTTCACCGTTCATCATACCGTAATGTTGCATATTAATAGCTTCAATAAAAATATTTTTATCTGCCAATTTAGTTTCTAATTGCTTTTTCAAATATTTCACCTGAGGCCCTAATAATATGACGTCTACATTTCTCTCTTTCAAAGTAAATTCAATTTCAGAAGCCGATTTGGCAAAAATATCTACTTTTATGCCTTTTTCCTCAGCTGTTTTTTGCATTTTCGTTACTAATAAACTTGTACTCATTCCTGCTGCACATACTAACATAATTGTATTCATAATCTTTTCCCCCTTAAATTCCTTCATTTACTGAACAACTTAAGTTTACAATTAAATCGCTTTCTTTTTAACCGAACCTTTTTCCAAAAACAATAGGAAACGTTTGTGGTGTAAAAAACGGCTCCTTGTTGTTTCAGTTTAGTAACTGCATGATTTCTTCCACGGAGTCTTTGGCAAGAATTCGTTGGACGATCTCCTTATTCTCTATAAGCGAACCGAGTTTCTTATACATGTTTTCTAAATCGACATTGTTTCCTTCTTTAATGTTTAACAAACAAATCAACTGTACCATTTGCTTATCATTCCATCGAATTGGGCGTTTTAACGTACATATGGTCCAGAAAGTTTCTGTCGTAACGGGAAGAGTCGGATGTGGAATGGCTACTAGATTACCAAAACTTGTTGGAGCCAATGCCTCCCTTTCTAATACTAAAGATACATAATCATCAGGTACAAGACCTTGTTTAACCAACTTACTACTTAAAAAATGAATAACGCTTTCCTTTGTTGTTAATTCTTTTTTCACAAACACCCGGGATGGCTCAAGATAAGTATGAGCTTCTCTTTGCTGTTCTGAAGAGGATAAGAGGTTCCTGATTCGATTTAGATCCTTATCATCTAAAAAGGTATTTACTACATAGACGGGTATCCCTATATCCTCTTTGATCGGAACTGTACTGATTATAAAATCTATAGAGGATAAATCGGCTTCTGCTAATTTATAATAACTGATTGTATTTACAATTTGTAACTTATTTTCAAATAAATTAATTAATCGATAATACAGTAATTTTGCGCTTCCGACACCTGAAGCACATACAATAATCACTTTTTTTATCTTGTTGTTTTTATTTTTCATTCTTTCTAAAGCAACTCCAATGTGTAAAGCTATAAAAGCCACCTCATGTTCTCCAACTTCTAAATTCAAAAAATTGTTAATACACTTGCTGGCTATAAGAGCTCCTTCAAATGCCGCTGGATAATTTACTTTAATTTCATTTAATAAAGGGTTTCTAATGTTCATTTTGTACCTAAGTCTGTTCATTGCAGGCCTAATGTGAAGTGTGAGTGCTTGAATGAATTCAACGTCATGATTGAAATCCCAATTTAATTCTTTCTGTAATTTATTCAGAATACAACTCACAATGGATCCGACTTCATCCAACTTACTGTACTCTGACAAACTTTCTTTTGGAAGCAATTTAGTACCTACCAAATGGGTAATAACATAATTGATCTCCGAATCAGGAAATAGCAATCCTGTAATGTCTTCTATTTCTTTGACAATTTCATGGGCCACTATTTCTTCGAAAGGGTAGTCTTTTTGTAAATATACCGACGGATTATCAATTAAAAATCCCTCTTCGATTCTCTTACAAGCAATAATTAAATGAATAGCAAGGTTTTCTAAAGAAATATCTGATATTTCAATTTTGTATTTGTTTACTTTTTCGATTATTACTTCTTTAATTTTCTTGTATTCCTTTTTATCAAATAAAGGAAAGTCCTCATGAGATTGATTGAAGTTTTCTTCTCTTTTGTATAAATAATTTGATAAACATGTTCGTTTCATAAATTCATCACCCTCTATATACAAGCCGTAGTGGGGGCGATTTACTAAATTCAGGTTGTACTTTTCCAGTATTTTTCGCACTTCTTTTAAATCGTTTTGTATTGTAGATTTAGATACAAACATTTCTTCTTCAATAGTCACTAATTTTATATAGCTATTTTCTAACAAGAAACGGCTCAACAAATAAATAACTCGGTTATCTTGTTCAGAAAAGTCAATTGTAGAATGACTGAGTTTATCATTAGTTAAGTCATTGAAATTTTGATTAAACAAATCTTTATCGGTAATTTTTATGTCGTATCCTTTTCCCCTAATCAATTCTAAATTTAGACCCATTGGAGCAGACTTAATTTGTATATATTTCAAATCATTACGTATGGTTCGATCACTAACATTTAATTCTTTAGAAATCCATGCAGCAGTAACAGGATGATTTGAACTAATTAAGTATAAGAGTATTTCTTTTTGCCGTTTTGAAAACAATCTTATCCCTCTTTCTTTAAACTTACTTATTAAATTTAAGTCATGGAAATGACAGACGGAGTGTCATTTAGAATTCACAGTATTACTAATTTTATTCTCTGTCAAACAAATCACCGAACATGGCAGTGACATCCGAAGAAAACACTCGATATAAGCTCTGTTTGGGCGCAGCATGAAGTCAATTGCTAATGACCTTATTAAACGTGATTACAAGTTTCGTCAACTCCATGTTATACGCCTTTCCTAAGCTCAGTTATGATCTTTGTTAACATCAAAAAAGTCGACTCCTTATTAAATAGGAATCGACCGTTTAAAATCCTAGTGATCTTCATTAATCCATTTGGCTAATGTTTGATCAAAATAATGTGGTTCTTCAAACATCGGGTTATGCCCACTATGTTCAAAAATCACCTTTTTCACGTTCTCGTAGGTGTCATCGACCCTATCCCATAATGAAACAGGTGCAACCAAATAATCATACCTTCCCAAACCAATAAATACGGGTTTATGGATATCCGCCAGGGATTGTATCAAATTCATGTTACCGAAAGCTTCTCCCCATAAATAATCAATGATAGGCATGTTCGTGTACACATCATTCCACGTGTAAGCCGCATCATAGGCATAATCATAAAAGCTTTGGGCTCCCATTCGTATACACATGTGAACAAACCTTCTATCAGGGTCTCTTTTGATATCTTCCTCTAATAAAACAATGTCCTTTTCAAAACGTTCCTTTCTTTCTGGACTGGCCGTTTCATAAAAGAATGAAGCGCTTTGCCGCTGTCTTTCCTGGCTGTTCGTAGGTGCTGAATTTAAAAGCACCACTTTTTGAACATAGTCCGGGTATTGTTTAGCATATTCCAAAGCCATAAAGGCATGCCCGGAATGTCCTAATATGATAAATTCGTTTAGATGAAGGCATTGTCTTGCTGTTTCTATATCATTAATAACTTTATCCAAAGTATAGTCTTCTGGTTTTAAAGCTCGAGTCGGTTTTGCAAACCCTCTATGATCCAGAAAAATAAACTGAAACTTTTTATATAAATGGTCTGAAAATAAGCGAGGATAATATACACTACTGCCGATCACCAATATCGGCCTTCCGTTACCTGTTATAGCATATTTCAGCTCAAATCCATCACTAATAACTGTTTGATAAGTGCTCATTTATAATCTCCTTTTCTTTTTTAAATCACTCCCTTTCCTTTGTGTAATTCCCTTGTATTCTCCATAGAACGTTCCAACACTTCAACTCACCTCAGAAAGTACATTTATTTTTATGAGAAAAGTTTAACATGTTTTTTTCAAAAACAAAACTGGTTTACTCTTGTCTTACTTGTCTTTACTTATGGGATTCATACTTCATTTTTGACAAGCACATCTTTTTGGAAACAAAAAAACCGCGATAATCGCGTTTTTTTATGTAGAGGTCATACTTTTATTTGCTTGGCGACGTCCTACTCTCCCAGGACCCTGCGGTCCAAGTACCATCGGCGCTGGAGGGCTTAACGGTCGTGTTTGGGATGGGTACGTGTGGAACCCCTCCGCTATCGCCACCAAACATGAATTTACATCGTAAATTCTTCCGTATGGTTATTCGGTTCATCACTTATCGTGAGCTGCTTTCGCTTTTTTAGATAAAATACTGAAATGTTCGCTTAGCTTAAAGCTGTAGCCAAATCCTGTATCAAAAGTTCAGCAGGCTCATGCCCTACAGCCAGGCGGATAAGCGATTCAGGCATGTGTTGTTTTTTTAGACTCTGCTTATTGAAGCCGTAGTTTGGTGAGATCACCTGGCTCTCCATAGACCCCCAAGATACACCGATCCGGATCAGTCGCAGTTTATTGATCACTCTACATATATCCTCATAAGTCGAATCCTTTAGTTCAAAACTGAATAATCCAGCATACCCTTTGAGCTGTCTACATACCAGCTTATGTTGTGGATGAGAAGGAAGTCCGGGATGATTCACTTTGGAAATGGACGGATGATCTGATAGAAAACGAGCAACCAACAGAGCATTCCTTTGATGGGCTTCCATACGGAGCGGGAGTGTTCTTAGACCCCGAATGAGTAGCCAGGCTTCAAAAGGAGCTAACGAGCCGCCAATCAACTCATACTCTTCAGCATACATACGGTTTATTATCTCTTTAGAAGCGATCACTGCCCCTGCAATTAAATCATTATGACCACCCAAGTACTTGGATGCGGAGTGAACAACGATATCTACGCCCCATTCCAATGGTTTTTGGAAAAGGGGTGTAGCCCATGAATTATCTATGATTGTACGTATACCCTTTGCTTTGGAAAGCGAAGTTACCTCCTGAATATTTACCATATCGAATGTGAATGAGGTAGGAGACTCCATAAGAATAGCACGGGTCTGCGATTTGATGGCATCAGCAACTGCTTCCGTAGAAGTCGAATGTACGATTGTATAGTCTATATGGAACCTCTTTAAATATTGGGCTAGGCTGACGGAGGTTTCATATATGTGTCCGACCAGAATCAGATGGTCCCCTGCGGATAAGCTACACATTAGAGAGGCACTGATAGCAGCCATTCCGCAAGCAAAGCACTTGCAATCCGCCCCACCTTCCAGCGCAGCAATCATTTGCTCTGCAATCTGAACGGTAGGATTGGTTCCCCTCGAATAGACATAATGCTCCTTTTCATTATTAGCCGCTTCAGCATAATCTTCGTAAGTATCAAAGAAAAATGGAGCAGTCTCATAAATAGGAGGAGCAGCAGCCTTAGCAAAATACCCTAGTTCGTCCTCAAATCGGAGACAGATAAGCTGATCATCCGAGAAACTCAAACCTGATCACCACTTTCTAAAAAATTTCAAACCTATAAGAGGTAGTCTCCTCAATCCGGGACTCAAATATTCTATACGTCAAACTCTTCTAGACCCTATGCTGGTTGATTTGCGAAATTCGGATAATTATGAGGCTTCCAAATGTCTTTCACTAAATATCCAATTCATAAAAATAGCGTATATTTTTGGGGTGCAGGGCAAAGATATGCTTTATCAATAAAGAGGGGGTTCACTTGTGTTGACACGTTGGATTAGAAATGTTCTGAAACCTGGAAAAAGGTACACACAGGATATCGAAAAATCTAAACAGCAGGCCTCTTCAGAACCCATAAATCCATCATTAGCACATACTCTATCAATACTTAAATTAAAACTCGGACAAAGCTCTGATTTTATCATTCGTGATTTTTCCGAAAGTTCTGTCCATGCTGGACATCTCGCCGTTTGTTATATCGAGGGGCTGATTGACCAAAACTTGCTTTCCGATTTAATGGAGGGCTTAATTACAGAGCCGGTCTTCGCAGCTTCTTTTAAGCTTGAAGAAAATACCGCAGTTTCGCTAATAAAGAGAACAATCCCGTCAGGAAATATTCAAATGATACACTCGCAAAATGAAATTTATCAATCCATCCTCTCCGGTAATGCTGTCATTGCTATCGATGGAAGTACATATGCCCTGACAGTTTCCATCGCCGGCGGAGTAAGACGAGCTATTCAGGAACCCAGTACTCAAACCGTAGTTCGGGGTCCTAAAGAAGGATTTACGGAGGATGTCTCAACCAACATCACACTGATTAGAAGAAAATTGCGGACACCTGACCTTAAGTTTGAAAGTCATATTATTGGGCGATATACACAAACTAAAGTTATATTAGCTTACATTGAAGGTGTCGCTAATCCAGAAGTCGTGCATGAAATTACTAAACGGCTTCAATCCATTGATACAGACAGTATACTTGAAAGTGGCTACATAGAAGAATTCATACAGGATGAACCACTTAGTCTCTTTCCCACCATGCTGAACTCAGAGCGTCCGGATACAGTCGCAGGAAGCCTTTTAGACGGACAAGTAGCTGTTCTGATTGATGGGACGCCATTTGCTCTGATTGCACCTGTAACCTTCTTTAATTTCTTTCAGACGGCTGAAGACTACTACCAGAGATATGACATTTCATCTTTTTTAAGGGCTCTTCGTGTGGTATCTTTTTTAATCACTTTGTTGCTCCCTTCTCTATTTATAGCCCTGACGACTTTTCAACAGGAAATGATCCCTACCACGCTGTTAATTACACTGATGGCTCAACGGGAAGGAACTCCTTTTCCCGCATTATTGGAAGCATTAATGATGGAATTGATGTTTGAAGTAATTCGTGAAGCCGGTGTGCGAATGCCTAGGGTCATCGGGCCAGCCGTTTCCATCGTAGGAGCTCTAGTTATCGGGCAGGCAGCGGTGCAAGCCGGACTGGTCTCAGGTGCAATGGTAATCGTTGTTGCCTTCACAGCTATATCGAACTTTGTGATCCCATATGTCACCTTGGCTTCAGCAGTCCGATTGTTGCGGTTTGCTCTTATGCTAATAGCGGGGGCTCTGGGCTTATTCGGTATTCTGATAGCGCTTATCCCCCTTTTAGTTCATCTTGTATCACTCAAATCATTTGGAGTTGATTATTTTATGCCCTACAGCCCCTCCTTTAAGTCCAATATGAAGGATCTTGTCATTAGAGTACCGTGGTGGGCTATGAAAACAAGACCAAATGGAAAATCAGCTTCCAACAAAACCAGACAGGCAACTCACCAATACCCTGCCATTTCAGATGAAATTAGAAATGATGACAAGTCTGATACCGAAAAATAGGAGAGATCAATGGTGAGCCAATTTAGAGTTAGTTACGTTCTGTGTATTGCAGGATTATTACTTACAGGGTGCGTGGATCGAACAGAATTGAATGAATTAGGCATCACAACAGCAACTGGAATTGATGGACATCAAGGCGACTGGATCAATACTTATCAAATCATCATTCCATCAGCTATGACGACTGGCTCAGGTGGTTCTTCCACGGGGGCATCGCAAAGCGCTGTACATACTTTTTCTACACATGGAAAAACACTAAGAGAGACCGTTACGAAGAGTAGTCTGGAATACCCACGTAAATTGTATTTTGCTCAAAATAATGTAATCGTTATTGGAAAAAAAGCAGCAGAACAAGGCATTGAAGAAATTATTGATATTTACCTCCGTAACCTTGATTCACGGGAAACTGTAAAAGTATTTATTGCCAACGGAGAGGCTCGTGATTATTTAAAAAAGCTTGTACCACCAGAGAAAATTCCCGGTCAAGCTTTAGAAAATATTATAGAAAAAAACAGAAGATATGGATCGATTTATCCATCCGTATCTATGTATGAATTTATTTCGAAAATTAGCTCCGATAGTGGTGCAGCCGGAGTTCCAGAAATATCTCTTGAGGGCTCCGAGCCGGAGAAACTAGATTCTGTTGATGTGTTCAAGGAAACATCCGCTAAAAGTAAACTTAAGTTGTCGGGCCTAAGCATTTTCCGGAAAGACAAGAGAGTCGGACACCTAAATGAAAAGGAAAGTATAGGGGTTTCATGGTTAAACAACCAGATTAAAAACACCACTATAAACTATGTGGATGGGAATGCTACGGCTGCTTTCCTCATCCGGAAGGCCAAGGTTAAGATTACGCCAATAAAGAACTTAAATCATTTTTACCTAAACGTTGACGTTAAAACTACCGGAGATCTTTTGTCAGCCTCTTCGCAAAGAGAAATGAAAAATATGCAAAGTATAGACCAATTGCAGAAGCAAGCAGCAGAAATTATCGAGTTGCAAATCCGGGAAGGCTGGAAAGCCTTACAGCAAAATAATATCGACCTTATTGGTATTGGGAATAAAATTCATCAGAAGAACCCAAAAGACTGGAAAAAAATAAAGGAAACGTGGCCTAAGGAGTTAGCAAACATGGATATAAAAATAAATGTAAAAATGAAACTTGCACGTCCAGGATTATTTGGAGAGTCTTTTAACGAGCTATTGAAATGAATGGAATAAACAGGCAGAGGTGAATTGAAGCAATGCGTCAAAATTCAATCCGAGTATCAGAGCTGATCATTTGTATGTCTTTGTTTGAAGTTGGAAGTACAACTTTGTTTTTAATGGGAGCTGAAGCAAAGCAAGATGCTTGGTTAGTCATGTTGATAGGCGCCTTAGCAGGACTACTTCTGTTAATGCTCCATCTTGCTATCCATCATCAAGACCCTGAATTAGATTTGTTCATGTTGTTTCGCCGTTACATAGGAAAATATGTGGGTACAACGATTAACCTGCTTTTTGTGATGTACTTCACATATGAAGCTTCTCGGAGCTTACGCGATTTAGGCGAGGTGACAGTCCTGGCTTTGCTACGCCAAACCCCCTTGTGGCTCATCATGTTGATCACAATCATGGTTGTATCCAATACGATTCGTTACGGATACAAAGTATTGTTCCTATTTTCCTTATTCCTTTTCCCTTTTTTTGTACTTGGATATACTATAATACTATACTAATTCCGGCAACCGGTCTCTTTCACTTTGAAAATTCTCTTCCGATTCTAGAGGAAGGATGGAAACCCATTTTTAAAGCCGCTATTCCTGAGCTTATCTCCTTTCCATTCGGACAGATTGTATTATTTCTTGTATTTTATCCGCTTGTACATAAAGACCGGAATCTCACAAAAACTGTGATCTTTGCCTATAGTATTACCGCCCTTTCTCTGATATTTATCAATCAATTGAATATTTTTGTTCTCGGACCTAAGATCGCCGTAGATAGTACACTTCCTCTGTTGGAAGCCGTTCAGTTGATTGAATTGGCGGATGTGTTCGAACGAATGGATGCCCTTTTCACCTTGCTTCTTTTTCTTGGATTGATCATCAAAATGTCCTTATTTTTTAATGGCGCCGTGATAGGACTTGAAAAAATAACTGGAGTCGGATTTAAAAAGTGGATTTTCCCCCTTGCAGCACTTATTTATGGGCTTTCTTCTTTGTCCCCTAACTTTACTCATCACATGGTAATCGGTCGAAAAATTGTAATTAATACTTGGTTCCCTATTTTTCAGATTGTACTCCCTTTGTTTCTGTTTACAGTTATTATTATTAAAAGAAGAAAAAAGACAAATAAACAGTCCTCTTCATGAGAAGATGGTAGTTCAATACCCCAAAGTTCTGCCTCTATCTCAGTAGCTACACCATACACGGTAAGAAGCGCAGAACTGTAGTAGCCTATCATTCAAATTTTATGATGCTTTTTCTATTTCATCGGCACGATGTGAAGTGTTCCATCCTCGCTAAACTCTGCGTAGGCGATTTCGTCGATACTATCATATCCCTGCTCGCGCACCTTTACTTTAATCTCTTCAATATCGATTGACTTCCCACGCATAGATTCGTTCAGGAGTTTTCCTTTATCAATGACTGTAACAGAAAAAAGATCAGGCTGTGCATCTATTCCCATATCCTGAGCGGCGGGTGGCTCGTATTCGGGTTTGCGCATGACTGACAATGAACCATTCGTTTCTAACGTGGCGTACCAGACCTCACGAAGAGAAAAAATATTTTGCTGGCGTAGCATGGAGAGCAGCTGGGTAAATTCTATATCATATTTTTCAAGCATCTCTTGATTGACCTGGCCCTTATCCACGAGAAGCACTGTTCGACCTTCTGCCATATATCCAAATTTCACAAAACGGGTCGTCGCCTTTTCAAAAAAGTAGGCCAGCGCGCACCATAGTGCCAAAGCAAACAAAAGCTGCCCAATGGTCACCTTATCGTCATATAACGTATTTCCCACAATTTCGCTTAACACCAATGATGTTAGGAAATCGAGTGGTGTTAACTGACTGAGTGTTTTTCGACCTGTAATAAAAGTAATGATCCACAAGCCAAAAAAGCTGATGATCAATTTGACACCAATCGTAACAAATACCTCCATAAATAGGCCTCCCGGAAGAAGTTGTTTTCCTTATGTGTTATTTACACCTGTCTACCTCAGCATAAACAGAGGGTTATTCCTAAAATGTCCGATTAAAAAAGCCCGCTACCAACTAGAGGCAGCGAACTTTAATTATGGCTAGTATATAATCTTAATCTCTCAGATGTTTATCAAAAAACTTCTTAACAACGTCCAATATATGTGGCTGGGTAAAGGCAATATGCCAGCCCCCATAATTTTGTACATAGTAACATCATTGCCCGCTAGCATGGACTCTGGAGACATGATTATCTACTTTTCACAAGAAGCTGAATCGCTTCTTTAACCAGCTTATCCGTGTCTCCTCCTGCCTCTTGCTCTTCCAATATACATCGTTGCAGATTCTCTGCTACAATTTGGGCAATCGCTTTATCTGATGCGTTACGTACGGCAGATAACTGGCTAACGACGTCTTTGCACGATTTACCTTCATCCATTAAACGAAGTACCCCACGTACCTGTCCCTCAATCCTCCTCAGGCGCGTTTTCAGTTCATCACTGTAATTGTAATCCATAAGTAATGCACTCCTTTTTTGACTTACCATATACACGTATAGGTATATTATAAACCAAAAAAATAAATAGGATACCCTAAATAAATAGATTCACCTTCCCCTGCGAAGCATCCCCCAAGTAGGCGGCTACTCCAGCATATTCCAAACCGTCGATTAGCTCTTCTTGCTGCAGTCCTAACAAATCCATGGTCATGGTACAGGCGACGAGCTTGATCCCCTGCTCTCGTGCCAACTCTATAAGCTGCGGCAAGGAAAGCGCATTGTGCTTTTTCATGACATGCTTGATCATCTGTGGACCGAGTCCGGCAAAATTCATTTTGGATAGTGCAAGCTTTTTGGGTCCACGAGGCATGATCCAGCCAAAGGCTTTTTCGAGCATTCCCTTATTGGTGCTCACGATTTCATCCTTGCGCAGCGTATTTAGCCCCCAAAAAGTAAAGAAAATAGTTACTTCATGATCATATGCTGCCGCTCCATTCGCAATAATGAATGCAGCAATCGCCTTATCCAGCTCCCCGCTGAATAATACAATCGTTGTTTTGGACTGAACATGTTCTTGATTATTTGTATAAATTCCTGCTGTCGTACTCATATGGATTCGCTTCCCTTAGTTTCTCCAGCCCATTCGGATATGCCTGAAAGCACAGATTTGACTTTTTTAGCGCCTTTGGAAACTAAGAACTGACAAGCCATTTCACTGCGTGCTCCAGCTTGGCAAATCACTGCGATCTCTTCTTCCAAGTTCAGCTCAGAAAGTCTGTTCTCCAGTTCGCCAAGAGGGATGTGCTTAGATCCAGGGATATGTTTAAGCGCAAATTCAGCGGGTTCACGAACATCAAGCAAAATGAAGTTCTCTTTTCCAGAACATTTTGCTTGTAGCTCTTCATGGCTTATCGTAGAAGAAAATATTTGCTCCTTCTTCACTTCAGCCGGATTTGCTTTTCGTAAATAATGTCGCATTACATCTCCTTCTTGGAGGGTGCCCAAATATTGATGTCCGGTGTTTTTAGCCCAGCTCTGAAAATCGGCTAATGAACCTTTGTCAGTCGCCTGAACCTCTATAATCTTTCCGGGAACGAGCTCATTCATAGCCTTTTTTGTTTTTACAATAGGCATAGGACAAGCTAGCCCTTTGCAATCAAGAATATGATCTGCTTGGATATTGTTAGTTGATGACATTCTATAACCTCCGCCTGTTTTTTGAGGGGACTTAGTTTAGTTAAATTTCTTTATACATATACCCCTATGGGTATTAGAATAACGAGACTCGCTTCTTTTGTCAACTTATTTGGCCGTTTTTTCTCAGAAGCAAATGAAATCATGTCTTGAACAAAATAAAATTAAAAGCAAAAAAAGCCGCGCAAAAACGCGACTCTAATACATAAACCAAAATTAATCGTCTTTTTTCATCAGTTCTGGCAGATCCAGCGACATCGAAATATTACACAGCATACCTCTGGCGAGAAAAAGCATCGTTCTTTCCATTGCTTGTTCAATACCTGCCCGTCGGAAAGCATCATAAACCGTCGTATGAATTTCACGGAATCCTTGCTGCATCACGCTTACAACCTCATCCTCGCGGATCGTCTGCGCCTGCATTTGCAAAAGTGTTTCATTGCGGTATTCCATCATAATTTGCGAATAGGCTGCAATTAGCTCTTGCTCGAGCTGTTCAGATGAGGCCGAATGAATAACTCTGTGAAAAGAGTCTATGATACGTGCAAATGAAACCTTCAAGGCTTCAACAAGCAACGCTTCCTTGGTAGCGAAAAAACGAAAGACATAGGGCTGAGAAATATTGGCCCGTTCCGCAACTTTGGCTGTTGTAGCTCGGTAGTAGCCCATCTCTGCAAACACTTCAATGGCAGCAGATATGATTTCCTTTTGGCGATTTATAGATGTTGACGTAGCTTTAGCCATATTTTTTTCATCCTTTAATTTAGCACAGTTTTCTGATTAGTGATTAATCAATTACAAATCAGTATAAACGACATAACCTAAAAATGCAATGAGTTTGAACAAAGTCGCCTCCGCAATTCTGACGGAAACGACTCTGTTATATACATCCAATTATGGCGTCTTAGAGTTAAAATATAATCGGATATAATTGACCTTTTGCGTTTTGGTTTGATAGGAAAATACTAAATAATAACTAAGTCCTGATGTGTTATTGATCGTATAATTAGCTTCTGCTGTGTCAGGTATGTCTCTAGAGGTGTCAACGGTTTCCGTAGGTTGGCCCAATTCGTCAACAACTTGTTTGATAAGCAACTTCTTATAGTCTGGATCGGAAGATGTGATTTCTGTAACTTTATCGCTTCCATCCAGCACGATGTCTGTATGATACTTAGCGTAGCTTCTCATAGGACCTGTAGAACCTGACTCAGATTTCCCCCACAGCTCAAATAACAGATCGCTGCTAGTTCCCAAGCCAAGACCTTTAGGCAAATTCGGTAAGGTCCCCTGCTTGGCTGCGCTGAATAAAGCGGCTGCGGAGCTGTGTTTACTGTGAGATGAAGCTGTACTACTGGCAGGTTCTTGATGGGTAGAGGTTGAGCCTTGACCATTAGTATTGAGATCCGTGTTTTGATCTGTAGAACTAGCAAGTGATTTGACTGTTTCTGCTTTAGTAGGAGCAGTTGATTTTGCTTCCCCGCTATTGCTGCATCCTGTCATCACAGCAAAACCTATAGCCAAGAAAGCACTAGTGGTGATTAGCTTGCAAGCCAATTTTTTACGATCATGAGATTGATGTGTATGCTTCATTATAAGATCACTCTTTCCTTGTTCATGGGTACAAAGCAAGTGTAACCGAACCTCGTTTCCAGAATACCTCTACTTGTATCCAACTTGTAAACAAGGACATTGATGATTTTCTAACATACCCTATTTACGACCGTAAGCTCCCAGCTGTTGTTTAGAAAAGGAGTAAGGAGAGTCACTCTTCTTCAACCATATATTCCCTTTAATGATGAAGATGTATACAGCAAAAACAAAGTAGATCGTACCCGCAATCCAGTCTATTGCCGTTGGGATGTCTCGCTGTACTATTTCATGAATATACCAGATTCCGACTGGAACATGCAGGAGAAGTGCCGTAAACAAGCCAGGATTATATAAGGTTTTTGCTTTAATATTGACAACGATACCGTGCCAAACGACCTGAAAGAATCCCATAAAAATTGGTGCGAGTCCAAGCCAGACTACTTGCGGGAACCATACGGGGAGCAGATAAAACACGTAGGCAATTGCTACATTGATAATCATCGCTGATTGAGTGTTTAAGGGGTAATGATCCGGTGTATCACTTTTAAACATAACATTGTTAAATAAACCAGCAAAATATCCAGGCCAGCGGTACTCCTCAAATTGATGAAATAATATAGCTACAAAACTCAACCATAACATGCCTGTTATATCCGAAAGGATAGCTGGATTCATAAGTAAAACAATACATACAACCACACCGATTATAGCCCCTGCATCTTGCCAATATTTTCTTAAAAAATTCATATTAGTCACCCCTATGATTTATTTTTGATCAAAATATCTTTCGAACAGCAGATTTAATTGTTCCTCTATTGAAGGTATTTCCACAACTGCCCCTGATTCAAGAATCGGACTCATCAGTGCAGGCAGAAAAATAGCTCCAAATATTTGCAGCATCATCGCTAACAAGCGCTCCGGCTGTTGCTCACCTGTCAGCTCCTTGATCGTGCTCTGAACCTTTGGAAATCCCATGATGTTTAAAAACCTTCCGTATTCCTGTTGAGATGTAAAGGGCGTGCTGCCCATGGCAATAATTCGCGAAAGAAGCTCTGGATATTGACGAATGACCTGTAGATAGTTAAGTAAAAATTGTTTCAGTCTATCTTGGGGGGGCATCGCTGTATTGTCCAAAATAGAAAAGGTGTGCTGAAAGCCATTTAATATCACTTCAATAGCTTCACTGAGCAGATTTTCCTTGGAGCCAAAATAATAATTAACTAAAGAAATATTAGTAGCAGATAGGTCGGCAATTTTTCTGATTGTAACCGCTTCAAAACCTTCCTTTTGAATAAATTCCAGCGTAGCGTCTAAGATTTTTTCTTTGGTTTGTTGTTTTTTGTCTGGGTGATTCATGTTTTTCCTCCTCCTGTTTCGTCCAATCATAACGGATGAATGAAATGGGACGATTTTATGTAAATGACTTTTCAAACAATAATTAAAACGTTGTTTAAATTACTGTTTGAACTCAGTTTAGCACTTTATATTTCACAAAACAAGGAGCAATTTGAGATTTAGGGAATAGAAAAACCCGCATAACGAATGAGATCGTTTGCGGGTCGATTGAATGGAGATTGAGAAAAGGCCTAAATGGCCCAATTTCCTTTGCGGAACACGGCTTCTTTACTTCCGTCTTGCAGTTCGCCGTCAATATCCAGCTCAGCTGAGCCGATCATGAAGTCAACATGAGTCAGGCTGACATTGGCACCGTTCTGGAGCAGCTCCTCCCGGTTCATTTGTGTCCCATTTTCCATATTAAATGGATACGCACTGCCTAGAGCCAAGTGGCAGGAGGCATTTTCGTCGATACCTGTATTGTAAAAAATGCGATTGAGATTGGAAATCGGTGAATCGTGCGGCACCAGTGCAACTTCTCCCAAATAGCTGGCCCCTTCATCCGTAGTGAGCAAATGAGTCAAATGCTGCTCGCCGGATTCTGCTGTATATTCAGTGACTTTACCGTCCTTAAAGGTAAACGTTATGCGATCCACCAGTTGTCCATTTAAATTGAGTGGCATGGTACTTGTGACATGACCATTCACACCTGTACGCTTAGGCATCGTGAACACTTCTTCTGTCGGCATATTCGCGACAAAATAATCTCCGTGCTCGTTCTCACCACCACCGCTGCGCCAAATATGACCGTCAGCCAGTTCAATTCTCAAATCTGTTCCTGGTGCACGATAATGGAGGCTTTTATACTTTTTATGATTCAGCTTGTCTTGTACCTGTTCAAGGTTTTTCAAATGTTTCTGCCAATTCTGAATAGGATCAGAGCCATCTACACGGTTCATTTGGAAGATTGTATCCCACATGACACGTATACGATCCTCTTCTGCTACATCTGCAAATACTTTATCGGCCCAAGCCTTCGTCGGCGCTTTAATCAAACACCAGCTAATTTTATGATTTCGGGTATATTTGGAAAAACCTTCTCTCGCCGTAGCTGCCGCCTTAGTCGCACGAGATACCTTTTGTGGATCAATGCCTTGATATAAATCCGGGTTCGGCACTTTAATCGTTAGTGTGGCTCCACCCTCTTCGGCAAATTTCTCCATCATTTCTGCCTTCCAAGCAGGATAGTAATCAAAGCTGGCTTCGTCACCATGTTCAAAACGACTACGTGTAATGGAATCATCCTCGAACTCTACCTGTACATATTTAGCGCCTGCTTCATAGGCTTTGCTGACAATCAGGCGTGTAAACTCAACAGTTTCCAGTGGTGCAGTTACCAAAAACACCTGTCCGGGCTGAATGTTAACCCCTACTCTTACGACCAGTTCTGCGTATTGCTCCAACAATGATTCAAACGTACTCATTTTTCCACGCTCCTGTTCCGTTTTGATTATATTGAATGATTTCATCACTACAGTACGGATTGCTTCTCCAGTTCACGCAGCTCCACTCTTCGTATTTTGCCCGAGCTAGTTTTAGGAAGCTCTTGAATAAACTCTATTTTTCGTGGATATTTATAAGGCGCCGTCCATGTTTTCACATGATGTTGCAGTTCCTTCACTAACGCCGGTGATCCTTCTACCCCAGCTTTGAGTACGACAAAAGCCTTTACAACATGTCCACGGATTTCGTCAGGGCTGGCTACGGCAGCACATTCCTGCACGGAGTCATGCTTCATAAGCGCTTCCTCTACTTCAAAAGGACCAATGGTATAGCCAGAACTGATAATGATATCATCCCCACGTCCTTCGAACCAGAAATATCCATCCTCATCTTTGCGAGCCCGGTCTCCCGTAACAAAATAATCTCCGTGGACACTAGCTAATTTGCGTTCTGGATCATGGTAATACGTATGGAATAATGCCGGCAGATCAGCGCGTACCGCAATATCGCCCACTTGCCCCGGAGCCAGCGGAATGCCCTCCTCGTCTACGACCTCAACGAGTCCCGGTGCAATAGATTTGCCCATCGAGCCTGTGCGCAGAGGTGCATCCTTTAAATTACCAATAATTAATGTGCTCTCTGTTTGACCGTAGCCGTCACGAATCGTAATGTTGAACTGCTCCTGAAACTTATTAATGACCTCCTGATTGAGAGGCTCTCCCGCAGAAACTGCGCTGCGCAATTGGGATAGATCATATTGATCCAAACCATCCGTTTTCGCCATAATCCGGTATTCTGTCGGCGTACAGCACAACACTTGGATTCCGTACTGCTGCATGAACTGCAAATACCGACCTGGACGAAACGGACCATTATATACGAATCCGGTCGCTCCATTTCCTAGTACGGATAAAAACGGACTCCAAATCCACTTTTGCCATCCCGGTGCAGCTGTAGCCCATACTATATCTGAAGCTTGAATATCCAACCATGGTGATGTTATCCGCAGATGAGCATATCCCCAGCCATGGCTATGTACAACACCTTTAGGATTTCCTGTGGTGCCGGAAGTATAGGCCAGAATGGCCATGTCGTCACGGTGCGTCTTCACAGCTTCAAAAGTATCTTCCTGTCCATCCATCAGCTCATTCAGCACGAGCCAGCCAGATACATCTGCCGTGTCGTCCCCGGAGACCACGATGCGATAATCCAGAGCAGGCAAATCATCATTTATTTTGTCCACTTCGCTTGTTACTCCGGTCCAGGCAATGACTGCGCGCGCTTCTGAATGGCGAAGACGAAATGCAATATCCTTGGCACGTAGCATTTCTGAAGATGGAATGACAGCAAGCCCCAGCTTCAAGCAGGCCAGATAAATTACATACGCAATAATACGCCGTGGTACTACGACCAGAACTCTGTCACCTTTGTTAAATCCCAGATTTGCGAGTCCTCCAGCCAGTCGATTAGCCTTTTTCAACAGCTCTCCGTAGGTGATTTCTTCGTATTCTCCTGTCTCACTCAGCCACTTGAGTGCGGTTTTACCAGCATCATGGTGTTCCATTTCCGAAGTCATATTGTAATATTCAGGCGCAAGCCATTGTTGTTGATCTGTCAAATTATACCTTCCCCTTTATACATAAGATGAGATCCACTTTCTTACTGTAGTATAACACGTCTTAGTACCAGGTTCTAATACCAGAATCATTTTTTTGGAAAAAAATAAATTTGGTAAAGCGAACGACAAAAAGAAAGAGCCTAATTACAGGCTCTTTTTCTTCACTACTATCGTGATTTACAACTGGAGTTCTACCACTGTAGAAGTCGCTTCCTGACCGTTTACGAGCAGTGCAATCCGGTGCGCTCCCGCATAATGGCGACGAGTGGTCAGGTCTGCAAAACGGTGTGTCCGTGTACCTGTAAGATGGGTTCCTCCAGGGACCGTTTTGTCAGATAGCAAAAACAGTTTACGTGAGACTTGTCCTCTCGCCTTCACAAAGTCGATGCCGTACTCGATGCGGACTCGTACCGGGTCACCTTCACGAAGCTGAAGCGCGTAGCTCAACTCACAGCTATCACCGAGCCTTAGCAAGGCAGGGTCTGTGCTGAAAGAGGCTTCAGTGACTAACGGCGCCCCGTCTGTTTCATCCGCATAGCCGAACATTGCCATCACTTCGGGGATGGATTTGCGAATCAGGGTCCGACAGCCATGACGCACAATCCAGTCGGTGTCAGGATGTGTTCCTTTCCACCGTTGAGCCGTAGCAATGACCACATCAGGATGATCCTTGGCAATATCGTTCAGGTTGTTGGCTACACTTTTACGTACATACAGTGAGGGATCGGCTTTCAACAGCTCCAGCACGGCCAATACCGGAGCGGGATCGCGCTTAAATATGGGCAACGCTTGCCCCCACGGCAGTCGTGGACGACAGCCTTCGCTGGCAAGACGGCGGACGTGCTCGCTCGGATGCCCTGCCCAGACCGTCATCTGGCGCATCATCCGTTCCGGTTCGCGCAGCAGGAAGGGTCTGACGGCAAACTCCGCAGATGACTTCTGTGTGAAACGCTCCAGTGCTTCCATGGAAAGCGTCCAATGCTCCTCCCCCTGCCCATACACCTCCACAAAATCCGGAAAGAATAAGTACGGGAAACCGCTGCAATGCTCGTCTAAAGCAAAAAGGACAGCCAGGGCTTCTTCATAACGACTTGGCAAGAACGTCCCCAATGTTAGTGAAATCCGCCGCATCCGGGCTTTTAGCTCCAGCTCATTCCACGATTCGTCCATGACTTGATGGATAAATCTCTGGGTATCAAACGAGCTATACGCCGTTTGTACTCTTTCACCGAAAAGGCGAAGAAAATCCTCTGTGTATATATTTTTTAAAGGTTCAGCCATCTTGTATCTCCTTTTGTATCCGAATGTAAACGATAGATTCATACCTTCGTCTATGATAACCATAAACAGCGCTCCAACACCAGCACTAAAACGATCAGCTCCTACGTTCCAGAGCCAGAAATACTAAAAATGCCAGGCCCTGTGATGAGGGCCTGACATTTTGCATGCGTAGCTTATGAATTTGGATCAAGCTCTAGCTTATGTCCTCAGTAACGGGAGTTGGGGTTACTCTTCCAATCTCCTCTGAAGGAATCTCAAACTGGCGAATATCCTTGACCAAAAACATGATCAAGCCGCACAATACGGTAATCAGTCCGCTGAAAAACAGCACCTCACTAAGAGCAAACCGTAAAGCTAGCGCACCACCAATCAAGGCTCCCAATGGCAGGGCTGCGCTCGACAGCGTGTTTAGAAAGGATGCCACCCGTCCCATTAACGGCAGCGGGGTAGTAATTTGAATCAAGGACGTTTGCAGTACATTGATGATGCCTGTAAAAATACCTAGCAACAGGGCGGCCAGCAGCTTCATCCACATCTCCGGCACAATGGAAAACACGTAGATCGCCAGCCCCATGGCTACCCAGGAGACCGCAATGGTGATGCCGTTCTTTTTCAATACACTGACCAGAAAGGAACCGACAAAAATACCGATAAAATAGGCCACATACAGTAAGCTGTAATAGATCGGTGAGCCATAGAATACCGCAATGGAAGGTATGGCAATAATTAAAATGGCCATCGAAAAATTCGTCAAAGCAAAGAACGGGAGCATAATTCTCAGGAAGGCGTGCCGTTTTACAAAAAGATACCCTTCTTTCAGCTCCCTCAGATAGTACCCCAGCTTCAGTGAACCTTTACCGTTCGTGTCCTCCATCGCAGGAGCGTCGATCTGCTTGCTGAGCCTGATATACACAAAGCCTGCCAGAAACAGCATTGCGCTGGCTAGAAAAAACGTGTTTTTCATCCCCATGGCGATAATGAGCGAGGCTCCAGCCAGATACCCGGCGATATTAATCACCTGATCCGTCGACGAAATCATGGAATTCGCCCGGACAATCAAATCCGGCGAGCCTACCAGTTGCGGCAGCATTTTACTGTTGGCCGGATAAAACAATGTAGAGAAGCAGGATGCAATAAAAACAATAACAAGGATAGCGACCAGATTAACCATCCCGTCCTGAATGAGAAACGGGACAGCCAAAATGAGCACAGCCTGCGTAAACAAGGCGATACTGGCCAACAAAGGCGGTGAATAGCGATCCACCAAAGGACCCACGAGAAAGCTGAAAATCGACGCCGCAGATACGGCCGTATACGTGAAGCTGGTCATCGCCACCGACTGTGTCGATTGCTGTACAAAATACAGCAGGACGATAGAATAAATGCTGTCCGCGATGTTGGCAGAAGTACGGGAAGCAAAGAAACGGATAAAACGATGATCCTTAAACAATTGATTCACATCTTCATCTCCTTACTGCGAGATGGTCAAAGCGGTTAAGAGCCTGTCACTGGCAGCTTGGAAGATTCGATGAATTTTCTCGTGATCCTCTTCAAAGGGAAGGGATAGAGAAATCTGCAATACACTTTCTGTGTATACAGACTCAAAGAAAATCGCTTTTCCTCCGTTTGCCTGTTCCTTCTTCCTGTCCAAAGCACCGATTTCATTTAAGCCTCCCTGCATTTCACCCAAGTAGTTAAACACGATTGGCAGTTGTTCAAGTCCCTTTTTTAGAATGTTGCTTGATTGCGGGTAAGCTGATTTCATTTCTTCGTTAAAGATCAGATTGAAGAAATTTAAATGATGATGTGTGGCAGTATCCAAGAGTTTCTGGATATCATTTTCGTAGGATATTCTCTCCTCCTTCAGGAGTAAGACGGGAATGTGGTCAATATATTCTCCCACCGATCCAAAGTAGTTCCGATCCCCATACTGTCGTCCATACTGTGTCAACCATAATGGAACTTCGGACTGTTCAAAATAGCTGCTCAAGAACTGGAATGCCATTTGCAACGAAAAATCCCATAGGTTCACAGCCTCCTCCTGCGTTGGAATATCATGCAGGTTTAGATTCCAATGATATGAAGTAGGTGCTGCATAATTACACCCCAGCATCCGTTCATGGATACGACTATTATGATCCTCAAATGCCGGGAGCTTAAATTGCTCCACAATCTGCGGATCGCTGAGTCCTTGAGGACCTTGGCGGATATGATCGACATAATCGTGATAATGGAATGTTTTAACTGTCTGACTTTGCTGTATATGATCGTATTCCTCCAGAAGCTGATTATGCAAAACTACACCACTCGTCGCATCAAAGATGATATGTGAGCATGGCAGTAGCAGTAAATGTTCCCGCAAATTCAAGCGAACCAGCATCATCCGGTATTGCAGAGCGTGTTTCTGCTCATATGGTTCAAAATAAAGATTCGACATGAGGGATGAAAGAAGCTGCTGTTGGGTCTGTACCGGATAGATCGAAAGATCCACACAAGGCAATGAAATATGCTCCGGTGTTGGCCGTACTTCCCATTCCCAGACTCCATCCGCGTGTACAAGCACACTTCTCAGTAATTCATGGCGATGAATTAACTGCCGAATCGCTGTATTCAGACGCCCCATATCCACGTATTGGTCCAACCGAACCACGGTGCCCGAGGAAGCCGGGTGCATCAAATGGTAATGCTGAGCAGGGGCCAGCGGGAAACGATAGATAGCCTCTGAGCTGAGTAGATGCTCATGCCAGCTAGCATTCATTTCAGCGATTTTTAAAATCCATTCTTCAGTCTGACGTTGGTGACTGTTTTCCTGTTCCTCGTCTGTTTGCTCCAGCTCTGCGTGCCCTGTTCTGACCCTTAGGCTGGCGTCTTCCTCACCCATCGGAACGATATAATGAGGATGGAGGTCGGAATGAACATGAGACGAGATTCCGGCGGTCATCTCGTCCACCTGATCTGCCCGTAAGGGATGCACATGCAGAAACAAGTAGTCGCGTTCATCGTTAGGTACGAATTGAAGCATGGCCTGTACGCCAAAGGTTTCGCTAATCCATTGTTCAGCTTCCGTTACATCTGTAAGCAATGAAGTATCTTGCTTGGTGACAACTTTATCAAGGGATAACAGATCGGACAAGCTTCGAATGGTTTGATGTTGCAACACTTGGTGTATGCCGAGTGGAATACCTGATTCCTGTGCTTTGGAAACGAGCTGAATGGCCTTTAAAGAATGACCTCCAAGCTCAAAGAAGTTCTCGTCGATACTTACCTTTTCTACCCCAAGCACCGCCCGCCAGAGATTCGCCAATTGTTGTTCCACTTCATTTCTTGGAGCCACGTAAGCTATATCCGGGCTACTTGCCAATTCCGGCAGTGGCAGTGCCGTGCGGTCAATTTTACCGTTTGGTGTTAGTGGCATGGATTCCAGCTGCACAAAGTACGAAGGCACCATATAGTTAGGTAGCTTTTCACCCAGTAAGCTGCGTAACTCACTTGTACTCACTTCGCGCTCTGCCACATAGTACGCCACCAGTTGGTTTTGACCCTGCTCATCCTCATGGGATAGTACAATTACCTCTTGCACAGCCTCCACCTTCAGCAGGTTTGCCTCCACCTCGCCCAGTTCAATCCGGTACCCCCGGATTTTCACCTGATGGTCGATCCGGCCTAAGTGCTCAATGTTGCCGTCTGGCATCCATCTCGCCAAGTCCCCTGTGCGATACATCCGTTCATATCCTGCTTCTCCGTCCGTAAACGGATTAGGTATAAATTTCTCATCCGTGAGCTCCGGACGATGCAGATATCCACGTGCCAGCCCTTCCCCCGATACACACAATTCTCCAGCTACGCCCACAGGTGCCAGATGTCCATGCGCATCCACGATATATACCCGGTGATTCGGTACGGGACGTCCGATAGAAATCCGTTCATCCGCATTCGCATCCTCAGACACCGGCCAGATCGTTGTGACAATTGAGTTTTCCGTTGGGCCGTATCCGTTATAATACGGAACCTGATCTTTCCATTGCTGTACAAGCTCTAATGAGGAGGCCGATCCGGCTGTAAACAGGATACGCAGACTCGACATCCGCTTCGGTTCCAGATACACCGCATACGTCGGTGGCAGCATGACTACGGTAATTTGGTGCTCTGCGGTATATTGTTCAAACCGCTCATAGTTTAAAATCGTCTCCATGGTCGGTACGTACAGTGTGGCTCCGCAGAACAGCGTTTGGAACACTTCCCAGCAAGCGGCATCAAAGGAATAGCTGGCAAACATCAGGACATGATCCGACAAGCTCATGTGTAGGGTTTCATCAAAATAGGTTTTCAGATTGCATGGCCCGTGATGCTCGATCATAACGCCCTTCGGCTGGCCCGTCGTTCCTGAGGTATAAATCACATACGCCAGATCGTTCGGGCCAGACACTGGCTCCAGATTCGCCCCCTCTTCGTGATAGATCCCCTGTTCCCCATCCAGCACCAGTATCTTGCCGTCGAAGGCCACTTTTTCCACCAGATGGCTTTGTGTTAATAAGAGAGCTGTTCCCGAGTCGTCCAGCATGTAACGGATACGGTCCTCTGGATACGTTGGATCTAGAGGAACATACGCGCCTCCCGCTTTCATAATCCCGAGCATCCCCACGATCATATCCACCGAACGCTCCGTCATAATCCCCACCAAGCTGTCTGTTGTTACGCCGTGACTCCGCAAGGTACGAGCCAGTCGGTTTGCACGTTCATTCAGCTCGCGGTAGGTCAACTGTGCTCCTTCGAAGAACAATGCTGCCTGCTCCGGGGTCTGCGCCGCTTGCGCCTCGAACAAGCCGTGAATCGTCTGCTCGCTTGGATAGTCCGCTGCCGTATCTCCCCATACGCGCAGGATTTGCTCCCGTTCTGGCTCACTCAATACATCCAGCTCACGTACCGAAATATCCGGGGTAGCTACCACCTGTTTCAACAGTTCCATCAGATGACCCTGAATTTGCTCCACACTTTCGCGTTCAAATGCCAGCGCATTGTAGACAAAGCTCATGTGGATCGTGTTCCCCGGCAGGACCACCAGGTTAAAGTCATAGTTCGTCTGCTCGACGGACTCCACTCCCGTAATGCGGAAGCTGGATGCTTCCCCCTCACCCAACTGCTCGATTTGTTCCTCCATCGGGTAATTTTCAAAAATAAGAATATGATTAATCAAATCCTGCTTCAGCTCCGACAGCCCCTGAATTTCATATAGCGGGTACGTATCATAGGCTTGGGAAGCGATGGATTGCTCCTGATTCTGCTTCATCACGTCCGAGAACAGACTGTCCTTATGACTGTGAATGCGTACAGGAATCGTGTTAATAAACAGACCGATGATATGCTCCACATTTGGAATCTCCGCCGGACGTCCGGATACGACGCTGCCGAACACCACATCATTCGTACCGTTATATTTTTGAAGCAACATGCCCCACACCGTCTGCATCAGCGTATTCATCGTCACCTGATAACGCTTGGCGATTTGCTGAATTCCAGCCGTTAGACCCGCGCCCAAATCAAAGTCCAGGCGCTTCGTCTGATAACCTGTTTTGCTCTGGATTTTGGCCTGTGGCAAACGAGACTGCTCCTCATATCCATCCAGATACCTGCTCCAATAGTTTGAAGCAGCCTGACGATCCTGTTGCTCCAGCCACTCAATATATTGGCTATATGGCGTTACAGGTCCCAGTTCCGGCTGTTTATGGGCGAGAATCGCAAAGTAACTCGCAAATACCTCATTCGTCACCAGCGACAAGCACCAGCCATCCATTAAAATATGGTGAAAGCTCCATACAAAACGATATGTTTTCTCAGCCGTACGCAAAATCGCGACACGCATCAAAGTATCCTCCGCTAGATCAAAGCCTCTCTGCTTGTCTTTGCGCGTATATTCCAGGATATAATCGTTCCGCTCTTCTTCCTCCATATCTCGCAAATCCTCTATATACAACTCACTGCGTTTATTCCGGTACACAACCTGCAGGGGCTCGTCCTTCCAGCCGCTATAAAAATTTGTCCGTAGTACAGAATGCCGCTGTACCAGCAGTTCCAGACTCGCTGTAAACGCAGCCAGATTTAAACATCCTTTCAGGTCAAAGGAGGACTGCTCAAAATAAGCACCCGATTGAGAATCCATCAAATTGTAAAACAACATCCCCTTCTGCATCGGTGTTAGTGCATATATATTCTCTACTTCTCCAACCGACTGCGTTTGTTCCACAATGGCATCCAATTGCTCCACGGTGAGTTCCTTAAGCAGTACGTCGCTAGGTGTTAGCTCCGTCCGTTCTCGAGATATGCAATGCCTGATCACTTCCTGTAAATTCTTCTTTAACAGATGAACCAGATCCTCTATCGTATCCTTGCAGAATGCCTTGCTATTATATTTAATCTTAAGCTCCAACCTGCCATCTGTTACCATTCCCCCCACGTCTAAAGCAGATTTCAGCTCAATTCGGTCGCTGAAATCTCTTCCAGACGAATAGGGTGAAGTGTGAATATCGCTATTTTGGAGATCCTGATCAAACTCTCCCAGATAGTTAAAGTTCACCTGTGGTTCAGGATGGCCCCCTTTTTGACCTGTTTTACTCAGATATCTCCAAATACTGTATCCGATTCCTTTATGCGGTATTTGACGTAGACCCTCTTTGACCTGTTTGATACGTCTCGACACGTCGGATTTCTCTCCAATATTCAACAAAACCGGATATTGACTTGTAAACCAACCAACCGTACGAGAAATATCAATGTCTGGTATAATGCTCTCCCGTCCGTGCCCTTCCAGATTTATAAAGATACTCTCATGGCCCGTCCAGGCATACAGCGTCATACCAAGAGCAGTCAACAGCAAATCGTTCACTTCCGTGCTATATGCATGATGCGCTTGTTTCAACAGTTGAACGGTCTCTTCCTCTGTGAGTTGCATTGTTACGGTGTCCATGTCGCGAATCATAAATCTGCCATCATGCTTATAATCCTCAGGTAATATAGCCTGATCAGAACTGATTACTTTGTCTAATTGCTCCCAGTACGCGCGTTCGCTCTCCATTGCCGGGCTGATTGCATAAACAGCCAATTTTTCAGACCAGGCACGGAAGGAGTCCGTCTTATCAGGCAAATGAATTGCTTCTCCATTCACAGCTTGCGCATAAGCAGTCGCGAAATCTTCAAACAAGATACGCCACGATACCCCATCCACTACCAAATGATGAATCACGATCAGCAAATGGTCACCATCCGCACAACGGAACAAACCGACTTTCATTAGTGGCCCTTCATTTAAAGAAATACTGCTTTGAATCTCATTGGCTTTAGCTTCAATTGCTTGGTTCAACTCCGATCCAATGGGTATATCGTCGAAGTCCAACATATCAAGATGATATAGCTCACCTTCTTGCGTCCCCCGATTCCACGCTTCATAGCTATGCTCCGTTTTGCGGAACACCGTTCGCAGAATATCATGATGTTCCACCAGTTTTGTCAGTGTCAGGCGCAGTGCCGACTCGTTAAATCTCTGGTCCTGGTGTAGCATAACAGCCTGATTAAAGTGATGTGCAGCCGTTTCATCCAAATCTGCAAACCAATGTTGAATCGGCGTAAGCAGCACATTGCCCTTAATCTCACCCTGCTCGGCAGTTCTGACACCCGCCACACTCAAGTACGGAGCCAATTCTGACACACTCGGATGCTTAAACAATGTCTTCATATCCAGCTTGTAGCCTGCCTGAAGCAGACGTGAAGATACTTGAATCGCCTTGATCGAATCGCCGCCCAAATCGAAGAAATTTTCTAGCAAGCCAATTGGCTTCTTACCCAGTACGGTTTGCCAGATAGAAGCCAGAACCTGCTCTGCATCCGTTTGTGGAGCAACATATTCACTTCTACCCTGAAAATTTGTTTCCAGTGCTGGCAGTACTTTGCGATCAATTTTACCGTTCGGTGTCAGCGGCATGTTCTCCAGTTGTACGAAGTACGCAGGCACCATGTAGTTTGGCAGTTTCTCACCCAGTAAGCTGCGTAGCTCACCTGCATTCACTTCTCGCTCTGCCACATAGTAGGCGACCAGTTGGTTTTGCCCCTGCTCATCTGCACGTGCCAGCACGATGACCTCCTGCACATCTTCCACTTTCAAAATTTGCGCCTCGACCTCGCCCAACTCAATCCGGTACCCCCGGATTTTAACCTGATGGTCGATCCGGCCCAGATATTCGATGTTGCCATCCGGCATCCATCTCGCCAAGTCACCTGTCCGGTACATGCGTTCATAGCCCGCTTCTCCATTCGCAAACGGATTCGGTACGAATTTCTCCTCCGTCAGCTCTGGACGATCCAGATAGCCGCGTGCCAGACCCGGCCCGGATACGCATAACTCACCCGCTACGCCTACTGGTGCCAGATGACCATGTGCATCCACCATGTACACCCGATGGTTTGGCACAGGACGTCCGATGGAAATCAATTGTCCTGCTCTCGCATCCTCAGACACCGGCCATATCGACGTAGCTACCGAGTTTTCGGTTGGGCCGTAGCCATTGTAGTACGCAACCTGATCCTTCCACTTGTACACCAGCTCTATCGACGATGCTGATCCGGCTGTGAACAGAATACGCAGGCTTGACATCCGTTCCGGCTCCAGATAGACCGCATAGGTCGGCGGCAAGGTTGCCACGGTAATGTGATGATCCGCCATATATTGCTTAAACCGCTCGTAGTTCAAAATCGTCTCTGACGTTGGCACGTATAACGTGGCTCCGCAGAACAGCGCCTGGAAGATTTCCCAGCAAGCCGCATCAAATGAATAGCTGGCAAACAACAGGATATGATCCGATATGCCAATATGCAGCGTCTGATCGAAATAGACTTTCAAGTTGCACAGTCCGTGATGCTCCAGCATAACGCCCTTCGGCTGGCCTGTGGTCCCTGATGTATAGATCACATAGGCCAAATCGTTCGGCCCGGATACAGGCTCCAGGTTTGAACCGTCCTCGTGATAGACCGCCTGCTCTCCATCCAAAACCAGCACCTTACCGTCAAAAGCTACGTTGCCCACCAGATGATTTTGCGTCAATAACAGCTCTGCCCCAGAGTCGTCCAGCATGTAGCGGATACGCTCTTCCGGATACGTCGGATCAATTGGCACATATGCTCCCCCGGCTTTCAAAATCCCAAAGATGCCTACGATCATATCCACCGAACGATCGGTTATGAGACCCACCAAACGATCGCTCGTCACTCCGTGACTACGCAGGGTACGGGCCAAACGGTTGGCGCGTTCGTTCAGCTCGCGGTAGCTCAGTTGCTCTCCCTCGCAGAACAATGCTGCCTGCTCCGGGGTCTGCGCCGCTTGCGCCTCGAACAAGCCGTGAATCGTCTGCTCGCTTGGATAGTCCGCTGCCGTATCTCCCCATACGCGCAGGATTTGCTCCCGTTCTGGCTCACTCAATACATCCAGCTCACGTACCGAAATATCCGGGGTAGCTACCACCTGTTTCAACAGTTCCATCAGATGACCCTGAATTTGCTCCACACTTTCGCGTTCAAATGCCAGCGCATTGTAGACAAAGCTCATGTGGATCGTGTTCCCCGGCAGGACCACCAGGTTAAAGTCATAGTTCATCTGCTCGACGGACTCCACTCCCGTAATGCGGAAGCTGGATGCTTCCCCCTCACCCAACTGCTCGATTTGCTCCTCCATCGGGTAATTTTCAAAAATAAGGATATGGTTGATCAAATCCTGCTTCAGCTCCGACAGTCCCTGAATCTCATACAGCGGGTACGTATCATAGGCTTGGGAAGCGATGGATTGCTCCTGATTCTGCTTCATCACGTCCGAGAACAGACTGTCCTTATGACTGTGAATGCGTACAGGAATCGTGTTAATAAACAGACCGATGATATGCTCCACATTTGGAATCTCCGCCGGACGTCCGGATACGACGCTGCCGAACACCACATCATCCGTACCGTTATATTTTTGAAGCAACATGCCCCACACCGTCTGCATCAGCGTATTCATCGTCACCTGATAACGCTTGGCGATTTGCTGAATTCCAGCCGTTAGACCCGCGCCCAAATCAAAATCCAGACGCTCCGCCTGATAACCTGTTTTGCTCTGGATTTTAGCCTGTGGCAAACGGGCCTGTTCTTCATACCCATCCAGGTATGCGGTCCAGTAACGAGAAGCCTTCTGACGTTCTTGATGCACTTTCAGTACATCCACTGTTTCTTCCACTGTAATCCATTCCAGCTCACTCAATGTGGTATCTGGGCTAGCCGCAATCACTTCAGCCAACCGTACAAAGTGGCGTGTGATCTGCTCAATTGTTTCCCGCTGGTACAGCATGGTCGCATACTGCAATCCGAACTGTATTCCGGATTCTTCCTCTCTCGCTTCCAGCGTCAGGTCAAACTTCACTGGAGTTTGCTCTATATCGTATAGTCGGAAGCTCAGTTCTTTGAGCTTCAACTCGCTTTGCTCGGTGTTTTGCAGTACAAACATCGTATCGAAGATCGGATTCCGACTCATATCCCGCTTCACATTCAACTTGTCCACCAGGTTTTCAAATGGATAGTCCTGGTGCTCGTAGGCTTGTAAAGCCCGGATTTTCACATCTTCTAGAAAGCTGCGGAACGTCTGCTCTGCAGTCGGATAATTGCGTAGTGCCAGGGTTCCGACAAACATCCCAATGATGGGCTCAAGATCGGCATGTGGGCGTCCCGCAATTGGGGTGCCAACAATGATATCTTCCTGCCCTGTATATTGATATAGTAACGCTGTATAGGCCGCTAATAACACCATGTACAGCGTCGAACCTGTCTGTGCTGCCAGTTCTTTTAAGCGCTCGCTAACTTCACGCTCCAATCTGAATACAACCGTGTCGCCTGCTGTGCTCCGTACCGCCGGACGGGCAAAATCGGTTGGCAGGTTCAGCACAGGCAGATTGCCCCGGAAAGTATTGAGCCAATACGCTTCCTGAACTTCCATCCAATCCTGTTGCGCTTCACTTTGCTGCCATACGGCATAATCTTTGTATTGAATCCGTAGCGGTGGCAGCTCTTCATCGCTGTATAAGCGAGCAAATTCGCGAGTCAACACGCCCGTCGACACACCGTCCGAGATGATATGGTGCATATCGAGCATCAGCAAATACTGCGGCTCTTCTTCTATTCCCTGTACGCCCAAATCGATCAGGGCAACCCGCAGTAACGGAGCGGCTTGCAGATCAAATGGACGTACAAAGCTTTGGATCTTTTCTTGTACTTCCTTGCTCACAAGCTGCTCAGTCACCGATGCATACCGTTCCTGCACTACATCACGATGTAACACTTCCACATCGGTTTGTCGATCTGCTGCTGTATAAGCTACGACATGTCCCACCTGCACCTTCGCATACTCCAACTCGAACGATACGGTATCCTGAATCTGCTGCTTCGGCTCGTTATTTATCATTTCAAAGCGGGTACGGAGTGTTGAATGGCGTGAGATCAATTGACGGAATACTTCTTCCATCCGCTTCACATCCAGCGGGCCGCTTACCTGGAACATAGCAGGCATGTTGTAGTTTACATCGTCAGGGTCAAGCTGGTGCAATACGTACATCCGCTTTTGTGCAGAGGACAGCGGATAAAAAGTTCGTTCTTCCGTCACCGGAATCAATGCATACTTCATCTGTTCCAAACTTTCAATCACTACAGCCAGCTGTTCAATCGTTGGAGCTTCGAAAATACTGCGTAACGACAGGGATTTATTCAGTTCTTTGTGAATCTTTGAAGTCAAGGTAGTTGCCCGCAGTGAGTGTCCACCAATCTCGAAAAAGTTCTCTTTCACGCCGACTTGCTTCAGGCCCAATACATCCTGCCAAATTTGGGTCAGCTTCGATTCCATTGGCGTTCGCGGTGCGAAATAATCCGTTCTGCTTTGCAGATTATCTTCCAATGCTGGCAATGCTTTGCGGTCGATTTTGCCATTCGGTGTCAGCGGGAAACGATCCAGTTGTACGACATATGTCGGGATCATATAGCCCGGCAGTTTTGGCTGGAGTATGCTGCGCAGCTCCGGCAAATTCAGCGCCTCGGAAGCTACGACATACGCACACAAATCCTTGTCTCCGTTTTCGTTTTCCCAGGCGGTGACTATCGCTTTCTCGATGCCATCCACAGTCAGCAGCTGCGCTTCCACCTCGCCCAGTTCAATCCGGAAGCCCCGGATTTTGACCTGATCATCCATCCGGCCAACAAAGTCCACATTGCCGTCCGGCATCCACCGTGCCAAATCGCCTGTGCGGTACAGTCGTTCACCCGGTACGTAGGGGTTCGCTACGAATTTCTCGGCTGTCAGGTCCGCACGGTTCAAGTATCCCCGTGCGACCCCAATCCCGCCGATGCACAGCTCACCCAGTATGCCGATTGGCACCGGATTCAGTTGGCTGTCCACGATGTAGAAGCGTGCGTTCAGCCATGCCTGACCAATCGGTACATTGCCGCTGCTTGGCAGCTTCGACAGCTCTTCGTCATAGAAGCTGGAGTCAATCGCCGCTTCCGTGACGCCGTAACTGTTCATAATGCGGATATCTGCGCCAAACCGTTCTTGCAGCACCCGGTAATCTGTCACGCTACAGCTATCCGAGCTGGTGATCAGCAGTTCCAGACTGCTCATGTCTAGCCCCTGTTCATGCACATGCTGCATAAACGGTACGATCAGGGCCGGGGTCGATTCGAACACTGTAATCTGGTAATCGCGAATCCAGCCATACAAACGGCTAAAATCAATCCGGTCGTCTTTCGGACAAATAACCATCGTGCCACCGTTATAGAGCGTCCGCGCGATATCCCCGACGAAGACGTCGAAGGAGAAGCTCGCCAGCTGCAGCAGTCGTACCGGGAACTGGCTCAGACGGTAATCCCGACGATACGCCGCAGCCGTATTGACCAAGCTGTGATGTTCGATCATGACGCCCTTCGGACGTCCTGTTGTCCCGGACGTGTAGATCACATACGCCAGATCCTGCGGCTCATTGATCGGCTCGATATTCGTGGCATCCCCGGTGTACAGTGATTCGTCGTCCAATGCTAGTACGGTGTGCAAACGTAAGTTTGCTACGGATTGGGATGCTGCTTCGCTGTCAGTTGGCGAATCTGCTGCTCCATTCACAGTTCCATGAAGAGCACCTGATTCCATCGTTTCGGCGCCAGTCGCTGTTTCCAACTCACCCTCAGTCTTACCCCTGGTCAAGGACTGCTTGCTTTCCTCCAGCCATGCCTGTGCTTGCTCCTGCAATCCCGTTTGTGTTAACAGTACCGTCGCACCACTATTCTCCAGCATGAAACGAATGCGTTCGGACGGATAATCCGCATCCAGTGGCACATATGCGCCGCCAGCCTTCCACACCGCCAATACGCCGACCAGCATATCCATGGAGCGTTCACTCAAAATGCCGACAATTGACTCGCGTCCAACGCCTTCATTCCGCAATCTCCGAGCCAATTGGTTCGCACGCTCGTTCAGTATGCGGTACGTCAACTGCTGCTCCTCATACACCACCGCCATATGATCCGGTACAAGCTGAGCCTGTTCTTCTACGAAGGTATGGAACAGGGCTCCTGCTTCAACTGCAGCAACATCTCTTACTCCCACTTCTCCAAAACCGTAGATGAGTTGTTCTTTTTCCTCGACGGTTACCATATTCAAAGTTGCCAGTGACTGCTGCGGATGATACGCAATAGCTCGGACGATCTCCGTAAAATGCTGCGCCAATCGGGCGATAGTCTCCGGCTTATAGAGCGCCGTGCTGTATTCCAGACTGCACACAATCCCCTCCGGCTGCTCCATGGTCTCCAAGGACAGATCCAATTTGGCCGTAGTATTCCCTAACGGGTACGAATTCAAGGTCAGACCTTCCAGCTCGAACTCCTGCTGCTCCAATGTTTTCAACTCAAACATCGTGTCAAACAGCGCATTCCGGCTCGTATCCCGTGTTAAATTCAGCTTTTCAACCAGCTCTTCAAAAGGATAGTCCTGATGCTCATAAGCACTGAGCGCATGCTCCTTCACCTCTTGCAGATAATCCAGGAACGATTTGTCGCCAGACGGATAATTGCGGATCGCCAGCGTGTTGATGAAGACACCTACCAGACTCTCCAGTTCCGCATGCGGTCTTCCAGCAATCGGCGTTCCCACTACGATATCTTCTTGGCCTGTGTATTTATGCAAGAGCGTAGTGTACGCCGCCAGCAGCACCATATACAAGGTTGAACCTGTTTGCGAAGCCAGTTCTTTCAGGCGTTCGCTAACTTCACGCTCCAGTCCAAATTCGATCGTATCCCCTGCCGCACTTTGCACTGCCGGACGGGCAAAGTCGGTTGCCAGATCCAGCACAGGCACTCCGCCCCGGAAGGTGTCGAGCCAATATGCTTCCTGACGTTTCATCCAATCCTTTTGCGCTTCACTTTGCTGCCATACGGCATAATCTTTGTATTGAATCCGTAGCGGTGGCAGCTCTTCATCGCTGTATAAGCGAGCAAATTCGCGAGTCAACACGCCCGTCGACACACCGTCCGAGATGATATGGTGCATATCGAGCATCAGCAAATACTGCGGCTCTTCTTCTATTCCCTGTACGCCCAAATCGATCAGGGCAACCCGCAGTAACGGAGCGGCTTGCAGATCAAATGGACGTACAAAGCTTTGGATCTTTTCTTGTACTTCCTTGCTCACAAGCTGCTCAGTCACCGATGCATACCGTTCCTGCACTACATCACGATGTAACACTTCCACATCGGTTTGTCGATCTGCTGCTGTATAAGCTACGACATGTCCCACCTGCACCTTCGCATACTCCAACTCGAACGATACGGTATCCTGAATCTGCTGCTTCGGCTCGTTATTTATCATTTCAAAGCGGGTACGGAGTGTTGAATGGCGTGAGATCAATTGACGGAATACTTCTTCCATCCGCTTCACATCCAGCGGGCCGCTTACCTGGAACATAGCAGGCATGTTGTAGTTTACATCGTCAGGGTCAAGCTGGTGCAATACGTACATCCGCTTTTGTGCAGAGGACAGCGGATAAAAAGTTCGTTCTTCCGTCACCGGAATCAATGCATACTTCATCTGTTCCAAACTTTCAATCACTACAGCCAGCTGTTCAATCGTTGGAGCTTCGAAAATACTGCGTAACGACAGGGATTTATTCAGTTCTTTGTGAATCTTTGAAGTCAAGGTAGTTGCCCGCAGTGAGTGTCCACCAATCTCGAAAAAGTTCTCTTTCACGCCGACTTGCTTCAGGCCCAATACATCCTGCCAAATTTGGGTCAGCTTCGATTCCATTGGCGTTCGCGGTGCGAAATAATCCGTTCTGCTTTGCGGATTATCTTCCAATGCTGGCAATGCTTTGCGGTCGATTTTGCCATTCGGACTTAATGGCATCTGCTCCAATTGTATAAAGTATGATGGCACCATATAGCTTGGCAGCTCTCGGCCCAGTTCGCTTCTCAGCTCGCTTGCGCCAATTTCTTGCCCGGCGACGTAGTACGCCACCATTTGCTTTTGCCCTGTTTCATCTGCTTGAGCAATGACCGTTACTTCCCGTACAAAATCAACTTGCAGCAGCTTCGACTCAACCTCACTCAGTTCAATTCGATACCCGCGGATTTTCACCTGATGGTCGATTCGGCCGATAAACTCCAGGTTTCCATCCGCTTTCCAGCGGGCGAGGTCCCCGGTTTTGTACATTCGTGTTCCTGTTGAAAATGGATTATCTACAAATTTGTCCGCCGTCAATTCCGCGCGATTCCAATAGCCACGGGCCAAACCTTCCCCTGCAATGCATAGCTCGCCTGGTACACCGATCGGCTGTAATTCACCCTTTGCGTTAATGACATAAATTTGCGTATTCGCGATAGGACGTCCAATGTCAATCTGTTTGGCCTGGGTAAGTTCCTGTACTGCCGACCACACCGTCGTTTCTGTAGGTCCGTACATGTTATAAATGCGGGGACCGTTCAATTTTTGCAAGGCCTCCAGCAGCTTGGGTGGAAGCGCTTCTCCCCCCACCATAATTTCCTGTACACCTTGGAGCGCACGAGAGCCTTCCTCATGACCCAGCAGCATTTGCAGCCGGGATGGCGTCATTTGCAGCATGTCAATGTGATGTGCTGTAATCAGCTCGCCAAGTGCCTGAGGATTGACCTGATGACGGTGGTCACCAAGTATAACGGTCATTCCGCCCAGCAACGGCAGGATCGTTTCCAATACGAAAATATCGAACGAAATGGTGGTTAACGATAGAATCGTTTTGTCCGCTGCAAAGTCGATCACTTCGCGCATTCCTGTAATAAAGTTCAGCACCGAGCGATGCTGGAGCATAACGCCCTTAGGATTTCCGGTTGAACCAGAAGTATAAATAACGTAAGCCAGATGCTCCGGCTGGGCAGTGGCTTCCAGATTGGTCTTTTCCCCTTGATATACTTCCTCATCTTCGATAAACAGAGTGTTGGCGCTGTAATGGTGTTCTCCTACCAGATCGCGACTGGTCAGAAGTACGGCGGCCTCACTGTCATTCAGCATATATTCAATACGGGCTGACGGATATTCAGGGTCGATCGGCACATAAGCACCACCCGCTTTTAACACGGCCAGCAGACCGATGATCATCTCCGCCGAACGCTGTACCATCAGGCCAACCAGCTTGTCGGGTCCTACACCGTGCGCTTGAAGTACCCGTGCCAGTGAGTTAGCGCGTTCATTCATCTCTAGGTATGTCAACTGCTCCCCTTCGAAAAATAGCGCTACTTGCTCTGGTGTTTGTAAAACTTGAGCTTCGAACAAACCGTGAATCGTCTGTTTATTTGGATATTCTATTGCCATATCTCCACAACCAACAAGGATTTGCTTGCACTCCTGTTCGGTCATCGCTTTCATTTCATGCACTTGAATGCCCGGGTTAACCACAACTTGTTCTAGTAGGTGCACCAAGTGTCCATAAATTTGCTTTATACTTTCTCGATCAAACACAAGTGCGTTGTAACTAAAGCTCATTCGGGTTTTTTTCCCTGAAAAAACTACCAGGTTAAAATCATAGTTGGACTGTTCGACCGACTCAACCCCCGTAATGCTAAAGTGGGACTCTATATCATCACCTAGTTGCCCAGACTGTTCCTCCACCCAGTCATTTTCAAAAATGAGTATATGATTAATTAAATTTTGCTTAAGTTCTGAGAGTTTCTGAATTTCATATAGTGAAAAAGCATCATATTTACTAGAAGCCACTGATTGCTTCTGGGTTTGTTTCATTACTTCCCAGAACGAGTTGTTCTCACTACTGGTAATACGTACAGGGAGTGTATTCAAAATCAAGCTGAGCATACGCTCCTTATTTGGAATATCACCCTCATTTCCGGACAGCGTACTACCAAACACTACATCATCCGTGTCGTTATATTTTTGAAGCAAAATGCCCCACACCGTCTGAATCAGCGTGCTCTGATTCACCTGATAGCGGTTGGAGATTTGCTGAATCCCGCTCATCAGACTCGGACTTAAAGCTACGTTAAAATGCTCCGTTTGACACTCTGCTCTACTCTGAGTTTTAGCCTGTGGCAAACAGCAAGCTTCTTCATACCCGTCTAGATATGCGCTCCAGTAACGCGAAGCTTTCTGACGCTCTTGATGCACTCTCAGCACATGCACTGTTTCTACCTCTGTGATCCATTCCAGCTCCCCCAGTTTAATATCAGGATTCACCACAATAGCCTCAGACAATCGTATAAAATGACGCGTAATCTGTTCAATCGTTTTCCGCTCATACAACGATGTTGCATACTGCAATTCGAACCGAATACCTTCTTCTTCCTCGCTCGCTTCCAGCATTAAGTCAAATTTCACCGGAGCCTGCTCCATGTCGTATGGACGGAAACGGATATCCTCCAGTTTCAGCTCGCCTTCTTCGGTATTTTGCAGTATAAACATAGTGTCGAACAACGGATTACGGCCCATATCCCGTTTCACATTTAGCTTGTCCACCAGTTCTTCAAATGGATAATCCTGATGCTCGTAGGCTTGCAAAGCTTGGGTTTTCACGTCTTCCACATAGCTTCGGAACGTTTGCTTAGCGGTTGGATAATTGCGCATTGCCAGTGTGCCAACAAACATCCCGATGATCGGCTCCAGATCGGCATGCGGCCGTCCCGCAATCGGAGTCCCGACAATGATATCTTCCTGTCCAGTATACTGTTGCAGCAGTGCTGTATAGGCTGCAAGTAGCACCATGTACAGCGTTGAACCTGTCTGCGCCGCCAGCTCTTTCAAGCGCTCGCTGACTTCGCGTTCCAGTCTGAATACCACTGTATCGCCTGCCGTACTTCGTACTGCCGGACGGGCAAAATCAGTTGGCAGATTCAGTACGGGTAACTCACTCCGGAAGGTATCCAGCCAATATGCTTCCTGACGTTTCATCCAATCCTTTTGCGCTTCACTTTGCTGCCATACGGCATAGTCTTTGTATTGGATCCGCAGCGGAGGTAACTTCTCACCGCTATATAAGCGAACAAATTCGCGGGTCAACACACTCGTCGACACACCGTCCGAGATAATGTGGTGCATGTCGATCATTAGCAGATGCTGTGTTTCTTCTGTCCCCTCTCCGTTAAGATCCAGTAAGGCTACCCGTAACAGTGGAGCAGCTTGCAGATCGAATGGATTTACAAAATTGCTAACCAATTTTTCTATTTCCGTCTCAAATGCAAGTGCGTCTGTCCCTGCCTGTTTTTCCCGTACCTTGGCATACTCCACCTCGAAAGGTACCCTTTCCTGAATCCGCTGCACAGGCTCATTGTTCACCATTTCAAAACTCGTGCGGAAGGCCTCGTGGCGTGAGATTAACTGCCGAAATGCTGCCTCTACCCGTCTTACATCCAGCGGTCCGCTCACCTGGAGTACTGCGGGCATGTTGTAGCTCACATCACCCGGATCAATCCGATGCAATATATACATTCGTTTTTGTGCAGAAGACAAGGTATAAAAGGGACGCTCTTCCGCCACTAAAATAGATGCATACGCCACCTCGTTCAGATTTTCAATCACCACTGCCAGCTGTTCAATCGTCGGTGCGTCAAAAATGCTACGTAGAGGAATTGGTTTGTTCAATTCTTTGTAAATCCTCAAGACCAACGTCATTGCCCGTAGAGAGTGTCCACCAATTTCAAAGAAGTTTTCCTTCACGCCGACTTGCATCAAACCCAACACGTCCTGCCAGATTACCGATAGTTTCGCTTCCAACCACGTCCGTGGGGCAATATATTCTGTCCCTCTTTGTATATTACCTTCCGGTGCTGGCAGCGCCTTCCGATCGATTTTTCCATTCGGAGTCAACGGTATACGATCCAGAAACACAAAGTAAGACGGTACCGAGTAATACGGAAGCAACTTGGCGGCATGCTCATGAATTACGGTTAAGCTTGGTGTTTCTTCTGTATGCAGTACAATGTAGGCACACAAGACGGATTCATGATCTTTGCTTTGATTTACAGTGACGACAGCCTCTCGAATTGCAGAATGGCTAATCAAAGCATTTTCAACCTCACCCAGCTCAATCCGGAATCCACGTACTTTCACCTGATGGTCGATTCGGCCGATAAACTCCAGATTTCCATCCGCTTTCCAGCGGGCGAGATCGCCCGTTCTGTACATTCGTGTTCCTGTTGAAAATGGATTATCTACAAATTTGTCCGCCGTCAGTTCCGCGCGATTCCAATAGCCACGAGCCAATCCTTCCCCTGCAATGCATAGCTCACCAGGGATTCCAATTGGCTGTAATGCACCCTGTCCATCAAGGATATACATTTGCGTATTGGCAACGGGGGACCCGATATCAATATGTTTAGCACCTGTCAGTTCCCTAGCTGATGAAAATACAGTTGATTCCGAAGGTCCGTACATATTGTAGATACGCAGCCCTTTAATTTGTTGCAATTTCTTCAGTAACGTAGGCGCAAGCGCCTCGCCCCCAAGAATAATCTCCTTTATACCTTGTAGTGCGTGCATTCCCGCTTCACTGCTGAGTAACATTCTAAGGCGAGAGGGTGTCATTTGTAGCAAATCTATATGCTGAGCAACAATTAATTCCCCAAGTGTCTGTGGATCAACTTGATGATGGCGATCACCCAGTACAAAGGTCATTCCGTTTAGCAGCGGCAATATCGTCTCAACCACAAAAATATCGAAAGAAATAGTAGTCAGCGACAGAATCCTTTTGTCAGGCTTAAAATCAATCAATTCATGCATTGCTGTGATAAAGTTCATAACGGAACTATGCTGAAGCATGACCCCTTTTGGATGCCCGGTCGACCCTGAAGTATAAATAACATAAGCTAGGTTCTCTGATTGAACATTCGCTTCCAGGTTCGACCTCTCTCTCTGATATAATTCCTCATCTTCTAAAAAAAGCATTTTTGTTTTGTAGCTATTCTCTTCTACCAGTTTACGATGGGTCAAAACTACAGTCGCCTCGCTGTCTTCAAACATGTATCTAATACGGGCTGGTGGAAATTCAGGATCAATCGGCACATAGCAACCGCCTGCTTTCAGTATAGCTATCATACCAACGATCAGTTCTGTCGAACGTTGCAACATCAGACCTACGGGCTTGTCAGGACCAACGCCATTTTCACGAAGCACTCGTGCCAGTGAATTAGCCCGCTCATTCAGTTCTAGGTAAGTCAAGCTCTGATCTCTAAATACAAATGCTATGTTCTCCGGGGTCATTGCAACCTGCTTTTCAAATCGTCCGTGGATCGTCTCATCTGTCGGAAAAGGTACGACGGTATCGTTAAATCCGGTCAGCAGCAATTGCTTCTCTTCATCAGATACGATCGTAATATCAGCCAACTGCACCCCGACATCCTGCGTCACTGTTTCCAAAATTCGCACAAAATGCTCTGCCAGCCGTCGGATGGTCTCCAGTTTAAACAGCTTCGTGCCATACTCCAAAGTGAAGGACAAACGTCCTTTTTCTTCAGTCACATGCAATGAAAAATCCACCTTGGATATGCCCGCGTTGAATTCTTCCGGCTTAAAACGAATGCCTCCTGTTTCCAAAACATCTGTGCCGACATTTTGCAGACTGAACATCGTATCGAACACCGGGTTTCGACTTACGTCCCGTACCAGTTCCAGCTTGTCTACAAGCTCATCAAACGGGTATTCCTGATGCTCCAGTGCCAGCAGCGAATTTTGCTTAACCTCCTGCAAAAAGGATTGGAACGTTAAAGAAGATTGCGGATGATTGCGAAGAACCAGCGTATTGACAAACATGCCAATCATCGCTTGAGTATCCACATGCCGTCTTCCGGCAACAGGTGTACCCACGATAATATCCTCTTGGCTAGAATATTTGCCCAGCAGGACATTATAAGCTGCCAAAAGTACCATAAAGATCGTAGATTCGGTATCTTGGGCCAATTTGTAGAGTGTGTTAGTAAGTTTGGATTCCAATGTAACGGTCAAGCTGTCACCTTCAAAACTTTGTGCTTGCGGACGTGAAAAGTCCGTAGGCATATTCAGTACAGGAAGCTCGCCATTCAAGGTCTGGAGCCAATATGATTCATGCGCTTGCCATGCGTCGTCATTGATCTGCTGCTTCTGCCAAGCAACAAAGTCCTTGTAATGAAGCTGAATGTTCGCAAGCTGTCTGCCCTGATACCGTTGAATGATTTCATCCAGCAGCACGGCCATGGAGAAACCATCGGACACAATATGATGCATATCCACTAGCAGTATGAAGCCACCTTCGATAAATTCGTACAGTTCGGCACGGAATAAAGGAGCTGTTCCCAGATGAAAAGGCTGAACAAACAAGACCCGAGCCTGCTTTGCTTCTTCCTTGGAAATACGGGTATACGGGATGTCGAATGGAATCGTGTCCCGAACTTTTTGTACTACTTCCCCGTCTTCCAGATCGAAATACGTCCGAAAGGATTCATGTCGCAAAATAACTTCCTTAACGGCTTCAATAAAGCGGGGGACCTCCAGATTTCCCTCTATGAAAAGCTGACCGGGTACATGATAGGCCGTTCCGCTTCCCATTTGATCCAGCACGTACATTCTCTTTTGGGAAGAAGACACCGGATAAAAGGCCTGCGATTTTACAGATACAATCGGTTCATAGGTCTGCTTTGTTCCACCCGCAATATATGTAGCCAGCTCAGCAATCGTTTGCAGCTCAAAAATGTGGCTGAGTGGAATGTGTACACCCAATTCCTTGTTGACTCTCGACAGAATGACCGTCGCTTTTAGCGAATCACCGCCCAGTTGAAAAAAGTTATCGTCATAGCTGATATCCATTACATTCAGAACGTTCATCCAAATGTTCACGAGCTGATCTTCTACGCCGTGGTTCTCAGAAGCGACGTCTGTTTTAGCGAATACACTTGCTCGTTCTGGCGCTGGTAGAGCCTGTAGATAAGGCTGACCATCCGGCAGAAGAGGAATATGATCCATAGGAATCCAAAAACGGGGCTGCGTATAATCTGGAAGAATTTCGATTACAGCCTTTTTCAGTGCGTCTTCTTCCCAAGGCTTCGATGCGTTTGCAACCACATAGGCGGTTATATATGAGACTTTTCCAGTTTCGCCCGTTTGTGGTGTAATGACGCAGGACTCCCATTGGAAAATTTGCAGCAGGTGTTTCTCCAGTTGCTCCAGATTAACCTGATGTCCGCGAATGTGAATGGTCCGATTTAAATTTCCAATATGCCGCAGCTTGCCATCGTTTTCCACGTAAGCCCATTCCCGGGTCGTTCCCAACAGGCCTGCTCCTGAGGCTTGATACACCTCCCCTGCTGTCCCGACAGGTGCCAAATGCTTGTAGGCATCTAGAACGCAAAGATAGTTTCCGTTGGCATCGGTATTTGCTGCCCATGCAGCTCGAAGTTGTTCGTTCTCCGACGCACGAAGTAAAGACATCGCGGAAACGCGAGCCCCCTCTTCCTCTACAATGGAATGCAGCAGATTCAGGAAATACCCTGACCAAGCTTCGATGATGTTTTGCTGAAAAAGATCCGAATTATAGTCAAAATCAAGACGTAATTGCTTCTGTGCCTCTGTCACGTTCAAAAACAACTCATATTTGCTGAATGATACCTCATTCTCAATGAGTTCTGCTTCCATACCATGGAATTGAAAACGCGGAATCGGACGATCCAAATTGAATACAGCGTTAATGACAGGCAAATTTCTCAGCCCCAGCTGAGCGAGTCCGGCAAAGCTGTATTTTTGGAAGCTGTCCAGTTCATTCATGCGCTTTTTAACCGTTTGGGCATGCTCCGTAAAAGTAGCATCAGGACGCACTTCGCTGATCACTGGAAGTAAGTTGACACAGTTGCCGATCAGGGAGAAGGCGTCCATATGGGATTGTCCTGCAGTAGGAACCCCCACCGTTACTTCCTGCTGCCCTGTCAGGCGATGCAGAAAAATCTGAAAGGCTGATAGCAGTGTTATAAAAAGACTGGTGCCAAGCTTTATGCTGGCGGATCTCAATTGTTTAACGAGCGGCGCTTCGAGCATTACAGTATGTCTGCTTCCGCTAGAAGACGGAATCTGTATTCCCCTCACCGGAGATGGTAGATTGAGGACAGGCGGATGATTTTCCAGCACTGCTGACCAAAAAGCAAGGGCCCCTTCTTTCCCGGCTTTCAATTGATCCTGCTGCCAAACAACGTAATTCCGAAAAGGTACTGGATCGGGAAGGTTGTAGTCAGCATTTCGGACAAGCGCAGAATAGATGTGTTCCAGTTCCTGAATGAATACACCAATCGACCAGCCATCCGCGATAAAATGATGGAACGTAAAGACACTCAGATGCTCCTCATCTGATATTTTCAGCAGATGGATTCGGAATAACGGATCTCCTGGCGTCATGGCAAACGGGATTTCGCTGTCCTGGATCATCCATGCCCGGATATGTTGTTCCTGTTCATTTGGGTGGTGACTGGTAAAATCATGAAGCGGAACTTCCACTTTCATCACAGGAGCGATCACCTGAGTTTCCCCATCACCACTCATAAAGGTATGTAAGGCTTCATGCCGGTTCACAATGGTCTGGACAGCCCGGTTGAACTCCTCCTGCTGAAGTGGACCACGAAACCGCAACAAGGCGGTTTCGTGTAAAGATTGAGAGTCACTTCGTTCTGAAACAGAGGCGAACCAAAGCTGCTTTTGATCAGGAGTCAGCGCAATTACGGTTTCTGGAACACTCACTGCTTCAGCTTCTGGAGGTACAGTTACAGGTACAGGTACAGTTTGCTTGCCCGGCCCTGGGCCGTTTCCATTCGGGGGCGGGTCCGGTAAAAATCCCCCTTTTCGCAGCTCGTTCACGCTATCCTTGACCGCTTGCACGATTCGCGCAATATCATCCTCGGTATGGGCCGTGGACAAGAAGCAATTTCGTCCCTCCCAGATATAGATGCCTTTGTCCAGCATGTGATAAAAGAACAATTCCAGATCGCCTTTGAGCACGAAGCGGAACAGAGAGCCAAAGTTAACAACTTTCATAGGTATGTGTTCGTCCGTGAAATAGCTGTTTAGCTCCGCTGCTAACGCCGAGGTGCGGCTGTTCAGACGATTTTGCAACTGCTCACCGTTGCTCTCCAAATGATCCAGCACCGCTAAGGATGCAGCCATTGCCAGCGGATGATGACAGAAGGTCCCCGCGACAAAGGTCCGCTGTTGCTCATGCTGCGGGTAGGAGTCGTCCCCGAAGCTCCACGTACCTCCGTCGATCCCGTTCATAAAGGCGGCTTTCCCGGCTACGATGCCGATCGGCAGCCCGCCACCAATGATTTTACCGTAGGTCACAAGGTCGGCTTGCACCCCAAACCAGGCTTGTGCCCCTCCCGGCTGAATACGGAACCCTGTTATAACTTCATCAAAAATGAAGGCAGTACCCGACTGCTCCGTAATCTGGCGAATGTCCTGCAAAAAGGCTTGAGGCTGAAAATCTGGACGGCGGCTTTGCACCGGCTCCACGACAACCGCGGCCAGCTCATGCGCATGGGTGCGGATATAATCCAGCGATTCGTCCGCTCCATAATGAAGCACGACGATATCGTCCACCATATGCTGCAAGATACCTGGAGCGAGAGGCGTCGAATGCTCCTTGTTGTCACCTGCGCTCCCCAGTGCCAGTACCCCGTCAAATGTACCGTGATACGAGCCAGCAAAAATGACGACTTTAGCTCGTCCCGTAGCAGCACGCGCCAGACGGAGCGCGACCATGACGGCCTCCGTGCCAGAATTGTACAGCGCAATCCGTTCCACGCCGGTCATCTTGCAAATTTTCTCAGCGACTTGCCCAGCCATGTTGGACATCGGGCCGACACACATGCCGTTTTTCAGTTCTTCCTCAATTTTTTCTCGGATAAAGGCCGGATTGTGCCCAAACAGATTCACGCCAAAGCCCATCGTCAAATCGACATATTCATTGCCATCCAGATCCCAAATTTTTGATCCGTCTGCACGTTGAGAAACGATTTGGTACACCATTTCCTTCAAAACAGGCCGGAAACCAGCCGCATTACGGTTATTGGCGTATACGGAGCGATACTGCTGGGTGTACTGCTTGGTGCTACGCGTACGGGCCGTGTAGCGTTCAATCAGCTCTTGCAGATGTTGTTCCTGACGGAGCGAAAGCAATTCGCGTGCTTTAACATCCAGCTTTTTATAAGGCGTATACGGTTTGGCTTCATTGCCTGTCTGCTTGGGAACAGCCTTTACGGATGGAGCCGGTGCTAATGCAGCCGCGACTTCCTGCTTGGACTCGATACGGATAATCTCCGCGCTTCCTATACTTGCTGAGGGCAAAATGCTGGATTCCGGGCTAAATGGCTCGGAAGCTATTACGGATGCAGATGGCTGATGTCGGAGAACATCAAGCTGCTGTGACATCAGATGTAGCTGTTGCTCCAAAATTCGCTCTACACCTGTGGCTGTAGGGATTGTGAAGCTTTGAGCCCGTATTTGCTCAGCCGGAACGCCGGATTCATGAGGCAGTTGGGTTAAGGGGGAAGATGCATGATCAGCCTGACTCAGAGTTGTTTCCGAACGATTTACCACAGACTGAACCGGGGCTTCAGCAGAAGTGGAAATGCTCACCCGCTCGGCTACGTAGCTGGCCAACAGCTCCAGCGTGGTCAACGTTTCGAAAAATTCGTTCATGGGAATGTCCAGTCCGAAGGTATCCTTGATGCTGTGGCGAACCTGAGACAAATTAATGGAATCTAGCCCGAGCTCCAGAAAATGTGTTTGTGGCTCCAATTCCTCCAGACTGAGTTGGGACACGTTACCGATCATTTTCGCTAACTTTTGAAGGATAGAAGATTTGTGCTGATCGGTAGCTGATGCTGACACCGAATACTCTTTCCCCATAATTCCAGTCTCCCTTACTGTTGAGTTTTCATGAACGGGCGCCTTCTGTTCCTTTCGAACCTGTTCGGGCACGTTAATCCAGCATCTTTTCCGTTCGAATGGATACGTAGGCAGAGAAACCTTTTTGTAGTGCCTACCTGCATATAGGGTACTCCAATCAATCTGCGCTCCCTGCACATACTTGGCAGCCAGTTGCTCCAGTGATTGCAACGTGTCCAAGCTTCCAGTGACCGTCTCTGTGCCACCAGCGCTATCCGCTTTCCCGGTGTATACACCATCGACGGCTCTGCCTTGTTCGTGCAACTGAAGCACCTTTGCTTTCAGCGCATCTGCTCCTGCGGCAGTCACCGCAATCCGGTGATTCAGGTGGCTTCTCCCCGTGTTAGCCGTATAGCATACATCCTTCATCACGAGTTCTTCCGCCCGTCTGAACCGTTCTGCGTATCGCCCGACCAGCTCGCGTAAAGCGGATTCACTCCGCGCTGACAGGGTCAGCAGCAGCGGTGATGATCCATTATTGCTGCCCGTGGAGGATTTATCCGATTCCGTCTTTGCAATATATTCCTCCAGTACCACATGGCAGTTTGTCCCGCTGAATCCAAAGGAACTCAGCCCGCTTCTTCTCGGGAAGCCGTTCGTCTTCCATTCCCTCAGCTTCGTATTGGCATATACCGGAGATTCCTCGAAATGGATCTTCTGGTTTGGCGTGCGAAAATGAACGAGCGGCGCAATCTGTTGATGCTTCATGGACAGTACGGATTTGATCAAGCCCGCAATCCCCGCGGCTTCGTATAAATGGCCGATATTTGTTTTGACTGTGCTGATCGCCACAAATTGCTTGCGCTGTGTATGCTTGCGAAAAGCCTTGGTAATGCCATCAATCTCGACCGGATCGCCCAGCTTGGTCCCGGTGCCATGCGCTTCGATGTAGCTAACTGTTTCTGGATCAATCTGTGCATCGTGCCACGCCTGCGAAATTACTTCCGCCTGAGCGAGCGCATTCGGCGCGGAAATACCAATCGTACTGCCATCCTGATTGATTGCACTTCCCTTGATCACGGCCAAAATATTGTCACCGTCTTGCTCCGCTTTACGCAGCGGCTTTAGGAAAACCGCTCCGACGCCTTCGCCCCAGCCCGTTCCGTCCGACTGGTCGTCGAAGGCTCGTGCCCGATCATCGGAGGATTCCATGCCAATACCTGCTTTCAACGGCAGTAAAATCGTCTTCACTCCACCTGCCAGTGCCATATCGCAGTCTCCGTTGAGGATAGACTTGCATGCCAGATGAACCGCTACGAGTGAGGAAGAACATGCTGTATCAATCGTTAACGCCGGGCCTTTTAGATCGAGCAAATACGCAATTCGGCTGGAAATAATGGACGGTAAATTACCAATGGCAAAGTTCGGCAGCGCACCCGGTTCCACCTCGGACAACAAACGCTCGTATTCAAAGCTGGTCTTGGAGAAGCCGACATACACGCCGACCTTTTGGCCTGCAAGTTGCTTACCGCCATACCCCGCATCCTCAATCGTGCTCCAGGCGGTTTGTAGAAATAGCCGTTGATTCGGGTCCATTAGCAAGGCTTCCCGCGGAGTCAGCTTAAAGAAGGAGTAATCGAACTTATCTACTTCATCCAGATAGCCACCTTCTGCGATTTGCATATTCCGCCCTTCCGTATTCAGACGGGAAATGAAAGCTTCGGCGTCTTTTCTTCTTACGTCGCTGTACGGACCGATATTGTCTGCACATGATGCGACATTCGCCCAAAACTGCTCCAGTGTTTCCGCTTGAGGAAACTTGCCGGACATGCCGATGATGGCGATATCCCGGTCATTGGTTTTCTCCTTGCCCTCGGGCTGTGTTAGTGCAGTCGCATCGCTGCTTAGGCCTTGACTGGAGATATACGAAGCCAGCTTGGCGATGGTCGGATAGGAAAAGAAGTCCGTCACCTCAATATGAACCCCTAGTTGGTCCTCCAACTGGTCCACAATTTGAACGAGCTGCAAAGAAGTCACTCCGATATCAAAGTAGCTATCATCCGTTCCAATCGACTTTACATTTAAAATATCCTGGCAGACTCCAATCAGCTTTTGTTCTATTTCTCCTTGAGGCAGGACTATACGCCCAACTGCCTGCGCGATTTGAGTAGCCTCGGCCAGTGATGTCAATATTTCATTAAAGTCACCCTGCTCATAATTCTGGGCTAATTTGAAGCGCTGAACCTTCCCGCTGGTTGTTTTAGGGATACGTCGAATCGGAACTACATCCTGAATATGCCAACCTCCCCGGTAGTTCAGATGGCTTTTCAGCTTTTGAACTAGCGGTACAAAATGCTCTATCTTTTTCGTGTGCATCACAAAGGCAACAATACGATCCTGCCTGGTTTGCGCATCATGTACACCGCACACAGCTACTTTCCCGAGATCCACGCCATCCAGTTCCTCGGCAATCCTCTCGATGTCATGCGGGTAGACATTCTGTCCGTTCACGAAAATGATATCCTTGGCTCTACCGGTAATAGTCAGGCGGCCATTTCTCATAAACCCTAAATCTCCGGTGATGAGCCAGCCATCCTCGGTTTTGACCTTCGAAGTAGCCTCTGGATTGTTGTAATATCCAGCGGTCACATTTTTGCCACGGATTTGCGTGTGTCCAATCACACCATCTTCCAGCACCCGATTTTGTTCATCGCAAATGCGGACAGAGGTGCTGGCCATCGGATACCCCAAATCCACAAAAGTAAGACACCGCTTGTCGGACTTGTCTACTTCTTCTATGGGTTCACCTACGTGTAACTGCTGCCGATTCAAATAAAGCGGAATAAAGGAATCTTTGTCCAGAGGGGGAGTGGAAACACCCACGCTCGCCTCTGCCAATCCATAGACGGGAAACATCGCATTTTTATTCAAGCCGTGAACACTCATCGCATCCATAAACACATGGCAAAGCTCTACAGATATCGGCTCAGCCCCATTTAAAATCATACGCACGCTTGACAAATCCCAGTTATCCGCTGTTTCAGGTTTGTACTGATCGAGAAAAAATTTATATCCGAAATTGGGAGAGCATATTTGAGTCACCTTGTGCTCCGATACTTTTTTTAGCCATAAAGACGGGCGTCGGATAAAAAGTGCCGTCGGCATAATCAGCTGCTTGGCATTAGCGACCACACAGGTTAAATGAAAGGCGATCAATCCCAGGTCATGCGTAAGCGGCATCCAACCCAAATAAGCATCCTTGGAGCTCATGCCTGTTTGATTTGCGATATCCCGAATATTGTAAACCAGATTTTCATGTGTCAACATGACTCCTTTAGGATCACCTGTAGAGCCTGAGGAAAATTGGATAAAAGCCAAATCCTCCGGTTTGGATGCATGAACTGCCCCTTTACCCTCAATGGAATAGTCGAATGTATGGCTTGAAAAAGTTGCTTTTTTAACAGGCTCAAAGGAATCCAGCAATCCGTGCTGGTGCGAGTACTTTTCCAGTTGTTCCATTACCTTATCATCCGCAATCATATAAGGGCGGGATAGGGTATTCCAGATTTTAAACAGTTTCATTTTATGTTCATCATTATTCCCGATGCTTACAGGAACAGGAACGATTCCACCGAGCAGGCAGCCCCAAAATACATTCACAAAGGTATGATTGTCGTCGATCTGCATGATCAGCTCATCGCCAGGTTGTATCCCTTTTTCCTGTAATGCATGAAGCACCTGTGATGCTTGCTCCAGAAGTTTACTGTAGGACACATATTCCTCTTGCTTATCACCGGAAATAAAGGTGATCCCGTTCTCATCCCGGCTTGCACGGTCTTGAATGATTTCAATTAAAGTTTGAAACTGCTCCATCCTGATCCCTCCTCAATTGCTCTAGCATTACTTCCTGCTCTCCTTCGTCGACCTGTTTGGTTTGCAACACCAGGCGAATACACCCCAGTATTTCCTGTCTTAGCTCAGAAGCAGGAGGTGGACTGCTGCCTGATTCTGAGTTTCGCAGTAATTCTTCCAGTCTCCGAACAGGTAAAATAACACCCTTTCGATACTCATCTTCATTCCAATTGGCATTGGGGGTAGACACCGCCAGTGACAGGGAACGGGCTACCCAATCACGGATCGAGAAACGGCGTTCCAGTTCAACGCGATCCAAGTCTCTGTCCAGGGACAGTACTTCGATGGTAGTGTTTATTTCTTTCGCCAAATTTTTCAGCACTGTCCGTGGGCCTAACTCAATGCCTTGCTCCACGCCATAGTTTTCCATATATTGCATGGTTTGTATCCATCGAACCGGGTGAATCATTTGCGAAACCAATCCTTGACGGATGCTGTCCACATCGGAGTATGGCTGAGCGGTCGCATTGGAAATCACGGGCCACCGCGCTTCATGGAAAGTATATTTTTGCAGCTCTGCGGTCAGCTTGTCCGCAGCGTGTTGCATAAGCGGACTATGAAAAGGACCACTGACCTGCAACCGGGTAATTTGAGCCCCTCGCTGCTCTAATTCGCCAGCTACCACAACTACCGACGTATGATGACCTGAGACGACGTACTGATTGGGCGAATTGTAACAAGCAATGACAGCAGGCTGATCGACTGTGGAGTGCAGACGACAGAATTCTTCCACGGCGTTCAACTCAGCTCCGCGAATGGCAATCATGCTGCCCAGACCGGCCTCTGCGGCTGCTTCCATGAAGCGTTCCCGCTCTTGTACCAGTTGTAAAGCGTCGCCAAAGGATAGAACACCGCTACTTACCAGAGCTGAATATTCACCCAGGCTATGACCTGCTGAAAATCCGGGAATAATTCCGATTTCGTGCATATAACGTCGGAATGCAATGACGCTGATCGTAAGAAGTGCGGGCTGAGTATAGAATGTCCTGGATAATTGGGTGATCAGACCTGCCATGCATAAAGCTTTCAGGTCATATCCCAAAATATCAATAGCCTCTTCAAACAAACGATCCACTTCTGTAAAATCGCTATGCCATGCGGGTCCCATTCCTACATACTGAGATCCTTGTCCCGGAAAAACCAAAGCCATGCGATTCATACCACCCCCCTTTCCTCTCCACATAGATGTGGCAAAAAGCAACAATATAGATTTCCAAAAATTAGAAATATATATTGTGAATTTGAATTGGTTATGGAGTTTCCATTCGTGGTGTAATTGAGATTAAAAGTATGATGTGTGAGTAGACTTGGAAGTGTAAAAACCTTGGAGTATGCTGGAATTTCAGGCTTGGAACCCAAAATTCAGCATCATAGATGAATGTGATGTGAAAGTGCTGAGGTCATACAAAATGTTATTACATAAGTAAGAATTAAATGTGAAATATTTTATTTATATAATAAATATGGACTAGAAAAATGTCAATATTTTTTTAAATTCCTTTAATAAGAAAAAAATGTGATATGTGATTTTTTATGTTATTATAATCACAAAATAAATTAAAGTATGACATTATAATGTATAAATATATTATACACACAAACAATGCCCTTTTTTGTCTAAAAATCAGGCATTGTTTGTAATTTTTTAATGAATTTTTGTAAAAATTTCTGTGTCGTAAGTGCAAGAAACGCATAATGTGTTATATTTCGTGCTGGACAAACCAATTAGTAATACGTTGCAGTCGTTCCACGCGAAGCTGCGGGTGCCCTTTTCGTGAAAGCTCGTGACTTGAAGCTGGAAAACGGACAAATTGCGTAGGTTTCCCCAAGCGACGTAATGCTGTAAACAGCTGCTCTCCCTGCTCTATAGGACATCGCAGATCCTGCTCCCCGTGCAATATGAGCAGCGGTGTATTGATTTGCTGCACATAAGCCAGCGGAGATTGCTTCCATAAGAGCTCGCAATCGTCCCACGGATTCCCGCCGACTTCATCTTCAGTAAACGAGTACCCTATGTCACTCACCCCATACATTGACAGCCAGTTAGATATGGAGCGCTGGGTTACAGCTGCGCGGAAACGATCGGTATGGCCGACAATCCAGTTTGTCATAAATCCACCATAGCTGCCCCCTGTTACACCCAGCCTTTCCGGATGAATGAATGGGAACTGACGTATAGCCTCGTCCACTGCACTCAACAGATCGGTGTAATCGTGTCCGCCGTAATCTCCAAGGACGACATTGGTGAAAGACTGTCCATACCCTCGGCTTCCTCCCGGATTCGTGTAGATGACTGTATACCCCTGAGCGGCCAGCAACTGAAATTCATGAAAAAAAGAATTGGAATACATGGCATGAGGACCACCGTGAATCTCCAAAATAGCAGGATAGGATACCCCCTCCTTAAACCCAGCAGGCTTCATCACCCATCCCTGCACCCGTCGTCCATCCTCAACCTCAGTCCAGAAGCTCTCAGGCACACTGATCTCAATCTCATCAAGCAGAGAATCATTCACTCGTGTCAGCCGTTCCTCAGTTCCTGAATGAATCGCAATCTGGAATAAATCACCTGGTAAAGCTACATCGGTGGAGGCGGCAATGATATGCTGCTCATCCGAAGTAAGCTCGAATTGGTAAATTTCCCGCTCTCCTTGGGTTAAAATTTTAAAAGTCCTATCAAGCGCAAACTGATATACGTGCACATTTCCTTCATGGGTAACCAGCGTATACAGAGATTGGCCGTCCGCACTGAAGCGTGGTGGTCCTACATGAAGATGTGAACGCATGTCGCTCATACCCGCATTACCGAGGTGAGCGTCAAGCGTCTCACTAACGCATACTGCCGTCCCCCCACTGGAAGGAACCGTGTACAGTCGGGTCTGAGTAGCGCCTTTGGCATGTCGATCATGACCGTAAAAGGCAATCGTTGAACCGTCAGGAGAATAAGCAGCACTCTCGATGTGCAGTTCAGAATGGGTCAGCTTAAGCGGTGCTGCTGCATCACCATTTGAAGTTGCAGGAGCTATCGTAAACAAATCATTCTGCTTACGTAAATCCGTATCCTCTTTCGAATGCTCTGCTATTCTGGCGACGAATAAAATACGTTGACCATCCGGTGACCACACAGGCTCCGCCACATCATAAGCGCCGGAAGTCAGTTGAACTGTGTGCCCCGAAGTCACATCAGTTACATACAAGTGATCACGAGTATCATCCCACAGTCCATATCCGTCGGATTTAGCTTTCGTTCGATTAACGACTCGTCCCTTAAGTTGTGCCTCCTGAGTTCCTCCATCGGATGTAGGGCTTGACGGGTTCTCGGCCGTTTTAGCTACAAACGATATGCAAGTCCCATCAGGAGACCAGGCTAATGAACGAACATTGTTCTCTACGTGTGTAAGCTGTCGTGCCTCCCCTCCGCGTTCTGGAATAATCCACACCTGGCGCTTGCCGTCTGTTGTACGGAGAAAAGCTAGTTGTGATCCATCTGGTGACCAGACAGGCGTTTCATCTTTCGGTCCGTATGTAAAGGGTAATGCGCTAGCGCCTTCGGACGATAATAGCCAAATTCCTGAGTTATAATCTGTCCACTCTTTATTAATATACTGTTCTACGTAAGCGATTTCACCACTAATAGGATGAATAGCTGGATCGCTAACCCAGTGAAGTCGATATAAATCCTCGGCTGTTATACAGCGCTTGGTCGTACTAGATTGTGAGTCGCTCAAAAAAATTCCTCCTTTATATCATTAGATTCCACATCTTTAAATTTTAATTAATCCGATTAATTTTATGCGATTTAAATGAATATACAATTACGTTACTCTTTTTATTTATCTCTGTCAATTTGTCTAAAACTAAAAAGACCCTCTCTCAGTCGCTATCGACCCGAAAACACCGCTACTTCGGTTGCTTTCATGAGAGAGGGTAACGTTATTCATCAATCACAATTGGAAAATAGGAGAAATGGAGGGAGCCCCATTAGGAATAGCAGCCAGTGATCCATTTTCTTTGTGTAGGTTCGGCACCTGCTGCCAAATAGTGCTGGGAATCTCTCGCCGCAGCACAGGAATGATATCCTCGGCAAACCGATGCAGCTGTTCAAGCTGCTCCTGCTCTCCCAGCCCATCCACGCTTATGCTGAGTACCTGATGGCCGAACGCAGTATAATAGTTCCGTATTTTTTCAAGAACGCTGTCCGCAGAACCAATCAGAACTGGACCGTTGCGGATATTGTCCTCCAAATTTGTAAACGGGGATTGATTATGTTGAGCCGCCGTCGTCGAGTGGTAAGCATCATAATACGGGCGATAGCGTCTGATCGCTTCCTCGTCTGTATCCGCCAGATACAAGCTCCCGGCTCCGGCACCAATTACGGCTTGAGCAGGATCATGACCGTAATAAGCGAGCCGTTCACGGTAATGATCAATTAAGGCTTTATACTTGGCCTGAGGATGGAAAGAATTTGAGGAAAATAACGGCTCTCCATATTGTGCAGCCAGCTCCGTCGATAATGTACTGGAGGCACTTCCATGCCATATCGGAATTTGCTGTTGATACGGGCGTGGCTGTGTCGTGACCTGATACAGCGGGGGCCGATAGTTGCCCTTCCACGTAACCTCTTCCTCGCTCCATAGCCGTTTGAGCAGACGATAGCGTTCTGCTAACGATTCCCACTGCTCTTCCTCCGTAATTCCAAACAACGGATAATGGCGTGGATCATTGCCTTTTCCGATAATCAGTTCTAATCTTCCGCCCGATAAATGATCCAATGTCGCATAATCCTCAGCTACGCGTACTGGGTCAAGTATACTAAGCACCGTTACCATCGTCAGCAGACGAATCCGTTCAGTTCTCGCTGCTATAGCGGTCAGAACGAGTGGAGGTGAAGACGACAAAAAAGGCGCACCATGCCGCTCCCCCACACCATACGCATCAAAACCAAGCTCCTCTGCGAGCACAGCCTGCTTAATTACATTTTGGAATTTTTGCTGCGAACTCCAGGCTTCTCCGGTAATCGCATTAGGCAGATTAGCCATTAGGCTGAACAATACAAACTTCATTCGCTCCTGCCCCCTTTCTGCGAACGAATCGGCTTCTTCCGTTCCCTATGATCGCGTCTAATTTCGGTTAGCTGTCTCGGCTTCATTTTTTTCACGAATGTAGGTGGAGAATAATTCAGGATTCACCACTTTACGCAGTAAATGCATCGTCCCGTCCCCTGTTCCATGGTCAAAAGCATGGATACGTTCATACCCCCAACGCTCATACATGGATAGCAAATAGGGATGCTTTTCCGCAGTCGCCAGTGTCACAGCAGGAGCACCGACCTTGTCACGAATAATCGTTTGCTCTACCCAATTCAGCAGTTTTTTCCCATATCCTTTGCCCTGGGCAGCCGGGTCTACAGCAAACCACATCACAAACGGTAGATCGGTTATAAAATTAAGGGCTCTATTTTTGAGATGGCTAACGGTAGCCTGAATGACACCGTCTACTTCCAGCACATAGCAATCATTATTTTTAATGTTTTCTTGAATGAGAGCAACATCTGCCTGAGCGGCAGGCCATCGAAGCTCCAACTGCCGAATTGTTTCATACGCCTCATACGTCACATACTGCAATCTTTCTGCATCCTCTTGGAGTGCCAGACGATAGATTTCACTCATACTAACCCGCCTTCCTATAGTATTATTATAATGCTCGTGAATCACCAAAATAATTAATCCTATCTACTTAATCAGATATAAAAGTTAACATAACTGTAGCATGCTCACCATCCAGCGACAAATTAATTTTTTCTATAACTCCATTTAAAATAACAATAGCCCCTAGAAAGATGGGAATTCGTTAATTAAAGTCAACGCAAAAAAGCCCGAAAATCGGGCTTTTTTACTTTCTAGACGAATAAAATGCTGGCCATATCTCCGGCATTCAAAACACACCATGTATGCTGTATTACTCCGCAGGGGCAGTAAAGCTGCGTTTGGCAAACTCGCTGTCCAGCATATAAAAGGCGTTGCTGTCTCTTTCAATGCGCTTAAGCTTCTGGATAACACTGTCGAACAGAGCTTCCTCTTCGACTTGCTCATCAATAAACCATTTCAGGAAATGGATCGTTGCATGCTCGCGTCCATCGAGGGCCAAGTCAGCCAGATGATAAAATTTTTGCGTGTTTTGCTGCTCATGCTTGTAGCCATGCTCAAATACGTCCAGCATGGAATCGTAGCTGTTTTTTGGCTCCGGCAATGCAGCCAATGTGGCGCGTCCTCTACGGTCATTAATGTATTTATACAGTTTCATGGCATGAAACCGTTCCTCCTCAGCTTGTACCAGGAAGAAGTTTGCAAACCCATCCAGACTTTCACTGGAGCAATAAGCAGCCATCGCCAGATATACGTGAGCGGAGTAAAATTCAAAGTTCATTTGCTCATTCAGAGCCTGTGCCAAATTGTCATTCATGTCTCAGGTCACCTCGGTCATGTATGTAATAATGTAACGATCATAGTGTACCACGAATCCGATCACAAAAAAACGGACGGAAGTGAATTAAATGATCTCACATTCCGCCCGTAATCTCTACAATTAGTTTACAATCAAGGCTCCAGACCCCAGACACGTTTGTCATTTATATACAATGGTGCTTTGCCCCAATCCGTATAAGATGTCTTGGTTGGATCATAGGAAAAATCATCACTTTCGTTATAGTTGCTCCAGTCCGTCTTGTTCATGCGAATCTGAATGTCCCCTGTGTTTTCCCCTGCTGCCAGACTTCCCGCACCAGCTCCAAAGGAGATTTCCAGATAATAATCTGCGCCTGTAACGGCCTTATCCAGTTTCACAAAACGTCCCTGAACGTTACTACTGCCCAACTGTGCATAGTCACAATGGAATTCCTGTGACTTGTCGCCATCTACGGTGTAGTAGTATCGCAGCTTGACATTTTTCAGATCAACTGCTTCTTTACCCTTGTTTACAATACGGAACAGTGGCCGAATTTGATTATCTCCCGGGTTTGTGTCGCCCACGCGGTATTGGGCAATCACATCTCCCGTTGCTGGAATGGGTGCTGCCGTAGGCTTGGCACTGACCTCGGCAGAATCCGGGCTGGTTCCTAAAGAATTTGTTGCACTTGCCACATAATAATAAGTGGTTTCATTCACCACTCCTGTATCCTTGTAAGTGCTGTCTGTTACTGTTGCTACTGTAGTATATGGGCCACCACTGGTTGTGGAGCGCTTGACCGTATAGCTATCGGCACCCGTCGCTTTGCTCCAGGTCAGTCTAACCTGAGCATCCCCTGCGTTTGCCTTCACATTTGCCGGAGCTTTGGGAGCTGTAGGCTCGGTTGGTCCACTACCGTTAATGAGACGGTCATACTCGGCATAAGCCGTTGCCATATCAACTTGGGACCAGAAACGGTGATACGTAAATTCTGGAGCGCCTTTATCCCATTTTTTGGTCTGCTTGTTCCATGAAGTCGTGTATTTATCTTTAAGATAGGACCATTGCGGATCTTTGGTGATATTAGGGCGGATATCGCTGTAGCTGGAATACGTACCATTACCACCTTTAGACGGATCAGACGGTGTAGCGTCGGTGCCAGGGATCGTGTTGCCTTGCCCAGTCTTACCACTCCAGCCGCTCGGGATATACACTTCTTTGGTAAAATAACGATAATAATCTTCGCGCGCTTCCTTCGTTGTAATGCCTATACCATCGTTATAACCCCATGCAGCATCAAGCAAAGCTTTAGACAGATCCTTAGCTTCCTTGCCTAACTCGGAATAGTCTCCTTTTTCAGCTTTCGTTCCAGCAGCAAAGAAAGTAAGTGCTTTAACATAGCTGCCCAGCACTCCGGCATCCTGCCCCGGATTCTTTGTTACCACATGGAGATTGGTATTCCCTTTATGATTGGCAAATCCGCTCCAGGTTTCAGGCTTTCCGCTCCATTCCAGATTGCTCGGTAGCCAGAACTCACCTTTAGCCGCTGTAGTAGCCACTTTCGGATTCTTGCCACCCAGAATACGCTTACCTTGAGCGTCCAAATAGTATCCCTGTGCATCAGTCACAGGCCGTTCGTTGGCAAATACATAGCTCTTGGACCACGCTATCCAGTTTTCCGTCACTTGTTTAGCCATTTTAAACTGCTCGGACGAAGTATCCCCTTTCTTGGCTAAAATGTAGTACAGCTCGGCAACTCGCTCGACAGGCCAAGCCTGCATCCCGAACCAGTTGTTCGAGGGTGGATCGTTATATACAGGAGCCCCTGTATAAGCCATGCCATAAAAGGTACTTGTGCCGGATGGATAAGCCTTGTAGGCACCATCCCAGCTATTCGTCGCTCCGCCTGCAATGGCCCCCTCATCGGATTGCAGCCAAGTATAAAACTCCAGTTGGCGCTTCAGCGAGGTCGCCCAGTCCTGTCCCGCCGTTGGTGAATTCGGTATTAATCCACCATCTTGATCGGACAACGCATACGCTGCGACGACATTTTGGTAGCCCTGATGTGCATGGCTGGCACCAATACGCCAAGCCCAGTTGCCGCTTTGGCCAAGTCCGCCGCCCCAGGCTGTATACCATGCCATCAGATAAAGACTGGCATCCTTGCCCGTACCAGCAATTGGACTTCCATTGGAAGCGCTTCCGGTTTTCTGGAAGTATTTATCGTACATGCCGTACCGCAAAAAGTCTCCCATCTTTTTGGCTTTATCCAAATATACGGAGTTGTCATATCCCAATTCCTTAGCCCAGTACATCGCTTGAACTGCCCGTGCATCTGCATCGGTGGCATTCGTGTAACGCCATTGCTGTGCAGGGGCATTATTTTCCTTGGTAAACAAGCTCATAAAGCCTTCATTAGGCTTGCCAAACTTTTGATTGTCTTGCGATGGATGCGGTACAGCCTCCCAGACCGATTCCTGTTCCCCACGCTGGAAGGTGTTTACATAGGTTGCTGTATGCGACGGATTCAGCAGATTGCCGAAGCCGTACCAATTATCCACGTCCAACAACCAGTGCATCAGATAAGTCTGGTTGTTGCCATAGGTTGCCTTCAGCTCAGAGTCCAGTGGATCCTTGCCAGCACCATACTGTCCACTCAGACGGCTTGGGTATTGATCCGGCTGTGAGTATTCTGCGGCATAGGTGGCGGGGCTGTTCGGGTTGTAGTTACTCATTGTTGGCTGTTCTTCCTTACCGTCGCCTTCATTAACAGGAATGATATATTTCTCCATGTTGTCCCATGCGGATTCCAAATGCCCCCAATCCCCGGTATAATGACCATACAGCACTTCCAGCCACATCCAGTAGCTGTACGCTTCCGAAGTCGTTAAGTGTCCGTAATCTGGAGCCTCGCTCATAAGCGTTTCAACGGAATGATAAGGGATGCCTTCTTTTGAAAAGTATCCGCTAGCCGGATCCTTCAGCTGTTTATACAATTGTAAAAAGCGTGTCGATTCCGGTGTTGCGGCTGATGCACGGTCGGGTCCTGCCTGAAATAAGCCCAAGGTTAACGGAAGTACCAAAATGGCTGACATGACCATAGAGACAGATTTCCTGAACACTGATTTTCTGCTGATCACTTTTGCATTCATCCTCTCCATTATCAATTTTGGCTTTACACAAGATTTTATTCCGAAAAACGACAGCACAAAAAGACAGCATCATCACCTCACTTTCCCATAAAAAAGGTGGAGGACACGCTGTCTATTGCTCCAAATGCTTCGCATTGGCCCTGGAAAAAATATACCACACTAGGCGCCAAATGAGAGTCGAAAAATTCTATAAGTTTAGAGATTCACAAGGAAAATTGACGAAATCGATTGGAATCGGTACTATTTCACAGGGAGGCGTTAAAACATGAAAATTTTGCTATTGCTTGGTTGTATCGTGATGTTTTTAGCCGTAGCTCTGGGAGCGTTCGGCGCACACGCATTGAAAAAGAGACTTTCCGTAGACATGATGAGCATATTCCAGACAGGAATTCAATATCAAATCGCTCACGGACTGGGTTTGCTGCTGCTTGGAGTTCTTGCTGACAGCCTTGTCCATTCTTCTCTCATCGTTACCGCAGGCTGGGTTATGCTGGTGGGTATTCTCCTGTTCTCCGGCAGTCTGTATGCCCTTAGTATATCTGGTGTGAAAAAGCTTGGGGCAATCACCCCCATTGGCGGGTTGGCTTTTTTGGCAAGCTGGGTCATTGTGATCGTGGCGGTTGTGCAAGGTTAAACAAGGATAAAGGAACAGAGACTTGGAAAAGGAGGCGCTTCCAAGTCTCTCGAATTATTGACGTAGCATTCCTGAGTATATGAAAGAATACATTATTTCGTCTGCACTTGTTGCGCCTTCTGAGCGGCTATCCGATGACCTTCGATATAACGTCTGGATTCTGCCATCTCATGCTCCTGAGCAGCTTCCATAATAATATGAACCCCCGGCTTGTACTGCTCCAGCAGTTCCATGTAGAGGGCATAGTTCATGTCACCAAAACCTGGCGGCACCGTCTCAATTTCACCTGACGATGACAACCGCCGGTCTTTGGCATGTGCTGCGATAATCCGAGGGCCCAGCAGTTGGAAAGCTTCGCGGATGATCTCATCCTGCTGCGCCAGATTTTCCGTTTTCAGCAGATTACCAGGATCAATCACAACACCGATGTGTGAAGAAGGTACTTCCTCCAGAAAGGCAGCCAACTCTACGGCAGTTCCGACCAAGTGATCGTTTGCAGCTTCCAATCCTACGAATACGCCCCACTTCTCCGCTTCATCTGCTAATTCACGCACTACTTCCCTTACAACTCTCCAGTCACGTTCCGTATAGGCGGTACCATCCTCATTACGTCCGACTTCGGCTGCAACCATTGGTGCTCCTAACAGACCCGCATATCGTATCAGCTCTTTGAAGCGCTCTACATTTTCACGCAGCAATTCCTCATCCTGTATAAAAAAATGTAAATAGCACCCGAGCACCGATATGGATACACCATGCTTACGAAATTCTTCTGCGATAGACAGTGCCAATCCCGGATTGAACTTACCCGGTTTATTAAAATCCACATCACTGATCGCTCTCCACGGAGCCAGCTGAACATGAGTAAAGCCCGCTGCGCCTACCTTTGCAGCCAATTCACGATAAGGCAACTTGCCAAACAAATGTGCCAATACACCTACTGTCACTAAAAATCACCTCTTATTTATTATTGTTGTATGCTACTTGTTACCGTACTCTGCTCCAAGGTCTCATTGATGATGTGCGTAATCCGTTCCACTTCATCATGAATAAAAAAGTGTCCTCCCTCAAAGGTAAACATACGAAATTGCTGTTCCGTATGGTGTGCCCATGCCTCCGCATCTTGTAAGGTCACCGTGTTATCGGTCATTCCCGTCAAAGCGGTGATAGGACAATGTAAAGGTGCGGCTTTAGCCATGTACCTATACAACTCGACAGCTTTGAAATCCGCTCTTAACACCGGCATAAAATAGTCGTATAATTCCCGATTGTCAAAAATCGCTTCCGAAAGCTGACCGTACCGCTGCAAATGCGTCCTGAACTGATCTGCGGGCAGATCGTGTAACCACGGGGAATTTCTTGGGACATGCGGTGCCCGTCCACCCGAAACGAACAGATGAGCAGGCTTGCCATATCCACCGTCCACCAGCTTGTAGTACAGCTCGAATGAGATCATCGTCCCCATACTGTGGCCGTATATGGCATAAGGATCGCCAGGGGCTATCTCTTCGCTGATCTTGTGCAACAGATCCTCGCTCATCTCCTCAATGCTTTCCTTTAGCGGTTCCCCAGAACGAATACCTCTGCCCGCTAATTCCAGTGGAACAAGCTTAATCTGCGGAAGCAGCAACTTTTTCCATTTGAAGCTGACCGACGCCGATCCGCCTGCATACGGGATGAAAAATAATGTGATAGGTGCCATTCTTGCAACCTCCTGCCTTGCTAAGTTCTAACTTTTTCATTTTAGCATAAAAAGGTATATTTACCCATTTTAAATATTTTGCAAATTCCAGAAGAAAGGTTGAGAAAATCAAGCACATTTTATATAAGGCAGGAAGTGTCTTTCTAAAGAAAGAACGGCTCTATGTTTGAATATAATCATGTGTTGGGTCTTTTATTTTTTCAAATCGAAAGGAGTTCTGCGCCATGAAGTACGGTTTTTTCGATGATGTCAATCAAGAATATGTCATCCACACCCCTCAAACCCCTTATCCCTGGATTAATTATTTAGGTAATGAACGATTTTTTGGACTGATCTCCAATACAAGTGGCGGCTATGCATTTTACCGGGATGCTCGCTTACGTCGCTTAACACGTTACCGGTACAACAATATTCCTGTCGATAACGGTGGTCGTTATTTTTATATTTATGATGATGGGGATTATTGGACTCCAGGTTGGATGCCAGTCAAACGGGAGCTGGAGCAGTATGAATGCCGCCATGGACTTGGCTATACCTCAATTATGGGAGAACGCAGCGGTATTCGGGCCACCCAGCTGGCTTTTGTGCCCCTTTCCTTTGACGGCGAGGTCCATCAGGTAAAGCTTCAGAACACATCGTTACAAACCAAAAAGATCAAACTCTTTTCATTCGTGGAATTTTGTCTGTGGAACGCCTATGACGATATGACCAATTATCAGCGCAACTTGAACACCGGCGAGGTTGAAATACAAGACTCTGTCATTTATCACAAAACGGAATACCGTGAACGTCGCAATCACTATGCTTTTTTCTCTGCTAATCGTCCGTTAGCGGGTTATGATACAGACCGTGAAGCTTTTCTGGGGCTCTACAACGGATTAGATCAGCCTCAATCGGTCGCCGTTGGGCAAGCCTCGAACTCTATTGCCAGCGGATGGTCCCCTGTCGGATCACATTGCATTGAGGTAACGCTGGAGCCAGGCGAAGAAACAAGCTGTAACTTTATACTCGGTTATGTGGAAAATCCCGAGGAAGAAAAATGGGAGTCGCCCGGTGTTATTAATAAAAAACAAGCACATGCCATGATTAAGCAGTTTGCGGATGAAGCTGATGTAGAACGAGCGTTGAGTGAGCTGCGGACCTATTGGAATAATCTGCTGTCCAAGTATACCCTTCAAAGCCACGACGACAAGCTGAACCGAATGGTAAACATATGGAACCCTTATCAGTGTATGGTTACGTTCAATATGTCGCGTTCCGCCTCGTATTTTGAATCTGGTATCGGGCGTGGAATGGGCTTCCGGGATTCGAATCAGGACTTGCTCGGCTTCGTCCACCAAATACCGGAGCGGGCAAGAGAACGGATTATCGACATCGCCTCTACTCAATTTGAAAACGGCGGAGCTTATCATCAGTACCAACCGTTAACCAAAAAAGGAAATCACGAGGTTGGCGGTGGCTTTAACGACGATCCGTTGTGGCTTATTGTCGGTACCGCAGCGTACATCAAAGAAACGGGAGACTTTGGCATACTGGATGAACAAGTGCCCTTTGACGGAAATGTAGAGCGTACGGCTACGCTGTTTGAACATTTGAAGCGTTCTTTTTACCACGTTGTGGGTAATCTGGGCCCGCATGGTCTTCCACTCATTGGCCGGGCTGACTGGAACGACTGTCTGAATCTCAACTGTTTTTCTGCTACACCAGATGAGTCCTATCAGACAACTCAGAATCTGGAGGGTCGAATAGCCGAATCCGTGTTCATCGCCGGACTATTTGTATATACGGGACCGGATTTTATTGAGCTTTGCAAGCGCAGAGGACTGGATGAAGAAGCAGCAACCGCTCAGGCATATGTGGATCGTATGCGAACAGCCACATTGGAGCATGGTTTTGACGGAGAATGGTTCTTACGTGCTTATGACCATTATGGAGACAAAATAGGAAGCAAGGATTGTGAGGAAGGCCAAATTTTCATTGAACCTCAAGGTTTCTGTGTCATGGCAGGAATTGGCGTTGAAGAAGGTCTAGCTCAAAAAGCTCTCGATTCTACACGTGATCGGTTAGAAACTCCCTACGGCATTGTGCTGCAAAATCCACCGTATTCTCGCTACTACATCAATCTGGGCGAAATCTCATCTTACCCTCCCGGGTATAAGGAAAATGCCGGTATTTTCTGTCACAATAACCCTTGGATTATGATGGCGGAAGCCGTAATAGGACGTGGGGATCGCGCTTTCGAGCTATATAGCAAAATTGCCCCCGCCTATCTAGAGGACATTAGCGACATTCACCGCACCGAGCCGTATGTGTACGCTCAAATGATTGCGGGCAAGGATGCTGTTCATGCAGGCGAAGCCAAAAATTCCTGGCTGACGGGTACAGCGGCATGGAACTTTATAGCTATTACTCAATCCATTCTCGGTATTCAGCCCGAATGGGATGGTCTGCGTATTGATCCGTGCATTCCTACAGCCTGGGACGAATTCACAGTCACCCGTGTCTTCCGCGGTGATACCTACGTGATTCATATCACGAATCCACAGCATGTCTCCAAGGGTGTAGTCACAGTTACCTTAGATGGCACCGTCCTTACGAATAATATTCTGCCGGTTGCAGGGGACGGGGCTATCCACCAAGTAAAAGTGTTGCTAGGCTAACAAGTTCATGGCCTTCAAAAAAATTAGCTTCAACTTCATCACATAGTATCTTATAATACGAGAATGGCTAAAGATACATTAAGTGTGGTGACATCATGAACAAGACAAAACGGCTTACTCAAACCATGGATTACAAAACAAAGCAAGCCCGCTGGGTACGCAAAATGTTATTACTGTATTGGATGATTATAGCTGTACATTTTATCGTCCAGCTGGGCAGCTACTTATTTCTTGATTACCACGCTTCGCCTTATGAATTTTACGTCGGAACCCTTATTGTTCCCACGCTAATCATGAGTGGTTCCAACTTACTGGCAGAGTTGGCTCATTTTAAATTTAACAGGTATTCTTTTGTGATCCTGTTTATGGCAAGTACCGTCATTTGCTGGATGATTATTCGCCTAAACTATGATATCCGGATTATTACAGCGTTGTGCTTGTTGCCTATTTTCTCTTCTATCCTGTTCTTCAATCGCCGCTTAATATGGCTTTCCTTTGTATTACAAGTAGTCGTCTTTTTTCTGTTGCTGGCAGTGGATGCATCATTTCGTACCTATTTGTCAGACTTTGATATCGTGGCGATTCCAACCTTTTTGATTATGTCCACCTTTATTGCTCTCATTATTCAGGCCAGCGGCCGCGATTTGTTAGTGGATTTGTATAAAACAAAGCGCGCGCAACAGGAATTAATGATCAGTAACGCGATTATCAGCAAAATGTCAATGACTGATGGTTTGACAAAGCTGTACAATCATTTGTCCTTTCAAAACTTTTATGAAAAAGCACTCGAATATGCCGAACAAGGCGCGATCATCCATCTGGCGTTAGTGGATATTGATAATTTCAAGAAGATCAATGATACTTACGGACACCAGTTCGGAGATAAAATTTTGGAAGGCATCTCGCAAATCATTACAGAACAGATTACCGCAAATGACATTCCGGCTCGCTATGGCGGTGAGGAATTTGCTATTTTGATGTTCGAGCATACTTTCGAAGAAGCTTATCAGATCGTCGAAAACATCCGTCGTGAAGTGGAGAAAATGACCTTTCAGGAGAAATTGCAACTCGTTTCTGTAACCGTAAGCATTGGACTGAAAAGCTATACAGAGGAAATGAACAAAGATAAAGATGTATTTTTTCAGCAAGCAGATGACTATCTGTATCAAGCTAAGCGCTCCGGGAAAAACAAAATTGTTGCTCTTAATCATATCGCTTAATGTAAAAACACTTCATTTGATGAGACTCCGGCATGAGCTTGCCGGAGTCTTTTGAATATAGAACTTAAAATGTAATAGAGTTGACAATTCCATAAGTTGAAACTAAAATAGTTACATATGTATTGGTTATTTACTAACAATAAATAAGTTCGAAGGAGATGGTTTTTTAAATGTCAACCCTCGTTATTGTCGTTCACCCTGATCTTGCGGAATCTCGCATTAACAAAAGATGGGTGCAAGAACTCAAGAAACAATCCGGCGTGACCGTTCACAACCTGTATGAAGTATATCCTGATGAGCAAATCAATGTCGCCCAGGAGCAGGAACTGCTAGAGCAGCATGACCGTATCGTTCTGCAATTCCCTTTTTACTGGTACAGCACTCCTTCCCTACTGAAAAAATGGCTGGATAAGGTTCTAACCTACGGCTGGGCATATGGAAGCGAAGGTGGCAAGCTACAGGGCAAAGAGTTGTTGATCGCCTTGTCTGCTGCCAGCGTTGAGGAAAATTACCAACATGACGGACGGAACAGGTATACGATCGAAGAGCTGTTGAGACCTCTGGAAGCTACAGGCCATATGATTGGTGTCAAATTGCTCCCTTATTTCGTACAATATGGTGCTGCAGTTTTGACCGATGAGCAACTAGAGCAATCCGCACAAAAATACGCGCAAACGGTTATTTCTTAATTTTTTACTAGAAAGCCCCTTGGACGGCGCCTGCCATACCTGCTTTACAGCAGACGGCAGCTCCAGCCAAGGGGCTTTACTGATCGATTTACATCGTAACCAACGTACTGGTTACCTGTGCCATACTTTCTTTAATAATGTCGCAGCCCTTACGCAAGTTTTCCAAGCTTATCGTTAACGCTGGCATGATTTTAATTACCGTATCGTTACGCCCAGCACGTTCAATAATGAGTCCCCTACTAAAGCAGAGAGTCGCTACCTCCTTGGCGAACGCTTCTCCCAGATGGGATACATCAATTCCCCAGATTAGTCCCATGCCGCGAATTTCAATTAGAGGATCTATCGATTGGATATGTTCACGCAAGAACTGCTGAACAAAAGCCTCTTTTTCCTTCACTTGTGCTTCCAGCTCTACCGTATCTCTGAACTCCAGCGCAGCCTTTGCCCCGACAAAAGCAAGCTGATTTCCACGGAAGGTGCCGTTATGCTCACCTGGACTCCATATATCCAATTCTGGCTTGAGTAGCAACAGAGACATTGGCAAACCGTATCCACTGATCGATTTGGACAAAACAACCATATCAGGAACAATTCCCGCCCGCTCGAATGAGAAGAACGAACCAACTCGACCGCAACCGACTTGAATATCGTCAACAATGAGCAAAATATCATGGTCATCGCACAGCTGTCGCAAATCACGCAGCCATTCGGTATCTGCAATATGAATACCGCCTTCAGCCTGTACCGTTTCCAAAATGATCGCGGCAGGCTTTTCCACACCCGAGTGAGTGTCTGTTAAAAGCTGCTCCATATACAAAATGGTATCCATTCCGTTAAATGTGCTGTTATAAGGTATGAAGGTAACATTGTTCAGGGGTACCCCTGCGCTCTCTCGCATGGAGTTGTTGCTGGTAATAGATAAACTACCCAGCGACATTCCGTGGAACGCGCCCATAAAAGCGAAAATACCATTTCTGTTTTTCACCTTGCGTGCAAGTTTCAGTGCTGCTTCCACCGCATTGGTTCCGGTCGGTCCGCAAAATTGCAGCTTATAATTCAAGCCCTTGGGCTGGAGAATACGCTCTGAAAAAGACTCAATAAACTCTTGCTTAGCTGTCGTGTACATATCCAGACCATGCATAATCCGATCGGAACTTAAATAATCCAATATCCGGTTTTTCATAAAATCATTATTATGCCCATAGTTCAAAGCCCCTGCCCCAGCAAAAAAGTCAATGTAACCCTTGCCTGCCTCCGTGTACAGTACATCGTTTTTAGCTTTGTTGAAAACAACTGGAAAACTTCTGCAATAGGATCTTACATTGGACTCCAGCGCTTCGAATGTGTTCATGATCTCTCGTCCTCCCGCTGACCTGATTTTAAAAAATACAAGCATGGAAAGCAAAAAAAATGTAAATATGTAATCTAAATGAGTAGACAGTCTGAATTCACACTGGGATATCCACACCAAAGAATCATAAGTATGATCACAAGAACAATTAAAGTACGAAAATTAAATACAGAGATAGCACATGAGAGTATGTTAGTAGAAGATTAAATAGTGGGTTTTTCTAAGAGGCCTATCAGAGGATGTCAACTCCTATGTAATAAAATACCATAATTTTCATTTAAGTCAATGCATGTTTCTGATGTGTTTTGTTAAATTTTTGTAATTTATCATCAATGGCTTGTAGTATATTGTTAAAAGAAAACGAAAAATGTCGTATTATAGTAATAAATCTCAAAAATAGTACATTTCCATATCAAATAGATATACATCTGGACTAATTGTCCACAGGATTGTCACAACAAACCTGATCTTTTGACAGACTGTCCAAAGGAGTTTACTCTATCAACAGGACCTGCCAAAAACTTGTTGTAAACATTGCAGTTATCCTAACTATTTGGCTCGAATTTGATAGAAAGATAAGGAAATATGATCATGTCTAATGTTTTAATTATTGAAGATGACAATATGTTGGGAGAGACCCTTTCCTTGTATTTAACAGGAGAAGACTACAACGTTACTCGAGTGGAACAAGCGTCTGAGGGTATTGCCCGGCTTGAGATCGTACAGCCCGATATTATTTTGCTGGATCTGCTGCTTCCAGATTTGGATGGGGTAAATCCCTGCCCACTCATACGCAAGCATACGGACGTGCCCATCATCGTGATTTCTACAGAAAACAACATATCAGAGCGTATTCGTACACTTACGTTGGGAGCAGATGATTATATTTGCAAGCCTTTTAGTATGCAAGAGCTAAAAGCACGGATGGAGGCTCTTTTCCGTCGTATTGAAATCACGCGCTTGCAAGGAAGAGGCAGAGCACCTGAACCTGAAACCGGCATTACTTTGGATCTAGCGAGAAGAATGATTACCGTTAACGGACAGAATGTGGAGACAACATATTCAGAATTTGAGCTCATGAAGCTTTTTTATTTGAACCGGGGAATTGTATTCAGCAGGTATGCTTTGATTCAGGCTCTCCGTGGCACAGACTCCTTTATTAATGAAAGGGCTGTGGACGTACATATTAACCATTTACGCAGAAAAATCGAAAAAGACCCTAAGAAACCGCAATTAATCAAGACCATCTGGGGAATCGGCTACAAATTTATGCAATAACACGGTCAGCTCCAGGGAAGTGATGACTTGATTTGGTTAATATCCTTCTGAACCGTGCTCAGATGCTTTTTCCAGTCTGGATACAGTGCTCCTGTTGAGGTTTCATTGCTGCGCTTCAATGCCTTTTCCAGCTCTATTACCTTTGCCAGCAACTCAGGCGCGCACAGGTTCCCCGTTCCTCCCTTAAGTGAGTGGATTAATCGAAGAGCAGAAGATAACTGCCCATTGTCCATTTTTCTCACAACTCTTTTATCGAGATACTGGTATTCCTGTATCCATTTATAAAGGGCAAATTGAAAAATATACACCTTGCCATCCATGCCTGCTATCGACTGCTCAGCGTGAATACCATGTAAATCTTGCAGCCACGCTAAATTAATCCAGCTAGTTAATACTCTAGCAGCGGTCAGTTCATGGACAGGCTTGAACAACACGGCATTAATACCAGCACGAAGACAAACTTCCTGTTCATGCTGCACAGCATCAGCGGTAAAAGCGATAATGGGAAGCCTGTTAAAAGCTTTGTTTCTCCGAATATGCCTCGCCGTCTCAAAACCATCCATCTCTGGCATATGCAAATCAAGCAGCACCATATCCCAGTAACGCAGTTCCAGTAACGCTATTAGTTCTCTTCCGTTCGTGACCATCGTTACCTCAAAGTTACGCTCTGCTAAAAACTCGGTAATCACCACCTGGTTAATTTCGTTATCCTCTGCTATGAGAATTTGATACTTCTGTGTTGTATCCCCTATCTCATTGTGGGAACTCATCGTCGCATGAGTCTCCAGAGTATTACCATCTGCTGGCACTGACTGTTCCTTCTTCCAGCAGAGAACCTCCAGCAGAGCGTTTCGGGTAACGGGCTTGGACAAAAAGGCATCCACACTATGATTCATGTCCCCTGCAGCTATTGTTTCCATCTGAAACACGGTTGTAAGTCCAATAATCTGAGTTATCTGCCTATCCAGCATTTGAAGCCACTGCCTCCGGGAGTCCAGTTCTCTCAAACCTTCCATCCCCATATCGATGATAACATAATCAAAATGCTCACCCTTTTGAAAAGCGTCCACACTTTCTTGGAAGGATGAATTAGTGAATGTTTTTAATCCCAAGTCTTGCAGTAGTTCGTTCAAGCTGTATCTCACCAGTTCATGCTGCGCAACAATTAAGGCTTTGCCTTTGATTTGTTTTTCTATTCGTGTGCTTCCTGCATTCAATTCCCCAGTTTCCAGCTCGACATTAAAGTAAAATTGACTGTACTCTCCTAATCGACTTTTCACCTCTACTTTCCCGCCCATAGCTTCAGCCAAATGCTTGCTAATGGCCAAACCCAGCCCAGAGCCCCCATATCTGCGGCTGGTTGATGTACTCGCCTGGATAAAAGGGACGAATAGCTTGTCTATACACGTCTCGGAAATTCCTATGCCCGTATCTTCTACCATAAAAGAAACGCCTACTCGCCCTTCCTGCTGACTTAGCATTTTTACCTGTAACAATACATGTCCCTGATCCGTAAACTTGATGGCATTGGTCAGAAGATTTGAAAGCACCTGCTCCATTCGAAGAGGGTCTCCCTTAAAGCTTTTCGGTAACGCCGGGTCCGTTATAAATACGACCTCTATTTCCTTATCCTCAAGTAAAGTTCCAACGGTATCTGCGAGATGCCGAAGCATTTTTTCCGGCTCGAATTCTACCTTTTCCAGTTCCAGACTGCCGGCTTCCATTTTGGAAAAGTCCAATACGTTACTGAGCATGGATGAAAGGGTACGAGAGGAAGCGAGAAGCTTGTGGAGGTAATCTCTTTGAACGGCAGTCAGTTCAGTCTTATTTAACAGCTTTGACAGACCGATGATTCCATTCAGCGGGGTGCGAATTTCGTGACTCATATGAGCCAAAAAAGTGCTTTTCGCACGGTTAGCCTCGTCCATCTCCTTTCGCTTCTGCTCAGAGGCTTTATACTCTGTAATATCCAACACGTGACCGATAACATGCCTGGTATTCCCGTCCTCCCTAACCGGATGTAAGGTAATGAGAGCCGAATATTCCCAAAACTCCAATTCAAATACGGTCCGATCACCGAACCAGGCCTGTTTGTAGTATTGACTTAGCTGCTCCATCGTTTCAGAGGAAAGCTCCAAAATGTCCCCGAGACGCTTCACATGCTCCCTTTTATTGTAGTTGACTTGTAGATTCAGACCCACTCGCTCCAGCAATTCACCTTCAAGCAGCCTATAATAAAATTCATCACCACTTTTCTCCAGCCTAAAGGTAAAGCCAGGTTGAACCCGAAGTAAATTCAGCAGATCACGATCTTTGTCTAACAAACGTTGTCCATATGAATACTTAGCGGTGGTTAAAGCGTGCACAAACAGCGTCATGAACATTAGACCCATCCCCAGCTCCAGCACGCAGGTCAGCAGTGTTTTATCACTTATGCCAAAATATAAGAACAGAATTCCTGCCACTCCATAAAAAACACCTGTAATCGCCTGACGAACAAGCTGCCGCTGAAAAATCAAAACTAACAATAATATCAAGATAGCATATAGCACTAAATCTCGAACCAAGTGTTCGCCCCCTTATAATCTTCCATGTTTTGTGAGATATCGAAAATATAAAAAAACTCAGGACAGATTCCTTATGCCATAAGGCTTAAAGAACTGTCCCGAGCATTCATTGTACTATACATTCCATAGGGTTCAAGTTCATTTTAATATTTGAAACGACTGATCATTACCTTCAAATCAGCAGCCATGGTTGAAAGCAACTGTGCAGAAGCTGATATTTCCTCCATGGAAGCCAGTTGCTCTTGTGAGGAGGCAGCAACTTCCTCAGATGTGGCGGCATTACCGGTTGCAATCGTCGCCAGCTCGTTGGCTGTCGCTGCAATTTCTTGTACACTGGCTGATATTTGCTCTGCAATCGCAGCGACCTCCTCTACCTGAGGCGTTGTCTCTCGAATGCCTTCCATCGCATGACCTAGCTTGACAATGGTTGCTTTGGAAATCTGCAGTCCATCCTGCACCTCAGTCGTGACCCTGTCCATCGTCTTCACTGTTGTTTCGGTTTCATGCTGAATTTCGGCAATCAAGGTGGCAATCTGTGTGGCGGATGTCTGAGACTGCTCTGCCAGCTTACGCACCTCATCAGCAACGACGGCAAAGCCTTTTCCATGATCACCCGCTCTGGCTGCCTCAATAGCTGCATTCAATGCCAGCAGGTTTGTCTGATTGGAGATATCACCGATAACCTTCGTAATTTCACCGATTTCATGAGAGCGGGCTTGCAAGGTTTGAATCATCTGGTTGGAACGCTCTACTGATTGATGAATGGAATTCATTTGCTCGCCTGTCTGCTCAACAGACTTTCGTCCTTCCTCGGCTTGCAAGGCAGATCGTTTGGCCAAATCAGCTACCAAAATCGATCGTTCAGCAATTTGGGTGATCCCTTGTGCAATTTCATCCAGGGCCACCGAATTATTTTCCAGCCCTGTAGTCTGCTTCTCTGCACCACTGGCAATTTCTTGCACAGCCTGGGACACCTGCTCACTTGCAGCACTGGTTTGTTCCGCGCTTATTGTGAGTTCATTCGAAGAAATTGCGACATGATCTGCACTGTTCCCTACGTTCTGAATGACAGATCGCAGGTTATTCTGCATATTTTGAAAAGCCACTCCTAATTCTCCGATCTCGTCCTCGCTCTTTACTTGAATGTCCTGTGTTAGATCTCCGGCGCTCACATTTACCGCTTGTTCTTTTAACTTTAAAATCGGTTTGATGATGGAACGAATCAGGAAATAAACAATGATAATACCAATCACAAGACAACCGACGATGGTTAGTAAAGTGCTGATCAAAATCGGGCCTGCTGCTTCATCGACTTCAGACAAATACAGCGTTCCGCCTATCTTCCAGCCAGTCAGCTTGTTAGTTGCATAGTTCATATATTTGGACTGGCCTTCATACTTATACTCGTATTCACCAGTATCGCTCTGAAACATGCGTGATTCAATATCTGTAATTTTGGTGCCTGCTTCCTTCGTCGGATGTACAATGTAGGTATGGTTGCTGTCCAGCAATATGGCATAACCTTCATGACCTACTTTAATATTGTTCAACGTCTCTTTAATACCACTAATTTTCAGGTCAATGCCAATAACACCCGATCCATCTGACGTTGCCCGGGACACCGTAACCGTCATTTGCTTCGAGCTTGCCGAAAGATAGGGAGAACTAATCGCTGTCTTTGCTTGCTCTTTTATCGCTTCATCGTACCAAGGTCTGACCCGTGGATCATAATTGTCCGGTAATTGCTTCTGTGGATAGGTTATAAATTTACCATCCTTCGTACCATAAGAGATGGATTCTGCTTCAGGATGAAGTGCAGCATATTGCTTAAAAAACTCTTCCAGTTTGGCCGCTTGTTCCTCCGTCTCTACCCGATTGCCTTTTAGTCTTTCTGCAAAATATTCTGCGTCATGTACCTTGGGTTCGATAGTACTATCAATAATAAAATTAGTGCGGATGATAGCCTGCTCGGCACTTTCTTCAATCTGGTTTCGAATCTGCTGACTGGCGCTCACAAACGACAAAGCCCCCACGATCATGGACGGTAAAATCAGAAAGGCAATAAAGGCGACCATTAGCTTCGTTTTAAAATTTTTGCTGAGCATCCTTGCGACTAGCCACTTTTTTCCTGATAACTTCTTCATTAATAAACATCTCCATTTCATTACCTAGATTTCCTAACCTATGGTGAACCTCTTCGTCTTGCCGATGATGACAATCACCCGACAGACTCTCTTTCACATTTTTCACATCTGCTGCTAAAACGCTTGGACATAAAAGATATAAACACGCTAGTTAAATAGGTATATGTACTTATTTTCGAAAACAGCAAGGCTGGTCGGAACCGGTTCTTTGATATAATATACCTAAAAAATATTAAAAAAAATGCGTAGCACATGTTAAGAAAATATTAGTTTCATTTCACTATACCTACCTCTTAACATGAAAATAATCCCCTTGAAGGTAGCAAACATAGGGTCATTTTCGATAATCACCATATGCTTACTACCCCCAAGGGGATTAGGTTTGATCGCTTTATTCCGTTCAATCCAACAACACCTTCAGATCTTCAAGCCTGGTAACAGGTGCCTGACAGGTAAAATGCTCACACACATATACGGCTGGTTTGCCTTCCACAAGATCGTAATCACGGATATAAGAAACCGTCTCTGCAATCTCCGACTGTCCTTCATCCTTCAAAATAACGACCGTATTCGGCCTGAACCCAGCTCGAACTGCCTGAATGAACTGTACGGTCTGCAGATCGTCCCTATGACCTACAATCACAATCTCCTTCGTCGTTCCCGTCGCATACAACAACGCGCTGAGTAACGCGGAGTGGCCTGACGGGTAATGAGCAACCATACCGCCAAAAGCCTTAAACTGCTTGGCTGCATAGTTCTCTAATTGAGATTCACCCGTTAGCCGCGCAAGCCTCACAAAATTATAGGCCGCGATGCTGTTACCCGACGGAATCGCACCGTCATAGATTTCTTTAGGCTTGGCAATTAGCTGCTCACTATCTGACCCATAAAAGAATAATCCGTCCCGTTCCTCATCCCAGAACAAATCGATCATATTTTGATTGAGCGTCAACGCCCGTTGCAGATACTCTATATCGAAGGTCGCCTGGTATAACTCGATCAAGCCCCACACATAAAAAGCATAATCATCTACATAACCGGGATAAGCTGCTTCTCCGTCCCGATAACGTGCCAACAGCCGTCCGTTCTCCTGTCTCAAATGGTTCCACAAAAACGTCTCAGCCTTCCGAGCTTGCTCTGTATATCTCGTGTCTCCAAAAGCTTGTCCCGCCTTCGCCAGAGCAGCAATCATCAACCCGTTCCACGAGGTCAAAATCTTGTCATCCTTGTGAGGATGAACACGTTGCTCTCTGGCAGCAAACAGCTTGGCGCGTAGCTCACTAACCCGCTGCTCCAGTTCCTGCTCAGTCAAGTCATGCTTGATCCCATAGGCTTCCAGATTGATATCAATCAGGTTTGGAATGTTGTGGCCTTCAAAATTTCCGTAAGGTGTAATTCCATACAAATCGTTGAAAAAGGCGGCATCCTTATCGCCCAATACAGCCCTTACCTCGGAATCGTCCCAGACGTAGAATCTCCCCTCTTCTCCTTCGGAATCTGCATCTTCCGCCGAATAAAAGGCACCACCTGCATCCGTCATGTCTCTTGTGATATATGTAAAGATTTGTTCTGTAATCCGTCGGTACAGTTCCTTGCCTGTCACCTGCCAAGCCTCTGTATACGCGATGGCCAACAGAGCATTGTCATACAGCATTTTTTCAAAATGCGGCACCAACCATTTCTCGTCCACGGAGTATCGTGAGAACCCCATGCCTATATGGTCGTAGATTCCGCCCCGGGACATCGCATCCAGCGTCTTCTCTGCCATTTCCAGTGCCTCTTGATTCCCCGTATGCTGTGCATATCGCAGCAAAAAAGACAGGTTATGCGGAGAAGGAAACTTAGGAGCTTCCCCGAAGCCGCCATATTCCTTATCGAAGGTGTGGCTGTATTCATGGAAAGCTTTATTCAAGCTCTGTTCATCCAGTTCACCGCGATAACCTGCAAGCAAGTCCTGCCGCTCATGCTCGGTAAGCACCTGCTCACTCAGCTCCACCAGCTCTTCGGGCTGTTCTTTCCACCGGGTACCCACCTTGTCCAGCAGCTCCAACAGTCCGACACGGCCAAATTTCTGCTCCTTGGGCAAATACGTCCCCGCAAAAAAAGGCTTCTGATCCGGCGTCATCAATATCGTCAGTGGCCAGCCTCCATGCCCCGTCATCGTCTGGCAGATGGACATATAGATATGATCCACATCTGGACGTTCTTCACGATCCACCTTAATGGATACGTAATCCCTGTTTAATACCTCAGCTACTTCTTCATCCTCGAAAGATTCTCTCCCCATTACATGGCACCAATGGCAAGTGGAATAGCCGACAGATAGGAAAATAGGCTTGTTATTACGCTTAGCAGTTTCAAAAGCCTCATCTGACCAAGGGAACCAATTTACTGGATTGTGAGCATGCTGTAGCAAATAAGGTGATTTTTCCTTGGCTAGTCTATTCGGTTTGCTGCTCGTTGTCATGGGACATCACCACTTCCGTAGTTGGATTTTATGCTTGGTACTATTTTACCCTAAATGAATGGTAAAAGTCGGAAGGGATGAAAAAAGATAATATCAGATTAGAATATATCAGTATCCCTCTCCCTCACCGGCTCATCCAGCACGATCAACTTGAGTTTTAACGCAATCACCTTGGCGACATTGACACGCTGAGGTCGGAGCTTATTAGAGGAGTTTAACATTATACTCATTAGAACATCTCCAGAGCTTTCAGTAAGGCATATTCACTTGTTCTAGCCCCTTCTTTTGAAAAATGCGCATCCGGAAACGCGGGAGACATATGATGGTACCCGGGATAGACATGTAATTCCACTAAGACACCATCAATGGCCAGTTGTTTTGCAAAAACTAAGACCTCATCAATGAATAAATCAAGGGTACCTATATTTATATAAGTCGGTGGTAATCCGGCCAATGACTTAGCACGGGCCGGCACATAATACTCACTTACCTCCTCCTGACCCGGTTCATCCCCCAATACAGATTTCCAGCCAAAATAGTTGCTTTGTTTTGTCCAAATAAACTCTCCTGCGTATGGATGCTCTGGTGCGGTGCTTGTGCGATCATCTAGCATTGGCCTCATTAATCTTAGATGATGGATTTCGAATTCCTTCTGATCACGAATGTACAAGGCTAGGCCAGCCGCCAATCCGCCGCCAGCGCTGCTGCCCCCTACGGCAACTTTCTGAGTATCTATCCCTAACTCTTCCGCATGTTCAATACACCATTTTAGGCCCGAATAACAATCCTGTAACTGACTTGGCTGTACATGCTCTGGTGCTAGGCGATAGTACACAGATACACAACAAAAACCATGTTGTGAAGCAAGAGATGCATTAGCAGGACGATCCACGACTGGACTTCCTAAGACCATCCCGCCTCCGTGTATCGAATAATATAGAGGCATCTTATGATGCTTTGATTGTGAGGGCTTAATGATTTCTATTTGAATATCTGGACCCCTAAAATAGCTTGGCACAACCTTTTTTTCTAATGTAATAGGGAACATCTGCGTTACATCTATTTGTTGCATCATTTGAGATTGATTTTTACGTGCTTCCATTAGTGTAGATTCGGTAAGGTCGGTTATTAGTATTAAATCAACTGCACTGATAATTTCTGGATCAATCAGATGTCTACTTCTACTTCTTTGCTCCCCCATAGTAATCGTTTCCCCGCTTTCTTGTTTTAAAGACAATGAATCAATACATATTTCAATTGTTGCTGTCGTTTATATTCATATTTTAAAGATTAAAATAAGCTTTATAAATGAAAACAACGATTTAGAATCATTTTTGGCATAAAAACAATAATAAAAAAATGAAGTACAGCCTTTGAAATAGAATGGGTCTGTTGGATCATTGAGGGAGGGTGAGCGGAATTTTGGGATCAAGAACGGTATGTAAAAAGTTCAAGAGAGAAAATGAAATGCCAAAAACGTATTTCGGAATCTGGATGTGGGAGGTAATGCAAACACACATCAAAACTTTTGCCAAATAAAAAAGACGTGACGGATTGGTCGTTCACAGCGATCATCCGATCACGCCCTAAGCTCACCACGTTATGAAGCCAAAATTAAATTCATTTATGCGGGTAGAGTACCACGCCACTTTGCAAACTAGGTATTTTTATGTGAATAAACAATTTTCTTAATGGTTTCGGTAGAGAGGAAAAACTCCTTAGCTAATTGCTCGATACTGCTGCTATTTTGAAAAGCATTTCTGATTGCGGCATTTCGCTGTTCAAGCAACCTTCTCCCGCCACTCAAACTGCCCCAATTCATATATTCCGTTTTTGGCTTGGGAATATACAGAGTCTCTCCTTGAACATATTTTTGAATTTCCATAATTAGTTTTTTAGGTAAAATTTTTGTAGCATTCGTATATCTCAATTTTGCTCGCCCCTTATTTTGATTCTTTAAAATAAGGTGCAAAGCCAAAAATATTAAAAAAGCTTGTTCAGCGTTAAAAATTGTTTCGCCCCATACAAAGTAACGCTTTCCTAATAATTGGCTTTGCATGAGTGTAAGAAGTCACAGACAATCCCAATAGATTCTCCATCAGTAGGCACCCCCTTTTACTTCGCAAGTATAGCATAACTTCTGCTCACCTGGGACCAGCTAAATGATATCAGTACAATCCAACCATTAAAATTGAGCTGATATATAACTGATCTTCATTCGTTTATGAGGTGTTGCCGGGACTTTTGTTTGCCCGACTCTTGTTATTTGCAAGCCGATGTTTTATATTGACATAAGAGCAGGTCAAAAATAAAAGAGGTGACGGACGAGATGTCTCCACGCACGAAGGAACAAAACGAAGAGATCCGGCTGCGGCGTCTGGCGCAAATCCGGAAAGCCGCTGCCGATGTGTTTTTGAATAAAGGGCCTTTACTGGAAATCCGCGATGTGGCCGTCCAAGCGGGACTCGGCTATGGCACGGTATACCATTATTACAGTAATAAGGGCAATTTGCTCCACGATCTGCTATGGGACGCGTTGGAGCGGGCCGGGGGATGGCTGGAGGCCCCGCGCGCTTCGGCTTCGGGGGAGGCGCCGGCGGGCGGGCATTTCGGCTTGGCTGCTGCGGCGGACACCGGGAACTCGGCTGCCGCGGATTCCCAAAGCGGAAGCCGCGAAACGGCCGCTGCCGCAGAGCTTGGCCCCGCCGCCGCCGGCATTCGGCTGCTACAGCTTTGGGCGGAGGACCACGCCCTGTACCTGCTGCATAAGCTGGCCGGTGAGGGCTTTGCCTCGCTGCCTGAAGCGCGCTCGGCCCCGCTCTCGGCCGCCTTTCGCCGGGAGGTGCTCGCGCCGCTTGCCGCGCTGCTGGAAACCGGTCATGCGGTGGACGGGACTGCCGCTTCCGGCGGAAACGCGGCGGAGCCGCCGTATCCGCTACAGCGCGCGGAAATGCTGCTGGCCGCCTTGGTCGGCTGCGCCTCGCTTTCGCTTCGCCGCGGAAAGCTGCACGAGGAGGCCAAAGATATCGTCCGGTTTTTAAAATTATAGAATTGATAAGGAGCGAATAGACAAAAATGATCATTCTAAAATCACCTAGGGAAATCGAAGAGATGAAGCCGGCGAGCCAAATCGTTGCGGACTGCTACCGCGAGGTGGCCAAACTGATCGGGCCTGGGATCACCACCCGGGAAATCAATGACTTTGTTGCCAGACACATCACCAAGCTGGGCGGCAAGCAGTTTACGAAAGGGTACAACGGTTTCCCCGCCGAAACCTGCATTTCGGTCAACGATGTGGTGGCCCACGGCATTCCTTCGAACCAGGCGCTTATGGACGGCGACTTGCTGAAGCTCGACATCGTCGTGGAATACGGCGGATGGTTTGGCGATTCGTGCTGGTGCTATGCGGTGGGCAATATCCGGCCGGAAGCGCAAAAATTAATGAAGGTGACAAAGGAATGCTTGGATCTGGGGATCGCCCGGGCACTCCCGGGGGGCCGACTCGGCGACATAACGTCGGCGATTCAACAGCATGCGGAATCAAACGGGTTTTCGGTCGTACGCGATCTGCTGGCGCATGGGATCGGGCGGAGCCTGCACGAGGAGCCAAGCTACGAGCATATCGGCGTAGCCGGCAAAGGCATTCGGTTAAAGGAAGGCATGGTGTTTACGATTGAACCGATGATCAACCAAGGTACGTTCCGTATCACGATCGACGATGATCAGTGGACGGCGAGAACGGCCGACGGCAAGTTGTCAGCGCAATATGAGCATACGATCGCAGTTACGTCGGACGGACCACTGATTTTAACGGCCCAGTAAGAATAGAGGCGAACGGACGGCAATGCGTCATTTTAGGAAATAAGTCGCCAACCCGGCCTGCCTGGCTTGACGAAAGTTCGTAATCTGAAACGCGAAAAAGCGCTGGTTCCAGCCTGGGACCAGCGCTTTTTTTATATGGTTTGTAACTTTACCGATTTACGAAAAACCACATTGTTATGCGGTTTTTTATTATGACTTTGGTATCGTGTTACGGATTTACACTCTTTCTTGGATAGCCTGTCTTGCGTGTATTTTTTTCATTGCAAATCTTGCTATTGGCTGAGCAATCAATAGCTCAATCCAAAATGCTACACCAAAATTTCTAAACCAACTATGAAAGAAGTTCTGAAAAGGTTCTAGGCTTATTTGTTTCGTACCAACCCAAGTTCCTATAATGGTTAGAAGAACAGATAAGACCGTAACATTCAATAAAGTATTCAATAAAACTCTAGCATTAAATCCATCTGTTTGTCCTACGAATTTGGGTATCACTTTACCCACTAACGGTCCCGCAACCAATCTTACTAACAAGACAACGATAATCCACATAAACGGAATAATCTTTAGCGTTTCTAAATAATTTTCTTTACTAAAGCCGCGCTCCAATCCCATAATAATCGGGGCGATCGTGTTTACTGAAATAATTGAAATAATCAATAAAAATAATATACCTTCTTTTGCGTTTTGAGGCAGTCTTTCTTCCTTATACATATTGTTTCCCTCCGAAATAAAAATATTTCAGATGGTAGACGTATCATGCGACATATATTTTTGGTCATTAAAACTAGTACCAATATCTCTACACACTGATCTAACAATTATAACAACTTTTTTTAAACAAATAAAAGGGTTTCTAAAACATTTTTTCCAGTTAATTGAACAAACTCCAGCTAACTTTAATTAGAGAAATCTGATAATCTAAGTTTATCAAAAGAGACATTAAGGAGTATATGAATCAGATGAGCAATTTTCTAAGTGAATTTGAGGAAAGATTTAGGGCAGGATTTTTGGATGATCTTAAAAGCATACTGGAAGAAGTGAAGAATGAGCGGGTTTACGCTTGTGCTTTTGGCACAGACAGCGATTTTATCACCTTGTTTCTTGCTGTTAATACGGAGGAATCACTTGTTAGACATATCACAAACATGAAAGCCCAAGGCCTGTGCAACAGCAAGGAAGATGAAAATTATTATAGATGGGGATTAAGCGAATATCAATATGGCGATACAACACATCTCAATCATATTAGCAAATTTCTGTATGCAACCGAAAATGTGTTTGACTATAAAGATGAAGTGATAAAAATTATGGCCAAGGTAGTTAAGGAAACAGACGATGTACTTTTTAATCAATTCGGCCAATCCAAAGAAGATATTATTTTTTTCGTGTCCATGACGGATGATGATATGGCCGAGGAACTGGAAAATCAGTCCGTAATTCAGATGACAAACGCCAAATTAGTTGATGACTTCTTGCATCGTTATCAATAGAAGTACAGTTTGAAATATTACACTCATTTCGTTCTCCAGCGCCGATTGATTGCGCATCCTGTTCATTTGGTTTATCTCCATTAGATATGAAAAAACTTATTTCTCCTCATGGTTCGAGTTGAAATAAGTTTAAATTAAATACATTCATCCAGATGAACAGGAATTCTTACCATTCGACTTCTTCAAATAATCGGAAAACCATCTTTTTTTCAAATTCATCTAAAATTCAAATCCAGATATTTCTTCTTTTGTTTATCTTGGGGTTCCCTTTTTAATGATAATTCACTTCATTTTTTTATCATTTTCTCTGTACGGAAGCCTTCTTTTCCGATTCGTGTCATTGCATGATATAAGACTATGAGGTTCTTATCTTCTAGCAAATTTTCTAATTCACCTATTTGAACCTTCCCCCTTCCGCTATCTTCTTTAATATACTTCATTTTAATCCCAGCTAAGAGCTGTAAATTGGAATGACCGGGAGCTTGTTTCATCAGAAACAACCACTATGATCAGCTCTGCATTTCTTTTCGCAAACTACGCCGCTATCATACTCATGGTATGGGAATCCGTTTGTTTTATTGTAGCGAGACTCCGGTGCAGCTTATGATTGACGATTCCGATCACCACGTCCGGCTCCATTTCATCCTGATGGGAGAGCATAACCATTGCTGCAATATCTCCCATCTGATATGCCGCCGTCAACGCTCTCAGAAAAGTTTTCGAGTTTTCACTTTCCGGTAAGGATAACTCTCCTTTGAGAAGATCCTCCCTGACTGCTCCAAGCGATTTTCGTGCCCGGTGGAGTGCAACTTTTACCGCTCCCTCCGTTGTTTCAAGCATGTCGGATGTCTCACGAATCGAATATCCAAACACATCTCGCAGCAAAAAAACAGTTCTCTGAAGCGGAGATAAATGATTCATTAAGGAATGCAGCGCTATCTCGATTTCAAAAGATCCATGATCGGGTACAGTTACTTTCGCTTGTTCCCTATTCAATATCCGAGTGTAGACTGCTTTTCTCCGTATGTCATCAATCCAGGTGTTCTTAGCAATCCGTAGCAAAAGCGCTTCGGGATTTGTATGCTCGAAGCTATTTAACTTACCTAATGCTTTGATCCAAGTGTCCTGAGCCAGTTCTTCCGCATCCCAATTTGATTTCGTAAGCGACAGACAGTAACGTTTCAGGACCGCCTGTAATTCCTCCAAGTTCTCGATGTTTATTATATTATCTGTCATTTGTATAGAATCATCTATGCGCATAGGTCCTCTCCTCCACGGTCTTATTCTGCCCTTTCCTAGAGCAAAACCATTTGCTACCTCCAATGTAAACGAACAAGTGGTTGTAAAAGTTACACCATTTACGTAAATCGTTTTCCCATTAAAGCCTCCGTATCTTTTTACGGCCTCGGTTCGTTTACAAGGAGAAATCAACTGGAAACAGGAAATTGGGGGTATAAAAAATGAGTGTTTATGTGCCTTATGTTGTCGAGCAAACTGCTCAAGGTGAAAGATCGTACGATATCTATTCCAGACTATTAAAGGATCGTATTGTGTTTGTCGGGGCAGCCATTGATGACCATTTGGCTAACAGTATTATTGCTCAATTATTGTTCCTGGCGGCAGAAGATCCGGAAAAAGAAATTTACATGTATATCAACAGCCCGGGTGGCTCTACTTCCGCAGGATTTGCCATTTATGATACGATGCAGTACATCAAACCCGATGTGCACACGATATGTACGGGATTTGCTGCTTCGTTTGGCGCGATCCTTTTGCTGGCGGGCGCCAAAGGGAAACGTTCGGCGTTGCCGAACAGTGAAATCATGATCCATCAGCCGCACGGCGGCGCACAAGGTCAGGCCAGCGATATTGCGATCAGCGCAAAACGAATTTTATGGACGCGTGAAAAGGCAACCCGTATCACAGCTGAACGGACCGGGCAATCTTTTGAAAAAGTCGAAAAAGATATGGACCGGGATTTTTACATGTCCGCTCAGGAGGCACTGGAATATGGTGTTATTGATCAAGTGATAACTTCTTTGTAAAGTATGCTCAAAACCTAATGATCTGCAAGAAACTTCAAGAAATAATACGAGGTGATATCATGTTAGCAAGCTTACAAGGCAAGGAAGTAACTATTCATTTTATAGATGGGACAAATGTATGCGACGGGATATTGGATCAGATTGACGACAAGTTCGTTAAATACGTTACGCAATATCAGACGCTTGTTATTCCTATTACATCCATTCGCACCGTATCCATTGACATTAAGGAACGGCAACGCTACAGAGTTGGATTCGCCCCATGAACCTATTTTAGCATGGGTGGCAATTACATGTACGGAGGCCCGATATTATGGAAATTTCACAGGGAGTAGAAATGCTTCAGCTAGATTTTCATGGGAATATGATTCACCCCATTCTTTTGTGGGATCGAGAAATGGCTGTATTAATAGATACAGGATTTCCTGGGCAAATTGAAGATTTACGCGTGGCTATGGAAAAGGTAGGCGTGTCGTTTGACCAACTAAAAGCTGTGATTTTGACGCATCAAGATGTGGATCATATAGGAAGTCTTCCTGAGATTTTGCAGGAGTGTGGCAGTCATATTAAAGTCTATGCACACGAACTGGATAAGCCGTATATTCAGGGGGAGATCCCTCTTTTAAAAGATGGTCACCTTGTGAATCCCCCGAAGGGCAAAGTGGATGATATCTTAATAGATGGCCAGGAACTTCCGTTTTGCAGCAGGATTCGAGTCATCCATACGCCTGGGCATACTCCGGGTCATATCAGCCTTTATTTAAGGCAAAGTAAAACTCTTATTGCCGGGGATTCGATGTACAGTGTAAACGGGATTCTCGCGGGAATTCATGTCCCGACCACACCCGATATAAAAGTAGCTCATCTCTCATTAAAAAAGTATTTGGATCTCGACATTGCATCCGTAGTTTGTTATCACGGGGGATTAAGTAATGTACATGTGAATGATCAGATATTAGGACTTACCCAAGGATTATAAAGTTAAAGTTCCGGTAAGTTACCTTTGGTGAAACAATGTTGTGAACGAGAAGATTATTTAAAATAACACTTTGTTAATTCGTGATTGAACTTTAACAAAGTGTTATTTTGCATTTCACAAAATAGATCTTCATTGTTTATTCCTGCAACCCATACTCCCCGTGTGCTAACTTGTATATAGATCAGACTTTAACTGATTAAAAATATATTCTTGCATTTGATCTAAAAGAAGAATGATGTTAGCATCTTTGCCATTTTTCAAGACCCACTGAATAGACATCATTGAGTTAGCAGCATATAGTTCTGCTAAATACTCTAATGCGATCGAAGTTGAAGAATTCTGTTGCTTTAAATAATCTAAGCAAGTCCTAAACAAAATTTGTTCAAATTCCTTACGTAGATCTGCTGTCACTTCATGAACGGCTAACAATGTTGAAATTTCGAGCTTATTCTTAATCATATTATCGGTTACAAGTTCTATGGCGTTTGCCACCTTGCCATCTTCCGTGGAATCAAAACGCTGCTTAATTTCAACTTTAAAATCAGAAGCATACTGTTTAACTATTTTTTCTAGCAAGTCGTACTTATCCAAATAATGACTATAAAAGGTAGAACGTCCGATAAGAGATTGATCACAGATTTTTTTGATCGTAATATCTTTAAAATCATGTTGTTGGAGTAATTCTATTAAAGCTCGCTCAATAGCTATTTTTGTTTTATAAATTCTGATATCTTCATTCATTCAACCACTTGCTCCTTATGTGTAAGTTTTCGAACACTTCATATATAACATGTAAGACATCTTACAGATTATGCGATACTAATTATTTTTTATGTAGTAACTATACTCTATAGTAAGCACATACCCAAATTGAAGGAGGAAAATATATGTTTAAATCCTATGTCAATAATGAACAATTCAATCTTCAAATTAATCGTTTTATCAATGATTATTATCAAGAAGATGATCAATACGTACCTATTAGCCGACTCGCACAAATCCAACAAGAATTAATCAATGCTGCGTCCATTACACCAAAGTATTTACTAAAGAAACAGGTGGTAGCAGGTCACAGGGAGTTAGCATTTAATGAAATGAAGAAATTCATATAACAACTGTAAAAATATATTGTTCGTACGCAACATGCCCATCAAAATCGTAGTTCCATAGCTTCAATCGTTATTATCCAATCAAAGCAGATGTTTTTTCAACAACGTCCATTCGCTCTCATTAATGCCCGATCCTTTTCTTTTAATCGCGGACATGCGTAACAGTAACCAAATTCACGATCCAAGCAATAAGCCAGGCAACAAGCTGTTTTCACTAACATTTTTTGATCAGGGATATTTGGGTGTTCAATGAAATTTGGTTTAATATTAAACGGGTTATTACGGAGTCCGAACGCACTAGCATCGACATCGTGTGTGAGCAATTTGAAAAAAGAAATGATCCTGGTTCTACTTTCTTCATCAGACGCTTCGGCCAACTCTTCTTCCATTTGAGCATACAACGCATTAACGATTTGTCCCCATAATGGAATAGCGTTTATGGGGGCCAGTTGGGACAAAAGTTGGATTATAGGCGTTACCTGTTCCCTGTAAAAGGAATCAAGCGATTTCTTCTCCCCCTCATCCCAGTCCATTATCGAAATTTGGATAAATCGCACTTCGTTGATTTTAAATGAAAAAAGCGGATAGCCGTCAACTACATATAATTGTACGGATAAATTAGATAATGATAAATCCAACAGCAACACGTTGCCTTGATACAGCATGTGCTGCATCGCACCGCATACCCCGGCGTACCAGCTAATAAAAAAAGCTGCTGCTGCTGAACGTTCTTTAGCTTTGATGAGCGTGCCGTATGTGTCGATTAAGTGATTCATATTTTCAACTTTTAATAGATCAAATGCAGGGATGGTAAGCACGGTTTTATCGAGCTCATTCAAAGTAAGGAAAAATTTTTCTTCCAAATGTTGAAAATCAACCGTGCCCATAGCATACACTCCCATTATTGTTCTCTATTTTTCAAAAGCATGAACGACATCGTTAATAGCATGAAGATCTGCCAATGGAGACATGCCAAGACTAAACCATTCCTTGCCTCCCATCATGTGAACCTGTTTTTTTTTCACGGCTGTCATGTTTTTCCATAAAGAGCTGTTCAGCATTTCCTCATATCTATTCCGAACTTCTTGACTGGAGTCATCATCTAACTGCAAAATGATATGGTCAGGATTATATTCCGGTATTTTTTCCAATGAAATGGATAGACTTAGCTCACCCTGTGGATATTCTTTAATCGGCTTTAGACCTAATGTCTTATGGATGAAGATTCCCCGATCACTATTTTCTCCGTAAATAACGATCTCCTTCGCCATAATCATCATGTACATGACTGTCTCGTCACCAACTAGAGAATGAAGTTTCTCCTTCGCTTCAGTTTCTTTCGTTTGCAAATCCTGAATGACCTTTTCAGCCTGTTCCACTTTGCCTAGAACCTTGCCAATATCCCGTAACTCATCACGCCAATCATCCCGCTGCGGTAAAAGCACCGTTGGTGCAATTTTGGAAAGCTGAGCATAATCCTTATCGGACCACCACGTAGGGGCAATAATTAAATCCGGCTTAGAGGCCAGAATAGCTTCAAAATTAGGAGTTTGGGCAATTCCCATCTTCAGTGTATCTTTAAACGGTTCCTTTAAATAGGATGGGAAATCCGGATGATAGTTTTGTACCGCAACAGGCGTAACGCCAAGTGCATATAACAACTCTGGGTAAACAACAGAGAGTCCAATGACCCTTTTGGGCTCCGTTGGAATACTAAGGTCCCCTTTTAAAGTTGAAATAACGTGCTGCTCAGCAGTGGCTCCTTTATTCGCTTTTTCAGAATTGCTAGCTGTGTTTCCTGCATTATTGGCTCCACAAGCAGTACTTACAATGACGAACAATACGATAATTAAACCTGCGATTATATGTCGTTGTTGCTTCATTCTTCGGTGGTCCTCCTGATCATTTGATTTATTTATGACAACCTCTAATTAAAATTGATTATCATTATCATATATTAGGAGTATAGATGAATTTATAATTTCGGAATATTGACGATAGCGACTTTTTTTCATGCACGATCCCGCCAAATCTTTAAAACTTCATCCAGCATAAGCTCATGAGTGAAAGCCGTATATTCTACCCAAGGATATGAGGGAAGGAAGTCCACCCGGCTGTTCCTGACAGCTTTCAAATCACTCCATAGCTTAGAATTCATGAGTGTTTGCCAACTTAATTGTGACTGAATGTCCTCGTCTACGATGAGCAATAAACGATCTGGATCAAAATTCGCTAGTTGGTCAGGCGTTATCTGCTGATTTTGACTCAAAAGATCGACGCCTTGCACAGGCAGAACATGCAGATCATCGTAAAATACTGTGCCTAGGCTTCTACTGCCCAAAACATTGTAACGATCACCGGTGATTCTCAGAATGAGGAGACGATCATCCTTGAATACATGTTTCACTTGCTCTCTTACAAAAAGAGCCCTTCGATCATATTTTTCAAGCCAAGTCTCGGCTGCTACGGTCTTGTCCAGAAATTTCCCAATTAAGCGCAAATGCGTACGCCAATCGTTCTTCACCCAGGGTACAAAAAATGCAGGTGCAATTTTCCTCAGCATTTCCTGTTCCTCAGGAGATACCAGAGTGTCGATACCAACAATAAAATCGGGTTCAGCAAGTCGAATTTCTTCTCTCTTGATCCATTGATTTGAACTTAGAGGAAGCACGGCATCCATGTGATACTTTCGCTTGTAATAACCAGTCCATGGGTGATCGGCTGGTGCGGCGAAAGGATTAATTTGAAGCGCAATCAATTGTCCAATGTTGGGGAAATCGTAGGCGACTATTTTTTTTCTGCTGTTCTGCATAAATGCCGCTGGAGGCAGGCCCGATACCTGTTTAAATTTGCGCCGAAAATAAGTATCGTCATGGTAACCTACATGTCGTGCAATATCTCGAAGACGATTTTGCCCACCCGACCTCATCAGCTGTTGTGCCTGCTCGATTCGGAACACTGCCAAATAGTCGATCGCGCTGCAGCCATACCTTTTTTTGAATAATCGCATAAAATGACGGGTACTCATTCCCCCCACCTTGGCCAAGTGATCGATTGTCAGTTCTTTCTGGTAATGCTGCTCTATATAGCCTTTGATATAGTCTAGGGCTGTTTCCGAATCGTTTCCTTGTTCAAGATGGGCATCTTGCAAGATGGTATGCAGCAGTTCTTGAAAGAGAATTTGCCCGCGAAATCGTTTTAAATGATCCTCATCCTGCAAGTATTGGTTAATGGTATCGCACAACGTATTAACAGAAACAGGCGACGTAACGATAACTTCCCCTTTAGCCGGAAACGGGCTGTTCTTCTTAATAATCTGCATCGAATGGGCTGAAGATACCTCATCGTCCATAACATCAAATCGAAGATAATAAAACCCTCGTTCATCAAAGGAGTGCGCGGCTGCTTCGATGAGTTCTCCTGGCGTACACACGTAAACGCTGCCCTGTCGAAGTTCGATGAATTGCCCATCAATCGTTAGCCAGCCTTGACCGCTTGCCGCAACAAGAATCATGTGGGATTCGATAAACTGAAGTCTTAGCTCCCAATCATTTGCTTGATTCTTGATATGCTCAATTTCTCGTAGCTTGAAACACATCCCTTCGAGGGGTGCATATTCTTTATGTTTAAAGTTCTTTTCTATATCAACCAAGTAATCTCACCGCCCTCATACTAGCTAAAACATTTAACCTTGATACAAGTCAGACTTTAACTGATTAATAATATATTCTTGCATTTGATCTAAAAGAAAAATGATGTTCGCATCTTTGCCATTTTTCAAAACCCACTGAATAGACATCAAGCATACTGTTTAACTATTTTTTCTAGCAAGTCGTACTTATCTAAATAATGACTATAAAAGGTAGAACGTCCGATAAGAGATTGATCACAGATTTTTTTGATCGTAATATCTTTAAAATCATGTTGTTGGAGTAATTCTATTAAAGCTCGCTCAATAGCTATTTTTGTTTATAAATTCTGATATCTTCATTCATTTAACCACTTGCTCCTCATGTGTAAGTTTTCGAACAATTCATATATAACATGTAAGATATCTTACAGATTATGCGATACTAATTATTTTTTATGTAGTAACTATACTCTATAGTAAGCACATACCCAAATTGAAGGAGGACAATATATGTTTAAATCCTATGTCAATAACGAACAGTTCAATCTTCAAATTAATCGTTTTATCAATGATTATTATCAAGAAGATGATCGAGCACAAGCTGACTTGGAAGAAATGATTCCGAAATTAAACGACACCCATAGCTGGTATGAAGCTTGGCTCAATTTTGCAAAGAAACGCGAAGACAGCAAGGACTATGACTTAGCCTCAGTCTACTATCAAGCTGCAGAATTTTATCTTGCAACCACAGACCCCAATAAAGAAAAAATGTATCGAAAATATAGAGAAATGTTCTATAAAGGCTTTCATGATTTTGATTATGAATCCTACAAGATTCCCTATGAAGACTCGTATCTTCCTGCTGTAAAATTATTGACACCTGGAGCTACGAAGACATTACTTGTCTTTGGTGGGTATGATTCTTACATGGAAGAGATGCTTAAAATGATGAGATTTATGAAGGGAATTGATTACAATATTATTGTATTCGATGGCCCTGGCCAAGGAACTGCTTTAAAAAACGGCCTAAAATTCATTCATAACTGGGAAAAGCCCATATCAACGGTGATTGATTATTTCAAATTAGATCGTGTTAGTCTCGTAGGTGCTTCTTGGGGAGGATATTTAGCAATGCGTGCGGCAGCCTTCGAAAAGAGAATCGATAAAGTAGTTGCTTTTAACATTTTCTATTGTGGTTTAGATGCCTTAAAAATGGGCATGCCAGAAGAGACTTACCAGAGCATAGTGCAGCTAGTCGATCGTAATGAAGTAGATCAAGTGAATTCATTATTCGAACAGATGATGACTCACAATATTGATTTGCATTGGAAAATTACCAAAGGGATGGAAAACACCGGTGTAGCAACGCCTTTTGAACTCATTAAAAATTTCGAAAAGCACACGATGCAAGGCATTGGAGCATTCATAAATCAAGATGTTCTTTTATTAGCTGGAGAAGATGATCAATACGTACCTATTAGCCGACTCGCACAAATCCAACAAGAATTAATCAATGCTGCGTCCATTACAACCAAAGTATTTACTAAAGAAACGGGTGGTGAGCAACACTGCCAAGCAGGCCACAGGGAGTTAGCATTTAATGAAATGAAGAAGTTCCTATAACAAAGAGATATAAATACTATAATTTCTCGCATAAAAAATTCAGAGTATGGTTAATGCGGATATTTAGTAAATATTTAAAAGAATTATGTATAACGAATGGTTTCCCCAAAAGGGGAAACCGCCTTTTTTACGTCTCATTTTGATCTGCATATTTAATAAGAATTTTATCCCCTATGATTTTTTTTATTTCTGGGTAAGTTAAATGATCTAGTCCTTTGTTTGTTCCTACAATAATTATACCTTCATCATCAGATCCGCTAAATTAGCGGCTTTTTTGTTTTAAAAGTGCTGGCGCGTCAGTCCTTTTTTTATAAAACATCAACGTGGTTTCCATATATCGCAAAACCGAGAATGGATGGTATAATGAAGGATGATTTAAAGGAATCTGTAGTGTAGTGAAGGGATGATTCATATTGATAAATCACGATAATCTTGAAGAGTATCGAGACCCGATTAATTATGATCTTGAATTTGGCGGTGAGACTAATAAATACAATTTCTATCTTGATATGGCTAGATTGAACCCAGGCGAGGTTCTGGAACTTGCATGTGGTACAGGATTGACAACCATTCATTTATCAAAATCGGGGATACATATAACAGGTGTTGATATTTCTTCATCGATGCTTGAATATGCGCGGGTTAAAGCTCAAGGTTTACCTGTGGATTTTATTGAAGCTGATGCTCGTACATTTGATTCCGAAAAGCGTTTTTCCATGATTTATTTGACAGGAAATGCATTCCAGGCATTTTTGAGCGATGAGGATCAACGAGCCTTACTCGAAACCGTCTACAAGCACCTAGAATCAAATGGGATATTTGTTTTTGAAACACGAAACCCCTTGGGAACCGATTTATCCAACCAAGAGGAAAGCATCTGGGGAAATTTTATCGATAAAGATGGAATTAAAGTCAAGATATCTGGGACACAGTCGTATGATTCAAGTAACCAGATCATGCACTGGGTCACGTTCCGTGATTGGGGATCGGAGAAAACAATTTCTCGAATTGCATGTCGCTTTACTGATAATGACACGCTTCAGCGTTTATTAACGAGCCGCGGCTTTTGTATCGAAAATCAATATTCGGACTGGGATAAAACACCGTTCACCCCTTTATCTCCTTCCATCATTACTGTTTGTCGAAAACATGGGGCCTAAAACGAATAATCCCGGAATGTTCATCCCAAGTGTTTGACGACCGCGCGTAAGATATACATGCCATTCGCATGTTTTTGAAGGAATAACAGGCTATTCCAGTGATTCCCGGAAAGAAAAATCGCCGAGTCACCCTAAAATATGATCAGGACGTTTACAAAAAAAACGTTATTTGGTGGAATGCTTCTTTAATAAAGTAAAGAATTTATCGTCGTCTGGCGACTCACTATGATAAATTGGCGTGTACATTCAAGTCTTTTTTTGCCTTGGCAACCATTATGGTTTGGCTTGCCTGAGTTTGAAGACACGCCCTAATTCATAAAAAATTCAATTGTTTTCTGCCAAGAATCTGATTGACCAAAAGAATTTCCTTTTAAAGTACCACCACAAGTAAAAACACCTCTCACCCATTTTTAAACTAGTCGTTATGAACGATCAGCCCGGTCACGCCTTTTGCCTTGCAAAAGCTTTGGCAAGTCCTTATCGCAGAAAGATACCACCAGCGTTCGCCCACTCGATATTGCGTAATATCCGTTACCCATTTTTGGTTAGGCTTTTACTCTACACACTCAGCAGCTAAGTAGTTTCTCCTAGAGCGACGTTTTCGGCGAATTTTGGACTTGACTAAACTTTCAAAATGAATTGAATACAAACGCTCTACAGCTTGAATAAGTATTCTATTCATTTGGTTCACCTCCATTAGATATGAAAAAAACTTATTTCTCCTCATAGTTCGAGATGAAATAAGTTTTGAATTAAGTGCATTCATTCAAACGAACAGGAGGCATTACCATTCGATTTCTTCAAATAAACGGAAAACCATCTTTTTTTCAAATTCATCTAATATCTTAAACCCAGTTATCTCATCTTCTTTTTCTCCAAGTTTTATCATAGTAGCTATTGCTAAGTCTCCTACTTTATAATGACCTATCATCTTATCTTGAGGTTCCCTTTTTGAAGACAATTCACTTAACTTTTTTATAATTTCCTCTGTACGGAGGCCTTCTTTTCCGATATGTGTCAATGCATGATATAAAACTATGGGGTTCTTTTCTTCCAGCAAATTTTCTAACTCTTGTATTGAACATTTTCCTTCTTCTATTTTTTTTACTATATTCATTTTGTTCCTCCTGAATTATTTTTATTTCAAGTGACTGGTCAGTAATCTTCTTTCTTGAATATAATTTTCAAACAGCATATTTGCAATATCATTACGTCCCATATCTTCGGCAATTTTTATTTCTCTCATATATGCATTTAATTCCATCTTCACACGATTTATTGTTTGAAAATGGTAACTCATTCCTGGAAATCCTTGTTTTGAATCATCTAGATAATGAGTATACTCATGAATTAACGCTCCTATAGAAGCATCTTCATCTATTATTAGTTGGCCAGGCCCTCCCTTGCTAGGAGAATATGCCATTGTGTTACCTTTATATATTACTTCTACTCCCTCTGAATGTAACTCATCAATAATTTTATTCCATTCTTGTGGATGTGACTCTCTTCCAGATCCAATAACTTCTTTTAAAGGATCATCAGGATTCTTTCTGAATATATCATCAATATCTGTATTTAGCCCTCTTACAAAAGCAGGGTGCTGTTCGCTTTCTTTTAAAATATTTGTACTTTTAGCACCTTCATACTTAACAGATCCCTCCAAAATATTTCTTGGGCTTAATCAGCGCTTTAGTTGTCGTAGAACCTATCATCAAACCAGCTGTACCAATCAAATTTGCCATATGTTCTTTTGACCATGCATTTGTGGGATTAAATGCTCCCTGAATCATGCCCGATACTCCAAATGTACCGAAATTGAGCATGTCATTCCATGAATCGTTTTGTTTAGCTGCCCGTTCCATGTACCCTTGATACATTCCCTTCGGAATGCCGTACGACATATAATCTAGGAAGCTCCAGACTGAATCAAATTTTTTCTCATATCGTTCTGAATTAGCTGCTACAAAATCCTGCCCAAGCTCCGTTAAGCTATCCGCCGATTTCTGAAGCGCATTTCGTGTATCTGCAACAGGAACTGCGCAAGTATTCGGTGGAGGTGGCAAGCAACCTGGGTCTAGATTCCCATCCTCCATCATATCTGCTAATCTAAACTTATTTGCATGCTGCCGTAGTTCTCTAGCAATCGAATCTGTTAGTGTAACAAAGTCAGCCATATTCTTCTGAGATGTTTGGAATCTATAATAGAATTGCTCCTTTGTTATCCCCTCCCAAAATCGTTCCATAAACGAAATTTGCTGCGATAACTGACTATTCATTTGCATCGCCGTTTGCTGCGCAAGCTCAAATTTCTTAGAGACAGTTATAAGTTGTTCAGGTGTCACTTTAATTGTTGTCATAATTTACCTCGGTTGAGTTCATTAAGACATAATAACATTATTCAAATTTATGGAAAACCATCTTTATTACTAATTGTTATATGAATTAGAAGACTTAATCCCTATGACCTCTGACTTATATTTATTAAATTCAGCTCCCCCTTCATTATAAATAAGTACCTTTTTAATGCCTCATCTTCTTCTGAATAATCGTGAAAATATATCTTATTTCAGTTATATGATCATAAGATTAACAGCCATCTCATATTAAATAAGCCGGTACGCTATAGCGTCCGGCCCTTGCCTTTTAACTCTATTCTGTATAAGTTTTCTTTCCCTTTACTTTACAAAGGTATACCTTAGTTTCGATAATTTTTCCCATCAAATATTTCTAACATCATCAAAACTCCCGTTTTGTACCCAGAAATATAATCCGAGGCAGATAATATAGAAATTAGGACATCATTTAAATCAGATAGTTCTTCAATTAACTTATAATCTTGTTCTGGCAATCTTGCTTTTAGAGTTTCCATAGAAGCGGATATTTTCTGATGGGTTAGTTCAAGTTCAGGGTTCTTCGGTTTGATTCGTTCACTTGGATACCATTTGCCGTAATATAAATCCTCCAAGATACTCATTTCATCTTCTCCTTCTTGATACAGACTTTGCGTAAATTTCGGATCCGTAGATGCGTTTTGTTCCCCAAAAATAAGAATATCCTATTGGAAATATCAATATTGAATTTTAGCGTATATTTCACTAGGAATAATTGAAGGACTATTGGCAAATTTCCACCAAACAAGCACAGACTATTTATTAAATAGAACAAACCAAAAGAAGCCCTACCCCTTAGGATAGAGTTCCTAAAATCATCAAGCCATCTCACATATGAGCATTTTCCGCTACAAAATTGTCTGATCCTATTGTTCGATCGGCATCTTCCGTTCAAGAAACATTTCATCTTGATATCCAATGGGTAGTACATTAATTAATCTAACTCATAGCCTAACGACTTAATCTGCAATGAAACGGTTAAAAGAGCCAATCTAATTCATCTAAAGTAGGCTTTAAAGAATAAGGAACCTCCATAAATGGAGATCCCTTTTTTTAATAAAATAACATAAATATTCAAAATTTCTCACTTATTAAGCAATTTTTTTGTTACCCAGGTTATAGCTGCATTATTGACATCTTCACCCTGGCCACCGTGGGGAGCTTTAGAGTTAGACATAAAAATATTTTCTACTCCTGCATGGTTAAGAGTATCTCTAAGTCTCAAACTTTGTTGAATAGATACTAAACTGTCACTTCCTCCATGTGCAATAAACATGGGTGGATCATCTGAAGATACATAATTTATAGGACTTGCCAATTCTGCCAACTTTACTTTTTCCCAATAAGGAGAATTGGTTTGTTTTTTATCCCGAATATCTCTCAGGACTGCCACACCTTGTCCTTCTTTATCAAATCCAAGAAGTTTGGCTTCAGCTGCTCGTGGAGAGTCATGTGTTTCGGCTGCCTCCTCAGGAGATTGCAGGGTTGGGTCCATCTCAGGGCCCATGGTAAACATATCTGTTGGACCGTAAAAATCAACTGCAGCCATTACTTTGCTTGAATACTCAAGATTGCCCCCAACATCACCTTCAAGCTCTTTTATATCACTAGTAACAGCGAGTTCGGTAGCCAGATGTCCACCTGCAGAATTTCCTGCTACTGCAATTTTTTCTGGATCAATACCGTATTCCTTGGCATGTGCACGCAGATATCTGATACTGCCCTTAACATCATAAATGGGAGCCGGAAAAATAGCTTCGCCACTTAGCCGATAATCTATGGAAACGAAAGCAATTTTATCTTCTAATACTTTTTTGAAAACTTGATATGCTGAATCTGTAGCCACTTGATCTGTAGCTCTACCTGTCATTTGTGCTGGTCGATTTGGTGGCGCGGCTGTTTCCTTCTTTGCATCTTTAGGCGCATCATCGCCCTGATAGTCCCCTATAGCCCATCCTCCACCATGAATATATACCAAGACAGGAGTTGCTTCGGTTACACCCTCCGGCTTAAAGATGTTCATTTTTAACTCTTTTTTCTTTCCATCGTCATTAGTTACGGTTGCATACACCACATCTTTATAGGTAGGAGCCATACTAATCACATCTGTAGGAGGACTTTCAGCAGCTACGAAACTTTCCTTTTGTGTGGCAAAAGCCAATGTTGCTAAAAGTACGAAGGATACCATTCTTAGTTTTTTATTCATACTCTCTCTCCTCACTTTTTTTCATTCTCGCATTCTATCAGGTTATCTAAAGTTCTTATTAAGAAACTTTGATACAATGCTATTTCTTCCTCGCTAAATCCCTTGTAAAAAATCTCTCCGACTTCATCAATAATCTTTTTGTTCAATTCCACTAATTTTTCATTTCTGTTCACTACTTTAACTATTGTTTTCCGTTTGTCTGTTTGGCAAGGCATAAAACTGATATGTCCTGCTTTTCCCAACTTAGCTAATATACTCGTTAAAGTTGACTTTTGAAGATTGGTAACCCTTGAGATTTCATGTATAGGTATTTCGTCTTTCGTCCAAAGATAAAACAAAATCCTTGCTTGAGTTGCTGTTAAAGTATCAACCTCAGATTCCCTGTGTTTTCTTGAAACTATTCTAGCCAGCAATGCATCTATGGATGCTGATAAAAAAACAGATCTTCCTTTTATAATTCCCATGTGCACCTCCATTTTCTCAAAAAAAGTACCATATCGTACTAATATTATAGTTCGATATGGTACTATTTTCAACCTGTATTTTTTGAATGTTTGCATTCATTATCTCTTGCGATCTGTAGATCACCCCAATTAATAGTAGTAAGTACGGCTCAACAGACATTAGGCATTCACTACAGCGAGGAAAATGTTTTATTGGGATGCATGGATGTTTAACCAGCAGGAAAGTTTGATTTACCTTGATGGGTCTTCTTTGTTTTCTAATCTACATCTTTAAAATTTGAACAGAGATCTCAATTAAATACTCTTCATAACCTCTAACTGAAAGATCATCTAACAAAACATCCTCATAAAAAAATCCCTGTAATTCTATGCTCTTATCTTTAGCATAACTTATTATTCGATCATAAGTGTCACATACGCTTGAGTATCCCTCTGTATGGTACGCGATTAAATATGTTCCTTTTTCTCGCTTGAAATTTGAATAATTTGATTTTTTACTAACTCTAGTAAAAAGATAATCATAATTGAATGTTTCATTTGTTAAGACTCTTTTAGTATCTCTCATCCAGCCTACTGTATGGGAAGCATCAATACTATAAATGTTCAAGTACTTTTCGTGTTTTATCATAGAATCGTAAATGCTTTTATCATTTGTGTAAGGATCAGCCTCTGTTACTACCAAAAACTCCTCCTTTTTTTCCTCAATAATAATATCAGTTGTAACGATCTCAGTTGCTGCTTGGGTAATTCGTTTCTTCTCTGATATTATATTTTTCATTTTTTGCAGTTGTTTAATTTTAGAATTCAGCATTGCCTCTTCTTTCTCAAGTAGGACAATGAGCTCCTGAGGTGACCTTTTATTTAAATACTCTTTTATCTCTTTTAATGGCATTTCTAATTCTTTAAGTATTGAGATCACTTTAAAAACATCCATTTGATTAATTGAATAATATCTATACCCATTTTCAGCTTTAAATTCAGGAGAAAGAATTCCAAGTCGATCATAGTGAAATAAAGTATCCTTGCTAATACCCATCACTTTTGCAAATTGTCCTGACGTTAAATGAGTGTGAACATTATTCTCCATGAATTCCCTCCTTGACTATGGTGTTACACCACACTTTATTATAACCAAGTAACCTTCAAATAGCAGTAGACCATGAGGAGTATCTAATCGAAAGTAATACCTAAATAATTAATCTTGGGAGGATATAAGGAATGAAAGTTCTAGTTACAGGAGCAACAGGAAGTGTGGGGAGTCATATTGTTGAACAACTAGTTGCAAAAGATATAGAAGTAAAGGCATTGTCAAGGAAGGAAAGCAACTTACCTAAAGGAGCACAAGTAGTTCTAGGGGATCTTGATATTCCCGAAACTATAAAAGCACATCTCCATACTATAGATAGCTTGTTTCTGATCACTCAGAGTGAACAAACGGACGAAAAATTTATAAAAAACAAAAGAATTATTCAGATGGCAAAACAAGCTAATGTTGCAAGAATTGTAGCCCTGTTAGATTTTGAAGGGAACCCAATTGAGGACGTTATTAAAAATAGCGGAATGGAATGGACTTTACTAAAGCCAGTGGAATTTATGAAAAATGCACTTTACAGTGGTTGGACAGAATCAATCCAAAAAGAAGGACTTATTCGTACGGCTTTCCCCGATAGTTTAAGCGCTAGAATTCATGAAGCTGATATCGCTGATGTCGCAGTAAAGGCACTAACAGAAGAAGGCCATGATAAGCGGACATATGATTTGACAGGACCAGAAGCATTGTCTCCAAAAAGTATGATTAAACAAATTTCTGTAGTTATAGATAAATACATTGATCTTGTTGAAATTACAGAAGAACAAGTAAAACAAGATTGGAAAAGCAAAGGCTATGACAATGAATTTATTGAATACTTTATTATAGGGATTGGGAAAAACCCTCCTAAAGGAGCCTATACCGTTCTACCGACAGTAGAACAAGTTACAGGCAAGCCAGCCAGAACATTTACTCAATGGGTTAATGAAAACAAGCATTATTTTGTATAACCCCTTATTTTCTTTTACTAATTACCTAACGGAAAACGTTAGCTGAACGAGGAATGGCAAAGAGTAAAACGATACTACATTAGACTGATGATCCAAGTAATAGAAACAGCGGCAGCCATGGACGGAAAAATAAAGTCCTAGACTGCCGCTGTTTTATTGAACTCAGTAAAACCGCACCTGTAATTTCGTTAGCCAAATTTTTTCCATGTTCATAAGGGATAATCGCATCTTCAGTACCGTGAATCACCAGCCTTACCTCCATAAAGTACTTTCAGTTCCTCTTCCTTCATCGTAAAAGTATGTTTTTCTTCAGGAAACCGTTTATTCTTCACATCAGCAGTATAAGCTTGAATGGACTCCAATATAAACGGATTCAGCGAATGGTATTGTTTTACAAACTTAGGAACACGTTCAACACCATAGCCTAAAATATCATGATATACGAGAACCTGGGCATCCACATCCAATCCAGCACCAATTCCAATCACCGGAATCGAAAGGGCTTTGGTTACTTCTTCTGCAAGTTGTCTTGGAACACATTCCAAAAGAAGAGCAAATGCTCCAGCCGCTTCACATTTCTTAGCATCTTCCAGCAATTTTTTAGCGGCTAATGCATCTTTTCCCTGCACCTTATATCCGCCTAAAACTCCAACAGTTTGCGGAGTCAGTCCCAGGTGGGAGCAGACAGGAATTCCTGCTCTTGTCAGGGCGGCGATATGTTCGACGACTTCATCGGCACCTTCCAGCTTCACCGCATGGGCACCGGCATCTTGAACTAATTCCCCAGCATTGATTAATGTATCTCTAACAGACAAATGATAGGTTAAAAACGGCATATCCGTAATGATAAATGTATCCTTCGCTCCTCGTTTAACAGCTTTCGTGTGGTGAATCATGTCTTCGATTGTAACTGGAATTGTTGAATCGTAACCCAGAACAACCATTCCAAGCGAATCACCAACCAATATGACGTCAACGCCCCCTTGTTCTGCAAGCTTTGCAGAAGGATAGTCATAGGCTGTTAACATGACAATCTTTTCATTGTTTTGCTTCATTTTCAGCAAATCTGTAGTTTGTTTCAACGTATTCCCTCCTCCTCAATTTAAATGTGACATATATTCAAATGCTGTTGTTCCATATACACTTTTAAAGTGTTTATTTAAATGGGTTAAATCAACAAAACCACATTCTGCTACTGCTGAATAAATATCTCTATTTTTTTCTATTAACTGCTTTGCACGTTCGATCTTGCAGTTAAGAAAGTATTGGTATGGTGAAATTCCAGTATGAGCATTGAATAATCGGATAAACTGAAATTTCGATAAATTAAGCTCTTTACATATCTCGTCAAGTTTAAGTACATGTTCTAAGTTGGTATGAATCATATCCTTCGCTATTCGAATTAAAACGTTCTCTTTCTTATTGTCTGTAGAAAGATTGGTTTGAAAAAGGCTATCCGTCAAGGATAAAAGTAATTCGCTACACAAAGCCTCATCTTTTTCGCTTAAGATAGCCTTAGAAAGACTTAATATTTTTTGTTCAAGGCTATAGTCATACACAATTGGCGTTGAAAACCGTACGATATCCTTGTGCTCAATAATCTCTAAAAGCAATTGTGGCTCAATATATAGCATGACATAATCAAGCCCCACCTTATTATGTGCCATTCCGTCATGCGCCTGTTCTGGATTAAAAAGCATCACACCATTTTGATAGGATAACTGTAAGCTGCCATCCAAGGTATACTCTTGAATTCCACGCAATGTTACGCCTATTGCATATTCCATGTGAGAGTGCTTCTTATACTTAAATTCAGAAAGACTTGCTGATAGCGCAGTAATACCTGCTGATTTCTTATAGATAAATTTGTCCAATTCAATCACCCCTAACAAGCTTACCTACATCCATATCATTATGGCCGCATAGGCTAAAAACAAGGCCATCATTATATTAACAGTCTTTTTATGCTTCTGTAAAAACTCCTTGAAGATTGCACCGAAAAGAACCCATGTCACAAATGCTAAAAAACCAATAAGCGTTATAGCGACAATACTTATCGTCACCGCAGGTATTGCGATATAGTGGGGCATAATAAAACTAGGAATTACAGTCATTGTAAATAGTACTACCTTTGGATTTAGAAACTGCATAAGAAAGCCTGACATAAAGGTAGCTGATTGGTTGACGGTTGGATTGGATGTATCCATTTTGTAAACTTGATAGGCGAGATAGAACATATAACAGCTTCCGATTATCTGCATAACAATTAAAATTTTCGGTATGATCGTTATAAGCATCGTATTCAAAATAGCAGAAATAACAAGTAATAAACCAAAAGCTAGAGTTGCTCCATACGTATATTTCATTGCTTTTTTTGCCCCAAAATTATGGACTGTAGATAGTATAACGATATTAGTTGGACCTGGTGTAAAAGTGGCAATAAAACAGTAAATTAAAACAGATGTAATATTCATGAGGAAAACTCCTTTAACGTATTCTCATGAAATAATACATCTTAAGATAAATGGCATATAGTATATTATTGCAGGTATTGTACCCTTCGTAGTCCCCCTTCTTCTACGCTGTTTGCTATATCAAAATTTCCCTTATTCAAGAGTTGCATCGTCAGTTCCTTGTTGTCCGTAGCTGTCTTCAAAAATTACTTAGCCCGAATCCTCTACCGTTAAAGATGTTTTTAACCTTACCGACAACAAACATAATCATGGATTATTGTGGTATTATTTCGGATTATTGTTAATACTACGTATCTGAGGAGGGTGAAAATGAAGTTACATACCAAATTTTCAAGACAATTATGCCAGAATATCGATCTCATTTGTGACTTCATGGGAAACAGTTCGGATTTTATTGTTCGTGAGATCACGACTGGCCATAAACACGCCGCTCTTTTTTATTTGGATGGAATGACTGACATGCAAAAGGTACAGGACAACGTGATCCGTCCGTTGCATGATCGTGTTTCCTCTGACGAGATCACTTTACCGTTATTGAAAAACGCAATTTTGGACATTGGTGAAGCAAGCTTTACTCAAAACTTTGAAGATGCCTTGGAACAGATCCTCTCAGGTGGTCTTCTCCTACTACTGAACGATACGGATGAAGGATTGGTCATTTCTTTGCCTGGATGGGAAGAACGCAGCATTACGGACTCGAAGACGCAGCCTGTGGTCAGAGGTCCGCAAGAGTCGTTTACAGAAACTTTACGTACGAATACGACTATGGTTCGTCGAAGGGTGAAGGATACAAGAGTACGTCTAACTACCATAAAAGTTGGCGAAAAAACCAAGACCGATATATCGGTCATGTATTTACATGAGGTGGCTGACCTAAAAAAGGTGCAGGACATGATATCCAAGTTAAAGGACATGCATGTAGAAGGTGTGCTTGAAAGCGAATATTTGGAAGAATGTCTCCAAGAAGATAAACAACTCACGATATTTCCGCTCTTTTATAATTCTGATCGCCCAGACTCTATTGCAGCAGGAATTATGGAGGGGAAAATTGCGATATTTGTGGATGGATCTCCCTTCGCCATCCTTGCACCTGCGGTGTTTGTAGATTTCCTTCAATCCGCAGAAGATTATTATCAATCCTTTATTTACAGTAGTATCATTCGAATATTAAGGTATATCTGCCTGGCAATCTGTATGTTGGCTCCCTCCATTTATGTCGCATTAACGACATTCCATCAGGATATGATTCCAACAGTTTTGTTATTAAGCTTATCCGCGCAACGTGAAGGAGTTCCGTTTCCAGCATTTATTGAGGCGATGATCATGGAAGTGGTTTTTGAAATTCTGAGGGAGGCAGGTCTTCGTATGCCACGGACGGTCGGTCAAGCCGTTTCTATTGTCGGGTCAATAGTAATTGGCCAAGCAGCTGTAGAAGCAAACATCGTTTCGGCTGTTATGGTCATTGTTGTTGCAATAACTGCCATTTCGAGCTTTGTCATTCCCTCGTACACCTTTGCCATTCCTATCCGTATATTACGTTTCGCTTTCATAGGAATAGCCGCTATGTTTGGTGTGTACGGATTGACTGTTGGTATCCTCATGCTCTTTGTGCATCTGAATGGACTTCATTCATTCGGTGTACCGTATTTGAGCCCCTTTGCCAATTACAAATCGTCGGAGCAGAAGGACGCAATATTGCGTTTTCCATATAGAACTAAAAAAAAACATCGCAAAAACTAAAGGAGTAGACCATCATGAACTCGTACCGATCCACCATTTTGTTACTGTTAATGTGCACCTGGCTAATGGTGTTTCTTACGGGTTGCTGGAACAATAAGGAATTGAGTGCAATTTCCGTCGTGATGGCTATGGGTATTGATGCAGTGGATGACCAATATGAAGTCAGTCTACAAGTGGTTGACCCATCGCAAATGTCTCGGAATTCCCCCATGGAACGGACGCCAACGATCGTTTTTTCCAAACGCGCCGATACCATATTTGAAGCTATTCGAAAATTAACAACGGAATCCTCCCGAAAATTGTATATGTCCCACTTAAAATTTGTAATTTTTGATGAAAAAACAGCAAAAAAAGGAATCAAGGAGCCGCTGGACTTTCTATTCCGTGATCATGAAGTTCGGCCTGATTTCTATTTGGCGGTTGTCAGAGAAAACTCGGCAAAGGAGGCCGTTACTTTTGTAGCTCCAACCGAGATCTTGCCTGCAATGGATATGTATAAGGCATTAAGGCTTTCTGAAAAAGCATGGGCTCCAACTTCCGCGGTCAATGTAAAAGATCTTTTGCAGAAATTTACGGAGGATGGCATTGAACCAGTCCTCACTGGTATTCGACTGACAAACTTAGAAAAAGGCCTGACTATTGATAATGTGACAAAGTCGCCCCAACATGTTAAATATTTTTTCACTGGAATTGGTGTTTTCAAGGGCGATCGACTTATCAATTGGATGGATGATTCACAAAGTAAAGCCTTTACCTATATATCCAACCGTGTTTCCAGCACCGTAGCTTCCATCGATTGTCCGTATTCCAATGGAAAATTTGTTGTTGAAGTAATCCGTTCCAAAGTAAAAATGCGTCCAGAAATAATAGACCATGAGCCGCACATTTCTCTTATTGTGGATACAGAATCCAATGTCGGAACGGTCTCGTGCAATGCCAACCTTAAGAATGAAGAGACATTTAGAGATCTTCAAAAATCAGCTAAAGAGCATCTGGAACAGTCTTTGAAGGAAGGCATTCGAAATGCACAACACATCGGTTCCGATATATTCGGGTTTGGAGAAGCTTTTCACCGTAAGTTCCCGCGTGAATGGCATAGATGGAAAGAGGATTGGTCACAAAAATTCCAAACGCTTAAAGTGGATATTCAGCTCAATTATCGTTTGATCCGGTTCGGAGAAATCACCAGTCCAATCGATATGGGACTACACAATCAGGAGTGAATGCATATGCTTTATGTGATTCTCGTAAGTTCCATTTTAACATCGCTGTATGAGTTTAAAAAATTCAAGAAGAAACAATATGTGCGTGAAATTGTATTCAGCTCGGTATTGTTGACTATAGGCGTTATATTGATTATCCTACGGATCGCCAACATTGAACTGCCGACTCCACTGACGGGCATTCGAATCCTATTCCAACCAGTAAGCCGGTTACTTATAGAAATGTTATCTTAAGGGGGCATTGGAATGAATTCCAACTTGACCGTTCGACAAGCTATTATGTGGTTTACATTATATCAAATAGGAAGCGCATATCTGGTGCTCCCAGCGGCAATTACTGCTGCCGCTAAACAAGATGCCTGGCTCTCCATCCCAGTCTCCTTAGGTTTCCATCTGTTATTGATACCTTTATATGCCTCCATCGCTAGGCAAATACAGGGGAAATCTTTCGTAGAGCATCTCCGTTGTCTCTTCGGTCCCTTGGGCGGGACGATTAGCATCGTTTTCATTTTTTTCTTTCCCTTTCTTGTGTTCATCATGACGCTTCGAAATCTAGGCGACTTTATCACAATAGATATTATGCCGGAAACTCCCTCCGACGCGATATATTTCATCATGCTTATAGTCATTTATTTCGCCGTTCGATCAGGCCCTGCTGTAATTGGCCGTTGTGCGGAAATCCTGTTTTTTTTCCTTCTGGTTCTATATCTTTTGGTCAGGATTACCCTTCTTCCTGAGACCAACATAAATAATGTGCTCCCTATTTTTGAGTATGGTTTGAACCCTATCGTTCTCGCTTCGTTCAATTTGTTTGCCTTTCCCTACCTTGAAGCAATTCTGTATCTTTTTTTTGCACAGTACATTCCCGATCCAAAGAGGTGGAGAAAGACAGTGATTACATGTGCTTTGATTAGCGGCGGCATGTATTTTTTCATGGTTCTACAAATAATCGCCGTGATGAGTGAAGGTGTTGTATCTAATTTGACGTTTCCTACTTATTTTATTAGCCGAACAATCAGTAACGGGGAGTTTCTTCAACGGTTTGAAATTGTCGTTGCAGTGTTCTGGTTTGTTACCATTTTTTTCCGACTCGCATTGCTTTTATATGTTTCAGCGCAAGGGCTTGCAGATGCTTTTCGTCTTCGAAGCGCTAACTCTCTCTTAGTTCCTCTGATCCTAATCGCAATGGCAATGGTTCATTCTATTTGGCCAAATATGCAATTTTTAATCAAGTTTTTTTCAGTATGGCCTTTTTACGCCATGATTTTCGGTATCGTGTTTCCTATTGTGCTATGGCTGGTGGGTAAGGTAGGCGGCTCGTTGAAATTCCGTAAAAAGTATCACTAAAGTTGCATTGACCGTATGAACATACTGTCCAATTCCAGCCTCTCCACCACGTCCAAAGGACATGGAAGACGCCTATTGGGCTAGGAGACTTGCTCTTGTTGTAATCATTATTGCAATTTAGCAAGAAGTAACTCCAGTTCCTCCCTCTCCAGATGTCTCCATTGCCCACGTTCCAGATGATCCAAGGTAATATTCATAATTCGAATACGTTCCAACTTTAGCACCCTGTAGCCCAAGGCCTTGCACATTCTGCGAATTTGCAAGTTCAGACCCTGCGTCAAAATAATACGGAACTCGTATTCGCTCGTACGATCAACCTTGCACGGTTTGGTAATGACGTTCAATATTTCAACGCCACGAGACATGGCCTGCGTAAACTCGTTTGTAACAGGTTTGTCTACAGTCACTATATATTCCTTCTCATGACCATGCTCGGAACGCATCATTTGATTGACAATGCTTCCATCGTTGGTTAATAGAATGAGTCCCTCTGACGCTTTATCCAGCCTGCCAATGGCAAAGATACGTGAAGGATAATTGACATAACTAATAATATTGCCAGCCACTTGCTCCGCTGCGGTACAAACAATGCCTATAGGCTTATTCAGAGCCAAATATACAGGTTCAATGGAATTAAGCGGAATAGCTTTTCCATCAATCAGCACGATATCCTGTGGCTCTACTTCTGCGCCCGCTTCACAAACATTTCCATTAATCGTAATTCGTCCTGCTGCAATCAACCTATTGGTTTCCCGACGTGAGCAAAATCCTGTCTCACTTATGTACTTGTTAATTCTCACGATTCACCTGCTTCTGATTATAATATGCGAGTATAAGTAAAATAATTAAAAAAACACCTGATTGTTCTTGCTTAATCAGATGTTCGCCGTTTACGACAACTTATACTTTCCCGGCTTATTTGCTACTGCTGCCGCCGCTTTTATTCCTTGTTGGTTTGGCAGTGCCGCCTTTTGTGCCACCTGCCGCTTTGCTTCCCGGTGCGCTTGTAGAAGCGCTTTTTGTCCTTACTGGCTTCGCAGTTTTGTTCCAGCGTGTCCAGCCCTTACTACCTGTACCTCTGCCGGTCCCGCCGCCCTTGCTTTTTCCACCCATATGATCACTCCATTACTAGTCGTTCAGATTTAACTAAGCTATCATACCATTACTTTGATCATAATGCCCATTTGTTTTAAAAAATTGAAGCATAAACTGTGTCAAATAAAGGAGCACATAATCATGTGAAAGCTCACACATGTTATTGTAGGCCGCGAAAAAAGCTTTCTTTTCCCCCACTTAAATGGCTAATTTTCTCTAGAAAAGAAGGATACAGGATGAATAATGACGTAAGGCTGTTTGTGGTTCGTCACGGTATTGGGACTGGTAATGAGCCGGATGCTCCGCTCAGAGTTCCAGAGGGCTTCGAGCAAGCCAAGCAGTTGGCGGATTTTCTACTGCATATGGATGGCTTGCATGTAGACCGTTTGATTTCCAGTCCGTATAAACGAGCTTGGCAGACAGCGGAAATCATTGAAGAACGATTAAACATCAAACTTGATCCACCTGAAGATCGTCTTAGAGAACGAGGGGTGCCCGAAGTTACGGCTGAAGAGTCTGAAAAAATGGTTAACACCCGGGTCATTGCCTTAACGGAAGAATTGCTGGAGAGCGGTCGACACACCTTTCTGTTAGTCACCCATCGCTTGATCATAACACTCCTGCTGCATCATTATGCTCCAGATTTTATTCTGGAGGAAATCACGAATCCAGATCTATATCTTTTAACTTTTAGTGATGGAAAATGTCAGGCGAAGCATTTGTGGAGTACAGAGTAAACTGTTGTAGTTTAATTCAAAAAAAACTGGGAGGTCATCTAATTATGCAAGGAATGCTCGAAAGAAATCGCATCACCGCTGTTACCAAACCCGACGTATCCAACATGTCTGTTTGTATCGAAAATGTGAAAAAGGCGGTTCTCTCCAATCTTCAGGGGCCGGCAGCCCCTACGGATTATCACCAATTGATGGGAAGACTCCATGCGGCAAAAGCCAAACTGCCGAAAATATATCAGGAAACGGTCGCGATTCCGTTTATTAAGGAATTGGACAAGCTTGGGCAACAGGGCTTCACTGAAATTTTGATTCAGGACCCAAGTAGAACTAGAGCTGCCGGACTCATGCTGGATATCGCTCAGAGCATTCTGCAAAACGGAGAAGGCTACAATGCACTTGCGACCGATGCTTTTCAGGAGATTGTGAGTGACCTGTATGACGGTTTTCTTAGCGCAGAAGATCGTGAAGGAATAAAAGAACCGGATCTCAGTATTATTCCAGCACTTGTTAAATGGGGAGAGCCGGAAAATGGCCCGTACACATGGCCCGCTGATGCCACAGCAGTATTTAAAGTGCAAGCAGCGATTGTCAGTCTTCCTCCTGCGCATGCGACAAATGGACTGCTGGCTTGGTCCAGTATCCCTCATGAAGTATGTGGTCATGACATTTTGCATGCTGATCTGGGTCTAATTCAAGAGTTGGCCAATGTCGTTAGAAACAGATTAAACAGCGAAAACATCGGACAAGGACTACCGGACTACTGGGCTTCCCGCATCGATGAAACCGCCTCGGATGTATTGGGTGTCCTTAATCTGGGACCAGCAGCTGCCATTGGCTTAATCGGTTATTTCCGGGGTATGAATGCCGCCTTTTCGGGAAGAGCTCAACTTCGAAATGAAGGACCTACCCGTGATCCACATGCTGCAGATATTTTACGGGGATATTTGGGTGCCTACGCCACTGCACTTTTGGAATTCGACCAAGCTGGAGCATGGGCAGAAGTCATTGAATCGGAAGTCGACAAGGATCTATCAAGTATTAAGCTTAACGGCAGAGCCATCGACGCTAATACAGCAAAACGTTCTGCACGAATTGTAGCTGAAGCCATTATGAAGACTAAACTTGCAAGCCTTGAAAATCACAGTCTGGATGAAATCCAAAACTGGAGAAACGAGGATGAGAGCGTCGCCGCACTTTTACGTACCTTGCTGCAAACCACCGGTTCTCTTACCGACGAGCACCGCTCTGGCTTCTACGCCGCGCATGTGGTAGCTGCTGCTGTTACTGAGGGACTTTCCCGGGAAGCGGATCTGCAGGTTATATTTAATCGGATGCTGTCCCTGTTAAAGCTGATGCACGATACCAATCCTGCTTGGGGACCACTTTTCGTACAGCATCCCGGCGATATTTCACGTCATCTGCTCTATCACCCTGCCACTCCAAACCTGATTTCCCTCTAAACAAGCCATAATCAGAACCCGCAAAATAGTTTGCTTAAGGACAAGCAGCCTTTTTGCGGGTTAGTTTAATTCTAATCCCTAAAAAAGACGCTAACATCCCCCTCAACGGCTACACGTTAGAAAGTCCATGAACACTTGGTATTTTTGCTTCTGCACAGGCTAATAATGATAGGTGAGAATTTGCAAGTAAAAAATCAGCCATAAAGGAGTGAAACACATGTCTGTTGATGTTTATCTTAACTTTAATGGAAACTGTCGCGAAGCAGCGGAGTATTACGCAGAGGCATTTGGGACTGAGAAACCACATATCATGACGTTCGGTGAAGCACCACCCAATCCCGATTATCCTCTACCAGAAGAAGCCAAAAATTTGGTCATGCACACGCGGCTTCAAATTGATGGTAGTAATGTCATGTTTTCAGACGTTTTTCCTGGTATGCCTTTCGTAGCCGGAAACAACATCAGCCTCGCCATCGTCAATAAGGACGAAGAGAAAATTCGATCGTACTTTCATAAGTTAAAAGAAGGGGGGACCGTAAACATGGAGCTTCAAGAAACATTCTGGAGCAAATGCTACGGTAGCCTTAAAGATAAGTTTGGAATTGAATGGCAATTGAGTTATGACAATGAAGAATCGCTCAAAGAACTATAAAAAAGACGTTAACCCAGCCATATTTTGCATGGACATGGGTTAGCGTCTTTTCATTATGCATTTAACTGGCTTTCGACAGCAAGTAAAGGAAATAAGGGGTAACCAGTATGGTGATAATAATTCCGGTTGGAATATCAGCTCCAAAACTAATCGTCCGAGTAAGTGTGTCAGCAATCAAAATGACGAGTGCACCAACTAATGCCGTCGTAGGTAGCAATAGCTTATGATTGGGTCCTACTAGCTTGCGTGCTAGATGGGGACTGACCATGCCTACAAAAAAGAAATTTCCGCCAAGTGCCACGCTACCAGAAGCGAGCGCAACGGCAGCAATCGTCAAGCCGATAAACTCCCTTTTAATTGCTACGCCGAGCCCCGATGCTGTCTGATTCCCCAAATTCAACGTATTGAGTGTGTTCGACCTGTAAAAAACGTAAAAGCAAATGATAAGCACCCACGGGAGAAGCACCATAATATAGCTCCAGTCGTCCCCCCACAGGTCTCCAGCCTGCCATCTCAGAGCAAAGTCATACTGTTGCTTGTCTAGCCGGAGTGTCAACATCAGAGATAATGCGCTGTAGCCACTGCCCATAGCGACACCGGTTAAAATTAAGCCTGTAGGCGAGATGTCTCTTCCCCGCCTGAAAGCAAACATAAAAATCAAAAATGCTGCCGTAAGGCCGCCTGCAAAAGCCAGTCCTGGAAGAAGAATAGGCGATAGCAATCCTTCACTAGCGAACAACGTAATATACATAAGTACAAATAACCCTGAGCCTGAGCTGATGCCGAGCGTCCCCGGGCTGGCCATGTCGTTTTTGAGCAAGCTTTGCATAATACAGCCTGATATCCCCATGCCAATACCTACCAATATAGAAAGCACAATACGTGGCAGTCGAAAGTCAAACACGATCAGGTTCTGTTTGCTCGTTCCTTCGCCAATGATGACCTTGAAAACTTCGAGTGGAGAAAGGTTCATTTTCCCAACATTCATACTGAGTACAGCCACTAGCAGCGTCAGCACTACTAACAGTAAAATAATGCTAATCCCCCTGGTATTACGGGACAGTTTCAACTAAACTCCCTCCTCTGCTTGCGCACAAGGTAGAGAAAATAGGGTACGCCCACCAAGGCAAAAATAATGCCAAGAGGTGTTTCGTGAGGGCGATTGATCAGTCGTCCGAGTAAATCTGCCGCCAACAGAAAGACTGCTCCATACAAAGCTGAGGCCGGGATAATATACCGATAATCCGTTCCGACCAGATGGCGCATAATGTGTGGCACGATCAAACCAACGAAGCCAACAGGGCCGACCACAATAACCGATAACCCTGTTAAAATTAATACAATTAAGGTTGAAAACAGCTTAATCCTATTCGCACGAATACCCAAGCCTGATGCCACATCCTCCCCGAAGCTCAAAATCGTAATCGAGGGAGAAAGCGCGATGGCACAGACCAAACCCACTACAAACAGTGGCGCAATAAAAGCTAATTCGCCCCACTTGGCACTGGCTGTACCACCAGCAGACCAGTAATCAAGGGCTTGGCCAATCTCATACTTAATAGCGATAAACGTACTAAACGCACCAAAAAGCATGGAGATGGACATTCCTGCTAACACCAGTCGCTGAGGCGTCATTCCTCGCTTGCCTATAGATGCGATGTAATACGTAATGCCTGTAGTGATTGCTGCACCTAGGCAAGAATACAGCATAGTTTCTCCGTAGGTGCGACCAGGCAAAAAGGCCATACATAACGCAATAGCAAATGTCGAGCCTGAACTTATGCCAATGAGTCCCGAATCCGCTAGTGGATTACGAGTGGTTCCCTGCATAATTGCCCCACACACAGCCAAGCTGCACCCTACTATGATATCTGCCACGGTGCGTGGAAAACGCAAGGTGTGAATAATCTGATGTTCCGTAATGTTGGGATCAAACTGAAATATAGCCCCCCACGCCAGCTTCAAGCTCATTTCCGCAGCACCAAAGGTAATAGATGCTGCGGTAACCACCAGGAGCAGGAACACGCCCATGATCATATAGCCTATAAAATGAAATATTCCTTTTTTATTTGGTTCTTTGTGAGTAGACATCGATTACACCCTTAGTTGGTCAATTATGCAACGTTACTTAGTCTGTTCCAGCAATTTGCTAATAATATAATCTAGCTGCCCCGTCATACTAGCAACGTCCGAATAATAAAACAGTCCTGCATATTTCGCTGGAATTTCGATGATATGTCCGTTTTTAACGGCTGGAATACTGCTCCAGATTTTTGTCTTCGCATATTCGGATTCCTTGCCTTCCTGCTTAAACCAAAGGACATAATCTCCAAAGTATTCAGCAGCTACCTCGTAGGATAAAGAACCTCGACGCTCTCCGGAGCTTTTAACCAATGTGTTGAGCTTTTCCGGTTTGTGAAGTCCAAGATAATTGTAAAGCAACGTTCCTCCACGTGAGCCTGTTTCATAATAAATTCCATAGGAGCCACTGCCCCAGTCCTCGAAAATGCTAAACGTTTTGTCCTTGAATATGTCGGAATTTAGTTTTTCTTTGGCCTGACTCAGCTTGCTTTCAAACAGTGAAATCACTTTGTCTGCTTCTGCTTCATGTCCTGTGGCCTGACCAAGAAATTTCAAACGTTCTAGGGAGGTCATTTTGTCCTCAGGTATCACAAGAACAGGCGCAATTTTAGAGAGCTTATCATAATCCTTTGTATCATATGTAATGATGAGATCAGGATCATACTTCATAATTTCCTCAGTTTCCCACTTTTCGATATTGGGGATGTCGTTAAACTTATCGTAAAAAGGCATCGTTTCTTGTTTCCACCCCATTACTGCGGCCGGCTTAATCCCTAGTGTAAATACATCGCCAACATACCAGTTCACTACTACCCGTTGAGGATTAGCGGGCACCTTCACATCTCCTTTTACCGTAGAGACTGTACGCGTATCAGAATCACTGCTTACCTCTTCCTTCGTGGGCGACGCGGGTTTAGCAGATGAATCAGAGGAACTGCCAGCATTCCCACAACCTGAAATAACAAAAATCACTACGAATAGTGCACATAAAATCATGTGAAATTTCTTGTTCATCATACGATGCATGTTGTAAATCTCCTTTGAAATATAGTAAGTGCAAAACATACTTAAAATTAGTGATATTGATAATCATTATCACTAATATAAAAGTGTAAATTTTATATTAGTGATTGTCAACTGTTTCTTTATTTTTTTGTTTTACTTTAATGGGTTCTCCAGTGCTCCCCTTCTATTCGCTTCATGCCATTCCTGATAGATTCCTCCAATTTCATAAAATGCTTTGTTCATTGCAGTTGTCAGCTCCTTCGTGATTTCCTTGGTATATTTTAAATGAGTATTTATGTTATCCACTTTATATTTGCGAAGCAAATTTAGATGAGCAATGATGTGAATTGTATCTTCGATGATCCAATAAATCACATCCTCTTCCTCTTTCGTAAGCTTGTTCAGCATCTGTATGCCTCTTTCATACATCTGGAGCGTATAACCCCGCTTGCCCACTTGCACATACGGGCTCAGATCATCATAAAAATCCGTACGGAAAGGTCGTCTTACATATTGCTCATACTGGTCTTCATATATTGAAGTTTGTTCAAGCTGTTTAATAGTCATATCTATGAGTTCTTGTTCGCTATATATTTTTTTCATCAGATTTTCCCTTCCCTTTCTCTACTAAATAAATTCAAGTCATAATCATGTTAGATCACAAGTGATGCAATAAGAAGTCAAATTCTTTTTTTACCAACCATTAACAATTCTGTTTGATGCAAACGATAATTAGAATAGAGGGAATTTCCTCAATATATCCAACTGAAGGAGACAGGCGAATGAATAGAGTATGGACGAAAGCATCAGCTATTCTATTGGTAGTGGTATCCTTAATATTCAACGGAACGTACGCACTCGCAGCTTCGGCAACATCAACGTATATCGTTACGTTTCAACAAGCAACCTTGGTATCCAACGATCACGTAGGCAATGAATGGGCCATTGCTGCTCAGGTGGCAGATCAATCCATTAGTGAAGGTAACAGCGTGAAGGTGAAGGTCAAATCGAATGGTAGCATAAAGCTGTATGCGTACGCTGAGGAACAAGACAAAATTCCTGATGAAGGCGAAGCCACCAAGAATGTAAAGGTCTCCTCGGTTTCTGCTAAAGGTTCTACCGTTAAGTTAGGAGTGACGGTTACTGAAAACCGTGGACGTTATTCAGGTCATCAAGCCGTTTGGGAATTTACGTACAAGATTAAGAAACAATAATAGAATGCTAAAAAAAAGACCGTCACTCCCCAGGAGCGGCGGTCTTCGCTTTTACAAGTCGCTGTAACTGGGCACGTACCATTTCGGTATATAGGTTTGAAAGTAATTATACGCCTCCAAAACCTCTTCAGCTCGTTGCACCATATCGTCTACCTCTTCTTTGCCAAATGGAATGGCCCAGTGAATCGATGAAAGCTGATTGCTTGCAATATACAGAGCCATTAATCTAAAAAATAAATCAGGTACATGGTTATTAAAATAACTGTGGATACGGCCCGAAGCGAATAAAGGACTTAATGCTGCACACCAGGTAATTCTATTGAATTCCTCCCAAGGATCACCATAATCCATTCTATTAAAATCAATGATACCCAGTTCACCAGATGGGTTAACCACCATATTGCCTACATGATAATCTCCATGCTGAAAAGTCTGGGGACGATTTTCTAATAGATGGCGGTTTTTCTCAATAAAGCTTATGGCTTGATCTGCTCCCTTTAGGGGAATACCGCATGACTTATAGTTTGTAATATATCTGTTGATTTTGGCATTATAATGTTCAGCCCATGGGACTCGATCTTGCTCCGCATGAATCTCATGCATTTTTTTTAGTGCATCTCCTGCCTGAACTCCGAGTTGATACTGTTGTGCTGCAGTTAACGTGGGGATGATCTCTTCAGCATCTTTCCCTTCGATCCAGGTGAACAGAGAATACACAGATTGACCATCATGACAAATCCCAAATTCAAGCGGCCGGGACATGAACAGATTCTCCACGTGATTCAACTTTGTTACAGCTTCAAACTCGCGTTTCTTTTTATCATAATGAACCATATCCGACATTCTTAGCAGCAAGTCCCTACCGTCAGTGGTTTGAATATAATATTTTTTGTCACTAGACCAGCCTTTATGAATCTCTTCCACGCTGCTCCACATGCTGGCACCCGGTATTTCACTAAAGAGTCGATTCACGCTCATCCCCCCACGTTAAGATAGCCTTACTTACTATATTTGCTTTCCATAGTTTACCTTTGAAATGACAGAGGAATCAATCTTCTTCCAGGAAAAACTCAAATAAAAAAGGCTGAAAAGACAAGTCGTCTCTTCAACCTCAATATTCACTGGGTTGCCATCGTGAACACCCATCACTTGTATTGTCAAATTAGTAAGAATAAGAAAACTCATGTTTAAATTCGTCTACCCGTTGAATGGTTTTCAAAATATTACGACCTTCACGTGTGCCATCAATAATACGACGAGCTTGTTTACTATCCCCGATATTAATAACTTCTACTTGATGTTCTTTACCATATTCGAGCAAGCTGTCCATCAGCGGACTGTACGAACGCATACCCAAGCATACGAATCCAAGATCAAAAGGAATCTCAAACTCCTGTTCTCCATGCTTTACTTTGAAGCGGTCGCTGCACACTTCTGTCAAAGCTGTTTCCGTATGGACGTTCACTTCCCGCTCCTCTACCATTTTCATCATAGAAATGCGAGTAATCATATCCAGGTCTTTACCCAGTAGCGGCATCATCTCAATGATGGAAACCTCTTGTGCCCCACGCTCTGCGTAATATTCGACGACATCCAGTCCCACAGCTCCGCCACCAACTACAGCAATGCGTTTACCTTCAAACTCCTGGAATTTCTCCATGTTGTGCAAAAGATCAAAGATGGAGAACACTTTTGTGCCCGGTTTGCCCAGTTGTTCATGCAAACCTGCAATTGGCGGAAGAAGTGGTGTGGCCCCCGTCGCATTGACAATAATATCAGGATTCAGGGCACTAATCATCGCCAAATCGGCTCGGGTCCCTGTTACAATGTTCAGATTGGTTAACTGTTTGGTGCGTTGAATCAGATAATCAGGGAAATCATTGATGCGTGTTTTGTCCGGCAAGCGGGCAATATCACGAGCCAAGCCACCCAACTCTGGTTTCTCCTCAAAGAGGGTTACTTTGCAGCCTACTTCGGCTGCCGTACATGCTGCTTCCATCCCAGCGGTACCCCCACCGATCACAACAACCTGAACATTGTTTTTAACACGTTGTTTCCGGTATTCAGCTTCCTTGAACAGATCCGGATTTACCGTACAGCAAATCGGTTTACTTTTGGAGATACGATGATCGGCACAACCAATGTTGCAAGAGATACATTTTCTAAGCAAATGTTCGTAGCCGTTTTGCACTTTAAGCACCCAGTTCGGTTCTGCAATCAACCCTCTACCCATAGCCAGCAGATCAGCGTCACCTCTCTCCAAAATATCCTGCGCAGCCTGTGGGCTCCGAATATTACCTGAGGTCATCGTGACTTTCCCGAATTTTTCTTTTACCGCTTTAGCCATATATGAGCGCCAACCATCCGGCAGGTTCATCCCGTCAATCTGGAACTGGATGGAATCATTCAGAGCAGCAGAAACGTTCAGAATATCTACCTCATCATTAAGATACTCCAATAACTCGAGTGTATCTTCCAGTGTGTTCCCACCTTCTGTGAACTCTTCCGCGCTAAAACGTAAGCAAATAGGGAAAAATGGGCCGACCACTGAACGAATTTCATCAATGACTAATCTGGCAAAACGAGTACGGTTTTCTGCGCTTCCGCCAAATTCATCCGTGCGTTTATTATACATCGGTGAAAGAAACTGACTCAGCAAGTAGGAGTGTCCCGCATGAATTTCAACACAGTCAAATCCTGCTCGTTGCGCTCTTCCCGCTGCTTCTCCGTATTTGCGCACAATGGCGTAAATTTCTTCTTTTTGCAGAGGTCTTGGAATAGCTCCGCCCTTTTTAGAAGGAATATTCGAAGAAGATACAGGCTGAACTCCGTTCAGTCGTCCCGCATAAGCCGAAGCACCCGCATGGTTAATTTGTACAGAAACACAGGCTCCATAAGAGTGCAGGGCTTCTGTTAATCTAAACAGTCCGGGAATAAACTGGTCGTTATCCATACGCAACTGGGTTGTTCCGTTTGTACCCATCGGGAAATCCAGACAAACATTTTCTACTGTTATCAAGCCGGTACCACCTTTGGCCCGTTGCACGTAATAGTCAATATGATCCTGAACAAAGCTTCCGTCCATGGCAGCAAAGTTAGTTCCCATCGGGGGCATAACAATCCGATTTTTCAAGGTCATGCGTCGTATGGTTAGAGGTTCAAAGATAGCAGGATAGTGGTTCATTGTTCTTCCTCCTTGCGAGTTTACAAATTTCATGTTCAAGCTTCCATTAAAGCATTCTCATATGTGATTTTTTTCACTTTTGGAAATATCGAGATGTTGTTGAGTACGATCATTCCTTATGACTTGATTTTATATCATCTAATCCATAAATTCTAATGCTATTTTATGTATAAAATCATAGTTTCAGTCTATAGATTAACTGGATTTAGACATAAAAAAGGAACAATCCTATGAGAAATGTTCCTTTAGTGTGAAAAATCATGCTTATATTCCGGACCATCTACCGATCCGTTCTTTTGAAACCGTTGGGTACACGCTCCAAAATCCCTTCCCTAACATATCTGTCCAGCAGCCCACACATTGTGGCATATCCATTTTTTCTGAATAAAGGTACGTAGGCTGTGGCTTTAGGAGAGATTCGAAGTTGTGAACTGTGCGAGCGATTGGTCTATACCCTTACGCCTCATTTCTATTTTCCTTCCTCCTATCCATCACTAGAAGTATTCCATTCAGAAACCAAAAATCCCCTGCCCGAAAAGCCGGGTGAGTCCAAAGAAAGGAAACACCTCAGCTTGACGTCAAGGGAGACTTGTCTAGATTATACTTTTAAATCACCATCATAGGTGGCAATCATATTGTACAGTTCAGGACGACGGTCACGGAAAATGCCCCATTCAATCCGTCCTACTTCCAGCTCATCCAGGTCAAATTCAGCAGTAAGCACTTCCTCATCGGTACGACCCGCTTCTGCGATCTTGTTACCTTGATGCCCGGCAATAAAGGATGAACCGTAGAATGTAATACTGGAGTCCTCATCTGTTTCAGTTCCGATCCGATTGGAGGCAATGACTGGGATCAGATTGGAAGCAGCATGACCCAGCATGCAAGTCTGCCAGTGATCTTTGGAATCAATGGCAGAATCCTGCGGTTCCGAGCCAATAGCTGTCGGATAGAACAAAAGTTCTGCGCCCATAAGCGCCATACAGCGGGCCGCCTCAGGATACCATTGATCCCAGCACACGCCTACCCCAATTTTGGCATAACGTGTATTCCATACTTTAAAACCGGTATCGCCCGGATTAAAATAAAATTTTTCCTCATACCCAGGACCGTCTGGGATATGACTTTTGCGGTATTTACCCAACACTTCACCGTCTGCATCAATTACAGCAAGACTGTTGTAGCGCGCGTAGTTTTTCTTTTCATAAAAACTGATTGGCAGCACAACCTGTAATTCTTTGGCGATCTTCTTAAAATGGTTAACCGCCTTGTTGTGCTCCAGCTCAGTTGCATATGAATAATAATCAGACTTTTCCTTCTGACAGAAGTACGGAGTCTCGAACAACTCCTGCAGCAAAATAATTTGTGCGCCCTGCGCAGCCGCTTCACGTACTAGCTTCTCTGCTTTGCTTATATTTTCTTCGATATTGGTAGAGCAGCTCATTTGAGTCGCTGCCACTTTTACTTTTCTCACTTTAGTCCTCCTTTTAGATGTTGTATCGTTCAACGCTTTAAAGCAGGCATCTGCTGGGTCGTACAGTGTACGTTACCGCCTTCACGGATGACCGCCATACCGTCTACAGTCCGAATGGTGCGATCTGGAAATACATTTGCCAGCACTTGCTCAGCTGCAAGATCGCTCTCAGCGGCAGTGCCGCCAAACACTGGCAAAATGATACCGCCATTCACAAAGTAGAAGTTAATATAGCTCAGTGTCAATCGGCTGTCTTCATAATCCACACGCGGCGGCTGACCGATCCGAATCACTTCCAGCTTACGGCCTTGGGCATCCGTTGCTTGCTCCAGAATACGCAGATTTTCCTGCGTGATTTCGTAATTTTCATCCTCAGGATCATCACATACTTGCATAATGACCTTGCCAGGAGCTGCAAAGCAAGCAATATTGTCCACATGGCCATCTGTTTCGTCGCCACTAAGACCACGTTTTAGCCAAATTATTTTCTCTACACCTGTATACTCACATACATACCGTTCAATTTCTTCTCTGCTTAATTCCGGATTTCGGTTGGAATTGAGCAAACACTCTTCGGTTGTAATCAGTGTGCCTTCGCCATCTACGTGCAGTGAGCCGCCTTCCATCACAAGCGGTGCATCAAACCGTGGAACTCCAAGTTTGTCCAAAATTTGCGGCGCAACCTGATCATCCAGGTCCCATGGAGCATATTTACCACCCCAGGCGTTAAACTTCCAGTTTACACCTGCCAGCTGACCATGCTCGTCTGTGAGAAAAGTAGGGCCATTGTCACGCAGCCACGCATCGCTGTGTTCAATCGGCAGCAGTTCTACACGTTCCCCAAGTTCAAGAGCCTTAACGCTCTCCAGATCATCCGGATTTACGACCACAGTAACTGGTTCAAATTCCGCCATGGCGCGTACAATTCCGGCATAGCCCTTGCATACATCAGCATGCATATTCGGGTAAACCATTGAAGATTTTACAGGCCAAGAAATATACGTGTGTTCATGTGGCGCCCATTCAGGCGGCATCTTATAATGTGAATCCTTAATTTGCATGTAATGAAGCTCTCTTTCTTTTTCATAATGTAGACTCCGCTCCTATCATACAATAATATGATCTTTGTCTCAATCGAAGCGGAAAAGTTTTAATAATTTACAATCACATTTGAGTAAATTACTTTGAAAACGTGATTGCTTTCACCGTATTCCCATCAAAATCCTTCACAGTGAAATGTGCTCCCTCCAGCACACCGTAAGAGGATGGATAGTTATCTTTTGGCAGCGAGATCGAACCGGGGTTCAGTATAAAGACCCCATTTTCCACATCCGCTACCGGAATATGAGTATGTCCCTGGATGAACACATCTCCCGCTTCCAGTGGTGGTAAATTTCCGATACTAAAGCCATGTCCGTGCGTGACATAGATTCTCCGTCCTTCATGGTACAGCCAAGCATAATCACCCATCATAGGAAACTCAAGTAGCATCTGATCCACCTCTGCATCGCAATTCCCGCGCACAGAAACCGCAATGTGGGACTTGTACTTATTCAGCAGAGCGGCCACTTCTGCCGGATTATACCCTTCTGGTAACGGATTACGTGGTCCGTGGTACATATAATCTCCGAGCAAGACAAGACGATCGGCTTTCTCCTCCCTGAACTTTTCCAGTGCCAATTGCAACCAGTGCAGCGAGCCGTGAATATCTGAAATAAACATCAATTTCATGATTGTTCTTTCCTTTCTGAATAGGCTAAAAAACATTCCACTTAAGTACATTATTGCATTATTCCCTGAACAAATCTGTGCAAAAATTTTCTCTCGTTTGATAATACTCTTTTAAGAAAATAAACTACAGCTCCGAGTGAGCTGTAGTTTATTATTAGTTCCTTTTGTACTTGGTCTTATCATCTTCGGTGATTTTACGGATTACCGTGCAAGGGTTTCCAGCAGCAATCACACCAGAAGGGATATCTTTGGTAACAACACTTCCTGCACCGATAATGGAGTTATCGCCTATAGTAACACCAGGCAGAACGCTGACATTACCACCGATCCACACATTATTGCCGACTGTAATTGGAAATGCAATCTCCAATCCCTCATTACGTTGTTCTACATCAAGAGCATGACCCGCAGTATAAAATCCGCAGTTAGGAGCAACAAACACATGATCACCAAAAACGATTTTTGCCCCATCAAGCAAAACTAGATTATGGTTACTATAGAAATTTTCACCGATTTCAATGTTATAGCCATAGTCACATACGAAAGGTTGCTCAATCAAGAATCTATCAGTTGTTTTCCCAAGTAAAGTTTTGATGAGTGTTTCTCGTTCTTCGATATTTCTAGGATGGAGCTGATTATATTCGTGGCAGAGAACTTTAGCGTGTAAACGTTCTTCAATTAACTCTTCATCATAATTAGCATTGTATAGGAGTCCTAGTTGTGATTTTTCTTTTTCTGTCATGTCCATCCTCGCTTTGCTTATTTACTTAGATATCACATAGTTATTATGGATGTTTTAATAAGTATTAATATAACTCAATGATTAATATTTGTCCAATCTATTTATCATCAATTATCAATAAATAACGCTTACGAATCATTCATGAAAGCTCTTTCGTCCTCAGCTTGTAATCCGGTTGCTAATACCCCTAAAAAATTAGCGACCGCTTCATAAAAGAGAAGAAGCGGTCGCTATCTATAAGCCTTCATTGTAAATTTAATACTTAATCACTGGTTTATTTATAAATTAACGTTTCAAGCTTTCACCGTTCGTAGCAATAACTTCTTTGTACCAATGGAACGATTTCTTCGGATATCTTTCAAGTGTACCGCTGCCATCATCATGACGGTCTACGTAAATGTAGCCATAACGTTTTTTAAGCTGAGCGGTCGATGCGCTGACAAGGTCAATACATCCCCAAGACGTATAGCCCAAAACCTCTACTCCGTCCTCAATAGCTTCTCCAACTTGAACCAAATGATCATTCAGGTAGTTGATCCGGTAGTCATCTTCAACCGTTTTTTCGCCTTTTTCATTCGTGATCAGTTCATCAACGGCGCCCAGACCATTTTCAACGATGAACAGTGGTTTTTGGAAGCGATCATAGAACGTATTCAGGACATAACGCAGACCTTGCGGATCAATTTGCCAGCCCCACTCACTTGCCTCGAGATGCGGATTGCTGACACCACCAAGGATGTTACCTTTACCTTTGACTTTTTTAGCTTCGTCAGCTGTCTCACAAGTACTCATATAATAGCTGAACGAGATAAAATCAACGGTATGCTTCAAATCTTCTGCATCACCTGGTTCAAAGTGAATAGAAATTCCGTTTTCTTTAAAGAAACGTTTCATGTAACCTGGGTATTGACCTCTTGCGTGAATATCGGCAAATGCCATGTTTCTGTGATCAAATTCCATCGCAGCAATCACATCGTCTGGATTAGGTGTCAGCGGATAAGTAGGCATGCTCAGCACCATACAGCCAATTTTGAAATCAGGGTTGATCTGATGACCGATTTTTACTGCTCTTGCACTCGCTACAAGCTCATGGTGAATAGCTTGATAAAGATCTTGCTCACTAAGTTGATCTTTTGGTGTGCTAATTCCACCACTCATGAATGGTGCTTCAAGAATGGAGTTGATTTCATTGAAAGTCAACCAGTATTTAACTTTATTTTTGTAGCGATTAAATACAGTTGTAGCATAGCGCTCATAAAAATCAACAAGCTTACGGTTTACCCAACCATCGTATTCTCTGGACAAATGTAAAGGTGTTTCATAGTGAGATAATGTAACGAGTGGCTCAATTCCATATTTGTGAAGTTCATCAAACAAATCATCATAAAATTGCAAGCCTTTTTCGTTAGGCTCCAGTTCGTCACCTTTAGGGAAAATACGTGACCATGCGATAGAAGTACGGAATACTTTGAAGCCCATTTCCGCAAAAAGTTTGATATCTTCTTTATAATGATGATAAAAATCAATACCGATCAACTTCATGTTATCTTCTGTTGGTACATCCGTAACGGGCCCCCAGCCACCACGAGGAGTTACATCCTGAATGGACCAGCCTTTTCCATCTTCTTGATAAGCGCCTTCGAGCTGATTAGCAGCAACTGCTCCGCCCCACAGGAAATCTTTTGGAAACTGTGTACTCATATTTTCTCCGCCTTTGCTGATGTTTTTCATTAACTAGATAGAAATACGTTACCTCTATGCTAATGTGTTATAAAGTACTTCTAACTGAATCTTAAGGTTTGTAACGCGTTTCATGTCAAGTATTATTTTAAAAACTTCCAGAGCTTATAATTGTATTATCTCCAATAATTACCCCCATATTTATAACTCTTCTATTATTGAGTAAAATGGCTATTCTTCAAATGGCGGATCTACATGAATATCTCTATCTGGTTCAGTGCTTACCCAGCGAGTAAAGATAACCTGAAAGCCGGCTCGAGTCGGCGCGCAGGCAAAAGGACCCGCCTGTTGTCCCGTTTCATAAGGAAAACGTGCTACACGTGCGGTGCGCCAGCTTTGATTTTCGGTTCGGGCTCTAATGATAACTGCATCCTGTAGCTGTGAAGCACGAATCGTCACATTTTTCCCTACCCAATCAGGTACAGGAGCTAATGACCAATCGGAATAGCCATCCGTGACTACGACTGCCAGTTGAGGAATTCCATCATTTAATTCGATTCCGGCTTTAATCCACTTTTGCTGTCCTTGATACAGCATTATACCGGCCTGATCGTAGAGCTCCGTAAATGAGCCTAATTGAAACGTGACTTCGATGGCAGAGCCTTCTTCCCAGTCTGTAAGCAGGGAATGTCCGCTACTGCGTTCAAATCCATACAAAGTTTTTTCCCAGTAGTCGCTTCCTTCTCTGGTTTCAACTTTAAGGAACTGATCTTCTTCTATGGATGATACAGGGTGATTAGTCCATGTCCCTGTAGTCCATGCAATCGATTTTTGAGTCATTAATCTCATCCTCTCATGCTTTATTAAACGATGCCCTATTTCCTTTTCTCCACCAATTGCAAATTGTACGTCAGACTTTCAAGGGTCACCGAAATCAACCCACGCATGTATTCATCATGTGTATCGTTTTTCACAAAAATCTCTGGCATATGTTCTTTGGGTACATCTTTTAGACAGCCGTTATAAATATCGTCCAACAGAGTCGGCTTGGATAACTCTCCAGTCAAAGCGATAGATACAGGATCTATAATCGCAATAATGGAAGTTATCGTTTTGATCGCCAAAGGAACAAATCCTTCTGTGCTATTTAACTGTTTAAGCTGTTCCTCTCTTGTTAAATCAAAGGGTAAGAAGGAAACCTCCCCAGCAAATTTGGTATTTCCTTTTAACAAATGTCCATCGACAATAAAACCCGCGCCGGGGAAATTGTCTTTGGGAAACGTAACAATAGCAAAGGTTTTATCCTCATCATAATTCTGCATGTTATAAAATCCGTAGACTGTCAAATGCATATCATTTTCAATGGTAACTTCTAATCCGTATTTATCTTGAAGCCGTGGACCTACAGGGACTCCTATGAGCAGGTCGAGATCACAAACATCGATAATCCCTTGATGAACAACCCCGGGGATGCCAATCCCAATGGCTTTGACGTTTCCATAGTTATTAATCAGCTCTCCAATTTGGGTTTCTATGACCTCATAATCAATATGAGGCACATTGGAAGTATTCTCGATGATGATATCACCAAGCAAATTGGCAACAGCATAAGTAAGAGAATGTATACCGCCTTCCGTTTTCACATTTAAACAGATAATATAAGAATAGTCAGCGTTATATTTGTAACGTCTAGCCGGACGTCCGCCATTCGACTCTTCCAATTCCGTCTCTAATACTTCCCCGGTTTGAAGAAGCTCATTCAGAATATTTCCGCAAGTTGCCACACTAAGACCTGTGATACTGGCTATGGATGACTTGGTTGCATATTCCTTGGATTTCAGTGTGTTTTTAACTAACTCTACATTAATTTGTTTAACCCGAATGGTATTATTGGAGACTGGTTGTATTTGAATACACTCCTTTTCCAGTATTTATTAAAAGGTTTATAATAAGTTGTAATATAACGCTCTGCCTGCAAAAAGTCAATTTGTACACATTTTCCTCTTCTCTTCGATCATCATGCTATACTAGAAATAAGAATCAAATTTTTAGTGCGGCATCTTTGCGATGAAACTAAGTGAAATTGGGGGGATTCTGTTGTCAGCTATTGAGTATATAGCAATAATCGCGTTGCTCCTCTCCGTCATACTTTTAATTAAGGTCTACAGCCTTCAATCTCGGCTTAATGACTTGAAATCCGACGTGGAGCGTCTTGAAAATCGTTCAGGAATACAAGGCGCATCGCTGTCAGGTACCATCGCTGCCACTCCTCCACATATTCTAGATGCAGGAGCTTCAGAAGATATCAATGAAAGGTTGCTCCTGCTAATTAGGGAAGGTAAAAAGATTCAAGCCATAAAAGAGCTGAGAACCGCTAAGGATCTTTCCCTTAAGGATGCAAAGGATTATGTGGATCACTTGGAAAAACTCTAAAGAAAGGAAGAAATAAGATGAGTGCCAGCAAAACAAACGCCATGCGCATATTGGACGGGCAACATATACAATACAATATTTTGAGTTATGATCATCAAGACGGAAAAATAGACGGGATGAATGTGGCTGAGAAAATCGAGAGAGCCCCGGAAATGGTTTTCAAAACTTTGGTTGCACATGGCAAACAAAATCTGTTTGTTTTTGTGATTCCTGTACATAAAGAGCTTGATCTCAAAAAAGCAGCCAAATCCGCGGGAGAGAAAAAAATTGAAATGCTTCCAGTTAAGGATTTGCAAAAGTATACGGGATATATTCGCGGTGGCTGCTCCCCCATAGGAATGAAAAAGCTCTACCCCACTTTTATCGACCAGCCTGCATTGGAACTGGAAGCCATCGTTGTGAGCGGTGGGAAAATTGGGACCCAACTGGAGTTGAGTCCACACGATTTAGCTCTAATCATTCAGGCACAGTTTACAGATCTGACGCATACAGCATAAAACTCACCACATGATCATAAAATCTTTATGCGTATTTTCTCTTATCCCATACTTCATCAAGCTTCAACCTGGAGAGGAAGATCTAATGATGCATAATGATTGCCCGAAAAATGCAAGAATCCCCCAACCCATCAGAAGTGATGGTGCTGGGGGTATCGACAAGGGTCCACGTGATGTGATGAGGGATCTACAGAATCCTGATATGCTGGTTCCCCCCGTAACGGACAATGGTCTCATTCCGAATATGAGATTTTCTTTTTCTGATGCTCATATGCAGCTTAATCATGGTGGGTGGTCAAGAGAAGTAACAGTAAGGGAATTACCTATTGCTACAACCCTTGCCGGGGTGAATATGAGTTTAACACCGGGTGGTGTACGTGAGCTTCACTGGCATCAGCAGGCGGAATGGTCATATATGCTGTTGGGAAGTGCTCGCATTACGGCAGTTGACCAAAATGGACGTAATTTTATTGCTGATGTGGGTCCCGGGGATCTCTGGTATTTTCCTCCTGGCATTCCGCACTCTATACAGGGGCTTGAGGATGGGTGCGAATTTTTGCTGGTTTTTGATGATGGCAGTTTCTCCGATCTGAACACCCTATCCATCTCGGATTGGTTCGCACATACTCCCAAAGACGTACTTTCTGCAAATTTTGGTGTACCAGAAGCTGATTTTGCAGCGATTCCTCAAGATCAAGTATACATCTATCAGGATTCCGTTCCCGGTTCAATCCAAAGCCAAGCGGTTCCCTCTCCTTACGGGACATTGCCCCAATCCTTCAAGCATGAATTACTAGCCCAGCCCCCAATCAAAACGCCGGGCGGAAGCGTACGAATCGTTGACTCCTCCAATTTTCCGATTTCCAAAACCATCGCAGCCGCCCTTGTTGAGATTGAGCCCGGAGCCATGCGAGAAATGCACTGGCACCCCAATAATGACGAATGGCAATACTATCTTACAGGGCAAGGACGGATGACTGTCTTTGGTGGTAATGGCGCGGCCCGCACATTTGATTTTAGAGCCGGAGATGTCGGATATGTGCCTTTTGCTTACGGTCATTATATTCAAAATACTGGCTCTAGCTCACTATGGTTTCTTGAAATGTTTAAGAGTGACCGTTTTGCGGATGTTTCACTAAATCAATGGATGGCTCTTACCCCCACAGAACTGATTCAGAGTAATTTACATGTAGGTACTGATGTGATCTCTAATTTACGAAAGGTAAAATGGCCCGTCGTCAAATATCCTGGTTATTCTTATGACCCTAAAAAGAAATAACCGGGAACGGTATCACGCTCGCCACTAGATCAGTGAACCTTCTTTTTGAATATGACAGGTTGATTCAATTGCCCCCTTCATTATTACTTCCATTTTCACGTATCCTTCTATCCAATCCCGCCAACATATCTGCATACTCTTCAGGCATTCCAGCGTGAACCATTCCCACTTCCAACTCTTCATCAGACAACGAGATATGCTGAATCGGTTGGCCTGTTACTTTCCCGATAATCTCAGCCACTCCGCTAAAGATTAGCAACTGAGGTCCGGTGATGACTATACAAAAAAAACACCGTATCGGAATACGGTGTTTTTATAAACTAACTAACAAAGACTATTCCTCAGAGTCTACATTGTGGTAAACCTGCTGAACATCCTCCAAATCTTCTAATGCATCAATCAATTTATCGAATTGAACCTGTGCATCTTCTGGAAGAGAAATATCATTTTGGGCAAGCATGGTGAGCTCTGCAACGGTAAACTCAGTCACTCCTGCTTGTTTGAAAGCTTCCTGCACAGCATGGAATTGATCAGGTTCTGCATATACGATGACGGCTTCATCTTCTTCAATGATGTCACGTACCTCTACATCTGCCTCCATCAGCAGCTCCAGCACTTCATCTGCGGTTTTACCCACCAGACCAATAACTGCTGTTGAATCAAACATGTAGGCTACAGATCCACTCACGCCTAAGCTACCGCCATTTTTAGTAAAAGCAGAACGCACATCTGATGCTGTACGGTTAACGTTATTGGTCAGTGCATCTACAATGACCATGGAACCGTTCGGTCCAAAACCTTCATAACGAAGCTCTACGTAGTTTTCATCGCCAGCACCTTTTGCTTTTTCAATAGCACGGTCAATGATTGCTTTGGGTACATTGTACGTTTTTGCACGTTCTAAAACGACTCTTAATACCCGATTGGATTCAGGATCAGGTTCGCCCTGTTTGGCTGCCACATAAATTTCCACGCCAAATTTAGCATATATACGACTCGTATTAGCATCCTTGGATGCCTTCTTTTCTTTAATGTTATTCCACTTACGTCCCATAATATCCCGCTCTCTTCCTGTATGAATATACACAACGAACTTCATTATATCCTTGTATATTATATCTCCTAAAGGACATACGAACAAGTTCAAACAACTCCGTTATGGAAAAATAAACAATTCTACCTAATTAGGGATGCTTGGAAATGTGAACTTTCAATTCTCCTCATCTATGGACAATCCCCCTATCAATCTCTAAGATGAGGAGGAAGTCTGACTTGAAGGAGATCATTCACTTGGATGTCTTGTACAAAAAGTTGAGCCATAATCATGAAATCACAGTATACGAAACCACTGAGCTGTATGGTGAAAAGGGATTATTTCGAGTAATGCAGTTTTCAAATACAGCCGTCCAAGGCGCGGTGGACTTGAATCATCCGCAACGCATTGTGTTCGAATATCCGAGAGCAATCATCCATCTCATGGAGCTGAACGATCCGTCATTTGAAGATGTATTTGTTATTGGGCACGGTATAGGTACAATAGCGGGTCATTTTACAGATAAACGCTTTAAGATTGCCGAGCTGGATGCACAAGTCGTAGAGTTCAGCCGAACATTCTTTGGATACGATCAGGATAATGTGACTGTTGGCGATGGACGACGCATTCTGGAGAAGGAAGCGCCGGATGCTTATGACTATATTATTTTGGACGCCTTCACGGAGCAGGGTACACCCTTGCATTTAATATCCTGGGAATTTTTCAAGATGACCAAAGAAAAGCTGGATTCCGAAGGCTCCCTGATCATGAATTTAATGGGCAAAAGTGAACACGACCACCTGATCAATGCCATTCACACAACGTTGCGTGAAGAATTCGCCTATGTCACAACTTTCTCGCTCCCCTCGGAAGGCGCTGCCGACATTCAAAATATCATTATGATTGGTCGGGACAAGCCCATCCGGTTTCAGGCACGTCAGATGGCGGACTTTCATGAGATTACACTTGGAGAAGGTCATATTCTACGGGATACAGATGCTTAGTGTAGTTCCAATATTCGTCTCTCTACATCTTCGATATGAATCGTCTCTTTGTTGCAGCTTTTTCGTTCCACTAACTCTACTTTCCCGTGTTCGGCATCTTTACCAACGACGATGCGCACGGGAATACCTACTAAATCGGAGTCTTTGAATTTAACCCCGGGCCGTTCCTCCCGATCATCCAGCAGCACCTCCACGCCACGATCCTGCAGCTGGTTATATAATTTCTCGGCTATTTGCATCTGAAGCGTGTCTTTCACAGAAATCGGAATAATTTGAACTTGAAATGGGGCCAGCGCATAAGGCCAAATCATTCCGTTCTGATCGTGATTTTGCTCTACAATGGCGGAAAGGATCCGGGATACGCCAATGCCATAGCAGCCCATAATCATCGCTTGCTCAGTTCCGGAAGCATCCAGAAAAGTCGCACCCAGCTTCTCACTATATTTGGTGCCTAGTTTAAATACGTGTCCGATCTCAATCCCACGATGAAGTTTCAATTCCCCTTCGTCACATCGAGGACATCTATCCCCTTCTATGACATTCCGCAAGTCAGCCACATGCCGAAGATCTATATCGCGCCTTGGATTCACATGTCGATAATGATAATCCAGCTCGTTGGCGCCTGCGATACCGCTGGACATTTGGACGACGGCGTAATCTACCCACATAGGGATCGTCAATCCGCATGGGCCTATGAACCCCGAGGGGGTTCCAGTCGTCTTTGACATGGTGTCTGCACTTGCTATTTCGAATTTTTCACTACCTAAAATATGTTTAACTTTCACTTCGTTGACCTCATGATCACCCCTGACAACTATAGCAACAGGTTGATCGTCAGCCATATAAATCAGTGTTTTTATGATTTCTTCAGGTTCTATGTGAAGCGATTCAACCAGTTGATCTATTGTACGCAGACCTGGAGTATGGAATTTTTCCATTTTAGCTGTATCGAAAGAAGGATGGCTGACATGTTCATTTTCATCTGAGACTGGGGCTATTTCTATTTCCCCCGTCGACCGCGCCACGGCTTTTTCAAGATTAGCTGCATATTCACAGCAGGTACATGCTACAATTGTGTCCTCTCCAATATCAGCTAGAGCCATAAATTCATGGGTTTCACCTTCGCCACCAATGGCACCCGCATCTGCTTCTACAGCACGAAAATTTAGACCACAGCGGGTGAAAATACGATGATATGCCTGGAACATGGTCCAATAGGTATGATCTAGTCCTTCCCAATGTGCATCAAACGAATAGGCATCCTTCATTAAGAATTCTCTGCTGCGAAGCAGGCCAAATCGAGGACGTCGTTCATCCCGAAATTTGGTTTGAATTTGATACAGGGTTACAGGCAATTTGCGATAAGAATTCACTTCATTTCGTATTAAAGACGTAATGACCTCTTCATGTGTAGGCCCCAAAGCAAACTCCCGATCATGCCGATCTTGCAAACGCATCAGCTCAGGACCGTAAACATCGTATCTCCCTGATTCTTGCCACAGCTCCGTTGGCTGCAATACAGGCATCAGCAGTTCCCCAGCCCCTACGCGATCCATTTCATCCCGTACGATTTGCTCTACTTTTCTGAGCACCCGTCTGCCCAGTGGCATGTAGGTGTACATTCCAGCCGCCAGTTGACGGATAAATCCTCCCCGCAGCATAAGCTGATGACTGATCACTTCGGCCTCTGCGGGTGCTTCACGCAAGGTTGTCAGTAATAATTGGCTTTGGCGCATGTGTAGCTACCTCCTTATATGGACGATAAAATGTACGCAAAAAGACACATCCGTCAGGGACGAATGTGTCGTGGTACCACCCTTAATTTGACCGTAACCATACACGGAACGGTCCTTCATCAGATAACGGCGTCTAGCCGGTAACGGTTTATCTTACAAACCGCTACAGCTCGCAAGGCAGGGAAACGTTCATTCGCGGCGAGAAACCTTTCAGCCCATGAGTTTCTTCTCTGTACAGCGGGTATTGAACCTTTGATCCTTGGTCTACACTATTCCTATATATTACAATTTTCACCACTTTACACGAAACGTAAGTTCTAGTCAAGGAGATGATCGTCTATCTGGAGCTGTCCAGGGACATGAACGATATTTAGATTTCAAGATAATCAAATTCCGTTGGTTACCATATTGCATAATGAGCGGCCAGATTTTAGGACGAATACGCCTGCGAAAACCCAGAACAAAACGGACAAAGCGAGGCGAAATATCCCAAATACGAACTGCTTCCTCCTTCACTCCTTTAGGTAGTTCCTTGGAAAACAGAAAACGGTTGAGCGAACGTGTGATAACGCCTGTTATTGCTTCAAGCGTACTAACATCCATTACAATGATCGTATCGGCGCGCTGGAGTCGCTCGGTAAAATAACGCTCATGATAATTCCCTTCGATGATCCACTCTTCCCTTTGGAGCACTTCACCCAGCTGTTTGAGAAATTGTTTGTCAGTGCTCCGCTTCCACTCCGGGCCCCAATACAAATCATCCAAAGAGATATACGGCAATTGAGTCCACATGGAAAGACGTTTGGCCAAAAAAGTCTTACCGCTTCCCGGCGAGCCGATCACGATAATACGTTTAGCGTGCTGCACAGCACGAAACTCGTTATCCTGTCCTGCATGTAAGGGCCGCATGGAATAGATCAATCGATAGAGTAAACCTACTACCAAAGAACCTCCCTTTAAAAGCAAATAAAGGAGGCACAGTGGCAGAAAAACAATTACGTATTTCACACTGTCCATCAGACAACATGCTCCTTTTACAAATTCAATAATTGAGGCCATTACGTACGTGAAGCTCCAAATACGCGTTGTTGTAGGGTAGAGTTCTCTTGATTACTTATGTATCTTTCTTTTTAAAATACACGCCCTTGAAAAACACAAAATTTTGCGAATGTGTGCCATACAGCTCCTGAAACCTAGAATGGAGTTTATTCATAGAAAGGGTCTCTGAAACCGTCCGATCCGTTTGCAGGGTCAAGTCGACACAGCTAATTCCAAATTGGCACACTTGCTCCATAGGATAACCTTGGGTAATACCATAAATCATCCCGGCAATAAAAGCATCATCTGCGCCTGTGACATCAATGACCTCTTGAACAGGATGCATAGGAATTTGTCCATGAGTTCCATCCTGAGAGGCGTACAAAACACGATCAGCACCGCAGATAAAAATGACATTTTGAACCCCAAGTTTGTGAAAAATCCGGGTGGCATCCAACATATGCTGATCATCTGTAAGTTCTAGCCCCAAATAGGCTTCAGCCTCCACCGGTTTACATACCAGCCATTCCACCCCATGCAAATTTCGGGGAAGCTTTCTCATCTTGGAGGCTGATACCGAAGAAACGACAATCGGAACCCGATGCTCATGGCAGACATGTATGGTGGCCGCAATTACGTTCATAGAGAAATTAGTGTCCAGCAGAACCAGTCGGGACGAGGCGATTAAAGGAGCATTTTCAAAAATTACTGAAGGACGAATCTGATCATAAATCTCCATTTCTGCTGTCGCTACAATCAGTTCACCACGCTCGTTCAGCAAGGCAGTATAAACTCCAGTTGACGGTTCACCTTTGACTTGCAGAGGAACCACGTGCATGTAACGGCTGGACTGCTCGATAATAAATTCACCTTCCGCATCGTCTCCAACCGCAGTTAGCAGGCTGACCCGCTGGCTCAACCTCCCTAAATTTTCAGCTACATTTCGTGCTACCCCACCGCAAGATTGCAGCCTTGTACTGCTCGGATTGGAGGTATGAAGCTGAAATGTACCTTTAATCATGATTTTACGATCCAGATTGGCCCCCCCGATACATAATATTGGTTTGCTAGAGGGCCAAGGCTCGTCCTGTTCATTTTTGTGGATTTTTTTTAATTTCATCATTTGACTCCTTTCTCGAGTCTATTCGTTAGAATGATTTAAATTTGTACAGAAATAGGCACTATATAAAATTAACACGTTCCAAATGTCATATTCCCAAGAATAATGTCGAGTTCGTTAAAATATCCTAAAGTTACACATGCAAAAAAACACCCTATCGTAAAGATGCCTTCCACTTTTACGATAAGGTGCTTGGGTTGGAACTGCGCATAGTTCTTCCTTACATTATTTCAAAATAAATAGAGCTGCTCCGTGAGGAGGTAAATCTGCGGACAGTTCTTGTGCTAAAACACCTAAATCTATATGGTTCCATAAATCTCTGGCATTTGCCTGCCCTTCAATACCAAGGTCTTTTAAGGATACACGCACCTTTGAAGCTTCATCTCCAGCATTAAACAAAGCTACATATACATGACCCTCCTCGTTATGTGAAGTCCAAACGATATGTTCATCCTTTCTATACACCTGCCGCGCATTCAAACCGTTACGATGAGCATTTAACACTTCTTCATTAGTTAGCAAGGAAAGGGTCCATGCATCATTATCCCGCAGTTCCCCCCCGAACATCAGTGGAGATCGGAAAATGCTCCACAAGGTCATCATCGTTAGCTGCTCATCCTTCGTAAAGCGTGTCCATCGGTCATGGCTGCCGGAATCTACCGAATCTACCGAACGAATACCCAGATGACCCAGTGGTAGCATGTCGCAATCCGGCCAGTGACCTGGACCTACATGTTCCGCCCATTTTTCGCAGCGCTCAAACATACCATACAGTAAAGGCCATACATCCCAGAAGTCATCCGTCATACGCCACATATTCGCGTTTGCGATTAAATCGGATGCATGCTCCAGCGGTGCCGGACCAGGCGATAGACTCAACACCATCGGACGTCCGCATTGGGCGATAGCTCGCCTAATCAATTCAATTTCCGCCAAATGAATACCATAGAGACGTGATGCAGCAATGTCATCTACTTTGACAAAATCCACACCCCATTCCGCATACAGGTCAAACAATGAATTATAGTACTCCTGTGCGCCCTCCTTGGATGCATCTACCCCATACATATCTGTGTTCCAAGGACAAATAGAGTTGGGATGCGCAATTTGTCTCGCCGTGGCTGTGGTTCCCAAAATCGGGGTATCCTGGTGCACCGCCTGACGGGAGATGCCTCTCATAATATGTATACCAAATTTCAATCCCAGTCCGTGTACATATTCCGCAAGAGCTTGGAAGCCTCGTCCATCTGCTGCCGAAGGAAAACGATTCACCGCTGGAATAAGACGTGAAAATGAATCCATTTCCAATGGGACAAACGGGCGATACTGTGAAGATACTGCTCCTGACTCATACCACTGAATATCTACAACGACATATTCCCAACCATATTCCTTCAGGTGCTCCGCCATATATTGAGCATTTCCCCGTACTTCCTCTTCCCGTACTGCTGCACCGTAGCAATCCCAGCTATTCCACCCCATAGGTGGTGTATGCGCTGTCAAATGATGTTTCATTTCATTCATCCTTTCATCTTGTATAACTCATCCTGCTACTAAAAATCCCCTCAGTACTACGTTACTATTATAATGTAAACCCTTACTTTTGTCGCTCGTCATCTTTTCCATTTCCACTTTTTATACATTTAAGTTGACTAACTTAAAGAATGTGGTACATTTAAAATTGCTTGTTAAAAAACTTTGACTTGAATCAGAGGGTGATTTTACGTGTGTGAACATGCTTATCGAATTTTGTTGTTTTACAAATATGTCAACATTGAAGATCCTGCCACCTTTACGGCAGAGCATCTGGCTTACTGCAAGGAGCTGGGCGTCAAGGGAAGAATCTTGATTGCTGCGGAAGGAATCAACGGAACACTGTCTGGTACAGTAGAGCAAACGGAGCAATATATGCGTGATTTGCGCGCCAATCCGAAATTCCACGATATCGTTATTAAAATAGATGAGTCTGACGGTCATGCGTTCAAGAAAATATTTGTACGCCATCGTCAGGAGCTTGTTACGCTGCGTCATGAAGATGAGCTGGACCCTAATGAAATTAGCGGTAAGCGTCTGTCACCAAAGGAGTTTTATGAACAGCTTCAAGATGAAGATGTAGTTGTTCTGGACGGACGTAATGACTATGAATATGACATCGGTCATTTCCGCGGGGCTATTCGCCCCGAAGTCGAATCGTTCCGTGAATTTCCACAATGGATTCGCGACAATATGACTCAGTTCAAAGACAAGAAAATCCTGACGTACTGCACCGGAGGTATCCGTTGCGAAAAGTTGTCCGGTCTTTTGATCAAAGAAGGATTTAACGATGTAGGCCAGTTGGATGGTGGCATTGTGACTTACAGCAAGGACCCGGAAGTACAAGGACGTTTGTTTGACGGTAAATGCTACGTATTTGACGAACGAATCTCGATTCCGATCAATCATACGGATGAGGACGTCATTGTCGGCAAGTGCTTCCATTGTGAAACGCCGAGCGATCATTATATCAATTGCCCGGTGTGCAATCTCCAGCATATCGTATGTCCGGATTGCGAAGAACAGCATCAGCACTATTGCTCTGACGATTGCCGAATCAAAGCGGAAACCGTGGCTACTGCATAAATTAGCAGCATCATTGGTTCATTATAACAAGAGGGATGCCCTATTAGCCGTTCAACATGGCTGTGGGCATCCCTTTTGTTGTTTTCACAATAAGTGTCGAAAGCTTCATAGTATGTACCTATGACCTTGATTGTATTTTCATCTTGGACGGGCTCGAAAGTAGCGTCTTATAATGGAAAATGTCATTACAGAAAGGATGGGTGGAATTCATGATTCAAATCGTACTTTCAACTCTATTATCCGTTATCGTTCCGCTGTCCATTCCGGTGATCGCCGGATTTTTACTCGGCAAATTCATGAAGCTGGAAACGAAACCGCTCTCGACTTTGTATTTATATTTTTTAAGCCCCGCAATGATTCTGGACACGCTACTCAAAGCACAGCTTTCCTGGCATGATGTGGCGCAGACTGCCGCTTTTTCAATACTGAACCTGCTGCTGTTGTGGGGAATTGCACAATTAGCGGGGAAAATCTTTAGACTGAGCACTCCGGAAACGGCTGGACTTACCTTAATCTCTACGCTGACCAATAGTGCAAATTATGGCCTGCCCCTTATTTTACTTGCCTTTGGGCAGCTCGGTCTGGATAAAGCCTCCGTGTATGTCGTCATCCAGATGATTATGGTCAATACCATTGGCGTTTACTTTGCAGCCCGCTCTGAATTTTCTGTTCAAAGTGCTGTTAAGTCGGTGTTTTCACTTCCTGCGATCTATGCAGCTCTACTTGCCATGGGACTGCGGTTGCTGGACTGGCATCTTCCCTTAGGGATTCAGTCAGGCGTCTCGATGATTGCTGCCGCCTATTCTCCGGTCGTGCTTGCGATCCTTGGTACCCAGATGGCTTATGTAAAAATATTCAAGCTGGAGTCGTCTATTAAAAAAGCCAGCTATGCCGGACTAACAATTCGGCTTCTACTCTCGCCGCTTGCGGCTTGTCTTGCTATGCTGATACTGGGAATTTCAGGCCTTTTGTTCTCCGTTCTCTTCATTTTGGCCTCGATGCCGGTTGCTGTGAATGCTGTCATTTTAGCAGAAAAATTTAATGCATCGCCAAAACTGGTTTCCACCTGCATCCTGTGGAGCACGCTTGCCTCATTCCTGATTTTGCCTATTCTGATTATGTTGGTAGCAGGTTAGCGAGCAAAAAAGACTCTCTACACCATAGAGAGCCATGCGCGATTCTGTCTCCATTCTACTTGCACAGGCGTTTCAAAAAAAGCACTAAGCGTTTCACTGCTTAGAATATCAGTCGTTTTACCTTTGGCAAATACCGTGCCCCGGCGGATTAGAATCGTATGCGTGTACATCGGTAGAATTTCTTCGATATGATGTGTAACATACAGTAAATTCGGCGAAGCCGGCGACTCCGATAACTGGCGAACGCTATCCAGCAATGCTTCCCGGGAGAAAAAGTCCAAACCATTACACGCCTCGTCCAAAATCAGTAGCTTGGGCGAGGCCATTAATGCACGGGCGATAAGCACTTTTTGCTTTTCTCCCTGTGAGCATCCCTGATACAACCGATCCACCAGATGAGCACACCCCAGTTGCGTCATAAGCTGAACGGCCTGTTCATAATCTGTATCCGTCGTCTGATCATAAAGTCCAATGGAGGCAAATTTGCCACTAATGACAACATCCTGCGTACGCTGACTCCCATTAATTCTTTCCTGTAAAGAGGAACTGACCCAACCGATAGATTTGCGCAGTTCCCTCAGATCCACATCTCCAAAGGTATGGCCCAATACACCGACACTACCTGTGGTTGGCCATATGTAACCGTTAATCATATTGAGCATCGTTGTTTTACCTGACCCATTCAAGCCGAGTACAGCCCAGTGCTCTCCCTCAGCTACCTGCCAATTGATTTGGTCCAGTATGGTGCGGTTATCTCTCTTCCAGCTTACATTGTTAAGTTCAATGACAGAATTCATGGCATACATCCTTTCTATTCGTCGTATCATCAGATGTTTATACGCATAGTAAAGATCATCGTTAGTACGTCTAGCTTCTCTTTCATGTAAGCATAGCATAGGGTCACTGGTTGTTCAATTTTAAATAACCCACTCCATTGTTCATATAGGAGTGGGCTCAACATGTACTGCTCATGTAAATTCTCTCGCTTCATCTACTGTTTCTTACGTTCGCGAAATCGACGTACCTTCATCAAATTACCGCACATCTTATCGTCGCAAAATCGCTTTGACCGATTTCGGGTATCATCGTAAAACACCCATCGGCAATCGGTGTTATCGCAAATACGAATTCTGGAGCCGCCGCTATTGACGAATGCCTGGGCAAAATCGGCTACCACCTCTGCCAGCACTTTTTTCCAACCATTTGCCACAGGTTCCAGCACAATGTTGAAATGCTCATCCTGTTGCTTTAATAAGCGAGTGACCGGCCCCCCTTCTATCATCTTCCGGTTAATCGTATCCACCAGATCAGATGTCATTTGTCCTCCGGAAGTCAGGTGCTCAGCGAAGCTACGCAATTCCCGCCGGAGAATTTGCATTTCTTCGATATCTTCTGCACTGGCTGGGACCGGAGCGGAAAATTGCCACTGTATGAGAAAGTCATTTTGCCATTCCGGCTTCAACAAACGATCTTCTGAACGCCCGCTACCTCTCCAGTCATGCCATTCGCTGTTTACAAAATCAGTCCAAAGTGTATTCAAAAGAGTTCCCCCTACCGCCTGTAACCACTAAAATCATTTTAACTGGTTGCGAATCTTAATTTGTCATGCTACATTGTTAATTGTAACGATTTATCCTATGTTTAGCTAGTTACATCCCTACAAAAGGAGTTGGGTTAGGTGAGCCGAGATCGAGTAAATATGCTGGTATTGCAAAGAGAAAATTCATGGGATAAGGAAGAATGGATTGTTCCTCTTGCCGCAGCACTTCACGGTGTGAATACACAGGAGGCCACTTGGACACCACCAGGTGGAGGAAACACGATTTGGCAAACGGTTCGTCACATTAATTATTACAATGAGCGTATTTTGAGACGTTTAACTGACCGACCTATAAGTTCAACTGGAATAAGCAACGATGAGACATTCGGTCCGCCAGGGGATGCTGAAGACCATGAAGGATGGCAGAAGACACTGAAAGAAGCAGAAGCTATTGTAAACCAACTGCTTGTCGCCATTACTGCTTTGACTGATGCTGATCTGGATAAGCCTTTCGGCTCCGAAACTCTCGGTGCAGAATTATCGCGGTGGACGCTGCACGATGCATATCATAGTGGACAAATCGTACTTATACGTAAACAACTGGGTACTTGGCGCGTTTAAAAATAAATATCCTAATTAAAAAGGATGAATTATGAAATATTCATCCTTTTTTCTGTATTAGCTGCTGGCAATGAAGCAATCTACTGGTCAAGATATTTTTTCTTTTTTTGAATCTTTAATTACATTCTTATTTTTATCTTTACTCTTATCTTTATTCTTGTCTTTATTTGTATCTTTGCTTGGGACGGAGACTTTCCTTTTTTCATTAGCCAGTCGCCAATAGCTTAACACTTTACTGTACATGGACTTATCTGTTAATTGGTTAAAAATATATGGGTCCGGCTTCGTATTCACCTCAATAATCCACGGGATAAAGCGATGATCCAGTCCAATGTCCACACCAATTTGCCGGAAATTCGGATATGTTTTTTGCAGTTGTTTGGCGATGGTAAGACCCAGTTCATTTAGTTTCTTGACCAGCTCCGCCTGTTTGCTTTGCGATAAATGGGATTTTAGTAACTGCTCCAAGGCCATCGGCTTACCACCACTATGATAGTTAGTCACGATTTTACGAGGATGACCAAGACGTCCAATAATTCCGGTAGACTCCCATAGCCCTTTTTCATTCCGCTGCACCATAACCCGAATATCAAAATAACGCATTTGATGGCGTAGTAAATGGATTCCCTTTTGAATGAGATAACTTTTCTTCCCCGTATGTTTCGATAGGCTGGTATATAGTGTATCCAAATGTTTGAATTCTTGACGCGTTTCCTCATATTGATAGGCGAAACGCTGGCCGGCCTCCTGCTCTACTCTCATTACACCTTTACCAAAGGTACCTCGCTCGGGTTTTACATAGACCATACCGTATTTCTCCAGCATTGACTTCAAATTTGCTTTGTTATATTTGCGAGTTTCTGGTACATAAGGTTTGATGCTTCCATGCTGGAGCAACAATTGGGTTTTATGCCATTTGCTGCGCAACGCCTGCGCTTTTGAAGAATTCACTTGCCCCTCTCCTCTCTACTCTCAGGTAGAACGCTCCTGTTAAAAAAGATCAATCTATCGTATGCGCTAACTCCCCATTCGAAGCTTCATCAGCCCTGTCCTGCATAGAAATGGACGTTTGACCTTGCCCGGTCGAAAGCGCCTGTCCAAGCATACGATATTGTGAGACGCTGGGAGCATATATTTGCACATATAGGGAGTGAATAACATGTCAGCGCAATCGGATGGGCCACGGAAGGGTTCCCTTACAATCGATGTTCTGATTCCCGCAATTGATAAAGATATTGCCACACTACCGCTGGTGATTGATAGTCTGCGCCGTCATGTGCAGCACCGAATTGGAAATATTTATATCGTTTCACCGCAAAGCACCGGGATTCGCCGTCTGTGCGTAAACAAGAAATGTACATTTATAGACGAAAAAACGGTGCTGCCCATCACCAAAAAACATATTCATTACGGGACAACGCGCTGGGACCGCTCAGGCTGGCTGTATCAACAATTGCTCAAAATGAATGGCGACAAAATCAGTAAAGCCTCTTTTTTTCTCGTCATTGACGCGGACACGATTTTGATTCGTCCACATACGTTCCGTAAAGACGGAAAAACGATTTTTTACTACCGCAGCTGGAGCCAGCCTGAGTATTTTCGCACCTATCACAAGTTGATGGGCGTTAAAGCGCCCTCACCAAAGTCCTTTGTTACTCACTATATGCTTTTTGAAAAAGCGCGGCTTACCCAGCTCAAGCAAGTTATCGAGGCCCGACATGGAAAACCTTGGTACAACGCAATTATCCACAGTATAGACCGGACAAAACAGTTTGGGTTTTCCGAATATGAAACGTATGCCAACTATTTATACAGCAATCAGCCCTCTCGGATGATTTTGCGCAAGTCATTGAATAAAGCGCTTCATAGTCGGGCTTCTTCCCTGTCGCAAAAACAATTGGATGTCTTGGCCAAGAGCTATCGCTCCTTATCTTTTCATCAACGCAAGGTGTACCAGCTTGCTCCAAAAACAAAGATTGAATCATCGCTAAAATAGTTCTTAAAATCCTGCAAAATGATGCAGTACAATGGATCTGCATTGAAGGAGGAAACGTCCGTGCGCATCGTATTGTTATGCGGTGGTGCCGGAAAACGGCTATGGCCACTATCCAACGAAATCCGGTCGAAGCTGTTTCTCCGGTTGTTGTCCGCTCCTGACGGGCGAAAGGAATCTATGCTCAGCCGGGTGTACCGTCAGCTCACCTTAGCCGGGCTGGATTCCTCAGCCCTGCTTCTGGCTCATCGGAGTCAGGTAAATCTAGCCTTTCGCCATACAGAAGGTCGTCTGCCCGTTCTAGGCGAGCCTGCCAAACGGGGAACCTTCACCGCAGCTGCACTGGCGGCTGCTTATTTTCACACCAGAGGCACGGGGCTGGATGAAGTTCTCTGCATTGCTCCAGCGGACATGTATGCAGGGGAGGATTTCTTCCATAGCATAGCAGCGCTCTCCGGCTTATTGCTTGAGAGCGGAGCCGATCTGGCTATGCTTGGGACAAGGCCTACTCATCCCTCCGACCAATACGGCTATGTCGTTCCGGGTCTGCAAATGATACGGGAAGGGAAAACTTCTTATGCGCAAGTTGCCCGCTTCACAGAAAAGCCGGATCTCTCCGGGGCACAACAGCTTATTCATCAGGGCGCGCTGTGGAACTGTGGTGTTTACGCTTTTACATTACGGTATATGCTGTCCTGTATGGAGCGAAGTTATTTGCCGCTGAACGATAAAGCATTATGCGCAATGTATGATAGCCTCCCGGTTCGCAGTTTTGATGAGGAGATTGCAGAGCGTGCCGAACATGCCATCGTCCTGCCCTACGATGGCGAATGGCACGACATCGGCAACTGGCAGGCCCTAACAGAGCAGCTAAGCAGCCAAGTGATCGGGCGTGGACAGATTAGTGGTCAGACTCTTGGTACGCACATCGTCAATGAGCTGCCCTATCCAATTCATGTCATTGGCGTGGAAGATATTATTGCTGCTGCGAGTCCCGACGGCATTCTCATTGCGTCCAAGAGCCATGCCCACGTAATCAAGGAGCAGCTAGGTAAACTTCAACTTCACCCCATGCATGGTGAAACCTCTTGGGGCAGTTACCGGGTGCTGGACGAGTTTGATCATCGGAGTCTGAACGATATACTGGCCATACGGCTGACGGTACTGCCAGATCACCGCTTGAATGGCCGTATTCACGGCAGTGGACTTAAAGTATGGACGATTGTGTCCGGTCGTGGAGAGGTCATGCTGAACGGAGAGCGTTTTGCTGCCGCAAGCGGTTCTGTATTTAGCATTCCGGTTGATACGTATCACACGATCCGTGCCGATCTGGATACACCACTGGAGCTGATTGAGGTACGTCTGGGGAACAGCTTGGTGAATGCCTTCTATAAATCCGAGGCCTGACAACACATAGATCAGGATTTTGCAAAATTCGATTCCAGTCGCTCCAAAGTGCAATATATAGACGAACTAGAGCATTGCGATCTATATATTGTTCATTGGAAGTCGCTTATTAGATTTTTGCAAAATCCTCAGATATAACATAGCACGCTACGGATTCTGAACGGAGGTCGCACATAATAAATCGCTCCTGAGCAAGGTGAAAAAATCCTTGCTCCAGAAGCGATTTTATTTTGTGATGCCATATTTTCTTGAGATAATAGTTCTAACCTTGGCAGATAAATATACCTCGTTGCCTTTGACTATTCCGGCTTCTTTTAAAAAATGCCGGACAATCTCTAACTGATAGTGTATGCGTACTTTCTTGGGCAGGCTCCAACCCGTTTCCACGGTAACCGCGCGTGTACCTAAAATGCGGGCTGCAGCAGTGCGGGAGGAACCTGGGAGCTCATGCAGCCGAATGTTGAAATGTCGGTCGCTCACCTGGATGGAGCGATTCATTCGCTTAATAATCCGGCGAACCGCAGGAACCACCGAATTGGCTTTGTTGGTGATTAGCGTTTGACCAAGCACCTTGGAATCCTTTTGTGACAATCCGTTAGCCTCATGCAAGTCGAGATACCATTCCGGTTGATGCTTTTGTGTTAATTTGAATAGAGCAGCGGAAAGTGGTTGTGTTGCCAGCTGCTTTTTTTTGCGCGGAAAGGTTCGATTAAGATCAGGTATTCCTCTAATCCGTTTGCGGTAAGCCTCTTGATTTACAATCGGTACAATTATAAGCTTACCCTGGCTAAATCGCAGTTTTTGCTGATTCAAAAGCTTTACCAGTTTCTCAGCAGCTCGTATGCTTGCTATTTCTTTACCATGTATTCCCGCCACCACCATCACACACGGACCTTTCTGTGCCCCTGTGGCTATATAATAAGGAGTTGCCCAAGAGCCCTTTCCGAGCATATACCGTTTAACCTGCATTCCCCTCACCTCCGTGTAGGCTGTCGTTGTCCTCTCTTTTGTTCTCGCCGACGGATGATTTCACGGTATAGTCTTAAGTAGTTACTGGTCATCTGTTTGTTGGTAAATCTTTGAGTCACATACAAACGCAGCTTCGCTGGTGACGGGTAGTTTTTTTGCTGTGCTTTTCGTGCCATTTGGCTAACCGATTTGCAAATCAACTGTGGAAAGCCCGAGAGCACCTCGGGAACGGAGCCGTTTTTTAATGCCAGCACCGGTGTTCCACAAGCCATGGCCTCAACCATAACGAGTCCAAATGGCTCTTCCCACAGTGTCGGAAACAACAGACACTCTGCATGTTTCAGCAATTTCTGTTTCTGATCGCCTCCAACTGCCCCCACATAGCGTATATTCGGATTACGCTGAATTCGTTTCTGAATCTCTTTGCGGAAAAATTCTGGAGCTTTGATAGGACCTGCAATAAGCAGTTTTTTTCCTGTTCGTTCTGCAACCTGAATGGCCTGCAATACACCTTTATTTCGTATAATTCTGCCCATGAACAGCAAGTAGCCACGCTTCTCACTGCTGAACTCGTATTCATGTGTGTTAATGCCGTTATAGATATAAAATCCTTTGCCCCTGCCCATCAGCTGACGTGCTCGTTTACTGACATATACCGGGTTTTTACCGTGTCTCTTCACTGGAAGATGAACGGTGCATACTGATGGACAAGGCAGCTTCCTACGCCCTACAGCAGAACGAAAGGTATGATCATGAATGATATGTGTGTCGGAAGGCATATGCCGGAGTACATATTGGGGGATCTGACTATGTTTCAAACCCTTGGGATAGGTAATCAACCGCGCACTGCTCCTGCTCCCAAGAGCGGCAAAAAGAGATACATGATGCCCTCGTCTCACCAATTCCTCAGTTAATTCATGCACGACCTTTTCCGTGCCGCCCTTGTTGGAGGGTACCGGCTGTGCATCTGGATAGTTAGAAATGACCTGAACAATGGTTAGACGCCGTTTTTTGAGTGCTTTATTCTGTTTTGAAGCCATACGAATTCCCCTTCCTGACCGGAAATACGGTGTGATCCTTACAATGTCAACGGGAATCAGAGCATACTCCCGTACAAGTTATAAATTGTAGTATATAGGTATGTATATTTTGCGTGATTGCTTGTGCCAATCGTCTGCAAGTCGCTTTTTGTCATACGAGCCTATCTATAAGTGGAGTCTATACAATTTGTCAAGCCAAAATTAAGGAGAAAATTCTCATCGTTTTCTAATAAATGAGGACAAAGCGTTGGGGTAACAGGTTTGTAACCATGAGTGGTAAATTCCGGATATTTTATTTGTGTTATTGTCATTTCAGGACATCAACACAATACGAATAACGGAGGAATTTATATATGAAACATACTTCTAAAAAATTGTGGATGGGTATTTGCTTTACTATGACTTTGGCATTGAGCGCAGGGAGCTTCGTCGTTGGACCAGCCACCACTCATGCTGCTTCGGTAAGTAAAGCTGATCGGATTATTTCTAAAGGCTCCCAGTTTATGGGCGTGCGTTATGAGCATGGAGCCCCAGCTGGCAATACAAGCTCTTTTGACTGCTCTTCATTCACTCAATATGTATTTGCACAAAATGGCATTAAGCTACCACGTTCGTCTAGACAGCAATCAACTGTTGGCACTTTTGTACCGCGTAGTCAGCTGAAAAAAGGCGATTTGGTCTTTTTCTATGCACCAATTCATCATGTAGCCATTTACATGGGGAACGGCAAAATTCTGCATACGTATGGTAAAGGCGGCGTAACGGTTACAGATCTAAATTCCGGATGGTGGAGTCGCAATTACACAACAGCACGTCGTGTCCTTTAGAATAAATTTTAGATGATAAAAAGGGCTGTCCCGCTAGTAGATATATCTACTGGAGGGACAGCCTTTCCTGTTGTCTTTGGGGCAGCGTGACGATGACTACCGTTCCTTCTCCTTCTACGCTCTCCATGCGTATCGTACCCTGATGGGCATCTGTAATTGCCTTGGCAATTGGCAACCCCAGCCCCGTTCCTCCGGTTTTACGATGCCTGGAGCTATCTACCCGATAAAATCGTTCAAAGACCCGCTTGATCTCGCCCTCAGGTATTCCGATCCCATAATCCTTAACCTGGATATAGACATCCTTTTCATCTGTAGATAACCCTATTTCGATCTCATCCGAGCTGTATTTTAATGCATTATCCAGCAGGATCACTAGCAACTGCTTTATTTTTGTCAGATTGGCATCCAGCCAAATTTCGTTCTCTTCTGTTAAAATAGAAATTTGACGATCATGTACAGGCTTGAGATGCGCTACCACCTGTTGACAACAACCGATCATTTCTATCCGCTCATGCGGCTCAGGATCTTTCTGCTGTGAGGAGGCAAGAGTCAGCAACTGCTGTGTCATCGTACGCATTCGCTGAGTTTCTTCATAGATCGATTCAATGGATTCCTTACGAATGTCCTCGTCACGCGTGCCCCACCGCCGCAGCATGTTGGCATAGCCCTCAATAATCATAAGAGTGGTGTTCAGCTCATGTGAGGCATCTGAAACAAACTGCTGCTGGCTCTGAAAGCTTTCTTCTAATCTCTCCATCATTCGGTTAAAAGTGGCGGTCATTTGGGACAATTCATCTTGATTATGACTGCCAGCGGGGATTTTTTTAAATTTCAAGCTTCTTTCAATTTCCTGCATCGTTTGAATACTACTGGAAATCGGCAGCAATATGGCATTCGCCAAAATCGTGCTTCCTACCAAGCTTAGCAACATAGCCCCTACAGTCGATGTGATGAGAATCGTATTTAAAATATCGAGATTGGTTTCGAGTGCATCCCATTTTTCCACGATTTCCAGCGTCCCCTTCTGATTGCCCTCCAGAGAAAGCACAGGCAGATGGATAACCAGAATTTTATGACCCTGTACATCTGTCAGTTGAGAGCTTTGAGAAGTGTTAAAACGTATATCGCCCAGCTTAAAGCGGGACTGGCGACTTACTTCATACAAAAGTCGGGATTGCTGATCAAATACCCTCAAAATGGTATCTCCAGAAAGCTCATCTTTCAGTTTGGGGCCCCATGCATTCTTCAGAATCATCGTGGGTCCGGTTTCGGCAATGATTTCAGTCCACTTATTTTGCAGCACTTCTCTTTCATTTCGCGTAGCGATTTTGACGAACAATAGGTGAACTGTAACATCCACAAACAGGAGTATCGACATCACTAAAATAGAACTGAGCAGGGTGATTTTGGTCCGAAGCTTCACTAGTCTTCCTCCCGGATGAAGTACCCAACACCGCGCACGGTTTTTATCAATTTCTTTTTGTATCCATGATCAATTTTTTTGCGAACATACCGGATATACACATCTACGACATTCGTATCACCGACAAAATCAAATCCCCACACGTCCTGAATCATTTGATCCCGCTGCAATACCTGATTTTTGTGCTCCATCAGATAAAGAAGCAGATCATATTCTTTTGGCGTCAGTTCGATTCGGTTTCCTTCCCGCACTACTGACCTGGTTTTGCGTTCCAACACCAAACTATCCACTTGGAGCCTAGACGGCGGCTTGTCCTCTTCTTGTAAAGCGGTAGCTGTTGGCTCCATTTGATGCCTCATACTGGCCCGCATCCGCGCTAATAACTCCTCGATCTCAAAAGGCTTCGTAATGTAATCATTGGCACCTTCATCCAGACCTGAAACCTTATCAGGAGTCGTGTTACGTGCAGTGACCATAATTACTGGTGTATGATTGTCCACTTTTCGAATCTGCTTCAGTACCTCGACCCCGTTCATCTCCGGCAGCATTACATCCAAAATGATGATATCCCATGTACGTGCTAGAGCTTTTTCCAATCCTTCTCTGCCCGTCTGTGCGATTTCAACTGCATATCCTTCATGGGATAACTCCAACTGAAGCAATCTGGATATCTTCTCTTCATCATCAATGACCAGCACCGACTTTTCCATCGCAAAACCACCTATTTTCTATAGAAAAAACAAATGAGTAATGGAAATGACATTCATTTTTTATTTGATTTTAAGCTTTTATCCGTGTAGTCGCTCTATAATATAACTTTGTTATTCAATTTTTTGATGTTAAGGAGTAATTTATTCATGTTAATTAATGTAGATTATGCTTTATTTCACTGGATCAATGAACTGGCTAATTCCCTCGCCTTTTTGAATGGAACCATGCGTTTCTTGGCGCAATATGCACCATATTTATTCGGAGTGGCTTTGCTGATTTACTGGTTCACTTTTAAAATGCCGCATCGGATGATGGTTTTAGAAGCCGTTATAACGGTTTGTATCGGTTTTGTAATTAGTTGGGGCCTTGGACATTTGTTTTACAGAGATCGACCTTTTGTCGGACATTCAGTCATTCAGCTTGTTCACCATGATCCTAATGCTTCATTCCCAAGTAACCATGCACTTGGAGCGTTTGCTCTGGCTTCCATTTTATGGCTTCATCATCAAAAATTCCGTGTTCTCTGGGTTATCTTGGCTGTACTCATCGCAGTATCCCGCGTGTGGACCGGAGTGCATTATCCCTCGGATATTTTGGCAGGTGCGCTTATTGGTGCAGGTTGTGCCATTGGCGTTCATCAATTCATTCGAAGCCGGAAGCTTCCTGGCATCTTCATGCAGGCGGCTATTATATTTTATGGAAAATGGGAGCAGAAGCTGGGGCTCAATCCTGGTGAACAGGCCGGAACTAAGATGACTGAACACACTTCCTCTGTCCAAATGAAAAGCAGACGCTAAAGCGTCTACTTTTTTATATGCTTCATTTATTTATGCTACCTATTATGCTGTCGATTTGGAGCGAAGTGGCAGCATTCGTCGTTCTTCGTACCGCTGATAAAACCAAATACAAGCCGCCATCCAGCAGCCACTCATAAAATAGCCACCCACAACGTCGCTCGGATAATGTACGCCCAAATAAATGCGGCTCGTTCCGATTGCTACAATCAGCAGACTGCTGAGCACAATAAGAAGGATACGCCCCAGCCTAGAAGGAACATGCTTCCACACTAAAAATGTCAGCGCAGCGTACATGCTGAAAGCTGTCATGGAATGTCCGCTCGGAAAGCTGTATCCATTCTCTTCAATAATACGGTTAATCTCCGGTCTCGCACGCTGAAAAAGCAATTTCAGTATCGTATTCAGCATTACCGATCCCAACACACCAGCCGCCAAAAAAAGCAGTTCTCTGCGGTGTCCCAATACTCTATAAAGCACGAACATGGCAATTAAAATGATGATCACAACTGGAATCCCGCTGCCGATCATGGTGAAAAATTTCATTAGACGGGTCATGGCGGGCGACTCCAGCTGTCGAATAGCCGTAATAATTTTCTGGTCAAAATACCGTATTTGATGGTCGCTCACCCATAATGCGATTAAGCCAAAACCGAGCGCACATACTATACATGTGAGCAGTGCTAAGGAAATGGGCAGCTTTGTTGGTGTTTTCTTCATTTTCTATAGTTCCTCCATAACATTCATTGCGTGATAAAACAAAGTCCAGCATTAGCTTTCGTATATATCTTACTTTACCCATTTTTCTGTTATCATTTCATTCAAAGACTAGGTGCATCCTCCACATGTCGAAACCCATTTTTTTGGAAAAGGTGGGATCAGGCGCCCATGAGGTATCCCTGTTGGTATATAGCCGGGTGCTTTTTGCACGCTTCTCATGCAATAGCATCCGTCCTCCTTTATTTGATGATCATATCATTCTATGGACGTGGTTGGAGTTCTCATATAGCCTCTCCCAACTTTAAGAATCATTTTATAATATAAGGATTTCATATTGACTACAAAATCACAAGCGGAATGTAGCGAAAAAGCAGCATCAAAAAAGGACGCCATTCTAAGCCTTATAAACGGCTCGAATGACATCCTATGATTACACGTGGCATACTACAAGCGCAAATCTTAAGTTAAACAAATATCATCTTCTATTTAGGTTGGTGTGACTTCTCCAAGTTTAACCTTACTCTCTGCTTCCTCTATTGGATAGCGTCTGCGGAACCACAGCGACTGAAGCAGCAAAAAGGTGCCGCTTACTGTCCAATATAATGGCATGGCAGAAGGGGCATTAAAGGAAAAGACCGCCATCATAATCGGTGAAAGATAGCCCATGATCGCAAATTGCTTGCGCTGGTCAGGCGTCATCTGAAGCTGAGAAAGCTTGGCCTGTGCCAAGTATACAACTGCGACGACGATTGCCAAAATCCAGTCCGGCTGTCCGAGCCGGAACCATAGGAAGGAGTGAGACGCCAGCTCCGGGGTTAAGCGGATTGCAGTGTACATACCGCTCAAGATCGGGAGCTGAATGAGAATAGGCAGACAACCGATATTAAGCGGATTGAATTGATGCTCTTTATAAAGCGACATCATTTCCTGCTGCATACTCTGCTGGCTGGTGGTATCTTTCTTGTTTTCATACTTCTTCTTAATTCGGTCCAAGTCGGGCTGCATGGCGCTCATCTTACGCTTCATCCCCTGCTGGGCACGCGTTTGACGCATCATAAGAGGCAGTAAGGCCAGCCGGACAATGAATGTCAAAGTCATAATCGCCAGCCCAAAGCTTCCACCAAACCATTGCGCCAATTGCTGAATAAGCCAAGAAAGCGGGAACACCACGTAATGATTAAAAAATCCGGGTGTCTGTGCATTTATCTCCGCAGCATTCGCACCACAACCAGACAGCAGCATAACCACCGCCAACGCTACCATTAATCCTAATATCCGTTCTTTTTTACCCCAAAAGGTGAATCCCTTGAATCGTTTCATATGTTCCTCCTCGTTGATTGGCTGTGCCATCGTTCAACGAGGGAGAACAATCGGATGCATCTTCATCCGGCGCTTCCTTACGCCGGATATGTCGGGCCAGCCGGACAGGCATGTCCTGTCCACGGGCAGACATCGGCATCTGTGGAGAAGCATGCGACCTTACGGGCCCGCCTTCGACCCAGCATTCGGGTACATTGCCGTGCAAATGAGCGAGATATGCATAAGTCACTGTGCACAGCAAGCCGATTGTAAATAAATAAGGGAGTAGGTCCTGGAGCTCAAACAAGGGATTCACCTCCTTCGGTTTGTTGCTACAATTATAGCACGAAAACCGGACAAGCGACTAATCTTTAATTAGAGATACAGGTTGGACACAAGCAACTGAATTTAAGTATTTATGCTCAAAACAACCAAAATGTAAATACAACATGAAACTTTTGGGTTTATTTACAGTCTAATCAAAGGTGACTTTCTATAAAGCCTTACTCCCCTATTAACCATTAAAGGAGCCAGCGCGTATGAGAAAAACGATACACAGCACATTGTTTACAGGATTGGCGTTAGCCAGCATTGGGCTGCCCTTAATCAGCGATGGATTCACTGAAAAGGCAAGTGCAGAGCAATCTGCAGTCTCCATGAGTAACGCCGCTTATAGCACCACAATCCAGGCACCTGTGATCAAACCTTCCTGGTCTTTTCCCGTTATCCCAATCGATAGAAACCGATATCCAGATAAGGCGGTAGCAATAGCGGAAAACGGTAAGGTATTCGCGGTTGACTCGAACCATAGACTGGTTGCCCTTGAGGCCAGTTCGGGTCGGAAATTGTGGCAATATGGTGATCAACTTACCCCTGTTTTAACGTACAACAAAGGTATCATCTACGGAATGACACGAAGCGGTTCTATCTATGCCGTTACAGAAGCTGGCAAGAAAGTGTGGTCCACTCCGCTTGGATTTACTGAAGCATATGGTATTCAGCGCATTGGTCCAACTATATATATTATGCAATCGGTGCAAACGGCTGCCATTGATGCTGTCAGTGGCAAGGTGAAGTGGAAAATCAGTGAGGATAAGAACTCATACAGTGGTTTGGGCGAAATAATGGAAACTGACGGTGTGCTTATCCGCAACTATAATGTACAGGGCAGCCTGACCTTTGAACAGATTAATGCCTATGACGCTAAAACCGGCAAAAAGCTTTGGGACAGCTTCAGAAGTTCTTTTCCACTGGCCGTTAAAGACGGGATTGTCTACTCTGTTGCCAATACGTTTATGATTGATGATGACCCGGTAAATCGAAAAGTTACGATAGCACAGTACGACCTCAAGACAGGTGAATCCAAAGGAGATCGTCAGTACCGATGGACTGAGGCTGAAAATAAAGATGGCACTTTCCAATCTGGAGGCATATACGGTTCTGCTTTTTTGTACGGTAAAGACCTTTATGTCTTTCAGGGAAAGATACTAGCTTCCTATGACTTCTGGAACTATAAACCAGATAGCAAACCTGCTCGCAAGTGGGCGCAAAATGGCTATGATCAACTTGTTCCTTTATTGTCTATTCATGAAGGTCGCATGTTCTACCAAGATTTTAGTACATCCAGACTGACTGCTATGAAGCTGTCCTCAGGTCAATTCATTCATTACGACGGCGATAATCCGACCGTTCAAGCTGACGTATTCGGTAAAGGAGTCTATGTCGGGCAATCAGATGGCGTATTTCATGGCTATGATTTGATGAGCTTAAAGCCCGTGTTTGCTGTCAACACAGGCTCACGCTCCTTCGGTCCAACGCTCAAATCCGGTGGAATGATATTTATTCAAAGCGGAAACCGTCTGCTTGGCGTCAAGCTCCCTGCTTCTTTAAAATAAGACCAAAGATTTTAAGCAGCATTCTCGCTGGAACAGCAAAAGGTTAACGGATAGCAAGCATACGATTCAATGCTAGTACAGCATCCTGTCTGATCTGAGCATCCACACGAATCACACCCACAGGCTCACCCCGATCAAACTGCTCCATTGCCCACAGCAAATGGGGAAGATCGATCCGGTTCATGGTCAGACAGGGACACATATCGGGATTGAGCGATTCAATCTGCTGTTCAGGGTACTGCTGTTTGATTCGTTGCACGAGATTCATTTCTGTGCCAACAGCCCATTGGGTTCCCGGCTCTGCCGCGCGAATGGTATCGATGATGAATTTTGTGGAGCCCGCGCAATCTGCGAGCTGTACGACCTCATAAGAGCATTCGGGGTGCACGATGACCCGGATGTTCTTATCACGCTCGCGGACATTGCGAATGTGATCTACCGTGAATTTTTCATGAACAGAGCAATGTCCTTTCCATAAAATAATTTTTACGGTTGCCGGGTCCTGTTCAGTCTCCAGCTGATCGGTCATGGGATTCCACACGGCCATTTCATTTAGCGGAATTCCAAGATCGTAAGCTGTATTGCGGCCCAAATGCTGATCCGGCAAAAACAAAATACGTTCCTTTTGCTTCAGCGCCCATTCCAGCACTTGTTTGGCATTCGAAGAGGTCACGGTAGCCCCGCCATGTCGCCCTACAAAGGCTTTGATCTCTGCTGTGGAATTTACATACGTTAACGGTATGATCGTATCTCCTACCCATTCCTGTAAATGCTTCCATGCTCGTTCTGTCTGCTCCACATTCGCCATATCTGCCATCGAGCAGCCTGCACGCATATCCGGCAGGACAACAGTCTGTCGATCAGTAGTCAGCATATCCGCTGTCTCGGCCATAAAATGTACCCCACAAAATACAATAAACTCCGCTTCCTGATTTTGTGCAGCCATTTGAGCAAGCTGTAGAGAATCTCCTGTTATATCAGCAAACTGAATAACCTCGTCCTTCTGATAGTGATGGCCCGGTATAAGCAGCTTGGGTCCCCATTTTTGTTTCAACTCGGCCACTCGCTGCTCCATGTCAGCAACCGTCAGTGTCTTATAATGCTCTGGTATAAGCCCTCTATTTCCTTGTAAAATGTCAAGCATAGACATTAGAATCCCTCCATATCGATGCGGCTGATCGTTTCCGCTCTCACGAACAGATAACCGCTTTGTGTACATAACTGTTTACAAGTGTCTTGACACTTATATTTACACATGACTACAATAATCTCAAGAGTTTTTGAATGGAATTATTTTTAAGCAGGGAGGAATTACTGTGATTTATCTGGACTATGCCGCTTCCACACCTATGTGTGACGAAGCTTTAAATATGTATAACGTATTAAATAAGGAAATGTTCGGAAATGCCAGCAGCCTCCATGATGCGGGCGGTCAAGCAGCCTACACGCTGGATTACAGCAGGCAACGAATAGCAAATATGATTGGCGGGCAAAAGGAAGGCATCTATTTTACAACCGGGGGAACAGAATCCAATATGTTGATTGTGCAATCAATCCTGAACGGGTTGCCGCCGCATAAAAAGCATTGGATCATGAGCGCTTTGGAACATCACTCGATGTACAACCTTGCTACTTTGCTGGAACGTCAGGGCTATGAACTGACCATTGTGCAACCGGATCGGGAAGGACGAATGACTCGCGAAGCTCTTTTACCTCACCTGAGAGAAAACACCGGACTTGTATCTGTACAACACGCCAATTCGGAAACGGGACTGGTTCAGGACCTTGCTGCCATATCTCCCCTGCTACACGAACGGGGTATTTTGCTGCACAGTGATGCGGTACAGACATTTGGGAATATTCTCTTAGATGTAGAAGCCATGGGAGTAGATGCACTCTCTGTATCGAGCCATAAAGTGTATGGCCCCAAAGGTGTCGGTGCTGCATATCTCAAACCCGGAACCCCGTGGCGTCCCGTGTACCCTGATACGCTACATGAAAACGGATTTCGTCCTGGAACGGTTAATGTTCCCGGGATTGCAGCCTTTGTCGCGGCGGCAGAAATGATGACCGAACAGATGGAGTCGCATCAGGAGCGATATGCTACCCTGAGAAGACACTTTATTAGGAAAATTCAGGAAAGATCCATTCCGTTACGTTGGGTCGTACAGGAAAGCGAGAATAAAGCAGTGCTTCATCATATAGTTGGATGTTTTTTTCACGGTTACGAGGGACAATATGTTATGCTGGAATGTAATCGCAGAGGTGTCTGTATATCAACCGGAAGCGCATGTGCCGCCGGACACCACGATCCTTCGCCTGCCTTACAAGCGCTTGGAGCATCCGACCGTGAAGCATTACAATTTATCCGTATTTCTTTCGGAAGGGCAACCACCATCGAGGAATTGAATGTACTGGTAGATATTTTGACAGACCTGACGCATCGACAAGAAAGGAGCTTATCCCGTTGACTGAATCTTTAAAGCGGTCAGGTACGGATCGCCGCGAGCAGCTGCTGTTGTGGCTGAAGAGCGAATCACCGCTGACCGGGAGCGAACTGGCACGCAGATCCTCCGTTTCCAGACAAGTAATTGTACAGGATATTTCCCTGTTAAAAGCAAGCCAAGAGCCTATCCTTGCAACGAGTCAAGGATACATTTATATGGAGCCTGCGGGTCAGACAGCCCCCTTAGCCTCACGTATTATTGTGTGTAAACATCGACCTGAACAGACAGAAGAGGAACTAAAGCTGATTGTGGACTACGGTGTAAGTGTGCAGGATGTTATTGTTGAGCATCCGGTATACGGGGATCTAACTGCTCCGATACGGGTTGGAACTCGCAAGGAAGTGGACGATTTTATCCGTAAAATCAGTTCCACCCAGGCCACTTATTTGTCCCAGCTGACGGGAGGCATCCACCTGCATACCTTGAATGCCTCGGATGAAGATAAAATTAACGATGCCTGCGCTGCACTGGAGCAAGCAGGCTTCCTGATGACGGACTAACTTAGTGCGCTATAGCGGAGTAAAGAAAATCCTGTCCAGTATGTGGAGTGCAACTGTGCTCCACATGGACGGTATGTAAGTAGCGAGAAATAAAAAAATCCCGGCCCCCTCATATAAGGGAATCGGGAATGAACTATGTGAGCTTAATTTCAAGCAACTCATATTTGATTACAGCCATGGGTGCATCCACATGAATGATACTGCCCACTTCTTTCCCCAAAAGTGCCTTGCCTAAAGGACTCTCATAGGAAATTTTGTTATCCAGAACATCCGCCTCAGCAGGACTTACAATTTTGTATTCCATCTTCTCCGAAAATTCGATGTCATTCAGAATGACAGTCGATCCGATACTAACGGTTCTAAGGTCTAAATTACTCTCGTCCACGACCCGGGCTTTGGTCAGCATCTTCTCCAATATGAGAATGCGGGTTTCCATAAATGCTTGGTCGTCCTTGGCTGAGTGATACTCACTATTTTCCTTCAAATCACCGTAGCTGATAGCCAACTTAAGCCGTTCGGCTAGCTCCTTACGTTTTACGGTCTTCAGTTCCTTAAGCTCATCCTCTAGCTTGGCCAATCCCTCTTTAGTTAACAATACTTCTTCATTCGACATATTTTATCTACAACTCCTATTTCAGCATTTGCTTAATTCCAATTCAACGCTCAAAAATACAATAAACGAACTAAACCGTTTCGGTCTAAACATTGCTGATTGGAAACGCTCTTGGGATGTATGCAAATTGCTCATTTGGCTTGCTTTATTGTAGTTTACTCTAAATCGGACCAACATGCGAAATAAATTACTGATAATAGTAGCCAACTACCTTCAGCCAGGGTGATTCTTATAGTAACCAATGCTCTCTTATTCGCATATCGTATGATCATAACGTATATTGATGAGCACATGCAGTGCCGCTGTCCTTGTCCCGAATTTTGTGAAAACCAGGCAGGAGCAGTATATGGCGGGAGGAAGATTCAATGGCTTCCTTAGGAAAGAATGGTAATGGGAATGGGAATCGTAAATCCAAATCCCCCCCCAACGGTCAAAAGAAAAATGGATTAAACAGTAATTCGGCTATCTTTTCTGCTCTTCAAGGGAAAAATGTGGAGGTCTTAGTGGCAGCCCTCCTACTAACGGGAAAACTAAACGTCGATTCCGTGACTTTATACAGACAAGCAACATTATTTTTAGGCCTCACTGGAAAATACAAAACATTAGCATCTACTCCTTCCAATGTCGATAATATGGTAAAATTTTTAAATGATAATGGAAATATGACACTTGATCAAGTAATACAGGCCTTTTCACAGAAAGTAAACAATTAACAAGTGGCGAAAGGAGATACTTGTGGTGAGTGAGTTTGATGGAGAATATTTTGCAGAGGTTGTCATTATTGTGATACTAGTTGCCTTGTTCTTCTATGGCTCCTCAGATATAGAGGGACTGTCTGCTCAACCAACACAATCCTAAAATGATAGTACCCGCTGCGGGTACTTTTTTCATGCTTCTCTCTTATATAAATACAGCTCGACAGAACACCATAGTGGCAGACATATCGTAAAAATAAAATAGAGCATCTATAGACTCTCACGAGGTCAATAGATGCTCTTACTTTTTAACGGACCATCCTTTCTACTTAATGGCCCTTTACTTCTACACTTATCGTTTGACTAGAAACTTCTCCTGAAGCATTGACTAACTCGGCCCGATACTCGTATGTACCCGGCTTTTGATTTTGGATGTTGGTGACTGCACTTTGGGCCTGCGGGCTTTGGCTTGGAAGATCCTGGGCGTCGATCAGTTCTCCATTTTCATATAAGTTGTATTTTGTCGCATTCGTGCCCCACCACATGTTCATTGTAAGGGTGTAGGTGCCGTCACCGTCCCAATTGTCATGAGACAGCACTGGAATACCAGGCGAAGCATCGGTCACTTCAACAGTTAACGGGTCGCTGGTCGTTTTACCAGAAGCGTTGATCAGTTCTACAGTATACGTGTAGGTACCATTGGTCTTGCCTGTAACAGGAATGACTGCATGCTGTGCTCCAGGGGAAGCAGCTTGCAATGATTCGGTGCCAATCAGCTTGTCGTTTTCATACAACTTGAGTTCATCACCATTCGTACCCCACCACAGATTCATGGTGATGTTGTAGTTGCCATCCTTCAGTCCAGTGTCCTGCCCGTTATCATGCGACAGCACAGGTTTTCCCGGCACTTCACCTACAGCAGTCTTTTTGACTCTAACGGCTACAGGATTGGATACCACTGTTTGACCGTCCAAGGTGACGCTGGCTGTAATCTCCGCGCTCCCCTCTTTTAGGGCCTTAAGTTCTCCATAAGTATCCAGTGAAACGGATTCATGACTGCTGATATACTGAACAGAAGCGCGGCTTAAATCAGCTTCGCTGCCATCTGTCAGCGTACCCTTGAGATGTGTCGCTGCCGTATCCCCAATGTTGAGGGTCGTTTGATCCATTGAAAGCTCTACTTCCTGCAAAGCTGCGCCTGCCTGAGCTGAAAAATCATCCAGTCCACGCGGTTTCAACTGATAATTCCCTTTGAAAATCGCCGAAATTCCCTTCAGCTTCACTTGCTGTCCTTCTTGATATGGAAAAGATGTCCGTGTTAAGCCTGTACGTGCATCGACGCGCACATGGTGACTTACTTCACCAGATACTGCATCAAATTCAAACGAACCTGCGGGAGTCGCGTCTATCACATTACGAATCATTGCCGTAGGAAGCTCAACCAACTGTCCTTGGTTCGCATCACTGAGTTCGATGATTTGTACAGCTTCCGGAAGTTGTCCTTCTCCCGTTTTTTCAATTGCCACTGGATCGGTTAACTCTAGCTCACTATTATACAGTGCCAAGCTTGCTGTAAGCTTTACTCGATCCCCTTGATGAAAGCCGCTTTGGTTCTGATATACATAAATACCGCCACTTTCATCCTGCATGTAAAAGGCTTGACCACCGAATGCACCTGGTTCTGTCGTCACAATACCCTCTAAGGTCACGACTTTGCCAGCCGGGAGACTCCGTGCTTCTGCGACACTGATACGAGCTGGAACCGTATTGCCTTCCTCAGGCAACGGCTGGGCCGGGACATCAGCCAGCACGACGGATTGGGTCAGCAGATTGCTGCCGTTTTGCCTCAGTCTAAGATTAGCTGAACCACTGGTTCCCGGCTTGATCCGCACCGTCAAGTCCTTATAGGCATGCCCTTTGCCGTTGGACTCCAAACTAAATGTTCCGCTATAGCCGTAAGAGGTTGGCCAGCTTCCATCCGGATTTTGAATCTGGGCTACTTGATTGCCGCCCGCTACATAAATACCTGTGCTAAATCCGCTAATCGTGCTGTTAGGAGCCAGTTGGTCGGCAGTAACTCGAATTTGAAAAGGCTGTGCATTGGGCAGCTGCTCTTGACGAACGATGCTGTACACTGGTTGCGCACTGGCTGTAGATCCGCCATAGGACCCTGCCTTGAATGTTCGCTGATCCCACCATTTGTAGCCGGCTGCGGGAGCGGACCAAGGCTCGGCTTGTGGTTCCGTGGAAGTCTGTGGCTCTTCAAAAGGCAGTAATGCCGTCGGCTGGTCCAGCTGTAAGCTTTTCACTTCCGTCAGACTGGTATACTCCTCCTTGTTGGACAACCAGTCTACGATATTGACCAGTAACACGGCGTCATCCTGCTCCTTAAAGCCGTCATACGTTGTCTTCTTGGTTCCTGTCTCTTCGCGCAAATATTTTGGCGTTGCATCTTCGACAGGAGACGAGTCCCCAATGAAAGCAGCTTTGCCTAGTCCTACTTTCGATACAGCTGCATAAGGTCCTTCTGGAATTCCGCCTCCGTTATAAACGCCCTGATCTACCGCGTTGCCCCAAGCCTGATTGGTTTTAGGAAGATATACGATTCCCTTGGCTTTCGCTGGGTCGATAATCGCGAGTGTTGATCCTGCATGCATTGCCACATTACTCACTCCAGCTGTAATGCCAAACGCCTGCGCTGGCTCGACAATCTGATTGGCCGTGATATCGCCTAATGCATTGTAGCGAAAGCGCACACCAAACTGGCTGCCCAGCCAATCTGAGCTGACTACGCCCTGCATCGCTGCTGAGCTTTTTTCTTCTGCACTCATTCCCTTCGCAGGGTCTTCCCATGCACCACGACGGTAGCCATTAATGCTCTCCGATCCGTCCCAGCGATTCTTGTTGCGGTCCGCGTTATAATGATCTCCAATGAAAAAAATACTATTGCCTGCTTTTACATACTGCTCCATTGCAGCCTGTTCGCTCTGTTTAAAAGGAATATTTGGCTCTGCCGTAACAAATACATCATAATTCTTTAGATCATTGTAAGTAATAGGCGTAGATTGGCGAAGCTCGTGTACATCATAGCCATTGCTCGCGAGGGCTTGGCCGAAGTCTGAAAATCCACCATCAATCACCCAATCTGCTGCGCCAGCTGTCTGTCCATGTGTATTATCAAACAGCACTTTTTTACCAGCGTTCTCATTGACCACTTTCGCAGCAATGAAGGGGGCTGGGTCCGCCGGACCTTCTGCCCGTACCGGTTGTATGCTGCCCGCAACACCAGCGTACAACGATAAAGTGAAAACCATAGCAGTTGCGTATTTGAAGCTACGGGATGTAAAGCGACGAAAGATTCCCATTATTCTCCTCCTGTTTGTTGGTTTAAAGCCCCTCTGGGGGGGCATCAGATACAAATTTTAGCATTCATTTATGTTCGAATATGCATTGTTTTGTAAATCTTTAGGAATAATGAATAGGAAGTAAATTCCAATAAAAGAGATACACCGTATGCAGCAATGTGAGTACCGCAAATAGGATTTTCCCAGCAGCCCGGGGTCTCCTTTCCCCTGTAATCAGCTTTGCGCCATTCACGATCAATACCCATACGGCAATGAGAGCTGAAATGAGCGGTAACGTGCAAATTCCCCAGATGTACCAGGCGGAATAGCCATACACTATCTGATTGTTACCATAGATGACCTGCACCCCGAGAAAAATCGAATTTAGTGACGCAATGAATGCAAGGTTGGACGAAATGTGATTATTCGTTTTACGGATATCTCTGATCACATATCTTACGATCCAAATCAGCAAGGTTGTGATGAAAAATAAGGAGGCGGCAGCGTAGCTGACAAGTAGAGTCCAGGTACGGTGCCAAAGTGTCGTCTGCTTCATGGTCTTACTATCTGGGGCAACCATCATCCAAGTACCGTTTTCCTGGTATAGCAAAATTTTAAGCTGGCCCCCCTTTTCCACAAACAATCCATCACCTGCTGCTTGAAACACTTTGTCTGTTGCTTCATTCTCATTTGGGTGTTTTCCTTTAACAATTAACGTATGATCATCTTGAATTCGCACGGTGTATGTAATGCTTCCCAGTATCCGAATCCATTTTCCCCAACCATGAACAGGATTAGAATCCACCTGATATACGCCCTCGATCTCTGGCGAAAGTTTCACTTGTGTGGAAGAGCGAGCTAGTGACTGCGAAACGGCCTGCGGCTCTGAGGGCAGCATTTGGGCTATCGCATTGATGACTTTTCCATGAAGCAGGGTGTCCGTGTCAGCTGAATTAATGATCACAAAAATACCAATCTTTTGGGACGGAATCAATACCATCTCAGAAATAAAATCATCAATTTCCCCGGTAGCCCACAGCATAGGTACTCCCGTCTCCAAATGACCACGAAAAAATCCGTAGCCCACGCCATCCAAGCGTGCATCGACTGCAAATTGCTGCGCATGCATCACTTTTACCGTATGTGGCTGGAGCACCACTTTGCCCTCATACTTGCCTTGGTTTAAATGAGTGATCAGATAATGGGAAAACTCGTTGGGTGTGACGTTCAACGCTCCTGCTCCCGGCAGATTGATATACGACAAAGGCTGTTTCAAATACGCTCCATCCTTCCACTGATACGACTGGGCCAGTGCAGGATGATTTAACGGCAATTCCAGTGTCGCGCTGGGCATATTCATCGGCTGGAACAGATGTGTACGGAGGTAATCATTCAGTCCCTGACCGCTTACTTGCTCCACGATATTACCGATCAGACCGTAGGCGACATTGCTGTAATCATACTGAACTCCAGGTTTGCGGATGGGAGGCTGATTTTGAAAATACGTGCTGAGATACTGCTCTGTGGGCAAAACGCCTGCCCGAGTTGAGCTGTTAATGTTGTACAGCGCTTCATCCAATCCCGAGGTATGTGTCAAAAGCTGATGCAAATTGAAAGGCTGATTTTGGTATTGCGTAGCTTTATAGCTGTGGAGATAGCTGTTCACGTCTTCATTCAAATCAAGCTTGTTTTGCTCAACCAGCTGCATCGTGGCACTTGCACTAAATGATTTGGTTAGAGAGCCGACACGAACAATGGTCTTTGCTGGATCAAATGCCACGTTCCGCTCCAGATCTGCATATCCATAGCCTTTACTAAAAAGGATTTGGTTTTCCTGGGTCACGACGACTGCAGCCCCCGGAATATGCAATTTTTCCAATTCTGTACTCATGATATTGTCCACTGTTTTTTCCAATGAATCAGGTGTTATGCTGTCTGTTGCCCATGCCGAAGCAATGAGCAGGTTCCAGAGAAACAACGCTGCTAAAAATGTGGATAGGTAGCAAAAGCCTTTATTCTTCATATTGAAGTACCATCCTTACGTATGAAGTTGATTTAATGATTTGAACCGTGCGGTGATTGCATAGCGAGCAGATATTTATACTCCGTATGGAAGCCATCAGCATGGCGCTATGGAATCATCGCACTTCCCATCGCGGGAGTGCACATAATAAAGCGAATCCTGATCGAGTCGCGTAAGCAGAAGGCTTCTTACCTGTCGATCAGGATTCATGTGTTACAGATTAAAAATTAGTGATTCAGTTCGTTACATCATCAACCGTAGATTTTCAAGATTTATGATGTGCCAAGTCTTGTGTCATGTCTTTGTCCGTGTTCCGAGTTATCTTTTGTATGGTGGCACGGATACTTTTTACATTTTCCTCGATAAATCCGGGTTCCAGCAGTTCATAATGATTGCCAATCAAGCTATGCTCTTCATAGCTACCTTGTGTAGCGTCTTTCCATAAAAGTCGATTATCTCCTGTACCCTTGACCGTTTCTGATCCAACGGCGACAAAGCCGTGAATATTCGCCTGAACGCTCTCTGTATTCACAAGCTGGTTGCCATATACCGCGTAAGCGATCATTTTACGTTGGTACGTTTCATTCAACAGCTCACGGTAGGAGTCGGGAACTTGTTCCAGCATGTCATGAATTTCATGCTCTGTTTCTTCAACTGTGAAGGGCAGGGCTTCCGCCCTTTTGACCGAATCGAGCATAAAAATATCGGATACAGTATGACCTTGACGTTCCAGTGTGTCAGCAACCTTATGCGCCAGATTACCACCTATGGAATAACCAAGCAGCACATACGGACCTTGCGCTTGCGTGCTGACGATCAAATCAACGTAACGTGCCAGCATGGCCTGCTCATCCGCAGCATCATCTACGAACTCCAACCCATACACGACTGCGTCCTGATCCAGTTGTTTCGCAAGCTCCGCGAACGACAGCCCGTATCCAAGCATAGGAGGAAAGCAGAAGATGGAGATCGGACCGTGTTCATTCAACCGAATGATTGGACTATCGGCCTTGTACTCCAGATCGGCTTTCAATAATGTGAGCGCCTGCGCTTCTATAGTTGGGAAGTCCAGAACACTACGGATGGGAAGCTCAATATCTGTAGCAAGGTGAACTTTGCGTATAAGCTCCAGTACTTTTAAGGAATGTCCACCTAACGTGAAAAAGTCATCGTGGATACCCACTTGTGGAATTTCAAGTACTTCCTGCCAAATGGCTGCCAGCAACTGTTCCACATCGGTTCGCGGTGCGACATATTCTATACCCGTGTGCAGCCCTTTGTCCGGCACAGGTAAAGCTTTGCGGTCGATTTTGCCGTTTGTCGTCAGCGGAAACCGATCCAGCTGTACAAATGCGGATGGAATCATATAGCTCGGCAGACTGGCCGACATAGCAGCTCGAATCTCACGGATGGTCAGCTGTTCATCGGCAGTGAAGTAAGCACATAATTGCTGCTGACCTGCTCCATCCCGCAAAGCGATAACAACGCTATCCCGCACGGACGGTACACTTGCCAGCCGCGCCTCCACCTCGCCCAGCTCAATCCGGTAACCGCGAATTTTAACCTGTTGATCAATCCGTCCAGCGTATTCCAGTATGCCGTCTTCACGCCAGCGAACAAGGTCTCCCGTACAGTACAGGCGATCTCCGTCCACCCACGGGTTAGCAAGAAATCTCTCAGCCGTCAGCTCAGGACGGTTTAGATAACCACGTGCAACTCCGTCTCCGCCGACAACCAGCTCACCCCAAGCTCCGACCGGTTGCAGGTTAAATGACGAATCCACAACATACGCCGTCGAATTGCGGATGGGGCGTCCGATCGGCACAGAATCCAGCTGTTCTTCCGTAATGTGATACGTCGTCGAAAAGGTTGTATTTTCCGTTGGCCCATAGCCGTTAATGATGTTGATGTCCGGATTATCGCGCAGAACCCGGTTAATATGGGGTGCAGACAAAACATCACCACCAACGAGCAAATACTTCACATCGCCGAAAAGTTTACTATCCTGCTGTGAAAGCTGATTAAATAACGGTGTGGTCAGCCACATCATGGTGACGCGATGATCCCGTATCGTCTCTTTAAGCTTGGCCGCGTCCAATAGATCATCCTTATGCACAAGAACAAGCTGACCGCCGTTCAGCAGCGCGCCCCAAATTTCAAACGTAGATACATCAAATACAAACGCGCAAGTCTGCAGCATTCGGGTCGATTCATCAAATGGCACATAATCCGTATTGCGGACAAGGCGCACGACACTTTGATGCTCAACAACGACACCCTTAGGCTTACCTGTTGAACCTGAGGTATAAATGACATAAGCAGCATGATTACCCGCTCCATCTATACCCAGATTGGAAGCATCTGCACTGTAGGACGTATCCTCATTCAGATTGACAATCTGTCCGTCAAAATAGCAACGATCCAGTAAATCCTGCTGGGCCAGCAGCAGCTTGGCTCCCGAGTCCTCTAGCATATAACGGATACGGTCCTCCGGATATTGAGAGTCTACCGGCACATACGCGCCACCAGCCTTCAAAATAGCGAGTGTTCCCGTAATCATATCCAGTGAGCGCTCCGTCAAAATGCCCACAGGTTCATCGGATTTCACCCCTGCATCACGCAGCGTATGCGCTAAACGGTTGGCTGTCTCATTGAGTTCCCGATAGGTCAATGATTGATGACCCAAAGCTACGGCAATATGATCCGGCGTGCGCTCTGCCTGCTCCTCAAACAGTTTTTGGATCGTGTGATTGCTTGGATATGCAGAGGCAGTGTCATTAAACTCTCCTGTAATTTGTTGTTTTTCCGCCGCTGTAACCAGTTCCAGCTCTTCTACGCAAACATTCGGGTTAAGCAAAACTTGCTCCAACAGGTTCACAAAATGTCCATGCAGACGCTCAATGCCTGTTTGATCATAACTTAACGCGTTATACATAAAACGAATCTTGATGCATTCTCCCGGCATAACGACTAAGCTCAGATCATAGTTAGTCTGCTCTGCAGCCACCACATTGGAAATCGAGAATGTATCCTGCCCGTCACTTCCCAGTTCCTCGACCTGCTCATCTACTGGATAATTTTCAAACACCATAATATGGTTAATTAAATCCTGTTTCTGGTCGGTCAATGCCTGAATCTCAAACAGTGGATACGTATCATATGCATGAGAAGCCAGCGCCTGCTCCTGCGTTTTCTTCATAACTTCTGCAAAAGATTCCCCTGCCTCACTAAGAATGCGAACGGGAATGGTATTAATGAACAAGCCGATAATATCCTCTACCCCGATAATATCTGATGGACGGCCTGAGACGACACTGCCAAATACGACATCACTGTGGTTGTTATATTTTTGCAGCACAATCCCCCATGCGGTTTGTAATAACGTATTCATGGTCACTTGATATCGCTTAGCCGTCTCCTCCACCCGGAGGGTCAACTCACGTTCCAAAACCGTCACCCAATCACTAGCCGTGTTGCCTTCACTCTTGCGACCGGATTTTACAGCTGGTAACGCTGTTTGCTGCTCATATCCGGATAAATAGCTGCTCCAGTAGTCGGTTGCCGCCTTGCGATCCTGTGCTTCCAGCCATTCAATAAAGCGGCTGTACGGCACTGCCGGTGCCAGTTCTGGTACTCTGCCCTCCTGAAGTGCTGCATAGCTTTCAAACACTTCTTTGTTTATAAGGGACAGACACCAGCCGTCCATGACGATATGATGAAAGCTCCATACAAAATGATAGCTGTCTTCTCCGGTACGTAAAATCGCTACACGCAGCAGGACATCCCGACGCAGATCAAAGCCCCGTGCTTTATCTTGTAGCTTGAAATTTTTCACCCAGGAATCTATTTCATCCTCATCTAGATGGTGTAAATCTTCATATTGAAAGCCGCAATCCCGATTTCGATACACCACCTGCAACGGTTCCGTATCTCTGCCAAAATAAAAATGTGTACGTAGCGCCTCATGTCGCCTAACCAGAATATTCAGGCTTTCTGCAAAAGCCCGAATGTCCATCTGACCTCGCATATCATAAGAAACCTGCTCAAAATACGCGTCATTCGCAGCTGCTTGACTATCTAGCTGGCTGTGAAACAGCATCCCTTTCTGCATCGGGGTCAGTGCATATACATTGTCAATCTCACCCGCAGCACCCATTTCAGATAAGAGACTGTCCAAGCCCTCCACACTCATTCCTTTATAGGAAATATCACTTGGGGTAAGCTCCGGGTGTTCTTTATGGATGCAATGCTCCAAAATTTCACGCAGGCTCGATTCCAATAATTTCGCCAATCGCTCGATCGTCTCCGGTCTATAGCTGGTACGGCTATAGCTAATCGTCAGACCCAGTTGGCCTCCCGAAATGATGCCGCCAAAATCCAGTGTATACGTTCGAGCCATGGTCGGGCTCAGCGGCATCCCACCCTCATATGAGGATGATTGCAAGTCGTTCCCTTTCATATCTTGATCGAACTGTCCCAAATAGTTAAAGCTGATTTCGGGATCTGTCGTAAATATGGCTGGAGATGCCTCCAGTGCCTGTGTCTGACGGTCGGATAAATATTTCAGTACACCATAGCCAATCCCTTTTTGCGGGATGCCGCGCAGTCCTTCCTTCACACCCTTGATCCGTTGCGAAAGTGCCAGTTCTTCCGGCATATCGAGCAAAACAGGATATTGGCTTGTAAACCACCCTATCGTTCGGGTAATGTCCACCTCTGGTAAAATGACTTCACGTCCATGTCCCTCCAGATTAATCAGGAAACGCTCATGTCCGCTCCATGCTTGCAATGCCATTCCTACCGCCGTCAACAACAGGTCATTAATTTCTGTACGGTAGGCACGATTGGCCTGCTTGAGCAGCTGCTCTGTCTCAGCATGTGTCCACAAAGCAGTAACCGACTCACTATCGCCAATCAATGGCTTTTCGTGCTCGTTATGCCCGTAATCCTGCGGCAAAGGAGCCAGTTCCGCTTGTGCAAGTTTCCCCCAATACGCTCGCTCACGTTCCATAGCTGGACTGTTGGCGTAAGCGTGCAGCTGCTCGGCCCACGTTTGGAACGAATCTGTTTTATGAGGCAGCTGAATCACCTGTTCACCCTTGGAGGCTTGATCATAGGCAGTCGCCAAATCCTCGAATAAAATGCGCCAGGATACCCCGTCCACCGCCAAATGATGAATCACGACCAGCAGATGATCTCCATCCGGGCAACGGAACAGCCCCAGTCTCATCAGCGGACCTTCGCTTAGGGAAATACCAGATTGAATTTCATTGCATTTCGCTTCAATTATCTTCGTCAAATCTTGCTTGTTTACATCGCTGTCATTATAGTCAAAGCACTCCAGATGGTACGGTTCGCCTTCCTCTATACTGCGGTTCCATGCTGTACATCCGTTCTCCGACAAACTAAAAACCATACGCAATGCATCATGGTGCGATGTAATCTGATGGATCGCCCGCCGTAGTGCCTGTTCGTCATAGCCTTCCTGACGATAGAGCATGACAGATTGGTTAAAATAGTGTGGTTCTCCCGTTGGCTGTTCAAAAAACCAGCGCTGAATCGGTGTAAGCACTACATTTCCTGTAACCTCGCCCTGCTCGGCTATTCGGTTAACAGGCTGAATATATGTGCTTAGTCCCGCAATTGTCGGGTATTTGAACAAGTCCTTCATTTCCAGCTTGTATCCAGCCTGAAACAAGCGAGACGATACTTGGATGGCCTTGATGGAGTCACCACCCAAATGGAAAAAGTTATCCTGTATTCCGACTTTCGGGATACCAAGAATGGCTCCCCAAGCCGTAGCCAGTGCCTGTTGGACATCCGTCTCAGGTGCCATATAATCCATACCTGTATCGAGATTGTGCTCAGGTGCGGGCAGTGCCCTGCGGTCTACTTTGCCATTCAGCGTCAAAGGCAGTCTGGAGAGCTGCACAAAGTAAGACGGCACCATATAGCCAGGCAGATCCTGCGACAAAATGTTACGTAAGTCGCTGGCGCTCAATTCACTGTCTGTTGCAAAATAGGCACACAGCTGTTTTTGTCCGTGATCATCCTGCCGCACGGTAACAACCGATTCCTTCACACCTGGAATCGTGGACAAACGGGTTTCAATTTCACCCAGTTCAATGCGGTAGCCGCGAATTTTGACCTGTTCATCCATTCTTCCCTTGTACTCCAGTACACCATCAGCACGCCAACGCACTAAGTCCCCTGTACGATAGCAATATTCTCCAGACCGGAATGGACTTTCAATAAATTTTTCCGCCGTAAGCTCGGGCCGATTCAGATATCCTCGCCCAACGCCGTCGCCACCGACGATCAGCTCTCCCCAGGCTCCGATAGGTTGCAGCTTCAACGAACGATTGACCACATAAGCGGTCGAGTGATCAATTGGACGTCCAATGGGAATAGCCTGGGTTTGCGGTTCTGTAATGTCATAGATGGTGGAAAAGGTGGTGTTCTCCGTCGGCCCATAAATATTGGCCAGGCGAAGCTGCGGGTACTCCTTCAACACACGATTGACGTGTGGTACAGACAATACATCACCACCCACGAGCAACTCCTTCAAGGACGCAAACACTCCGATTTCTTGCTGCGAATACTGATTGAATAAAGCCGTGGTCATGAACATCGTGTTAACACGATACTTGTCAATCGCCTGCTTGAGCTTGGAGGCATCCAGAATAGTGTCATGACTTACCACATACAGTTGTCCCCCGTTCAGCAGCGTTCCCCAAATTTCAAATGTGGAGGCATCGAACACAACTGCGCCCAATTGCAGCATACGTGTATTTTCATCAAGCATGGCATAGCTTTTGTTTTTCACTAGGCGCACGACATTACGGTGCTCAATCATCACGCCCTTCGGCTTGCCTGTCGTACCAGAGGTGTAGATCACGTACGCAAGATCGGAGGAAGATCCCCCTGTTGTAATCGCAATTGTTCCATCCGTCTGAGCGTCACATTCAGATTTGCTATTGCATCGCTGTTCATCACTCAAATCGATGATCGGAATGCCGGGTTCAAAAGGAATCTGCTCACGTCGCTGTAACAGTAACAGCCCAGCACTGGAATCCTCCAGTAAATAACGGATACGCTCCTCAGGATAATCAGGATCAATGGGAACGTAAGCCCCTCCGACCTTCAAAATCGCCAGCATACCGACGACCATTTCAATGGAGCGTTCAGCCATAATCCCTACTCGCTGTGTCTCTGGCTCGGACCCGCGCCGTATCCCATGGGAAGCGAGTATGCGTGCCAGACGGTTGGCACGTTCATTCAGCTCGCGGTAGGTAAGCTGCGTGTCCGCAAAGGTGACGGCCAGCCGATCTGGTGATTGCACTACCTGTTCCTCGAACAGCACATGCAGTGCTTGATCTCGTGGATACGGATAGTCTGCTACCGTATCATTGAATCTCTGCACAAGCAGCTCTTTTTCTTGGGCCGAAACCATTTCAATAGCCGAAAGAACGATATCCGGCTGTTCTATAACCGCATTGATAAGCTGCTGCAAATGTTCAGTCAGTCGTTCAATGGTTTCCCGTTTGTACAGCCGAGTTCCGTATTGAAGAGCACAGGAAATTTGTTCTCCATCCTCCACTGCGAACAGACTCAAATCAAATTTGGCCGTCGTTTGTTCACTTGGATAGGATGCCAATTGCAACCCCGCCAGCTGCTGCTCTTTTTGCTCTAAGTTTTGCAGTGCAAACATGGTATCAAATAACGGATTACGGCTTAAATCTCGATCCACGCCCAGCTTCTCCACCAGCTCTTCAAACGGATAATCCTGATGTTCAAAAGCTGTTAACGCGTTATCCTTGACCTCCAACACATACTCGCGGAACGTTTTCCCGCCTTCTGGATAATTACGGATTGCCAGTGTATTCACGAACATCCCGATCAGACTGCCAAGATCTGCATGGGGCCGCCCTGCAATTGGCGAACCGACAATAATATCTTCCTGCCCGCTATAGTGGCTAAGCAAAGCCGAATAGGCAGCCAACAGCACCATATATAATGTCGATTCCGTCTGCACCGCAATGCTTTTTAAGCCTTCACTTTGTCGTTGGTCAAGCGTAAATTCCAGCACATCTCCTTCAAAGCTTCTCACCGCTGGGCGTGAATAATCAGTCGGTAGATCAAGCACAGGTAGCTCTCCTGCGAAGGTATTGAGCCAGTAGTTTTCCTGTTCCCGGTAGCGTTCACTTTGCTGCTGCTTCTGTTGCCAAGCGGCGTAGTCTTTATACTGAATGCGCAGCGATGGCAGCGTGTCGCCTGCATATAAATGAATGAAGTCCTGAATCAGTACATTTATAGAGGTACCGTCCGAAATGATATGATGCATATCTATGAGCAAAATATGATGCTCTGGGTCTGTTTCAATCAAACCAACTCGGAATAACGGAGCTTGCCCCAGATCGAACGGCTGAACAAAGTTATGTACCAGCTCATCCGTTTCCTTTGGGGCAGCTCCGTGAGCATAGGTCAATTCCATGCGAAAAGGAACCTCGTCATGCACTCGCTGGACAGGTTCACCGTTCATGGTCTCAAAACTTGTGCGCAATGTTTCATGGCGTTCAATAAGCTGACGGAACGCGTTATCCAGTGCCTTGTGATCAAGTGAACCGGTCAGAGTCAGGGCACCAGGTATGTTATAGCTAATTCCCGCTCCATCAAGCTGATTGAGGATATACATCCGTTTTTGAGCCGAAGAGACCGCATAAAATGGCTTATTCTCCGTAACAGGGATGGATTCATAGGTGGTTTGCTCCAGTGCTTCAATAACCTGCGCCAGCTGTTCAATTGTCGGATGCTGGAACAAATCCTTTAGCTGCACATTTTTATGCAATTCCTTATAGATGAGTGATATGACATGTGTCGCCCGCAGGGAATGTCCTCCTGCCTCAAAAAAGTTATCCTTAATCCCAATGCGCTCAAGCTCCAGCACATCTTTCCAGATGCTAGCCAGTTGTGCTTGTAATTGATTTTGAGGAGGTACATATTCTGCGCCTGAGCTTACACCTCCCTCTGGCTGTGGCAACGCTCGGCGATCCACCTTGCCGTTGGGCGTCAGTGGCAATTGCTCCAGCTGTACAAAATACGACGGTACCATGTAGCCCGGCAGCTCCTGACTCAAAGCACTACGCAGCTCACTTGTCGCTACTTCCGCATGGGTGACCACATATGCGCAGAGCAGCTTTTGCCCCTGCTCATCTTCATGTGCAATTACAACAGCTTCTCGGACTGCCTCCAGCTTCAACAGCTGTGCTTCCACCTCGCCCAGCTCAATCCGGTAGCCTCGAATTTTCACCTGCGCGTCGATTCGTCCCTTATATTCCAGCGTCCCATCCGCATTCCAACGCACCAGGTCCCCTGTACGATAGCAGCGTTCGCCGCCACGGAACGGGCTGTCGATGAACTTTTCGGTCGTCAGGTCTGGGCGGTTGCGATATCCGCGAGCCACCCCGTCACCGCCGACGATCAGCTCCCCCCACGCTCCAATAGGCTGAAGCTGCATCGAACGGTCCACGACATATGCCGTCGAGTTATGGATCGGGCTACCAATGGGCACAGATGCCGATTGAACGCCGGTAATGGCATGTGTGGTGGAAAAGGTCGTATTTTCCGTCGGACCGTAGCCGTTAATGATATGTAGATTCGGATGGGCCTCCAATACCCGGTTAATATGCGGTACGGACAGCACATCACCACCAACCAATAGCTCCCGCATCCCCTCAAATAGTTCCAAGTCCTGCTGGGATAGCTGATTAAAGAGTGGTGCGGTCAGCCACATCGTGGTAATGCCGTGATTGCGAACAACTTCCTTGAGCTTGGGAGCGTCCAAAATAACATCCTGACTCACCAGCACCAGCTGTCCACCGTTCAATAACGCACCCCAAATTTCGAAGGTGGACGCGTCAAAGACAACAGACCCGGTCTGCAAAATGCGCGTGTCGGCATTCAAGCGTGCATAATTTGTGTTTGTCACCAAACGCACGACATTACGGTGCTCCACCATAACCCCTTTGGGCTGGCCTGTAGTCCCTGAGGTGTACATAATATAGGCCAAACGACCAGCTGCGCTCGCCTTCGGTTGTTCTCCAGCTGCATAAGCCTGCTGTATTTGTTCTGCTTGTTCTGATTGCGTAGCTTTTGGTTGCATGGTTTCTGGTTGTATGGTTGTCGTAGAAGCAAGTTCGGGACTGGCGAAAATGGAGTAGAACGGATCTAGGCAGTCCACGTATCCCGGATCAGTATTCGTCCCGTGATCATTCGGCAAAATTGGATCGTAACGATCAGCATCATCCGTTCCATAAATTGCAGCATCGCTAAGGTCAAGCACCATTCCCTTAAAATCAGTGGGCCGATGTTCCATTCGCTGCACGAGCAGTATGTCCGCACCGGAATCCTGCAGCAAATAGCGTATACGCTCATCCGGGTAATCAGAATCAATGGGTACATACGCTCCACCTGCTTTGAGAATTCCGAGCATACCGACAATCATCTCAATCGAGCGTTCAGCTACAATGCCGACCGTCTGCTCGGTGCGGATTCCCTGCTTACGTAAAGAATGAGCCAGTCGGTTGGCCTTTTCATTCAATTCTGCATAGGTTAGGCTATCTTGCCCACACACTACCGCCACCTGCTGTGGTGCCTGCTTCGCCTGTTTCACGAACAATTCATGAATAGACGCATGACGTGGATAATCCACAGTTGTATCGTTGAAGGTATGGACCAGCTGCTCTACTTCTTGCTCTGACAGTACTTGTGCTGTGGAAATCGCCAACTCTGGCTGCTGCAAAACAATAGTGTACAGCCGCAGAAGCTGCTCAACAAAGTGCTCAATCGTCGTCTCGCTATAACGGTCGCTACTATACTTTACGTTCAGGGAGACCGCTTCATGTTCCCATTGAAACTGGAAATCCAGTTCAGATTGTACGTGATTTAAAAAATCAGAAATATGAATATTTTGCAAGGATACTGTGGTGTGAATAAGAGGCTTTTCATCCTCATTACGTTGAATGTCAAGTAATTCAGAATAGTTCCAAAAAGGAATGTTTTGATGTTCAATAGCTTCGCCGACAGAGGTTTTGATTTGAGACAGCAAAGCTTTGAAGGTTGTGCTGGAATCCAGCGTATTTTTCAATAAAAGCAGATGGTTGATCGGCTTTGTAGCACCGTTGCCAGACTTGGCTACCGGGATGCCCAGCAGCACACGTTCCTCACCTGTGTATTTATGCAATAAGCTCTCTACTCCAGCAAGCAGGACCATAAACACGGCCCATGGAGCGCCACCTGTTATAGATGATATTCTTTGGGAAATTTCAGTTGGAAATGTGAGTGTGTACGTATGGGAATTTAAACTCGTTACAGTTGTACTTCTGGACACATGGTTGGTGTATGGTAGGCAGATGATATGATCCTCAGATTCCAGTTTATGACTCCAGTAATTTTTTTCCTTCTCAAATAAGGCTTTCAATGACATCCCTCCTGCTTCTCGGGGCCTGTTCCCCCGGTTGGATGGTGCGTTGTTACGTACATGAGCGTTGTGTCAGAAAAAGAATACTTTGCAGGCAAGGGCAGTCGGACAAGCCGCCGCCCTCTGCACAGCAAAGTGAAATCATTGCATCTTAGAAAACTGATTTAGAAAACAAAGTCGATGGAATCCGGCGAGAAGCCTTCTGGCTGCTCGTCCGTGTTCACCTGAATACCGCTTAACAGCAAATCTGGATTGATCCCAACCTGGGACAGGATCGCTATCAAATCTCTGGTTAATCTCTCAATAGCGTTGGCCCCAAACAGCTTCGTGCAATATTCAAAGGAACCCTTGATTTCCCCATCTTCATCACTCATGGACAAAGTCAAATCGAATTTAGAGATACGATGCTCCTGAACATACGGGCTGAAGGACAGCGTCTCAAGCTTCGCTTCCTGTGACTCCGTATTTTGCAGTACAAACATAGTGTCGAATAACGGGTTACGGCTTGCATCCCGTGCTACATCCAGCTTTTCCACCAACTCTTCCAGTGGATAATCCTGATGCTCGAAGGCTTGCAGCGTACGATCTCTGGCTTCCAGCAAGTAGCTGTGGAACGTTTGGTTGCCCTTCGGCTGATGCCGGATGGCTAGCGTGTTGACGAACATTCCGATCAGTGGCTCCAGTTCAGGCAACAAGCGGCCTGCTACCGGCGTACCGATGATCAAATCGTCCTGACCGCTGTATTTGGACAGCAGAACGGTGTAGGCACTCAATAGCACCATGTACATCGTACTTCCGGTCTGTGCCGCAATTCGGCGAAGTTGCTCAGATACATTCGCGTCCACTGTAAATTCATACATCGCACCCTCGAAGCTGCGAACAGCAGGTCTAGGATAAGCAATTGGCAAATCCAGTACCGGTAATTCTCCAGCTAAATGCTCCAGCCAGAAGTGTTCCCGGCGTTGGTATGACTCACGCTGCGTCTCCTGCTGCTGCCATACGGCATAGTCCTTGTACTGAATTTGCAGCTGCTCCAATTCCTGCCCTTCGTACAGTTGTACCAGCTCCTGCACGATATTGTTAGACGATACACCGTCTGAAATAATATGGTGCATGTCGTACATCAGGAGATGGCGCTCTGGTCCGGTTTGAATAAGACGGACACGCAGCAGTGGTGCCTGGCGAAGATCAAAGCTGCGTACAAAGGACTCGATATAGGCTTCGGCTTCGGACTCTCTGGCCTGCAGGTGCTCTACTGCAAACTCCGCTTGATCGTAAATCCGCTGAACGACCTCGCCTTCCAGCATTTCAAAGGAAGTCCGCAACGTTTCATGACGGGCTATTAACTGACGGAACGCATCCTCCAGCCGATCGGCCTGAAGCGGTCCCTCCACGGTTAATACACCCGGCATATTGTAGCTGAGATCCCCACCTTCCAGATGGCTCAAAATGTACAGTCGTTTTTGAGCCGAGGAAACCGGGTAGTACGCCTGTTGCGCCGCCGCAGGGATCACCGTATAGGTGTCTGTACCGTGCGTTGCGATGAGCTGGGCTTGCTGCTCAATCGTGAAGTGTTGGAACACCTCACGCAGCGTAATCCGGCTGTCCAGTTCCTGATGGATTTTGGCCACCAGCGTCGTTGCCCGCAGGGAGTGTCCGCCCACGTCAAAGAATGAGTCGGTGACTCCTACGCTGGACAGCTTCAAGACATCCTGCCAGATTTGGGCTAGCTTGGCTTCCAGCGGCGTCCGCGGTGCAACGTACTCCAGGCCTCCTTCGAGGCGTGCTTCCGGTGCCGGCAACGCCTTGCGGTCGATTTTCCCGTTCGGTGTCAGCGGGAAACGATCCAGTTGTACCACATACGTCGGGATCATGTAATCCGGCAGCTTCGGCTGCAGCGCATTGCGCAGCTCCGGCAAACTCAGGGACTCTGAAGCTATGATATAGGCACACAGATCCTTGTGTCCGTCTTCGTTGTCCCATGCTGTGACCACGGCTTTCTGAATGCCATCCACGGTCAGCAGCTGCGCTTCCACCTCGCCCAGCTCGATCCGGTAGCCCCGGATTTTCACCTGGTGGTCGATCCGGCCCAAATACTCAATACTGCCGTCTGGCATCCACCGTGCCAGGTCGCCCGTCCGGTACATCCGGCTTGCGTGAGTGCTGTCCGCTGGATCGGCTGCTGCCGCATCAGCGAACGGATTCGGGATGAACTTCTCTGCCGTCAGTTCCGGCAGGTTCAGGTATCCTCGTCCCACGCCTGCACCTCCGATATAAAGCTCACCTGCGATACCGATCGGTACCAGCTGTTGCTGGCTGTTCAGGATGTACACCGACTGGTTCGCTATCGGCGTTCCGATGGATACCGTATGCTCCCCTTTTTCCAGCAGTGCGTTCAGGGCTTCCACATCTTCAATCGTATAAGCGGTCGCATCTACCGTGGTTTCGGTCGGACCGTACACGTTTGTAATGACCGGACGATACCCAGACCACTTGTGCAGGAACACATTTACCAGCTGCACGGATAATGCTTCGCCACCGATCAGGTAATGTTTCACTTCCGGCGCTTCCGTCACACTGACGCTTTCGTTCAAAATATGCAGATGTGCAGGTGTGCCGTCCGACAGATCAATCCGGTGCGTGCGGTAGTAGGCGATCAAATGCTCTCCGCTCAGACTGACGTCACGGGACACCACATGCAGGGTGTGGCCTAACAGCAAGCTGGCAAAGATTTGCTTCACTGAAGCGTCAAATACAAATGCCGACAGCCATGCGACATGAAGCGGCTGTTCATAACGGCTGTATACTCGTTCCAATAAAGCATCTACCAGATTGCTAACACTGCCCTGCTCGATCATGACCCCTTTCGGCTGACCGGTGGTACCTGACGTGTAAATCATATAGGCCAGGTTGTGCGGACCGGCGACAGGGATCAGATTGCCCGCATCCTGTGCTCCCAACTGAGCTTGAACGTCCTCGTCATCCAAGACTACAGCTCGAACTGTGGATGGCAAGCTGAGCGACAGGTTGGCGACTCTGCTTGTAATCACGACCTTGGCCCCACTGTCTTGGAGCATGTAGTCGATGCGCTCCTGTGGATACACCGTATCCATTGGTACATATGCGCCTCCGGCCTTAAGTACCCCCAGAATGCTCACCAGAATATCCGCAGAACGTTCCAGCAATACGCCAACCGGTTGATCTGCTTCGACCCCTTCCGCTCGTAACACACGAGCCAATTGGTTCGCACGCTCATTCAGCTCAGTGTAGGTCAGCGCGGTGGCACCAGACACAACTGCTATCCGCTCAGGGTTGCGCTTCGCTTGCTCTTCAAAGCGCTCGCTGAGCGAACGGCCTTGTAATGCTCCAAGCAGGCTGTGCGCATTCGGATCATTGAACACCTTCAGAATCTGCTCGGTTTCTTCTGCCGTAATCAACTCCAGCTCACCCAATTTCGCATCCGGGTTCGCCGCGACGGCTTCGGCCAAGCGAACAAAGTGACGCGTCATCCGTTCTACCGTTTCGCGCTCGTACAACGCAGTTGCATACTGCAATCCGAACTGGATACCTGCCTCTTCCTCTCTGGCTTCCAGCGTCAAATCAAACTTCGCTGGCGTTTGTTCCAAGCCGTATGGACGGAAGCTCAGATCTGCCAGCTGCAACTCGCCTTCCTCGGTGATTTGCAGGGTAAACATCGTATCAAACAGCGGATGGCGGCTCATATCCCGCTTAACATTTAGCTTTTCCACCAGTTCCTCAAATGGGTAGTCCTGATGTTCATAGGCTTGCAGAGCACAAACTTTCACTTCTTCCACGTAGCTGCGGAAGGTATGTTCCGCTGTCGGATAGTTTCGCAATGCCAACGTACCGACGAACATCCCGAGGATCGGTTCCAAATCTGCATGCGGTCGTCCGGCAATCGGTGTGCCGACCACAATATCTTCTTGCCCGCTGTATTGGTGTAAGAGCGCGGTGTACGCAGCCAGCAGCACCATATACAGCGTAGAGCCTGTGTGCGCCGCCAGTTCCTTCAGACGTTCGCTAGCTTCGCGCTCCAGCCCGAACACCACCGTATCACCTGCCGTACTTCGTACCGACGGACGGGCAAAGTCCGTAGGTAGATCCAGCACAGGCAGTTCACCCCGGAAGGTGTCGAGCCAGTACGCTTCCTGACGTTGCATCCACTCTTGATGGGCTTCGCTTTGCTGCCATACCGCATAATCCTTGTACTGGATACGCATTGGCGAAAGCTCTTCACCGTCGTATAAGCGGACAAATTCATCGGTCAGTACTCCCATGGACACACCATCCGAGACGATATGGTGCATATCGAGCATGAGCAAATGCTGCGGTTCCTGCTCGGTTTCTTGTACACCCAAATCTACCAAGCCTACCCGCAGCAGCGGAGCGACTTGCAGATCGAACGGACGTACAAACTGTTGCACACGTTCCTGTGCTTCCTTGCTGACCATCGTGTCCGCAGTCGCACCCTCTACCTGTACCTTCGTATATTCCACCTCGAACGGCACGGTGTCCTCAATCCATTGCACCGGCTCACTGTCCACCAGTGCAAAGCGGGTACGCAAGGTCGCATGGCGGGCGATTAATTGACGGAACACGTCCTCCACTCGCTTCACGTCCAGCGGACCACTCACTTGCAGCACTGACGGCATGTTGTAGTTCACATCATTCGGGTCGAACTGATGCAGCACATACAGTCGTTTTTGCGCCGAGGAAAGCGGGTAGGAGCTGCGTTCTTCCGTCACCGGAATGGACGCATACGCCACTTGGTCCAGACCTTCCATGACCGCTGCCAGTTGTTCAATCGTTGGCGCTTCAAAAATACTGCGCAGTGGAAGCGGCTTGTTCAGCTCCTTGTGAATTTTCGAGGCCAGCGTCGTCGCCCGCAGCGAGTGTCCGCCAATCTCGAAGAAGTTTTCCTTCACACCGACCTGTGCCAGACCCAGCACATCCTGCCAAATTTGCGCCAGCTTCACTTCCACCCATGTCCGCGGTGCTACATAATCCGCTCCGCTTTGCAGGCTGCCTTCCGGTGCTGGCAGTGCCTTGCGGTCGATTTTACCGTTCGGTGTCAACGGCATCTGCTCCAGCTGCACCAAATACGAAGGCACCATGTAGTTTGGAAGCTCCTCGCTCAGTAAGCTGCGCAGCTCACCAGTGCTCACTTCCCGTTCAGCAACATAGTACGCCACCAGTTGGTTTTGCCCCTGTTCGTCCGCTTGTGCCAGTACGATGACCTCTTGTACGTCCTCCACTTTCAAAATTTGTGCCTCGACCTCACCCAGCTCGATCCGGTAGCCCCGGATTTTCACCTGATGGTCGATCCGGCCCAAATATTCGATGTTGCCGTCCGGCATCCATCTCGCCAAGTCACCTGTACGGTACATCCTTTCATAGCCCGCTTCGCCAGCCGCAAACGGATTCGATACAAATTTCTCAGCCGTCAGCTTTGGACGATCCAGATAACCCCGAGCCAGACCCGGACCGGACACGCACAGTTCACCCGCTACGCCCACCGGAGCCAAATGTCCATGCACATCCACCATGTATACCCGATGATTCGGCACAGGGCGTCCGATAGAAATCAGTTGTCCTGCTCTCTCATCCTCGGATACCGGCCAGATGGATGTCGCCACCGAGTTTTCGGTGGGACCGTAGCCATTGTAGTACGCGACCTGATCCTTCCACTTGTACACCAATTCTGTTGAAGATGCAGAACCCGCAGTGAACAGAATACGCAGGTTTGGCATCCGCTCCGGCTCCAGATACACCGCATAGGTCGGCGGCAAAGCGGCCACGGTGATTTGATGATCCGCCATATATTGCTCAAACCGTTCGTAATTCAAAATCGTCTCTGACGTTGGCACATACAACGTGGCTCCGCAGAACAGCGCCTGGAAGATTTCCCAGCAAGCCGCATCAAACGAATAGCTGGCGAACAGCAACGTATGATCCGACGTGCGGATCTTGAGCGCCTGATCAAAATACGTTTTCAGATTGCATAGACCGCGATGCTCCAACATAACACCCTTCGGCTGCCCCGTTGTACCCGACGTATAAATGACATACGCCAGATCGTTCGGACCAGACAACGACTCCAAATTGGAATCATCCTCGTGATACACCGTTTGCTCCCCATCTAGCACCAGCACGTGACCGTCGATAGCTGCTTTGTCCACCAGATGGCTTTGCGTCAACAGCAGCTTCGCACCCGAGTCGTCTAGCATGTAGCGGATACGCTCCTCTGGATACGTCGGATCGATGGGTACATATGCACCCCCGGCTTTTAAAATCCCGAAGATGCCCACGATCATGTCCACCGAACGCTCGGTCATCAGACCCACCAAACGCTCCTTCGTCACGCCTTGGTTACGCAAGGTACGAGCCAGACGATTCGCACGTGCATTCAGCTCGCGATAGGTCAGTTGCTCTCCTTCGAAGAACAACGCTGCCTGCTCCGGTGTCTGCGCCGTTTGTGTCTCGAACAAGCCATGGATCGTTTGCCCGCTTGGATACTCAGCAGCTGTATTTCCCCATACGCTGAGAATTTGCTCACGCTCCTGCTCACTTAACATATCCAGCTCCTGCACTCGAATGTCCGGCTTCGTCACCACCTGCTCCAACAGCTGTATCAGATGGCCCTGAGTCCGTTCAACGGCTTCACGATCATATAACTTCGCATTGTATTCAAATCGGATTTTCATCGCTTCCTGCGGCATAACGACCAGATTGAAATCATAGTTGGTTTGTTCAATCATGCCGGCATTGCGAATTTCAAAATCCGACTCTGCACCTTCGCCAAGTTGCTCGACCTGCTCCTCCACCGGATAGTTTTCAAACACGATAATGTGGTTGATCAGATCTTGCTTTTGCTCGCTCAAGGCTTGAATTTCATACAGCGGATACGTTTCATAATCTTGAGAAGTCAGCGCCTGCTTCTGATTCGTTCTGATCATGTCGGCAAAGGTGTCCTCAGCCCCACTGCGGATCCGTATTGGAATGGTGTTAATGAACAAGCCCACCATATTTTCGATCCCCGAAATATCCGCTGGACGACCAGACACTACACCGCCAAAAACAGCGTCGTCACTACCGTTGTACTTTTGGAGCAGCAAGCCCCAAGCTGTTTGCAGCAATGTATTGGTGGTCACGTGGTGCTGCTTGGCCACCATTTCCATACGTCCGGTCAAGTCCTTGCCCAGATCGCACAGGATATGCTCAAATTGTGCACCGTCCGCTTTCACGCCTACTTTTCCGGTCGGAATCGAAGTTTGCTGATCATAGCCGAGCAAATAATCCTTCCAATAGGAAGCTGCAGCCCCTACATCCTGTGCTTCAAGCCACTCAATATACTGACTGTATGGAGTAACGGGGGCAAGCTTCGGCTCTCTATGCTCCACGGCTGCAAAATAAGCCTCAAACACCTCATCCGTGACTAACGCCACACACCAGCCATCCATCAAGATGTGATGAGAGCTCCACACAAAATAATAATCCTCATCACCTGTTCGTAAAATCGCCACGCGCATCAACGCATCCCGGGACAAATCAAATCCGGCTGCCTTGTCCTTGCGAATAAATTCCTGCACATACGCGTCACGTTCCTGATCATTCAGATGACGCAAATCTTCACATTTGAAACCAACATCCTTGCGGCGGAAAATAACCTGCACAGGCTCATCCTGCCAACCGCTGATGAAATTGGCCCTAAATATCTCATGCCGCTGCGCCAAATGATTCAAGCTATCTTGGAAAATATCCGCTTGGAAGCGTCCATGCAAATCAAAGGTCGTTTGTTCAAAATAAGCTCCTGACTCTGCATCCATCAAACTATGGAACAACATGCCTTTTTGCATCGGCGTCAGCGCATATACATTTTCCAGTTCCCCCATGTCACGAGTCCGTTCTACCAATTGATCCAGCTCGGCCATGGTTACATTGTTAAGCATGACATCGCTTGGCGTCAGCTCTTGCTGTTTGCGGCCTGTGCAATGCGTAATGATTTCCTGCAAACTGATTCTAAACGCTTCAGCTAGCTGCTCCATCGTTTCATGGCGATACTCCTGCTTGCTGTAGCTGATCGTCAATTGCAGCTCGCCTTCGGAAATCAGTCCGTTCATATCCAGCGTGTGCGTTCTAGCTGCATGGGCGCTAAGCTCTGCACCGCTAGAGTAAGGAGATACGCCAATGGACTGATTTTGCATATCTTGGTCAAATTGTCCCAAATAGTTAAAGCTGATTTCAGGTTCGGTTACAAAACGCTCTTGCTCACGTGCTGCGGACAGGTATCTCAACATCCCGTAGCCAATGCCCTTTTGCGGAATGCGGCGTAGTCCTTCTTTCACATGTTTGATGCGTTGTGAAAGGTCTTGCCCCACGCTCATATCCAGCACAACTGGGAATTGGGTCGTAAACCAGCCCACGGTGCGCGTAATATCCAGTTCTGGCAAAATGGACTCCCGTCCGTGACCTTCCAGGCTCACGAGCACTCGTTCCAGGCCCGCCCAGCGATAAATAGTCAGTCCCAATGCGGTAAGCAGCAAATCATTCATATCCGTGTTGTAGGCACGATGCGCCTGTTTTAACAGCTGCTCCGTTTCCTGAGCTGTCCACGTGACCGTAATGTTCTTGCTGTCCCTATTCAAGGAATGAGAATGGGATTCGTCTTTTGGAAGCGGCTCATACATTCCCTGTTCAATTTCTTGCCAGAATGCGAGTTCTGCTACCATGGCCGGGCCGTTCGCATATTGAGACTGCCCATCAGCCCAGGTGCGGAACGAATCCGTTTTGTGCGGAAGACGAGCCGCTTGTCCGTTCAATGCCTGCTCATAGGTGGTCGTAATATCCTCGAACAAAATGCGCCAAGATACGGTATCCACCACTAAGTGATGAATCGCCATCAGCAAATGATCTCCATCCGGGCAATGGAACAGCCCCAGCTTCACCAGCGGTCCTTCGCTTACATGAATACCCGCCTGAATTTCATTTACTTTGGCCTCGATCGCCGCAGATACCTCAGACTCATTTCTGAAGTCGGCCCGATCCAGCGTATACAGCTCGCCCTCCCCAACCGCACGGTTCCAAGCTTCATATCCGTACTCCGTAGGACGGAAAATGATGCGCAGTGCGTCGTGATGGCTCACGACGTGATCCATCGCTGTGCGCAGGGCCGTTTCATCAAAACCGTCCTTGCTATGCAGCATAATGGACTGGTTATGATGATGAGCATCCGTCAGGTTCTGCTCAAAGAACCATTGTTGAACAGGTGTCAGTTTCACGGCGCCCACCACTTCACTCTGATCCGCCAATCGGGTCACCGTTTGGACTTTCAGTGCCAATGCAGACACGGTTGGATGACTGAACAGGTCTTTCATCTCCAGTCGATAACCTGCTTGCAGCAATCGGGAGGATACTTGCAAGGCCTTGATCGAATCGCCACCCAGTTCGAAGAAGTTATCCTGCGTGCCTACCGCTTCCACACCGAGCACCCCGGCCCATACCGCAGCCAATACTTGTTCCACCGTGGTACACGGTGCCACATAGGCTGCACCGGTATGGATGCTTCCTTCCGGTTCCGGCAAGGCCTTGCGGTCGATTTTGCCGTTGTGGGTCAGTGGCAAGGTCTCCAGACGCATCAAGCGTGCAGGTACCATATGTGCTGGCAGTCCGGCTTCCAGCTCGGCCTGTACCTCCTCAATCCGCAGCTCTGCTTCTCCTGTGATGTATCCGCACAAATACTTGTGTCCACGCTCATCCGTCCGGTCGATGACTACCGCTTGACGCACACCCGGCACCCGTTGGATCGCCGTTTCAATCTCACCCAGCTCGATCCGGTAGCCCCGGATTTTCACTTGATAGTCCATCCGGCCGATAAAGTCCACATTGCCGTCCGGCATCCACCGCGCCAAGTCGCCTGTGCGATACAATCGTTCACCGGCTACATATGGATTCGCTACGAATTTCTCGGCCGTCAGGTCGGCACGGTTCAGGTAGCCTCGTGCTACCCCGGCTCCGCCAATGCACAGCTCACCCAGTACGCCGATCGGCACCGGATTCAGCTGGCTGTCCACAATGTAGAAGCGTGCGTTCAGCCACGCCTGGCCAATCGGTACACTGCCGCTGCTTGGCAGCTTCGACAGTTCTTCATCATAGAAGCTGGAATCAATCGCCGCTTCCGTAACACCATAGCTGTTAATGATGCGAATATCTGCGCCAAACCGTTCCTGCAGCACCCGATAATCCGTCACGCTGCAGCTATCCGAGCTGGTGATCAGCAATTCCAGACTGCTCATGTCCAGTCCCTGTTCATATACATGCTGCATAAACGGTACGATCAGGGCCGGGGTCGATTCGAATACCGTAATCTGGTAATCGCGAATCCAGCCATACAGACGGCTTGGATCAATCCGGTCGTCCTTCGGACAGATGACCATCGTGCCGCCGTTATAAAGCGTCCGCGCAATATCGCCGACGAACACGTCGAAGGAGAAGCTTGCCAGTTGTAGCAATCGTACCGGGAACCGGTTCAGACGGTAATCCCGACGATACGCCGCAGCCGTATTCACCAAGCTGCGATGCTCAATCATGACGCCCTTCGGACGTCCCGTTGTACCGGAGGTGTAGATCACATAGGCCAGATCCTGCGGTTCGTTGATGTGCTCGATATCGGTGGTGTCTCCGGTATACAGCGACTCATCGTCCAGCGCCAGCACGGTATGCAGACGCAAGTGCGTTGCGGGTTCGACTGTAGCTTCGCTTTCATCCAACCAGACTTGTGCACGCTCCTGCAATCCCGTCTGGGTCAGTAGCACCGTAGCACCACTGTCCTCCAGCATGAAACGAATGCGTTCGGACGGATAGTCTGCATCTAGCGGCACATATGCGCCTCCAGCTTTCCACACTGCCAATACGCCGACCAGCATGTCGACCGAACGTTCACTCAAAATGCCGACAATCGACTCGCGGCCAATACCTTCATTTCGCAGTCTGCGCGCCAATTGGTTCGCACGCTCGTTCAGTGTGCGGTACGTAAGCTGCTGCTCCTCGTACACCACCGCCACGTGATCTGGTACAAGCTGCGCTTGTTCTTCCACAAAGGTATGGAACAGTGCTCCTGCTTCTACCGCAGCAACATCCGACACCCCTACATCTCCAAAACCGTAGATGATTTGTGCCTTTTCCTCGACGGTTACCATATCCAAAGCTGCCAGTGACTGCTGCGGATGAAGGGTAATTGCACGAACAAGCTCGGTAAAATGCTGTGCCAATCGCGCGATGGTTTCAGGCTTGTACAGCGCCGTGCTGTATTCCAGACTGCACAGAATACCCTCCGGTTGCTCCACTGCATCCAAAGTCAGATCAAACTTGGCCGTATGATTGTCCGTCGGATACGTCTTAAAGGTCAGACCCTCCAGTTCGAACTCCTGCTGCTCAAATGTTTTCAACTCAAACATCGTGTCAAACAGCGCATTCCGGCTCGTATCCCGCGTTAAATTCAGCTTTTCAACCAGTTCTTCAAAAGGATACTCCTGATGTTCATAAGCACTGAGCGCATGCTCTTTCACCTCTTGCAAGTAATCCAGGAACGTTTTGTCGCCAGACGGATAATTGCGGATCGCCAGCGTGTTGAGGAATACGCCTACCAAGCCCTCCAGTTCCGCATGCGGTCTTCCGGCAATCGGCGTGCCGACGATGATGTCCTCCTGCCCCGAATATTTATGCAAGAGTGTGCTATACGCGGCCAGCAACACCATGTACAAGGTGGAGCCGGTTTGCGCGGCCAGCTGTTTCAACTGCTCGCTGTCCTCCAGGCTGATCGCAAATTCCAATCGAGCTCCTTCCAGACGCTGTACGGCTGGTCTTGCAAAATCCGTTGGCATATCCAACGCCGGAATGTCACCAGCCATCGTGTTCAGCCAGTAGCTTTCCTGCTCACGAAGACGTTCACTTTGCATATCGGCATGCTGCCAAACGGCATAGTCCTTGTACTGGATGCGCAGGGACGGCAGTTCCTTGCCTTCATACAATTGAGAGAACTCCTGCACGATAATGCCTTCAGTCACGCCATCCGAAATAATATGGTGCATGTCATAGAGCATGACGTGACGCTCCGGTCCGGTTTCCACCAACTGAACCCGCAGCAACGGTGCTTGTGCGAGATCAAATGCACGTACAAAGTCCTGTGCGTACTGCTGGGTCTCTTCTTCGCTTGCCTGCACATGCTCCACGTTGAATGCGACGCCCGATTCAATCCGTTGAATAACCTCGCCATCCACCATGTCGAATCGGGTTCGCAGGGCTTCATGACGGGCAATCAGCTGGCGGAAGGCTTGCTCCAGTCGCGTTTTATCCAAGGAACCTTCAATAATCAAAGCGCCCGGCATATTGTAGCTAACCTCTCCGCCTTCCAGGTGACTCAGCACGTACATCCGTTTTTGCGCCGAGGAAACGGGATAATATGCACGCTCCTCCGCCACAGGGATGGATACATACGTTTGCTGTGTCTGATCTTCTCCCATCACCTGCACTAGTTGCTCAATCGTCGGATATTGGAAAATATCTCGCAGGGCCAGCTTGTAATTCAGCTCCTGATGGATTTTCGCCATCAGTGTTGTGGCGCGCAGAGAATGTCCTCCCACTTCAAAGAAATGGTCCTTAATACCGATCTGCGGATGATTCAGAACACTTTGCCAAATACGTACCAGTTGCTCTTCCAGCAGTGTCCGCGGCGCCACGTACGCCGTGCCTCCTTCGAGGCGCGCTTCCGGCGCAGGCAACGCTTTGCGGTCAATTTTTCCGTTCGGTGTCAGCGGGAAATGATCCAGTTGTACGACATACGTCGGGATCATATAACCCGGCAGCTTGGGCTGCAGCATGTTGCGCAGCTCGGGCAAATTCAGCGCCTCAGAGGCTACGACATACGCACACAAATCCTTGTCTCCGTCTTCGTTTTCCCAGGCGGTGACGATGGCTTTCTGAATGCCATCCACGGTCAGCAGCTGTGCTTCCACCTCGCCCAGTTCAATCCGGAAGCCCCGGATTTTGACCTGATCATCCATCCGGCCGATAAAGTCCACATTGCCGTCCGGCATCCACCGCGCCAAATCGCCTGTGCGGTACAATCGTTCACCTGGTACATACGGATTCGCTACGAATTTCTCGGCCGTCAGGTCGGCACGGTTCAGGTACCCACGTGCTACCCCGGCTCCGCCAATGCACAGCTCGCCCAGTACACCGATCGGCACCGGATTCAGCTGGCTGTCCACGATGTAGAAGCGTGCGTTCAGCCACGCCTGACCAATCGGCACATTGCCGCTGCTTGGCAGCTTCGACAGCTCTTCATCGTAGAAGCTGGAGTCAATCGCCGCTTCCGTGACGCCGTAGCTGTTCATAATGCGGATATCTGCGCCAAATCGTTCTTGCAGTACCTGGTAATCTGTCACACTGCAGCTATCCGAGCTGGTAATCAGCAGTTCCAGACTGCTCATGTCTAGCCCCTGTTCATACACATGCTGCATAAACGGTACGATCAGGGCCGGGGTCGATTCGAATACTGTAATCTGGTAATCGCGAATCCAGCCATACAAGCGGCTAAAATCAATCCGGTCGTCTTTCGGACAAATAACCATCGTGCCGCCGTTATAGAGCGTCCGCGCGATATCCCCGACGAATACGTCGAAGGAAAAGCTTGCCAGCTGCAGCAGTCGTACCAGGAACTCGCTCAGACAGTAATCCCGACGATACGCCGCAGCCGTATTCACTAAGCTGCGATGCTCGATCATGACGCCCTTCGGACGTCCCGTTGTCCCGGAGGTGTAAATTACATACGCCAGATCCTGCGGTTCGTTGATAGGCTCGATATCAGTGGTATCCCCGATGTACAGCGACTCATCGTCCAGCGCCAGCATCGTCTGCAGACGCAAGTTCGCTGCGGATTCGGATGCTGCTTCGCTAGGTGGCGAATCTGCTGTTCCATTCAGGGTTCCATGGAGAGTACCTGATTCCATCGTTTCAGCTCCAGCCGCTATTTCAAACTCGGCCTCAAACTGCCCTCCCGTCAAGGCCTGACGGCTTTCCTCCAGCCATACCTGTGCGCGCTCCTGCAAGCCCGTCTGGGTCAACAGTACCGTCGCACCGCTGTCCTCCAGCATGAAACGAATACGTTCGGACGGATAGTCTGCATCCAGCGGTACATAGGCGCCTCCAGCTTTCCACACGGCCAATACGCCGACCAGCATATCTACCGAACGCTCACTCAAAATGCCGACAATCGACTCGCGGCCAATGCCTTCATTCCGCAGTCTGCGCGCCAATTGGTTCGCACGCTCGTTCAGTGTGCGGTACGTAAGCTGCTGCTCCTCGTACACCACCGCCACGTGATCCGGCACAAGCTGTGCCTGTTCTTCCACAAAGGTATGGAATAAGGCTTCTGCTTCAACAGCAGCAACATCCGATACCCCCACATTTCCAAATCCATGGATGATTTGTGCTTTTTCCTCGGCAGGTACCATCTCCAAAGCTGTCAGTGGCTGTTGTGGATGCAGTGTAATTGCACGAACAAGCTCGGTAAAATGCTGCGCCAATCGCGCGATGGTCTCAGGCTTGTACAGCGCCGTGCTGTATTCCAGACTGCACAGAATACCCTCCGGTTGCTCCACTGCATCCAAGGTCAGATCAAATTTGGCCGTATTATTGGCTATCGGATACGAATGTAAGGTCAGACCTTCCAGCTGCAATTCCTGTTGCTCCAATGTTTTCAACTCAAACATCGTGTCAAACAGCGCATTCCGGCTCGTATCCCGCGTCAAATTCAGCTTTTCAACCAGCTCTTCAAAAGGATAGTCCTGATGCTCATAAGCACTGAGTGCATGCTCCTTCACCTCTTGCAGATAATCCAGGAACGATTGGTCGCCAGACGGATAATTGCGGATTGCCAGCGTGTTGATGAAGACACCTACCAGGCTCTCCAGTTCCGTATGCGGTCTTCCGGCAATCGGCGTTCCCACTACGATATCTTCTTGGCCTGTGTATTTATGCAAGAGCGTAGTGTACGCCGCCAGCAGCACCATATACAAGGTTGAACCTGTTTGCGAAGCCAGTTCTTTCAGGCGTTCGCTAACTTCACGCTCCAGTGCAAATTCGATCGTATCCCCTGCCGTACTCTGCACCGCCGGGCGGGCAAAGTCGGTTGACAGATCCAGCACAGGCACTCCGCCCCGGAAGGTACCCAGCCAGTACGCTTCCTGACGCTGCATCCACTCCTGATGGGCTTCGCTTTGCTGCCAGACCGCATAGTCTTTGTACTGAATCCGCAATGGCGATAGCTCTTCACCGCCATACAAGCGGACAAATTCATCGGTCAGTACCTCCATCGACACACCATCCGAAACGATATGGTGCATGTCGAGCATGAGCAGATACTGTGGTGCTTGCTCTGCTCCTTGTACGCCCAAGTCCACCAAGCCTACCCGCAGCAGCGGTGCAGCTTGCAGATCAAACGGACGGACAAACTGCCGAACCCGTTCTTGTGCTTCCTGGCTGATCGTCGTGTACGTAGCTGTGTCTTGATCTGTATCCGAAGTCGCACGCTCTGCCTGTACCTTCGTATATTCCACCTCGAACGGCACGGTGTCCTCAACCCATTGCATCGGCTCATTGTCCACTAGCTCAAAACGGGTACGCAAGGTTGCATGGCGATCGATCAATTGACGGAACACATCTTCTACTCGTTTCACATCCAGCGGGCCGCTCACTTGCAGCACCGACGGCATGTTGTAGTTCACATCATTCGGGTCGAACTGATGCAGCACATACAGTCGTTTTTGCGCCGAAGATAGCGGGTAGAAGCTGCGTTCTTCCGTTACCGGAATGGACGCGTATGTTACTTGATCCAGCTGTTCCAGTACGACTGCCAACTGTTCAATGGTTGGTGCTTCAAAAATACTGCGCAGTGGAAGTGGCTTGTTCAGCTCCTTGTGAATCTTCGAGGCCAGTGTCGTCGCCCGCAGCGAGTGTCCGCCAATCTCGAAGAAGTTTTCCTTCACACCGACCTGCGTGAGGCCCAGCACATCCTGCCAAATGTGTGCCAGCTTCACTTCCACCCACGTCCGCGGTGCGACATAATCGGCTCCGCTTTGCAGGCTGCCTTCCGGTGCTGGCAGGGCCTTGCGGTCAATTTTGCCATTTGGACTCAGCGGCATTTGCTCCAGCTGTACAAAGTACGATGGCACCATGTAGCTTGGCAGCTCCCGGCCCAGCTCACTTCTCAGCTCGCTGGCACCCATTTCTTGTCCGGCGACATAGTACGCCACCATTTGTTTTTGTCCCGTTTCATCCGCACGCGCCAGCACTACGGCTTCGCGTACCGATTCCACTTGCAGCAGCTGCGATTCGACCTCGCCCAGCTCAATTCGGTACCCGCGGATTTTGACTTGATGGTCGATCCGGCCCAGATATTCAATGTTGCCGTCCGGCATCCATCTCGCCAAATCGCCTGTGCGGTACATCCGCTCATAGCCTGCTTCCCTGCCAGCAAACGGATCTTTCACAAATTTCTCGGCCGTCAGTTCTGGACGGTTCAGATAGCCTCGGGCTACGCCGACACCACCGATGCACAGCTCACCCGCAACCCCGATCGGCTGCAATTGCTCCGTGCCTTCCTTCACGATGTACAGACGAATGTTTTGAATCGGTTTCCCGATTGGAATGACCGTATATTCCTCTGACGGCTCGCAATCGAAGTACGATACGTCCACCGTCGCTTCGGTTGGACCATACAAGTTGACCAGCTTCGCTCCCGCTAGGCTCGACACGAGCCGTTGGAACCGTGCGACATGCTGTGGTGGCAATGCTTCACCACTGGCAAAGACGTGACGCAACGTACCCAGCTTCGCTTGCATCACTTCCCGTGGCTGCTGCTCCACGTACTCCAGGAACGCATGCAGCATGGCGGGTACAAAGTGCATCGTGCTCACGCCATCGCGGGCAATCGTGTCGACGATGTCTTCCGGGTTCTTTTCCCCACCCACCGACAGCAGGCTTACCTTTGAGCCGACCAGCGACCACCAGAACAGCTCCCACACCGACACGTCAAAGGTGAAGGCGGTCTTTTGCAGGATCGTATCTTCCGCACTCAAGCCGTAACGATCATGCATCCACAAAATCCGGTTCAGCACAGAATGGTGCTCCACCATCACGCCCTTCGGTTTCCCAGTGGAGCCAGAGGTATAGATGACATAGGCTACATGGTGCGGTCCGGCCAGTGGCTCCAAATTCGAGCCATCTTCGTGGTAAATGTCCTCGCGATCCAGCAACAGCACCTGGCCGTCGAAACTCAGTGATGCTTGCTCCGCCAGATGCGATTGCGTCAGTACCAACTTCGCTTCCGAGTCCTCCAGCATAAAGCGGATACGATCCGCTGGATAGTCTGGATCGATGGGCACGTAGGCTCCGCCTGCCTTGAGGATCGCGTAGATGCCTACGATCATGTCCAGCGAACGGTGAACCAGTATGCCTACAGGCTGATCCGGTTCAACACCTTCCGCACGCAGCGTCCGAGCCAAACGGTTCGCGCGTTCATTCAACTCCGCGTAGGTCAACGATTCCGCTCCGCACAACACTGCCACCTGATCCGGTGTTCGTGCCGCCTGCTGCTCAAACGTTGCACTTAGCGTCTGATCCTGCGGATAGGCTGCCGCCGTATCTCCCCACACCTGAACGATCTGCGCCTGCTCTTCCGGTGTCACCAATTCCAGCTCATTTAATCGGATATGCGGATTGTCGATAATTTGCTCGATGACATGCAGTACATGTCCTTGCATCCGCTCTATCGTAGACCGGTCGTATACATTGGCGTTATATCTGAACATGATGCGGAAAAGCTCATCGGGCATCACAATCAAGTCCAGATCATAATTCGTTTGCTCAACAACCTCTACATTCGTAATTTCAAAAGCGGACGGACGAACTTCACCCAGCTGCTCAACTTGCTCCTCTACCGGATAATTCTCAAATACCATAATGTGGTTAATCAGATGCTGCTTCTGCTCGGTCAGCGCCTGAATCTCGTATAGCGGGAAGCTGTCATAGGCTCCCGAGGTCAGTGCCTGTTCCTGCGTTTTCCGCATCACTTCCACAAAAGTGGCATTCCGTTCACTTTGAATCCGCACCGGGATCGTATTAATGAACAAACCGATCATATGCTCTACGCCGGCAATATCTGTTGGACGTCCAGATACAACACTACCGAAAATAACATCCTCATTGTTGTTATATTTCTGCAAAATAAGGCCCCACACGCTCTGCATCAGCGTATTAATCGTGACCTGCTGCTGCTTCGCAATCCGGTGTATGGCTTCGCTCCACGTTGGATCCAGATCTACCGTTATTTTTTCAGAGATATATTCGCTGGTGTCGCTTGTTGTAGTGGATACAGTATGATCTCCGCTGTCCGCCACTTGGTCTTTCGGTGAAGTATCCGATCCAGGTAATAACGTCTGCTGTTCAAAGCCCGCCAAATAGCTGCTCCAGTATTCTTTTGCCGCACGTTCATCCTGACGTCCCAGCCATTCGATATATTGGCCATACGGTGTGATAGGAGCGAGCTCCGGCTGCTTCTGCTCCAGCAGTGCAAAGTACGTACCAAACACTTCGCCTGTAACCAGCGATAAGCACCAGCCATCCATGACAATGTGATGGAAGCTCCATACCAAATGATACGTTTCTTCATCTGTTTGCAATACCTGTACGCGCATGAGTGCATCGGTTCCGAGATTAAAGCCTCTAGCTTGGTCCTCCAGCTTAAACGCCTGGATATACGCCTGTTGCTCCGCTTCCTGCATGCCGCGTACATCCTGGAAGGAAAGGTCGCTATCTTTGTGACGGAACACGATCTGCAATGGCTCCTGACTGTGCCCTGTCTCAAACATATGGAAATTCGTGCGCAGCGCTTCATGACGCTGTGTCAGTACATCCAGACTCTTGCGGAAAATTTCAACATCAAAGCTTCCTTTTTGATCAAACGAGGCTTGCTGGAAGTAGGCGCCTGACTGCGGCTCCATCAAGCTATGGAAATGCATCCCCTTCTGCATTGGCGAAAGAGCATATACATTTTCCAGCTCGCCCAAAGAAGCCGTTTGCTCCGTCAATTGCTCCAGTTGCTCCAGTGTCAAGCCTTTGAACAATACATCGCTTGGTGTTAGCTCACTCCGCTCTTTGGAGGCACAATGAGTGATCACTTCCTGCAAGCTTTCCTGCAGCAACTGCGCAAAGTTTTCTACATTTTGCTGATGATATACCTTACTGTCATAGCGAATTTCCAGTGTCAGGGCGCCCGCTGTAATCATTCCGTTCACATTCAAAGGATGCTCCAGTACGGTATGATCACTCATCGGCTCTCCACCTGGATGTGAAGACAGCGTGATATCCCCATTTTCCAAGTCCTGATCAAATTGTCCCAAATAGTTAAAGCTAATTTCAGGCTGCAAGGCAAGGGAATGATGGGCATCATCCTGAGACATATATTTCAAAATGCCGTAGCCAATGCCCTTTTGTGGCACATGACGCAGGTCTTCCTTCACCCGTTTGATTCGCTGCCCTACTTCTGCCTTTCCGTCCACACCCAGCAGCACCGGATATTGGCTTGTAAACCAGCCCACGGTACGGGTGATGTCGATATCTGGAACAATGGCTTCCCGGCCATGTCCCTCCAGATTGACCAGCACGCGCTCTTGACCGCTCCAGTTATATAACGCTGTGCCGAGTGCGGTTAACAGCAGATCATTGACCTCGGTGTGGTACGCACGGTGTGCTTCCTGTAGCAGCAGTCGTGTTTCCTGCTCGCTCCAAGCCACAGTCACAGTCTCACTGTCTCTGATCAGAAAATGCTGCCCTTCCGCTCTTTCTTGATCCTTAGGCAACGATGCAATTTCTATTTGGGCAAGACGCTGCCAATATTCGCGTTCATCTTCGATGGCCGGACTATTCGCATATTGTGATAAGCGCTCTGCCCAAGCGGAGAAAGAGTCCGTTTTATAGGGCAGACGAATGGCTTCTCCACGAACCGCCTGCTCATATCCCGCGGCAAAATCCTCAAACACAATCCGCCATGAAATGCCGTCTACCACCAAATGGTGAATCGCAATCAGTAAATGATCCCCATCCATGCAGCGGAAAAGTCCCAGCTTCACCAGCGGTCCTTCGCCCAGACGAATGGAGCCTTGGATGGCATTCGCCTTCACCTCAATTGCTGCTGCAACATCTGTAATGTTTTGCACATCCGTCAAATCCACAACGTCCAGACTGTACAGCTGACCTTCGTTCAAACCACGATTCCACGCTTCATAGCCCTGTTCGGTCTGACGGAAGACTATACGTAGCGCATCATGATGCTCCGTTACCTTGGTCACCGTTTGATGCAATGCGGCTTCATCAAAGCCTTGTGCTCTATACAGCATCACCGACTGATTGAAATAATGTAGCTCTACTGAGGATTGTCCAAAGAACCATTGCTGTATTGGGGTCAATTTAACTGCCCCCGAAACCACCTGCTGATCGGCTGTACGGCTGACCTTGTGTACATGACCGCTCAGCATCGAAATGGACGGATATTGGAACAAATCCTTCATGTCCAGCTTGTAGCCCGCTTGCAGCAAACGGGAGGATACCTGGATTGCCTTGATCGAATCGCCGCCCAGATCAAAGAAATTATCCAAAATCCCGACTCTCTTCGTTCCTAATACAGCCTGCCAAATGGACACCAACGTCTGCTCCAGCGCTGTGCGCGGCTCTACATAGTCCGCTCCGCTTTGCAGGCTGCCTTCTGGTGCCGGCAGGGCATTGCGGTCGATTTTACCGTTCGGTGTCAGCGGCATCTGCTCCAGCTGGATGAAATACGAAGGCACCATGTAGTTTGGCAGTTCCTCGCCCAGTAAGCTGCGCAGCTCACCAGTGCTCACTTCCCGTTCAGCAACATAGTACGCCACCAGCTGGTTTTGCCCCTGTTCGTCCGCTTGTGCCAGTACGATGACCTCTTGTACGTCCTCCACTTTCAAAATTTGTGCCTCGACCTCACCCAGCTCGATCCGATAGCCCCGGATTTTCACCTGATGGTCGATCCGGCCCAAATATTCGATGTTGCCGTCTGGCATCCATCTCGCCAAGTCACCTGTACGGTACATTCGTTCATAGCCCGCTTCGCCAGCCGCAAACGGATTCGATACAAATTTCTCAGCCGTCAGCTCTGGACGATCCAGATAACCCCGAGCCAGACCCGGACCGGACACGCACAACTCACCCGCTACGCCCACCGGAGCCAAATGTCCATGCACATCCACCATGTATACCCGATGATTCGGCACAGGGCGTCCGATGGAAATCAGTTGTCCGGCTCTCTCATCCTCGGATACCGGCCAGATGGATGTCGCCACCGAGTTTTCAGTTGGACCGTAGCCGTTGTAGTACGCCACCTGATCCTTCCACTTGTATACCAGCTCGGTTGAGGATGCTGAACCCGCAGTAAACAGAATACGCAAGTTTGGCATCCGTTCTGGCTCCAGATACACCGCATAGGTTGGCGGCAAAGCTGCTACCGTGATTTGGTGATCCGCCATATATTGCTCAAACCGCTCGTAATTCAGAATCGTCTCTGACGTTGGCACATACAACGTGGCTCCGCAGAACAGCGCCTGGAAGATTTCCCAGCAAGCCGCATCAAACGAATAGCTGGCGAACAGCAACGCATGATCCGACGTGCTCATCCGAAGCGTCTGATCAAAATACGTTTTCAGATTGCATAGCCCGTGATGCTCCAACATTACACCCTTCGGCTGCCCCGTTGTACCCGACGTATAAATGACATACGCCAGATCGTTCGGACCAGACAACGACTCCAGATTGGAACCATCCTCGTGATACACACTCTGTGCTCCATCCAGCACCAGCACGTTACCGTCAAAAGCTGCTTTATCCACCAGATGGTTTTGCGTTAACAACAGCTTCGCACCCGAGTCATCCAGCATATAGCGGATACGCTCTTCTGGATACGTCGGATCGATTGGGACATACGCGCCACCAGCCTTCAAAATCCCGAAGATACCTACGATCATGTCCACCGAACGCTCGGTCATCAGACCCACCAGTCGATCCTTCGTCACACCTTGACTGCGCAAGGTATGAGCTAATCGATTGGCGCGTGCATTCAGTTCACGATAGGTCAACTGCTCTCCTTCGAAGAACAGGGCTGTCTGCTCCGGCGTTTTCGCGTTTTGCGCCTCGAACAAGCCATGAATCGTTTGCTCGTTTGGATAGGCTACCGCTGTATTGCCCCAAACCTCGACGATTTGCTTGCGTTCCTGCTCACTTAACATATCCAGCTCATGTACACGAATGTCTGGTTTCGCTGTCACCTGTTCCAGCAGCTGTACCAGATGCCCTCGAATTTGCTCTACACTTTCCCGTTCAAAGGCCAGTGCATTATAACCAAAACTCATGTGAATGGTGTTCCCCGGCAGTACCACCAGGTTAAAGTCATAGTTGGTCTGCTCGACAGACTCGGCTCCTGTGATACTGAAGCTGGACTCATCGTCGTTGCCTAATTGCTCCAATTGTTCCTCTACCGGATAGTTCTCAAAAATAAGAATATGATTGATCAAATCCTGCTTAAGCTCCGACAGCCCCTGAATTTCATACAACGGGTACGTATCATAGGCATGGGAAGCAATCGATTGCTCTTGGGTTTGCTTCATCACGTCTGAGAATAAGCTGTCCACTTGACTGCGGATGCGTACAGGAATGGTATTGATAAACAGACCAATGATGTGCTCCACATTCGGAATGTCTGCCGGACGTCCAGATACCACGCTGCCAAACACCACATCATCTGTGCCATTATATTTTTGCAGCAAAATGCCCCAAACGGTCTGCATCAACGTATTGATCGTTACCTGATAACGCTTGGCTATGCGCTGAATGCCTGCCGTTAGCTCCGCGCCCAAGTCAAAATCCAAACGCTCCGCCTGATAGCCCGTTTTGCCCTGAATTTTAGCCTGTGGCAGGCGGGACTGTTCCTCATATCCTTCCAAAACCTTGCTCCAGTAACCTGATGCGGCCTGACGATCCTGCTGCTCCAGCCATTCAATATATTGACTGTATGGCGTTACAGGGGCCAGTTCAGGCTGCTTATGGGCCAGTATTGCAAAATAACTCGCAAACACTTCGCCTGTCACCAGCGACAAGCACCAGCCGTCCATCACGATATGGTGGAAGCTCCACACAAAACGGTACGCATCCTCACCTATGCGCAAAACAGCGACACGCATCAAGGCATCTTGTGCCAGATCAAAGCCTCTTTGCTTGTCTTTGCGCGTATATTCGAGGATGTACTCGTTTTGCTGCACTTCCTCCATATCCCGCAAATCTTCCACATAGAGTTCACTGTGCTTATTGCGGTACACGACCTGCAGCGGTTCATCCTTCCAGCCACTGTAGAAGTTCGTGCGCAGTGCTGTATGCCGCTGCACCAATACATCCAAACTTGCCGCAAACGCATCGATATTAAAATGTCCTTGCAGATCAAAGGAGGCCTGTTCAAAATAAGCTCCCGATTGCGAGTCCATCAGATTGTAAAAGAGCATGCCCTTTTGCATCGGCGTCAGCGCGTATACATTTTCCAGCTCACCTATATGTGCGGCCTGGGCTGCCATGTGCTCCAGCTCTCCAGTCGTCAGACCCTGGAAGGACACATCACTCGGCGTCAGCTCCGGCTGTTCCTGAGCGACACAATGTGTAATCACCTCTTGCAAAGCGGATTGCAGAAGTCCCGCCACACGTTCCAGCGTTTCTTTGCGATACTGCTTACGACTGTAAGCGATCGTCAAGCGCAGCGTGCCTTCCGAGATCATCGCATTCAAATCCAGCGTATATTGCAGCGGTGAATGGGCATCCTCTGTCTCCCCTGCGCTATAGGATGACAATGAGATTCCACTGTTTTGCACATCCTGATCGACCTGTCCCAAATAGTTAAAGCTGATTTCCGGTTCTGCTGCAAACGCATGGGACGCAGGAGACAAGTAGCGCCAAGTTCCATACGTCAGCCCTTTATGTGGAATCCGGCGCAAACCTTCCTTCGTTTCTTTGATGTGCTGTGCCAGTGTCATTCCCTTGCCCATTTCCAGCAGCACCGGATACAAGCTCGTAAACCAGCCTACCGTACGTGTTATATCCACCTCTGGCAAGATCGCTTCACGACCGTGTCCCTCCAGGTTCACCAGCACCTGTCCCGCGCCTGTCCAGTTGTGCATTGCCAATCCTAACGCGGTCAACAGCAAATCATTGACCTCGGTGTTATAGGCGCGATGGGCCTGCTTCAGCAGCTGCTGAGTTTCAGCTTCGGTCCACTCTACCGTCAGCACTTCGCTGTCTGCATTCAAGGAGCCCTCATAGGCAAAATCCTTAGGCAGCGGCGCCGCTTCCGCTTTGGCCTGTTCCAGCTGCTTCCAGTAAATTTCATCCGACGCCTCCGCAGGACGGTTGGCGTAAGACGACAGCTCCCGTGCCCATGTTTGGAAGGAATCCGTTTTATAGGGCAATCGTACCGACTCGCCCTTGATCGCCTGTTCGTAGCCAGTCGAGAAATCTTCAAACAGAATCCGCCACGACACCCCGTCTATCACCAAATGGTGAATGGCTATGAGCAAATGATCTCCCTTTGCTGTGCGGAACAATCCGAGTTTGACCAAAGGTCCTGCGGACAGGTCGATGCTGCTTTGGATTTCATTTGCCTTCACTTCCAGCGCTTCCGCATAGGCTACTTGTTCACGGTAGTCTGCGGTTTCCAGCGTATACAACGCGCCTTCATCTACACCGCGTGTCCAAGCCGTATAACCCGAGGAAGTCTGACGGAAAACTGTGCGAAGCGCATCATGATGCTTCACGATGTGATCCATGACTTGGCGAACCGACGTCTCATCAAAGCCCTCGGCACGATAGAGCATGACCGCCTGATTAAAGTGCTGCGGACGCTCGCGCTCCTGCGCAAAGAACCAATGCTGGATCGGAAGCAAAGCGGTTTCCCCTCTCACTTCTCCTTGATCTGCCATACGACTGACCTCGTGCATATGCGGTGCCAGTGTTGCAACCGTTGGATACTGGAATAAATCCTTCATGTCCAGCTTATAGCCGGCCTGGAACGCACGCGATGCGATTTGGATCGCCTTGATCGAATCGCCGCCCAGATCAAAGAAATTGTCCAAAATACCGACAGTCTGTAGTCCCAGTACCGACTGCCAGACCGCTGCCAGAGCACGTTCTTGCGCGGTACGCGGCTCAGCATAATCCGCTCCGGTTTGCAGGCTGCCTTCCGGTGCTGGCAGGGCCTTGCGGTCGATTTTGCCATTTGGACTCAGCGGCATCTGCTCCAGCTGTACAAAGTACGACGGCACCATGTAGCTTGGCAGCTCCCCGCCCAGCTCACTTCTCAGCTCGCTGGCTCCGAGCTCTTGTCCGGCGACATAGTACGCCACCATTTGTTTTTGGCCCGTTTCATCCGCACGAGCCGTGACTACGGCTTCGCGCACCGATTCCACTTGCAGCAGCTGCGATTCGACCTCGCCCAGCTCAATCCGGTAACCCCGGATTTTCACCTGATGGTCGATCCGGCCCAGATATTCAATGTTGCCGTCCGGCATCCATCTCGCCAAATCGCCTGTGCGGTACATCCGTTCATACCCGGCTTCACCACCGGAAAACGGATCGGCTACGAATTTCTCGGCCGTCAGCTCCGGTCGGTTCAGATAGCCCCGTGCTACGCCGACACCGCCGATGCACAGCTCCCCTGCAACCCCGATCGGCTGCAATTGCTCCGTGCCTTCCTTCACGATGTACAGACGAATATTCTGAATCGGTTTCCCGATTGGAATGACCGAATAGGCTTCATTAGGCTCGCAATCGAAGTACGATACGTCCACCGTCGCTTCGGTTGGGCCATACAAGTTGACCAGCTTCGCTCCCGCTAGACTCGACACGAGCCGTTGGAACCGTGCGACATGCTGTGGTGGCAATGCTTCACCACTGGCAAAGACATGGCGCAACGTACCCAGCTTCGCTTGCATCACTTCCCGTGGCTGCTGCTCTACATATTCCAGGAACGCATGCAGCATGGCGGGTACAAAGTGCATCGTGCTCACACCATCGCGAGCAATCGTGTCGACGATGTCTTCCGGGTTCTTTTCCCCGCCGACTGACAGCAGGCTCACCTTTGAGCCGACCAGCGACCACCAGAACAGCTCCCACACCGACACGTCGAACGTGAAGGCCGTCTTTTGCAGGATCGTATCTTCCGCACTCAAGCCGTAACGATCATGCATCCACAAAATCCGATTCAGCACAGAATGGTGCTCCACCATCACGCCCTTCGGTTTTCCCGTGGAGCCAGAGGTATAGATGACATAGGCTACATGGTGCGGTCCGGCCAGTGGCTCCAGATTCGAGCCATCTTCGTGGTAAATGTCCTCGCGATCCAGCACCAGCACCTGGCCGTCGAAACTCAGTGATGCTTGCTCCGCCAGATGCGATTGCGTCAGCACCAGCTTCGCTTCCGAGTCCTCCAGCATAAAGCGGATACGATCCGCCGGATAGTCTGGATCGATGGGCACGTAGGCTCCGCCTGCTTTGAGGATCGCGTAGATGCCTACGATCATGTCCAGCGAACGGTGAACCAGTATGCCTACAGGCTGATCTGGTTCAACACCTTCCGCACGTAGCGTCCGAGCCAAACGGTTGGCTCGCTCATTCAGCTCCGCGTAGGTCAACGACTCCGCTCCGCATAGTACCGCCACTTGCTCCGGTGTGTTCGCTACCTGCTGCTCGAACAGCACACTTAACGTCTGATCCTGCGGATAGGCTGCCGCCGTATCCCCCCAGACCTGAACGATCTGTGCCTGTTCTACCGGTGTTACCAATTCCAGCTCATTCAAACGGATATTCGGATTGTCCACAATTTGTCCGATGACATGGTCGATATGCCCCTGGATACGCTCCATGGCAGACCGACTATACACCAGAGCATTGTATTCAAGCAGGATGGAGATATCCTCGTCAGGCACGACAATCAGGTTGAAATCGTAGTTGGTTTGCTCGGCAAGTGCCACATTGGCAATAGAGAAGCCATTTTGTGCTCTTGTCTCACCGGAACCGCCCATCTGCTTCATCTGTTGCCCGATCGGGTAGTTTTCAAAGACCATAATGTGATGAATCAGGTCTTGTTTTTGTGCAGTCAGTGCCTGAATGTCGTATAACGGGAACGTGTCATAGACACCAGAGGCCAAAGCCTGCTCCTGTGTGCGCTGCAATACTTCTGCAAATGTAGCATCCGGTGCACTGCAAATGCGTACCGGAATCGTGTTGATAAACAACCCGATCATATTCTCCACACCCGGAATGTCTGCCGGACGACCGGATACCACACCACCAAATACAACATCCTGATGATTATTGTATTGCTGTAAAATAACGCCCCACACGCTTTGCAGCAAGGTGTTAATCGTGACATGTTGTTGCTTGGCCATTTGGTTCAATGCCGCGGTCCGTTCTTTACCCAACATAAATGGCAGCTTTTCTGAAACATAGCCGGAACGGGAACCCGCACCGCTTCCGTCTGGTTCTTCATCCCGTGCGACTACAGAAGCTTGTGCGTTCTCACCAGGCAACAAGGTTTGCTGCTCATAACCCGCCAAATACTCACTCCAATAACGGGTCGCTTCCTGTGCATCCTGATCTTCCAACCATTCGATATAGTCACTATACGGCTTGACAGGTGCGAGCTCTGGCTGCTTGTGCTCCAGCAGGGCAACATAGGCACCAAACACTTCATCCGTCACCAGCGACAGGCACCAACCGTCCATCACAATATGATGGAAGCTCCATACAAAACGGTAGGAGCTATCACCCGTGCGGAAGACGGTTACGCGCATGAGCGCATCCTTGCCTAAATCAAAGTTTTGAGCTTTATCCTGGGCCACAAATTCAGCTATAGCGTGCTCACGGCCTCGGACATCCTCATAACGGAAGCTCGGATTTTTATGACGATAGACGATCTGCAACGGTTGACCATACCAGCCGCTGTAGAAATTCGTCCGTAATATAGCATGCCGGCTAACCAGCAGCTTCAAGCTTTCCTCGAATAGGGACGGCTCCAAGTGGCCCTCCAGATCAAAGGTCGCCTGCTCAAAATACACGCCTGTTTCTGCATTCATCAGACTATGGAACAGCATCCCCTTTTGCATGGGGGTTAACGGATACATATTTTCCAATTCCCCAACCGTCTTGGTCTGCTCCTTAATCGTATCTAATTGCTCCAGGGTCAGACCTTTTAGCAATACATCACTTGGAGTCAATTCGGTCCGCTCCTGCGTAACACAATGCTCGATCATTTCAAGCAGATTGGATTTTAACAGATTAGCCAGCATGTGGACGGTGTCCTTACGAAAGGCTTTGCCGTTATACCGAATGCCCAGTTCCAGGATGCCGTTCGTTACGATTCCGCTCACATCCAGAGCATATTTCATCTTCGTCCGGTCACTAACGACCGATCCAATCGAGTAAGGAGACATACGCATATCGCTATTTTGCAAGTCCTGATCAAACTGGCCGAGATAGTTAAAGCTTACTTGTGGCTCGGCAAAAACTTGATGTTGACCAAGGTGCTGTGCATCTGCTTGCTGACCAACGGCTTGGCCGGATTCACTCAAATATCTCCAGATTCCGTAGCCCATTCCTTTATTCGGAATATGACGCAGACTCTCTTTGACCTGTTTGATGCGTCCCGACAAGGCGTGATCACGACCGATGTCCAGCAATACCGGATATTGACTCGTAAACCAGCCTACCGTACGAGAAATGTCCGTATCCGGCAAAATATCCTCACGTCCGTGTCCCTCCAGGTTGATCAGGCTGCGTTCATGGCCGGTCCATGTGTACAGCATCATGCCCAAAGCAGTCAGAAGCAGATCATTCACTTCCGTGTTATATGCGCGGTGTGCTTGCTTCAACAGCCGTTCAGTCTCTTCTTCCGTAAGCTGGACGACCACTGTATCCGTGTCAGCCAAGGTAAATGGCTCAGCCTGCGCTTGATCCTCAGGCAAACGCACTTGGTCAGCCCAAGCGGCTGCGTTCAGTTGCTCCCAGTAGGTGTGTTCACTGTCCATAGCTGTGCTATTCGCATAGGTGGAAAGTTTTTGTGACCAGGAACGGAAGGAATCCGTTTTGTCCGGCAGCTGAAGCACTTCCTGATGAACAGCCTGTTCATAGGCAGTAGCCAAATCCTCAAACAAAATACGCCAGGATACCCCGTCCACCGCCAAATGGTGAATCACTATCAGCAGATGATCCCCATCGGCACAGTGGAACAAACCAGCCTTTAACAGCGGTCCTTCTTGAAGCTGGATACTGCTTTGAATTTCGGTGGATTTCGCTTCAATTGCCGCGCTGAGCATGGCTTCATCCGTCAAATTTCTAAAGTCCAGCACGTCCAGGTGATACAGCTCGCCTTCCTGTATTCTGCGGTTCCACGCTTTATAGCCTTGCTCGGTCTTGCTGAACACCATCCGCAGAGCATCGTGGTGCTCCGTCAGCTTGCCAAGCGCCTGACGCAAAGCAGCTTCGTCAAAGCCCTGCTCCCGGTGCAGCATAACGGCCTGATTAAAGTGATGCGCATCCACTTGCTCCTGTGCAAAGAACCCGTGCTGGATCGGAAGCAACGCCGTTTCTCCGCTCACTTCTCCCTGATCTGCCATACGACTGACCTCGTGCATATGCGGTGCCAGGGTTGCGACGAGGGGATAGCGGAACAAATCCTTCATGTCCAGCTTGTAGCCTGCCTGGAACGCACGGGACACGATTTGAATCGCCTTGATCGAATCGCCGCCCAGGTCAAAGAAATTGTCCAACATTCCGACGGTTGGCACGCCTAGGACGGATTGCCAGACCGCTACGAGTGCCCGTTCCGGTGCAGTGCGCGGCTCTACATAATCTGCTCCGCTTTGCAGGCTGCCTTCCGGTGCTGGCAGGGACTTGCGGTCGGTTTTACCGTTTGGTGTCAGCGGCATCTGCTCCAACTGAATGAAATACGACGGCATCATATAGCTTGGCAATTCCCGCCCCAGCTCATGTCTCAGCTCACCGGCGCCAAGCTCTTGACTCGCGACGTAGTACGCCACGAGCTGTGTTTGGCCCGTTTCGTCCCCACGGGCCATGATGACCGCTTCTTGTACCGACTCCACCTCCAGCAGCTGCGATTCGATCTCGCCCAGTTCGATCCGGTAGCCCCGGATTTTGACCTGATGGTCCATCCGCCCCAAATATTCAATGTTGCCGTCCGGCGTCCATCTCGCCAAATCGCCTGTATGGTACATCCGCTCATGGCCTGCCTTGCCACCAGCAAATGGATTATTTACAAATTTCTCAGCCGTCAGTTCTTCACGTTTCCAATACCCACGGGCTAATCCTTCCCCTGCAATACATAACTCGCCGGGCACACCGACGGGCTGCAACTCTCCACTCGCATTCATGATATAGATTTGGGTATTCGCGATAGGACGTCCGATATTAATGTCTTGAGCATGGGTCAGTTCCTGTACGGCCGACCACACCGTCGTTTCTGTAGGTCCGTACATGTTATAAATGCGGGGACCGTTTATTTCTTGCAGTGCTGTGAGCAGCTTGGACGGAAGGGCTTCACCCCCGACCATAATGACCTTCACGTTTCGCAGCGCGCGGGAACCTGCTTCATGACCCAGCAGCATTTGCAGCCGGGATGGGGTCATTTGCAACATCTCAATAGAATGTTGAGTAATCAACTCACCAAGCGCCTGCGGGTTCACCTGATGCTGGCGGTCGCCAAGCACAACAGACATTCCACCCAGCAGGGGCAAGATGGTTTCCAAGACGAAAATATCGAATGAAATGGTCGTGAGTGACAAAATGGTTTGGCTCGTTTCAAAGTCAATGGCTTCGCGCATCCCGGTAATAAAGTTGAGTACCGAGCGATGCTGGAGCATAACTCCTTTCGGATTTCCAGTCGAACCCGAGGTATAGATGACGTAAGCCAAATGCTCTGGGCGGGCAATCGTCTCCAGGTTGCTACTTTCTCCCTGATACAATGCGGCATCCTCAAGAAACATGGTATTGGCATGGCAATGGTGCTCTTCTGCCAGCTCACGACTGGTCAGAAGCACTGCGGCCTCGCTGTCTTCCAGCATGTATTCAATACGAGAGGACGGAAATTCGGGATCGATTGGCACATAAGCACCACCTGCTTTGAGAACGGCCAGGAGACCTACAATCATTTCCACTGAGCGCTGCACCATCAGACCCACCAGCTTGTCAGGTCCTACTCCCTGGGCTTGAAGCATTCGGGCCAATGAGTTTGCCCGTTCATTCAGTTCCCGATAAGTCAGACTCTGATTTCCAAACACCAATGCCACTTGGTCTGGCGTACACTCCACCTGATCCTCGAACAGCTGATGGATCGTCTGTTTGGACGGAAATGCACAAGCAGTGTCATTAAATGCTGCTGTAATCTGTTGTTTTTCCGCTGCTGTGACCAATTCCAGCTCTTCAACCCGAACATTTGGGTTGAGCGAAATTTGCTCCAAGAGACGGGTGAAATGTCCATACAGACGCTCAATGCCTTTCCGATCAAAACAGAGCGTGTTATACATAAAGCGAATCTTTATGCCTTCTCCCGGCATAACGGCTACGTTAAGATCGTAGTTGGTTTGCTCTGTAGCCACCACATTCGAAATCGTGAACGGTTCCTGTCCTTGGCCTCCCAGCTGCTCTACCTGCTGCTCCACCGGATAATTTTCAAATATCATAATATGATTGATTAAATCCTGCTTCTGCTCGGTCAGTGCCTGAATTTCATACAGCGGGAACGCATCATAGGCATTGGACGCCAGCGCTTGCCGCTGTGTTCGTTTCATCAGCTCGTTAAAGGCTTCGCCCTCTTCAGACTGCACACGCACTGGAATCGTATTAATAAATAGCCCGATCATGTGCTCCACACCTGGAATATCGCCTGGACGACCAGACACTACGCTACCGAACACGACATCCGAACTGTTGTTATATTTTTGCAACAGAACGCCCCATACGGTCTGAATCAACGTGTTGACCGTCACCTGATTTTGCTTCGCCACCCGTTCGATCTGAGCAACCAGCTCCGGCTGGAAGTCACATTCCAGATCTTCAGCAACATATTCCCCATCTTGCATCGATTTAGGCTGTGTTTTTTGCTGAGGAAGCGTAATTTGCTGCTCGTAGTCCGCCAGATACCCACGCCAGTATTGCAAGGCTGCCTCACGGTCCTGACGCTCCAACCATTCAATAAATCGACTAAACGGCGTGACAGGCTCCAGCGTTGGCTCATGACCCGCACGCAGTGCCAGATAGCTACCGAATACCTCCTGTGTCATAAAGGACAAGCACCAGCCATCCATCAAAATGTGATGGAAGCTCCAAACAAAGTGGTACGTATCATCCCCGGTTTGCAAAATGGAGACACGAATGAGTGCATCCTCTGCAAGATTGAATCCTTTCGCTTTATCCTCGATGACAAAAGCTTCAATACAAGCTTCTCGTTCCTCTTTTTCTAGTCCGCGCAAGTCTTCATAATATAATTGCCCGCTACGATTACGGAAGACGACCTGCACAGGTTCATCCTTCCATGAACTGATAAAGTTCGTCCGTAACGCCTCATGACGCTGTACGAGCAAATCAAAGCTTTTGCTGAAAGCAACCACATCAAAACATCCATTCAATTCAAAGGTTGCCTGCTCAAAATAAGCTGCCGAACTCTCATCCATTAGACTGAAGAAGAGCATGCCCTTTTGCATCGGCGTCAAAGCATACACATTTTCTAGTTCACCCATATCTTGTGTATCTTTCACCAATTGCTCCAGCTCGTCCAGCGTTACATGTTTTAACAAGACATCACTTGGAGTCAACACCGTTCTTTCCTGCGCAATGCAATGGCTAATCACCTCACGCAAGCCGGATGCCAGTAGTTCTCCAAGCCGTGCAATCGTTTCGTGCCGGAATTGTGTGGTACCGTAGCGAATAGTGAACATCAGCTCGCCATCCTCGATTAATCCATTGATATCTAGTGCAAAATCCATAGCCGCGTTCGTGCTAACAGGCACACCAATGGAATAGGAGGAAGGCTTCAGATCGTTACCTTTATAATCCTGATCGAATTGGCCCAGATAGTTAAAACTGATCTCAGGCTGAGTCTTTAACTGCACGCCTACTTTCTCCAGAACATTCATATCTGACAGGTATCGCAAAATACCATAACCGATGCCTTTTTGCGGAATATGACGCAGCCCTTCCTTGACCCGTTTAATCAGCCGAGCGGTATTTCCACCTTGTCCCAGACTTCCATCCAGTACAACCGGAAATTGGCTCGTAAACCAGCCGACTGTGCGCGTAATATCCACGTCGGGTACAACGGCTTCCCGTCCGTGGCCTTCCAAGTTAACCAGCACCCGTTCGGAACCAGACCATTCATACACGGCTTTGCCGAGTGCGGCCAGCAGCAGGTCATTCATTTCCGTGTTATACGCGCGATGAGCTTGTTTGAGCAGCTGCTCGGTTTCCTGCTTCGTCCAGCTGACTGTCACTACCTCGCTGTCTCCAAGCAGAGCATTGTCATTCGCAAAATCCTTCGGCAGAGGCTTCGCGAGGCTGGCTTCCGCCTGTTCGATATGCTGCCAGTATGCAAACTCCCGCTCCATCGTCACACTATTTGCGTAGGCTGACAGCTGTTTGGCCCATACCTGGTAGGAATCTGTTTTATGCGGCAATCGGATGGCTGTGCCTGTTTTACCTGCAACGGCCTGCTCATATCCGGCTGCCAAGTCCTCCAGCAAAATGCGCCATGATACACCGTCCACAACCAAATGATGAATCACGATTAGCAAATGGTCGCCTCCAGCGCAATGGAACAGACCGAGCTTCACAAGTGGACCCTCGCTCAAGTGAATGCTCGCTTGAATTTCACTCGCCTTGGCTTCTACTGCGGTGGATTCATCTTCAACTCCGCTAAAATCTACGATGTCCAGCGTGTATAGCTCGCCTTCCACCACACTGCGGTTCCAAGCGGCATAGCCTTGCTCCGTCTCACGGAATACAGTGCGCAATGCGTCATGATGCTGGACAATACGTTCCATCGTACGGCGCAGCGCGTCGACGTCAAAGCGCCCGGCTCGATACAGCATCATCGCCTGGTTGCTGTGGTGCAGATCAACCGGCTGCTGCTCGAAGAACCACCGTTGAATAGGTGTCAGATCTACCTGGCCTACTGCCTCTTCCTGGCTGGCAATCTTGCCATCTGTACGAAGCAAAGGACTGAGTGACGCTACCGTCGGATTGCTGAACAAATCCTTCATGTCCAGTCGATACCCTGCTTGCAGCAATCGGGATGATACTTGCAATGCTTTGATCGAATCGCCGCCCAGTTCAAAGAAGTTATCCTGCGTGCCTACCGTTTCGGCACCCAGCACCCCGGCCCACACTGAAGCTAAAACCTGTTCTACCGTAGTACGTGGAGCCACATAGGCTGCGCCGGTATGGATGCTTCCTTCCGGTTCCGGCAAGGCCTTGCGGTCGATTTTGCCGTTGCTCGTCAGCGGGATCATCTCCAGTCGCATCAAGCGTGCCGGCACCATATGTGCTGGCAGTCCGGCTTCCAGCTCCGCCTGTACCTCCTCGATCCGAAGCTCCGCTTCTCCCGTGATGTATCCGCACAAATACTTGTGTCCGCGTTCGTCCGTCCGGTCGATGACTACCGCTTGACGCACACCCGGCACCCGCTGGATTGCCGTTTCAATCTCGCCCAGCTCGATCCGATATCCCCGGATTTTGACCTGATAATCCATCCGGCCGATAAAGTCCACATTGCCGTCCGGCATCCACCGCGCGAGGTCACCTGTGCGATACAATCGTTCACCCGCTACGTACGGGTTCGCTACGAATTTCTCGGCCGTCAGATCCGCACGGTTCAGGTATCCCCGTGCCACCCCGGCACCGCCAATGCACAGCTCGCCCAGTACGCCGATCGGCACCGGATTCAACTGGCTGTCCACGATGTAAAATCGTGCGTTCAGCCACGCCTGACCAATCGGCACACTGCCGCTGTCCGGCAGCTTCGACAGTTCTTCGTCGTAGAAGCTGGAGTCGATTGCCGCTTCCGTGACGCCATAGCTGTTCATAATGCGAATATCCGCACCAAATCGTTCTTGCAGCACTCGGTAATCCGTCACGCTGCAGCTATCCGAGCTGGTGATCAGCAATTCCAGACCGCTCATGTCCAGCCCGTGTTCATGCACATGCTGCATAAACGGTACAATCAAGGCCGGGGTTGATTCGAACACCGTAATCTGATAGTCGCGAATCCAGCCGTATAGACGGCTTGGGTCAATGCGATCATCTTTCGGACAGATGACCATCGTGCCACCGTTATAGAGCGCCCGCGCGATATCGCCGACGAACACGTCGAAGGAGAAGCTCGCCAGCTGTAACAGGCGTACCGGGAACTGGTTCAGACGGTAATCCCGGCGATAGGCCGCAGCCGTATTCACCAAGCTGCGATGCTCAATCATGACCCCTTTTGGACGCCCCGTTGTACCGGACGTGTAGATCACATACGCCAGATCCTGCGGCTCATTGATATGTTCCACATCCGTGGCATCCCCGGTGTACAACGACTCATCGTCCAGCGCCAGTACGGTGTGCAGACGCAAGTTCGCTGCGGATTCGGATGCTGCTTCGCTATCAGACTCCGAATCTGATTTCAAGCTTAATCCCTCATTAAGGCTGTCTCTTTCCATCGTTTCAATGCTAACCGCCGTTTCCAGCTCACCTTCGGCCAAAGCCCATCGGCTTTCATTCAGCCATGCTTGGGCACGCTCCTGCAAACCTGTTTGAGTCAGTAGCACCCTAGCGCCGCTGTCCTCCAGCATAAAGCGGATACGGTCAGACGGATAATCCGCATCTAAAGGTACATATGCACCTCCGGCTTTCCATACCGCCAATACGCCGACCAGCATGTCCACCGAGCGCTCGCTCAAAATACCAACAATGGATTCGCGCCCAATGCCTTCATTCCGCAATCTACGAGCAAGTTGGTTCCCACGCTCGTTCAGCTCGCGATACGTAAGCTGCCGCTCCTCGTATACAACTGCCACGTGATTCGGCACAAGCTGCGCTTGTTCTTCCACATAGGCGTGGAACAACCCTTCTGATTGCTTTTCATCACTCCATGCAGATACGCCCACTGATCCAAAACCGTCGATGATTTTCGCTTTTTCCGAAGCAGTCACCAACTCAAGCTCATCTACCAGCGCATCTGGTCTGTTAATCGCTTCTTCAATAATATGCAGCAAATGCCCGCGGATTTGCTCTATAGCTGTACGTTCCAATACTCGCGCGTTGTACTCTAAATGGACATGAATTTCATCACCCGGCACAACCGTAATGTTGAAATCATAGTTCGTTTGCTCCGATACGGAAGCATTTGTAATCGTAAAACCATTCTCACCACGGCTACCCATTTGCTCCATACGCTGTTCCACTGGGTAGTTTTCAAACACCATAATATGGTTCACCAGGTCCTGTTTTTGCTCTGTCAGGGCCTGAATTTCATACAACGGATAGGTTTCATAAGCACGGGAAGCCAGTGCCTGCTCCTGTATCTGCTTCATTAACGCAGCAAACGTAATATCTTTCTCACTGTGAATCCGTACAGGAACCGTATTAATGAACAAACCAATCATTTTGTCTATGCCCGGAATATCCGCTGATCTGCCGGATACGACACTGCCAAATACAACATCCCGACTGTTGTTATACCGTTGCAGCACAACGCCCCATGCTGCTTGCAGAAGGGTGTTGACCGTCACTTGCTTTTGCTTAACCAGCTTGTTCATCCGTTCCGTCACTTCGCGGCCCAGTGTAAACGAAAGCTTGTCCGCTTCATATTCTTTAGCGTGACCGTCCAGCTGTTTTGCCTGCGGCAATACCGTCTGCTGCTCGAAACCAGCAAAGTAATCACTCCAGAACCGTTCAGCCTCCGCGTTGTCCTGTCGCTCCAGCCATTCAATATATTCGCTGTATGGCGTTATCGGGACAAGCTCCGGCTTGCGGTCTTCGAGGATGGCAAAGTACGTATTAAATGCTTCCCCCACAACCAGGAACAAGCACCAGCCGTCCATCAAAATATGGTGGAAGCTCCATACAAAACGGTACGACTCCTCGCCTGTACGCAAAACAGACACCCGCATCAGCTCGCCTGAGCTGAAATTAAAGCCTTCGACTTTGTCACGCTCAGCAAAATCAGCAATGTATGCGTCCTGCTCTCCTTGTCCCATTGAACGCACATCTTCAAAACGGAACCCGGCATGTTTGTGGCGGTACACCACCTGTAAAGGCTGCTCATTCCAGCCGCTATAAAAATTAGTTCTGAATATTTGATGGCGATCCACCAGTTGATTTAAGCTTTCGGCAAAAGCCTCCACTTGAAAGCTGCCTTGCAGATCAAATGTCGCCTGCTCAAAGTACGCCCCGGATTTCGGCTCCATTAAGCCGTGGAACAGGATGCCTTTTTGCATGGGTGTGAGCGAATAAATATTTTCCAGTTCTCCCGCAGCAGCCGTCTGCTCTACAATATGATCCAGCTCTCCAGCCGTCAGTCCTTGGAAGGACAAATCGCTTGGCGTCAGCTCTGGCAACTCTTTTTCCACACAGTGAGCCAATACCTCACGCAAGCTCTCCTGAAGCAGATCAGCCAGCTTTTTGATTGACTTTTTCATGAACGTTTTGTTGCTGTAGCTGATCGTCAACTCCAGTGCACCGTTTGTGATCATGCCGTTGATATCCAGAGCATACCGCTTGGTTAACGTGTCACTAATGGAAGCTCCGATGGAATAAGGAGACATGCGAAAGGCATTATTCTTTAAATCCTGATCGAATTGTCCGAGATAGTTAAAGCTGATTTCCGGCTCGCTGATAAAAGGGGCTTCCCCTTCCCTGTCAGCAAGATATCTCAAAATCCCGTATCCAATCCCTTTATGCGGCAAACGGCGCAGTCCTTCTTTGACGTTCTTGACACGCCGTCCCACATTCCGATCCTCGCCCATATCGAGTACAACCGGGAATTGGCTGGTAAACCAACCGATCGTACGCGTAATGTCTACATCCGGCAAAATGGCTTCCCGTCCGTGCCCCTCCAGATTTACAAGCACCTGACGGATGCCTGCCCACTCCTGAATTGCAGTGCCCAGAGCTGTCAGCAACAGGTCGTTTGCTTCTGTATTGTAGACGCGATGAGCTTGTTTCAAGAATTGTTCCGTTTCTTGTACCGTCCACGCTACTGTCAGTGTCCGATCATCGCGAAGCTGTGGCTTAGCCTGAGATTTACGAGTGTAATCTTTAGGCAAGGATGTCTGACTCTTCCCTGCTTGCTCAATCTGCTCCCAATACGCACGCTCATTCTCCAACGCTCCACTGTTCGCATAAGCGGATAGCTGATCTGCCCACAGACGGAAGGAATCCGTTTTGTTGGGTAAACGGACAGACTCGCCCTGTAAAGCCTGCTCATAACCGGATGCCAAATCCTCCAGTAAAATACGCCAAGACACGCCGTCGACCACAAAATGGTGGATCGCTACCAACAAATGGTCTCCATCGGTGCAACGGAACAGACCCAGCTTCACCAAAGGGCCTTCATCTAGACGGATATTGCTTTGAATTTCGCTGGCTTTGTCCTCCAGCAAATGAACAAAGTCAGACTCATTTGTAAAATCAACTACTTCGAGGCTGTACAATTCTCCTTCTTGCACGCGACGGTTCCATGCTTCATACCCACCGTCCGCATTTTGGCGGAATACGATGCGCAAAGCATCATGGTGCTCGACAATGCGTTGCAGTGCCTGACGAAGCGCCGTTTCATCCAATCGATCCTCACGATGCAGCATCAGAGCCTGGTTATAGTGTTCAGGATTGGATGGCTGCTGTTCAATGAACCAGTGTTGAATCGGTGTCAATGCCACGTTTCCACTGACTTCTCCTTGATCGGAAACGCGGCTCACCCGCTGCACTCGTCCATTCAGCTCAGCAATCGTCGGATACTGGAACAACTCCCTCATTTCCAGCTTGTAACCATTTTGCAGCAGTCTTGAAGACACCTGGATGGCCTTAATCGAGTCGCCCCCCAGATGGAAAAAGTTATCCAGCACACCAATATGCTCAATACCAAGTACAGATTGCCACACAGACACTAGCGTACGTTCTACCTCATTACGTGCCGCTACGTAATCCTCACCGGAATCCACGCTTCCTTCTGGTTGCGGCAATGCCCGACGATCCACTTTGCCATTTGGTGTCAACGGCAATTGCTCCAACTGCACAAAATATGACGGTACCATGTAACCCGGCAATTCTTGGCTCAAGGCGCTTCGCAGCTCGCTAGCCGCGATATTCGCAAGGGTGACTACATATGCACAGAGCTGCTTTTGCCCCTGCTCATCCTCACGTGCAATGACGACGGCTTCTTGCACCGCCTCCAGCTTCAGCAGCTGTGCTTCCACCTCGCCCAACTCAATCCGGTAGCCCCGGATTTTCACCTGTGCGTCAATCCGTCCTTTGTATTCCAACGTCCCGTCCTCATTCCAGCGCACCAAATCGCCTGTGCGGTAGCAGCGCTCTCCGCTGCGGAACGGGCTGTCTACAAACTTTTCAGCCGTTAAATCCGGACGGTTCCGGTAGCCACGTGCCACCCCGTCGCCGCCGACGATCAACTCCCCCCATGCCCCGACAGGCTGAAGCTGCATGGAACGGTCTACGACATACGCTGTGGAGTTGTGAATCGGACGCCCAATCGGCACCGCTTCCAATTGCACGCTGGCAATCGCATGAGTTGTAGAAAAAGTTGTATTTTCTGTCGGCCCATAGCCGTTAATGATCCGCAGGGACGGATGAGCCTCCAGCACCCGGTTAATGTGCGGTACGGACAGCACATCACCACCGACCAGCAGTTCTTGTACCCCCTCGAACAGCTCCAAGTCCTGCTGAGATAGCTGGTTAAAGAGCGGCGCAGTCAGCCACATTGTCGTGATACCATGGTTGCGCACGGCTGCCTTGAGCTTTGGAGCGTCCAAAATGACATCCTGACTTACCAGCACGAGCTGTCCACCATTCAATAGCGCACCCCAAATTTCGAAGGTGGACGCGTCAAAGACAACGGCGCCAGTTTGCAAAATGCGTGTATCAGCATCTAATTGCGCATAGTTTGTACTTTTCACCAAACGCACGACATTGCGATGTTCTACCATAACCCCTTTGGGCTGTCCGGTCGTGCCCGAAGTGTACATCAAATAAGCTAGTCGGTTTCCAAATTTACGTTCTTGTTCTCCAGCAGTGCTGTCTACGACAGACGAGGATGATTCATTTAAAATCTCATTTTTCAGATTAGTATAATCGGCATAATCCGCATGATAAGCCTCGTTTTGCTCCCAATGTACGGTATTCAAGCCTTGGTCATTCTCTGCCCCGTACACCTTAGCATCGCTCAGATCCAGTACGATTCCGGTGTATTCCTCCAGTTGCTGTTCTGCATGCTGCACCAGCAGCAACTTCGCCCTCGAATCTTCCAGCAGGTAACGGACACGTTCAGCCGGATAATCAGGGTCAATCGGCACATATGCGCCGCCCGCTTTGAGAATCGCCAACATGCCGACAATCATATCCGTGGAACGCTCAGCAACGATACCTACAGTTTGCTCGGCGGTAACACCGTGTCCGCGCAACGTGTGAGCCAGTCGATTTGCTTTTACATTCAGTTCGCCATAAGTTAAACGGGCATTTCCGAACACGACTGCTGTCTGATTCGGTGTACGTTCAGCCTGTTCCTCAAACAACTCATGAATGCCTGCTTCGTGTGGATATTCCACCGCAGTAGCATTGAATACGTCGACGATTTGTGCCCGTTCTTCCTCACTGATCAGCGACAATTCCTGTATCCGCTTGTGTGGGCCCTGCACCATATGCTCCGCCACACTCAAAAATTGTCGAATAATTCGAGCAATTTCCTGTTCACTAAACAGCTCGGTACGATAATCTAGGTACAGCACGAGTCTATCGTCATCCAGCATTTCAACCATGTGAATATCGAAGTCGTTCACCGTATCTCCGCAGAAATCGTTATCTACCTGCTGAATGGCTTCATCAAACCGGGAGAAACTCAATGTACGATACTGGATGGAAGCACCAAACAGACGCTGAATGTCCAGACTGCTTTGCTGTTCACGCAAATCCTGAATAATTTTGTTGTATGGGTAACGCTGATGCCGCAAAATGGACGCCTGCTCCTTCCCTACACCTTGCAAGAAGGTCAGCAGTTCGGATTCTGGTTCGACTAACAGACGCGTAGCCACGGTGCTGACGAACATACCGATGGTATCCTTTTCCTTCTTAGACGTACGGTTGGCATAGAGTGTCCCCACGGTTAGGTCCTGCTCTCCCGTCACTTTATGCAAATAAATATACAGAGCTGCCAGGAAGAACGTGAAAATACTAATTTTATGTTCCTCGCAAAAAGCCGTAACACCACGATACAACTCATGTTCCAGTATAAAGCTCTCCCGGCGTGCAGCTGTGCTCAGTGTCAGCGGGTTATATGATTTCAAACCTGTAGTCTCTGGCAAATCGGCAAACTTTTCTGTCCAGTACGTTTTGTCCTTTTGATAACGGTCTGATTGCTCATAGCTTTGCTCTACCTGGATAAAATCCAGATATGGATTGCCTTTGGTCGGTGCATCTTGACCTGTACCATGCACAATATCCATATAATGTCCGGTGATTTCATTAATGGCCTGATTCATGGACACACCGTCTGAAATAATATGATGCATTTTAAAATTAAACCATGTTTCTTCTGCTGCGAGCTGCAAGATAACAAATCGGTACAGCTGCGAATCCAACAATGAGAATGGCTGTGGATTATGGCGCTTTAACCATTCCTTTGCTTCTTCCGGGGTAACTTGGAGCGTTTCTATACTTTCCGCCGTAAACGGCTCTACATATTGATATGGAATCCCATCCTGAGCAGTGATCTTGATACGGAAAGAATCATTTTGGGCAATCACCCGGTTCATTGCTTGCTGCAAGGCATCTATACGAACAGTTCCCCTGATTTTTACTGTTGCAATAATTGTTGATGTATTCCGATTAGGATACAGAAGCTCCGTATACCAAATCCGTTGCTGTGGCTGGCTTAGCGAAAACAATTGAACATCTTGCTGTGTCATCCGTTTCTCTCCTCGCAAAATAGATATTGGTAAAAAGGAAATTCGCATATTTATGCGGTTTGTTCCTCGGGATGCTTTCGAAATTGAAGCTCATACAGCTCTGCATAATGACCTCCCTCGGCAAGGAGCTGATCATGGGTACCCTGCTCTTTCAGTTCGCCATCGGCAAGGACACAGATCGTATCCGCCCGTTCAATCGTAGACAATCGATGGGCAATAACTAATGTCGTACGATCCTTCATCAGCTCATTTAAGCCCTGCTGGACTTCATATTCCGATTCTGCATCCAAAGCCGAGGTCGCTTCATCCAACAGCAAAATCGGTGCATTTTTGAGCAAAGCACGGGCAATTGCGATCCGCTGTCTTTGACCGCCGGACAAATTGGCTCCGCGTTCACCGACAATCGTGTCGTACCCCTCTGGCAGCTCGCCTATGAAGCCGCTGGCATAGGCTGTTTTGGCCGCAGCCTCTACTTCTTCATCCGTGGCAGCCGGTGAGCCAAAACGGATATTATCCGCTACTGTACCGTGGAACAGCGTAGCCTCCTGTGGTACATAGGCCATTAAATCCCTGACCTCATCCAACGGAAATTCTTCTGCCAAGCGACCACGAACCCGCAGCACACCTTCGTCCGGTGGGTAAAATCCCAGCAACAGCTTCATGACTGTGCTTTTGCCACCACCACTCGGGCCGACAAGCGCGGTTACCTGCCCTTCTGGCACGACCAAGTTTAACCTTTGCAGCGTTGGATGGTCAGGCTGATAGCCAAAGGTGATGTCGTGCAGCTCCAGCGCAGCCGGAGTCTGTTCAATGGCGTGGTCTGAACGCAAGCTCTCAACATCGCCATAGAATCCCCCAGATTCACGGGCTGATAAAGCTGCCGTCTCGGGATCGATAAGCCTAGTCAGCGGTCCCTTCTTTTTAGCCGCGGGGAACTGCTCCTCTTCCTTCGACTCATCCAGAATTTCACGAATACGCGCCAAGCCTGCCAAGGAGTTTTGTAACAGTGTTACAGCCGCCCCTAGCTCCAAAAACACCGTTGAAATACCGGTTTGCAGCTGCACAATCTGTCCCAATACCCCCAGTTCCATTTGCTTCTGCGATACCAGAATCAATCCGGCGACAAGCACACCGCCCAGCGTGATGAACTCTATGACAAAATTGCACATATCCTGCAAGCCCATATGACGTCCCTGCCGAATGCTGATGCGGTTTATGTCCTCGCTTGCATCGTTACAAAGTCCACCTACCTTTGTCCTCAACCCAAACAACTTCACCGTCTGCAAACCGGAAAGCAAATCACTCAATCGTTCCGTGAACCTGCTCATCCGTCCCTGTAACTCTTCACTCGTCTTTCGCATTTTCTTCGCGAAATGAGCGTTTATCCAGGCTGAAGCCAGCCCAAGTAAAACCGCCATAATCCCAAATCGCCAATCCAGAACCATCAAAATGACCAACGAGCCCAAGAAAAGCGAAATTTCTAGTATAATCGAGCGGATATGAACGGTGTAAGCCTGCTCCAGCGCCTGTACATCGTTCGTCATACGGGATACAAGATCACCCGAATGGTGTTTTTCGGCTTTTTCGTACGATAGCTTGACAATGTGGCCAAATAGTTTCATTCGTACATCGGCAATCGCCAGCTTTACACACCGTTTATACATATAGCTGCACAGGGGGGAAATAAGACTTAATGCCAAAAATGTACCACTGACCAAATAGACCGCTCGGTATAGCTCCTGTACATCGCCATTAACCGCAAAATTCAGCAAATAATGCACCACGAAAGAAAGTAAAATCGTGATGCTGGCATTGGTCAGACTATTGCCAACCAGCCCGGTAAAATACCATTTTCGATGCGGCTTCATCAGGGACATCAACTGCTTAAATTCATAAAACCCCTGCTTGAAGGTCACGACGCTCACTCCTTTCCTCAGGCAACGAATTACCGTTTTCCGCCGTATGCTGTTCTTCTTCAAAATTTTTCAAATACAGCTTTCGATACACACCATCACGACCTAGTAATTCCTCATGAGAACCCGATTCCACAATGCTCCCCTGATCGAGTACAATAATACGGTTCGCCTGACGTACGGTTGACAGTCGATGAGCAATGACCAGTACCGTCCGGTTTTGCATTACCGCATTCATCGCATTCTGCACCTGAGCCTCCGACTGACTATCGAGTGCTGAAGTCGGCTCGTCCAATAGAAGCAGCGGAGCATTTTTCAGTAATGCTCTTGCTATAGAAATACGCTGTTTTTGACCGCCAGACAATCCGCCTCCCCGCTCGCTTAACAGGGTTTCATAGCCCTCGGGAAGTTGAACAATAAAATCATGCGCATGTGCCGCTTTCGCCGCCTCGACAATTTCTTCCCGAGTCGCCTCCAGACGTCCATATCCGATATTTTCTGCAATGGTGGCCGGAAAAAGCGACGACTCCTGAGATACCATCGAAATATGACTGCGCAGGCTTGTTAAATTCCAATCTGTCAAACTCTTTCCAAATAGTTGAATGGTTCCGGCATGCTCTCCAGGTTCATTAAATCCGCAAAGCAGCTTGAAAATCGTGCTTTTACCGCCACCGCTGGCACCGACAATCGCCACCATATCCCCTTGCCCTGCCTGGAAGCTGATATCCTTCAGCACTGTGTTCCCTTCATCGTAGCCAAAGGTCAAATGCTCAAAGCTGACTATAGCAACACCATCAACGCCATCATCGCTTTCTGCTCCGCCTTCACTCATTCGGTTGGCTTCCCCATCTGCATCGTCTTCCAAATGAGGCGCCCTATTCTCTCGCCTCTGATCTACCAAGGTCATTTCGCCGTCCTGACGTTCATTCTGCCAATCCAGCACCTCAAACAAATGCTTTGCGGCTCCACCCGCTTCCTTCATTTGCGAAATGATTGTCGGCAGCATGGCAATCGGCTGTAATATGAACGAAATCAGGTATAAAAAAAGTACAATGCCTCCAGCATTCAGCTCTCCTTGTTGTATCAGGTATCCTCCGTATACAATGACCAAAATAATTGGTGTTGCCAGCATCATCACACCTACTGGAGTAATGGCTGCATAGCGCTTTTCTAGCCTTAAGCCGCGCTTGACGACCTCCTCCATAATCACCATATACTTCTTCAACAGCACAGCTTGCATATTGAATGCCTTGACGATAGGGATTCCTCCGATTGCATCTTGCCCCACAGCGTTCAAATGAGCAATTTTCTCCTGAAGATCTGCGGAATATTTTTCAATCGGCTTGCTCATTAGTGATGTTATGATCATTCCTATTGGCATGAGCGCAAGACTTGCCAATATCAGTTTCCAGCTTGTCAGTAAAAGCAATATGAGTGATGCCGTAAACACAAGCGGTAAATAAAACAGATTGGAAAACTGCTGGATAAAAAAGTTCTGTAATACTGCCGTATTATTGGTTAGACGGGATACCAAATCTCCGGTAAATTTCCTTTCCACGCTGGAAACCGGTAAATCGCAAAACTTATGTACGAGATCGCCTCTCAAGTCGCGCAGAGCACTAACACTAAAACGCGCTGAAGCGTACCTCATCACAAACTTACAGGGCATTCCAATTAGCGTCATACCAACAACCAGATAGATCATGTTCTGGGTAGAGGAGAATGTCCCCTGTGCCATTTGCTCAATAGCCTTACCCAAAATAATGTCAATAGCTGCCAAACACAAGGAGGCGATCACCGTTATGAAAACCCATAGATTATACGGCCTTACATAACGTGCGACTCTCCGAAAAGCAGAATTTGATCGAAACAAGGGCATCCCTCTTTTCGTTGCCCACACTTTTTCAGTGGGAACTTTTTATATTGGCTGTGGACGTCGTTGAGATAAACTCTGGGTTTGGATGCATGAGTATCCGTACAGAATAAAATGCGATTTTGAACTATGCTGGAATTTGCATCTTGTTTGTGGGTTGGTTGTCGATTGTTGCTGAGATGGTAATAACGAAGTGTATCGTGATGTGTGGGACATTCAACTCTGTCTGAATCGTGGTTGTAGGGTGCTTGTGTTGTAAGCTGTATGAGCTGCTGCCGCGTGGGCCATCGGCGAGGATGTAGAAAGAATGTTCTCGACTGCGCTCATAACTTCTTGTTCTTGTTCATGGATGAAAAAGTGATTACCTTCGAACATCTGAACATCCATAGGTGATGTCGTATGCTGTTGCCAGGCATGGAGTGAATCTGTGCTAACCTCAAAATCCTTCATTCCGCCTAAAACGGTCATCGGACATACCAGTGGATTTCCCGGCTGATAAACATAAGTTTCACATACCTTAAAATCTGCACGCAGACGAGGCATAATAATTTGCATCAATTCTGCATTTTGCAGCACCTCTTCAGGTGTTCCCTGCATCAAACGAAGCTCTTCGGTGAAAGAATCGTCTGCTAAATCATGGAGTCGTTTTTTGGAGTATGGAAGATGTGGTGCGGATTTACCAGATATGATGATATGCACAGGTAGCTTTCCAGTTTTGCTGTACAACTGTCGTGCTGTTTCAAATGCAATCAGTGCACCCATACTGTGCCCAAAAAAAGCGAACGGCTTATGCATGTATGGGGCCATAGCGGGAATCAACGATTGAACGATGTCCTGAAGAGTATCCATTGGAGCTTCTGTTGAGCGGCTTTCACGTCCTGGAAGTTGTATAGGCAACACGTTAATATCAGGCGCGAACCTAGACTTCCAAGAGTTAAATATGTAAGCGCCACCACCAGCGTAGGGGAAGCAAAATAGTTGGAGCTTCGCAGTCGGTTGGACCTCTGTTTTTGCGAACCAAGATTGTGATCGAGTTGTCAAATGAATTCCTCCATCCTCTATGCAGTTCATAATTTTACAGTAAATCCTTATATCTCTTTTTTTCTTCCAACACTTTCTAACTGTTTTTAAATATACAAACTTTAAAACCGCTTGGCATGGGACAAAAGGGCTAAATTGATGGAGCTCATAAAAATAAAACAAAATCCATATTATGTTATTTGTTTCCAAACTTCAAAAGCAACAATTTCACTTTTTGTATTAGTTATCTGTCAATCATGATCTGTTAATTTAGTTTAAAACGAAATTTTTGGTTTTCACGAATTTTGTAAAACTAAACTCATTATGATTTACATTGAAGCTCCAACCCCTTATCCTACAACAATTTTATCTTTACATGCCATTAACATAAATGTAACAAATTCAACCTGATATCATCCGACAAATTCCGCCTTTTTCCGCAACCCTCTTTAACCTCCTAAATAATGGATTTAATTTGTATCAAGCTCACATAAGCCAAAATTAATAACTCTTTAATTTTGTAATAAATATTGTTATTTCATAGTCCTAAAGGACCATATTTTGCATATTTTTTTCTGACTCTTCGTCTAAAAAATTCAGTTCGGATTGAGTTTTTCTCTCCCAAAGCTATGAATTTTCTTTTCAAACTCTAATAGAAACGTTTCTATCTCGCTTCAAAAGTACCTGTTCTCTAGAAATTTATAGCCTTACTTTTAATCTTCCCCCTCAAAAAACAGTAACGGCAAACAGCAAGGCTCCCTGTTGTTGGAGACTTGCTGCTTTATAAATTTCATTATGTTTGACTTCACTATCGGTCGATATGCAGAGTGTTGTAAGCTTTATTGTAGTTATCCCCCAATCATATTAATTTAGTGGAATGGAGTATATGTATGGGTTTCTTGTATATTTTCCAAAACGCGAAAGCCTTATGGTATACAAAAAGAGCACAGCCCATTAAGGCTGTGCTCTTTAATCTTGCTTGGCGACGTCCTACTCTCCCAGGACCCTGCGGTCCAAGTACCATCGGCGCTGGAGGGCTTAACGGTCGTGTTCGGGATGGGTACGTGTGGAACCCCTCCGCTATCGCCACCAAACATGAATTTACATCGTAAATTCTATCGTACGGTTATTCGGTTCATCACATATCGTGTGAATGAATAGCCACGCGCTTGTCGTATGTCACTTGTACATACCTTCAAGGTTACACCCTGAAAACTGGATCCGAAACTTATTTGCGTTTTATTTAGGATAAGCCCTCGACCGATTAGTATTGGTCAGCTCCATGCATTACTGCACTTCCACCCCCAACCTATCTACCTCGTCGTCTTCAAGGGGTCTTACTAATTGGGAAATCTCATCTTGAGGGGGGCTTCACGCTTAGATGCTTTCAGCGCTTATCCCTTCCGTACATAGCTACCCAGCGGTGCTCCTGGCGGAACAACTGGTACACCAGCGGTACGTCCATCCCGGTCCTCTCGTACTAAGGACAGCTCCTCTCAAATTTCCTACGCCCACGACAGATAGGGACCGAACTGTCTCACGACGTTCTGAACCCAGCTCGCGTACCGCTTTAATGGGCGAACAGCCCAACCCTTGGGACCTACTTCAGCCCCAGGATGCGATGAGCCGACATCGAGGTGCCAAACCTCCCCGTCGATGTGGACTCTTGGGGGAGATAAGCCTGTTATCCCCAGGGTAGCTTTTATCCGTTGAGCGATGGCCCTTCCATGCGGTACCACCGGATCACTAAGCCCGACTTTCGTCCCTGCTCGACTTGTAGGTCTCGCAGTCAAGCTCCCTTCTGCCTTTGCACTCTTCGAATGATTTCCAACCATTCTGAGGGAACCTTGGGGCGCCTCCGTTACTCTTTAGGAGGCGACCGCCCCAGTCAAACTGCCCACCTGACACTGTCCTCGCACCGGATCACGGTACCAAGTTAGAACCTAGATACGATCAGGGTGGTATCCCAAGGATGCCTCCCTTCAAGCTGGCGCTCAAAGTTCAACGGCTCCCACCTATCCTGTACAGATCGTACCCAAATTCAATATCAAGCTGCAGTAAAGCTCCATGGGGTCTTTCCGTCTTGTCGCGGGTAACCTGCATCTTCACAGGTATTAAAATTTCACCGGATCTCTCGTTGAGACAGCGCCCAAGTCGTTACGCCATTCGTGCGGGTCAGAATTTACCTGACAAGGAATTTCGCTACCTTAGGACCGTTATAGTTACGGCCGCCGTTTACTGGGGCTTCGGTTCATAGCTTCGCCCGAAGGCTTACCACTCCCCTTAACCTTCCAGCACCGGGCAGGCGTCAGCCCGTATACTTCGCCTTGCGGCTTCGCACAGACCTGTGTTTTTGCTAAACAGTCGCTTGGGCCTTTTCACTGCGGCCCCCTCGGGCTATTCACCCTACCGAGGCACCCCTTCTCCCGAAGTTACGGGGTCATTTTGCCGAGTTCCTTAACGAGAGTTCTTCCGCGCGCCTTAGAATTCTCTTCTCGCCTACCTGTGTCGGTTTGCGGTACGGGCACCTTCTCCTGGCTAGAGGCTTTTCTTGGCAGTCTGAGATCATGACCTTCGCTACTACAATTTTCGCTCCCCATCACAGCCCAGCCTTACGATGTGCGGATTTGCCTACACACCAGCCTCACTGCTTAGACGGACATCCATCAGTCCGCGTCACTACCCTACTGCGTCACCCCATCGCTCATAACGGATTACGGTGGTACAGGAATTTCGAC